>CAWFUK010000001.1:0-14738 GCA_963818935.1 uncultured Acidobacteriaceae bacterium
ATCTTACCGCGCGGCCTTCGCAGACAGGAAACAGGGCCGAGGGTCACCGCACCCCCGGACTTGTTTTTACTCAACTCGACACCGAAAACAGAGTTGCCGGTTGTTCGTAATAGTAATACTATGTCTATTGCAATATTGCAAGGACACAGTTTATGCCCCAATACAAAATCGGGAATTTTGTGGTGTCGCCGACCGATGATGGATTTCAACCGCTCCTGGCGAGGCTCTACCCCGATCACGTCCGGCCGTTATGCATGTGTCGTGAACCCGGACTGGAGATGTACATTGCGAGGATTGGAGAGCACTACATCGTCAAGCGTATGCCGGACAGCGGCGTTGAACACGCTGCCGACTGCGATTCGTATGAAACACCGGCTGAATTGTCCGGTCTTGGCGAAGTGCTGGGCTCGGCGATCCAAAACAACGAGAAAGATGGAACAACCACCCTTAAATTCGACTTCTCGCTTGCGAAGGCAAGCGGCAATTCCATCACGCCAGGGCCAAAGAGCGAAAGCTCAAGTGTTCGCACTGATGGCCGGCGGCTAACGGCGCGCGGCACTCTGCATTATCTCTACGAAGAGGCCAAGCTGAATCGCTGGTTTCCCGGCATGGCTGGTAAGCGCAACTGGTACGTCATCTATAAGCACCTTCTCATAGCGGCCGATGGCAAGGAATCGAAGGGTAAACCCCTGGGCGACATGCTCTATGTTCCCGAGCCGTTCTCTGTTGAACGCAAGGATGAGATCACGATGCGGCGTGTGGCTCAGATCACGAAGATTGCGGCGGCGCCGACTGGCCCGCGTGAATTGATGCTGTTGATCGCCGACGCTAAAGAGATCTCCGAAGGGCGATTCGGATACAAGCTGATTGCCAAACATCTCCCCGACTTCCCGTTTCTGATGGACGACGAGCTACACCGCAAGATGATGAAGCGTTTTTCGCTCGAAATGAGCATGTTCCGCGCGATCGAGAATAGTCATTTGCTGGTGATTTGCACGTTCGGATTGGGATACAACGGTGTTGCCAACCTCGAGGAAATTGCGCCCATGGTGACGACGGAGAATTGGATTCCGATTGAGAGCATGTATGAGAAGGACTTGATCGATATGCTCACGGAGAAGGGCCGCGCGTTCCAGAAAGTGCTGCGCTACAACCTCGCCTCAGACGTGCCGGTGGCTTCCCTTATCCTGCTCGATACAAAGCCAAATAGTACCGTGATGTATGTGGTGCCACAAGACCGCATAGAAGACGAAGTGTACTCCAAGAAATTAGAAGAGCTGATTATGGGTAGTTCTTTGGACGCCTGGACCTGGGTGGTTGGAAAAGACATGCCAGAGATCCCGCCAAAGGGTTATGCCCTGAGTACGCCATCGAGCCCGGCAAGGGTGGTTGAAACGGCGGCTTCGAAGACGGTTAACCAGAAGCCTCCGGCCTCGGTCGAAAAGCCGGTCCTGCCCGCCACAGAGTCCCTGGCCGTCGAGCCAGTGAATGGCGAGATTCTGGATATACCGGCGATCCCCATTTCAGAGCTATCCGAGGCCCAAGGCACCGACTTGGAGAATCTGCCGGAGTAGCGATTTCGATATGAAGATACGCCAGGACAGGTTTAGAGGCTCTCGCCTCGGGAGATTCAGCGTCGAGCCAGTCGAAACCTTTCTGGATGTCTGCCGGGCCAGCTCAGTCATCTCAACGCTGTAGCACACGCCGTTTCTTGATTGCGGAAATCACCTTCTTGATAGGTTCGCTCTTTCCCGCAACGATGGCTGACAGTCCTTTGCGGATTCCCTCATTGGCGTCCACGCGCTCGACCAAATCCATCGTCTTTTGATACGCCTCGACATCTTGCACGACCATCTCCGCCGTGCCATTGATAGTGAGCACAACGAGCCGATGACTGCGACGGAGGTGATCGAGGATCTCGCCAGTAATGCGCTTGAAGTCGCTGAGGGGACGAATGTCATCTTTCAAATTCATGCACCACAAACACTATATTTAGTGCTGCGAGCCGTCGGCCGGGTCACCCCACGCTAGGGGTTAATATGATTCTGCTACGCTGAATTAATACTGCCCTGCCCTGTTGCGTATCAGTTTCGTGTATAGCACTCTGTGCTATACTTAGGAGGCGCGAATGCGTCTATTAAAGAGCAAAGCCTTTGGCCGCTTTGCTCGAGATAACGACATCACAGACTCAGATCTCTGGGACGCCGTGGAGAGGGCCGAGAAGGGCCTGATTGACGCTAACCTTGGCGGTAACGTGATCAAACAGAGGATTGCCCGGGGTGGAGAGGGTAAATCCGGTGGGTTTCGGTCGATCATCTTCTACAAAGCCGAAAAAAGAGCAGTGTTTGTGTACGGCTTTAAAAAGAGCGCCATCGATAACATTAGTCCTAAAGAATTGAAGGCGTTCAAAGACTCAGCCAAGGTCGTCTTGAAACTGAGCGACGAAAAACTGGCGCCGGCAATGAAACAGAGCGCCTTTATCGAGGTGCGAAAGCCAACGCCGCTTGAAAAGAAGAGCAGGTGAAGGTGGGAGATATGTCTAAGAAGTACCGCAGTCCGGCCATGGCAGCCGTGCATGAGATGATGTCTGACCTGCATGATGCAGGAGTCATCGATAAGGTGACTATGCGTCATTTCGATGAACAGTGTCTCACCCCTATCCAGAAGATGACGCCATCCGTCATTGTGAATCTTCGGAAGCGAGAGCGGGCGAGCCAAGCAGTCTTTGCTCGGTATCTGAATGTGCCGGTGAGCCTTGTCAGCCAATGGGAACGCGGAGAGAAACATCCGAATGGACCATCGCTCAAGCTATTGTCACTAGTGAAGACAAAGGGCCTATCCTCAATTGCGTAATGGTTAAATAATTCTCCCCCCGCTCCTACGTAGAACATTTGTTGCTCCGCCGAGTGAGGGTACCGCGGGACTGGCCGGCCCAATACATAACGACTAGCGGTGGACGAGATTGTGGACGGCGAGACTAGCCGAAACGCACTGTGGCTGATGGTTTCGCAATTTGAGCTTACGTTCGATCAAGAAGCGATACACCCAAGCACAGGAGTTGGCACGTCAACTACCCCGGCCGAAAGGCCGGAGCCTGTTAATAGCAGGCCCACGTTTACCAGGGTCAGTGCAGCGACCGCCGCACTCCGTTGAGATCAGGTTCAAGACCGACGTCCGGATGCTTCCTCAGTCCGGACCTCTCGAAGTTGCGGCAGCAGACACGCCGGGTAAGGCACGAAACGGGCCGCGATCTAACGCCGGACCTCAACATTCCCGAGGGGAGACATCCCGCAAGGGATGCGTCACCAGGCCCGTAAGGGCACTTTAATACCTAATAAAGGAGCATGGCACCATGGCTGTATTCGCTCTCGATTCCAAGAAAAAGCCCCTGATGCCGTGCTCAGAAAAACGGGCCCGTCTTTTGCTCGAACGCGGACGCGCCCGCGTCCATCGCATGTATCCCTTCACCATTCGACTCGTCGACCGGAGCGACGGGAATCGGCAGCCCATCACCCTCAAGGTCGACCCCGGCTCCAAGCAAACCGGAATCGCCCTTGTCCGCGAGAGTGGGAACACCGCACACGTTGTAGCCATCATCGAGCTGAAACACCGCGGCTCAGCGATTCGCAAAGCCCTCAAACAGCGCGCCGGTTTTCGTCGGCGGCGCCGCTCGGCTAATCTGCGATACCGCGCGCCACGCTTCGAGAACCGCCGTAGAGCGGCAGGCTGGATTCCTCCATCACTGCAACACCGCGTCGATACAGTCCTGGCGACCGTCGCTCGTTTGCGCCGGATCGCTCCGATCTCCGCCATCACGCAGGAACTCGTCCGCTTTGACATGCAGCAAATGCAAAACCCCGAGATCACGGGAATCGAGTATCAGCAAGGAACGCTCGCGGGATATGAACTTCGCGAGTACCTGCTGGAAAAATGGGGCCGCGAATGCGCTTATTGCGGCGCAAGAGACGTTCCTCTCAATATCGATCACGTTCATCCGCGTTCGCGCGGAGGTTCGAATCGCATCTCCAACCTTGCACTGGCCTGCGTCCCTTGTAACGAGTCCAAAGATAACCGTGAAATCCGTGACTTCCTAATTCATGATCCCGCGCGTCTCGTCAGCATTCTGCGGCAGATCAAGGCCCCTCTCGTTGATGCCGGCGCCATCAACACAACCCGCTGGGCGCTATACCGCGCTCTCGCCGGAACCGGCCTTGTGGTTTCGACAGGCAGCGGCGGACGCACCAAGTACAACCGGCATCGTTTCTCGATCCCGAAGACCCATGCGCTCGATGCCGTCTGTGCTGGGAGCATGGACCACATCACCGGAATTCACGGCTGGCAACAGCCAACTCTCCTAATTGCCGCCACCGGACGGGGCGCGTACAAACGCACCCGGCTTACCAGCGACGGATTTCCTCGCGGATACCTAATGCACTCCAAATCAGTCCATGGTTTTACTACAGGCGACATGGTACGGGCGCTCGTACCCACCGGGACAAAGCGAGGCAGCTATCTCGCACGGGTCGCGGTTCGGGCCTCCGGTTTATTCAACCTGCAAACCAGTAATGCTGTCGTTCAGGGCATCTCCCACAAACACTGCCGCCTGCTACAACGAGCCAACGGCTACAGTTACCACCTTCAAACTCTCCAGAAAGGAAATGCGGGGAAAAAAGCAGAAGCGTTGGCACACGCCACGCCATTCTCCCAGGCTTGAACGCCGGGGTCTTCCGCAGCAACTCGATGAGCATTAATGAGAAAGCCATGTTGGCCGCGGTTCACCTATCTGTGTGGACCGCGGTACGTCACGACAAACGCATCTCCAAGTCCGTTGCCCATGCGCACGGCGCCGGCGATGGCGTTGGACGCTACACCAAGCATCTGATGCTGAAAGATGCCGTTTGCCTCGAGGAGATCCGCACCCTCGCGAGCCAGATCCGCGCCTACGTGAATAAAATCACGCTTCCCTGGTCGGACGAGGGAATGCGCCTCTTGCCCGCTCACATGTATTTCGAATTCTCCGCGAAGATGCGCGAGTACCAGGACGAGTTCCGTGCCAAGGTGGATCAGTTTCTCATCGAGTATCCCACCTACGTCGAGCAGGCCAGGACGGTTCTCAACGGCCTCTATCGCGCCGAGGACTATCCCTCAGCTGACAAGCTGAGAGAAAAGTTCGATGTGAAAACTGAGGTGCTGCCTATCCCGTGTGGTGATGACTTCCGCGTGGTCCTCTCCGAGGAGGAGCGGGCGCGAATCGCCAGCGAGATTGACGCAAATGTGAAGAAGTCGCTCTCGCGGGGCACAGAGGAACTCTGGGGTCGCCTCTATGCCACAGTCAACCACATGGCAACCAGGCTCTCAGTCCCCAACTCCCGGCTTCGCAGTTCGATGATCGGAAACCTGGTGGAATTGACGCGCCTGCTTTCCCAACTCAACATCGCCCAGGACACGGAACTGGATGCGTTCGTTGCGTTGGTACGGCAGCGGTTGTGTCACTACAGCCTTCGCGAGCTCAAACAGAATCGCCGGGTCCGCGAAATGGCCGCAAGCGAAGCCGTTTCCCTCGCGAGCCAGATCAAGGCGGCCATGCTTGCGCGTAACTACGCGGTTGTCGAGGCTAACCTCGAGGACGACGCGGAGGAAAACGAGAAGGACATGCCGAGCGAAGAAACGACTGCTGCGACGCAGCCTGAGGCGACAGCGGTACCAGATATACCGATTCCGCCCAAGGCCCCGGCCGCCGCTGATCTAATATTCGACCGCATGGCGGCCTTCATGGGAGCATAGCCGTGACTCACACACCAGCAGCGGTCCGCCTGAAGAAGGGGCGGACCGCACTGCTTTTAGACTGCCCTTTCTACGGCACGTTACTGTTCCGTCTGAAAACACAGCAATCTCACTCGCTGCACACTATGGCGACAGATGGAGTCCACCTGTTTTACAACGCGGCCTTCGTGGAATCGCTGACGCCGGCGGAACTCAACGGCGTGCTCGCTCACGAAGTCATGCACCCTGCCCTGCAACACCATACTCGGCGCGGCAACCGCTCCCCGAAACGCTGGAACCGGGCCTGTGATCTCGCAATCAACCCGATCATTCTGGAATCCGGTCTGACTCTGCCCAAAGACGCGCTGGTCGACGCGCGCTTCTTCGGAATGAACGCCGAGCGGATTTACAACAAGCTGGTGGAAGAAGAGGGCGGCCACGAGGAATCGGGTAACAACCAGGGTGACGGCAGCAGCCAAGCAGGCGGCAGCAGCGCAAGCGGCGGGAACGGCATGCAGCCGGATCCTTCCGACGATCAAAAGAATGCTGCCGCCGCTGACCAGAAAGAGCCCACGGCTCCAGAGACTCCCGGCGGTTTCGGGCAAGTTCTGGACCCGCCAAACGAGAAACAACCCGGCGAAGCGGCCACTCCTGAAGAGATCCATGCCCAGGAGCTGGATTGGCAGATAGCAGTTGAGCAAGCCGAAACGATCGCCCGCGCCCAAGGGAAGCTACCCGCAGGCGCCGAACGGGCCGTTGCTGACTCCGGAAAAGCTGTTGTGGCTTGGCGCGAGCTCTTGCGCCGGGCTTTTGCGGCCACAATTCCGTCCGACTACGCCTGGAGTCGCCCCAACCGGCGGCACATTTGGAGTGGTCTGTACCTTCCCGGCATGATTCGAGAAGGGATTGGCGAGATTGCAATCGCGGTGGATTGCTCAGGCTCGATCAGTTCGCGGCAATTAGGCGCGTTCCAGCATGAGATGAACGCAATTCTCGCTGAACATCCAAACCGGGTCCACGTCCTTTACTTCGATGCGATCGTGCAAAAGGCTGAGGTCGTTGAACAGGGACAGCCCATCGATCTGCGGCCTGTAGGCGGCGGGGGTACCGACTTCTGTCCGGTCTTTTCCTTTATAGAAGAGCACGGTCTTCAACCTCAAACTATGATCTTTCTCACCGATCTCGCCGGCACCTTCCCCAGAAGTGAACCGTCGTACCCGGTAATATGGGCCTCGACGGATCCCGGCAGAGCACCATTCGGAGAAACGGTCCCAATGGAGGCAGCGTAGGGGCTTGGCAACCCCTGTGCTGGACTCTCGCAGAAAACAGGAGTACCCCTTGGCAAAACCGCAATACTGCATTACCACGATGGGCAATACCACGGTCCTGGTGATGAATAAAAACGTGCGCGAGCTGGTCGGAGCCGCGCTGGAAATTGTCAACCCCGACGACGAGAAACAGGAGGCGCTGGCAAGGCAAATCTCGCTGGACCTGTCGTCCTGATTTTCTGGGTCGGGAGGCCAAAGTATGACATGAAAATCGAAACCAACATTCGGCCCGGCGTGGCTGGCCGCTGATCATTACATACCCGCTTGCGCCACGATGTCCCTAAGCGAACTTGAGAACCGCTGTAGGAGAAAATCCTACCGGGGTTCGAATCCCCCCCTCTCCGCCAGCAACACTGTTCCTACCGACGAAAGTCCCCAAAAACCGAACAAATCCGAACCAAACTAAAGCAGGTCAGCCGCTTAGATTTATGCGCGGTTCCAGTCGTTTCCAGTCCTGACCAGCGTTGGCGACGCACGTGACTGGCTGCTCCTAATGAACCGCGCAGTACGACCAGCATGGACCACGGGAGACACGCTGGCGTCCCGCGTTAGCCTGAGGAGATTACGGGTCGATTCAACGGCTGCAATTGCTTAACGCGCGCAGTTGCCGAGCGAAGCAATTGAGGCGGCCGTACACCCACAAAAAGCCGCACCCAAAGATGGGCGGTTCAACAACACTTTGTTCCCCACTTAAAAACCAGAGATTTTCCTTTCGTTGCATCCCGAAGTGGCGGCATATTTGTATTGGCTTGTTCGCCGTCGTAGGAAGGAGTCCCCGTGAATCTCTGGAGTCCCGAGCGTCTGAACCGCTTGTTTGCGTACTACAACCGAAAGTTCTGGAACGCGGAGCTCAACCGCTGGAGGGCAGAAACGTCGGAGAATCACCCAGGTCTTTATGGGTTCTGTGATCGGAAGTCGAAGCGTGTGTATGTTCGTCTAAGCCGGCACCACAGCGACCAGGAGGTCAGGGCTACGCTAATACATGAAATGGCGCATGCCGCAACGAATAGCGGTCACAGTCGAAAATGGCGAACGGAAATGGAGCGCCTCAGGGAGGCGGGTGCACCAACAGTTCCGCTCGATTTCTTGACCCCCTACAGTTGTAGGACAGTTGTCACTGATTTCATAGATGCGGCGCGTTCCGAAGCTTCTTGGGAGGAAGCACTGCAATTCGTCGGTCCACTTCACGGATTGACTAATGATGTTGGCTGCCCGATAAGTGCAAAGGCCACACATATACTGCGGCAGGCTAAGGAGTTTCATCAAGCCGAAAGCAAGCGCGCATGTCGTTCACGCACTGCCGCGCAATCCAACGATTGATGCCGAGACACACGGGTGCATGGTGCAACAACATGCGCGGTACAACCGGCTGATGCTGGTGGATGTCATTGCGGCATATCCTGCAATGGACCAGGGCCGAGCCCCCGGCGTCGCGCGTCAGCGCATGGAGGGTATGGGTCGGTCGGCAGCGGAGGACGTCAGCATGCCGAAGGTACCGTTAGGACCGAGACCGTAGGTCTCGGAGAAGGGAAAGTACCCCGAACGCGAAACAGGGCTGGAAAACGCCCGAAAATCGCTCGGTTTCCGATGACGTTTGCCCTGTTGACACCTGATTAGCCCTCCGGCCACCTGGGGTAAACCGAAAAACCGTAAAACGCCGTAAAAGTTTGGCGGGGGCTTCTGCTTCCTAATCCGCGAGTCGCTCCCTGGGCGAGCACACAACTAGATCTCCCTTGCGCACCCTTTGTAGGGTAAAATAGCTGTTGAAGATTGGCGGCCCGCCTACGCGGGTTTGCTTCCGTGCCTCTCAAGATCTTCCTCGGCGGATTGGGTGGACTCAAGGGCGCATAACCCACCCCTCATCGGCACATTCCGCGCGCATTCAACGCAACGGTGAGTATATCTGTGTCGCTGTTTAGCGGCCCGGTATTTTTATGCGCTGCTGCGCCGGAGGAGATCATGGTGTTATCTCAAGACACCGAAGCTGTAGTCGCGTTATTACGTGACAATCCAAAAACCCCATACAAGGAAATCGCAGACCTCGCCTCTATCAGCGAGAGCGATGTCCGTCAGATCGCGCTCGAACGCGATTTGCAACGCCCCGGCAAACGGCAAAACGAGCTTTCAGAAGATGTAAAGGTAAAGATTCGTGGGGAAGCGCAAGCTCAGCCCATTTACTTGTCAGACCTAAAGGATTTGGCAAGACGTTTTGGCGTCGCGAGGACTGCCTTGAAACGCTTCCTCGTGCACGAGCAACTACTAGCGAAGCGGCGCGGCCCGAGACCGCCCAAGCTGACGGTTGATGAGTCAGAGCAGATACGGCAGAGGATTGAGTATTTGCAAGCCGAACTCAAGAAGGCAATAGAGCGTCAGGCGGAAATTGAGGTTCGATATGAACGCGACGGCGATAACGTTGTCGTTTTCAACTTAGCCGACCGCCCGTTCACTGTGAACTATAAGAAAGCGATCAAATGGCTGAATCAACCCGGCGCAACCAAACTCCGCGAGTTCATCGGCGCGAACTGGAAAGAGGTGGTACACATGCCGAAGGCGTCGTGACGAGCTAATTCCGGGAGCGCCGCGACGAACAGGCCTGACGTGCACTTCCGGCGCTCCCACGTGAATCGGGACATGTTCCTTGAGGCGAGTTGAATTGCGATTGTCGCAAATTTACGGGATTGGCTGCACAAGCGTACGTCTGGGGAGAGCTTTGCTCAGTGGGTGTGCATCAGCCCGAGCTCAGAAACCACCAATAGATCACGTGTTTTGCTGGAGGTGTGAAATGAAAACCAACGAAACTGTCATCCCCGACCGCACGGCCTACGAAAACGTGGAGCGGCAGTATCCGGCTAAGTCCGATGCTGAAAAATATAGGCTAGCGCAAGCTGATACGCTCCTTCGCCTGACGGGTGCCACCGACATCGAAGCATTGAATCGCATGGCCAAGTCCGGCGAACTCGCAGAAGTCGTTCGGGCGCACAACAGGAGAATGCGGAGCGAGTCGATCACGATAGTTTCGGCTGCAGATCAGGACTGAAAATAGTTGGCTCGCTCCAGTGGGCCGCTGACCCGGTGCGGATCGCCTTCCGCTTCTAGCGGAGCCCTTGGCGTCCTCCATCAGCTCGCGGCGGGTACGCGTCGGTCGCGGTTAGTCCCGTGCTATAAGAGCCGACCTGGTTCGCGAGCGCCAGTCTTAGTGCCAATTTGAAACCGTGCGGCGAAAAAGACGGCCGATTACCGAAGTTGCGCAGCCGCCTACCGACCGCAGCGGATTCACTGGCGTCCCGCGGCCGCTCACTTCCGGATTGCTCGTGATCCAGACGAATAAGGACGTTTCGGCGTGTTCACGTCAGCCTCGCCGCGCTGCCTCGATGGCGGCGATGTCGATCTTCTTCATCGTCATCATCGCCTCGAAGGCACGCTTTGCCTCACCGCCACCAGCCGCAAGCGCATCGGTTAGCGCGCGCGGGGTGATCTGCCAGGAGAGGCCCCAGCGGTCCTTGCACCAACCGCACTGGCTTTCCGTGCCGCCATTGCCGACGATCGCGTTCCAGTAACGGTCCGTCTCTTCCTGATTCTCCGTCGCGATCTGGAAGGAAAAGGCCTCGGTGTGCCTGAACGCCGGGCCGCCGTTGAGACCGAGACAGGGAATGCCCAGGACGGTGAACTCCACCGTCAGCACATCGCCCTTCTTGCCGCCCGGATAGTCACCGGGAGCCTCGTGAACAGCGGTTACTTTACTATCCGGAAAGGTGACGGCGTAGAAGCGCGCCGCCTCATGCGCGTCTTTGTCGAACCAGAGGCAGATCGTGTTCTTTGGCTTCATGTTCGTGTGCTCCTTGTGCTCGATCAGGGCGAAGGCCGCGGTCTTTGCGTCGGTCCGTATCAGTGACCCACGCCAGCAGACTGCACAGGTACCGTGAATTTGAACTCACGCCGCCGCCTGAGAAGAAATGTGCTCGTTCCTGTTTTAAGCCTGGCTCGAGGTGAGCTACGCGGCTTTGGTACCGTAGGCAAGGCTGGCGTACCAACTGCCCCGGCCTTGCGGGGTGAGGTCCATGAAGTGCCAGATAGGAGTGAGCAGATCGATGCCACGCTCCTGAATGTCGGGCGCCATCCTGGGATGCGCGGTGTAAAAGTGACGCACGGTACCGTTGGCGTCGCGCGTGAAAACGGAAACGGTTGAGTCCTGACCGCCTTCGCGGTCTTCGCTGCCTAAGTCGTATTTGAAAGTGTTGTTGCCGGCGCTGAGGAGGCGCAGCTTGTCCCAGCCCCGGTCGCGAGCGTGGGCACGCAGAGTCGGGAGATCGGCGGCGGCGACCACCGCGAAGTCAAGATTCTGAGCGAGATGATGGGCGACACCATTGGCACCGTCGATCCAGGCGGTGCACATGGGGCAAGCCTTAGTCTGCTTTTTTCCGAACATGAAGTGATAGATGACGAGCGAGCGATTGGGCTTGGTGAAGAGTTCGCTGAGGCGGACGGTGCGCACAGGCGCATCACCAGCGTTGAGGTCACGCGGACCCTCTTCAAATTGATAGTCCTGAATAGCAGCACCTTCAGGAAGATTGCGGCGCAGCTCAGCGACGCGTTCGCGCTGACGCATGAGCTCGATTTCGGCAAGGCGAAGCTCCTCGCGCTTGGCCAGATACTCGGAAGATTCGTTGGTCAAATTGGTTTGGCGATACGTTCCATCCACTACTGTGTGAACCATGATGGCCGCCTCCTCGTGTCATTCTCGCTCAAGCAGTAATGATGCAATCCTGGGGGCACGCGGATTCCCTCGCGGCTTTTATTGAAGACGGAAATGTGCGTTCTGTTGGGAAATTCTGCGCTTCGGGCCGAAGCGAAAAATGACAAAACACGACAATACGTCGATTAGCGCGCTTGGGGTCTTATCTGCGCCGCGGCCAAGCGAACTCGGACTATGCGTGTATCACAACAAGTACGCGACTGTGCGTCTCGATCCCTCGTTACTGGCAAGGTTTGCAACCGGTCAGTATGAGCTTGAAACTGAGATAGCTGGACGCGCGGCTGGATGGAAGGAGCTGACGCTCTAGCCCGGTGGTGCTACAAAGCAAGTCAAGCGGTGGTTGTGGTTGGATAGCCGAGCCGCTGGCGTCCGGCGGCAGCTTGCGGAGGCTATCACGATGCCTATAAGACAGAGTCATCGCGTGTCGCTGGTCCGACGGAATGCGTTTCATCGACACCCGTTTCGGCAACAGCGTGTGACAGGATCGGTCACTGCATTTGCTATCAACTGCTGGTTTACCTCAGATTTCTTGCATTGCTCTCTTGGCGGCGGCTTCGGCAAGGAAGTCGCACCGTTCATTTTCTACTGTACCGGCGTGCCCTTTGACCCAGGTCCATTCCACCTCATGAGGCTGGCGGGCAGCGTCCAAGCGCTGCCAAAGGTCAGAATTGATCACGACACACGAGTTGTCCTCTCCCTTGGCCTTCCATCCCTTGCGCTTCCAGTCATGTCGCTTCCAGGAGTTGATCCACTTGGTGATGCCGTTGATGACATATTGGGAGTCCGTATACAGGAGTACGTGGCATGGTTGTTTCAGCCCTTCCAGAGCGGCGATTGCGGCCATCAACTCCATGCGATTGTTTGTCGTCGCCGGCTCAGACCCGACGAGCTCCCGCCGCTTGTCACCGTAGGTTAATACTGCTGCCCAACCTCCGGGACCGGGATTATTAAAGCAGGCGCCGTCCGTGTGAATGACGATGGTTTTGGCACCGATCAACTTGGTGGAAGGTGGCGGTTCGGTGGAAATCTCCGTGGCAACCTCAGGGACCGACCTCTGAGGTCGAAGTCCAAGCTCGGACTTCAACCGCTTCAGCCAGCCCTTCGGCGGAGGCCAAGGCACTCCCCAGGTAGCAAGTTGCTTGCTGGTGAGCCCCGCCATCAGGATTTTCCCATCTGGCGTAAGTCTGGCGGCCAGCTCCGCCTTGATCTCATCTAGCGAAAGGAGAGTCATCGAAATCAACATAACACGGCGGGTGATTCTGCCAGACACTCGAGCGCCAGGAATGGAAAACACGGAAGGCGGGAGGGGATGTCCCGCGCGGTAGTTGGAAGTCGATCGCGACGGTTGCGATGCGGCGGCGCACCTGCGACTTTCTCATACAGAGAAGATGCCAATCGGCCCGTCAACCGGCCGTGTGCCATCTCGCGTCGACTCGTGAAAGTTGCGGCGCAAGGCCGCTATCTGCGGGATTGGAAAACTACACTCATCGGCGAGCGCGTTCCGCTTCAACTCCCAGCCGCAGACACGAAAACTTGAACGCCCGTTCAGGAATAGACCGCCCGCACTCGCTCTGCAACCGACCTGCTGGCGCGTGACGCGTCCGAGCGGAGGCAAGGGCTGAGGCGGAGGGCTGACCCCACCAGTCAGGGCAGCCACATATCAGTTGCTCAAGAAGGTACCCTGCCCGCTTTCCGGCAGTTCCACTCGTGCGCGAAGAGCGTCCGCGCTCGCAATCAACTCTGCTTCGAGTAGCGGCCGGACGCGCTCCCAGAGCGTAACAGCACTCTGAAAATCGAGGCCCGCTTTCCGCAGTCGCCACGTTCGTTCCGCTTCAAACCAAGGTGAGGGCTCAAGAGCATTGACGACCGTGCTTTCGCAGTAGAACCCAGCCCAGATCAAGTGCCGATAAGGATGGCCGTAACGAGCGCCGATTCGTTTAAGGGCTGTCTTACCTTCGGGAGTATGCTTGTCCAGCGCCACCCAATAAGGAAAAGCGGACAAGGCGGCGGCTGAAGAAGGGAGATTTGGAACACCACCGGTCGCCGCCAAAAACGCCCCCGCAAGAATCGTCGCCTTGTCCCAGCCCCATGTCGCAGCACTCAGATACTCCCGGGCCACGGACACTACCCGTTGGCTAGCAGCAGACGAGCACTGTGCGAGCGCCCAATCAAAAAAGGCTGCAGGACGCCTCAGCCCTTCAGATACGATTCGTACGCTATGCTTAGACAGGACGATATCCAGTGCGGCTTCGTCGCCCTCATGTAGTGCAAACGCAAGTGCCCCAAGCCCGGCCGCGTCCTTCTGCTTAGCGGCCTGGGCAACTCGACAGAGCCAGTCGATTTTGGATTTTTCACCTCTGACCAAATGCAAGCTTCCCGCAAGCGGCCAACACTCCTCAAATGTGATAACAACGGTGCGGGAACGAAGCCACGCTCGATCACCCAAGGCGGTAATATGCCGCGCGGCGGATTCAACAACGCAAGTTGCACCACGTCGCGTCGCCTTCTGCAAAAGCGAGCGGAGACATGGGTCTGTTGATGCTCGTGGTTTTTTCAGGAACATAAGGCCGCACTAACGGAAGAATTCATCGAAGTTCTGAAAACGTGCATAGGTATCTCGGCACTTACACCCGTCACGACACACTCGGCGCCGAATCACGAGATTCGTCCCACTCACCGCAGCTGCGGCGTTCAGCCTAAACTCGGTGTGCTCCAGTGAGCCCACGCCGTTCGCAAGCTGCCGGCCAGGATCGTCCACGATCACAGACGCCGACCGAGATCGAAACGGTAGTATTCCGGCACCGGTTCTGATCGTGATCATCTGATCAAATGTTCCTTTTTGTAGGGACGCGTTCAGTTCCGGAAGCGAGGTGAAATAACGGGTGCGTGCAGAA
>CAWFUK010000002.1:0-36295 GCA_963818935.1 uncultured Acidobacteriaceae bacterium
GGCCGCGGGGAACACTTGGACCGCGGCCACCTGTACGCCGGAATCGGCCCACAACAACGCCTTTGGATTCGACCTCGGCGGAGCCGCCGGCAAGTTCGCCGCCGACCTCGTCTACCAGCATTACAACCAGGCCATCAGTGTGTTGAACCCATTGCTGGGGCCGCAGAGCCTGAGTTCGGCGGGGCAATATCAGTCCACCACTGACAGCATCGATACAACCCCCATCAACGGCGGGCCCGGCCTGGGACCCAATCTAATCGATCCGAACAACACCGTCTACGGCATCGTGACCGACAACAACGCAGTCATGTTTGCCGCCAAATATAACGGAAACCCGGTCAAGTTTTTTGCCGGCTACGAATACATCTGGCAGAACAACCCGCACGACCCGCTCGGCGTGGGCGCCTCAGACCAGGGCGGATATTTCATGAGCGGAGTCGAAGACAACAACCTTGATTCTGAAAAGTTGGTGAATATCTGGTGGGCGGGCGGCAAGTACGCCGTCGACAGCAAAACCGACGTCACTTTCTCCTGGTACCAACAGCGGCAGAATGACTTCCGTGTTCCCCAGACCTGCTCAGCCTCGGCCGGTTTCCGCAGTTCCTGCGCCGGCACCCTCAATGAGGGCTCGCTCTTTGCCGACCATCACTTCACCAAGCGTTTCGACGGTTTTATCGGACTTGCCTACTCTTGGGTCAACGGCGGCCTGGCCATTGCCATTCCGCACGGCCCCGGCGTTCCCTATTTGCACAACAGCAACTTCGCCCCAACGATGGGCGGGCGATTCGTCTTCTGAGGAAAATTCGGAAATACCCAAGGGTCAATGAGCGCAATCACGATGTTAGTCCAACCCATACTTGCCTAAGTGCAGGTTCATTGGCATCGATACGGAAATTGTGACGCGAGTCACTGACAATCGTGCCCTCCTTCAACGAGGATCACGGCGTGGCACTCGCCTCCCCGAAGAGCACTCCCTGTTACGGGATGGCACACCCCCTCAGACGAGACCCTTCTAACTTTTCGCAGATCACGCAGTCCAACATCAGCTTGTCTTAAGGAGGGCAGCATGACATACACACGGGCTCTTTTGAACCGAGCTAGCAGGCAGATGGGTCTGGCATGTATCGCAACGTTTCTGTCGATGAGTGTGTCTTCGTCGGCGGTCGCACAGGATCCGCCAGTTTCCCACGACACATGGAGTAGCGGCGCGCCGATGCCGAGCCCCGTTATATCTCCCACGGTGGCTGTGCTGGGAGGCCGAATGTATGTGGTCGGCGGGTTTATAGACTGGAGCGGCGCGGGCAGCGTCGGCACCCAAATTTACAACCCGGCGTCGAATACATGGGGCAGAGGCGTGTCCCTGCCCATGCCGCTCCATGACTCGACTGCCGCAGTAGTGAACAATGTTTTGTACGTCTTCGGCGGCTTGGACGGGTGGTCCACGTACCTCAGTGCGGTTTGGGCATACGACCCGCAGACCAAGACGTGGTCCTCAAAATCGCCGATGCCTACGGCGAGGGGGCAGGCGGTGGCGGTAGTGGGCAAGAACAACATCATCTACGTTATCGGCGGCTACCTCGATGCCGTCCACATCGACAACGTCGAAAGCTATAATCCTGCGACCGACACCTGGGCGGAAGAGGCGCCTCTGCTGGCTGGGAAGTCCACCCCCATAGCAGGTTTGATCGGAGGCCGGATTGTGGTCGCGGACGGCTTTACCAACGATGGAGACACCGGTGACAACGAAAGCTACAACCCTTTCACCAATGCGTGGACGAGCCTCGCGCCCGACCGCACGCCCCGGGATTGGGAGTGCGGCGGCCCCATCGGTGGACAACTGTACGTAGCCGGTGGCTACAACGAGGGGCCGGTTGTGACCTTGACCGAATCATTCAATCCCCTCAGTAATACCTGGACTAGTCTGGCGGACATCCCGCAGAGTGCCTTTGGCCCCGGTTATGCGGTGTATGAAGGAAAGCTGTACTGCTTCGGCGGGGCTGGCGTCTCAGGGGGCGCCGCCATTAACAACGTGCAGATCTATCAGCCGTAGGAGCGGAGTAGCCACGCCTACCTCCGGAAGTAAGACAAATTGCAACCAACCCCAAGTCACCCGAAATCCGGGCGGCTTTTGTTGGCATCACGCCGACGGTTACACATGACGTGATGAGCCCTTAGCGCTCAAATCCCCCGCCCAGGACGACGATCGGTGATGCGGACTAGGTCCTTCTAACTGATGTGACGCACGCTTTGAATTTCCTGTACGCATTCCGCAACAAAATCTGCTCCCTTAACCCGACTTATACGATAGAATTACTCCTAATCTTTTGACCCTATGAACTCCCGACGCGACTTTCTCAAACAGATTTCCAGCGCAACCCTGCTCGCCGGCACAGTTCCCATGTTGTCGTGGGCGCAGTCGCAATCCGTCCCGTTCGCCGGTGAAGACGGCATGATTCTCCGCTCCTACCGCTTCATCGATCTGGAAGCGCCGGTGCAATATTTCAATACCTGGCTCACTCCGGTCCCGCATTTTTTCGTGCGCAATCACATGTACGAGCCCGTCGAACTCGACGCGCCACAGTGGCGCCTTTCGATCGGCGGGGAAGTGGAAAAACCGACTACCCTAAGCTTGGCCGACTTATCCAAACTCGAGTTGCACTCCGTGGTGAACACGCTCGAATGCGCCGGCAATGGTCGCGCTTTCCAGCGCCCGCAGGTCCCCGGCATCCAGTGGGGTAAAGGCGCAGTCAGTACCGCGCGTTTTTCCGGTCCCCGTATGCGCGACGTCCTCCAACTCGCCTCAGTCAAGCCCACCGGCAAGCACGTCATGTTTCGCGGCCTCGACGAAGTCCCCGGCAAAGTTCCACCGTTCATTCGCAGCATTCCCCTCGAAGAAAGCTCTGGACGCCGATACCATCATCGCCACACACATGAACGGATCGCCCCTCCCCAAGCATCACGGCTTTCCCGCTCGCGCCCTAGTCCCCGGCTGGGTCGGCGCTGCTTCCTGCAAATGGCTTACCGAAATTAGAGTGCTCGAGTCCGAATTTGTCGGAAATTTTATGAACCCGGGTTACCGCTTTCCCAACCAGCCGATAAAGCCGGGCGACACCGTCAAGCCCGAAGATACTCACCCGCTCACCGCGCTGACGGTAAAATCCGTTATTGCGGGACCGATCGATGGCGCTACCGTGAAAGCCGCCAAAGTGGCAGTGAACGGCGCAGCCTGGGCCGGCGAAGCCGATATTGCGAAGGTCGAGATATCAACCGATGGCGGTTCTACGTGGAATGCCGCCAAGTTGGGCCACGAGCAAGCTCACTACGCCTGGCGCCTCTGGACCTACGAGTGGAAACCGGGTAAGAGTGGTGAATTTACAATTCTCTCCCGCGCCACCGATACACAGGGCCGCACCCAGCCTGAAACCCCGCTGTGGAATCCCAGCGGCTATCTCAACAATGCCATCGACCAGGTGAAAATCCATGTCGCATAACGAAAAGGTGCGGTCCGACGAAAACTCGTTGCTCGAGCGATTTTGGTTCAAGCGATTTTGGGTGGCGCAGCGCTTCAGCGCTGCGATCACGGCTGCCCTTTCACGGCCGGCTTTAGCCGCTGGGGTACCTGTGTGGATCGCACTTGTGGCCTGTCTGACTTTCATCCCGCTGTCATTCAGCGCTTCGGCTCAAAACGCCGCCGTCACCGCCGACCTTCCCGCCGGTCCCATGCAAGCCAAAGCCACCACCGCCTGCATGGAGTGCCACGAGGCCCGCATCATTTTGCAGCAGCGTCTGAGCAAAGCCGCGTGGACGAAGGAAGTCGACAAAATGACAAAATGGGGAGCCGTGGTCGATCCCGCCGACCGCGACCCATTAATCGATTACCTGAGCTCGAATTTCAGTCCCGAGAAACCGCCATACGACCCGCCCCGCACGACGGAAAAAAGCGGAAAAGGCACTAAGTAGCGCTGGCGTCTAGCCGGCGTCAGCCCTTGGCGCGTAAGCGCGAAGCGGGTCAGTCTGTTGGACTGAATGCCGGCATTTCCACACAAAAAGCAAAGCGCTATCGACCCAATGTCCCTGCGGACATTACGATAGCGCCGCCACTACTGAGCCCGAATGCTATACAGAAAGTATAGGAACCTCGCTGCCCTATTTCTAGTGCATCCCAGGGTTCAGCGATTAGTTCAGGCAGATTAGTGAGCAAAAGTGGGAAAAAGGTTTACGGCGTTTATTCCATACCCCCACAGGCCAGTTGCTCGATCCTGTTCGATCCCAGCCCCTATCCGGCTCAGTTTCATAAAGTTGACGGCAACGTACGTACGTTTGTCGCGTACGAATACGTAAGGTAAATGTTCCGGTGGAAATGCAAATATCCTGCTGCAACAGCGGAATGAAGGCTTCAGTAGTTTTCCTTGCAACCTGATCCATTGCAGTCGATTAGGTGCAATGTACGTACACTTAAGACATACGGATATGTATTGGCAATGTTCCAGTCGGAACATTTTGACGAATCCTCCCACCGGAACCCGTTGGCCAGGACTCAAGGCTGTTCCGCAACGTCCTCAGCGGTTGAGTTTTTTTCCGGACGCAGAAGAGGAAACAGGATTACATCGCGGATGGTGTGCGAATCCGTCAACAACATGCACAGCCGGTCCACGCCCACGCCCACGCCACCAGCCGGCGGCATGCCATAGGAAAGCGCGCGGATGTAATCTTCGTCCATCTGGTGCGCCTCTTCGTCGCCGCGCTCGCGTTCTTTCAATTGCGTCTCGAAGCGCCGCCGCTGATCTTCGGGATCGTTCAGTTCGCTGAAGCCGTTGGAAATTTCCATCTGACCTGCGAAAATTTCGAAACGCTCCGTCCACTCCGGTTCATCGGGTTTCTGTTTCGAGAGCGGCGACACCGCGGTGGGGAACTCGTAGATGATCGTCGGCTGCGTCAGATGTTCCTCCGCAACCGCTTCGAACAAAGCGGCAATCGTCTTGCCCAACGGCTCTTTCGGATCGTACGGCATGTGCGCATGCACTTGATTGAAACGCTCGACCAACGCCTTCACTCCATCGTGTGAAGCAAAGTCGCTCATCGCCGGTTTCGCAGCCGCCTCCGGCCAGTAATGAATGATGGCCTCGCGCATGGTCATGCGCGTCCAATTCGACCAGTCGATTTCCTGGTCGCCCCACTTCGATTTCGTTCCGCCCGTAACATCTTTCGCGGCCTGCGTGATCAACTCTTGCGTCACATCCATGATGCCGCGATAGTCGGTGTAAGCCTCATAGGCCTCGAGCATGGTGAACTCGGGATTCCATCGCCAGCCCAGGCCTTCATTGCGGAAGTTGCGATTGATCTCGTACACGCGATCGAATCCGCCGACTACCAGCCGCTTCAAATAAAGTTCGGGTGCGATGCGCAAGTACAAATCCATGTCGAGCGTATTGTGATGGGTCACAAAAGGACGCGCCACCGCGCCGCCGGCAATGGGTTGCATCATTGGCGTTTCGACCTCGATAAATCCGTGGGCTTCCAGTGTTCGCCGCATCGACTGCACCAGCTTGCTGCGTTTGATAAAAACTTCGCGCACTTCCGGATTCGCAATCAGATCGACGTAGCGCTGCCGGTAGCGCATTTCCACATCGGTTAGTTCATTAAATCGCTGTGCGCCGCTCGCAGATGCGGGGTCTGCCTCGACGGCTTTGCCGACCGGCAACGGCAACAGATCTTTGCTGAGAAATGTAATCTCTTCCACATGGATCGTGAGTTCACCGGTGCGCGTGCGGAATAAATATCCGCTGACCCCGATGTGGTCGCCGACATCGAGCAGTTTATAGAGCTCGAAGCCCTGGTCACCGACCGCGTCTTTCTTCACGTAGATCTGGAGCCGCTTTCCGGCTTGTTGCAAGTGGCAGAAGCCAGCCTTGCCCATCAGGCGAATGGCCATGATGCGTCCCGCGACGCGGACATTCACGCGCGGATTTTCCAGTTGCTCGGCGGTCTTGTCGGAGTACTCCGCTAAAATCTGCGGAATCTCGTGCGTGAGTTCGTATCTGCTGCGGTAGGCGGTTTGGCCCAGGGCCTCGATCTGTTTCAGCTTCTGGCGCCGCAACTCATAAATGCTTTCGTCGAATGCCAAGGGAGTCCTTTAACCGGGAATTGCGCCTTGTCTCGCAAAGTATCGCAGGCGCGGGATCGATTGATTGAAAGAGCGATTATAAACAAATCGATGCGCGAGTTGACGGTAACTATGTACCGTAGTACAGTGGTACACATGATCGATGAGAAAAAGCTGCTGGTCGAGCGTGTGCAGACTGGCGTGCGCATGGAAAAGCGCCTGCTCAAAGTTCTCAAAGCCTTTGCCGAGTATCACGATATGACGCTCGGCGATTTGCTGGAGGGCATCGTGCTGCATGCCTTCGATGGCAAGACTCCGTTCAGCCCCGCCTCGCTCGAACGCATTCAGGAACTGAAACGCTTCTACGATTTCGATCTCGATTCGAGCGCCAGCCATCGACTGAAAGAGATCAAAGCGCGCCCGGTTCGCAAACGCGCGGGCGATAAACAGTGAGGCTTACATTATGGGCGAGCGACGTATGAAAGCTGCAATCGCCGTCTTGCGATGGACTCTGGGAGTCGTAATTCTGATTGAAGCAGTCCTGTTTGTGATGCCCGCCGCCGCTCACGATTTTGCGCGGACCCATATGCCCGATCTCGTGCGACAAGTGCTCGGGTGGGGTGAAATCCTGGGCTGCATTCTGTTGTTGATTCCACGAACGTCGATTCGCGGGGCGTGGGTTCTGCTCGCGGTGTTTATCCTCGCCATCGCCTTACATCTTCTTCACGGAATGTACAACGTGGGTAATCTGGCAATTTATACGGCGGCGGCCTGGGCGGTTGCCGCGAGTGCAAACTGAAACTTTCACCACAGAGGACACAGAGGAGCACAAGGTAGATCCGAATCTATCGAGGTCGTCTGGCTCTTAGGATCGCAAACCGTTCAGCGCGGAGGCCGCTGGAATTAACCCGCCTACAATTATCGGCTTCGATTATGGAAACTACGGGCGAGTTTATCATCGATCGTTTCGAGCGGAACCAGGTTCCTGCAAATTCGTTCCACCATGCCGATCATGTGCAACTGGCATTTGAATACCTTGGGCGATACCCCGTTCTCGAAGCGTTACGCAGATTTTCGGATGCTCTCAAGCGATTGGCCGATGCGCGCGGAAAGACCCAGCTTTACAACGAAACCATCACCTGCGCTTACTTTTTTCTGATTCATGAGCGCATGGCCCGTTGCCAAGGCGCGGGTTGGGAGGAGTTCGCGGCGCTGAATCCGGACTTACTTATTTGGAAGGACGGTGTTTTGAGCCGCTATTACTGCGAGGCCACGCTCCAGTCAGATTTTGCGCGCAGGGTCTTTATTCTTCCGGACAAGTGGGTTGCGGAACAGAATCGGTAGTGGCCGAAATTTGCCTTGGTTGAGATCTCTAGGCTCTCGCGCCCAGTCGCCCAATCGTTGGGGCATCAGTGCGAAGCGCTCATACGCCGTCGTGTGAGCGCGGCCGGGACGCGAAAAATTCGTACGCTGGTTCATCTGGAGCATATCCTAATTGGCCTGCATCCGGGAGAATGTCATGAAGATTGTGCCTGTGATCAAGTCTAGCGATTTGCAACGATCATTAGATTTCTACACCAAAGTTCTCGACTTCGAGCGGAAATGGCCGGGATATGAAGACCGCGAGATGGCCAATGGAGTCATCGATCTGATTCGCGACGGAGGTGAACTACAGCTTTCCCGTCATTCCGGAGACGGCGTTTTCGGCTCCATCAACCGTATTTTTGTGGAAGACGTGGATGAGCGCTACGCCACCTTTCGCGCGCGGGGTCTGAACACGACCCTGCGTCCCGAGTCTCCCATTCACACTGCGCCAGTGGATCAGACGTGGGGACTACGTGAGTTTGCGGTAACTGATCCAGACGGCAACGGTCTCTGTTTCTGCATGCCCATAAGATGACTGCCGGAACAAAGCGGGTTCGCCCGTCAGGTGTTGGTGCTTTAGTTAAAGCACGGCTCCCCGCATCTCTTCTTGAACTGGCCCGGTCGCGGCGTTAGTATTAGCTGCTGGGTCGGTTCTCGAACCGAATCGAAACGCGCAACCCACAACTTATGCCGCAAAATTACGTTCCCATTTTCCTCTTCATAGCAGTCGTCGGAGTGCTGCTGCCGGTGACGCTGCTGTTGGCAAAGCTGGTCCGCCCGAGCAATCCGAATAAGACCAAGCTGATGCCGTACGAGTGCGGCATCGACCCCATCGACGATGCTCGCGGACGGTACACCGTCCGCTACTACATTGTGGCGATTCTGTTTGTGGTGTTCGATGTGGAAACGATTTTTCTGTTTCCCTGGGCGGTGAAGTTCAAAGCGCTTGGGATGTTTGGATTTGTCGAGATGCTGATTTTCCTCGTCATCCTGGTCGTCGGCTATATCTGGATCTGGCAAAAAGGCGCGCTGGAGTGGGTGTAGCGAGTGCGGCGTCGTCCCCCTATGCAGGCTACTGCGAACTCTTCTGGGACGCCGTGATTTACATCAGCGGCTGAAGCCGCACCCTTTCAAGAAATCGAAAAAACGCGGAGTACATTAGCCAACTTCTAGGCTCGGACGAACGTGGTCAAGCCCCGCCGCGTGCGTTCTCGAAGCTGACACTCGCGCAGAGTTTCCGCGATCGCTTCTAAATTCGGAACACCGTAGATCGTGAAATTGTCAAACTCTGCATCGGAGGAGAACAGGTGCAGCCGAGCGTGGCCCAGCAGGCGCATGCCAAGAGGTTTGCGCAGCTCGAAGTGGTCGATGCGAAATAATTCCAAATTTTCCTGAACCTTCGAAAGCACTCCCCGTTCCAGCTTGATCCGCTGCGTGGTGATTTCGTAGTGGGTGCGGCGGCTCTTCCAATAAAAATACAGGCAGAAGACTCCGCAGCAGAGCAGAAAACCCAGCAACGAGTAGAGCGCAGCCCGGGTTGGCTCCATGCCATTCTGCGCCAGGGCGTAACCGGTTGCGGCGGCGATGACGGTCACGATCAGAAACGGCCAGAGCTGAGCGGCATCGTAAATCACAGCGGGATAGCCGGAAAACAAATCTTTCTCGGTGGCGAGATCTTTGGTCGCTTCAAACGCGGCCAGATCGGTATTGCAGAAGCGGCACTTGATGGCGGCGGCCTTGATGGTTTCGCCGCAGACTGGGCAGACCTTGGTGTCTCCGTCCATGATCGATCCTTCCGAGCCAAAATCATAACCCAAACGGTCAGACCAATTCTGAAGATTCTCTGATTAGATATTCTCACTAGCACGCTTGGGAAATCGGCGTCGAACGCGGAGCGTGTGGAATTTTTCCTCGCCAACGTCGTTGACACGGTCGGCCCAAGCTGATAAAAGTTAACGTTCTCTGTCTTCACCTGTTAGCCTCCACGCCGGAGAATTTGCGCGTTTCTGATGCCGGATGAACCTAAGTCGCCCGCTTCTCCGCCGCCGGAAGGTGAACCGAAACCGTCGGCGGATAAACCGGCTGTTCCCGGCGGAATGAAGGCGGCGGTGTCCGGTTCGGTTCAGGCCGACGTAAAAAATCCGGCTGAAAAACCTGCCTCGCCTCCCGCGGTGCCAGCTTCAACCACTCCTGCGAAACCTGCGGCCGCCGCGCCACCTGCGGCCAAGCCAGCTGCGGCTGCGAAGCCCGCGGCTCCGACGCCGGTTCCGTGGAATTCCCCGATGATCGAGAAGTTGAAGGGCATGTATGGTTCCGGCATCGAGGCGCTGACTTACGTTGGGCAGAACTATATTGTGGTCGATCGCTCGCTGATTCCGGAGATTCTGCAGATTCTGCGCAAGGAAGAGCAGTTCGATTACTGCGTCGACCTCACCGCGGTGCATTATCCGGCGCGCGAAAAGCAATTCGACATCGTGTGGGTGCTGTATTCGTTTGGGCGCAACCAGCGCATGCGCGTGACCACGCGAATCGCGGAGGGCGAGACTATGCCGAGTTCGGTGCCCATCTGGGCGACGGCAAACTGGCTGGAGCGGGAAGTGTTTGACATGTTTGGAATCAGGTTTGATGGCCATCCGGATATGAAACGCATTCTGCTGCCCGAAGGTTGGAAGGGACACCCCCTGCGCAAGGATTACAGCATTCTGCAACAGGATAAAGAGTGGGTACAGATCAACCTGGGGATCGAGAGCGGACAATAAACATGACGGATTCGAACACTTCGCTGTCGCATCTCGACCTGGAAACCGCGGACAAGACGTTTCTAGATGCGAACGAACTCGTCATTAATATGGGCCCGCAGCATCCGGCCACGCATGGCGTGTTGCGCGTGATTCTGCGCTTGGATGGAGAAAAAGTTCTGGGCCTGGAGTGCGTGATTGGCTATCTACACCGAGGGGTCGAGAAGATTGGCGAGCACCGCACGTATGCGATGTTCAATCCGTACGTCGACCGCATGGATTACGTGGCTGCGGTTTCGAACGGGCTGGGATACTGCGAGACGGTCGAGAGGTTGCTCAATGTGGAAGCGCCGCCGCGGGCGCAGTATGTGCGGGTGATTCTCACTGAGCTGAATCGGATTGCCAGTCACCAGCTCTGGCTTGGGACGCACGCGCTCGATATTGGCGCGATTACGCCGCTGTTTTATACCTTCCGCGATCGCGAAGAAATTCTGAAGATCTACGAAAAGTATTGCGGTGCGCGGTTGACGACGCATGCATTTCGCATTGGCGGACTGCAATACGAGACTTACAACGGATTCGAGAGGGAAGTGAAAAACTTTCTCGATTTCTTCCGTCCTAAGATTGATGAGTACGAGGAACTGCTCACCACCAACCGAATTTGGGTGGAGCGCACGAAGAATGTCGGGGTTATTTCCGGCGAAGATTGCATCGCGCTGGGAGTGACCGGACCCGTGCTGCGTGCCAGCGGAGTGAAGTGGGATGTGCGGAAAGCTCAACCCTACGCGAATTACAAGAATTTTGATTTCGAAATTCCGATTGGCGAGAACGGCGACACCTACGATCGATACCTGGTGCGCATGGCCGAGATGCGGCAATCGGTGCGCATTATCGAGCAGGCCATCGACGCGATTCCCGAAGGTCCGATCATGGCGAAGGTTCCGAAGGTGATCAAGCCGGCCGTGGGCGAGGTTTACCACTCCATCGAAGCGCCCAAGGGCGAGCTGGGATACTTCATCGTCAGCGACGGATCGACGCAGCCGTATCGGCTGCGGGTGCGGCCGCCATCATTTGTAAATCTGCAGGCGCTTGATCTGATGTGCCGGGGCCAACTTGTGGCCGACGTGATCGCGGTGATCGGCACGCTCGACATCGTTCTGGGCGAGGTCGACCGCTGATGCACGACTTCATCCAATATGTCGAGTCGTACCTCCGTCCGAGCGTCAAGACAACGCCGGGCGCTGCGGGAAACTGGGTTTGGGAACTGATCTACATCCTGCTGGTGTTTGTCGGTTTGTCGATCGCCGTGATCTGCATGAACTGGCTGGAGCGGAAAATCCTGGCGCACATGCAGGTGCGGCTGGGTCCGATGCGCGTGGGTCCGCATGGATTACTCCAGCCCATCGCAGACGCGCTCAAGCTGCTGCTGAAAGAAGACATCATCCCGGCGGAGGCGGATGCGCTGATCTTCTGGATCGCGCCGTTCGCCGTGGTACTGGCCGCATTCACCGTCTTTGTTGTGGTTCCGTTTGGGCCGACGCACGCCATTACCGACATGAATATCGGAATCCTTTTCATGCTCGGCGTGTCGTCGCTGAGCGTGCTGGGCATTGTGATGGCGGGGTGGGCGTCGAACTCGCATTATCCGCTGATCGGCGCTCTGCGCTCGAGCGCGCAAATGGTTTCGTATGAAATCGCAATGGGATTGGCGGTGGTCTCGGTTGTGCTGATGACCAGCTTGAACCAGTCGGGTACTGGAACGCTCAGCATGATCGGCATCGTGCAGGCGCAGTTGGCGCAGGGCGAATGGTTCATTTTTAAATTTTTCCCGCTGGGGCTGATTGCGTTTTTCATTTTCGCCATCGCCATGGTTGCCGAAACCAATCGCGCGCCTTTCGATTTGGCGGAAGCTGAGTCGGAGTTGACGGCCGGTTTCCATACGGAATACAGCGGCTTCCGCTGGTCATTATTTTTTCTGGCGGAATATTCGGCGATGATCGCGGTTTCGTCGATTGCAGTTACGCTGTGGCTCGGCGGATGGTTGCGGCCGTTTCCGAACTGGCTGAGCGGCTCTACCTGGGATCACATTTTCTCTTTGTTCCCCGGCGTGACGTTCTTATTTTTGGCGGCGATGTGTTTTTACAACACCGTGCGCATGCCGAAGCATCCGCTTTTCCGCATTCAGACGATCGGGCTGGCTGGGTTCGGCGTGGTGCTCGGTCTGATCGGGCTGATTCTGTTTATTCCCGCGGTCAGTTTCCGGGTGCAGGACGTTTTCTGGTTTTCGGCGAAAGTTGCCGCGTTTATGTACCTCTATATCTGGTATCGTGGCACGTTCCCGAGATATCGCTTTGACCAGTTGATGCAGATCGGATGGAAAGTTTTGTTGCCCATCGGCCTGGGCATTCTGATTTTGACGGCCGGCGTAGCGTTGTTGCAACCCATGATATGGCACCCGTAGCTACACCATTTTTCTTTTACATGCTGTCGGCGATCATGCTGATCGGCGGCGTCCTGGTCATTACGCGCAGGAATCCGGTCCACTCGGCACTGGCGCTGATCATCACGCTGCTGGCGCAGGCTGCGATTTACCTGATGCTGTACGCTCCGTTTGTGGCTGGCGTGCAGATCATTCTTTATGCGGGCGGAATCATGGTTCTGTTTCTTTTTGTCATCATGCTGGTGAATGTGGACCGCGCCATGAAGGAGCGCCAGTTCAACAGCCAGTGGGTGGTGGGAATCGTTGCGGCCACGGCTTTGGGCGGATTGTTCATGGCCGTGTATACGAAGGGAAGTTCGTTGTTTCCCGAGCGCGCGATGCCGCTGAACCTGGAGGGCGATAACACGCAGAAGATCGCGACGATGCTGTACGGGCAATACATGTTCTCCTTCGAGATCGCCTCGCTGCTGCTGCTGGTGGCGATTATTGGAGCCGTAGTAATGGCGAAGAAGAGGATCTGAAGAGCTAGAAGCGGATTATGGAATCGATGCTGCACATCACGACACTGCATTATCTGGTGCTGGGCGCAGCTTTGTTTTTGCTGGGCGTCATCGGCGTGCTGACGCGGCGCAACGTGGTGATCGTGTTGATGTCGATCGAGTTGATTCTGAATGCGGTGAACCTGAACCTGGTTGCGTTTTCTCATTACTGGCAAGCCGCGCCGGCTAAGCTGGGCGGTGGGCCGGGATCGATGCACGGGCAGATTTTTTCCATCTTTGTGATCACCGACGCCGCCGCGGAAGCCGCGGTTGGCCTCGGAATTTTAATCGCCTTCTTCCGTAATAAAGAGACGATCAACATTGACGAAGTGAATTTGCTGAAATGGTAGAAATGCAGTTGCTGGCTGCTAGCCAACCCACGGGGTAGAGGCTTGAGCTAGAAGCCAGGAGCTGGACGCTGAACCTCCGAATGCTATTTCTAAATCACATCTGGATCATTCCGCTGCTGCCGGCGTTCGGCGCTGCGATCATGTTCTTCTTCGGCCGCAAGCTGCAGAAGAGCAGCGTGAGCGCGGTCTGCGTGGGTACGATTGTGCTCGCGTTTATCATGGCGTGCGGCGCAGTCTGGCAATATACGGCGTGGTCGTCGACGCCGGAAAATTACCACAAGCCTTTTCAGACCATTCTTTATACGTGGCTCGGGACTGACACCGGGCACATGACCTACACCACACATGATGGATCGCCCGCGGCTTTTCAGGCCGATGCCGGATTTCTACTCGATCCGCTCTCCAGCATCTGGCTGCTCTTCGTGACCGGCGTGGGCATGCTGATTCATATCTACTCCATCGGGTACATGGCGCATGAAGGCGGGTACTACCGCTTCTTCGGATATCTCAATCTCTTCATGTTCTCGATGCTCACCCTGATTCTGGCGAACAATTACGTGTTGCTGTTTGTCGGATGGGAGGGTGTGGGGCTGTGTTCGTATCTGCTGATTGGATTTTATTTTCATCGCAAGTCGGCCAGCGACGCGGCGGCAAAAGCGTTTATCGTCAACCGGATCGGCGACGCGGGATTCCTCCTGGGGATGTTTTTCATCGCGTGGTATTTCGGATCGCTGCGATTTACGGAAGTTACGCACTTGGCACGCAGCGGAAATTTCGCCATTGGCGATCCGATCATTACCGCCGCAACCTTGCTGCTCTTTGTAGGAGCTTGCGGCAAGTCGGCGCAGATTCCGCTGTACGTATGGCTGCCGGATGCGATGGAGGGCCCGACGCCGGTTTCCGCGCTCATCCATGCGGCGACCATGGTTACGGCGGGCGTCTACATGATCGCGCGATCGAACGCGCTATTCGTGCTGGCGCCGAAGTCGATGTTAGTGGTGGCCATCGTCGGTGCTCTGACGGCGATTTTCGCCGCATCGATTGGGCTTGTGCAGAACGACATCAAGCGCGTGCTGGCTTACTCCACGGTTTCGCAACTCGGCTACATGTTTCTTGCGCTCGGGGTCGGAGCGTTCGCCGCCGGCGTCTTCCACGTTTTTACCCACGCATTTTTCAAGGCTCTGCTCTTCCTGGGCGCGGGTTCGGTGATTCACTCCATGAGCGGTGAGCAGGATATGCGCAACATGGGCGATCTCGGCCATCGCATTCCCATCACCCATGGCACCATGTTCATCGCGACGCTGGCCATCGCGGGAATCTTTCCTTTCGCCGGATTTTTCTCGAAAGATGCGATTCTCTGGGAGGCGTGGTCGCGGGAGGCCGGTGCATACCGCTGGCTCTGGGGCATCGGTTATGTGACTGCTTTGATGACGGCGTTTTACATGTTCCGCCTGATGTATCTGACGTTCCACGGGCGCCCGCGCATGAGTCACGAGGTGGAGCACCACATTCATGAATCGCCTAAGTCGATGACTTGGCCGCTGGTCATTCTTGCCATCGGCGCGCTCGGTGCGGGGTGGTTGGGTTGGCCGCACAGCCTCGGTGGGTCGGATCGCTTTACGAAATTTCTTGAGCCGGTGTTTGCTCCCGAAGCGCGCGTCCTTCAACAAGAGGGAAGAACCGAACAACTGGTGCAAGGCGTGGAAGAGGAAAAGAATACCAGCACGGAATGGCTGCTGATGGCCCTTTCCCTGGGCGCTGCGGGCTTAGGCTGGGGCATGGCGTGGAGAAGCTATCGCCATGCGGACAAGGGATACATTGAACCGATCGCCGCTGCCGCGCCGCCCGTTTATAACGTTCTGCTGCATAAGTATTACGTGGACGAAGGGTACGATTACGTTTTCACCGGCCGGCGCAAACTTGGCAGGGCACGGTTGGGTGTGCTGGGACTGGGCGAAGCCTCAGCCTGGTTCGACACCAACGTCGTGGATGGAGCGGTCAACGCCGCGGGTTGGATCACGCGCCTCACGGCAACTATTTCCAGTTGGTGGGATAAGTGGATCATCGACGGCATCGGCGTCAACGGCCCAGCGATTCTGGCCCGCATGCTGTCGTATCCCGCGCGCTTACTGGAGTGGGGCCTGGTGCAATGGTATGCGCTGGTGATGACTGCGGGTTTGGTCGGTTTCGTGTTTTATTACGTGTACCACTGAAAAGCAGCTACTCGCTGCTAGCTCCTGGCTTCTACTGAGGCGGGTGGCTAGGAGCTAGGAGCTAGAAGCTAGAAGCTCATGTCCAATCACATACTCTCGATCATTCTTTTCACGCCGCTGATTGGCGCGCTGATTCTTCTGTTCGTTCCCAAGGAGAACAAGGACGCCATCCGCTGGATTGCGAACATATTCGCGCTTGGGGGCTTTCTGATCTCAGTGCCGCTGGTGCCGATGTTCTGGGCGCAGCGCTTCTTGCCTGGCTTCAAGTTCATGGAGGGCACCCCGAACAACTGGATTCCCTCGATCGGCGCGGGGTACGTGATCGGCATCGATGGCATTTCGTTCCTGCTCATTATGCTGACCACGCTGCTGGGCTGGGTCTCGATTCTGTCTTCGTGGACTGCGATTGAAAATCGGGTCAAAGAATATTACATCTGGTTTCTGATCTTGCAGACCGGCATGCTCGGCGTCTTCATGTCGCTGGATTTCTTCCTGTTCTTCGTCTTCTGGGAAGCGATGCTGGTGCCCATGTATTTGCTGATCGGCATCTGGGGCGGGCCGCGCAAGCTTTATGCGGCGATCAAGTTCTTTTTGTATACCCTGGCGGGCTCGGTGCTGATGCTGTTGGGAATTTTGTTCTTATATTTCCACCACCAGCATTTGACCGGCGTCTACACGTTCAGCCTGACGGCGCTGTATGAAACGGCGCCGAAAATTTATTCCGACCCGGCCTACGGGCCAACGATTGCGACGATTCTCTTCTTCGCCTTCTTCTTTGCATTCGCGATCAAGGTTCCGATGTTTCCCTTTCATACGTGGCTGCCGGACGCGCACGTGGAGGCGCCGACCGCCGGATCTGTCATTCTGGCGGGCGTTCTGCTGAAGATGGGGACGTATGGCTTCATTCGGTTCTCGCTGCCGTTTTTCCCCGATGTGTTGACGCATACGAAAGTGCGCGGCTGGATGATCACGCTGTCGATCATTGCAATTATTTATGGCGCACTCGTGTCGCTGATGCAGAAGGATATGAAAAAGCTGGTGGCTTATTCGTCGGTTAGCCATCTGGGCTTCTGCACGCTGGGAATTTTCGTGCTGAATTCCGCGGGGCTGAGTGGATCAGTGTTGCAACAGATCAATCACGGGATTTCGACTGGCGCGCTGTTCTTGATCGTCGGCATTCTTTACGAGCGGCGGCACACGCGTGAAATTTCTGAATACGGTGGCATCTCGAATGTGATGCCGGTCTACGCCACGATCACGATGATTATGTTTCTGTCGTCGATGGGGCTGCCCCTGCTCAATGGCTTTGTCGGCGAATTCACCATTCTGCAAGGCACGTTTATGGAGAAGTGGCAGTGGGGCGCTTGGGCCGTGCCCGGCGTCGTTCTCGCTGCTGCGTATCTGCTGTGGCTTTACCAGCGCGTTTTTTTTGGAACGGTCACGAATCCCAAGAACGAAAAATTGCATGATCTTACACCGCGCGAAGTGTTAACGTTCGTGCCACTGTTGATCATGGCGTTCTGGATTGGACTTTATCCCAAACCGTTTTTCCAGATTCTGGAACAGCCGGTCAATCAGATCGTCCAGAACGTTCATAATCCGCAGAGCGGTGGCGCAATGAATGCCGCACTGCAGGCGCCCGCGGTAGCTCCATCGGAATCTTCAATGCAAATGGAAATGCCGGCTGAGACGCAATCGACGAAGGGGAAGAACTAGTGGCGCCTACGTTCAGTGGGATCGATTACCTGCTCGCGCTGCCGATCACGCTGCTGACTCTGTTTGCGCTCGGGATTCTGCTGATCGATCTGATGATCCCGCCCGAGACCAAGTGGGCGAACGCGGTCACGGCGCTTATTGGCGTGCTGTTCGCTACGGGCGCAGTGATAAAAATTCAGCTCTGGATGCAGGAGAGCCCAACCACGTCCATGGGCGCGCCCGGCATGATGGGCACCGTGCTGGTGGATCGCCTGGCGATTTATTTCTTCTGGCTGTTCCTCGCGGGTGCGGGAATTTCCATTCTCATGTCAGTGCGCTACATGAAGACGGAGCACGAAAACCATGGCGAATACTATGCGCTGATGCTGCTCTCGGTTGTGGGGATGATGTGCATGGCCGCGGGCCTCGACATCGTTCTGATTTTCATTGGCCTGGAACTGATGGCGATCTCGACCTACGTGCTGGTGGGATTTTTGCGCCGGAATCGCCGGTCGAACGAAGCGGCGCTGAAGTATTTATTGTTAGGTGCGTTCTCCTCGGGAATTTTTGCTTACGGCTTGTCGTTGCTTTACGGTCTCACCGGGAGCACGAATCTGATCGCGATTCGGAGCCGATTGGCCCAGCTTCTGGTGAAGGATCCGCACAATCCGATTGCCATCGTTGCCCTGGTGACGACCATGGCGGGCCTGCTGTTCAAGATCGCCGCCGTGCCCTTTCACCAGTGGGCTCCGGACGCTTACGAGGGTGCGCCGACCTGCATTACGGGTTTTATGTCGGTCGCGGTGAAGGCCGCGGGATGGGCCATGCTGCTCCGCATCCTGCTCTGGGGATTCCTCCCCATGCGCGCGATCTGGGTCCCGATGCTGGTTTTCGTTTCGATCGCCACGATGACAGGGGCGAACTTTGCCGCCCTGACGCAGACGAACACGAAGCGACTGCTGGCGTATTCTTCGATTGCGCATGTCGGCTACATGCTGCTTGGCCTGATTGCCGGGACGGCAGCCGAGGTCAGCGTGGACGGGATTAAGGGAATCCTGATCTATCTGATGGTTTACACCTTCATGAATCTTGGCGCCTTCGGGGTGATCACTTCGTTGCGCCATCGCAACGTGATTGGCGACGAGATCGATGATCTGAACGGCCTGTATTCGCGCGCGCCGGTGGAAGCCGTGCTCATGCTGATCTTTTTGTTATCGCTGGCCGGTATCCCGCCACTGGCGGGGTTCTGGGGTAAATATTTCATCTTCTTCAGCCTGATCGAGAGTGGCCACTACGTGCTCGCGGCACTGGGCGTGCTCTATTCCGTCTTCGGCGCGTATTACTACCTCAAGATGGCCAATGCCATGTTCATGGGCCAGTCCGAGGAGCGAGAGCTGCTGCCGGTAAGTTGGACCATGCGGGCTGCGTTAGGGATAACTGCGTTCGCTACGCTCTTCATCGGAATCATGCCCAACTACTTCATCAACATCGTCAACTGGTCGCTGAGCATTGCGCAGAACGGGGCGATGACGGCGCAGTTGATGCGGTAGGCCACGGTCCGCCTGCCATCCGCAGCTGGAGATGCTCCTCGTTGGCGTAAAATCCCCTTGGTGCTGATTCCCTATGTCCGCCGATCCTGATTCTCGTAATTCCGATCCCGACAAGAGAGAAAACTTTTGGGTGCAGGCTGCGCGTTACAGCCAGTTAGCGGTGATTTTTCCTGCGGCGCTGGTTGTCGGATGGCTGGTGGGCGCCGCTCTTGATCGGTGGCTGCACACGACCTGGCTTTATTTGGCCGGCATCTTGTTGGGGATCGCCGCCGGTTTCATTGAACTGATCCGCTCCGTGATGCGCGACACGAAATGAATGGCGAGCGCATGTCCGAGCCGGCACACGCCGAAATGAGCCCAGCACCCGCCGCGGCTTCGGAACACTTTTATTCGGGAGCGCTCTCTCGCATTCGCCGCATCATGCTCGTGCTTGCGCCCCTGCTGGTGGGCGCGGCGTGGTGGAGGTTTGGCCTGCGTCCCGCGCTGGGATTGGCTTTCGGATCGGCCATCGCCTATTTCAATTTTCATTGGCTCAAGCGGGTGATCGCCGGCTTTGCCGACCGCGCGACCGGTACGGCAACTTCCGAGACGGGGCAGGGAATCGTCTTTCGTTTCCTCTTTCGTTATGTTTTGATGGCCATCGGTGCCTATGTTATATTGACTGTTTCACCCGCGAGCCTGAATGGGCTTCTTGCGGGCTTATTTTTGCCCGTGGCCGCCATCGTCTGCGAAGCGGGGTATGAAGTGTATGCGGCGCTTTCGCGCGGAATTTAGCGGCATTTTAAATCCATTTAATTTTTGACCCAGCAGTCACAAGCTTCTTCTTATGCCTGAACAACTCTGGTTCACCGCACTTCTCAACCGATTATTCGCAAGTCCGGTCACGTCGGTGCTGCGCGCTCTGCACATCGAGCCGCACCATCCAGCGGCTCCCATCAGCAACTCGTTCGCGATGGAGCTTCTAGTTTTTGGACTTTTGCTGCTCTTGTTTGTTCTGGTGCGTTCGCGCCTTTCGGTGGAGAGCCCCGGAGCGCTGCAACATGCTTTTGAAGGCATTGAGGGATTCGTACAGGGGCAGAGCAACGAAATCATCGGGCACCATAGCGAACCCTACACGCCGTTCCTTGCGACCCTGCTGTTCTTTATCTTGTTCTGCAATCTTTTGGGTGTGATTCCCGGATTCGAGTCGCCGACGGCTGTACCGATCGTTCCTTTGGGATGTGCGGTTTGCGCCTTCCTCTATTACCAGGCGCAGGGGTTCAAGCACGCCGGAATTGGCTACCTGAAGCACTTTGCCGGGCCGATGCCCGTGCTCGCGCCTCTGATGGTTCCGATTGAGCTCATTAGCCATCTGGCGCGCGTGCTTTCGCTCACCATCCGTTTGTTCGCGAATATGTTTGCCGGCGATATGGTGACGCTGGTTTTCTTCTCGCTCGTGCCCATCGGCGTGCCGATTATTTTTCTGGGATTGCACATCGGCGTTTCGCTGCTGCAAACGTACATTTTTGTGCTGCTGACCACGGTGTATTTGCAGGGGGCGGTTTCGGAAGAGCATTAAAGGCAGGTCGGTGGACAGTGGTTGGTGGCAGGTAAGAAGCTAAACGAGAATAGGGAACGCAGGACTGATTTTCAAGCCGCGAGCGTGAGGGCGTCTGCACGGTATGGCGTCAACCACCCACTGGCGGTATTTCATGCGAGGAGAAACACAATGAGCCGAAACACACTAAGTAAGTTGAGCAAGCTGTTCATGGTACTTTCCGTACTGTCGTTTGCCGTCCCTGCCTTCGCGCAGGGCGAAGCTGCAGGTGGAACCAACTGGGTCGCCATCGCCGCCGGATTCTCGATGGCCTTTGCCTCGGGCATTTGTGCTTTGGCACAGGGCAAGGCAACCGCGTCGGCTGCCGAGAGCCTGGCGCGCAATCCAGCCGCTCGGCCGGGCATTCAGTTGGCGCTGATTCTGGGCTTGGCGCTGATCGAGTCGCTGGCGCTCTATACCCTGGTCATTATTTTCGCCAAGGTGAAGTAAGAAGGTTTCAACGTTTCAAGGGTTTCAAAGTTGCAATGCGAAAAGCAAAAGCCTCCGTAAACTGCGGAGGCTTTTTTTGCCTTTGAAACTCTGAAACCTTGAAACCCTTGAAACCTATCTTACAGCTTCCGCTCGCCGCTCCACTCCTGCTCTTTATCTCTTGCAGCGCTGTTCACGGCTTCGACGAGCAGACGGCGCAGACGGTAACGGCTTTCGAGGTCGGTATTGACGATTTCGAATCCCACTTCGTTGACGCGTGCGCGGCGCAGCAGGACATGGGCCTTGATCTTCTGCCGCAGACCAACAGGGATTTCCAGATCGGCTTCACTGCCGATGCGCAGATTGTCTTCTTTCGTGCCGCGGCCGCCACCCAGGCTCAACTCGCGGACCAGAATCTTTGATTTTCCCCATGAACTTCCGATGGTTGCGCTGATCGAACGGGGCAGCACCATGCGCTCGTAGCGTCGCTGCCGAACCCACGGGCAGGCGGGTGCGGTATCCAAAGGCGCGATGGCCAGTTCCACCGGCTCGAGGCCGCTATCGGAGAGGATCTGCGCACTGTAACGCGGATCGGTTTTCGAGAGAGCCTGTGCCGCGGCGATGCGCAGCTCACGGTGATAAACCCAGCCGAAGGTTTTTTTCGCCTCGACAATCTCGCGCAGCAGAGTTAGCGCCTCCATGTCGCGCAGCCTGCCCAGGGACTCGATCGCTTTCAGTTGAATAAAGGGCGAGCGCGAAACCGATTCTCCCGGCTTGGCCATGGCTTGCAGAGGCGGAGCGGCGGTAAGATCGCCACTCATTCCGATTTCGTCGATGGCCTGCGGCAGCACCACGGAATCAAGAACCTCGGCTAGTTCCAGCAAAGTTCTGCCGCGATCGGGCGCGGCTCCGAAGGCGATCTGGCGGACCACGATGTCGTGATAAAAACGGTTCCACTCCGGCAATCGCCCCGGCAACAATTCGAGCAGCGTGCCCACATCCAACCGACTCAGCAGGCCGACAACTCCCGAGGCCTGCCGTGCCTGTCCCGTGCGCAATATCTCGCGCACCTGCGACAGGGCGGAGGCTCCCATCTGTTTTACTAATTCGACCATGCGGTCGCACTCGTCGCGGCGCATGCAGCGGAAGAATCGATCGGCCAAATGTTCGGCACCGGCCTGGCTGGTGCGGCGCAGCACGACCAGCAGATCCGCAGGTACGGGATCGGCGCGCAGCGCTTCTTCAATATATTCAGGGACCCGGTTTTCCACGCCCACGCGCGGACGCAGGTCGTTCACCATCACGGGACGCTGCTGCATGATCAGATCCATCCCGTTACAGACTTCATTGACCGCGAGATAGTTCTTGGCCTCGCTGGCTTCCTGGCTCAGGCGCACAAAAGCCGCGCTGAGCAGGCTTTGCAGCTCGGGGTCTTTTTCCACGCACAACTGTTCGCTCACCCGGTGGATGGCGGTGCCCAAGGGCTCGCCGCCCAGCCGCGCGTAAAGATCAGCGAGTTGATTCAATCCAATGGCAGTCTTGCGGCGAGGTTCTTGATCGTGGTTGGCCAGGCAACTCGAATAATTGTTCAGAATGGCGGCGGAGGTTTCGTTGTCATCGCGATCGAGCAACAATTCGACGAACTGGCGCAGATTTCGCGGGGGCACGCACGGTGCTTCGTGGGAAAGCAGAACTGTCTTTTTCCCGGACTCCGGCACTTCTGCCCAGAACATCCGGTCGAGAATGTCGGCGTGCGATTCGACCAGAATGCCCGCCTTGTTCATCTTGTCTTCTTGAATTTTAAGAATCTGGCGCAGCGAATCCATCTGCCGGCTCATGTGCTCCATCATCTGATGGACCGCATTTACCTTGATATCGCCCTTCTGGTAACGCTCCAGGGCGAAGCGGATGGCCATGTGCTCGGCGGCCTTCATCAGCAGCGGAGTGTCTTCTTGCTCGGTCGATGCCTTCGCCGCCAGGGTGCCCAGCAATTGCTGGAGGTTCAGCCGCGTGTTGGGAGCGGTTTCGCTGACCTCTTTTTGCAGCTCTTCGGCGCTGAAAGTGGCATCGCCCTGGGCGTTATTCTGGACCTGACTGAAGCGGGTGAGCAAACGGATCGCCTGAATGACTTCGGCTTCCTGCAGCGGGACGACGCCGCCTTCCCAGGCCGTCGCCGCAGCCGCTCCCGCGGCATTCCCGCCTTGCGGTGCTGCGCCAGCAACCCAGTGACCCGGTCCGTTGGGAACGCTTCCGAAGGGTACGCCTTCGCCACTTTGCCCTGCGCCGCCACCTCCGCCTCCGCTGCCTGCGTTGGCGCCCTCAGCCGCTGCGATCAGTTGCAACAGCTTCTGGGGATCGTTCAACCACTGTTTGAACTCTGGTCCCAGCGTTTGTGCGGCAATTTGCGCCGCTACGCTGATGTCGCCGGTCAGCGGATCGGCGGCAACGAATTTCACTTCGTTAATCTTGATCGTGCTGGCCTTGCTGCTGTCGCTGCCCAGAGCTTCTTTAATCTGCTTGGCGACGTCTTGGGCTTTGGATCCCGCGACCGTGAAAGCGCGCACCAGGCGGGCAAAATCTTCTTCAGTGACGTCCTTGGAGAAGTGAAGACTGGCTAATCCCGCCGTGCTTAGAAGCTGTCCAAAGCTGCGTTCGGTTTGGCCGGCTTCGAGCGGAACTCCATCCAGCAATAATTTGTTATCGGAAACACCCAGCAAGAAGCCGCCGTCTCCCGCTGCGGGCAGGCCATTCTGCAATTCATTCCACGCGGTCTCGAACTGCGCCTCGGTGCGCTTGTGTTCCGGACCATACATGCGGGCATACTTAATAAGAATGTTCAGGCTGTGCACAAACGCCCGCGCGGAAGTCGCTCGGTTGGCGTGAAATGTCTTTGCGTCGTTCTTCGCGTCGTTGATAAAACACCCCTGAACCGCGGCTATAGCGAGCTATAGGCAATAAAAGATTAAATCCAACAAGTAAGCGCCGCACATTACGGAGGTAATAGGAGAATCGGGCGATCGGACAATCAAGGCGTCGGGCCCTTGGGAAGACGCGGATGGAGCCACCAAGGCCTTTAAGCACCCGATCGCCGGATGACAGAGGTACTTCCTTTCGTGTGCATCTCCAGCGAAAATAGACTGTTCCAAACGATTATTCTTTGAAACCTATGCTCTCGACCGCGCGCCAACCCATTGGTGAAAAATCTGCTGCTAAAAGAGCAGCCGCCAAGAAGACCACCGGCCTGCGCTACTGGATGCTGCAAGTGCTGGAGCAGTGCGAGCACGTAGCGGCAGATTTTAGTGCCGACCCGGTTCACGACCTGCGGGTTGCGCTGCGCCGCTGCCGCTCTTTGGCCGATGGCATGCGGGCGCTCGATCCGAACCCGGATTGGAAAGCGATGAGAAAGGCTGGTAAGGGCCTGTTTCAGCGGCTGGGCGACTTGCGCGATGTTCAGATCATGATGGAGTGGATCGAAAAGTTGGGGAAGTCTCGTCCGGAAGCGGGCGCCGGAGCGGGTGAAGCGGCAGATCGGGCGGCATTGGCGCCAAACAGTGAGATGGCGCCTGAAGCGGCTGGTCCGCAAACAGCCGGCGATCTGGCAGGCGAAACGCTGCTGAAAATTCTCCAAGGGCGCGAGCACGAACAAAAATTAGAAGCCCACGCGGCGCTGGAAGAATTTGACCGCAAGCAATGGCGGCATTGGAGCAAGTCTCTTCCTGCGCGCGCCGCCCGTTTCCGCCCGGGCAGCGCTCTGTTCAAGCATCTTGCCCTGGAGCGCTGGACCGAGGCCCGTGAGTTGCACGCCCGCGCCTTGCGCAACCGCTCTCAGATCGCGCTGCACAGCCTTCGCATCGGCATTAAGCGCTTTCGCTACATCGTGGAAAACTTTCTTCCGGTGGAGCACAAGGCCTGGAGCAATGATCTTAAAGCGATCCAGGATTTACTCGGGGACGTGCACGACCTGGACGTGCTGTGGTCTACCGCTGTTTCCTGTCACGTGTTTCCTGACGCCGATTCGCGCAATCGCTGGCATCCCCGGATTCTTGCCGAGCGCAACCAGCGCATTGAAAAATACCGCGCGAAGATGGTCGGCCCCGATTCTCTGTGGCACGTCTGGCGCGCGGCATTGCCCCAGGGGAAGCAGATTCAAGTCCTCGCCACGCGCAGGATGAAGCTTTGGGCAAGTGGACTTGACCCGGATTTTCCTCACTCCGAGCGCGTGGCCAGCTTGGCTCTGCAACTCTATGACGGACTTCTGGCGACCGGATGGGCGCCTTCAGTCGACAGCAGTTCAGCCCGTTCCAGCCTGCTGGCCGCTGCTCTGCTGCATGATGTCGGCAAGTCCGAGGGCGAGAAGGGACATCATAAAGCCTCTTTTGAGCTGATACGAGCCCACGGCAACCCGCTGGGTTGGAAGCCGGCAGACTTGCAGCGAGCCGCGCTTGTCGCGCGTTTTCATCGCGGAGCTTTGCCGCGCAGAAATCACCAGTCGCTGCGCGATCTGCTGCCGGACGAGCAGAAAGGCGCGATTCAGCTGGCCGCGATTCTTCGCCTGGCCAATGCGTTGGATGCGGCGCACGACGGCCAGATTCGACGCATTCAGATTGAGAATGTTGCCAGCGGGAATGGATCGGGGAACGCCGGAGCGGAGCGCAGGAGAGGCACGTCGGCAATAGGGAATCGGCTGGTGCGCAAGCTGGTCGGCCTGTTGCCGAAGGAAGCCTTGATTGTGGGCGCCGAAGGCTACGCTCCGTTGGGACCATCCGCTCAAACGATTGCGGCGGAACGCCATCTGCTGGAAACCGTGCTGCGCAGGCCGGTCCTAATTCAGCCGATGAAAGCCAGCTCTGGTGGATGAAATGTTATCGATGCCGGCGGTTTGGCTTTTTCCCGAACATTCGCGAATCGTAGCGCAGCGTTTCTAACTCGCGGACGACAATCTTCCGAAAGTCAGAATGCGCTGGATTGATCAGACAGTTGGTCTCGCCCGGAGCAAGGGCAGAGGGGACGAGCAGCAAACAATGTTCACCTTTGCGTGCGAATTCATCGCCGAAGCGGGCCAGTTCCGGCGGAGCGGCCGGGTCGCGCCATCGGGATGGAAGATTCGCAGCGGAGAGCGTCTCTGGTTTCAGATCGTCGGGGACTTCGGCAATGGCTAGAACCAGATCATCGGGAGAGTCATCGGGCTCGAGGTGCACGAAAAACTCCAGCATCGCCAGCGACTGATGTTCGGACGCGTAACTGAGCCGGGTTCCTGGGCTCGACCAGCGGCCACCGTAGCGGTAGGCTCCTTCGCCATCGAAAGGAGCGCGGGCGTAAGCGCGACGCAGCACCCGGTAGATTCGGCTCAACTAATTCCGCCGTAGGCGATGCGGCCCAAAATGTTTTCCACCTGGCGGGCGCCGACTTCGGTGTCGATGGCGGCCACGGGGGCGACTCCGCCCAGCGCGCGATTGGGATGCTTGAGCCAGCGCTGGGCGCGCTCCGGGTCGCCGAGGTATTCGTGGGCAATGGCCACCAGACGCGCCAGTCGATAAAGGCGGTCGGATTCGTAACGCGCCAGCTTTCCGCTGCGGCGACGACGCTGCAGGCTGCGGGGAGAGAGATCGAGCGCCTCGGCGAGTTCTTTCAGCGTCAGACCGGAAGTGCGCATGAGTTGCTCGACGACGGCCGGAGGGAAGCCGTCGCGAATGGCGTCGCGCATGTCGAGGTCGGTGGAAAAGTTGCGGCCGAGGGTGCGCTTGCCGCCTAATTCTGCCACCACGGCATGAAGTTCATTTACCATTCTGTCGCTTATTATAGCGACAAATGGCGCAGATAAGCAACGGTTAGTATTCAATGCGGTACTTTCAAAGGCCCGGGTCCCCGGATACAAATATTACTTAGCTTTCCGGAACCCGAAAGCTGATTTTATGACTCACGCTCAACTTGTCGAAAAAGCTGTCTGCTGGCTGCGGCGCTACCGGTGCGGAGTCGTGCTCTCGGAGCAGGCTTGCGTGAGCGGCGAAATGCCGGATGCCATCGGATGGAAGCGCGCCTGCCATTCGGTGCTGGTGGAATGCAAAGTATCGCGCTCAGACTTTTTGGCGGACCGGGCTAAGCCTTTTCGACTCAAGCCGGAGCAGGGAGTTGGATGCGAGCGCTTTTATCTAGTGCCTGCTGGGTTGGTGCGGCCTGAAGAACTTCCTCAGGGTTGGGGATTGCTTGAACTTCGCCGAGGCAGAATTGAGACTGCGCAACCGTCAGCCAAAAATCTGCGCACAGCCATAGGTTTCCAGTACGAAATGAATTTGCTTCTCGCCAGTCTGCGGCGCGTCGAAGTGCGCGTCGAGCCGCAGAGTATTACTGACTTTCTGAAGTGGAAGAATCGCATGGCGGAATACAACCGGGGAATTTTGCCGGAAGGAATCGCTCCTGCCGAGGAAGAGGCGAACGTTTTCCTCGAGGCCGAGCCGACCGTATAGGCTGTTCCCCGAAGCGTGAGAGCCGCAGCCTGGCCTATAGCTCCCGTCGCCCTTCCATCGCTTTCAGCATCGTGATTTCGTCGGTGTACTCGATGTCGCTGCCGACCGGGATGCCCATGGCGATGCGCGTCACCTTTACGCCGGCGCGCTTGAGTTGCTGCGAGAGGTACGTTGCGGTGGCCTCGCCTTCGACTGTTGGATTGGTCGCGATGATCACCTCATCGACGTTGCCGGAATCGACGCGGCTGATCAGGTTGCCGATGCGCAACTGATCGGGGCCGATGCCGTGCAGCGGGGAAAGCGATCCGTGCAGAACGTGATAGACGCCATTGAAGTGTTTGGTTTTTTCAATGGCGGCGATATTGGTGGGTTCTTCGAGCACGCAAACCAGGCGCTGGTTGCGGGTTGCGCTGGTGCAGTAGACGCAAGGATCGACGTCGGTGATGTTATTGCAGACAGAACAGAGGCGAAGGCTGGCTTTGACGTCGCGGACTGCGGCTGCAAGCGCTTCGGCGTCTTCGTCGCTGGCACGCAAAATGTGGAAGGCCAGGCGCTGCGCGCTCTTCGAGCCAACGCCCGGCAACTTCTTCAGCTCGTCAATCAACCGCGACATCGGCTCGGCAAACTTAGACATAGAGATTGAGTAATTGTGTAATCGGGTAATTTGAAAATCGTACGTCGGAAATTTTGCAGTCGGATGTCGAAAGCTGAGCCGCGACCGGATGCGAGTGAATTTACCAAATTACCCGGCTACAAAATCGCCAATCTTCTACAGCCCGCCGATGCCCATTCCGCCAAGCATACCGCCTACGGTCGATTGCATGGCTCCATCGATTTTGCGGCCGGCTTCGTTGACGGCGGCGAGCACCAAATCCTGCAGCATCTCCACGTCGCCGGATTTGACTGCTTCGGGATCGATCCGCAGCTTCAGTAATTGCTTGCGGCCGTCCATGGTTGCCGTGACCGTGCCTCCGCCGGAGGAAGCTTCGACCACGGTCTCCTGCATTTTCTTTTGCAGGGTTTCGTATTGCGTTTTGGCTTTCGACATCAGTTCTTGCAGATTGAATCCGCCCATAAAGTAATGACCTCAACTTCCGACCTCGGACATCAGTTCGGCCGCCCCAACGTCCGGCCCCTCAGCGCTGATTTTCTCACCGCTTTTCTTTGTAATCGATCACGGTGCGGATCTCGGCGCCAAATTTCTCTTGCAGGCGGCGGACGACCGCGTCCTGCTCGGCGCGTGCCCGACCTCCAACTTTGGATCCGTTGGCTTGGGACGACAATGGTGACGCGGATCCATTCTGTTTTGTGCCGTTTCCGCCGGCCGAGATTGCTCCGGGCATAATTCTCAGCTTGACTGCTCGTCCCAGAATGCCGCTTGCCGAAGCGATCGCCAGCCGCCGGGCGTCGTTGCTGACCGACATGTCAACCACGGTCTGCGACTCCGAGACCTTGATCACGACTTCGTTTGCTTCTACCGACCATTCACCCGCATCCAGCATGGAGACGAGGATGCGCTGGTTGCCATCGGCCAAGGCCTGCAAAACTGCTCCGCGCAATCTGTCGATCGGGCCGGCTGACGTCGCGGGGGAACTCGATTGAGCCACGGACTCCAACTTCGGCTCGGCTGCAGGTGCGAGCGTGACAGGAACATTCGCGGCTAGATTCGCTGGCGCTGCTGCGCCCATCACGACTTGCGGCGGCGTGCTGATACTGGCCACGATGCGTGGTCCAGCGGCCTGGGCTGAATCAACCGCCGACTCCTGGCGGGGAGTGTTTTTGCGCGCGCTATCCGCCGCAAACGGCGAAACAGGATTGGAGCGAGCGGAAGGGACTGCATCCGTACGTCTCTCGAATGCCGATGGCGCCGTTGTCGAAGCGATGATCGCGGGCCGACCGGGAACTCTGGATGCATTGGCGGTGCCTCCAGCTGCGTTCGTAGAAGCAGCCACATCGCTGAGCAATTGCTCGATCGGCAACAAGCGCTGTGCGTGGGCCATCTTGAGCAGACCGAGCTCAAGGTGAAAACGTTGCTCCTGTTTGTATCCCAATTCGCCGTGCGTGCGCAGCATGATTTGCAGATGACGGGTCAGGTCTTCCTCGCCGAACAGTGCGGCCACACGCTCGACGCGCTCGCGCTCTTCGTTGGAAATTTGCAGCAGGGAAGAGTCTTTGCCGGCAATCTTGGCGACGGTGGTATTGCGCAGAAAGCGCACCATCTGCCGGGCAAAGTGGGTGGGGCTGTGACCTTCACCGATGAGATGATCGACCTCGCGCAGAATCTCTTCACTGGCGCCGCGAGCGACGGCCTGCATCACGTTTTCGAGGATGTGCGCAGGGGCTGCTCCCACCAGGTTGCGCACGGAATCGGCGGTAAGTTTCTCGCTGGAGGAAGCGATCGCCTGATCCAGAATAGAGAGCGCGTCGCGCATCGAACCATCGCCGGCCTCGGCCAGCAGCGCCAGGGCGTCGTCATCGGCTTCGATGTGCTCGCGTCCTACGAGATCGCGCAACTGGCCGACGATGTCGTCGAATTTGACGGCGCGAAAACTGAAATGCTGGCAGCGCGAACGAATGGTCTGCGGAATGTCCTCCGGTTGGGTCGTCGCCAGCATGAAGACGATGTGGTCGGGAGGCTCCTCCAGCGTCTTCAACAGCGCGTTGAACGCGGCGTCGGTGATCTGGTGGGCTTCGTCGAGGATGTAGATTTTGAAACGATCGCGCGCGGGACGATAACGCGCGGCCTCGCGCAACTCGCGGATTTCGTCGATGCCGCGATTGGTAGCTGCGTCGATTTCGATTACATCGACGGCATTGCCGGCACGAATCTCGGTGCAGGATTCGCAAACCCCGCACGGTTCGGCGACCGGGTGGTCGGAGGAGCGGCAATTCAGGGCCGCCGCCAGAATCCGCGCCACCGTGGTTTTTCCAATGCCGCGATGGCCGCTGAAGATATAGCCATGAGCGGTGCGTCCCTGCTCGAGGGCGTTCTGGAGAGTGCGGGTGACGTGCTCTTGTCCGATGACTTCGGAGAACTTCTGGGGGCGATATTTACGCGCCAGGACTGTATAGCTCATGCCGGAAGAGACGATTATACAGGGATGGAACGGGGCAAGGGTCTGCGGAAATCGCAACTGATTCCAAGGGAAAGAAAATTGCTTGACAGCGGAGGAATTCGGTTGTATTTAACATAGTAGTTATATAACAAGCACGTTAAATACATGATTGACCACTTGAGTACGACATTTGCCGCCTTGGCCGACCCAACGCGACGGGCGATTCTGGCTCGTCTTACAACCGGTGAGGCATCGGTTACGGAACTGGCCGAGCCGTTCAAGATGAGCATGCCCGCGATTTCGCGCCACCTGAAAGTCCTGGAGCGGGCGGGATTGATTGCGCGTGGCCGCGAGGCGCAGTGGCGGCCTTGCCGTCTGAAGGCCACTCCGCTGAAAGATGCTTCGGCTTGGATCGGGAACTACCGCCGTTTCTGGGAACAGAACTTCGATCGGCTGGATCACTATCTGGCAGAACTGAAAGAAAAGGAGAAAAAACATGATCGCAAAAGATAGCGCAGCACTCTCCATCACGACGCCAACGGATCGGGAGATCATGATGACGCGCACGTTCGATGCGCCTCGCCAGCTCGTGTTCGACGCTTATACCAAGCCCGAGCACCTGCCGCACTGGATGTTAGGCCCGGAAGGCTGGACCATGACGAAGTGCGAGATTGATCTTCGTGCAGGCGGGGCGTGGCGTTTCGGTTGGAACCATTCCGATGGCCGCTCCATGGAGATGCACGGCGTCTACCAGGAAGTGAAGCCGCCAGAGCGGATCGTTTCCACGGAAAATTGGGGCGGCCCATGGCCGGAAACGCTCAACACAGTTACGTTCGCCGAAGACGATGGAGAAACTACGATGACGTGCAGAATTCTCTATCAATCGCAGGAAACGCGCGACGCGGCGCTTAAGTCCGGGATGAAGGAAGGTGTCGCCCTAAGCTATAAGCGGCTTGCCAAGCATCTTGAAGGAATGGCGGGGCCAAAGCGCTCCTAGGGAGGCCAGTCAAACGCGCGATGATTCTGTCGCAAAAAAAACCGCGACACATCGCGCGTTTCGCTGCTATGGCCTTCGACTTCGCTCGGGCGCTGCGCCAGAAAAGCTCGTGCTTGGAAAGACATCGAGCGCCGAAAGCTTGCTAAATCTGCCGCGCAAGCGATAGGCTGGTTGTCACCCGAATTTTAGTGCGGACGGCCCGAGTGCGGGTTTAATCCAGACTGTGAGGAGAGCGCGTTTATGCAACTGAAGCTGGCAACGCAAGCGAAGGATGGAATTCTGATTGTCGATTGCACCGGAAGGATTGTCTTTGGCGAGGAGTCGTCGCTTCTTCGGGATACGATTAAAGCAGCTCTGGCCAATAATAATCGCATCGTGCTCAATCTGGGTGAAGTCAGTTACATCGATTCGGGCGGCTTGGGAACGCTGGTGGCGCTGCGCACCAGCGCACAAAATGCAGGCGGCACCATCAAGCTGACCAACCTGACCAAGCGCGTCGGCGATCTGCTGCAGGTGACGAAGCTGCTCACGGTTTTCGATGTCTATAACTCAGAAGCGGAAGCCATCGAGTCTTTCCGCAAGGCGGCTTAGTCCCATTCGGATCCCAAAGCACGAACCGCAGAGAATCAATTTCATTGTCCGACGCGCACCAGATGAACGGCGCTCGACACGGACCTTTCTGAGATGATCCCTCGTATAATTTTTATTCTATTGCTGCTGGTGAGCGCCAGCGGATTTGTGTCTCCGCCAGTGGCCTTGGCGATGGGATTGGTCTTTGGGCTGATCTTTCCGCATCCCTATGGCAGCCAGGCGAAAAAGTATTCGAAATTCCTGTTGCAGGCGTCTGTAGTCGGCCTCGGCTTCGGAATGAATCTGCACCAGGTAATTCAAGCGGGACGCAGCGGCTTCATCTATACCATGCTGGGCATCAGCTTCGCGCTGCTGGCGGGCATGGGCTTGGGCACACTGCTGGGCGTGGAGCGAGTGCCGGCGTTTCTGATTTCCACCGGGACGGCAATCTGCGGGGGCAGCGCCATCGCTGCGGTGGGGCCCATCACGAACGCCAGCGACGAAGAGATGTCGATCTCGCTGGGCACGGTGTTTGTGCTGAATTCCGTGGCGTTGCTTACTTTCCCTGCGATCGGTTCGGTGCTTCACTTGTCGCAATCGCAATTCGGATTATGGGCGGCGTTAGCCATTCATGACACGAGTTCGGTAGTCGGCGCGGCCGCGAAATATGGAGGCGAAGCGCTGGGCATCGCAACCACGGTGAAGCTGGCGCGCGCATTATGGATCGTTCCCCTTGCGCTGGCGACCGCGATGGTGCGCGGCGCGAAGGCCAAGATTCAATGGCCGTGGTTCATTGGATACTTTTGCCTGGCAGCGGTCTGCGCCACATACTTGCCCGCGGGGGCGCATGCCTACGCGCTCCTGGTGAAAGTTGCCAAGATCGGACTGACGGCTACGTTGTTTCTGATCGGCAGCGGCATCTCGGTGGCGACGCTGAAACGTGTCGGACATCGGCCCCTGCTGCAGGGAATTATTCTCTGGTTGATCGTGCTGACGGGATCGCTGTGGTTGATTCACGTGGGATGGATTCGGTTGTGAAGCAGCGAAGTAAGGAGCCGCCGGAACGCGCAGGGAAGACTCCGCATAAATCATCTGCAGATCAGGTGTCGAAAATGCGGCTGCGAATCGAAGCCGCAATTCGCCGCATTCCACGTGGAAAGGTCTCGACTTATGGTGCAGTTGCCCGCGCGGCCAAACTGCCGCGAGGTGCACGCATGGTCGCGCGAATCTTGCATCGCGGATTTGGATTGCCCTGGCAGCGGGTGCTGGGCGCGGGCGGAGAGATCAAGCTGCGCGGGGATTCGGCCATTGAACAACGCTTGCGCCTAGAGGCTGAGGCCGTGCGGTTCCGCGGGCGGAGGGTGGATATGAAGCAGTGCGAGTACAAGTTCGGGCGAGAGGGCAGACGGGATTAGATCATGCCATTCCTTCGGGTGCGCCCGGCGTCGTGCCGCTGCTCATCGGTTAGCGGCGCGTGACACGCCTCGCCACTTCACGGATAAGCAGGTAGGAGCCATACATCGTCGAGGAGAGGACAACGACACAAAAGAACGAGAGTAGAACCTCAGGTGCATAGGCCAGAACCCACCTCTCATGCGATAAGAGCAAGCTCGCCAAAGCAGCCGCAACAAACAGAAGCCAGCCGGCGACGAGAATTCGCTCAACAGGCCGAAGAAGTAAAGGCGCTTGGCTGTCGTTCTTCCTCCATGCCCTTCCCAGGTAATTGAACAGCCGCCGGACGGCGTATGCCGTGATGTAGAGGAATGTTCCGAGCATAACTAAAATGCTCAGAGTCAAGAGTGGAGTGATAAGGTGTCCTGCCAAGCGGCCGGGGGCGAAAAAGGCAATTAGAAAGAACAGCAACGTGCCCACGAAGAATAAAGCCCAGCCGCCGAGGAGAATTCTCGCGAACCAACCGCTGGGGAGCCCAATCTTCATGGGCCATTCTACTCCGGTTTGCACCAATTGCCGGTCGACCTGCTGTTCAGGTTTATCTGCTAGCGACGAATGGCTAGCGACCGATCTTGAACTGCTCGTCGATCTCTACCTGATAACCGGTCACCATTTTGTTGGTTTCATTCGCCATTCCAACCACTGCCATTAACTCCGCAAACATGGCATCAGTCATGCCTTTCTTTTGCGCAGAGACGGTGTGCGAAGCAATGCAATATCCGCACTGGTTGGTCACGCTGACGGCGACATAGATCATCTCTTTGGTCAGTGGATCGAGCGCGCCGGGAGCCATGATCTGCTTGATGTCTTCCCATGTGCGCTTCAGTGTGGCGGGATCGTGAGCGAGCGCTTTCCAGAAATTATTGATCCAGTCGGTCTTTCGAGTGGCCATGATGTCGTCGTAAACGGTGCGCACTTCGGGGCTGGCATCTTTATATTCGATCAGGCCTAGGGTTGCCATGAAGTCTCCAGCGATGAGTCGGGTGTGGCTTGTTATTTCGGAAGCTCTCCGCTTAGCAGCTTGCCTAACTGCGCTGCCGGGCAACGTACGCCGACGAAAAACTGGCCGAAGAGGGCATAGACGGCACTGACCTGATCGAAGCGCATTTCGTAGATCAGCTTTTTGAAGACCAGCGGATCATCGGCAAAGAGATCGACGCCCCACTCCCAGTCGTCGAAGCCAATCGAGCCGCTGATGATCTGTTTTACTTCGCCGGCATAGCGGCGGCCGACCAGTCCGTGCTCGTTCATCTGGCGCGCGCGCTCTTCGATGGGCAGCGTGTACCAGTTCTTGTCTTCGCCGCGCATGCGATTCATGGGATAAAAGCAGACATAGCGATTGGGCGGAATTTCCGGGAACAGGCGCGGATGCATGGCCTCGCGATGGCGGTTGAGTTTGCACTCGATCTCGGCCTTCCACTGATCGGAGAAAAGCTGAATGCCCTGATCGGTCAGCTCTTTGTAAATCTTGAGCGTGGAGTCGTAAAGTCCCAGTTCGATGATCGACAGATAAGAAGACGTAGGCTCCAAATAATCGCTCAGGCGCAGACCGGCCAATTTTAGTTCCGCCTGGTTGAGATCGGCAAATGACTTGCGAAAGTGAACGAACAACAGGTCGCCCTTGTGCCCGATCAGGGAGAAGATCGCCGACTGGCCCTCAGGGTTCTTTTCCATTTCCCCCAGTAATGCGGCCGCTTCTTGAGCGATTTCCGATCGCGTGGCATCGGGCAAGGCTCGCCAGGCAGTGCGGCGAAAACGCATCATCTGGTGCAGGACGCTGTAACCCTCGGTAGTCAGAGGGACGGCTGGAACTTCGGCGGTTATCTTGTTCGCACTGTGCGGGGCGGCGGTCGTGGTCATAGTCATCAGGTTCTCGCGAGGCGTGTTCAAAGTCAGAATCCATTGTACGCAAGGGACGCGCCGCACAGCGAGTCCACGATTTTCGACGCTCGATTTACAATCGTGCTGGCCTCTATCCTCGAGGCGGCAATCATGCGAAAACTGATCCTTACCTTCTGCATCGTATTACTTTTCAGCAGCGCGCTTGCCGCGCAGAGCAAGCGGCTGTGGGTGCTACGCGCGCCCGGTGAGATGGCCGAGTATGATCCCGCAACCTTCGCCGCGAAGCCGGCAGTGAAGGTTCCGGCGGAAGCAGTGGCATCGCCGCAGAGCCTGCAAGTAAATCACTTGGGCCAAATGCTATTTTCCGCAGCAGTCTCGTTGCCCCTGACCGAAGGCGACTTCGCCACCGAACGCAAGATCTGGTTCTGGGACGGCCGCACCGCGACAACCTTCAGTCGCGAAGTCGCACGGAGCACATCGAGCACCGGATCGAACCTAGCTATCACGGAGTCGGCCCCAGTGCCCTATCTGGCGCAGGATGGCGCGCATCTGTTTTGGTTTTCCAATCAGGCGCGGCGGTTGCAACGGGACGGCGTCGATCTGTCGACGAAGACGACCTGGCTCAGCTGGCAGACGGATTTAGCTGGCGCGGGCCTGCAGGACCTAGCCTCGGTCGCCCTGCCTGATTGCTCATGTCCCACCGGCGGCTGCGAAGAAACTTGTCCGTATGAAGACGTGTGGGTTCCTGATGCGGGAGTGGGCAAATTCTTTTTGCTGACGCAATTCGTCTCGGGAAAGAGCCAGCCCGTCTACAAGGCGAGCTCCCTTTACGAAGAGCGATCGGGCAAATGGAATGCTACGCCTCTCGATCCGCCACTGCGCCGGGTGCTGGACGCGCCGAACTCGCACGCGATCC
>CAWFUK010000003.1:0-39149 GCA_963818935.1 uncultured Acidobacteriaceae bacterium
CGCCACGTATTGCTAGGAAGGCGATCCGCATACGCCCCGCGAAGGCGGCTGGTGGGCGCATACCGGCTGGATGGTCTTTGGCAATGCGCTACACGCGCAAACTGAAGTGTTGGCCCGCTATTCACCCGACCTGGGCCGCGACCGCTTCCATGTCTGGATCAGCAAATACCACTGGATTCCGCTGACCTCGAGCGGCCTGCTACTCTTCGGCGCGGGCTGGCTGATGGGCGGATGGAAGAACGCCGTTTTTGGCGCGGGCAGTCGCGGGCGAAGCGAACGTTCCGTTCTTCTCGATCTCCGGCTCGGACTTCGTCGAGATGTTCGTGGGCGTGGGCGCGAGCCGCGTGCGCGACTTGTTCGAGCAGGGCAAGAAGAACGCTCCCTGCATCATTTTCATCGACGAAATTGACGCCGTTGGACGTCACCGCGGCGCGGGCCTCGGCGGCGGGCACGACGAGCGCGAGCAGACGCTGAACCAGTTGCTGGTCGAAATGGACGGCTTCGAATCGAACGATGGCGTCATCCTGATGGCCGCGACCAACCGTCCTGATGTGCTCGATCCGGCGCTGCTGCGGCCGGGACGTTTTGACCGGCGGGTGGTGGTGAATCGTCCGGATGTGCGCGGGCGCGAAGAAATTCTGCGCGTGCACACGCGCAAGATTCCATTGGCCGACGATGTGGATCTCTCGGTGCTGGCGCGCGGTACGCCGGGATTCTCGGGCGCCGATCTCGCCAACATGGTGAACGAAGCGGCACTCGCAGCGGCGCGGCAGAATCGCAAAGCCGTGCTGATGTACGACTTCGAAGTGGCCAAAGACAAAGTCCTGATGGGCGTGGAGCGCAAGTCGCTGCTGCTGACCGACGAGGAAAAGAAGAACACGGCCTATCACGAAGCCGGACACGCGCTGGTGGCTGCGAAGTCGCCGCTACGCCGACCCCGTGCACAAGGTGACGATCATTCCACGCGGCATGGCTCTCGGCTTGACCATGCAGTTACCTGTGGACGACCGGCACAACTACTACAAGAATTATCTCGACTCGCAAATCGCCATCCTGATGGGCGGGCGTATTGCCGAAGAGCTGTTCCTGAACGTGATGTCGACGGGCGCGGGCAACGACATTGAGCGGGCCACCGAACTGGCGCGCAAAATGGTCTGCGAATGGGGCATGAGCGAACTCGGGCCGCTGACCTTCGGCAAGAAGGAAGAGCAGATTTTCCTGGGCCGCGAGATCGCGCAGCATCGCGATTACTCGGAAGCGACTGCCATCCAGATCGACGAAGAAGTCAGGAAGATGGTGAGCGCCGGCTACGAGAGGGCTAAGACAGTCCTCACCGAGAATCGCGAGACGCTCGAGAGGATCGCAAGGGCGCTGATCGAGCGCGAGGTGCTGGATGCTACCGAAATCAAGATGCTGGTGGATGGGCAGGATCTGCCGCCGCTGAAACCGCTGCCGGCCAAGACGGATGAAAACGTGCAGCAGGTGCTGAAACCAGAGCGATCTCCGGCCGCAGGCGGCGAGCGGCCCGCAACCGCGTAAGGGCAGTTCTCAGTTCTCAATGGGCGGCCTTCGGGCCGCCCTTCTTGTTTGACCCATTGCTCAATACCGCCGACGGTTGCATTCCGGAGCGCGTCCACGGACGGCGTCCGTCGCTCCACCATTTCGCTCGCCGATTATCAGACCTTGCGATACTTAAACGACCATGAATCTCTCTCTCAATTCCAAAGTCGCTCTCGTCAGTGGTGGATCGCGCGGCATCGGCGCGGCAACTGTTCGCCTGTTTGCCGCCGCGGGCGCGAAAGTCGTTTTCAATTACCAGTCGGCCAAAGCGAAGGCCGACGAATTAGTGCGCGAATGCGGAGCGGCGAACTGCCGCGCGGTGCAGTGCGATCTTTCGACTCCGGCGGCTGCCGGGGAACTGGTCTCGGCGGCGGTTGCCGCGTTCGGACGGCTCGACATCCTGGTGGCAAATCACGGCATCTGGCCTTCGGAAGACGCGCCCGTCGACCGCATGACCGACGAGCAATGGCATCGCACCATCGCCGTCAATCTCGACAGCGTGTTCGGGCTGGTGAAGCACTCGGTCGGCCAGATGAAGACAGCAGCGCAGTCAAACGCCTCCGCAGGCTAAAGGCGGGATCGCGGGAGCGGCCGGAGAAAGCGCGGCCGGGCACATCGTGCTTGTCAGCTCAACCGCCGGCCAGCGCGGCGAAGCCTTCCATTGCGACTATGCCGCCAGCAAGGGTGCGCTCATCAGCATGGTGAAAGGGCTTTCGACTGAACTTGCGCGCGACGGCATTCGCGTCAACTGCGTGGCCCCGGGATGGGTCGCTACGGATATGTCGGCAGGAGCACTAAACGATCCGCCGACGCGGGCCAAGGTGTTCGCGACCATTCCGCTGGGCCGCGTAGGAACGGTAGACGAAATCGCCGGGCCGATCCTGTTTCTGTGCACGCCCTATGCGGGCTTCATCACCGGCGAGATTTTCAACGTGAACGGCGGCGCGGTGCTGGTAGGGTAGATCTGGGTAGCTTGGGCGTTCCGCTCGACCTCCAAAGACAGCTAAAATGGTCTTATGCGCTTCTAATAGAGATAGACCCATGCGACATTTCGCCGCTCTTTTATTGCTGACGTCCGGCCTGTTCCGCCGGTCCGGCGTTCAGCCAGACCGGGACCGAACCCCCGCCCCGCGCGGTGCTCCCGCCGGAGAAGCCGGCATCGGTCAACCTGAACGACTCCGAAAGCGCGCACAAGGCGCGCGCGCTGCTCGATCAGGCCATCGAGGCACTGGGCGGCCAGCCCTATCTCACCTACACCAACCGCAGCGAAACCGGCCGCTACTACCCGCTGCATCACGGACACTCGGAGAGCCTGGGAATTCCCTACAACTACTACCTCGAATATCCCGACAAGGACCGTTTTGAAGTCATCCACACCAAGGACATACACATCATCCCCGGGCAGATCGACATCGGCGGTGTGAAGACCGACCAAAGAGTTCGACATCGTCCTGATCCACAACGGCGACAAAGGATACGAGACCACCTACAAGGGAACGGCGCCGCAGGATAAGGACGACCTGCAAAACTATCTGCGGCGGCGTCCACACTCGGTCGAATGGGTATTCCGCAAGTGGCTGAACGACCCAACCGTGGCTCTGTTCTATGATGGGTTGACGATCGTGGACAGCAAGCCCGTCGATGTCGTAACCCTGCTCAACAGCCAGAACGACTCGGTAAGCGTCGCACTTGACCAAATTACGCACTATCCCATCCGAATCAGCTATTCGTGGCGCGACCCGAAAGACAAGCAGAAGAACGTCGAGGAAGAAGTCTACGACAGCTACAAGTCCGAGCAGGGCATCATGACTCCGCACTCGATTACGCGCTACTTCAACGGAGAGATGTCGCAGCAGCGGTTCATCACGACAGCCAAGTACAACCAGAACCTGCCCGATTCGCTGTTCGAGGCGAGTGTGACCCTCAAAGAGCCGCTGAAACGCCGGTGAAATCACCGAAAAGCCACTCAAAACGGGGAAAGATTACCTTTGAGGTCCCCAAAACATCTGGAACAGGCAGAATGACTTAGGAGCGCCGCGCAGCCAGCGAACCACGAAGTGTGGCATTTTAGCAACATACAAAAGTCCGCCCCGCACTATAAGCTATTGCCCAGCCAAAGACTTACAGTCTTCTCACAATGTGGACAGGCCCGCAACTCGCTTGGACCCTTGAACAGGCTGACGCATTCCAGCGCCATTGACACACGAGCAGACAATTCGGAATCCTGTGAGTTGCGCCGGAATCGGTCTGCACAGCGGAGCTTCCGTCAACTTGCGGATTCTACCGGCGGCGGCGGGAACCGGGAGTTGTGTTCCGCCGGACCGACCTCGACGACTTTCCCATCGAAGCCAGCGGACGCAACGTCGCGCGGGTCAGCTACGCAACCAGCCTGATGAAAAAGGGAGTGCTGATCTCGACCACCGAGCATCTGCTTTCGGCATTCATTGGGTTGGGGATCGACAACGCGACCGTTGAACTCGACAATCTCGAACTACCCATTCTGGACGGCAGCGCCCTGCCCTTTGTCGAGATGATTCAGCGGGCGGGCATCCGGCAGCAGCGTAAAGCGCGCACCTATCTCGAGAATCGTGCGCGAAATCGAATTGCGCGAGGGCGACAAGTTTATCGCCGTGTATCCCGACGACGCGTATTCGGTTTCGTATTCCATCAACTTTCCTCATCCGCGAATCGGCAAGCAGACGTTTCGCGCACCCCTCACTAATGGCAGTTATCTGGAGGAGATTGCGCCGGCGCGCACGTTTGGTTCGCGGCAGGACGAGCAAGCCATGCGCAACATGGGATTGATCCGCGGCGCCTCCCGCGAAAACTGCATTGTGCTGACCGAGCAGGACATCGAGAATCCGCCGCTGCGTTTCCCGGATGAGTTTGTGCGGCACAAGGTCCTCGACCTGATCGGCGATCTGGCCCTGATCGGAAAACAGATTCTGGGCGCAGTTGTGGCCGACCGTGCCGGCCACGCCATGCACACCGCGCTGGTGTCGCGCATTCTGCGCGACCTGGTGCTTACTTGCAGCCAGCCCGCGAATGCTCTGCCGGCATTCGCCCGAAAGTATGGCTTGCGGTGCTCCGCCTGCCATGAGTCCTGGCCGATGCTGAATTACTTTGGACAAAAGTTCAAAGACAACGGCTATCAGCTTATGAACGACCGCGATTCGCCGGTCTGGCAGAATCCCGGTTACTGGCCGGTCACCTTCCGCATTACGCCGATCTGGCACCGCGTAAGCGTCGGCAAAGTTCCCATCGATACCTATACGGCTGGCATCTCGACGCCGACAGGAACGGCAATTCAGCGGGTTACGTCTTCCGGCTTCGACCTGAGTGGCCTCGACTTTCACACAGGCGGCGTCCTGGAGAAGAATTTCTCATTCTACGTGCTGCCATCCTCCGACAATACGGCCTCCTTCCACTTCGAGACTGTCATGGCCCGGTTGGATAACCTCTTCGGCAGCCCCTGGTTGAACGTGAAGCTGGGCAAGTTCGAGCTCGACAACCTGCTTTCTGAAAAGCGTATCTTGACCCTGACCGGCAACGGTGGCATCTACCAGCTCTATCACTTCGTCCCGGTGGGCGATGGCAACATCTTCGGCCAGATGGGAGACAATCAGTTGGGTCTCGAAGTGATGGGTCACTCCGCGGATGATCGCACTCGTTACTCGGCTGCGCTGCTCAGTTCCAACGATGGCCAGGTCGGGCTAAGCTACGGGAACGCTTACACTGGATTCTTCACGGGCAGCCAAGCCTTCGACGCCGGCAAGTTGGGGGTCGAGCGTGTCGGCTTCTACGCCATGGTCGGCGAGGCACCGACCACCTGGCTGACGCAGGGCGGCGCGCTCTTCAGCGGCCAGAACGGAACCGGTCCCGCAGCGATCGGCAACAAATCCTTCAGCCGCGAGGGCTTCGTAGGCCAGTTCTACTTCGGCGAGCATGCCGATGTCACCGTTGTAACTCAGCACGGCGAGGATAGCGCCTGGTTCGGGCAGGGTTATGGCGATCTGATTGACGGCGTAGCTACCCTGAACAACACGACAGGAACTACACTTCCCGTCGGTTCGAAAAATCCGAGTTGGAACGGCGTGCTTTTCGAGCCGCACTATGTTTACAGCCCGCAACTGATCTTTATCGGGCGTTTCGAAACCATTCGAATGTCGCAGCAGGCAAACGGCGCTGGATACGCGTCCGGGCCTTCGCCTTCCAATCTAGGCAACATTTCCACCTACACCGTTGGCTTCCGCTACAACCCGTTTATGACCAGCCGCGCTGGTTTCGCCTGGCATAACGAATACAACTGGCTGCATCAGGATGGTACGGGTCCGCTGGTTGGCTCGCCCAGCAACAACATCAATACCAGCGAAGTGCTGATGGGTTTTGACTTCGATTTCTAAAGCCGTCGATTTTGTTAGAGAGGGATGGACATGCGGACAAGAGTTCAAAATTGCGCTCTTTTGATTGCAGTGGCTGCGTTCTTTGCCTTACCGATGGCTTCCCGGGCGCAGCTCACGACCTTTGACATCGCCACCCGGGATGGCATGACGAGCCATGTTGGCAATATTGACGGTCACGTCAGCGGCGACGCGAAATCCGACTACCGGCGGTATTGCGTGGGCTGCCACGGAACGCTGGGCGACGGTAACGGAGAAAACGCCGCTTGGTTTGATACGCCGATGTACCAGAAGCCGCGTGACTTCCAGTTGGGAATTTTCAAGTGCCGCTCCACCCCGACTGGAACCTTGCCCACGGACGAAGATCTTTTCGACGCTATCACGCGTGGATTTGACCGCTCCAATATGCCGCCGTGGAATACCTTCACCAAACAACAGCGTGCCGATCTGGTCGCATTCGTGAAGCATTTCTCCCCGCGCTTTGCCACGGAGAAACCCGGAACGCCGATCACGATTCCGCCCGAGCCGGAAGTGACCGAGGAGCGAATCAAGGCCGGCCAAGAGGTCTTTGCCCGCGTGCAGTGCTGGAAGTGCCACGGCGTGCAAGGCATGGCGAACGGTCCATCCGCCTCAACCCTTACCGATGACCTCGGCCGGCCCATCGCGCCTTTTAACTTCACCGACGGTACGCGACCGAAGTGCGGCGACACCGATAAAGATATTTACCGCATCTTTATGACCGGGCTGGATGGGACTCCCATGCCTTCTTTCGCCGACAACATCAAGCCGGACGAGGCCTGGGATCTGGTTTTTTACCTGCGGACCTTTATGGCTCAGCCCAGCAAGGCTAAGGAACTGGCTAAAAAGATGAACTTGAAGCCAGTCAGCGCCAATCCGTAGACAACCAGCGTGTGCAATCGTGGCACCCGATGGTCATTTCAAATTTTATTGTGTAAGGGAGAGCAAGTGATGAAAAGTCGATATAGTTTGATCGCTTTCGCTGCAACGGTCGCTTTGGTTTGTTGTGGATCTCTGATTCTCAGCTCCGGCCACGCCAGCGCCGCCGGTGAAGGCAAGATTACGGGAACAGTCAAATTCGACGGCGCGCCGCCCCACATGCGCGGCATTGACATGTCGAAAGATCCATATTGCGTTAAAGCCAATGCCGGCACCCCACAGAAGCTGGAAACCACGGTGGTCGGATCGGGCGGGGGCCTGGAATACGTGGCCGTCTACATCGACGGCTGGACCGGACCGGCTGTTGTTAATACGAACACACCTGTCTTCGATCAGAAAAATTGTATGTACGTACCTCACGTAATGGCGGTCGATCCCGGCCAGAATTTTCAAGTTAAGACCAGCGATCAGACAGCGCACAACATTCACCCCGAGCCCAATCCGATGATCAATATTCCGTGGAATCAGTCCCAGCCACCGGGCGCGCCGCCGATTACGAAGAGCTGGAAGAATCCTGAGATGATTCCGGTGCAATGCAATATTCATCCTTGGATGCATGGCTGGCACGTAGTGGTGAAGGGCCCCTATGCCGTAACCGACGGCAGCGGGAAATACACGATCGAGAATGTTCCACCCGGCACTTACACGCTAAAGGCCTGGCACGAGCCCGATACCACCGAAACCGCGAAGGTGACGGTTGCGGCAGGACAGACCGCGACTGCCGACTTTAGCTTTAAAAAGTAAGCCGGAATCCGGCTGGTAGCAGCACAAATAGGATTATGCGAAGTCCCGGTTCGCCGCGAAACTCGCGGCGAACCGCCCAAGTTAGACTTTTTCCCCCATCAAAGGCGGAGTTCTATGGCGAAGTTATTCGCGGTGACGATCGTTGTGATCGCAATTGCCTCGGCGGTTCCCATTGTGATGCACATGTGGCCCATGCCGCAGGACATTTCGGTCCATGGTCACCTGATCGATGAACAGTACGCCGACACAATGCTCGAGGCGGGCATCTCTTTTCTGGCTTCCCAGATCCTGCTCGCCTTCTTCATCTGGAAATTCTCGAATCCCACGCCGGGTGCCAAAGTAAAGAATTTTCCCGGCGGGGCGACGGGGTTGGTGATTGCCGCATTTCTGTTGGTCGGCACTGAGGTGTTGGCTTTGGGTGTGTTTGGCACGAAGGTCTGGGCCAGCCAGTATCTAACTCCTCCGGCGGCCAATGCGATGCCCGTCCAGGCGCAAGCCGGTCAGTTCGCTTTTTATTTCCGCTATCCGGGTCCTGACGGCAAATTCGGTCCAATTCATCCCAACCTGATCAGCGAAGCCAACGCCAACTTCTATGGTTTGGACACCACGAACGACCAGGATTCCAAGGACGATATCGTGACCGCGGAAATGGCGATTCCCGTCAATCGTGAGATCCACCTGCTGATGCACTCGAAGGATGTGGGCCACTCTTTCTACGTACCCGAACTGCGGGTGCAGCAGGATTTCGTTCCCGGCTTGGATGTCACCATCCACTTCACGGCAACCAAGATCGGTAAGTATGAAATTGTCTGTACGCAGTTGTGCGGCCTCGGCCACTACAACATGAAGGCGTATCTCGAAGTCATGTCCCAGGAAGACTACGACGCTTGGCTCAAACAGCAGGCGGCGTTGCAGTAGGGTTTGTGAAGGCGCGGATTCAGCCGCACAAATCGGTAGCAAACAAAATCAGGGCTTCAGGCCGGAAGTAAGATCCGTTTTCAGGGTGACCACAAATGCACGATATGTCCGCTCATGCGGCGACACACGGAGCGCCAACCAGCTTTATCCGGAAGCACATCTTCAGCATCGACCACAAAGTGATCGGCAAGCAGTATTACGCGCTGGCCCTGGTCGCCGCCGTGGTCGGCATGGTGCTTTCCTGGATTATGCGTATCCATCTGGGCTGGGGTAACTACGCCATCCCGGGCCTGCATCTGCTTTCGAAGACGGGCGCTCCTGGCGACGTGCTCACGCCGGAGTACTATCTGCAACTGATGACCATGCACGGTACCATCATGGTCTTCTTCGTGCTCACCACTGCCCCTTTCGCGGCCTTCGGTAATTTCTTCCTACCCATTCAAACCGGCGCGGAAGACATGCCCTTCCCCCACTTCAATATGATGTCGTTCTGGGTCACCTTCACCGGTTTCCTGGTGCTGGTGGCCGCGTTCTTTGTGAGTGATGGACCTACCCTTGGTGGCTGGACCCAATATGCTCCGCTGAGCGCGGTCGGCACGGTCGGTGGTCCTGGCCAGGGTTGGGGAGTGGTCTTGTGGGCCGCTTCAATCGCCATCTTCTGTGTCGGCCAGTTGTTCGGCTCGCTGAACTTCATTACCACGACGCTCGACATGCGGTGCAAAGGCATGTCGTTGATGCGCCTCCCGCTCACTGCCTGGGGATGGTTCATCACCTCCGTGATGGGATTGACCGCCTTTGCCGTGCTCATGCCAGCGTGCATTTTGCTGATCCTCGATCACGTAGCGGGAACCAGTTTCTTCGTGGCTTCGAACCTCGTCATGAACGACCAGGTTCTGCCGCACTCCGGCGGATCGACTCTGCTGTGGCAGCATCTGTTCTGGTTCTTCGGACATCCCGAGGTCTACATCGCCATCGTGCCCGGCATGGGCATTGTTTCGCACATTCTCATTACCAACATGCGCAGGCCCATGCTGAGCCATCGCGTCCTTATCTATTCGATGGGATCGCTGGCCGTCCTCAGCTACATGGTGTATGGCCACCACATGTTTGTTAGCGGCATGAACCCGGTCTCCGCTCTGGCCTTCTCGTTCCCAACGCTCATCATTACGATTCCTTCGACCATCGTTGTGCTGATCTGGCTGGGCAGCCTTTACGGTTCGAAGCTGCGGATCAACTCCGCTTCGCTGTTCTCGCTGGGCTTCGTCTCGATGTTTATCAGCGGCGGGGTCAGCGGCTTCTTCCTGGCGCAGCCTTCCATCGACATCATGCTGCATGCTACTTATTTTGTGGTGGGCCACTTCCACCTGGTGATGGGCGTCGCGGCCATGTTCGGCATCTTCGCTGGAACCTACTTCTGGTTCCCCAAGATGACCGGGCGCATGATGAACGAGACCTTGGGGAAAGTCCATTTCTGGATGAGTTTTGTGGGAGCGTATGGCATCTTCATGCCCTTCCACTATCTCGGAATTGCCGGCAATGTCCGCCGCTATCAGGCCTTCACCGACGACTATCTGATCCCGCTTATCCCGGTGCATAAGTTCATTACGGTCGCGGCTCTGTTCACCGGCCTGGCGCAATTAATTTTTATCTACAATCTGATTCACAGCCGCTTCTGGGGCGCCCATGCTCCCAACGACAATCCGTGGGAAGGAACGTCTTTGGAATGGAGCACGGCCACGCCGCCGCCGCATAACAATTTCGGCGACAAACTGCCGGTGGTTTACCACGATCCTTATCAGTACAGCGTAGAAGGCGCGAGCGCCGACTACATCATGCAAACTTCGCCCGAGGCGGTCCATAGCCCGGATGAAGAGAAGTGACGGCCAACTGATATTTTCGTGTACGAGTGTGGAAAGGGCACGGCTTGAGCCGTGCCGTTAGGAACCGAGGATGACGGGGCTTTCGCCCCTGAGGGACTTTGAATCCCCTCGAACGAGGAGAATTCGTAGTATGGCAACCGTAGTTCAGCCACCGCCGACCATTGATATCGAACGCCTGCCCAGCCATCGCTCCGGCAACGGCGGCAATCTCATTCCTCCCGGCGGAGATCTCCGCAAGGTAAAGAGCAACTCTCCTCCGCCCGCCAGCACCGGCATTTGGGTTGGGTTGGCGAGCATTGGTATGACTTTCGCTGCCTTCACCAGTGCTCTGGTGGTTCGTCAGGGTTCGGCGACCGATTGGCAGCATTTCCCGCTGCCCCCGGTGCTTTATCTGAATACGCTCATCATCATTGTCAGCAGCATCACGCTCGAAATGGCGCGGCGCCGCGCGCCCGCCTTCATGAGCAGCTTGCAGCGTGGTGGCACGCTGGCGGCAAGTCCCGCTCGCTGGCTGTATCTCACCCTCGGATTAGGACTGCTGTTCGTTACCGGACAGACTTTTGCCTGGATGCAACTCCGTTCCGAAGGCTTTAGATTAGCGACCAACATCAGCTATTCATTTTTCTACGTGTTGACGGTAGCGCACGCGCTGCACCTGCTCGGCGGCCTGGGCGGCCTGGTTCGCGTGCTCTCGAAGTTTAATCATGCCACGCTGAGGCGCACGACGCTGGATGCCACCTCGCGCTACTGGCATTTTATGGGCGCGCTGTGGGTTTATCTTCTGATTCTGCTTTGGTTGAAGCTGTAACAAGATTGGTATCGAGGCGCGATTAACCGCGCTGATGAGGGTCCTAAGCGAAGCGGGCTTTTGTCCCCGAGGACCTTGTAATAAGCCAGGAGGCAACTTGAGCGAACTTTCAATCAGCGCGATGGCGTCACGGTCAGACGCAACCGCGACGCTGGCCGAGCCCGCATTCAGGGTCCCCGCCAAGAAGATGGCGATGTGGTTGTTCATCATCGCAGACACCGCGACCTTTGCCGGTTGTCTGGTGGCTTACGGATTCACCCGCAACGCCACTCCCGATTGGCCGCGACCTTTTCACAGCATCACCAACGTCGCTTTGATGACGTTCATCCTTCTCACCAGCAGTCTGACCATGATCTTTGCCATCCGCGCTGCCCAGGCCGGTGAGAAGCCAAAGGCGTTCCGCTGGACCATGATTACCGCTGTGCTCGGCATCGGTTTCGCCGTTCTGCACATTCGCGAATGGTTCGACCTGTTTGATAAGGGTGTATCGCTCTTCCACAACCCGTGGGGAACGCCGCTGTTCGGCGCCTGCTTTTTCAGCATCACCGGCTTGCACCTGTTGCACGTCACCGGAGGCGTTGTTGCTCTGCTGGCGGTTGGAATTCGCTACAGGGGCGGGCGCTACAAGGCCGACGACCTTGAAGTCACCGGACTCTACTGGCACTTCGTGGATCTGGTCTGGATGTTCGTGGTGCCCCTGATGTACCTGTTGAATTTAGCTCACTAGAAGCGAGAAGAGTAGACGGAGCAAATCGAATGGCGAATGCTGACACCCACCCCAACTCTGGAATGACCAAAGACCTGATCATCTACGTCTGCCTGCTCGCGCTCGCAGCACTTCAGTTCGTCATCGCCTATCAGAACATCACCCCATCCCAAATGATTGAGCGCATGCTGATTGTCGCCTGCATCGAGGGCGGCATGGCGCTTCTGTTTTTCATGCATTTGGCGGACAATCGCGGGCTGCGCTGGTTTGTGCTGGTTTTCACCGTGGCCGTGATTCTTGGACTGCAATATAGCTGGTCCGATGCCTTCCGCTTGACCGGTGGCGTGCCCTGGGCGCACTAGAGTGGTCGCAGCAACTGGGTTGGCTTTTGTTTTTAAGTGGCGCAGCGGTTTATCGCTGTGATGAGAATTGGGTTCTGATTCGGCTTTAGCCACTGAGGTACTGAGGTACACCCGAGGATTGATGAAGCAGTCGAAACCAATTTGGATCGCGGCGCTGGCGGCGATAGCCCTGCTCGTTCTGCTATCGCCAGTTCCAGCCCACGCTCAGAGCTGCGCCCTCTGTTACACCCAGGCGGCATCCTCGGGCCAGCGCATGATTCAGGCCTTAAAGAGCGGGATTCTCGTCCTGGTAGTTCCACCCACCTTGGGCTCGATCGGGCTGGTTTTCGTCGTCTACCGCAAACGCAACCAGACCCGCGACGAATCTGAATTCCCCGGCGACGAAGCCGAGGGCCACGATGCCAACCAGGACTGGTAGGCTTCTCGCTCCCTATTTATTTCCCATCACAAAATTAACCGTACTGGATCCATTGGCTCCCACGGTAACCGATTTCTCCCACGTCTTCGGCTCCGTGAAAACCGGACGCTGCACCGAGCGCTCGGTCAGCACATCGAAGGCCTGTTCCTTGCCCGCAAGTCCCCAGCCTTCGTGCCAAGCGACAATTTCGTAGGTGCCCGGGGGAACGTTGGTTAACTCGAAGCGTCCGCTCTCGTCGGTGACCGCATAATAAGGATGCGCCACTACCATCATCTCGGCGTTCATCCAGACATGCCCACCGTTACAGCGAAGATTCACCAGTCCAGGCGTGGACATGGTGCGGGAATTCACCTGATTCGGAAAGGGGAATGGCAAGTTGAAACTCGCCGCTCCATCCATATGAATGGTGTGCAGGGTCGCGTCCGAGCTTTGCATCTGCAACTCCCCATTCTGCGGCACCAGCAGAATATGAGGAATGTAGCGGCAGTGGTGCTGGTCGAGGTGACGCCGCTGCTCTGGAAGTTCCAGCGCTTTTCCTGCTGAAATATTCTTGAGGTAGACGATGGCATTCGCCACGCCGCCTTCCGGGCCTACAATCAGGCGATCCAGGCTGGTGGTCTTTTTTCCTTCCGGGTCGCAGATCTGCGGATCCTTCGTGACGGGAAAGTCTTGCAGGTGCGGTACCGGCCCCGCCCATTTGACGCTGCCGGAAATCGTCCCGCCGTTGTTTACGGAAATAGCTTGATAGCTGGTCTGAGAAGCGGCGAAGCGATTGGCCGCAAGAGTCAAGAACAGCAGGAAACAAACAGTAATCAGTCTTTTCATACCTTCCCCTGACGTCCCATCGTCCGCACACGAGCCTTATGCTCGGTCGTTGTGCGACGGGGGCTAGAAATTTCGGACGTTGTTCTCCGCATCCGCGGCTTGCACCCGATGTTCTGGGCAATGCTGACAGGGCCCCGCGCAGAGCGGGCAGCACTCGCGTTTGCGGTGGATCTTGATTCCGGCAGGGGAAGACCGTCACCGGTTCATGTGATCGGAATCACAACTGAGGATGCTCTCATTGCAGTTCGGCTGTCGAGATTACCAAAGATGTGCCTGCGGTAACTTTGTGGCCGCGAAGATAATGTTGCCGCGTAATCTCGCCGCTGGTTTCGCCAAGCACACGAGCTGGTTTGTCTAAAGATCGTGCTATGCGTGTGCAGCCCGGGAACAGCGAGAGGCCGCTTTATTTCGGGGGCCGCGTGATTGCTCCCTGCGAGGCCGACGATACCAACGCCGCATACTTCGCAAACACGCCCGTGGGATAGCGGGGCAGCGGCGGCTTCCATTCCTTCATGCGCCGGCGCAGGACTTCGTCGGCGATCTCGACTTCCAAAACGCGCTCATGCACATCGAATCGAATCGTGTCTCCATCGCGCACCGCGGCGATTGGCCCGCCCAGCGCCGCTTCCGGTGAGACGTGGCCAGCCATCAGTCCACGCGTGGCTCCGCTGAAACGTCCGTCGGTCAACAGCGCTACCGAAGATCCCAATCCTTCGCCGACAATCGCAGCTGTCACACTCAGCATCTCGCGCATCCCCGGACCACCCTTGGGACCTTCGTTGCGTATCACCACGACATCACCCGCCTTGATCTTTTTGTTCGTGACCGCGGTCATCGCGTCCTCTTCCGATTCAAAGACCCGCGCCGGTCCGCGATGCTCCAACCGCTCATGCCCGCTGATCTTCGCCACGCAGCCTTCCGGCGCGATATTTCCCTTGAGGATGACGAGCCCTCCCGTTTTCTTCAGCGGCTTCTCGAGTGACGCAATCACTTCCTGCCCCGGGGTTTCCGCTGCGCTCTTACCCTCGGCTTCAATCGATCGTCCCGTCACCGTGATCGCTTCAGGATGAAGATATTTGCCCTCCAACAATCTCCGCGCCAGCAAGCGGATGCCGCCAGCCACGTGCATATCCGCCGCCACAAATCTTCCCGAAGGTTTCAGGTCGGCGAGCAAAGGCGTGCGCTCACTGACGGTTTGAAAATCATCAATCTCGAGATTGACCTCGGCCTCGCGCGCAATCGCCAGCAGATGCAGAACAGCGTTGGTTGATCCTCCCGTCGCGGCCACAGCGGCAATGGCATTTTCAAAGGCATCGCGGGTCAGTATCGCGCGCGGTCGAATTCCTTTTTGTAGCAGACTCATCACCACGCTGCCGCAGTCGAAAGCCACCTGATCTTTCTGTGCCTCCATCGCCGGAACGCTGTTGAAACCCATGGGAGAGAGGCCAATCATCTCCATCACGGTGGACATGGTGTTTGCCGTGTACTGGCCGCCGCAAGCGCCTGCACCGGGGCAGGCGACGTTTTCCAGATCGCGCAATTCCTGCTCTGTCATTTTTCCCGTAGCATTGGCGCCGACGGCTTCGAATACATCCTGAATGGTGACATCTTTCCCGCGATAGCTTCCGGCGGCGATCGTTCCGCCATAAAGCACCAGCCCGGGAAGATCCATGCGCGCTAGCGCCATGGCCGCGGCTGGAATTGTCTTATCGCATCCCACCACGCACACCACCGCGTCGAACATTTGTCCGCGGCACACCAGTTCAATCGAATCGGCGATCACCTCGCGGCTTACCAGAGACGCTCGCATGCCTTCGGTTCCCATGGTTTCGCCGTCGGAAATGGCGATGGTATTGAACTCCATGGGAGTGCCCCCGGCGGCACGAATTCCTTCTTTCACTTTGGCCGAGAGCCGCCGCAAATGGAGGTTGCAGGGCATGGTTTCGATCCACGTATTAGCCACTCCGATCAGCGGCTTGCGCAGGTCGTCGTCGGTGAAGCCAATGGCTTTGAACATGGCGCGCGCCGCTGCCCGATCGCGCCCTTCCGTGATGCCGCGACTGCGATGCTTGAGATCCATAGGGGAAGATTACATTACGAACATTGAATTACGCTTGCGGATGACATGGAATCGAACAGGGCTGCGTCGCCGATCGGCGCGCGCACCCACAAAAACGGGGAACTCGCGGCCAGTGCGCTTGCCCAGAGGACGCACCGCCATCACAAGTTCCCCAAAGCATGATGCTTACCCAGGGAGACATCATGCTGCTGACATGCCAAACTCTGACTACGCCGACGCTGCATGCGTCGACTGCTCGCCGGCTCCGGTCGAGAGCGGAGGCAGCGGCGACCACATCGATTCGTGTAAAGCCGCACTCGAATGCACATGGATCACATCCACAATCGCATTCCATTCGCGGTAGAGCTGGCCGACCTGCTTCTGAGAAACCTCCAGCATCAACGTGGCCAGGTAATCGTGACCCGCGTACTCCGCGTGCATCGAGCTCAAATCGAGCCCGCGCCGTGAAACCGCGTTAAGGATGCGCATCAACGCGCCCTGCGAATTGCGATAGCGGATGTGAAAAACTTGCATGGCTCGTTCCCCTGAATAAAATTTGAAAATTACCCAATTGCCAATTTCACAATTGCTCAATCCTCATACACCATCTCGGACAAGGCCGCGCCCGCCGGAACCATGGGATAAACGTTCGCCTCGGGATGGCAATCAAACACCAACAACTCCGGCGCCTTCGAGCGCAGGAAACTGTCAATCAGATCTCCCGTCTCAGTCGATACGGGAAACTCCGCCATGGCGGCCTCATTTAGCCGCGATGCGTGAATCTTGTAAGCCTTGGCAATCTCCACGAAATCCGGGTTGTCGCTCAAATCAGTTTCCGCATAGTTGCGCTCATAAAAAAGCTGCTGCCACTGCCGCACCATGCCCAGATATTTGTTGTCGACGATCACCATCTTGATGGGCAACCCCAGTCGATGAACGGTCGCCAATTCCTGAATGTTCATCTGGAATCCGCCGTCGCCCGAAACGCATAGTACGCAAGTCTCCGGCTTGGCCAGCTGCGCGCCCACCGCGGCCGGAAGCGCGAAACCCATCGCTCCTAATCCGCCCGACGTAATGAATCCGCGCGGCGAGGAAGACCGGTACCGTTGCGCCGCCCACATCTGGTGTTGTCCTACATCGGCGATGATGACGGCATCTTCCGGCAGGCGGCTGAAAAGCTCATCGAGAAAACGCATCGTCGGCTGCGCCAATCCTCGCGGGTCAGCCTCCGCCCGCTCAGGTCCACATGCCATGGCGCGCCACGAACTCCAGTCGGGAAGGGAAGAGTGCCGCAACTCCGCGTGAAACGCCGGAATCGTATGGGCCAGATTGCCGATCACGGGCAAGTCGCAAGCCCGCACCCGGTCCAGTTGCGCCGGATCAATTTCGAAATGAACGATTTTTGCGTGGGGAGCGAAGCGAGTCGGTTCGCCGGTCACGCGATCATCGAGACGAGCTCCGAATACCATCAGCAAGTCAGTTTCGTGCAGTGCGGTGTTGGCGGCGCGCGTTCCGTGCATGCCCACCATGCCCAGATAATAAGGAGACTCAGGCGGCACGGCGCCCAGTCCATGGACCGTGGCAAACGTCGGAACATTCAGATCGTCAAGCAGCCGCCGCAGCTCCGGAACCGCTCCCGAGAGCTTTGCCCCCGCGCCCACTAGCGCGACGGGACGCTCTGAACGCTGGAGCAGGGCGACAATGGTGTCGGTAAAAGCGCCATCGGCGTGCGCATCGGCAGCGCGCGCATGCGGAGCAAACTGCACTGGCCCGGAAAATTCTTTCTTTGTCTTGAGAATGTCCGTGGGAATATCGATCAGCACCGGCCCGGGACGGCCGCTGCGCGCCCAATGAAATCCCTCGGCAATCACCTCCGCAATCTCATCAATGCTTCGAACCAGCCGGCTCCATTTCGTTAAAGACAAGGTCAGGCCGAAAACGTCGGTCTCCTGAAACGCATCCGTGCCAATCAGAGGAGAGCGCACTTGGCCCGTGATGCAAACCAGTGGTACCGAATCCATCTTCGCGTCGGCAATGCCGGTGACCAGATTGGTCGCGCCTGGGCCGCTTGTCGCGATGGCCACGCCCACGTTGCCGGTGACCCGCGCATAACCCTCGGCCGCAAATGCCGCGCCCTGCTCGTGCCGAGTGAGTACGTGGCGGATGCCGCTTCCATCCAAAGCGTCATACAACGGCATGATCGCGCCCCCAGGGTACCCGAATACCAGGTCGACCCCCTCGGCACGCAAGCACTGCAAAACGATTTCAGCTCCGCGAATCATTCCTTGATTCACCTTATTTAGGCGCTATGCAGTTACCGTTTGTGAGATCTCTTCCTTCGGCGCTTCCGGCTTTTTCTTCTGTCCCGGCAGCCAGCTCATCATTCCGCGCAACTGCGCGCCCACAATCTCAATCGGATGCAGTTGTTCCTGATGGCGCAATTCAGCAAAGTGATAGCCGCCGTCCTTGTTTTCTTTGATCCACTCGCGCGCGAATGTCCCGTTCTGAATGTCAGCCAGAGTCTTCTTCATTGCCTCGCGCGTCGCATCGCCTACAACTTTTTCGCCCCGGGTCAGGTCGCCATATTCAGCCGTGTTCGAAATCGAATAACGCATCCGGCTCAGGCCGCCTTCGTAAATCAAATCGACGATCAACTTCATCTCGTGCAGACATTCGAAATAAGCGATCTCCGGGGCATAGCCAGCCTCAACCAGGGTTTCGAAACCCTTCTTGATCAGCGATGTCAGCCCGCCGCACAGCACCGCCTGCTCGCCAAACAAATCGCTCTCGGTCTCTTCGCGGAAGGTAGTTTGCAGCACGCCCGCCCGCGTCGATCCGATGCCATGCGCGTAAGCCAAAGCAAATTCGTGCGCCCGCTTGCTGGCATCCTGCTCAATGGCAATCAGCGACGGCACACCGCGCCCTTCGGTGTAAACCCGGCGCACCAGGTGCCCGGGAGATTTCGGAGCGATCATCACGATGTCCACATCTGTCGGCGGGACGATGGTTTTGAAATGAATGCTGAATCCGTGGGAGAAGCCCAGAATCTTTCCCGGATGCAGATAGGGCTGGATGTACTGTTCATACACCGCCGCCTGCGTCTCATCGGGCGTGAGCACGTGGATCCAATCCGCCCGCTTTGCCGCCTCAGCGGGTTCGACCACAACCATGCCATCGGCTCGGGCCTGGGCTGCGCTCGGACGACTCGCTTCCAGCCCCACAATCACCTTGCAGCCGCTGTCGCGCAAATTCTGCGCCTGCGCATGTCCCTGGCTGCCATAGCCCAGGATGGCGATAGTCTTGCCCTTCAGGGCATTCGGATTCGCATCGTGCTCATAGAAAATAGTGGCCACCGGAGTTGCTCCTCTCACGCTATAGAATGCTAAGTAAGAACCGACCGGTCGGTCGGTTCAATGATGCTATAAAACCTTCCTTCCTATGTCAAGTAGTAAGTAAAGGTGGCAAGCACCGCCGCAGAGTACCCGAGATCGCATGGCCGCCAGCGCCTTCGTCCGTCCGCGCCAGGGGAGGGCTCGGCCAATGTAAATCTTTCGTGAAAACCGCGCGCCCCGCATTGACGCCGCCAGAAGTTCGGGCCTAAATTGGCCGTCATGGAAACTCCAAACTTCGATCAACTGCTCAGCAACTACAAACAGGCCGTCGACCGCTGGGTCGAGGCCATCCAGACGGAAGAGTCCCTCGCTACGCCCGACCACTCCATGAAGCAAATGGAGCTGTGGGATGATGCCGGCCTGAAGGTCCACGACACCGAACTGGCTGCCAAGAAAGCTCGCGACCAATACAAAAACGCGCTCCGCAAGAAAAACTACGGGTTTTGATCTCCGGTCAGCCGCACCACGCTCGCGCACAACTTATCCATCGCGGATCCGCCCGCTCATGACAGCTGTCTCCGGCTAAAAAAGTAGTGTTCCGAATGCGGTCTTAGCGACATCCAAGCCTGTAGGAGCAAAAGCATGCCCCATACCAGGCGAGAGAATTCCAAGTGGACGAAAGCCAGCGAAGCCCAGATCATCCAGCGGGAGAAGAAGCTGGATTCCAAAATAAAAGAGACTGAGGCGATCGCAAACGCAAAGAAGTCGGCGCGAAGTGCCGCCGGCAGGCCGCGATCTTCCCGAACTCCGTAACCCAAGCTGCCAATCATCAAATTGAAGGAGGAAATCATCATGAAAGCTATCCTGGTTCGCGACTACGGCGACGTGAATCAACTCGTCTACGGCGACGCTCCCGATCTTAAGCCAGGCCCGGGCGAAGTCTTAGTCAAAATGGCCGCCACCAGCATCAATCCCATCGATTGGAAGCTCCGTCGCGGTGATATGAAGGAGCGCGCCCCTCTGAAATTTCCGGCGATCCTGGGCCGCGATCTCGCCGGCGAAGTGGTTGCTCTCGGCGATGGCGTAACCTCGCGCAAGATCGGCGATCGCGTCATGGGCTTGGTGAATCACGCCTACGCCGAGTACGTCGTGTGCAAAGCGGAAGACCTTGCGCCGATCCCCGCCAACCTGAGCTTCGAAAAGGCCGCGGCGCTTCCCCTCGTGGTTACAACGGGAGCACAGTTGATCGAAGACGGGGTGCGCCCCAGGTCCGGAGAAACGGTTTTAGTTACAGGGGCACTCGGCGGCGTCGGCCGGACCGCCGTGCACGTCGCCAAGCAGCATGGCGCGCATGTCATCGCAGGGGTCAAGTCCGAACAGAAGAAGGACGCCGAAGGCTTGGGAGCCGCGAGCATCGTGGCCCTGGACGACGACTCAGAAATCGCCGCACTGAAAGAACTCGACGCTGTCGCCGATACCGTGGGCAGAGAAGTCATCTCCAAAATCATCCCGCATATTCGGAAGAACGGCGTGCTGGCAACGGTTGTGGGCGCACCAGAAGCGGCCCAAGGACGCGACCTCCGCGTCCAACAAGTTTTCGCACACCCCGATTCGGCCCGGCTCGAACAACTTGCCTACGACGTGGCTACCGGAAAATTTTCCATGCCCATTCGCAAACAATTCAAACTGTCTGAGATCCGCCGCGCCGATTCCGAAGCTGAAGCCGGAGGCCTCGGCAAAGTCGTGCTCGTCGCATAGGCAATTCTGGAATTTCTTGGAATCAGAGGAAAGCTGAACTAAAAGAAGCTCGAACTAAATTAAAAGAGGACTTTATGAAGCGCAAACCCAATCAGAAAGCTCGATCCGCCCGTACACGCACGCCCGACGCAGATGTGCAGTCTGGTGATACCCAAGGCTTGTCGCGCCGGGAAGATGTCGACAGCGAAAGCGTCGAAGAACTCGCAGCCGAGGGACAACCGTTCGAAGCCGGCGCGGTAAGCGGCGTCGAGAATGCCGCCGACCCCGACGTCAGCGAAGTCAGAACCAAAGAAGTCCTGGAAGATGACGTCCCGCGCGAGTACGACGACCAATAAACCCGCCTTCGCCGAAACTCATCGCGGCGCTGGCGAAGTTCGCAGACTGCGACGTCGTAGAATGAACCATGATGCCATACTGTCGAAAGGAACCTGACCGTGCCGCTCAGTGAGATGACCCAGAAAGATTGCCGCGCACTTCTGGCCGGCGCTTCCCTCGGAAGATTAGCCTGCTCGTTTAACGACCAGCCTTACGTGGTTCCCATTTATTTTGCCTACGAGCCTGACTTCGTCTACGTCCTTTCCACCTTCGGCCAAAAAACCGAGTGGATGCACGCCAACCCCAAAGTCTGTCTTGAAGTCGACGAAATTGCCGATCAAGCGAACTGGGCCAGCGTGATCGCCATGGGCACCTATGAGGAATTGCCCGAGCCTGAATTTGCCGAGGAGCGCGAACACGCGCGCAAACTTTTATCCAGCCGATACCAATGGTGGCTGAACGCGATGGCCGCACGCCAACTCAAACAAGGCACCGACACAATCGCCCCGCTCTTCTTCCGCATCAAAATCGATTCCATGACCGGACTACGGGCTAGCTCCTGATCGCAGCCGGATCGCCAGGAGGGAGATGTAGAGGGTTACCCTGTGGCCTCAGTGTCTTCTGGTTCAAGATTTTCCTCGCATCAAGACCCACCCGACTACTCAGGAAAGGGGTATCATGACTCGTTAAGCGATCTCGAAAACTCAGAACCGAGGACTAATGACCTCTCTGACCCGCCGTACTTTCATGCGCCTAGGCGCAACTTCCGTAGCTGCCGGAGCAGTAATCAAGACAACCCTTCTGGAACCCACCGCTCTCTGGGGCGCGGGGCGCGCCGTCGCGCCCAGTGATCGCGTGCGCTTCGCCTCCATCGGAACGGGAACCCGAGGCTGCGAACTGCTCACCGCTTCGCTCGACGTTCCCGGCATTGAATGCGTTGCTGTCTGCGATCTCTACGACAGCCGTCACGAGGCCGCGCAAGAGGCCGTCCAGAAACAGGTTCCGGTCACGCGCAATTACAAAGAAATCCTCGACCGTAAAGATGTCGATGCCGTGATCGTTGCCGTCCCCGACCACCAGCATCGCCGCATCTTTGTCGACGCCTGCGCCGCCGGTAAAGATGTCTATTGCGAAAAACCCATGTCGCACAACGTCGAAGACGGATTTGCCATGGTGGAAGCTGCGCACAAGCACAATCGCATTACCCAGATCGGCAGCCAGCGCGTCAGCTCCATCGTCTATGCGAAAGCCCGCGAGCTTTATGCCGCGGGCGCGCTCGGCGAAGTTTTTTATATCGAAGGTTCTTCCGATCGCAACTCTCCCAGCGGCGCCTGGGTCTATCCCATTCCGCCCGACGCCAGCGAGCAAACCATCGACTGGAACGAATTCCTGGTGGGCGCTCCCAAGCGCGCCTTCGACGCCGCGCGCTTCTTCCGCTGGCGTTGTTTCTCCGACTACGGCGAAGGCCTTGCTGGAGATCTCTTCGTCCACTTGCTGTCTGGAATTTATTTCATCTCCGGAACCAACGAAGCTCCGCAGCGAGCCCGAACCACCGGCGGCCTCTTCCGCTGGAAGGACGGACGCGACTTTCCTGACCTCATCGAAACTCTCTACGATTATCCGAAATTCCGCGTTGCGCTGCGCTGCAACCTCAACAACGCTGGCGGCGAGCCCATCCGCTTCTACGGCGCCAAAGGCACGATGGAAGTCATCAACCAAACTCTGACCTTCACTCCACAAGACATCACGCCCAAGCCGGAAACTTATTCCGTCAAAGGCTGGCCCACGCGCCTGCGCAAGCAGTATCAAGCCCAGTGGGACGCCGAGCATCCCAAGCCCGCTCCGAATGACTACCAACCCTTCGAAGCCGAGACCTTCACCGCGCCTCCCGGCTACAACGACGTCTCCGCCCACCAAGCCGTTTTCTTCGAAGCCGTGCGCAGCCGCAAGCCGGTGGTGGAGAACGAAGTCTTTGGCAACCACGCCGCCATCGGCTGCCATCTCGCAAACTACTCCTACTTCAAAAACACAACCGCAACATGGGATGAAGCAAGCAAGACGATCCGCGGATAAAGATGCCGGTTGGTTAGCGGCAGGAATTTTTTCAAATTAAAGGAGCAATCATGCATAGAATTTCGCGCCGGACATTCGTAAAGACCGCCTCCGCATCCGCCGTTGCCGCAACCATTTGGCGCAACATCCCCAGCCTGATGGCGAATCCTCTCGGCTTACCGCTGGGATTGCAGCTTTACTCCGTGCGCGATGTTCTGCCTAAAGATTACGATGGAACCCTTCACAAGATCGCCGCGCTTGGCTTTCAGGAGGTCGAAGCCGCTGGCTTCTTCGGTCACAACCCCGCGCAAGTAAAGCAGTCGATGCAAAACGCGGGTTTGCATTGCGTGAGCGCGCATTATCCCTTGGAAACTCTTCTTCCGAAGGTGGACGAGACCATTCAATTCGGCAAAGAGCTGGGGCTGAATTACATCGTCTGCGCCGCACCCTGGTTCAAGGATCCGTCAAAGCTAAAAGACGCCCATGCGCGCGCAGCACGCGAATCGATGACGCTCGACGATTGGCACTGGAATATCGATCAGTTCAACCAGATCGGAGAAAAAGTGAACGCCGCTGGCATGCACTTCGCCTACCACAATCACACACCAGAATTCCGCCAGGAAAACGGAGTCATTTTTTACGACGAATTGATGCGCAGAACCGATCCGGCAAAAGTGGGATTCGAGTTGGATTGCGGCTGGGCCGTGATCGCCGGACAAAGTCCCGCCGAGTTGCTGAAACGCTATTCCACGCGCATTTGTATGCTGCATGTGAAAGACTTCAAAATGACGCCGTCGGTAACGCCCGCCAACGCGCCGCCCTCAACCGAACTCGGCCACGGCACCATCGATTACCATCCAATTTTTGAAGCCGCCAAGAAAGCCAACATCCAGCACATTTTCGTCGAGCAGGAACAATTCGACATGCCGGAGATGGAAGCGCTCAAGATCGATGCGGACTACATGAAGGCGATCAAGGCATAGCGCCGCTTTACGGCAGCATGCTGCGGATGGCAAGATCCAAGCCCACCATCAGCACAGCCGAAGCAGGAATCACCAGCAGCGCCTTTTTCAGGCGCTGCGGATCGCCGCCCGCAATGGCGCCGATGATGCGCGAAGTGACCGCAAGTCCCGCCCATCCGCAAGTGATCACGAATCCAATCGCAGTCCCACTCGCGTGCGGAAAGGCATCGCCCACAATCGCCAGCGTGGTGGGGAAAACCGGAGCCATCGAAAGCCCGGCAAGAAATACCAACACAGCGGCCATCGTCGCACTCTTCGTTCGCAACATCAGGAATGTCGTGACTGCCATGGCGATCGATCCCGTCAACGTGACGGTGATTGCGGGCACATGAATGAGCACTGGCAAGATCGCGGCCCGTCCAATCAGCAGGCCGAGCGCGAATCCGAGCGAAAGAATATTCAGCGCTCGCGCCCGTGGAACGCCCTGCGCGATCAGATGCTGCACCAGCCAGTTCCAGACTCCCACCTCGCAAGTGATGTAGAGAAAAAGAAACAGCCCGATGAGCAGGAGTAACGGCTGCCCGATCACCGATGACGCATCCGCGAGCACGAACTGCCCGTTTCCAGTGGGGCGGGGCATCCTGGTCCCAGCCTCGATCGCCAACGTGACGACGGTGAGGCCGGCGATGGTGTAGCAGAGCCGAACCCAGTTCCGCTTGAAGAAATTGGCGGCGACGAATGGCGTGGCCAAGCCGCCGAGCCCAAAGAAAAGATTCACTAGATTGAGCGCCGCGCCGCGGTGAGCTTCACTTACATCACTGACCAGCGAATTCGCCGCCGTCACCAGAATGCCGCTGCCGATTCCCAACACAAACAGGAGCGTAACAATGCTGCGAAAGCTCGCCGAACGCGGCAGCGCGAACAGTGCGACGGAGATCAAGCCGAGGCCCAGCACCATCCCGATCTTCTTGCCTTCATGGTCCAACAACGGGCCGACCGCTACCGAAGCGATAATCAGCCCCAACGCCTGCGCGAAAGCGATCGTGCCATTCTGGCTGGGTGAAAGATGAAACCGATCGGACAGCTCTGGCAGAATCGTCCCCAGCATGGCGGCGATCATGCCATAGAGGAAGATTGCGACAATGGCGGCGAGAATCAGCATGTAGCAGTTTTCCTTTCGGGAGACCCGTTAACTGCGCGTTACATTCACTGCTACATCGACCCATCTGCGTGTGCGATTGCTCTCCAGCACAGTATTGAGGATATTCAATTGCCGTAGCCCATCGACGAATTGCGGATACTCGGCGTCTTTCTTGGGATCGCCGATGGAAGCGTAGAAACGCCGGAATACCTGTTTGAACGTATCGTCGTAACCTTCGCTGTGGCCGCCGGGAAGATCCGCATAGCTTCGCACCGCTGGGTTGAGCAACGAGGGATCTTTTATAAAAATCTGATTGCCACTGTTGCGATGCCCGGCCCAAAGCTCGTCGGGCCTTTCCTGATCCCACGCGACCGATGACTTCGTCCCATAGATCTCGATGTTGAGGCGGTTCTTGCGCCCGGCGGAAACCTGGCTCGCGACCACGTTGCCGCGCGCGCGTTCGCCCATGCGGAAGATCACCGCGCCGAAATCTTCCGTATCGACTGGTGTTGCAATATAGTCGTCCGCACCGAGCCGCTTGTTCGAGAAAGTTTCTACCGAATGTTTCGGCTGCTGGCGCGTGGGGTGAAAAGTCTGAAGATCCGCGCACAATGAACTCACACGCAATCCGGTGACGTGTTCTGCCATATCAAACCAGTGCGAGCCAATGTCGGCCATGCAGCGCGAAGGCCCACCGGTCTTGGCATCGACGCGCCAGTTCCAGTCGGTATCGTAGAGCAGCCAGTCCTGGGAATAGGTTCCTTGCACCACGAGAATCTCACCCAGATCTCCGGCGTCACGCACGCTGCGCATCTGCTGCACCATCGGGTAATAACGAAGGTTGTGGCAGACGCAGTTGCGCAGGCCTTTTTGCGCGGCGAGCGCGGCGAGTTCTTCGCCTTCTTTCACGCTGGTTGCCAATGGCTTTTCGCAGATCACGTGCTTGCCGGCGAGAAGAGCGTCTTTCGCCATGGGAAAGTGCTGCGTGTTGGGCGTGCAGATGTGAACCGCATCGACGGCGGGATCGCGCAGGACATCGCGATAATCAGTCGTAACTGTTGGGACGTCGAAAGCCGCTGCCAGCTTTCGGGCCGTCTCGGCATTTCTTCCGGCGATTGCTGCTGCCTCGACGAATTCAATTCGCCGCACCGCTTCCAGATGCACGCGCCCCATGAAGCCGGTGCCAATGATTGCTGTTTTGATTGGTTTCATCATGCTCTCTTTTGTCAGACCCACCACGCTGCGCCGGGCTGCTCGCGGATTACGATCGCATTAAGAAAATTCGCGGCTTTGGTCAGCCCCTCTTCCGGCGACAGCAAACTATCTTCGTGCTCGATCGAAAGTACAGAATCGTAACCGAACATGCGCAGCGTCGAAATAAATTCCGTCCACCACTCCGCGCCGTGGCCATATCCGCAGGTGCGAAAGATCCAACCGCGTTCGCGTTCGTTGGTGTAGGGCTTGGTATCGAGCACGCCGGTGCGCGGCAGATTGGTCGAATAGATTTGCGTGTCCTTCGCGTGCACATGAAAGATCGCCTCTTTCAGCACACGCACCGCGGCAATGGGATCGATGCTCTGCCAGAAAAGATGGCTGGGATCGAAATTGCAACCCACGCTGGCTCCGGCAATCGAGCGTAACTTCAGCATGGTCTCGGGGCTGTACACGACGAATCCGGGATGCATTTCAATCGCGATCTTGATGCCATGATCGGCGGCGAACTTCGCATGCTCGATCCAGTAAGGCGCGACCACTTCGTTCCATTGCCAGTCGAGAACCTTCAGATAATCCGGAGGCCACGGACACGTCACCCAATTCGGAGCAATCGCAGTCGGGGAATCGCCGGGACATCCGGAAAAATCGACCACTACAGAGATACCGATTTTTTCTGCTAAAAGAATGGTCTTGCGGCTCACTTCGCGATCGCGCCGCGCCCGGGCTTGGTCAGGATGCAGAGGGTTGCCGTGACAACTCAAAGCGCTGATGCTGGCGCCGTGATCGGCAAGAACTTTCTTAAACTCGGCGAGGGCGGCCGCATCTTCCAGCATCGACAGCTTGCAGTGTGAATCGCCGGGATAATTGCCGGTGCCGAGTTCGACGGTGTCGATCTGCAAAGCTTTCAGTTTCTTGAGAACCGCGGGCAGCGGCAATTGCGAGAGCAGGGGCGTGAAGACTCCAATGCGCATGGCAGCATTCTATCTTGAACCGGCGGGGTACTATGCCCAACATCTACCTAACACTCGAATGCACGTACGCTCGTGGTGTTTTATTGTTATTTCGTCACTGCGGCCTCAGTCCCGCCCAGGGCGAGCATCAATGCTGAACGATTTTGAACGATTGCTTGTGCCCATGGCTTCTCGATCGCCATCTTGGCACACGCTCTCGCTGCTGACCGGATGGCAATATCGCGTCTCCGATCGGGCGCTGAATCTAGATTCGGCACTTTTCGATTAGGTGCTTTTCGCCCCAGCGAGATGATTTTCCTCCGCGCCGCTGACCCCGCCAATTTTAAATTTCATAGAAGTTCCACCACTGTTGAACTTCGCATACGCAACAGCACAGATGGAAAGCACTCTGCGGGAACTGGCCTGGGTCTACCGAATACAGTAAGTCGCTTGAATTTTCAGTATCGCAATGATGCGACATTTAATTTTTCTGAAGCAGACCACTCCGCAACGGAGACGATCATCATACCCGCATCAGGCTCCCATCCGCCTACCGCGGAGGTTAACGAGCGAGCCGGGGGATCCAATGCGCGTATTAGTAGTGGATGATGAACCGCTGGCCCAGACAGCTTTTTCGACTCTGCTGGCGAAACGGGGCGAGGCTGAAAACTGCGATGCGGCGGGCGATGCGATCGAGGCGCTCCAGAAGCTGGCCACGAAGTCTTACGACGTCCTGCTGCTCGATATCAATATGCCGGAGCTTACCGGCACCGAGTTGCTAAATCAGCTGAGGGAGCGCTGCCGCCAACTGCCATCGATCGTCTTCGTAACCGCGCACAATGAACGTGCGATTGCGGCCTTCGAACGGGACGCAGCCGATTACGTTCTCAAACCTTTTTTGAAAGGAAGAATCGAGGATGCGCTGGGCCGCGCGTCCCGCAGGGCAGAAGGCGAGGGCGCCTCGAAGTTCATCGAAGACTTGCCACAGTTGCAGGGACTCTCCCGCACGCGGCATCCGCGAATCGCGATCAAGGCGAACGGGAGAATCATCTTCATCAATCCTGACGATGTGCTCGCGGTTGAGGCGGAAGGAAACTATGTGCTGCTGCAGCGCAGCTCGGGCTCGTATCTATTGCGCGAGTCGATTTCCTCCATGGCGGAGAAGCTCAAGCCCTACGGCTTTATTCGCATTCATCGCTCTGTGCTGGTGAACGCGCCGCTGGTCGAGGAGGTCAAGCCTTATTCCACCGGGGAATACGGACTCCGCGTCAAGGGCGGCAAAGAATACACCGTGACCCGGACCTACAAAAAGAATTTGAAGTCACTGGCGGAATTTTGGCTCGGCGCCGGCCCATTCCTCGCAGATTAACGAGTCCCTCGGCACGCGCGGACGTTGCCGGCCACGTTACGGTGCGTCTGCCAACTGGCAGTTATTCCCAAAAGTGAAGGAGTGCACTGTCAGGCCTGCATCCTGCACTTGCAGTGAGACCAGATGTGCGGTGAAGGAAGCGCTGCGCAGCAGGTAGTAGAGGCGCGCTTCCGTAACTTCCAGGTAAGGTCCCTTGGCGTCAAATTTCACATCGGTTCCTGCGGTCTCCTTCGGCAAGGGACTGCCATCCTGAAATAGATTCACGCGGATCGGTTTGCCACTCTTCGAACTGAGGACGGCATACAGCGATCGAGCATGATAGCGCAATTCCGCGCCGGCATCTTTGCTTTCGGAAGTCACGCCATCCTTCTGCACACTCCAGCGCCCGACCAGCATGGCAGCGCCATCCGGAGGGGAGTGCGGAGGTTCAAAATCGGCGGTATCGCCGGTGTGGTGGCCCGCGAGATCGTCGATGGCGCTGCGCCCGTAGAGTTCGCCAAGAAACATTTCCTGAGTGGGCACGCCGCATTCCGGTTTGAATTCATCGTCGGGGGGATCGAGAGCGACCTTCATCACTTCGGGATGCGCTACGGCCAGTAGCTCACGGAGCTTGGTTTCCATGACCAGGTTATTGCCTTCGCCGAAGATGCTCATGACGATTTTGCCTTGTGGATCGATGAGAAATCTTGTGGGCCAGCCGTGGACCTCGAAGGCTTTCCAAGTCGCGCCGTTCTGATCGGCGACGATGGGCCAGGGCAAACGAAAACGCTGGGCCGCGGCGGCGACATTTTTTACATCGAAGCCGATGGCGAATTCTCCGTAGTGAACGCCGACGACGTCGAAGCCGTAGGAGTGGTATTTCGCATACCAGCGCTTGACGACGCCGAAATCGCGAATGCAGTTGATGCAGGTGTACTCCCAGAAATCGATGAGCAAAACGTGACCGCGATAGTCGGCGATGTGATGCGGTGCGGGAGAGCCCTGATCGAGCCAGGTAACCCCCGCACCGAAATCCGGCGCGGGATGGACCGTGGTGTCCACTTGCGCGAGCGCCGGAAGCGCCATCCAAAGGATAACGACGAGTAGGGCTGCGCACACGGGAAATAAGAATCCTCGCGTTGCATGAAGAGCAGATATTCGGTTTGCCATCGATTCTTAGTCTATCTCTCCAAAAAGCCTAACAGCGTCCCTCGAAAGGGACGCTGCCGGGCCGAAGAAAGCTGTCTCTGTAGCATTTAGAAGTTAATCTTTACGGTTAATTGGATCAGCCGCGTGGATGCGTCTGCTCCTAAGGCCGAGCCCAGAATGCTGGTCGGTGGGTTAACCGTCCCAACCACATCGCCGAATTGCGGATTGTTGACGTCGCTCACCGGGATGGTGAAATTGGGGTGGTTGAAGAGATTGAAGAATTGAGCTCCGACACCGATTTTGGCGGTTTCCAGATGAGGTACCGCGGTGTACTTCATGATGGTCATGTCGGTGTCGAAGTAATGCGGCCCAAAAAACTGGTTGCGTCGCTGGTTGACGATGCCGGTTGCCAGTTGGCAGGGCGCGCCACCTGTAGACGAGACGGCGCACGGCGGATCGTTGAGGTCGGGAAATCCCGAGGTCGGAATGCAAGGAGTGAATCCGCCATCTTCGGTGCCATGCGGACCACTGCAACCGGGGAAGCCGCTGCCGTCGTAAGTGGCGAACGCCGGGCCGCCGTAGCCCAGGCCGCCAAGAACGCTGGTCACGCCCGAATTGGTTACAGTGTAAGGCAATCCCGAACGGGCAAACAGCGTGCCCGAGAGTTGCCACCCTTTCAGGACCGGAGTGGGCCCCTTGGGAAGCTCGTACACGTAGTTGGCGCTTACATAATGCCGGACGTCGTAGTCGGCATTGCCGTAGTTAAAGGCTCGCAAATTCCCGTCGACCACCGGGCTCAGCACGCTGAAAGGTGAGAAGCCGTTGAACCCGCCATTGGAAACTTCGTCCAGCGCATGGCTGTAGGTGTAGTTGATCTGGAATTGCAATCCAGCCTGGAACCGGTGCTGGAAGCTGGTGCTCAAACCGTTGTAGTTTGAATTTGCGACCGTCTGAATTTCCTGCACCTCGTTAAAGCGCGGATCGGGCTGTGCCGCCGGCAAGTTGAGCCAGCCATTGGGGCAGACCGAAGTTGGACAGAAGCCGTTAAGGCCGTTTTCGAAAACCGTCTGATGGGTTCCGCGGTTCCCGACATAATTGATGCTGACGGAGGTGTTGTTTCCTATCGAGTGTTGGATTTCAAAGTTCCACTCGTAGGTGATGGGGGCGTGAATGTGTCCGGCATTGATAAAGCCGGGAGGAGCAAACAGCGGGTCCGTTGCGATGATACTTGCCAACGTACCGCCGCTGGCAAACGCGCTTTCGAATGTTGAGTTCGCGGTCGCTTGGGTATCGAAGCCGTTGCCCGCTATGCCCAGTGATGTGATCGGCCCCTGGCCAGGGGCCAGCGCCTGGTAGCTGCCAAATGTTCCGCCTGCAGCCGGACCGAATGAGTTGCTGAAGTTGTTCTGCACCGGTGCGTTGCTCGACAGATTATCAGCCACAGAGCCGGGGAAGGTGTCCATGAAAACGCCGATGCCGCCACGGAATACTGTTCCCCTGAACCTCGATGGCGCCCACGAAAAGCCAAAGCGCGGCTGCCATGCGACGGGAGTGAAGTACGGCAAAGCCTGGCTCAGGCCACTGTCAATCGCCTGATTGTAGGGAATGGTCGTGTCGTGGCTCAAGGCAGCCCACGGCGTGGACAAGCGGGCAAAGCAGTTCGTTCCGCAGGCCGGATTCGAGTTGTGGTCCGCGCGCAGTGCGATAGTTAACTTCAAGTCGCTTCTCGCCTTCCACTCGTCTTGCAGGTAAAAACCCAGCTGATAGAGTTTGATCGGCTGATCGAGCGAAGACGGAAAATCTTTAAGGAACGCCGCGCCTGCGAATCCGCTATAGCCATCGTAAAAATCGGTGAGGCTGAACGGCTCGAGCAACCCGCTGCTGAACAAACCATAATCGTGGTCGCTTACCAGATTGCGGTGGAAGTACAATCCCAGCTTCACCGTGTGTTTGCTGGTGAGGCTGTAGGAGAAGTCATCCACAAGTTGGTAGCCGGTAACGTTGCGTCCCTGCGGCCAGATGGCGTTATCACCGCCGAGCGATGCGTCGAATGCTCCAGTATTTTCCGAGAGCGATCCGTCGGCGAGAACTAGCGTGGTGGGGAAGGCCGCCAGCGAAGCCGCCAGATTGGTAGGTGCGAAGATCGCGCGATAGTATTGATCAGAAACCACGAGATTGTTCGCCGCCTTCAGCCCAAAAGCCCGGTTCCAGCTCACTTGCCCTTGATACTCCGGCTGGTAGCTAGTGGCGTTGAAAATCGGATTGGTCAGGCTGGTGTAGGAAGCCTGCGTGCCCACATCTTCCTGCAGGCGGACGAAAACGTTTCCGATGTGGCCAAGGTTGAAATCGAATCGGCCCGACGCCAGATATTCGTGCGTGAAGGCATTCGCCGTGGTGTTTAGAAATTGTGTGCAGGGATTGGCTCCCGCCCCGAAGGCGGTGCCCGGAGCCAACAGTGGCCCAGTCGTGTCGGTAAAGGTTTGCCCTGCGCAACCGGAGGGATCAGTTTGAGAACTGGGATTTCCTGGAACGGCGCGTGAAAGATTCGGGATGCCGTTGTAAAGCGCGAAGGCCTGGTTGTAGAAGCTTGCAGAGCTCCCGATCGTGGCCGGCCCCATACCCTCCGCGACCAGATTATCTGCGATCGCATTTTGAAACATTGGTGTGGGCGAAAGTACGTTGCCGGTTACCGGCAGAAGCACGCGCAGCCCTTCATAGTTGATGAAGAAAAACACCTTGTCTTTGATGATGGGGCCGCCAAAGGACGTCGCATACTGATTGGCATTGTCGAAAGGACGCGGTGTGTCCAGCGCGGGATTCTGAAAATTCGTGTGGAAGTAATTGTTGCCGTTCATCACCCGGCCGTTCCACCAGTAATTGGCGTTGCCGTGGAAGTTGTTACTTCCCGACTTGGTGATGTAATTGACGTTGGCGCCGACGAATCCGCCGTATTGGCCGGAGTAGCCGTTGGTCACCACCGTTGCTTCTTGGACTTCATTCTGCCCCAGCAGCAGGTTGGTTGCTCCTGAATTGTTTACGTTCAGGAAGGGATCGTTGTCATACATTCCGTTCAGGGTGAATAAATTTGAAGTGGCAGACACGCCAAAGCTGGAAAAGTTTCCCAATCCCATGGCGGTATTCATCACGGATCCGGCCGCGGTCTGCGCGATGAAACTCAAGTCGTTGCCGGGGTTTGGGACCTCAGAAATTTCGCGCGCATTGAAAGTGGTGGAAATTTCGGCGCTCTCGGTTTGCAGCAAAGGAGTCTCGCCGGAGACTTCAACCGTGGTGGCGGAGGCGCCGACTTCCAATTTCGCATTGAAGATCGAATTCTGCTCGACGCTGACCGTGGTGGTTGCGGTAAGAGTTTTGAAACTGGGCGCGGAAATCGTGATGGTGTAGGTCCCGGGTTCGAGCAGCGGGAACTGATAGAAGCCCTGACCATTGGTCTTCGCCGTCGCCGTGAAACCCTTTTCTGCACTCTTCAGATTGACTGTGATATCCGCCAGAACCGCGCCAGTGGGGTCGGTAACCGTTCCGCTGATTGCGCCGTTGGTTGTGCTCTGCGCCAGGATTGCGCTGGGTAGAAGCAGGGCTGCGATGGCAAACAATACGAGAAGTTGTTTCGATGTCGTGAATTGCATGTTTTTCTCCGCACTCGCCGGGGTACTGTGCAGGCGCACGACCATCGACAGCCAGTCAGGGAAACGGAGTTACGAAACGACAGAGGGATGGTGCGGTTCTACGGAGCCGAAATGCCGGCCCACAGGATTAAGCTTTGTGTTTCTGGCGTTCTCTGCTGCGTGGCTTATGGTTGTGAAGGTTCCGTCTACTAAAAACCGAATACCTGCTACCGATACCTACAAAAAAGAGGACTCAAACTTGCTGGCGGAACCCCTTGGCGCCAAACGAGGCTAGCGGCGCGGGCTTGCCGGCGATGACAACGCGCGCAGAAGCGCCTGAAAGTCGGGCGGCGGGTCGCAGTCGATGGAAATAACCTGTCTTGAGCGCGGATGGAGAAACTCCAGATGCGCCGCGTGGAGAGCCACCCGCGTGATGCGCCGTTCCGATGCTTCCGCAGGATGATATTTTCTGTCTCCGATCACCGGATGTCCGATCGCCGAAAACTGCACCCGGATCTGATTCTGTAATCCCGTCATAAGCGACACGCGAACCAGCGATGCGGCGCGAAGACCGCGCTCGACCACATAGTAAAGTTCAGCCCGAGCGGCTTTGGAGTCCCGCTGTGTGGCCAGTTTTTGAAACATTCCTTCCCGTCGAAAATGGTGGACCAGCGTCCTTCCTTTCTCACTGAAATGTCCTCGGACCACCGCGAGATATTGTCGAAGTGGCGTATGCGCGATGAATTGTTTCACCAGCGCATCCCGGTCTCGCTCGGTTTTTGCAAAAAGCAGAATTCCAGAAGTAAAACGATCGATGCGATGGACCACGAACGCGCGCTGTCTCTTCGCCTTGAGCTCGGACGAAAGCAGAGACCACGCCGATGGCGTGTCAGAGTTGGGCACAGGCACGGCCGGAAGGCTCGCGGGTTTGTCGATGGCAATCACAGCGTCGTCCTCGTAGAGAACGGCGATTCCGCGCTGGCGTGGACGCTGCTTCATGATTGTTCGGGAGCCGCCGGTTCACAGCTTATATGTTTTTCGTGATCAAGGATTGCCTTCGACTGAGCCCTTATTGTTGAATCGCCGTATCCGACGCCGGCGGTTTGCTGGTCACCTGTTGCACGTCCGGCAATTGCGAGCGATCCCATCCACCACCCAGACTCTCAATCAGCGCCACAGCGTAAGTCATCTGCTCGACCTGCAGGTTATTCAGGGTTTGCTGGTTGGCAAGCAAGGTGGTCTGCGCAATGAGCAGGTTGATGTAGGGATCGATTCCAGTTTCGTAGCGGCTTTGCTCGATCTTGACTTGCAGTTCGGCGGACTTCACCGCCTCCGCTTCCTGCTGGATTTCCTTGGAAAGAAGCCGAACCTCAGCCAGACCATCCTCCACCTGCTGAAATGCGTTCAATACTGTTTGCCGGTAAGCCGCCAGATCGGCGTTGTATGTGGCGACATATTGTTGAACCGTGGCGCGGCGCAACCCGGCATCGAAGATGGTTTCGGGAAACGATGCTCCCACCGACCAGAAGCGGCTCGGCCACGAGAGCAAATTGTGAAAAGCTGAGCTTTCGAAACCAGCTTGTCCGGTGAGGGTGAGATTCGGATAATACGCCGCATACGCGATCCCGATCGATGCATTGGCCGCGGCCATGGCGCGCTCTGCCGCGGCGACATCCGGCCTGCGCTCGAGCAATTCCGAAGGCACGCCCACCGGAATCGGCGGCGGAGCAACCGCCATCGGCTTCACGGGAACTGAAAAACTCGAAGCCGGCTTGCCTATCAGCATGGCGATAGCGTGATCGTATTGCGCCCGCGCAATCGCGACATTTGTGGCTCCAGCCTGCGCGCCGCGTAGCGTAGTCTCGGCTTCGACCACTGCGATTTGATCGTCGATGCCGGCCTCATAGAGCGCTTTGGTGAGATCGTAAAGCTTCTGGTCCGCCTCGACCGTATCGTTATAGATTTTCTGCAACTCATCCTGGCTGCGGATTTCGAAAAAGTATTCCGCCAAGCTGGCCTGCTCGGTCAGGCGTTCGTTTTCCAGATCAGCGGCGCTGACCTGCGCCGAATATTGCGCCTGACGCACAGTGTTGCGAACTTTTCCCCAAATATCCGGGGCCCATGAGGCTTCGAGCGGAAGGGTGTAAATGGTAGCGGTGGTTCCGGAAGGCGTGCCAGTTGCCCCACCGGAGCCTGCGGATCCGAGGTTTGCCGAGCTTCCCGAATGGGTGACCGAGGGTGCGGCCGATAACGTGGGAAAATATTGTGCTCGCGCCTCGCGCACGATAGCGCGCGCTGCCATATAGTTCTCGAAATACTGCTTGATGTTCTGATTATTGATATCCAGTTGTTCTTCGAGCCCATTTAATTCTGCATCGTTAAAAATCTCCCACCACTTACCCCGCAGCCTGGCATCGGCGGGCTGCGCCACGGTCCAGTCTCCAGTTATATTGCCTTGCCCGGGCGTCTCCTTGTAAGCCGGCGGAGCCGGGGTTGGCGGCGCATGATATTTCGGCCCGACTACGCAGCCCGATAAAATCGGCAGCAAAACGACCGCACAAAGCCACTTCGTACTTCGCGTTATTTTTCGCCGAAAGTTAGTCATAAGCTTTTACTCCCACAATGCACATCTCACTCCATCGCGTCCGCCGGCTTCCATTTTCCGGTGACTGGATCGCGCCGCTGTCCTTGCATCCACAACCGCAACCGGTCGAACTCCAGATAGACGACTGGCGTGGTGTAAAGCGTGAGCAATTGACTTAAGATCAAACCGCCCACGATTGTGATGCCCAGCGGACGCCGGAGTTCATATCCGGTTCCCGTTCCCAACGCCAGCGGCAAAGCTCCCAATAGCGCGGCCATAGTCGTCATCAGAATTGGACGAAACCTTAACATGCAAGCTTCAAAAATCGATTCCAGCGGACTCTTCCCCTCCTCGCGCTCCGCTTGCAGCGCGAAGTCGATCATCATAATGGCGTTCTTTTTTACGATGCCGATCAGCAGTACGATGCCAATGATCGAAATGATGTTCAGATCTACTTTGAACAACATCAGCGCAAGCATCGCGCCCACGCTCGCCGATGGCAGGGTGGTGATAATGGTTATCGGATGCACCAGGCTCTCATACAAAATGCCGAGGACGATGTAGACGGCCAGGAGAGCCGTTAAGGCCAGGATCCACTCCGTGCTGAGGGATTGCTGGTAGGCCAGTATTGTGCCCGCGAAAAACCCAGTCAGCGTGGAAGGCGCCCCCACGTTCTTCTTCATCTGTGCAATGGCCAGCGTGGCGTCGCTCAACGAAACATTCGGCGCCAAATTAAACGACACGGTGACGGAAGGGAATAATCCAGTATGGTTGACGGCCAAAGGCGTGTTATTCGCCTGCCCCCTGGCCACGGTGGCCAGCGGAACATAGTGCCCGTTCGATTGAAGATAGATGTCTTTCAAACCCTCAGGGCTCTGCCAATACTGCGGGGCCACTTCAAGGACCACATAGTACTGGTTGAGCTGCGTGTAAATAATCGACACTTCGGACTGGCCGAAGGCTTCGTAGAGCGCGCTGTCCAGTGCTTGGGCGGTAAGGCCAAGTTTGGCCGCAGTGGTGCGATCGTAAGTCAGCAACTCGTCGAGGCCGCCGTTCTGCTGGTCCGAACTTACATCCTGAAAGCCGGGCAGGTGCTGCATCTGATTCAGGATGATGGGACCCCATGTAGTCAGCTCTTTCTCGCTGTCGGATTGGATCGTGTACTGATACATCGCATTGCTGGATCGTCCCCCGATGCGCAGATCCTGCACGGACTGCAGGAACCCGGAAGCCACCGGCAGACGAGCCATTTGCGGGCGCACGCGGTTGATGATCTCGGTCGCGGTCGATTTGCGCTCCGAGAGCGGTTTGAGCGCGATATAGAGGAAGCCGGTATTGGTCGCCCCGCTGCCGCCCGTGAAGGCGATCACATTCTGCACCGCGCGATCGTTCTTGACCACCGCGCCAAGCTTACGAATGGAATCATCCATCGCCGGGAAAGACGCGTCCTGCGGCCCACGCACCGCTCCCACGATTGCCCCCGTGTCCTCGGTCGGGAAAAATCCCTTGGGTATTTTGAAAATTACGACGATGTTGAGCGCGATGGTCAGAAAGAGCACGATCAGCGTAGGCGTCGGATGTTTGAGCACCCATTCGAGCGTGACACGATACAGCGACAGCATCCCATCAAAAAACTTTTCGCTGGCCATGTAGAGACGGCCATGTTTTGCATGGCGCTCGTCCTTCAGCAGGTACGCGCACATCATCGGCGTCGTGGTCAGCGAGATGATCATCGAAACAAAAACGGACGTAGAAAGCGTTACCGCAAACTCGCGGAAAAGGCGGCCGACAATTCCTCCCATCATCAACAGGGGAATAAAGACGGCAATCAGCGAAATGCTGATGGTGAAAACCGTGAAGCCGATTTCCTGCGCGCCTTTCAAAGCGGCGTCGAACGGCTTCATGCCCGCTTCCAGATGACGCGAGATATTCTCCATTACCACGATGGCATCATCCACTACGAATCCGGTCGCAATGGTCATCGCCATGAGGGATAAGTTGTCGATGCTGTATCCAAACAGATACATCACGGCGAACGTGCCGATCAGCGATACCGGTACGGCAACGGCCGGAATCAGCGTGGCGCGGCCGTTCCGCAGGAAGACAAACACGACGAGGATGACCAGCGCGATGGAAATGATCAGCGTTCTTTCGACGTCGCTCACAGAGGCGCGGATGGTGGTGGTGCGGTCGAGAACAATGGTGGTATCGATGCCGAGCGGGATGGATGCCTGGATTGAGGGCAACTGACTAATAATGCGATCGACGGTTGCAATGATGTTGGCGCCGGGCTGGCGGAAGATGATGACCGTAACCGCGCGCTTACCGTTCAAATAGCCGGCGGTGCGAATATTTTGTACCGAGTCAGTAACCTCGGCCACATCGGAGAGATGAACGGCGGCTCCGTTGTGATAGCCAATGACGAGCGGCTTGTAATCCGCAGCCTGCGAGATCTGATCGTTGTCAAGAATGTCCGCCGTCGTCGTGCCGTCGGTGATCTGGCCCTTCGCCAAATCAGAATTTTGCAGGCTCAACACGGATTGCAAATTGGCCATGGTGAGTCCATAGCTGGCCAGTTTCGTGGGGTTCGCATCGACGCGCACGGAAGGCAGCGCGCCGCCTCCAACACTGACCTGGCCCACTCCCTGAATCTGCGACAGCTTTTGCTCCATCACCGTGGAAGCTTCGTCATACAGTTTGGCCGGGCCGAACTTGTCTGAGGTCAAACCTAGAATCATGATCGGGGCGTCGGCGGGATTGACCTTGCGATAAGTCGGATTTCCCGGCAAATTCGCGGGCAGATAAGTTCTTGCGGCGTTGATGGCGGCCTCTACGTCGCGCGCCGCACCATCGATGTCGCGGCTCAGGTCAAACTGAATTGTGATCGAAGTGCTGCCCAGCGTGCTGGAGGAGGTCATCTCCGTTACGCCGGCGATGTGGCCGAACTGCCGCTCCAGCGGAGTCGCGACCGAGGACGCCATAATGTCGGCGCTGCCTCCCGGCAAACTGGCGCCGACCGAAATCGTGGGAAAATCAACCTCCGGCAGCGGCGCCACCGGTAGAACCTGAAACGCAATTGCACC
>CAWFUK010000004.1:0-6717 GCA_963818935.1 uncultured Acidobacteriaceae bacterium
ACAGCGCGGCATTGATAACGGCTATCTGGGGCGGGTCATTGCGGCGCTCCGCCAATCGCCTGCAACAGCTTCACCCGTGAGAGGAGAGAACCGAAGATGATTGACTCAACCGACTTCACAATCCCCGGCACCGGCGCACTCAGAAATAAACTCGGCATCACGGACCCTGCCGCTCTTTCAAGAGCGGCGACGGATTCTACGGTCATTCGCCTTGCTGAGCTTCAGGCAACGCCTCTTCGAGGCGGCTTTGACTCCACCCACCTTCAGGCGATCCACCACCATATCTATCAAGACCTCTACGATTGGGCCGGAGAACTGCGCTCCATCGACGCCGGCAATGTGCCCGCGTCTCAGGTGGAGAAATCCCTCAACAGCGTCTTGGATCGCTTGAGCCGCGAGAACCACCTGAAAGGCTTGAGCGCCGAAGAGTGGGCAGGTAGCGCCTCGGCATACCTCTACGACCTCGGAACGATACAGCCGTTTTTGGCGGGAAACGAAGTCGCTCTCCAGGAATTTGCCGTCGAGCTTGCACGCAAGAACAACCTGGGTCTGCATTGGGACGCGACACCCGGCATCGCTTCCGGTTCAATGGCGCTCCTCAGCCAGGCTGAGCAATCCGCAAACCTGCGGCGCCTCATCATGCTGGCGATGGATACCGACCCCATTGTGCAGCCTTCCAACAGCGGTCATCGCATCGAGCGCGATATGGATTCTGTCCTGACAATCGGCAATCTCCTTCTGTGAACTGGCCCTAAGGCGCAATCCTCATTACCAAAGTTGGGTGTTCTGCAGGGTACATTTCATTTCGCAGGCGGTCTAACTTGATGATCGTCCTCATGCGTGAAATGTTCCTGCCGCGTACCGCTCGATTTGCGCTTGTCGTCAAGCTGGCATCAGTTCGGTGTCTCGACGGCTCACCCTGGTTGGCAGAGTGCATCATCGCGGCCCGACAGCAACATAAAGTCTCCAGCCGTGTTCGTAAATACTTATACGAAAAGAGCGGCTGCAACGGGAATCTTGGACGGGTGAAAGAAAACATGAATTCCCTTGAGCGGATTCTGAGTGTGATCCGTCTTACTGAGACTGCGGTCCCAATCGAAAAATGGAAAAGGAGGCTACCACGATCACTGTGATAACGATGTCACACCTCACTCCTTGTTGGGCTATCGACCATGCGTGTCGCGTAGCCGACCAGAGTTTCCAGGAAGGATTGAAAGTGGAAAGTACAAACGCTTTCCATTTTCCCCTCCACCGACCGCGACGAGGCCCATCTCATACGCGTCGCCCCAAACATACAACTGGCCGAAACGAATGTTCGAGCAGGCTGAGTTGCGATAGGAGTACGAGCGCATGGGCCACCTTATCGACCGTACTGCACAGAATCTCTTTATCACCGCATCCTCTGTAAAAGAGAACGGCAAGAAGCGCAAGATTGTCATTGAAAGCCGACCCGAGTTCGCCATCATCAAGCTCACTGGGTCAAGAGAGAGATTCCCACTCTCATGGGAAACGATCTACCAGATTGCAAAGCAGCACCACGCAAATAACCTGCGATTGGAAGCCGAGGCCGAGAAGCCTCGTAGACCCCGGAAAAGCCAGCCCACTCGGACTAGATCTTTGCGGACAAATCCCGTTGTATGTGGTGCCTGTCCAGCAGTATCCGGTAGGGAGATGAGTCGTTCTGTGTCACTACTTCCCGCAGTCGGAAGGATTGACAGGAGAAGTCCTCTGACAGTTGCTCTCTGATATTCTTCAGGCCGTGAGGAGCAAGATTCTCTTGCTTTTGGAACCAAAATCATGCGAATGTATTGAAATGTACATCGCATTTACGGTGCTTGTAAGCTCAGGGCGCTCTTGGCAGAAACGACTTTGAATCCACTTCATGTTGAGGGTGTTTCTTATGCAACTTCCGATGGGCTTCACGCATGAACAATTCGTCGACGGCCAGCGAGCTGCTGATTTCCTCGGCGTTCCGCGCAAAACGCTATTAAGCCTTGCTCGTCGAGGCTCGATCCCGGCTCATCCCCTTGGAGAGGGAATGCGCCACACATGGCGTTTTCGGATTTCAGAATTGGCTTCCTGGGTTCAATCAAAAACGGTAGAATCAGGTAGCCATCGGGGTCGGAAAGAGGAGAAAATCTCTTGAATCGACCACGGTATCAACACGGCTTTTTTAGCCGACACAAACGCAAGAAGGGACCGGAAGTCTGGGTTTACAGATGGCGGGATATTGACGCCAACGGGAAACCCAAGATGCGTTCTCTTGTAGTTGGCTCAGTCAAGCAGTATTCCACGGAAACAGCAGCATGGAAGGCTGTTTCGACACTGCGCCTCGACGTTAACCATCACACCTCCCGTCCGGAGGGCGTTGCCGGAAACATTCGAGCAGTTGGTGGAACATTACCGGATGATCGAATTGGATCTGGAGAAAGAATCCGAGCGGAAGGTTCGCCAAACGAAGCAGACCTACGGCGTCTACCTGAAGGCGAGAATCGTTCCCCGCTGGGGCGGCTACCGTCTTCGGGAGATCAAAGCAGTAGCAGTAGAGCGGTGGCTCGGTTCCATCGACGATCTGTCGAACGGGACCAAGGCGAAGATCAAGGGCATCATGAGCGAAGTCTTTCAACACGCGATCCGCTACGGCTGGCTCAACGATGGAGAGAACCCCATCTTTGCGGTCCGCCAGAGCACCAAGCGGACGCGGGTCACGGAACCTCTGGAAGCGGCGGAGTTCCGGGCGCTCATGCTGGAGCTGCCGCAGAAGATGCGCGTCATTGGCATCGTGGCAGCTACGACAGGACTTCGGATCAGCGAAGTCCTGGGCCTGAAGTGGAAGGACATCGACTGGAAGACTTTGCAGATGGAAGTCACCCGGTCGGTCGTGGATGGCATCGTCGGAAAGTGCAAAACGGAAACCTCCCGCAGGCCGGTGCCCATCGACGAATTGACCGCCGCGGAGCTGTTGACCTGGAAGCAGGAAACCGCCTATGCGGAGCCGGATGATTGGGTTTTCGCCAGCGAGAAGGTCCAGGGCAGAATGCCGCCTTGGGCAGACACGCTCTTGGATCGTTTTCTGCAACCCGCCGCAAAGCGGGCCGGGATCACGAAGTGGGTCGGCTTCCATACCTTCCGGCACACGTACTCCACGCTGCTCAAGGCCAACGGGGAAGATGTCAAAGTGGTGCAGGAGTTGATGCGCCACGCCAACATCTCCACGACGATGAACATTTACACAAAGGCTCTGACGCCAGCCAAGCGGGAGGCGCAAAGCCGGGTGGTCGATGTTCTTCTGGATCGTTCGCGGAATGTCGTAGAAAGTGCTGCGGAAGATGCAGCATGAGAACCAACGTATCGAAAGCGTATCGCGTTTTTCTCTGCGAATCCGCTAAGTTGTTGAGTTTATTGGTGGACCTGATCGGGATCGAACCGATGACCTCTTCCATGCCATGGAAGCGCGCTCCCAGCTGCGCCACAGGCCCACTCTCAGAGAAGACAATCTCTATTCTCAGGGTTGCGGCCCGTGGAGTCAAACATTGCATGAATTGCATTTCGCGGCGGTTGCAAGCAGGCCACATCTCCAGGCCGAAACAGGCCCACAGCAGTCCTTCCGCGTATAGCAGCGCATCTATTTGTGCACCAACGGGAACAAATTCCCCACTCCGCGGTGTCTAAAGCAATAGAGTGAGCGAGCACTCAGCCGCCGGCGGCGACCTTCCGCTCACGCTATGGGCTGCGCGTTTCCAGTCAGGCACTAAAACAATCCGGCGTTGCCCATGAAGGTTTACAGCCGTTTTACCGAAGTCGTAAGCTAGAGGTACCCGGAGATGCAGGCGGGCGCAACAATGGACGATCTGACGATCTCGATTGGCCTCCCCAGCGAAGAGGCCACTCTTGTGGCTGAGCTTCAGAGCGGCTCCGAACGGGCATTCGCCCAGTTGATCGACCAATACCACCAGCCACTTTACTCGCTGATCGCGCACAGTCTGCAGGACCCATCCGAAGCCGCCGACATCACGCAGGAGGTCTTCCTCAAGGTCTTCCGCAGCATTGGCGGGTTCCATGGCGAGGCAAGCCTGCGGACATGGCTCTACCGCATCGCCCTGCGCGAGGCATCGAACCAGCGGCGATGGTGGACGCGGCACAAGCACCGTGAGATCGACCTCGACGCACCCTGCTGCTCGCGCTCTGCATCGGATGGCGCCGTGGACGCGCACACACTTATCTGCACACTGACCGGCGGCGGCGCTTCTCCCTTCGAGCAGGCCGCGCAGCAGGAGGTGCGCGAGCGCATCGAAGCTGCACTGCGCCAGTTACCGAAGAGCTACCGCGCCGTGGTGGTGCTGCGCGAGATCGAAGGCTTCAGCTACGACGAGATCGCCGACCTGCTACAGGTCAACCTGGGCACCGTGAAGTCGCGATTGATGCGTGGGCGAACCGCATTGCGCGCCCTGCTGGCCCCTTCGTTCGGCATCTTGTCCAACTCGCATAACAGTGTCGATTGCCACGTTGCTACGCCAACGGCGAGCAGCGCGCACGCTCAAGCCAGTCCCCTTCCTGGTTCCTCGCTGCACTCCGAACTGGAGGTATCGCAATGAAGCCTCTCTCCTGCAAAGCGATTCGAGCATCCTTCTCCGACTATCTCGACGGCGCACTCAGCGGCGTGCAGATGCAGCAGATCGCGCGGCACATGGAGGGCTTCGCGGACGAGACCGGATGCAGGACCGCGGGCTGCGAGGCATGCGCGCGCGAGCTTGCCGCCTGGCGCGCCACGCAGGAGGCAGTCTGCGCGCTGGGGCCGGCCAAGGCCCCCGACCATCTTGCGCTGCGCCTGCGTCTGGCCATCTCGCATGAATGCGCCCGGCGCAGCTCGCGCCTGGTGGACCGCCTCTCGCTGGCGTGGGACAACGCCGTCCGGCCGATGCTGCTGCAAGTGACCGGGGGACTGGTGGGCTCGGTGGTGCTGATGGGCTGCGTCGTGCTGCTGAGCGCAGTGGCCGCACCCCAGGAGGTGCAGGCCAACGACGAACCGCTGGGCGCACTGACCGCGCCCCACTTCCTGTATTCCACCGGCTCTCCCGCAGCCATTGTGACCGAGAACGACACAGGCATTATCGTCGAAGCCTCGGTCGACACCCACGGGCGGGTGTATGACTACACGATCGTCGCCGGGCCGCAGGACCAGTCCGTTCGCACCCAGGTTGCCAATCAGCTACTGGGCAGCGTCTTCCAACCGGCCAGCGCCTACGGCATTCCCGTGCGCGGCCGCGTCGTCGTCACCTTCGCGGGAATCTCCGTGCACGGCTAGACTTCCAGAACGCATTCGGAGGGGGGATGGTATCCCCCCTCAAATGCCCTAAAGGCATCAAATACTATGACTAACCAACGCCGACTTGGAACAATAAAGTCCCGTGAGGGAGTTGCGGCGGTTGGGAATCAGGATAGTCTATGAGCAGCCGTGTTCGGATATCGGTCGCTCGTCTTGACGGCTGCGAGTCTGTCAGGGTATCTGTTGGTATTGGTATATACGATAGGAGAGACGCCGTGCCCCCTCTGAAAGTTCCTGAACGATTCAGGTCTGGAATCATTCGGATCGCAGAATTACCTCAAACGGGTTTCGACCAATTAATCTCCGCGCTTGAAAAAGCCCCGCGTTTCAAGGATATACGCGAATTACAGACATGGATCAGTGATGTTTCTGCAATCAGTGAGGCTGACCGCAAGGAGATTATTTCGGCGGTCATTCCAATGTTCCGTGTGCAACGGAACGCCGAGGTTACACCGGATAAATTCTCGACAGATATTTGGGAATCGCTTCGAGAGTTTGCACCGGCCTCCGTCGCGGGCATCGACAGAGATGTTTTTCTAGCTCGAATACCACGTCTGCTTGCACAGCCATCACTAGAACCCATGAGTAGCCGGATCAGCGATGTCAAAGGCGAGGTGGAACGGAACTTCTGCAAGATTAGGGTACTCACAGACCTGCGCGCTGCATTTGGAGAAGATGTGGACGAGACTCCATCGGATATGGCGGTGATCCATAACTTTCAGATCGGCTATCACGACGGAATGGGTGAACATCACGAGTTTTACATATCTCTGGATGCGAATGACTTGGAGTCGCTAAAGAAAGCAATTACTCGTGCCGAAAAGAAGGCAGCAACATTGGAGCGACTCGCCGACAAAGCGGGTGTTCGTATACATAGGTGAACCATGGCTGAGATCGAATACATAACGGGCGAAAGAGAAGGATGCCCTCCATGCTGGCCCGATTTGGAAACCGATGGGTTCCACTTTTCGTTCTATGAAGACGAAATGGAGGACTGGTATGAAAAAGAGCATCCGAGAGTTGTTGTCGAGATTGTCTCAACAACATCGCCTACCGAGGCTCGTTTCCTTCAGTTAAGGAAGGAGTGGATTAGAGGCACTGAGAAACTTTCTCGCCTATCCGAAATCGTGTTGCATCCGGCTTACCAGCAGATCATCGCCATGGGTTCGGAAGCAATTCCGTTCATTCTGAAAAGCCTTGAGAGACAAACGGATCATTGGTTTTGGGCACTGAAAATGCTTAATAAGGGGAAGGACGTAGCAGAAGGCATCGAGACCATGGAGGGAGCCGCGTCAGCTTGGCTGAAGTGGGGAACGGAGCAAGGCTATCTGGATACCAGAGAGTGAGATTGAGACAGACCAAGAAGCGTTGAAACGGAATTTTCCTGATCT
>CAWFUK010000005.1:0-187325 GCA_963818935.1 uncultured Acidobacteriaceae bacterium
CCACGCACCAATGACTTAAGTCATGCGAAGTGCGCCGCGCCTTTTTTGGCAGGAAAAGGTAGAATAATCTACTAAGGGATTTTCCCTATCCAAATTTGAAAATCCGCATCTAATTTGGAGGGTGAGAGTCAGAGGGTTAGGAGCCTCGGGGCTTCGCGCATAGCGGTCCGACCCCGCGTTCTTCAGGAGCTTGTGGTGAATTCGACAGTAAAAACCGTGGTGTTTTGGGTAGTGATTGGTCTGTCTGCATTGCTGTTGTGGACCGTGATTCAGCAGGGGCGCAGCGGACAGAAGGATACCGAGAAAAACTTCTCGCAGTTCATGGCGGATGTCAGCGCGGGGAACGTACATGACATTACCCTTGACGGCCAGCAGGTCAAAGGCAAGATGAAGGATGGCTCGGCGTTTCATACCGTGGCCCCGCCGGTTTATCCCGACATGTACAAGACCCTTACCGATAAGGGCGTGCAGGTAAATATCAAGGACGTCAACGGCGGAAGCTGGCCACTTCAGTTGCTGGGAACGTGGGCTCCGCTGATTCTTCTGGGTGCGCTGTGGTTTTTTATGATCCGGCAGATGCAGACCGGAGGAAATAAAGCGCTGTCGTTCGGCAAGAGCCGGGCGCGGCTGCTTTCGATGCAGCAGAAGAAAGTCACATTTAAGGACGTGGCGGGCGTAGAAGAGGCCAAAGAAGAGCTGCGCGAGATTATCGAATTTCTGCGCGAGGCGCAGAAGTTCCAGAAACTGGGCGGCAGAATTCCTAAGGGCGTGTTGCTGGTTGGGCCTCCGGGAACCGGTAAGACTCTTTTGGCGCGGGCAGTGGCAGGCGAAGCGAACGTCCCCTTCTTTTCGATTTCGGGTTCGGACTTCGTAGAGATGTTTGTCGGCGTCGGCGCCAGCCGCGTGCGCGACCTGTTCGAGCAAGGCAAGAAGAATGCGCCTTGCATTATTTTCATTGACGAGATTGATGCGGTGGGACGGCACCGTGGCGCGGGCCTGGGTGGTGGTCACGACGAGCGCGAGCAGACTCTGAATCAGTTGCTGGTCGAGATGGACGGCTTCGAATCGAACGAAGGCGTCATCTTGATGGCGGCGACGAACCGTCCTGATGTGCTCGATCCGGCGCTACTGCGGCCGGGAAGATTTGACCGACGCGTCGTAGTGAGCCGTCCTGACGTGCGTGGACGCGAAGAAATTTTGCGCGTACACACGCGTAAGATTCCTCTGGCTGAAGATGTCGATCTCTCGGTGCTGGCACGCGGAACTCCTGGTTTTTCTGGAGCCGATCTGGCCAACATGGTGAACGAAGCGGCTCTGGCGGCGGCACGGCAGAATCGCAAAGCCGTGCTGATGTTCGACTTCGAAGTCGCCAAGGATAAAGTCCTGATGGGCGTGGAGCGCAAGTCACTGATTCTTTCCGACGAGGAAAAGAAAGTGACGGCGTTTCACGAAGCCGGACACGCGTTGGTGGCGGCGAAGCTTCCCGGTTCCGATCCGGTGCACAAGGTCACGATCATTCCGCGTGGAATGGCGCTGGGTGTAACCATGCAGCTGCCCGTCGACGACCGGCATAACTATACCCGCGAATATTTGAAAACCGATCTCGCGATTCTGATGGGCGGGCGTCTAGCTGAGGAGCTGTTCCTCAACCAGATGAGCACCGGCGCAGGCAACGACATCGAGCGGGCCACGGAGATGGCGCGTAAGATGGTTTGCGAGTGGGGCATGAGCGACCTTGGTCCGCTGACCTTCGGGAAGAAAGAAGAGCAGATCTTTCTGGGCCGGGAAATCAGCCAGCATCGTGATTACAGCGAAGACACTGCCATCAAGATTGATGGCGAGGTCCGCAAGCTGATCAACTACGGATACGAGACCGCCAAGGGCATTCTTGAGGGCAACCGCGAGACCCTGCAGAAAATTGCAGGAGCCTTGCTCGAACGCGAAGTGCTAGACGCCTCTGAGGTGATAATGCTGGTCGAAGGCAAAGAACTGCCTCCGATGAAGTCGCCTTCAAAACCGGATGACGGTGTGCAGCAGGTGCTCAAGCCGGAGCCGGGACGGGGCATTGTGAAGGGCGGAGAAAGTCCGGCGCGCGCGTAGCAGAAGTAAGCCGATATATTGCAACAGGGCGGCCACAATGGCCGCCCTTAGTTTTTGCGATTTAAATTATCCGTTTACCAGATTCATCATATGTTCGGGGTAACGCCCGCCCGCAGCCGCGCCTGTGGGGAAGATTTCGTCGATGCGGCGCAGATCCTCTGCGCTGAGTTTCACCTCGAGTGCCGCGACATTTTCTTCAAGATATTTGCGGCGCTTGGTGCCCGGGATCGGCACAATGTTTTCATCCTGGGCCAGCACCCAAGCCAGAGCCAACTGCGCCGGCTTGCATCCTTTCTCTCTCGCGATGGCTTCGATGCCATGCACGAGATCGAGATTTTTCTGGAAGTTCTCGCCTTGGAAGCGCGGAGAAAATCTGCGATAGTCATCCGCGGAAAAATCTTCGAAGCGCTTGAATTGGCCGGCGAGAAAGCCGCGTCCCAGCGGGCTGTAGGCGACGAAACCAGTTCCAAGTTCACGGCAAGTGGCGAGAAGTTCGGCCTCAGGCTCGCGGCTCCAGAGTGAGTACTCCGTCTGCAGCGCGGTAATGGGATGAACTTTCGCAGCGCGGCGCAGCGTTTGCGGCGAAGCCTCCGAGAGTCCGATATGCCGGATCTTCCCTTCCTGCGCCAGTTGCGCCATGGCTCCCACCGTTTCTTCAATGGGTGTCGCTGGGTCGACGCGATGCTGATAATACAGATCGATCGTTTCAATGCCTAGGCGGCGCAAGCTAGCTTCGCAGGAGTGGCGCACATAGTCAGGCTTGCCATTTACACCGCGTACGTTAGGATTGGCGGGGTCGCGAACGATGCCAAACTTGGTCGCAAGCACGATCTGATCGCGCTTGCCCTTAATCGCGCGTCCCACCAGTTCTTCATTCGTGTAGGGCCCATACACGTCGGCGGTATCGAGAAAATTGATGCCGAGTTCGAGAGCGCGGTGAATGGTCGCGATGGATTCCTCGTCATCGCGTCCGCTATAAAACTCCGACATGCCCATGCAGCCGAGGCCGAGGGCTGAAACCTTAAGGCCGCTACGTCCAAGTTCGCGAACTTGCATGATGATTTCCTTTCGAAAAAACAGAAATTATGAAGGTGAGCCCGTACTGTTTCGCCCCGATCCGGCGGGAAATTCGCTGGCCTCGTCGAAAAATTAAAGGCTTAAACACAAGGGACACTGAGGATCACGGGGGAAGAGCGCGATCTCAAAGATCGGCCTGTGTGAGCCACTAGAGTAGTAGATGCTGATGAGTGGCTTTTGGGCTCCGGTGACGCTGCCGATGCGGCGCGCGGAAACGTCACTCACCCATCACCTGCCCGATCCATAGGAGCAACAGAACGAATGAAAGGGCTGGTGCTTTCCACCGAAGTGGCGTCTTCCTGCCGATTCCGAATAGTGCGGTGATGAAACCCAAGAATGCGAGGAGGAGCCCCCACCTGTAGATGCGAAGAAGAGTTGGGTCTTCAAAGGAAAAGCTTCTGAACTGCGCATACGTTCCTGAACCGATCTCGAGCGCGGCAGAAGCGGATGCTAAGGCGAATCCAGCAAGTGAACACTTCATGGCAACGCTCAGGTGTTCAGGAAGGCGTCGCATCCAACTCCGCCACCCCCAAACGACCCACCCGGCAAGTCCACCCAAAATGAAAGCAACGACAATCCTGTCTGCTATGGGACCCATGGTTCACATCGTAAACCTTTCCCATCTTCTATCCGTCGCGGGCGTGATCGGAACCGATGGAAAAGACAACTGGTGCAATATGCCGACTGCGCTCCACCTTCGAGCACGTTCACAATCACAGTCGCGAGCGGGTGAGCAAAGGATATCAAGCACAGAGACGATTTATCGTGCGATCAGGATACGTGGCTTGGTGAGCGGCAGGACTTCCCCGATCTGCGCAGCTTTCACTCCGGCATCGTTGAGCGCTTTCACGAGGCGTTCATTCTCCGGAGTCGAAATCAGCAATCCGCCGGCAGTTTGCGGGTCGAAGAGCAGAGCTTTGAGTTCATCGCTCACGGTTCCCTCATAGCTCACAACGCACTCGGCGAAATCGCGGTTATTGTTGAGGCCCCCGGGAATGTAGCCTGCGCGGATACATTCCAAGGCTCCGGGAAGAGCGGCGATATGCTGCGAGGAGATGCGGAGCGACACACTACTGGCCAAGGCCATTTCTCTCGCGTGGCCGATCAGGCCGAAACCAGTGACGTCAGTCATCGAGTGAACTTTATAATCGCCACTCTCGATAACCGCTGCCGCGCTCTTGTTCAATGTAGTCATTGAATCAATCGCCGCGTCGATCCATGCGGCTTCCGCTTTGCCCTTCTTAATCGCGGTGGAAATCACACCTGTGCCCAGGGCTTTGGTGAAGATGAGTGCGTCGCCGGGCTGCGCCCCCGAATTTGCTAGAACTTTCTTCGGATCAATGAGGCCGGTCACGGAATAACCGAATTTCGTTTCCTCGTCGCGAATGCTGTGGCCGCCGATGACGGTGCAGCCGGCTTCGATCATTTTTGAAAGACCGCCGGCGAGAATGCGCTCCAGAATTTCCAGATCTGCCTTGTCGGGGAAACACACCAGAGCCAGCGCAGTGAGCGGCTTTCCGCCCATGGCATAAATGTCGCTTAAGGCATTGGTGGCAGCGATCTGGCCGAAGATGTAAGGATCGTCCACGACCGGAGTAAAGAAATCGACCGTCTGCACTAAGGCCAGGTCAGGGGCGATTTGATACACTCCGGCGTCGTCGGCGTGATCGAAGCCGACCAGAACGTTGGGGTCGTGTTGCCGGGCTAATTTCCCAAGCACCGTGTCCAGCGCCGCCGGACTCAGCTTGGACGCTCAACCCGCAGCTTTCACCGACTCGGTAAGGCGGAATGGTCTTGCGGAAGACATTCGATTCATTGTAGCGGTAGAGGCGCTCCAAGGAACGGTGTCGTGAGGATTACAAATCTAAAGTCCAGGGTGAATGAGCCGATGATCTAAATACGAACTCCGTCTGCGAGGAACATTTTGCCTAGGCCCTCGCCTTGGCGCGGCAACTTCTTCTTAGTGTCGCCGCATTCTTAAGAATTCTCTTCGAATCACGGTGGGCGCGTTGGTGTCTTTGCAGCCCTTTACGGCGCTCGTCACTTCGATCTGCGTATGGACACCCGAGTGCTCTCACGACGCATGGGAGTCAATTCATCATGGACAGCGGCTATTACGCAGCGTGCGCGGGACTGGCGGCGCAGACGCAGGCTTTGGAATTGGTGGCGCATAATCTAGCGAACCTTTCGACAACCGGTTATCGCGGAGAGCAGACTACGTTTCGTTCGCTGCTTGCGGGCAAAGGGACAGTGAGCGCAAGTCCGATGAATGTGGCGGTCAACGACTTCGGAGTATTGAGCGGCAGCCGGCTCGACCTCACCTCCGGCAGCCTTACGCCGACCGGCAATCCGCTTGATGTGTCCGTCGCGGGCAGCGGTTTTTTTGCGGTGCAGTCGGCGCAGGGAACGCTTTACACGCGCGACGGCGGCTTTCATCTCACGCCCACGGGACAGCTGGTCACGAGCCAGGGAAACAAAGTTCTTGGCGAACAAGGGCCCATCACTTTGCCCACGGGAAACATTTCGATCAGCGCGGATGGGACTATTTCTGTGGATGGAAATGTCGTGGACAAGCTTCAGTTGGCGGAATTTCCTGCGGCAACGAAACTGACCGCGCTGGGCAATGCCACGTACGCGGCGCCGGCAGGCTCCGGTGTACCGGCGGCTGAGTCTTCGGTGAGCCAGGGCATGCTGGAAAGTTCGAACGTAAGTGCGACCGAGAGCGTCGTGCAGCTGATCACGGTGCAGCGCAATGCAGAGATGCTCTCCCGGGCGATGAGCGCCATTGATGGACAGCTCAATCAGACTGCAGTGCAGGATTTGCCGAAGGTGTGAGGCGGGTCAAGAGACAAATAACGAGGTGAAAACTCTTTTTAGAGCCATGGATAACTCATGCGGGAAAAGGATTCTTCGCTTCGCTCGGAATGACAGAATTACGGGAGAAAAACTTTATGATGCGCGCATTATACACCGCCGCCAGCGGCATGACCGCTCAGGAACTGAATCTCGACAACATCGCCAATAATCTGGCGAACTCGAGCACGGCCGGGTTTCGCAGCCGGCGGCTTCAGTTCGAGGATTTGATCTATCAAAACCTGATCATGCCGGGGGCGGCCGCGACGCAGCAGACCACGGTCGCGGCAGGGCTACAGGTCGGATTGGGGACACGGTCGGCGGCGTCGGAGGTAATCCAGACGCAAGGCGACTTCAGCCAGACGGGCAATCCCTTCGATCTGACCATTCAGGGGCAGGGCTTTTTTCAGGTGCTCTTGCCTGACGGGCAAACCGCGTACACGCGCGCGGGGAGCTTTCATCTGGATGCACAAGGCAATCTGGTGGATCAAAGCGGCGATCCGGTACAGCCTTCGATCGTGATTCCATCGGGCGCCCTTTCGGTGACGGTCGGCTCCGACGGGACCGTGAGCGTGACGTTGGCGGGACAGACTGCGGCGCAGCAAGTGGGGTCGATTCAATTAGCGCTGTTTAACAATCCCGAAGGACTCAACAGCAGCGGCAGCAATTTATTTCTGCAAACCACGGCATCAGGGTCCCCCGTGGTGGGAACACCCGGAGGCAGCGAAGGTCTGGGCAGCCTTGTGCAAGGCATGATCGAGCAATCGAACGTAAGCGTGGTCACGGAATTCGTGAACATGATTGTGGCGCAGCGTTCGTATGAGGCCAGCTCGCGCGTGGTCAATGCAGCGGACCAGATGCTGCAAACCATCAACAATCTCGGGCGGTAAGCGGTCGGAATGGTGGAGGAGGCGGTGGGATGAGGCGGCTCGCGTCGTGGTGGATGGCCGCAGGTGGGCTGAGTGCGGTAATTGTGGCCGCGTCGATACCGTGCGCAGCCACGCCGGCGTGTACGCAGATCGAAGTGCAGGCACACGTTCAGGCGGCGACGGGAAGGTTGACTCTGGCCGACCTCCTGAGCAAAGGAAGTTGCGCGGAACTTCAGCGGGCGGCGGCGCAGGTAAGCTTCGGTGCAGTGCCGCGAAGGGGAAGTTCGCGCGTGCTGGATGGAAGCGAGGTTCGAAGGCGGTTTGCCGACCTTATCCGGGACAACCTGAGTGAGGCGGGAGCGGCTGCAGCGAAAATTCCGGAGCGTATTGTTGTCGAACGGACGGGAGCGATGAAAGACTGCGCCAAGATTGCCCAGTTTATCCGTAGTGCGGACTCTACGTCGGGAATCGTTGGCTCGACCGGGCGCTGGCAGGAGTTGAATTGCGCGGCTGCGCGGCATATTCCCGAGGATGCGATGCTGGAACTCACCAAGAAAATATGGCACGCGACCAACCGGCGCTGGGAGTTCACGCTGCGCTGCGCACGGCCTTCCGATTGCGTCCCATTTCTGGTTTGGGCCTATGGGGAAGACCCCTCCTTGATGAACCTTGGTGCCGTGCCGCAAGCGCCTGAGGTTAGTGTGCGGCAGGCGGTGAAGCCGGGTCAGACGGCTTCTCTTACTTGGGATGAGCGCGGAATTCGCATCGTAGCTCCCGTGACTTGTCTCGATGGCGGAGGGGTGGGGCAATGGGTACGGGTGCGTTTCAAGAACGGTCCGGGAATTCTGCGGGCGGAAGTCTTGAGCGATGGAAGCTTGCGGGCGAGCCTGTGAAGATAAAGGCGGCGCGAAAAATTCGGGAGGCGATGAGCGGGGTGGTCATCGTGTTTCTGCTGGTTGCCGGGGCGGCGGCCCGCAGCAAACAGAAGCCAGATCCCCCGAAACACGATGCCTTGGCGGACTATATCAAACGGATGTTGGGAACCGTGCCCGCGCCTGCGGCGGGCACTCCCGGGAGTTTGTGGATCGACAATGGACGGCTGGCGAACCTGGTAGCCGACTACGCATCCTCGCAGGTCGACCAGCGCAAGGTCGGGAAGCTCGCTCTGGCGATCCAGGTGGCGTTCCAGGAGTTGGGCGTCTTTCCTGCATCTACTACAGAGATTCCTCTCGACAACAGTGAGCCGATGCCATTTAGCACGGTGCAGGCCGTTCAAAACATTACCCGTACTACCGAACTGAGTCGCGTGGCACCAGCCACGGCTGGTCCGTTGGGCGCTGCGTCGAACGATACAGACCTTTCGACCCTGCAAGGCGAATTGCAACAAGCCTTGCACAAGGAGATTTCAATGCATGCCGTCGCCATGCACCGCGAGACCGAAGGTTTGGTCATCAGCCTGCGGGAATTCGGCTTCTTCGGCAGCGGATCGGCCAGCATCAAGCCCGAATCGCTGTCCTCCCTGAATCGGATTGCCTCGATCCTCGCGGTTCGCACCTATAAACTGCGCATCGAAGGCCATACTGATAACGTTCCAATCCATACCGCTCAAATCGCCTCCAACTGGGAACTTTCGACGCTCCGAGCCACGGAACTCGTGCGGGTCTTGATCATCGATCACCGCTTTGCGCCAGACCGGCTGTCGGCAGCCGGTTACGCGGAGTTTCACCCCATCGCCAACAATCTTACCGCTCAGGGGCGAGCGCAGAACCGCCGTGTCGACATTGTCGTCTTGAACGCTCCTGGGGGAGAACTGGTGGCGACTAGCGGTTCGCGGTGAGTAGTCAGGAATTGCCCATGGCCAAATACAGCCGGCTGACGCGCAGCACTCGTTTCGCTAAAGGAGATGCGCCGTCTGCCGATGACTCCGGTGGAATCTAGTGTGAACCGAAAGGCCTCCGCGTGACCACTGCGCCATCGTTGGCAGCGGCTTCCATGGTGTCAACTCCGCCCGATCCCTGCCTGATGCGCGTTCGCGATTTAGTCTATCGAGTGGCGGGAATTTTTTATCCAGACAACAAGCTTGGTTTGTTGCAACGAGGGTGCACTCGCCGCATGGAAGAGCTGCAGTTGCAGACTCTCTGTGAGTACATCGACCGCCTGACTGCCGGCGCGGATCGCCAGGGAGAACTCATCGTCCTGCTCAACGAAATTACGATTGGCGAAACTTGCTTTTTTCGCAATCAAGCACAACTTGACGCCTTGCGGCGCATCGTGATTCCAAACATTCTGAAGGCCAAGCTCAACGTTTCGCGTCGCCGTCTACGCATATGGAGCGCGGGCTGCTCCACGGGAGAAGAACCGTACACCCTGCGGATGTTGTTGCTGGAAGAGGCCGAGGGGCTGCTGGGGAACTGGCCTATAGAAATCATCGCTACCGACATTAACCAGCGATCCCTGGCTCACGCCCGCGCCGCCGTGTACGGGCAACAGAGCACACGCAACGTCACGCCCCACTACCGCCGGAAGTATTTATTTCCTTTCGGCGACCAGCTTCAGGTGAGTCCGCTGGCTCGCATGAGCGTCAGCTTCAGCCGGCTCAACTTGTCGGACGATCCGCGCATGAAATTCATCCGCAACGTCGATGCGATTTTCTGCTGCAATGTACTCATCTACTTCGATCTGACTTCCAAGCGCCGTGTCCTGGAGCACTTCTACAACAACCTTTCGCCGCATGGATACTTATTCCTCGGGCATTCCGAGTCACTCTATGGCGTAAGTGACGAATTCCGCCTGATCCACTTGCCCGGCGCCACCGCTTATATGAAGAGCGTGCCCAAGGGAGGTGAGGCGGCATGACCACTGCGCTTATCGGCAAAGATCTGCTCATGGATCGCATCGAAGGACTCCGCCAAATTCCCACCATCCCGGCCGTTCTCGCCCCGTTATTGCGCTATCTGGATCAACCGGTCGAACAGCTGGACGTGCGTAAAGTCACAGACTATCTGGCGCAAGACGAGTCTCTCGCGGCGCAGTGCTTGCACATGGCAAACTCGCCGCTCTTTGGCCCGCCACAAAGGTTGGAATCTTTGCACAGTGCGGTTTTCAGCATCGGCATTGGTCGAGTCACCGATATTGCCATGTCCTGCGGCGTCTTGAACATGTTGCCAGAGGATCCGAGTGGCATCAAACCCGCCGTTTTTTGGGAGCATTCTCTGGGATGCGCGCTGCTCTGCCGCCATCTGGCCCGCAACCTTAACCTCGCTGATCCTCAGAAAGCTTATCTTGCAGGCCTTCTGCACGACCTCGGTATCGTTGTCAATCTCTGGATCCTACCCAAAGAATTCCGCGCGGCATTCACGATTGCCGCGGAGGAAGGCATTCCTCTGCATGAAGCGGAGCAAAGGATTCTGGGATTCACACACACGGAGAGCGGAAGGACGCTCGCCGAACGCTGGAAACTTGCCCCCTGTCTGGTCGAGGTTGTAGCGCATCATCATTCTCCGGAACAGTCCGCTTCGGATGGCCAACTGGTAGCCTTGGTGCACGTCGCCGATTTACTTTGCCGCATGAGCGGTCTAAATCACGGCTATCTGGAACAGCGCCAAGTGAACCTATTCGAGGATGCCGGATTCTCTTTGCTCGCCCAACACTTTCCTGCTTTGACTCAATTTGACTGGGCCCGCCTTACTTTCGAATTGGACTCTTACCTCGATCACGTGCATACCCTCGTTCGCTCCATTTACCGCACATGAGCAGCCCAGCAAACTCGGCGGGGCCTGGCGATGTCAAGCGGCTCTGCGTCCAACACCTCCCGCACTTTGCGCAAGAGCGTGAACATAGTAAAAGGTTTGGAGAGACGAGCTTCTGCCTGGCGAAATCGCTCTCCCACAAATTGTTCTTCGTGGCCACTCATCAGCAACGCTCGACTGCGAGGACACAGGCTTTCAAATTTCTGGGCCAACTCGCGGCCGCTCATCCCGGGCAGAATGATATCGGTTAGCAGTAGATCGATTGGCTCGCAGCATGTGCGGTAAAGCTCTAACGCGCTGGTTGCATCGGAAGCCACCAGCAGTCGGTACCCTGCCGATTGCAGAATCTCCGCCGCGACTTCCCGCACAAACGCTTCGTCTTCTACCAGCAAAATGGTTTCTGATCCGCGCATTTCTGATCCGCACCCTGGACTGGGGTTCGTTGTGATCGAAGGCCCAACTTCCAACAGGCAACCAATGGTATTGATCGGGAGTGCGTTCTCATCGTTAGCGCTGGAATTCAATTTCCACTCCTGAAGCGTGCCGAAACTCGCTCCGAATTGTAGGCGAAGCTATCCACACTCCAGCAGCTCGGATGCCATTCTCGATACTTCCTTGAAGGGGGTCGCAAGCGAGAGAGGCGCCAAAGGTTAGCTCAGCAGACGCAATGGTTAGGTAGTGGCCTTGTGCGACCCTAAGGCTCGTTTTGGGATGAGAAGCGAAACGCATTCCCGATCTGGGAGAAATCGTGCAAATCCCGGCGTGATCGCTATTTCGGAGCCGTCAAAACCGTCCCATTTGGATCCAATAAAAGCTTGTGTGTTCCCAACGGCGCGGATAACCGAAAGGAGGTCTCCGGCGAATCCGCAAACACCCGGCCCACGTAGGTTGGCGCGGCTTTGCCACCACTAACCACCGCATAAATGGGAACCGAGGTCACAAAATCCTCGGGCGTATCTTTTTGCCGAATGATCCCGGTCACCTGAATTGTCTTTTCCTTGGGCGTAAGCTTCACGCCCGATAGCTCTAGCTTAGGTAGCGAAGTCCCGTTTATCCAAGAATCCATGAACCAGTCGAGCGAGGTTTTGCCTTCATAGCGCAGAGATGGCGGGAGATCCTCGGCAAAAACACTCAGTAGTTCGCGAGTGGTGATGGATTTTCCTTCGTAGCGTTCGCGTATTTTGCGCAACGACCGAACGAAGGGATCGTCCGCTCCGGGACCGGGTTTCTTTTCCGTGTTCTCTGCGGCCGCGTCCCGCATCATGGAGCGAAGCATATGGAAGAGCCACGCTCCCCGACCGTAACTGATGGCTTCGTAACCTTCCGGAAAGTGAGAAGACAGCAAACGTGCTCCCAAGGTTACGGGGCCAGCGTCCTTGGGATAGTTGCCGTCCCTATTCTTCTCCGCCAATTGGCGGCGATATTTCTCCATCACCCCCCGGAACGCTGCCGGATCCTTCTCTTCCAGCATCATCAACGCGGAATAATTTGCCAGGCCCTCGGAAAACCACTGATCGCGATAGGTGCTCCAGGTAATCAGGTCGCCCCACCATTGGTGCGCAGTCTCGTGGGCGGGGACCAGTTGGTTCAATGCTGCGACTGCTGGATTCATGTGAAGATTGGCCTCCTCGTCGCGGGTCAGGAAGGCCATTGAAGAAAGAAAAATCAGTCCTGGAAATCCCTGGCTTTCGCGCCCCGGCAACTGCGTCAAGGCGAGTTGGCTGTAGGGAAATGGGCCGAAGCGATCGGCATAGTACTCAATGGCGCCCGCTGCGATCTCAGCCACAGCCGCGGCGTTCCGTGCGGGGGAAGGGGCAGGCGGGGGACTCGGTGGCGGAGCCATGGGCGACTGTTGATTCTTAAGCGATGGCAGATTCGATTCGACCTGAATGGTGGGCGGAGGAGCCTGAGGAAAGTCTTTTTCCATGCCAGCGGTAGCGTAGGTTTCCACGCGGACGTCTCCCGCACGAGCTTCCGATCGAACATACTTGCCCAAGTCGAATCCGGCGACCGGTATGGGGCGTTCCGACACCCAGTGTGATACCAGTTCTGGTCCCGCGCTCTGCGCCTCAGACAGTGATATCGGCTTGCCGGTCGCCACCAAAGTCCAGCCCGCCGGGGAGTGAAAGGTAAGATCGAAATTAGACATCACCAGACCGCGGTTGGGATACCATGTGCCCCGATCACCCACGTATAAAAGGCCGTTGCCCGCCTCTGCTAAGACGTCTCCGGAGTAAACGAAATGGAGGCTGATCTTTTGCCCCTTTTGGGTGGGCTCGGGCAAAATCACCGCGACCAGGTCGTTGCCGCTTCGCGCCAGCCGGGTTCCCTCCAGTGGAGGGTTGTGGATGAACTCCACCGCCTTGCCGTCGGCGAGGACGGTCTTGATCCCCAGCGATCGCGACAACTCGAAGGCCAGAAAGCGCGAGCCGCCACGCATCACCTCGAGTTGCATATCCACGTCCGCGTCCACTTCTTTTGGAGGTTTTACATGGGCATCAATCACATACTTTCGAACCAGAATCGGATCCTCGCGAGACTGCGTCTCCGAAGGCAAAGTGGAAGAAACCTCTTTCTGGGTGACTCTAGAATGCTGCCCTTCTTCGGTCGAAAACGAGGTCCAGACGTCGTAATATACGTTGCCGTTTTCCGCAGTTTTGCTTTGGCCAGCCCCCACCTGTTCTCCCGCGGTTGAGTCGAAGAAGAGATCGAAAATGCCAAGCTTCTCGCTCTGCAGTCGGATGTGCAGCATGCGATCGTCGGGATCTACGGCCTTGGCAGGCGATTCGCGCTCTCCGCCTCCGTTTGCGAAGGGAAGCCTTTCGCTGAAAGTTGCCAGCAGTCGCATGGCATCGACTTGCGCCAGAGTGCGGGCAGTATCGTCCCAGCGCTTCACAAATGCTTCGGCATCCTCCGGCGCTCTAAGTCCAGATTGCAACTCGGCGGCCGAGTTGTCGTTGAAGCGAAAGTAGGCAGTCTCGAAACGATCTTCGAGGATTGCCATGCCCGCGAACAGGGTCATGGACCGACGCTCGACATCGGTGGGCGGCGCTAACAGTACCTCGCCATAGCCTTCAAAGAAGGCTCCAGTAATCCGTCCCATGACATCTTTAGTGAAAGCGATGGTCCCATCTTCCAGAGTGATGTGGATGGCAGCGCGGTCCAGAGTCGAGCCTCGCACCTTGAAGACCCGCGCCGGGTCCAAACCTACATTGCCGAGTTGTAAATAGAGGGCTTGCGCGGGTCCGGACCGAGCCTCCGACGCGGCCACCGGCGAAGGGTTCTGTGCCACCGCAGGCAAAGAAGCGAGCCGGGCCAGCATAACCGCCGCAAGACCCAGCATCCTCGGTACTTTGGTTACGTAGGTTGGGATGCCCACAGTTGCTAGGATGCACTGGAATGCGGCTTCGTGTCACCACCTCGCATATTTCTACGCTGCTCGCCTTTTCGATGCTGGCCGCCGTGGCGGCATGGGCGGATACGATCCATCTGAAGAATGGCCGGACCATCCTCGCCGATCACGTTCGAGAAGTGGGAAACCGCTACGAATACGATATTGGCGACGACAGTTATGCTATTCCGAAAGCGTCGGTAGAGCGGGTCGAAGCCGGCGGGTCCCCAGTGATTTCGTCGTCGAGCGCGTCGAAAGTTGGGAATCTTCCGGCCTTTACTCCGACCGATAGTCTGGCCAACGAAGGCGACCTTCTGAAAACCATCATTCGGGATGGCAAAGTCGATTCGGATGCGCTCGCCAAGCTCGAAGGCAAAGGAAATCCCGAATTAAGTGCGACCGTGGATTTCATCGCCGGCAAGTTCGAATTCGAACACGGCAATGTCGATCAAGGCCGGCGCTATTTCGAGAGCGCGTTGCGATTTCAGCCGGATAATTCAACGGTTCTTATCTATTATGCGGCGTTGCTGGTGCGAACGGGGCATGCAGCGCAAGCGGTGCCCTATGCACAACGCGCGGTGAGCGGCGCTCCGCAGTCACCTGACGCTTACACCGTTCTGGGATACGCGCAACAAGCTTCCGATCACACCAAAGAAGCCGTCGCGGCGTGGAAGCATTCCCTCGAGTTGCGCCCCGATCCAGCGGTGCAGCAATATCTGGATAAAGCCCAGCGCGAACAAACCGCCGAGAATGATTTCACCCAGCGCGAAAGCAGCCACTTCGTTCTGCACTATGAAGGCAAGCAGACTTCCGAGGCTTTTCGCGGGCAAATTCTCGCGACCCTCGAATCCGACTACGACGATCTGAGCAGCAGTCTAGGAACGCCGCCGCGCGACAATGTTGTAGTTACGCTTTACACCGAACAAACTTTTTTTGACGTCACCCGCGCGCCGTCTTGGACGGGAGCGCTCAACGACGGCAAACTTCGTATCCCCATCAGCGGGCTCAGTTCGATGACGCCCGAGCTGGCGCGAGTGTTGAAGCATGAACTGACGCACACCTTCGTCAACAATATTTCCGCGGGACGCTGCCCCACCTGGCTGAATGAAGGCATCGCTCAACTGATGGAATCGAAATCGCTCGTCAGCGATGGACGCCAGCTCGCCCAATTATTCAAAGCCCAGCGCAACATCCCGCTGAATGTGCTGGAAAGCAGCTTCATGCGCTTTTCCGGCCCCGAAGCTTACGTCGCCTATGCCGAGTCGCTCGCGGCCGTCACCTATATCAACGATTCTTACGGCATGGGGGACATCCAGCGCATTTTGCAGCGCCTCAGCGAAGGAAGCTCTAGCGAAGCTGCTATGCGCGCTACCATCCATTCCGATTACGGCCAATTCGAGGCCGAGCTCGCCAAGTACTTGAGCGACAAGTACGGGGATTAGGGTGAGGAGCGGTGATGGCCGACCCGCTCGGGTCTTGCCTCTTAGGTCCGGGGCCTGCAATCAGCCAACTGCCCTGTTCGGCCCAGCCAGGAGCCAATCGGGGCGAGGGTTTTGCACTTAAACCTTCCCTGATTGTCCCCGCCTTGTCTCTATGCTAGCTTCGCTAAATGTCCTTCCTGTTCAACTCCCGCACGTCCGAGCCCATGCCAGCCGTCGAGCCCGTGGCTGGCGGCTTTCCGAAGATGGTTGGCGCGGAGATCGCCGCCACCACGCTAGGATTGCGTGTTGCCGGAGATTTCTACGATTCAGTGCGCGTCGGTTCCCAGCGAATTTTGTTCGGCCTGCTGGATGTCGCTGGACGACGTGAGAACAATCAAGTCATCCTCTCCGCCGCGCAAGATATCTTCCGAACTGCGGGAGCGGAATTATTTTCTCCGCCCGATATCAACGAGTCCGAAGCGATGACCACACTCTGTCTCAGGCTCAATCGCGGACTGATGGAAGCGGCCTCGGGCGTTCATTCCTGTCCCGCATTTATCGGCTGCTATCACGAGTTGTTCGGCACGCTGTGCTACACCAATGCCGGTCACACGCCGGCACTTTTGCGCGACGCCACTGGGGTCACGGAGCTCGCGTCCACCGGCCTGCCGCTCGGCCTTTTCTCCCACGCTACGTGTGACGCGCCGACGGTTGGTATCGAGAAAGGCGGGGTCGTGCTGCTGGTCTCGCGCGGAGTAGTGGAGGGCCACTGCAAAGACGACAAGACTGAAGATCTCGAATTCGGCCTGGAGCGCGTCAAGGACCGCCTAATCGCCGATTCTGCCCCCAATGCCGAAGCGATTTGCGCATCCATTTTGATCGCGGTTGGGGAGTTTACCTGCGAACCCCTTGTGCCGGAGGACATGACCGCCCTTTGTCTTAAGCGAAACGCCTGACAACGCGCCTGCATCCTACGATAAGATCAGGGCGCGCGCGCTTGATCTGACGTAGTAAAATACCTGAAAGGCCGTCGCCCGCAAGCCCAGGCTGTGTGGCCCACCGAAGCCCTATGAACAAATTATTCCTGATAGTCGTTGGTTTGGCATGTCTGCCACTGATCGCAGCAGGTCAGGCGTCCCCGGTGCAATCGGCCAAGGTTCAGCCGTCGACCTCCGATTTGCCTCCTACCTCGGGCCAGATCGTCGAAGAGATTATCACCCGCGTTAACGGCCAGATCATCACGCTCTCTGAATTCGAGCGCAGCAAAGATCAGCTCAGAGACGACGTCAAACAGCAGGATCCTGCGAATGCGGACAAGCTCTATGCCGAGCGCGAAAAGGATGTGCTGCGCGACCTCGTGGACCAGCAACTTCTGATTGAAAAGGGTAAAGACCTCGGAATCACCGGCGATACCGACTTGATCAAGCGCCTCGACCAGATGCGCAAGGAAATGAAACTGGATTCCATGGAGGACTTGGAGAAAGCCGCGACCGCGCAGGGGATCTCCTATGAAGACTTTAAGCAGAACATGCGGAACCAGATCATCACGCAGAAGGTGATCGGCGAAGAGGTAGGCTCTCATCTCAGCATCAGCAAAGAGGAAGAGCAGCAGTTCTACGACGAACACAAGTCGGAGATGGAGCAACCGGAAATGATCAAACTGAGCGAGATCCTGGTTGCTCCGCAGAAGACAGCGGCCTCGGGCCAGCCCGCCCAGAACGCCACCGCGGATGCGTCCGCCGATGCGGCCAAGCAGGATGATGCGGCCCTGGCCGCAGCCGAAGCCAAGGCCAACGATCTGCTGAAGCAGATTCGCGGCGGTGCCAACTTTGACGATATCGCGAAAAAGTATTCTGACGGCCCCTCCGCCGCACAGGGCGGGGATCTCGGAGTCTTCAGGCGCGGCACGCTAGCCAAGGAACTGGAAGAGAGAACCTTCGCCATGAAAGCCGGCGAGGTCACCGATGTGATCCGCACTAAGCAGGGCTACGTGATCCTGAAGGTCACGAGCCACACGCAAGCCGGCGTTCCACCCCTGAAAGAGGTTGAGCCCAAGGTTATGGATGCTTTGTATTACGAGAAGCTCCAACCTGCGCTCCGAGCCTATCTGACTAAGTTGCGGGAAGAAGCCTACATCGATTACAAGCCCGGTTACGTCGATACCGGAGCCAGTCCGAACCAGACCAAGCCGATTGAAACGGCCAGCGCCAAGGCGACCGACGCGAAAAAGCTCAAGAAGAAGAAAAAGCTGGGCGTCCTGTAAGGTTTGTTGGCTCATGTGAGGGTAGCGCCTAATGAACTCATGTGGGGATGGCCGCCTTCGGCCGTCTCGCGAGCGAAGCCTAGTCAAAATAATGCCAGCGGGGTAAGACCATACTGGCTGCAGAAAGCCAACAGTTCCCAACTGCACCCATTCTTTCTGATTTACACTGAACCTACCCAATGAAAGAATTTTTCATCTGCGACTGTACCCGCCACGAAAACAAAATTATCACCTCCAACTTCGTGGTGGTCAGCAAACAAATCAAACCCAAGAAAACTGGCGAGCCGTACTTAGCCCTCACCCTCGGCGACCGCAGTGGCCAACTTGAGGCCAAGATGTGGGATAACGTCGACGAAGTTCTTAACGCCTTCGAGCAGGATGATTTCCTAAAAATCAAAGGGCTCATCAACAAGTACAAAAACCGTTTTCAGCTCACCATCCACAAGCTGCGCAAGCTGGGCGAAACCGAAATCGAGTTCTCCGACTACCTGCCCAAGACCACCAAGAATATTGACGAACTCTGGCAGACGCTCACCGATTTCGTTGCGTCCCTCCAGAATCCCCATCTCAAATGCCTGTTACAGGCGTTTATGCTGGATCCGCAGATCGCGGGTGCATATCGCAACGCGCCCGCCGCAAAAACGCTGCACCACGCCTACATTGGGGGCCTGCTCGATCACGTGGTTTCGCTATTTCGCTCCTGCGACCTGGTTTGTAGAAACTATCCGCAGGTCAATCGAGACTTGTTGCTCAGCGGAGCTTTCCTGCACGACATCGGCAAGATCCACGAGCTTACTTACAACCGGTCGTTTTCATACAGCACGCGCGGCCAGTTGCTCGGCCACATGATCATCGAACTCAAGATGCTGCAGGCCAAACTCGCTCTTTTCCCGGACTTTCCGCCGGAGCTCAAGACGCTGCTCGAGCATTTGATCATCAGCCATCACGGCGAGTACGAATTCGGCTCACCCAAGCTGCCCATGTTTCCGGAGGCGCTCATGCTGCACTACATGGACGACCTCGATTCCAAGATGGAGGCCATGCGAGCCCAGTTCGAACGCGAGGTTGAGATGGAAAGCCCCTGGACCAGTTACAACGCCTCAATGGGGCGTCCGCTGCTGAACAGCGCCAAGTTTCTTGCGACTAAGCCTGCGCCGCCCGAAGATGCTGCTGCTGTCGAGCCCGAACCCGAACCAGAGCCGGAGGCTGCCAACGCTTCTCGCGAAGCAGCCCCAACCCTGCCGGGGTTTGAACGTTAAGAGAGATTCTTATCAGAATGTGTCTCTAGGCTTAGCACCGGCGCCATCCATCACTAACATCTTCAGGCGCCGAGTTTAAAGGATCGCATGCTGGACTTTAATCGCTTCGAGATTCTCACCTTTGATTGTTATGGCACCCTGATCAACTGGGAAGATGGGATTCTAGATGGCCTCCATCGAATCCTAGCCGCGCATAACAAAAGCATTGACGATGCCACGATTCTCCGCCTCTACGGAGATTTCGAAGCCGACGCCGAGCAGGGAGAGTATCGCCCTTATCGTGAAGTTCTCCGATCAGTAGTCCGGCAATTTGGAGGTGAGCTAGGATTCTCTCCGACCACCGCCGAACTGAGCTTATTTCCGGAATCACTGGCGACTTGGAAGCCCTGGCCCGATACGGTAGCCGCGCTCCATCAACTGCGCAGGCGTTTTCGGCTCGCCATCATTTCGAACATTGACGACGATCTATTCGCTGCGACGCTCCCCAAACTGGAAGTAGATTTCGACCCGATCATCACCGCGCAACAGGCGAAGGCCTACAAGCCATCTCTGAAAATCTTCGAGCACGCTCTAAGCCGAATCAACGTTCCCGCCCATCGCATTTTGCACGTAGGCCAGAGCCTCTATCATGATGTGCTCCCAGCTCAATCGCTGGGGTTGGCGACAGTTTGGGTGAATCGGCCGTCGCCGCGAACGGGCGTAGGCGCGGTAAGAGCGGCGGAAGGAACTCCAGACCTGCGAGTCTCAAGCCTGGCGGGGCTAGCAGCGGCCGCGCAGTGCTGATTGTGGAGCGCAGGCACTGCTGCCCGCGAAATCTAACCACGTCGGAGCCGTCGCATCAGGTAAAATCGAGCCCTTATGCTGCGCTACTTCACCGCCGGAGAATCACATGGCGAAGCTCTGGTCGCTTTTCTCTCAGGTCTGCCCGCAGGCTTGAAAATAGACCAGGCATTTGTCGACCGCGAACTCTGGCGCCGCCAGCAAGGCTATGGACGCGGCGGACGCATGAAGATCGAGCGCGACACCGCACACGTTCTCTCCGGCATTCGCCACGGCATCACCATTGGCTCTCCGATTTCCATTCAACTGGAAAATCGCGATTGGAAAAACTGGCAGGAATCTCTCCCAGTAAGAGAAGGCGATCCCTCCCGCCACAAGCGAGTAGCTTCTCCCCGTCCCGGACACGCCGATCTGGCCGGAGCTCTTAAATACAATTTCCCCGAAGCTCGATACGTTCTCGAACGGGCCTCTGCCCGTGAGTCAGCGGCGCGAGTAGCCATCGGCGCCTTAGCGAAACTTTTTTTGCGCAAACTCGGCATCGATGTTCTCAGCCACGTGATCGCCGTCGGAAGCGTGGCCATGGTGCAGGAAGTTTCGTGGGCGCAGATTCAGGCGCTCTATGCGAAGGAGGAAATCCTATTGAACTGCGCCGATGGAGAAATCGAGCAGCGCATGAAAATGGAAGTCGACAAGGTTTTCAAGAATGGCGATTCCCTGGGCGGAGTTTTTGAAGTCGTTGCCCATGGCGTTCCGCCCGGCCTCGGCACCTACGCGCAATGGGACGAACGCCTCGATGCGCTGCTGGCCGGCGCGGTCATGTCGTTGCAAGCCGTGAAGGCGGTTGAGATCGGCTCTGGTATTACGGCCGCTGCATCGCTCGGCTCGGCGGTACACGACGAAATCGGCTACCACAAACCGGCCAATTTCAGCGGGTTTACCCGCACTCACAACAATGCCGGGGGAATCGAGGGCGGAATTTCCAACGGCGAAGAGATTCGCGTGCGTGGCTATCTGAAGCCGATTTCCACCTTGCGCCGTCCGCTGCAATCCATAGACTTTACCACGCGCCAGCCCGTAAGTGCTGCTTACGAGCGCTCCGACGTTTGTGTCGTCCCGGCGGCTGGCGTCGCGGCGGAAGCCATGGTTGCGCTAACTCTGGCCCGTTGCGCCGTCGAAAAATTCGGTGGCGACTCGATGGGAGAAACCTCGCGCAATTTCGAGGGCTACCGCACGCAGCTGAAAAACTTCTGAGGATCAGAAATCATGATCTAAACTAGAAGATCAACCTTAGGAATGATCTATCCCATCGTAAAATTCGGAAATCCTGTACTCGAAAAACCCTCCGAGAAAGTTATCGTCTTTGACGAGGGGTTGAAGACGCTGATCGATGATATGTTCGAGTCGATGTATGCTGCGCGGGGCGTCGGCCTGGCTGCGCCGCAAATCGGAATCCCGCGGCGCATTGCCGTGGTCGACGTTACTTTCAAAGAAGATCCCGACGCCAAGATCGTTCTGATCAATCCCGAGATTATTCACAAAGAGGGCCGGCACGCGCAAAGCGAGGGCTGCCTCAGCATTCCTGACTTCCGCGAAAATGTTTCTCGCGCCAAAACAGTCACCATTCGCGCTCAGGATGTGAGCGGAAATTTTTTCGAACACACGGGCGAGGATCTGCTGGCCCGCGCGTTCCAGCACGAAACGGATCACCTGAACGGCAAACTTTATATCAGCCACATCAGCGCCATAAAACGCGACCTGATCAAGCGCAAAATTAAGAAGCTGGTCAAAGCCGGAGAATGGTAGGAGAATTTGTAATTAGGTAATTTGGCAATCGGGTAATTGTTGTTTCAGTGGAGTGCACTCAAATTACACAATTACCCGATTACAAAATTACCAAATGTCTTCTTCCCTCTCTCTGGTTTTCTGCGGCACGCCCCAATTCGCGGTGCCCACGCTCGAAAAATTAGTCGAGGCCGGATTTTCCGTTCAGCTGGTCGTCACCCAGCCCGATCGTCCGCGCGGGCGCGGCCTGGAGCTGGTTTCATCCCCAGTCAAATTGCGTGGGCTGCGATTAGGATTGCCAATCGAGCAACCGGAACGCATCAAGAACAATGAAGACTTTCGCGCGCGACTCACGGCCCTGAAGTCCGACGCAATCATTATCGTTGGCTACGGCCGCATTGTTCCGCAATGGATGCTTGACCTTCCTCCACTTGGCAACATCAACCTGCATGCCTCGCTCTTGCCGAAGTATCGTGGGGCTGCACCGATTCAATGGGCGATTGCCAATGGCGAAATCGTTACCGGGGTTACCACGATGAAGATCGACGCCGGACTTGACACTGGAGACATCCTTCTGCAAAAGGAACTCGCAATCGATCCCGACGACACTTCAGAAACACTCGCACCAAAACTGGCTGCGCTCGGAGCGGATCTTACAGTCGAAACTTTGCGCGAAATACAGGCAGGCAGCATTCATCCGCGGCCACAGGATCATGGTCTGGCTACGCTCGCGCCGATCCTGAAGAAAGAGGATGGCTTAATCGATTTTTCTGGTTCGGCGGCACAAATCTTGAATCGTTTGCGCGGTTTTCAACCGTGGCCCGGGGCGTACACAAAATTCCGGGACAAGACCCTGCGAGTCTGGAAAGCGGCAGCGCTGGAACGCAACCTCCAAGCATCGGAGTTGACCGTGGAACGCGATCGGCTACTCGTCGGCTGCGGCCAAAACACCTCACTCGAACTCATCGAACTACAAGTGGAAGGCAAGAAGCGCACATCCGCGGCGGATTTCGTTCGCGGTTACCGTCCTCAGACCGGCGAGAAGCTAGATTCGTAAGGCAGCTTATGAGAAACGTGGACTACGGGCGTCCGCGCTTCACCCAGTGTCAACCATGTCGAAGGATTTTTACCGAACAGATCATCAAAGGATCACAAATCTCTCTCCGCATCCGTCATACTGACGAGAGTGAAATCCACGTGCCCAAAAGTCTCCCCCGCCCGCGCCGCAGCATTCGACATACTTCTTCGTGTCGAACGCGAGTCCTCGTACGCCTCCGAACTCCTGCACTCCCGTACTCACGACCGTTTAACCAGAACGGATCACGCCCTCGCCACCGAGCTAGTGATGGGAGTATTGCGCTGGCGATCTTTGCTTGACACTGAAATCGTCGGGAGTTCCGCGCAACCACTTGCCAAACTCGATCTCGAAATTCTCACCACGCTGCGCCTCGGGCTCTATCAACTGCGCTGGCTGCGCACTCCCGCCCGGGCTGCAATCAACGAAAGTGTTGAGTTGGTCAAGCGCGCCCGCAAGCGTTCCGCCGCTCCCTTCGTAAATGCGGTTCTGCGCAAACTCTCCACTGCTAACGGGCTTACGATTCCAACCATCAACAACGCCTCGGCCGAAACTCTGGCTCTCAGCAGCGCCCACCCGTTATGGCTGGTTGAACGATGGGTTCAGGCCTACGGCCTCACCGCCGCGGTTGGCATCTGCCAGCACAATCAGTCGATTCCGGTGACGGCAATCCGCTTTCATGATTCGGACGAGCAAGCCGAAGTTGAAGATGAGATCCGGGCAGAGGGAATCGAACTCGCTCCCGGTGCGTTGCTGTCTTCGACCCGGCAGGTTCGGCACGGAGACATCACCAAAACAGCCGCGTTCCGTGCAGGCCTCTGCATGATTCAAGATGAAGCTTCACAGCTGGTTGCATCTCTCGTCGGCCAGGGTACACATATTCTCGACTGTTGCGCTGCACCCGGCGGCAAAACCGCTGCTATTGCCGATGCCAATCCACAAGCGGACATCGTCGCTGTCGATCTTCACCCGCACCGCGCGCGGCTGCTGAAAAGATTACTCGGTCTCGATCATTCAGGCGCAGCAGGCACGTCGAGAAAGGTTTCTGTTCTCGTTGCCGATGCACGCAATTTGTCTTTCGCTGGACAGTTCGACCGAGTTCTTGCCGACGTCCCGTGTTCGGGCACCGGCACGCTCTCGCGGAATCCGGAAATCAAGTGGCGGCTCGCCCTCGAAAATCTAACGGAGCTGCAAGCGCGCCAAATAGCCATCCTCCGCTCGGCGATGACTCAAGTTGCCTCCGGAGGACGCTTGATTTATTCCACTTGTTCGCTGGAGAAAGAAGAAAACGAAGACGTCATCGCTCGTTGTCTGGAGGAAAATCAATCGTTCCGGGTCATCGATTGCCGCATCGAACTGGAGCGGCTGAAACAAGAAGGCACACTAGTATGGTCGGATCTTTCATCGCTAACGCGCGAGCACTGTTTGCGCACGCTTCCCGGCATCCATCCCTGCGACGGATTCTTCGCCGCCGTTTTGGAAAGGATCTAGGAAGTCACCGCACCACGAAACTCACCATCGCTCCGGCCACCACCTTTTGCCCAGCGGCTGGCGTCTGGGCAACGATAATGCTGGCCGGCGAAGGCTGAGGTGGCGGGGCGCCAACCGCAGGTGCAGCGGCAGCAGCAATGCTGACATTCCCCAACTTGAAGCCTGCATCCTGCACGGCGTGGCTGGCCGCACCCAAAGGCTGTCCAACAAAACTTGGCATCACATAAGCCGGCGGATCAGCCGCCACGCTTACCAGCAGACTTGTCCTTGGCGCCGCGACCTGATTCGCATTTGCCGGCGGAGTCTGCGCGAGCACTTCGTCAGGGGGAGTTCCCGGTAATTGAATCTCCGCGGTTGAGGCAAGGTCCAAGCCGCGGCGGCGAATGTTCCACTCCGCGGCGCGTTCACTCTCCTTCGTCACATCGGGAATCGCCACCCGTTGCGGCCCCATACTCTGCGCCACGCGCAACTGCCAGCCCCGTCGAACCTTGCTCCCAGCAAGCGGCAACTGGGTCATGACGCGCCCCTCGGGAATTTGCGGACTGTAATATTGCCGCTCTACTTCAAGCTGCAATCCAAGCCCGGCGGCAGTGCGCTCTGCATCGGCAAGCGTGAGGCCAACGACCGCGGGGACTTGAACTTCTTGCCCGTGGATAGCAAAACGCATCGCAGTGACGGCCGACAGCAGTGCGACCAACACCAGCACCAGCGCCAGCAACGCAAATCGAAAGAAAGCTTTCATAGCCTTTGTGAGAGGCGGGCGAGGACGCCCGCGCTAGACGTCAGTGAGTTTCATCCTCTCCTGCCGCCGTATCCGGCGTATCCACCTTTTGTACAGCAACCACGGGCGCTTCCGGAACTGGCTGAAATTGCCCCGGATCTTTTCCGGCCATCGCTGCATTCATAAAGTTCATCCAGATCGGAAGTGCCGCATGCGCCCCGGTCTCTTTTGCGCCCAATGATTTTTTCTCGTCATACCCGACCCATACGCCGCAAGTCATCGTCGGAGAAAAACCCACGAACCATGCGTCAGTGAAATCGTTGGTGGTCCCGGTTTTCCCTGCGACCGGAAAACTCATCTTCGCCGCTGCCACGCCGGTTCCGTGCAGCACCACTTCGCGGAGCATGCCGGTCATTACGCGCGCTGTCCGCTGGCTGACTACATCTTTCGCTTCGGGATAATCTTCTTCGAGCACGCGCCCCTCATAGTCGGTCACTTTCGTGATATAGCGCGGCGTAACCCGAACGCCGTCATTTGGAAAAACGCTGTACGCTGAAGTCTGCTCCATCAACGTGATTTCCGCGGCGCCCAGGGCCACGGGCAGATACGGCGGCAGCTTGGCGGTGATTCCGAAGCGCTCCGCATAATCGATCACGTTCTTAATGCCGACCTTGGCGGCCAATTTCAATGCTGGTATATTGCGTGACTGCGCCAGTGCCCGGCGGAGCGTGATAATCCCTTCGAATTTCTCATCGTAGTTGTGCGGCGAGTACGGACCCGAGCCCGTCTCAAACGTCACCGGCTCATCCAGAATCGTGTCGTCGGGACTTCCGCCCTTATCAATGACAGTCGTATAAACGTAGGGTTTGAACGACGACCCCACCTGACGCAGCGCCTGTGTCGCGCGATCGAACTTGGAGTCGCTGAAGTCCCTGCCTCCAACCATTGCCTTGATTCCGCCGGTGGCATTGTCGATGGCGACCAGAGCCCCCTGCGCGCCCGAATCCTGCTCGAGGCTTACACGCGCTGCTCCGTTCGCGCTCAACGACAGAATTCTTACGTAGCAAATATCTCCCACGTGCAGGAGGTCTTGAATCTTGCCTTGCGTCCATGCCACATCGGACTGCACCAGAGCGGCCGAGTAGCGCCCGAACTTTACTGTGGCAATCCCGACTGCCGCTGACGTCACGAGCGCGTGAACGTATCCATTGACCTCGGGCTCATCCTCCCAATCAGGATGCTCGTACTTGTCAATCGAATTTCCTTCCGCGACCACGTTCTCCAAATGGCCCTTCCATCCGTGCCGGCGCTCGTACGCCGCCAAACCATCGAGCACCGCCTGATTCGCGGCTTTTTGCAGATCGACATCCAACGATGTATAAACTTTTAACCCGCCTTCGTGAACCTGATCCGCTCCATACTTATTCTCCAGATAACGCCGAATCTCTTCCACGAAATATGGAGCTAGCGAATTGGGATCATGTTGCAGACGCAGAACCAGCGGCGCGGAGCGCGCATCCGCCGCTTGCGCAGCCGTGATTTTTCCGTCCTCGAGCATGGCATTGATTACCAGGTTGCGACGTTTGATGGCGCGTTCCGGGTGGTTAATCGGCGAATAAATCCCTGGCCCCTTGGGAAGTCCAGCTAGCATCGCGGCTTCCGGCAGGGTGAGTTGCTTCGCCGCTTTGCTGAAATAGTATTCCGAGGCCGCCTCGAAGCCGTACTCGCCATGCCCCAGGAAAATCTGGTTGGCATATAGTTCGAAGATTTGGCGCTTAGTGAAACGGCGCTCGATCTGGATCGCCAGCATCGCTTCCTGCACTTTGCGGTGAAAGGATCGATCGGGTGATAAGAAAAGATTGCGCGCCAGTTGCATGGTCAGCGTGGATGCCCCCTGCACGCGGCCGCCGGATTGAATGTCGCGATAGGCTGCGCCCACGATGCGCCAGAAGTTGATGCCGGAATGCTTGTAAAAATCCTTATCTTCAATCGAAACCAGCGCGTCACGCAGCACCGGAGCGAAATCGTCATAGCCGGTTACCACGCGGCGTTGCAGGGCGAAGGAGCCAATCACGCGGCCGTGATCGTCGTATAACTCGGTGATCGAACTGGGACGGTAGGCTTCGAGCGCCTCTACCTGAGGCAAGTCGGTGGTATAAACCAGCAGAAGTCCGGCGACCGCGCCCACCAGCGCGGAAACCAGCACCAGCAGGCCAAATAGAACGCGGCCTACTAACTTCCGGCCGGCAATCTCCACCGGCGGAAGATCTTCATAGAGCGGTTTCATTGCGAGATGAGTTCAGAATAGCAGGGCGTCAGTAGCGGAGCCATAACATACCATTTGTGGTCGGACCGCAGCGAGGGATCCTGGTTCTCGCTTACGCTGACTGTGTCGCCGCTGCGGGCAAAGACCAGGGTCCCTCGCTGCGCTCGGGATGACAACCCATATCGGCCTTCAGGTGTCGCCTGGCCTTAAACAAAATCGCGCACCTTGCGGTGCGCGATGAATTAACACGAGGCGATCAGCAGACTAGCTGGCCCGGCTCTTCAGAACTTCCACTGCCTTCTTCAACTGGTCGTCCTGCGTGTTCTTCGGCTTGGCCTCGTTGTCTGCGGGAGGCGGCTCCGAATCGTCGTCGTCTGAGATTACATTGTCAGTTTCGTCCGCCACCAGCACATTTGGAGTTACCGCCGCATCCTGGATCGCCTTGCCGCTCGGCGAATAATATTTCGCAACCGAAAGAATCAATGCGCCACCATCCGGAAGATCAATCGTCTTTTGCACCGACCCATCACCGAAAGTCTTGTCACCCACTACGTCGGCGCGCGCATTCTCCAGCAGTGCGGCCGCTACAATTTCAGCAGGTCCCGCGGTTCCCTTATTGACCAGCACCGCGATCGGGAGGGCCGTGATTGCCTTTGCCGGATCGGCATTAAACGCCTCCCGCGGGAACTTCTGGCCTTGCAGATAGGTGATGGTTCCATGATTCAGGAAAAGATTCGCGGTCGCCACGCCTTCGCTCTCTTCGCCATCCGCCGTGTAGCGCAAGTCAAGAACCAACTTCTTCGCCCCGGCTTTTTCCAGAGACTTGACCTTTGCCGCGATCTCCTGGGCCTTGCCCTTGGTCAGCGCGTCTACCTTAATGTAGCCGATGCCATCTTCCAGCATCTTGTCCGAGACCGGAGGAATGCTCACCACATCGCGCTGAATCGACATCTTCTGCGGTTCAGCCCGCCGCGCCCGCACGACCTCAACATTTACCGTGGTGCCCGGAGCGCCAGCCAAGGCATCGTGAATCTCCGGCAATGACATATCCCGTGTGCTCTTGCCTTCGATCGACTCAAAAATGTCGGTCGCTTCAATTCCCGCTTTATCTGCGGGAGAGCCGGGCAGCACCGAAACCACGTCCGCATAGCCAAAGCGCTTTGAGACTGTCGCGCCAATCGAGCCCTTGCCCTCAGCTTTGTGCGCCTTGAAGGCCTTGTACGCAGCCGCCGTCATGTAGCTTGAGTTCGGGTCGAGCGATTCCACCAGCCCGTGCAAAGCTCCATCCGTCACCTTGGGAATGTTCGGGTCTTCCACGTACTCGCTCTGCACTCGCGACAATACCTCGCTGTAAACCTGCATCTGGCGGTACGAGCCGTCGTTCGACGAAGCGTGCACCCCGCCTAGCGAGCCGGCCACAATAAAGAGCAATACGGCGAAGGACGAAATCAGAACTCCAGCTTTGATCTTCATGGACATTAAATTCTTCGTTTTCCGGGAAGGCGTAATTCCCTGCGGACTTTGTTTAATTATATCTGATGCTGCGCCATAGCCTTGGGCTGCTCTTGTGCAGGTTCGCATCAGGGTATGCTTTCAGGCATACCCTCGATGATCGCTCGGAAGGAGCCCGCTTGAGGCGCTGGAATTACCTGGATCCTAACTTTAGACGCCCCGCCCCAACCTTCGTCACCGATTAAGCCGGCGGCTTGAAATTCAGCGTAACCGAGCTCTGTACCGACACCGCCCGCCCGTTCAACGAGTAAGGCTTGAATTGCCATTGCTTTACAGCGTCAATTGCCGCCCGCGCAAAAACCAGTGATCCTTGCAGAAACTTTGCGTCCTGGACCGTGCCATCGCGTCCAATCAGCACCTGTAGAACCACGCTTCCCCGTTGTCCGTTGGCTCTCGCCGGGTATTCCGCCTGGACCGGCTGCTGGGCCAGCAGATTGAGCACCATGGCTTCCGGTAATACTACGGGCTCGATGGATGACATTGCCGCCTCTGGCGGCTTCGGTCCGCTTGCGTCAGGAGACGATGACGCGATCTGCGACTTCAGGCTGGAAGGAATTCCGGCGTTCACCCCAGCTGAAACACTGCGCACTGGAACCAATACAGCGGGTGCCACTGGAGGCGGAGGCGCGGTTCTTGCCGGCGGCTGCGGCACAACTTGAGGCACCGGAATCGAGGCAACTGCCGGGGCAGTTGTCACTGGGGAAGTTGGCGCCGGCGCCATGGGCGTGCTATCCGCTGTCGCCTCCTTGCCTTGGCTAACCTCGTTTGTTCCGGCGTTCGCGTCCGCACTCTTATCTGGTTTCGCGGTGGGATCGACCACTGGTTCTACGCGGATTTGCGAAGGATCTGTCGTCGCATCTGGAATATTTGCCGAAGCTGGAAGTTTGAACTCGTCCCCAGCTTGGCCAAAACTGTCGTGCAAGGGCTCGGGCTGCGGCAAGGCAGGTGGCGGAGGATTCAACCACGCCTGCACGATTGCCGCGGCCGAGTGCCCGAGTACGAACGATCTTCGCCGCGTGCTCGGCACCGCCATAACCATCGCACATGCCGCCAAGGCGACTACAAATATCAGCCGACCCTGCTTAGAACGCGGCGCAGGCTTGGGGCTTTCTTCCTGCGTATCAGAAGAAGACTCATGCGAAATTGTGGAAACCGACGCCGGTTCCACCTTCGAAGTTGCTCCTGAATCGGTTACAGCGCCCTCGATTTGCCTCCCGGTGCCAAAATCCGGAGTGCTTGATTCTGCTGGGGCCACGGTTGCCGCTCCGTAAGACGGAGTCTCCCCGTATCCCAGAAGTTCGCTATTTGCCGAAGTATTCTGCACCGGTTGCGGAGAGTTTCGCATGATCCGGGCCTGCAATGAAGCCCATCCGGTCAAAGGCTCCTGTGGCTCGGCTGGCTCAGCGGAGGGTGGATCGACCGAGGCGTCTTCTTTTTGTACCTCGGCAGCCATAGGCTCGAGTTCGGTGAGGGCATCGACTTCAGAGATCGCAGCCTGATCGAGCGACTTCTGCACTTCATCGACACATTCCGTGTCGAATTGCTCGCTGGGAGCCGAATTCGGGGATTGCAGGAACTCCCCGGCCCGAAAGGCTTTCTCCGGCGCCTGGACCACAAAGAGCGGCACCGACGCTGGCCCGTTTGTCCCAGCTGAAGCGGCCGCGCTTATAGGTGTTTCCTCTGCCTGCGCAGGGCTCGTCGCCTGCCGCGCCGGTTGCTGTTTTGACCGCAGTAATTCGCAGGCGGTGCTCAGAGTTTCCAGCACCTGCGCCGCACGAATCGGCTTTACCAGGACTGAATTTGCCCCTGCCTGCAAAGCCGCCGGCAACGCCTCTTCGCTCACGATGGCCAACGTCAAGGGCCGCTGTGCAGCCTTCAGATCTCGCACTGTTTTCAGCAGCGACAGCGCGTCCGGCTGATCGTCCCAATCAATGATCACAATTTGGAACGGTTGCGTGCTTACCCGCTCCACTGCCGCGATCGCGCTTTCGCAGTACTCTCCCTCAATCTCCAGTTCGGCAAGTACCGGCCAAATCGGCTGGACCATATCTTCGGTGGACGAGAATAAGAGGCAGCGCAAGGGCATCCTAACCAGCCTAAGCAGCGGCGGTAACCCCCGCAAGTTACCGTGGTGGAGTTGTTTGCGGCGCGGCGTCCGCAGAGGGACAATGTCCCTCCGGGGCGACGGATTCGTTTTTGAAGGCACGCATTCTTAGCCGCTGAACCAGCTTTGCGCTAGAATGCTGGGTCGCCCTGGAACCGTTCATGCAAAGCACAGATGTCGTGATCATTGGAGCCGGCATCGTTGGCGCCAGCGTTGCCTATCACCTTACGGCCAATGGATGCCCCAACGTTCTGGTCATCGAGCGCGAATCATCCCCGGGCAAAGGATCCACCGGCAAAAGCATGGGCGGGGTCCGCGCCCAATTCTCGACGCCAGTCAGCATCCAGATGTCGCTCTATTCCATCCCTTTTTACGCCCGCTTCGAAGAGCGTCTCGGCTTCCCCTGCGATTATCGCCCGCAAGGATATTTGTTCTGCGCCACCACCGAAAAACACCTCGCCTACCTGCGCGCAAATTATGCACAACAAGTAAAGATGGGATTGGAAAACGTGCGGCTCGTCTCGGGCGATGAAATTCGCAGGATGTTCCCGCAGTTGCGCGCCGACGATATTCTCGGCGGAAGTTTCTGCGCGACCGACGGCTTCGTCGACCCCTACAGCGCGATGAATGGATTTATGGCCTGGGCCTCCGACCACGGTGCAATGCTGTGGAAGAATACCGAGGTCACCGCCATCAAAAGCGATGCGGCAGGGATCACATCAGTCGAAACCACGCGCGGACCGGTATCGACCAGAAAGGTCGTGAACTGCGCCGGCCCCTGGGCCGCGAGCGTAGCTGGTCTAGCGGGATTGGATCTTCCGGTTCAACCGTTGCGCCGCATGTTAGTCCCGACCGAGCCCTTCGACGAATTTCCGCATACCGCGCCCATGATCGTCGACATGTCCAACGGATTTCACTTTCGCCCGGAAGCTCGCGGATTTCTCCTCGCGTGGAACGATCCCGAGGAAACTACCAGTTTTAATACCAATTTCGATCCCGCGTTCATCGAGAAGATCCTGACCCGCGCCGCTGATCGCGTGCCTTGCTTTGCCAATCTCCCGGTGAATCCGAAACGCGCGTGGGCGGGCCTATACGAAATGACACCGGACCATCATCCGATTCTCGGCGAAGCGCCCAGCGTACGAGGATTTTTTCTGGCCAATGGCTTCAGCGGCCACGGCGTGATGCACGCCCCGGCGACGGGAAAAATTCTGAGCGACCTGATCCTGACGGGAAAGACGGATCTGATTGACGCGTCGTTGCTGAATCTAAATCGCTTTGCCGAAAACCGGTTGATCCACGAAACCGCAGTGCTGTAGCGCCGACTGCCAACATGTCCCCGCAAGAACACAATTACTGGCTCACCACCGCTGAATTCCCGAACGCCACCCCACACCCGCTCCAAGCGCGCGCCGATGTAGTCATCATCGGTGCAGGATTCACCGGCCTCTCGGCTGCACGCACGCTTGCCAAACGCGGCGCAACAGTAGCCGTTCTTGAATCCGAAACCATAGGCTGGGGGGCCAGTTCGCGCAACGGCGGCATGGTGCTCACCGGACTCAAGCTGGGCGTGAACCAGTTGATCTCGAAATACGGACGCGACCTTACCCGCCGCATGTACGCCGCCTCGCTCGAAACCATCGAGTGCGTCGAGCAGATCGTTCGCGAGGAAAATATCGACTGCGATTTCTCCCGCTGCGGCCATCTCGAAGTCGCCTGCAAGCAAAAGCATTTCGAAGATTACGCCCGCCAGGCCGAAGTGATCGCAAACGAGTTCAACCACCGCTTGCGCGTAGTACAGAAAAATGACCTGCCGGCGGAAATCGGATCGACCATTTACCACGGCGGCATGGTCGACGAAGTCAGCGCGGGGCTGAACCCCGCGCGCTATATTGGGGGACTGGCTCAGGGAGCAATGAAATCAGGCGCAAAGATTTTCGAGCACACGCGCGTCGAAGCTTTTAAACGCGAAGCAAATCAGGGCGAATCGGGCTGGAAGATCACCACATCGCAAGGCATGCTTTGGGCGCGCGAAGTCTTCGTAGCCACCAGCGGGTATACCGGCAAAGCTACGCCGGCGCTGCAAAAGAAAATCATTCCCATCGGATCGTTCATCATCACGACGGAGATTCTGCCGGAAGCGTTGGCTTGTGAATTAAGTCCGCGCAACCGCATGATCTACGATTCGAAAAATTATCTTTACTACTACCGGCTCACACCTGACCGCCGCATGCTGTTCGGAGGACGGGCAGCGTTCTTTCCCGAAACGAGCCAAACGATTCGCCGCAGCGCCGAAATCCTGCGCCGCGGCATGATCGACGTCTACCCGCGATTACGCGATACGAAAATCGATTACGTCTGGGGAGGCACCCTCGATTTCACCTTCGACATCATGCCCCATGCTGGACAACTCGATGGCGTGTACTATGCGCTGGGCTATGCCGGCCACGGCGTCGCTATGGCAACGTATCAAGGCCAGAAGATGGCGGAGTTGATTGCGGGAGATAAGCCGGAGAATCCTTTTATCAGCATCGAGTTTTCAGGCGCGCCACTGGGGCTGTATAACGGCACACCGTGGTTCCTGCCGTTTGCAGGAGTGTGGTACAAGATTTTGGATTGGGTGAGCTAGGCGGTTGAGGCCTCTTCCAATGCTGGATCCAATTCCGCATCCGTGGCGGCTAGATGGATGAAGCAGTTCCAGTGGTGCAGGAAAAAACTGTAGAAAAACGAGCCTGCGGGAGCGTTCTTGCGATAGGCTTCCAAGTTCGGCATCATTTTCTCATCGGTTTCATGTCCGCTCACCCATATTGTTCGCCCGAATGACAGTGCGCTCCGGACGTCCGGCTGATCCACAACGAAAAGCGATAGGCCCTTCAACCGCAGTGTCATTCGCCGAAAGGCTTCTGGGTCAGGGTCGTCGTGGTCGACATCCAATTCGATGCACGCCGTTCCCGCGGTGAAGTTAGCTGTCAGGCTCACGAGGAAAGAGTCGTGAAAACCGTTCGGAAGCTTGTTTTCCAACTCCGGTATGGTCATGCGTGTTCCTTTTCCATCGGCGGAGTCAACGAAACGGATTTCGAATCGTTAGCCGACGATCGATCACCTGCCCGTCCTGCATATCCTCCGAGTACAGGATCGTGCATCTCGCTTCCAGGGCAGAGGCGACGATGAGAGCGTCATAAATTTTGTAGCCGTACCTCTCGGCAATCCCGACAGCTTTTTCGTGGGTTTCAATCGTGAGGACAAGCGTTTCAGGACAGAGAAGCCGAATCCACTGCAAGGCTGATCTCACATCATTCCAGGAGATATGTGCCTTACGGCGCGCAACCGAGACGAGTTCATTCAACACCTGGACGCTGATCGCACCTCCAGTTGCCAGCAGTTCCCGCGCCCGCACCTTGCGCCGATCCTCCTCGACGATGGCATAGACCAGCACATTGGTGTCAAAAAATACCTTACCGTTCATGCGCTTCTTCGCGGTCGAAGACGAATCCCTTTGGGAACTTTCCGCTCAATTTCCGGCTCAGCTTGCGCAGCCCTTCCAATGCCTGTTCCCGAGTTCTGTCCTTCCTGATCTCAAACGTCTTGCGGCCAACGACGTGAATCTCAACATCGTCCCCGTCTTTCAGTTTGAGTGCATCGACCACGGCTGCAGGCAATCGCACAGCCAAACTATTCCCCCACTTTGCAACTCGCATAGCACAGTCTCCGCATGGATATACGCTCAGATTGTATATCCACAGACAAAGCTCCGCAAGCAGCAACTATGCCGCCAGCGTCCCGCTGAGCGCCCCCTCCAACTCCAGTAGCTTCCTCTTCACGTCCAACCCGCCGCCGTAGCCGCAGAGCGTCCCGTCGGATGCAATCACCCGGTGGCACGGCACAACAATCGCAATCGGATTTCGATTGTTTGCCATTCCCACCGCTCGAAATGCGTTGGGCTTGCCCACGGCTTTGGCAATCTCCGCATAAGATCGTGTTTCGCTATAGGGAATCGCCCTCAGCGCGCGCCAGCACGCGACCTGAAAATCCGTACCGCGCAGATCGAGTGGAACACTAAACTCACGCCGCTTCCCGGCGAAATATTCGTCGAGTTCCTTGACGTAGCGCCGCATCTTGCCGGCAGAGTTCTCGAACTGAAAGCCTCGTCTTTCGTCTTGTAAATTCTGCGGGTTGGGACGAATGGTTTGCTGGCCCGGCAATCGGGCATCGAATTCGAGCGCCACTAAACCGCGCCCCGACGCCGCCAGAAAAAGCGGCCCTACCACTGACTCCATTCGTACCGTGAAAAGCGTTTCCATACTCACTGCCTCCGCGCCCACCAACATAGCAGACGCCTGAGATTCCAGACGCCCGCGCGGACCAACGCACTCCGCTTGCGCCCCACCCCCACCCCTGTCGTCCCGACCGAAGCGCAGTGGAGGGACCTGCTCTGTTTCCCTCTGCTGATTGGCCAACAACACTCTTGCCATCTCTCTCACTTATCGCCGCAACCCACCCTTTGCTATACTCTGTCCCAGAATCACACTCCGCCGCAGGAGATCTTCTCCGTGCCTCCGCCTCCAGAGCGACGATCCGAACCGCGCCTTAAACTGAGAGTGCCGGTCGAGATCCGGTTCGAGGATAACCCGGCGCCGTTTCGCACGACTACATCCGATCTTAGCCTGCATGGGTGTTACATTGAGACAATCTATCCTTTTCCAGTAGGCGCGTCGCTCGAAGTCAAAATTCACCTCAGCGAGATGCTTCTCATCCTGGCTACGGTGGCCACGAAAGATCCCCAAGTCGGCAACGGACTGCACTTCGAAAAAATTCTTCCCGAGGATGTCGAAATGCTAGGCGCCTTTCTCGAAGCCGCTCAGAAAGAAGCTGAGAAAGAAAAAGAGAACGGGGCAAAGAACGCCGCCGACGTCAGCGTAGACCCGCTCTTGGACGTGAAACCCAATGCCGAAGACCCGATCGAAAGTGTCACGGACCCGGATTTAATTATTAAAGACGAGCGCGAATAAAGCCAAACACCCGATAGCCGGCCATAGAAGCAGCTAACCAGCCGCCAGCCCGCGCTCCAGCTCCGCTTGGCGCATGCTGCGCACCACCGTGTGCGCCAGGCTCTCTACCACCGCGACGTCGCCTTCATCAAAGTTGAAGGGATCTTTGGCTAACACCATCAGCAGTCCAACCGTATCGCGCTCGTAGCGGACCGGAGCGGCCACAATCGAGCGAATGCCGAGGCGTCGGCAGCTCTCCAAATCCACGCGTGGATCGTGCTCCGCATCGTCGCAACGCAAGGCCTTGCCGGCGCGAAAGCACTCGCCTGCCAGGCCAGAATTCACGTCGAGCCGCGAGCCCAATGCGGGAGCGCTCTCACCCACGCTGGCCCGGCACATCACAGCGCCTTTCGATGCCAGCGCGATGGCGGCGCTCGTGCCCCGCGTCAGCGCTCGCGCCCGCTCTCCAATCAACCGCAGAGCGGACGTCAAGTCGGTCCCCAGCGAAGTGATTTCATACTGCACAGTAGCTGAACGGCATGCCACTGGGGAGTCTTCCGCGTCCGGTTCTAAATCGATGGTGAACCGCTGGCCGGCGAGTTTCGTTCCCGCAATGGCAGGGTGCGGCCAATCCAGCGCGAGCTTGGGAGCGGTAAGGCTCGGGTCGCCACCATGCACCGTCATCCATTCATTCAAGCGCTGGCGCGATTCCTCCGGAAGCTCTGAGAAACGCACACCCGCGCGCCCCAACGCGTCGGCCCAGGCGATGTAGCCCGTGGTCTCCAGCCGCGATTCGGTAACTCGCGCCGCTCTTCCGGCCAATTCCAACTCCATCCGCACCCGCCGTCCGGGCGCCAGTGGATGATCGTCGCAAGAACTGGCGGCGTCATCTTCTAAAGAACGACTGTCGGACGGATGTCGATCCAAAGCCCGCTGGCCCGACAAAAAACCGTCGAAGCCTCCGCCCATCTGCATCGACAATCCCCCCTCGCTCAAATCCAGGATCATCCCGCCGCTCACGCCGTCAAAGCTGGCGAACGCCGGCGCGTGAACCCTCTGCCGCAAACACCGCCGCCGCTCCGGAAGGAATTCCAGATTTTCACCCATGCAATTGAAGCGAATGCCTTCCCTGAATGATGGGATGGTGGTCTCCGATAAGAAAGTGGCACAGCAGATTCCCCCGCCAAACTGCGATGCGGGAAGATCTTGTCGAGCCTGGGGACTAATGAATCGCCGGCAGGTAGGGGCTGACGGCGTTGCCATCGAGGTAGAAGGTGACTGCGCCATTCAGATCGGTGCGATAGACCTGCACCCCGGCATCTTGCAAGCGTTGCAAAACATCAGGTTTGGGAATGCCAAAGGAATTTCTAAAGCCGACCGAGATGACGGCGAAGGTAGGTCGCACGGATTGCAGAATTTCCGAGGTGGTGGAGGTGGCGCTGCCGTGATGACCAACTTTCAACAAATCGGCCCGAGGATGTTGAAGGGCGGCAATGCGGCGTTCTACGGCCTTCTCGGCGTCTCCCTCTAACAGCACTGAAGTCTTGCCGTAACTGACATGCAGCACCATGGAGTCATTGTTTTTTGGTTCGAGTGCGACGGGCCAGTTCTGCGGCGGAAACAGAACATCGACTCTGGCGCCCCCGAAGTCGAATTCGTCTCCCTGCCAATGGCGCACGACCTTGATTCCCAGGGCATGGGCCTCCGCGATCAGATTGTCTAGAGCTCGGCTGGGTGGAATCAGGCCGATCCACAACTCGCGCGGGTGAAAATCTTTGAGTATGGCGGGCATGCCTCCGATGTGGTCGGAGTGGCCGTGCGAAATTGCGACCGCGTCGAGGTGGGAGATGCCGCGAGTCCAGAGATAGGGCGCAACCACGTCTTCGCCGAAATCAAGCTGCGAACCTCCGCCCCAGATGGGGCCGCCGGCATCAATCAGCAGAGTCCGGCCTTGCGGCATCACTAAGAGAATGGAATCGCCCTCGCCTACGTCGATGGAAGTTACCTCGAGCGATCCGGCGCGGGTTTGGGGTTGAGGAGCGATGAACGCCAAGGCCAGAGAGGCCAGCAGCAGCGTGACCAAGCCGGCAAAGGCAAACAATGCACGGCGGCGAACCAATAGCATGGCCACGATCAGCGCCGTCGCCGCCAGCAAAATCATCGCGAGCGACGGCGTAGCCACGCGAAGATCGGCGAGACGCATGCCGCCCAGCCCATGGACGGTGCCGGTGATTGCCTGTAAAGCGAAGGCGGTAAGCAGTGCGGGGAATTTGGCGAGGAACGCTGATACATATCCCAGTGCGAGAGTGACGATAGCCGCGGGCATGAGTAGCTGCGTCAACGGGACTACAGCGATGTTGGCGGGAAGGCCGATGGTAGTGGCGCGATGAAAGTAGTACGCCATGGGAAGCGCGAGTCCCACTTGCATGACGGCGGAGACCAACAACAGTTCGAATGCGCGCAGAAAAATGATGGCCGAGCCGTGCACGAGACGGAGGGCCCATGTTCGCCCGACGAAAGATGCAAGTCGATCTGCGATCAAGCGCATATCCAAGCGAAATTGCGCGACCTGCGGAGGCAATGACGGGCTAGAATCGTCGGCATCCCAGTGAGCTAACGCTTGTGAGTAAAAGCGTGAAGAGCGTTCGAGAAGGGGCAGTCCGATGGCGGCGACGATGAGAACACAAAGAAACGTCATCTGGAAGCTGGCCGCGAAAAGCTGGCGCGGGTCGAACAACAGAACGCCGAGAGCGGCGGCCCCGAGCGCGTTGACCATGGCGCGTTCACGATACAGCAGCCGAGTGCCGAGGTAGATGGCACACATCAGCGTGGCGCGCCAGACAGGAGCTCCCACTTCGGTGAGAAACGCATAGGCGACGCAGAACAGAATGGTAAGCATGGTCGCGGGGATGTCGCTCACGCGGAGGCGGCGCAAAGTCCAAAATGCGACAAAGGCGAGGATGGTCACGTTCATTCCCGAGACAACCAGAATGTGATAAGTGCCGGAGCGCTGGAAATCGGCGCGCGTGTCGCGCTCGATGAAGGCCGACTCGCCGATCACCATGGCGTCGATCAGGGCGGCTTGCGACGGGGGCCAGAGTTCGTGCACTTTAGCGACGATGCTGGAGTGGATGCGAGTGCGGCAGAGCTCGAGGCGGCTTCCAGCGAAACCGGGAAGAAGCTGCGCATCTTCGGCTTTAACAGAGGCGAGAGCAGCGATGCCGTTACCGGCAAGATAAGACTGGTAGTCGAAGGCTCCGGGATTGCGAAAGTTTCGGGGAAGCTTCAGCTTGACGGAAAGGCGGAGGCGTTCTCCGTAGCGGAAAAGATGAGTTGCCGTTGTGATTGTGCTATAAACGCCGATGCGCACACCCGAGTGAATGGGAATGCGCGTGCCGTTTTCGGTGACGATCTCTTCAGTCTGGACGTCGAGGCTTTGGCTAACTTCATTGGGAAGTCCTTCGCGGGGCAGTTCAGCGCGTATATGGCCTTCGCGCGCGACGTGAGCTGTTATCTCAACTTGCTGGCCATCGGCGAAGGGCAGGAGATCGGTGTCGGTGGTCGGGACTTTGCCGCGCAGTTGAATGTGAAGCGCGCCAGCGAGGAAGATCGCGCCCAGGGCCAGGGCTGCGCCGAGCCAGGTGCGCCGGCACCGGAAGAAAAGACCAGCGGCGAGAAATAAAATTCCGGCAACGAACCACCAAGACGCAGGGCGCCACGCGTGAATGCCAGCGATAATTCCCGAAGCGTACGCGAGGGCTGCCCAGAACATCGGTTGGCGCGTAGACTTGAGTTGGAAACTTGGCGTAGTGGGTGGCTTATCGACTTCGGCCAAGAGTGGCATGGGTGGCCTTCGATCGCACGATTGCCGATCTCTAACAAAACGGTGTGGCGCAAACCGCCTACTTTCCCACCCTTTAAGAAGACGAAGGGCAGGCTCCTTCGAGGCGCTGCAAAACGTGCTATTAACGCACTAACTGCGTCACACTCTCCAGGTGGTAGGTCTGGGGAAACAAATCGACCAGATGGATTTGCTCGACGCGATATCCTGCGGCTAGCAGCGGCCCCAAATCGCGGGCCAGGGTCGCGGGGTCGCACGACACATAGGTGACACGCGCTGCTTTCGCAGCCGCGAGCGCCGCCGCGACGCGATCTCCCAACCCGCCTCTGGGTGGATCAACTACGATCAGGTCGGGCGCTTTCAGATCAGCTCGGGCCTGGGCAGCCGAGCCGCTCGCTCCCACGGCGACTCTCGCCGCTCTTTTGCCGGTCAGGTATTGCACGGCTTCGATTTGGACTGCCCTTCCATTCCCCGGAAGATTGTGTCCGAGGTCGCGGGCGGCCGTCGCTGAAGACTCGACTGAAACTACATGACGGAAGCTACGAGTGAGGGACGTCGAAAATAGTCCTACACCAGCATAGAGATCGAGAGCGAGCTCGCCGGAGCGGCCTGCGGTCACGATGTCAATCAATTCATCGGTGAGGAATCGGTTGGTCTGGAAGAATGAGCCCGCACTCACGCGCCATGAACCCGTCTTGGAATGGTAAAGAACTTCGCAGGCACCGACCGCGACCAGGGGCTCGTACACGCCTTTCTGCGGCTCACGGAAAGCCACCACGCCCGCAATTTCCGGCAGGGATGCACACAACTCTTCGCCCCAGGATCGCACGGCCGCGCGGCGAGCCTCGGGCGCGCAATAAAGCTCAATGAGTAGTTGCTTTTCATTTCCCGCAGCGTCGGAATTGGCGAAGAATTCGATCTCGCGAACGCCCTCGATTACTTTGCAAGCGCGTCCCGCTTGCCACAAAGTGGCGATGCCGCGATTAATCAGTGGAGAGCTGATAGGGCATTGCTCCACTGGGAGGAGTTCATGCGAAGCCAGTTTGAAATATCCGGCGGCGAATTCTGGGTGGGTACGCACTTGCAGCCGCGAGCGATTGCGGTAATGCAAGGGCGGCGAAGGATGGACCCGAATTTCGGATTGCAACTCGAGCTTAGCGATGCGGCGCAGGTTCTCGCGCAGAATCTCTTTTTTGATTTGGAGCTGGTGATCGTAGTCGGCGTGCTGATATTGGCATCCGCCGCAGTTGCCAAAAACGGGGCAGGACGGCGGAATTCGATGCGGGGCAGACTGCACAATTTCAACGGGGCGGGCGCGGACGAAACCGGTCCTCTCGTCCGTGATTACGGCTTCGATGGTTTCTCCAGCGAGGACAAGAGGAACGAAAACGGCTTTGCCTTGCCTGCGGTCGTTGGATGGCGGCGGGGCAGGAAGGCGGGCGAGACCATCGCCGCCGTAGATCAGCTTTTCAATGGTAAGGAGCAAGACTTGATTTTACGGCATGGGAAGAGAGCGTGAGCGGCCAATGCGGCGGGTACTCCGTCAACCTAGCCGAAGGTTTCAGTTCTGATGCAAGCGAAGAACCGCACATCTTCTATGCGGTTTCTGTTTCGACCAGCTCATCCAAACGTTGTTGCTGATAGAGAATGCGATTCATCTCGGAGATGATCTGCGAAAGACTATGCGAATCAGTGGCTGTTTGCGCTATCGCTTGCAGGTAGCGCCATCCCGGGGGCGGATCAAAAAAGCCATGGAGCTTCCTATCTGGAAACGATTTTTCCGCAGAGAGTTGTCAATAATTCGAGCCGAAGGCGGAAGCAATACAGTCCATCCCGTAGTTCTTCCGAGTTCCCGAAATGGGAATTCGATCGACAATCCAGGAGACGATGGCTGGAAAAATCGCAGTCCTTCCAACTCGCAGGGGGTTTTTCCTTTTTGAAACCTCGCCCGTTTCCGTAAACCGGCACCTTCGTGCGGCCTCAGTTTTGGCTGCGTTTGAGGTTTTTCTAACTAGAATCGATCCGTGATTAGGGCCCACTTATGAGAATTCTGATTGCGGAAGATGATGCGGCATTGGCCGGATTTGTGCGCCAGGGGTTGCAAGGCGAGCACTATGCGGTAGATGTGGTGGAGGATGGCGAACAGGCGCGAGCCATGGGGAGCGAGTTTGATTATGACCTTGTAATCCTCGACTTGGGGCTGCCCAAGCTCGATGGGGTCAGCGTGTTGCGGCATTTGCGGTTGAAGCGTCCGACGCTGCCCGTGCTGGTGCTGACGCAGCGGGCGAAGGTTGAGGACCGGGTGCAATGCCTCGACACTGGCGCGGACGACTATTTGCCCAAGCCGTTTTCCTTTACCGAGCTTTCCGCGCGCATCCGGGCGCTGCTGCGCAGGAGTCATCTGCCGTCGGAATCGGTGCTGGTGGTCGACGATCTCAAACTCGACCGCGTGGAACACCACGCGGAGCGGGGGGGACGGCGGATCGAGCTGACGTCCAAAGAATTTGCCCTGCTGGAATATCTGATGCGCAACGCGGGGCGGCAAGTGTCGCGGGCGATGATCATCGAACACGTGTGGAACCTGACCTTCGATACGACCACGAACGTGGTCGACGTTTATATCAATTATGGATTGCGTGTTACCGACCTCTCGGCGCTCGCGTCGGTCAGGCTGGAAGCATAAACAACACCATGCCGCGAGTGAAGATAAGGGCACACGTATGAGCAGGATGAGCGCAGCGCTGCGGTTCTGGAAGTCAGCGGGAAGCCGTTTTTGGGGACAACTCGCACCCCGTTGCGGGTACCGGGGTTGCCTTCAGTCGGAAAACCGGTGGCACCGCATGCGCGGCCGGTCGCGAGGGGTGCGCATGCGAGGGGTGCTTTATTGCAGTGCGGCATGCCTGGAACGGGCCCTGATCGAAGTATTGCGGCCGGAGCGTTCATTCTCCAAGCGGGCCAGATTCGCCCCGCATCGTATTCCTCTCGGTCTGATTCTACTCTCGCGCCAACAACTTACTACGGACCAACTACGCACCGCACTGCAGGCGCAACGAGCGGCTGGGAGCGCCAATCCAACGCCAAAGAAAATTGGCGAGTGGTTGCAAGAATTCGGCTTCGTTACAGAACAGCAGGTTACCGTTGCACTGGCGCGCCAATGGTCGTGTCCAGTGTTGCGTAATTCCTTCTCGTGCATTCCGGCAACTCGTCTTCCTGCGATCCCTGCGCTGTTGCTGGAATCCTTCCAGGTAATGCCCGTCGAACTGGTGGAGGCCACGGGATCGCTGCTCATGGCCTTTGGGGAAGGCATCGATTACAGCATCCTTTATGCCATTGAGCAGATGCTGGGTTACCACACTCAACCATGCCTGGTGCGTCCCAGCGTACTGCGGAACGGCTTGCTATCGATCGCTCGGCATCACGGAGTTAATGACGTAGTCTTCGATTGTCTTCAGAGTGTTGCGGAGTGCGCCCACATCATCGGCAACTATACTTCGACGGTGAGAGCCGAGGAAGTACGCCTAGCACGTTGCGGCGAGCACCTCTGGGTCCGCCTGGAAAGGCCTCCGCAGGAGGCGGTAACGCTGGTCATGCGCGCTCCTCGCAGTTCTTCCCTTGCAGCAGCCCAGATTTAATTGGGGTTTCGTTGACTTGCCCCTCGCACCTGCGTACGATCCTGCGTGACCGCGAAGACATGATCCCCAAGAAATGATCGGCCAAACTATCTCGCACTACCGCATCCTGGAAAAGCTTGGCGGTGGAGGCATGGGTGTGGTTTATAAGGCCGAGGACATCGAACTGGGCCGCTTCGTCGCCCTCAAATTTCTTCCCGACGAGCTATCGCGCGATCCACAGGCGCTCGAACGTTTTCGCCGCGAGGCCCGCGCCGCTTCCGCGCTCAATCATCCGAATATATGCACCATCTATGAAATCGGCAAACACGGCGACCAATCGTTCATCGCCATGGAGTTCCTGGATGGCGTGACCCTGAAGCATCAAATTTCTGGCAAGCCGATCGAGAACGAAATCCTCCTGTCGCTCGCCATCGAGATCGCGGACGGACTCGATGCCGCCCACGCGCAAGGGATCGTCCATCGCGACATTAAGCCCGCCAACATCTTCGTCACCAAGCGCGGCCATGCAAAAATTTTAGATTTTGGCCTGGCTAAAGTCTCGCCTGCCGCTTCGTCCAGTGACCTTGCCTCCGCCAATACGATGACCGCCGCGATCGACGAACAACATCTCACCAGCCCCGGTTCGACGATCGGCACCATCGCCTACATGTCGCCGGAACAGGCCCGTGCGAAGGACCTTGACGCCCGCACCGATTTATTCTCCTTCGGCTCGGTGCTTTACGAAATGGCAACCGGTACGCTCCCGTTTCGCGGCGGCAGTTCCGCCGAAATTTTCAAATCGATTCTGGATACATCCCCGCCTGCGGCATTGCGCCTCAATCCCGATATCCCGGCCGAACTGGAACGCATCCTCAACAAGGCTCTCGAAAAAGATCGCAACTTGCGCTATCAGACCGCTGCCGACCTTCGCACCGATCTCACGCGCCTCAAGCGCGATTTCGACTCCGGCCGTTCGCCCAGCGCATCGGACGCTTTGCCCGACCCTTCCGCGAGTTTCGCTTCGATCAAGACGCTCCCGCCCCGGCGTTCCCTCAAAACCCCAATCATTGCTCTCGTCGCAATTCTTCTCATTGGCGCGGGAGCGACCGCATACTTCCTGCGCTCCAAGTCCGATGCAAAAAAAATCAGCTCGATCGCCGTTCTGCCTTTTGTCAATGCCACTAACGATCCCAATAACGACTACCTGACCGACGGCCTCACCGAGAGTCTGATCGGCACCCTTTCCCAACTTCCCGATCTTAAAGTCATGGCCCGCAGCACGGTTTTCAAATTCAAGGGAAAAGAAGAAGACCTGCGCCAGATCGGCCAGTCCCTGCAAGTTGCTGCTGTGCTCACCGGGCGCATCACCCAGCATGGCGATCAACTCAATATTTCCGCCGACCTAGTCAACGCCGCCGACGGTAGCGAACTCTGGGGTTCGCAATATTCCCGCAAACTCGCCGACATCACGCAAGTGCAGGGCGACATCACGCGCGATATTTCCACTCGGCTCCGGATTCACCTCAGCGGCGCTGACCAGCAGCGCGTAGGTCGCGCTGGCACCACCAATCCGGAAGCCTATCGTTTGTATCTGGAGGCCCGCCAGCTCTGGTATGGACGCACTCCAGAGGGCCTCAAGAAGAGCATCGATGTATTTCAGCAAGCCATTGCCGCGGATCCCAACTATGCTCTTGCCTATGCCGGGCTGGCAGAGACTTACAATGTAATCCCCAGCTACGGGGCCGGCATCACATCCCGGCAAGCGCAATTGCTGGCAGACGAAACCACCCGTAAGGCGCTCGAACTCGATGCTTCTCTGCCAGAAGCGCATCTGGCGCGAGCAGGCGCGCTAAGCTTTTCTTACCAGTGGGGGCCGGCTGAGCAAGAATTCCACCGCGCTATCGAATTAGATCCCAACAATGCCACGGCGCATTACCTTTATGCCTTCACCGTGCTCGTCCCTGAGAAGAGCTTCGATCAGGCATTGGAGGAGTTTCGCCTCGCTTTATCCCTCGATCCGCTTTCTTCCATCACCAATACGAACTACGCAGCTACGCTGATGGATGCGCACCGTTTTTCCGAGGCATTTGCACAGTACAAGAAAACTCTGCAGCAGGATCCTGGCTTCGCTCCAGCCCATCGCAAGCTGGGCTATCTCTATGCCGCCACCGGGGATTTCGCCAACGCCGTGAAAGAATTGCAAGCTACCATGTCTCAGCCGGGATCCTGGAGCCTGGACGCGAAAGGTTACCGGGAATTATCTCAGGCCGAATTTGACCGATCGGACTCCATGACCTGGGTAGCCATGGCCATGGCAGTCACCGGCGAGCGAGACAAAGCGTTCGAGTACCTCGATAAAGCCTTCGCCGATAACGAAATCGAGCTCGTGCTCTGCATTCGGTATCCCACTCTGGACCCGATTCGCTCCGATCCCCGTTATGCCGCTATGATGCGGCGCCTGAACCTCCCTGAATAGTTCGCGCCTAGTGCGGTCAGATCTAGATGAGGTGGAGACGAGCGCGCCCTCCGGGCAAATCTGAACGGTCGATCGGGGGCAAGCGAGATCTACACTTTGCGTTATAAAGTACTTGACATATATCCATTCTCTCGCTACCCTGTCTTTTAATGCCGGAACCGCGCCACCATCGCCTTCGCCACCCTCGCCGGCTTCTGCGCTCGACCGTCCAACCCGCCGATGTATCTGCCAGTCCCGCCGATGACTTGCGCTTTATCCGCGACACCATGGAGCGATCCGCGTCGTTTACAGCGGTGCCCGGATGGGGACAAGTGATTCTGGGCGCCACTGCTCTGGGGGCTGCAACAATTGCGGCCAAGCAATCCAACGCAGCAGCGTGGTTGAAGGTTTGGCTGTTCGAGGCTTTTCTGGCAGTGCTGATCGCCATCATTTCGATGCACGCGAAAGCTAACCGCCGTGGGCTGCCGCTATTCTCCGGGCCAGGGCAGAAAGTGGCCCTGGGATTATTTCCCCCGTTGCTGGCGGGCGCGCTGCTCACGTTTGTGCTGGTGCGGGCTGGTATGCAATCTGCGCTGGCGCCGGCGTGGCTTTTGCTGTATGGGGCGGGAATCATTACGGGCGGAGCGTATTCGGTATCGATCGTCCCGGTAATGGGGCTGTGTTTTATGGTGACTGGTGGAGCGGCGATTGCGGCTCCGGCGGCGTGGTCGAATTGGTTTCTCGCTGCCGGGTTTGGCGGCCTGCACGTCGTGTTTGGAATGGTGATCGCGGGGAGGTATGGTGGCTAGAGTATTGTTACAGCGTCGAAACCCCTCGAAAGCCGCGACCTCAGCGCGGGAGCACGTGCCAGCATTTGCGCTGGAGTTGCCTGAACTGGACCGTCTGATTCATGAGCGCATTCGTCTGGGTATTGTGAGTGCACTTGCCACCAGTACGAGCCTGAGCTTTAACGATTTGAAGCGCATTCTCAAGACCACTGATGGCAATTTAAGCGTTCATGCACGGAAATTGGAGGAGGCGGAGTACATTTCATGCCTGAAATATTTTGAGGGTCGCGTGCCGCGCACCGAATACCGCCTTACCGCTGCTGGTCGCCGTGCTCTAGGCCTATATCTGGATCAGATGGAAGAATGGATTCGCATGACGCGTCAATAATTTTTTTCTTGTTACGCTTTGTATTACAAAGTACATTACAGAAGGGTGACAAAGGGCTAGCCAGATGAATGCGCACTCAATTCGAAGCAGCGGCCATCCCACCCTTTCGCTCCGCGCTGCCGCTCGTTTTTGGGAGCGATACCGGATCTTCTATAACGTTGTTCTCGTTACTGTCACATGGTTCTGGCTGGCCTGCTCGTGGCCACACTTCCGCGCTGCGCTGACCCTAGCTGAGCTGGCGAAGGTGCTGGCCCTCGCGCTCATCGGCAATGTTCTCTATAGCGCCGCATACATAGCCGAGCCCCTGATTCAGCAAGCTTCGCAGGCATGGCAGCGACGTTTCCGCTGGATTCTTTGGGCCGTCGGCACTCTTATCGCAGCCGCGGCGGCGAGTTATTGGATCAACGACGAGATTTATCCGGATTTCGCCCGAGTCATCACTTTCATCAGGAGCGTGACATTATGCTGACGGCGCAGATGGCCAGCAATGTGAATTTTCCCGCGGCTCTCGGCATTCTGACCTTCCTTGCCGCTTTCGCGGGCGCGTTTCTGGCATTGGCATCGGCGGGAATTGCATGGTTTGAGCGCCGCCCGAAGTTTGTTCGCGGTTGCTTTGTGCTGGTTGTCGGTGGCGGTGTTTGCTATTTCGCGCTGCTCTTTGGATTTTCTCTGGTGAGCAGCTCTCATGTACTCGGCCGCAATCAGGAGAAATATTTCTGCGAGATCGATTGTCATCTCGCGTATTCGGTCCTCGATGTGCGCTCCGAACCTGCGGCGGGGGCTGAGCACTACGTTGTGACGATTCGTACGCGCTTCGATGAAAGCACGATTTCGCCTTCACGGCCAAAAGACGCACCGCTGACGCCATCGCCGCGCACGGTTTGTCTCGTGGATGCGTCCGGGCATCAGTATTTGCCCGTTGCTGTGCAGGGTACACCGTTGCTTACCGCGCTGACGCCGGGGGAGTCTTACGACACGCGGGTGGGGTTTGATCTGCCGCCTCAGGTAAAGGCCCAAAATCTGCGACTGCTGATCACCACGACTCCGGCATGGCCAGACCTAGTGGTGATTGGGGATGAGAACAGTTGGCTGCACGGGAAGACCTACTTTGCTTTGTAGGGGTCAGTGGTTTCGGCGCAGTACTCTCCTTTGCTCGCTTCGTATCGGAGATCGAGTTGCAGCGGGGCGGCAGCATTCCTATGCATCATCATGCGGGGCCGCACCTAGCAGTGGCGGTCACCGATGTTGATCTGTGCGGCGATAACGTAGTTGAGGATAAGAAAGGGCCACAGCGGCCGATGCCGGTTCATTTCAACGCTGGCGAATCGAAATGGATTCCTGGCGGATTCTCCCATTGGCTGACGAATACCGGCCCAAAAATTGCAAAGCTCGTCACGCTGGAGTTCCCTTAGACCGCCTGAGCAGAGCGGGTTTCGACCACATTCTCGATTGACGGACGGTTGCGCGCGGAGTACTCTTTTGTGCGGTCTTTTGTAGACGAAATCGCAGTTCCTGGGGAACCCATTCCATGAAAATGATTCGTTCTGTGGTCACGACTTGGCTTGCTCTTGTCTTTTGTACGGCGGCGGTTGCGCAGTGGTCGTCAAACCCCGCGGTGAACCTTGCTCTGGCTGACGACGCCAATGGCAGCGACCAGGTGCAGCCGAAGTTAGTACCCCTCTTGAATGGCGGGTGGTATGTGAGTTGGTTCGATTCGGACCCTGCCAGCCCTCCGCCAGTCGGGTACAGCGTTTTCTATCAACGGCTGACCTCCGAAGGGGTGCAGGAATTTCAGCAGGGCGGTGTCGAGGTCGCCGACTTGAGCAACAGTTCGACGGAGGATTATGGCCTCGACAAAGACACGAGCGACAATGCGCTACTGGCTTTTCAGGATACGCGCGAGACGCCAACTCTGGAAATTACAGGGGCGCGGATGTCTGCTCATGGCAGCGCGTTATGGGGAAGTCTGGGGGTGCAACTCACGAATAACCAGGCGTTCAACGCGGCGCCCAAGATTGCGGGAACGAGCGATGGCTATGTGGTGGTGGCGTGGACCAGCAACAGTGACGTGGTTCTGCAAAAGTTGAACGCCGCGGGAGAGCCGCAGTGGGGGAATGGCGTTGTGCTAAGTGAATCGGGTTACGACTACACGCTGGCCGATATGCATGCTGCCGACAATGGATCGGTGATTGTGTCATGGGTGAGCAATACGGGGTTTGGCAGCAACTCGCAATTGCGGGCCAACAAAATCAATCCTGCCGGCCACAAGCTATGGGGGAGCGGCAACGTGAGTATTTTCACCTCGGGATCGCTGCAGTTCGGCAACTTCCCTTACTTCATTTATGACGGCAAAGGAGGTGCGGTGTTCGCGTGGTATACGAATAGTCCGACGTTGCAGTGCTATGCGCAGCATATTCTGGGTAATGGCAGTGCGGTCTTCCCTCAAAACGGCGTTGCCGTTTCGGCAAACACTGCGAATGTGAGGGTCGATCCCGTTGCCGCCTATCGCCCCCTCACGGGAGAAGTTTTTGTCTTCTGGACGGAGGAAAACTCGCTGCAATCGCTGAACGGCGTGTATGGACAGAAATTCAATTCGAGCGGGGTGCCACAGTGGGGCGCGGACGGATTGACGATCGTTCCTCTGGGAACCGATTCGCAGATCTTTGTGGAAACGGTGCAGATTGGTACCGGGGCGCTTACCTTCTGGGTCGATCAGCCGAGCTATGGAGACGCCACGATTCAAGCCATCAAACTGGATGGGAGCGGAGCGACGGTGTGTCCGCAGTTTGCAGTTTCTTCGACGCCGGCGAATAAATCACGGTTGGTGGCAGGGATTTCTCCAGCTAACATCGCGGCGCTGGCCTTTGAAGATGACCGGACGGGCAATAACGGGATCTACATTCAGAATGTGAATCCGGATTGCACACTGGGGCAGGAGTAGAAGAGCAGTCGCCGGTAGTTAGTGGTAGTGATCGGTAAAACCTTAGGCGCCTTCTGGCCTGTGGCCACTTAATTCATAACTCGCCGAGGGGACAAAATCATACACGCTAGTGGGCCGAGACCTCTACGGCACCGGCTGCACTGAGTGGTAGCGTAAGTATCCTAATCCCACGCGCAGATGATGATGCAATGCATCTGGCACGCAGATGGCAAAGCAGAGGCCGAGTAATCCCTGTGCCAGGCCTAGCGCCCAGAGATTGCGATAGCGGCGGAAGAGCGTACACGAGACAATTCCCCACACCAGGGTCGCGGCAGTGAGCACGAGGTTGGGCAGATGGGCTGCCGCGAAGAGTGTTCCAGCCAGAGCCAGAGATATGGCTTCGCTCCGAACCATGCGCAGCAGGCGGTCCATGAAATAGTCCTGCAAGAGAAACTGCTGGTAGATGGTCCAGAGGACGTAACCTGCGATGTGCTTGAAGTCGCTCTTATATAAGGGATGCAGCGTGCCGAATTTTGCGGCGACGAATAAGCTCAGCGCGGCAAGCGCGAGGGCGGCGGGCAGAATCCATAACGACGGAACGAGGCCGCGAAGGCCAAACCCAAGTTCGTCCCGGCTTTTTCGCTGCGCCAGCACGATCAGCAGAGTCAGCAACAGTGCCACAGGCGAGAGAATGCGCTGGAGCTGCTCGGGCGTCCAGATGACGCCGACGATCACTGCGTAACCGATGAACAGTTCAAGCAGATCGCGGGTTCGGGTGGGCTGGGGGCGCGACATTTAAGGAGTATGGCATAGGAATGGATGCGCGCTGCTCAGCGCGCGGACGCTCGGCGAAACCGGCATCGTGAGAAACTACCGGAGAGGTCTGTCGTGCCGCACCCGGGAAAGGGATCCTCGACTGCAAACTGCGTCGCTGCGCTCGTAATGAGTTCGCTCAGGATGACACGATTGAAAGCCCTGTCGCGATTGTTTACTTGGAAGGGGTGGAGTGTGCCTTGGTGACTTCGTGGGCCCAGCGCATGGCTGCGTTCGAACACTCAGCCACAAAAGACAGAGAAACATTCAGTTGCTTGCCGAGGGAGGTGACGAGTCCCCAATCGCCCACCTCTCGGGCAAGCATCAGGTCGTAAATAGAGGACAGGGGAGTTTTCTTGCCGGTCTTGGCGGATAGTAACTGGTTCTTGATGGCAGGGTCGAGGGACAGTTCCTCGAGCACGAGTCCCATCGGAACGGCGAGGATGGCGTCGATCAATGAGAGCATTCCCAGTAAGAAAAGATCGGCGCTGGCGTGTTCGACCCTGGGAGCGATAAGCTCGCAGAAACGAGCCCGTACCAAGCGGTCTTCGCGAAAGAAGAGTTCGTATCCCACGACTCTCTCGTCTGCCGTAAGAATGGGCTGCCGGGCGATGCAGGGATTGGCTTTGGCGGCGGAAGCTAATTGCGCTTTTGTGCCCATAAGATTCTAGTGTCTTCATCGGCAGAAAGGCTTATCAGGTTTAGTTCGATTGCAAAACGCCGCAGCTAGACTGTGACTTCGGGCGTGGCATCAAGCAAACTGCGGGTGTAGGGATGCTGGGGGCGCTCCGTGATTTGCCCGGCAGCTCCGACTTCCACGATTTTCCCGCGATACATGACTGCGATGCGAGTGGAAAGATAACGGACGACCGGCATGGAGTGCGAGATGAAGAGGAAGGTCAGGCGAAAGTCGCGTTGAAGCTGGGCGAGGAGATTGACAATCTGGGCGCCGACGCTGACGTCGAGGGCAGAGACTGGCTCGTCAGCGACGACGAATTTGGGACGGAGCGCGAGGGCGCGGGCAATGCCGATGCGCTGACGCTGGCCTCCGCTGAACTCGTGCGGGAAGCGGCGGAGGATGGATTCGTCGAGGCCAACGGCGCGGAGGAGTTCGACGACGCGGGCGCGACGCACACCCTGTCGCGCAGAACGCGACAACGATGGGGCACCCTCGATATTGGCGTCTCCGTGGATGATTAGCGGTTCGGCGATGATGTCTTCCACACGGTAGCGGGGATCGAGCGAGGCGAAGGGATCCTGAAAAACGATTTGCATGTCGGCGCGGAGGCGGCGCATTTCGCCGGGAGGGGCGGTGAGAAGATCGCGACCTGCGAAGCGAATGCTGCCGGAGGTGGGCTCGATGAGGCGCAGGATCAAACGTCCCAGAGTGCTCTTGCCTGAACCCGACTCGCCGACAAGGCCGAGGGTTTCGCCGGCTTGAATGTCGAGGGAGACATCGTCGACGGCGCGGACTTGGTGCGGATAGATCTTAACCAAGTTGCAAATTTCGAGCAGGGCCACGTGCGGATGTTAGCAGAGTACAAAAAACATTGGCCAAGGATTTTCTCGGATCTTCACGGATAAGGCCACGATCTTGGAGTTGATCCGTGAAAATCTGCGCCAATTTGCTCTATCCCGCTGCGATCATCGGGACGGCGGCCAGGGCGGCTAAGAGTCCCAGGAAGCGCCAGCGAGTAAAGTGTTCTTTCAGAAAGAGGCGGGCTAACAAGACAGTCACCGCGGGATAGAGCGAAGAGATGACGACGGCTTCATCGAGGCGTCCGGTTTGGCTGGCGCGAACGAAAAAGAGAGTTCCGGCGGAGTCGACGCATCCGGTAAGGACAGCCCAGCGAAGACCGGCGGAGGTGATTTCGCGAAAGCGGCCGCGAAAGAGAACAATGGTGGAAGTGACGATGAGTCCGGCGGCTCGGGTGAGAGTGGCGATCCAGAGGGGTGAGGCATCGCCGGCCTGGCGAATGCATAAATAGAAGCCGGCGAAGCCGATTCCGGCGAAGACCGCCATACCAATGCCTTCGGGCTTGCTTCCGTCTTCGGTGCGGGTGATGAGCCAGAGGCCGAGGGCGGCGAAGACGAAGCCGAGGAGGGGAATCCTTCCGGGTAAGCCCTCGGTGAAAATCGAAAGAAGTGCGGGGATGGCGGCACTGAGAACAGCGGCGACGGGAGCGGTCAATCCCATTCTTCCGGAAGAGAGGGCGCGGTAGAAGATGGCTAAGGCCGCACCCCCGGAAAAGCCGCCGGCCAGCGCCCAGGCCAGGGTTCGTTCTACGGGAAAAGGAGCGTGAAAAAGTGCTGCCAGGTATGCCATGGCGATTAAACCGCCAAGGTTTACGAAGGCGGTGAACAGAAAGGCGTCGGCGCGGCGCGTGGCATAGCCGCCGAGGAAATCGCTGGTGCCCCAGGTTGCGACGGCGGCGAGGGCGAACGCGGCGGTCACAGATTGTGGGCTGGCGGGCATCCGACGAGGGTAACATGGTCTGCGTGACCGGACCCCCCCGGATTAAAGCCCACTGTCATTCAAGCAATTCTCGGCGCGCCTGAACGCCGCCCCCTTCAAAGCAAAGGAGGGATCGGAGAAATCAGCAGGGGCTGCGGTTTCCAGGATGGAAAAAAGCCCGGACCTTGCGGTCCGGGCTTTTGCATTTTCTAACCCAGTAGGGAACGTTCGATTCCTAGCTGATGGTCAGGGTGAAGGTGGCGGTTTGGACAGTGCTTCCGCTGGTGCCGGTGACGGTGATCGTGTAAGTTCCGGCAGCGGCCTTGGCCGTCGACTGAACCCGCATGGACGTGCTACCTGTGCCGGTGATCGACGCGGGCTTGAAGGATACTTTTACGCCAGCAGGCACGCCTGAGGCGGTGAAAGTAACGGGCGAGTCAAAACCACCAGAAACGGTTGAGGTGACTTTGGCTTGGGTGGAACCGCCCGGAGCGATGGTCGCCTTCTTGGGAACTACGGCCACGCTGAAGCTGCCAACCGGATTTCCGGCCAGAGCAGAAAGCAGGGCCGGGCCATTCGGACTTCCCCAACCAGTGGAGAGGTCATAGCCGACGGTGGTGCCGTCCGCATTGCCGCCGCTGGTGATGTCGTGGAAGTCGGTGTCGTAGTCCGCGCCCGCGCCGATGTCATAGAGAGTCGGATTGATGAAGCCGAGCGTGGTGGTGTTGCCGTTCGCCAGATATTGCTGGTTGGTCAGAGCCAGGTAAGCAGCCCACATGGGAGCGGCAAAGCTGGTTCCACCGTATTCGTTGGCGGTGCACTTGGTCTGATCGGCGCACACATAGAAAGTGTAGTTGGCGTTGGCCGCAACATCCGGGCCATTTCGATAGGTTTGGGAGCACTTCGCGCAACCGGCCGCGGCTGCAACCTGCCACGAGGGAATCGCGAAGTCATCTGGCGAGATGCCGCCGCCGGAATCGGACCAGCCGGTTTCTGATGCCCACGGACCACCCGCGCTGGCGGTGTCCAGATCGGTTCCGCCGACGACGGTGACGTAATCATCTTCGGAGGGGAAAGGATAACCGCCCTTAGCCCACTTGCCGCTGTCGCCAGAGGCTACGAAGAAGTTCTGACCCTGAGCCGCCATTTCCTGGAAGTAAGGATCGTCAGTGGTTTCGTCAGCAGGCCTCCAACCCCACGAGCAGCTCAACTGAGCGTTCAGCGGATTGGCGGTAACCATGCCGTTCAGGATGCCGGGGTCGTCGAGCGTCTGGCCGGAGAGACCGCCGGTGCCGATCCACATGGTGAGGCCGGCCATGCCGTTGCCCATACCGAGAGCCTGGGTCATGTCGATGGTCTGTTCGGTGTCATCGCAGCCGCTCTTGTCAACGCAGCTAGTGCTCTGGGTGTCAACCGAGGTCAGAGTAACGGGGACGTTATCGGTCTGTCCGACGTTGGTGTAGTAGGTGGTGAGATCGGTGAGATCGGTGCCGAGGAACTCGAACAATCCAACGGACTGGCCGGTACCGGTGAGGGTGCCGCCTTCGGCGGAGTAGTAGGCGGCGCGCATGTCGCTGCCTAGGAAAGAGCTGCTGGGGCCGGAGCCGATCGTGGCGTTGGAGTGAACGTCCGCAGCGGCTTCTTCGGCGGAGCGATGCTGCAACATGGTGTGCGGCGTCGAGTAGTTGTCGAGGCCGTTTACGTGCCACAGGTTCAGAGACATTTCAGTGGTAGGCTCGCGATCGGGCGAAAAGAATGTGCGAGCTTCTTCATCGTGCTGGTAGACGTTCATTTTGACGTTGAAAGTCTTCTCGATGGCGGAGACGGGGCCGACGACGTCCAGATTCAGACGATTGCGGGATTGCTTAACAACCGTGAAGCCGTTGTTCTTGGCGAACTGAATCAGGGTCTGGTAGTCTTCGCGCGTAGGACCAAACTTCTCGGTGAATTGTTCCACGCTGAGGAAATGGCGGAAGTTCGGACTATTTTTGTCGTAGACATCCTTCAGGAAAGCATCAAGGCCAGCCTGGTCGCGGATGGGAAGCGTCAGCACAATGCGCATGGATTGGTTTGCAGGAAGGTGACCCACCAGCGGCACCCGATTTTGCACTTCGCGGGTGTGGTGCGTCATTACGGTTCCCGCGAGGGAGACTGTACTGGCAACCGACACGAGCGCTACTAGAGTCAGCAGAGATGTAGCGATTCTTCGAATCATTGTTTCTCCTTGATTTTTTTGGTGTCCTGAATAAGCGGTTTGAGCTTGGCCCCACCCCAGGTCGCCGCCAGGGCTTTTGGTGAAGGTCCTACACAGAACGGGAACAGCTTACACCCATTATCAATTTATAAAATATAGTCGAAAGGCTTATGGGGTGCGGAGTCAGAAGGCTCATAGCAGAAAATTTGCATGGCGAGTTTGGCAACTCTTTCCATTAACGGCGCCTAGTAGTGGCACGCCTGAATTGACGGGTCTTTCGTGAAAGAACTGGCTGCCATGACAACGCAGGAAATTTTCACGCCGGATTTTTTGTATGGCACCGCCTGGAAGGAAGAACGGACGGCGGCGCTGGTCGAACTGGCGCTGCGCACGGGGTTTCGCGGTATCGACACGGCGAACCAGCGAAGGCACTATTTTGAAGCCGGAGTAGGCGAAGGATTGGCGGCGGCATACGGCGGCGGAGTGGTGAGGCGAAACGAGATTTTTCTGCAGACGAAGTTTACCTATCGTCCGGGGCAGGATCATCGACTGCCGTACGATCCGCATGCGGCGCTGTCGGTGCAAGTGGCGCAGTCGATGGCGGGTTCGCTGGAGCATCTAGGGACGGATCACGTAGAGAGTTTTGTGGTGCATGGGCCCGCATCCGGTTACGGCTGGACGGGCGCGGATGCGGAGGTTTGGGAGGCCATGCGTTGCGAGCGCGATGCCGGACGGACGCGGCTGCTGGGCGTGAGCAATGTTTCGTTGCATCATCTCGAAGAGATGATGAAGGTGCATGGGGAGGGTCCGGCATTCGTGCAGAACCGGTGCTTTGCGCGGACGGGATGGGATCGCGAGGTGCGGCTATTTTGCAATGAACGGAAGATTGGCTATCAGGGATTTTCGCTGCTCACGGCGAATGTGGAGGTGTTGCGGCATCCAGTGGTGGCGAGGATTGCATCGCGGGTTGAGGCGGGTGTTGCGCAGGTAGTGTTTGCTTTTGCGCGGTCCATGGGAATGCTCCCGCTCACCGGCACAACCTCTGCCGAACACATGAAGTTGGATCTGGAAAGCCGCAGCCTCAAGCTTAGCGTTGCCGAGGTGCGGGAGATTGAGGAGTTGGTAGGGTGAACGGCGGCTGAAAGCCGCGCCCCTTCAAAGCAGATGCTAATGCGTTCGCCCCGGCGTTACTCCGGGAATGGTCAATCGCAAAAAGCGTGGCAAATAATCGTTGGCGCAAACCAGATCCCCGCTCTCGTTGGCATTCACGTTGTAGGTCAAAAGAATTCCTTCCGAGTCAGTGAATTCAGGGTGGGCTTTCGGGTTGTAGGTGACGAGCGTTCCTTCTTTACATCCGTTGGCGCCGGCTTCGGGCGTAGTGTAAACGATCGTTTGATTCGTCCAGGGCCCTTGCGGAGAACACGAGTACCACGTTGTTACCTCATCCCACAGTGGGTACGCAGGCTTGAGCGGGTTCATTCCAGTCATCAGATAAAAAGTGCCTCCGTCGTAGGTCATGGGACTAACGGAATATTCGGGAGTGACGGCCTTCACGCCGCTGAGCGCGGTGGCGTTGCTTTGTCCAGCGAGCCACTCTTTCTTGGTGGCGTTCCAATAGAGCCATTCGGAGGGATCGGTCAGGTTGGCCAGTGAACCGGTTTGCGCGAGGTAAGGGGTTTTGTTGTCGCTGCTGGGATTTTTTATGCCGTAAATGTAATAGGTCGAACCGACCTGCAATATCTGCGATCCCCATTGGATGGTCGTGTCGGGCAAGGCGACTGGGACGATGGAGACGATCGAGTAGCTGGGCCAGTCCAGGGTGACGATGGAATTGCCAGCGAATTTTAGCGACGGAGTCCACTGGCTGAGCATGATGACCAATTGGTAGACATCGGGCGAAGGCTCGGTGACGAAGCCGTTGCCGACCCAAAACCAATCCCCCTTGGTGGGCGGAACGAAATAGGAGGTGGTTTTCGGAGGGTAGCCAACAGTGGTGTAGGTTCCGGTGCTTTGATTTTGAATGGTTAGCGAGTTATGCGCTTGAAAGAGATCGCCGCTGCGCATGCGCGTGGTGGGATTCACGGTGCCGATGAAGGAGTCGGACCACGTCCAGAGGTTCGTGCCGTCGGGAAGCAGAATCGAATATGAGCCGTCGGCGCCGGTCCATCCAGGGCCGTTCTGCATAAAGAAGGCGTCGAAAGTGGAATCGAGGGTGGCCTGATTTGGCGAAGCCGGGAGAGTGCACTGCGCGTGAACGGACGGGAAAGAAAGAGCGAGCAAAAGAATCAGGAACGCTAGACAGCGGGGCATTGGACCTCCGGGCGATCAATATTATTGAACAGAAATTGGGGTAGGGATAGGGTCGAAGGTCTCCGAAGAACTTGGGAAGTCATGCGCTGCCCCGCTGAGGCCGCCCTACTCGCCATAAGTTTCGGCGGCTGGCATCGAGGCTGCAGTTCGTGGGATGCTATTGCGAAATCAATCTCAACGCCTGGTCAGTGGTGATGAATTTTGCGCCCAGACTTTTCAATTCGACGATGGCGCGCTCTCCATCTTCTGACTGCAGGGTTTCAATTGCATCTTCGACCACCGAAACATGATAGCCGCGCTCGAGCAATCCTTTGGCGGCAAAGCGGACGCAGTATTCCGTTACTACGCCGAAGACCACGAACTCGGCATTTTTGGCAAAGTGCTGCAGGAGTTCTGCTGCGTGTCGGCTTTCGAAGATGTCGAGGGTCTGTTTCTCGAGATGAACCTGCTGGTAGCGCGCAAGGTCTTTTGGAATCCTAGCTGAGGGTTCGTTGGGCACAGTGAAAACGTTTTCGGTAAGCGCCTCGGGAACCAGGGCAGAACCCGCGGTGCCTTTTATGCAGTGTGGCGGAAAAGTGGCGAACTCGGGATCGTCGTTCGTGTGATAGCAACCGTGGGAGACTAGGAAAACACGTCCCTGGCGGGCGGCATCGGTCAATCGGCGAATGTTCGGGAGCAGGCGTTCGGCGCCGCGCACGTAAAGTTTGCCGCCGGGGAGCATGAAGTCGGCTTGGGTGTCGACTTCCCAGAAGATCGGAGAGTTCGATGGCATGGGGCTGCTATGAGGGCAAGTTTATAACATTTGGGAGCAGGCGAGGCGCCCGTCCCCTTGTGAACTATTTCGCGGTTGGGTCCTGCGAGCCTTGCACGAATTTCAAAAGACTCTTCTCCAAAATACTCTTGGTAGTTTCCGGCAGATCGACGAAGCGGAAGGGTTGAAGCCAGCCTTGGGTGGCCCACATAGGAAACATCATTTGCGCCTTTTCGCGGATCGTGGTTTCACTAAGTTGGAAGATCAACTCTACGTCAAGTTTTTCGTCCAGCGGCTGGTCGAGGTTCATCAGGCCACCGGTGGTGGAGAGCTGATGCAATTTGCCGCGCACGGCGCGACGGTTGGGCAAGCGAACCAGCACGAGCACCGATCCGCGCAATTTCACCCGAAAGGGACGATCCTGTCCGGTCAAGCTATGTGCCGTCAATCCGGCGGATGAGGTGTGGTTGGGCTGGTTGAGTGTAGACAGGTCTTCCGAAGAAAGAGCAAGGGCCGGCGATTCGGGTGTCGGGGACATTGCAAGAAGAGTATGGCACTTCGATTCGGGCTCGGCGAGGTTACGAAAGCAGCAATCGCGATTGAGCGATTCGACGGCTGGAGCAGTAGGTCGAACTTTCGCGGGAAGATGCGCCTGGGATCAACTATTTCCGGCCAGGATGCGCTTCGCCGTGAGCCGAAAATAAGTTGTAGGGCCAGGCGGTTTTGCTGGCGCTCTTTCTTGCCGATGGCGGAGAGGACGGCTGCGCGGCCCCAGGGCCGGAACTTGGCTTGTAGCTGCAATCCCAATCCGCGGGAGGATTGGCGATTCCCCAGACGTTGCCCGGGTTATAGAGGGAGACGCCGATGATGAAATTCGCGCCGTCATTGCCCAACGGGACACAACTTACAACGCGGGCGGAGACGCTGGCACCGCTTGGCAGATCGCCCAGCAGCACCGGGGTTTCGATCGGCAAGGGGCGATCGGCCCGAATGCCGCCGCCCTGCGAGCTCACCACGACGGCGACACAATCGGCCGAAAAGTAATGCCTGCGATCCAGGCTGGTCATGGTAACCGGAATCTCAACACGCAGCCGCGTGCCGCGCCTGATCGTCTGCGGTGTGAGGATTTCCATGTAGGTTAATGTCGCGCGAATCGCATCTTCGCGAGTACATTCAAGTTTGACAGATGCCAGGCCGGGTGCAGAGTTTCAACTTGCGAAAGCAGTGACGAAAGTAACCGTAAAATAAAGTCCCGGTCACGATTGCCCGAAAATTTGATCCAATCGCGAAATTAGTCTCATGAAACCAGCAAGCCCATCTCTGGATCGTCGTATGGATAGTGCGGCCGCAAGTGCTGCGGCTGGGCGCGAGTGGGATCTGGTCCGGGTTGCGAGTTCGATCGACAACAACGGAGAGTTAGGACGTCTACGCGGCCTCCTGGCGGCTCCGGTCAACTGGGAAGCTGCACTTCACCTCGCGGATCATCACCGCACAACGGAGTTGATGTATCGGAATCTCTTGAACGTCGACGGCGCTGCGGAAGTTGTTCCTGCGCCTGTGATGGCTTTGCTTCGGGAAAGTTCGCAGAGAAACCTGTACAAGTCGCTGTTTCTGGCGCGGGAGGTCATCCGCATTGTGGATTGCTTGAATGGGTGCGGCATGGATGTGATGCCCTATAAAGGAGTCGTGATGTCCGAAGTGTATTACCGCGATCTCGCGCTGCGGTTGGCAGGGGATATGGACGTTTTCGTTCGCAAGCGCGATGTGGAGCGAGTCAAGAATTTTGTTCGCGATCTCGGATACACGCTTCGCTTGGACATTCCTCGAGAAGCTGAACAGGATTACATCGCGTCGGGATACGAGTGCGCGTTCGATAGTCCCGCGGGAAAGAATTTGCTGGAGCTGCAGTGGGCGCCGCTGCCGCGGTTCTATGCAGTCGATTTTGATATGGAGGGCTTGTTTGCCCGCGCAATGAACGCGAACGTCGCGGGTTATGAGGTGAGAACGCCTTCAGCGGAGGATCTGTTGCTGCTGTTGGCCGTGCATGCGGCCAAGCATGTTTGGGGACGGCTAATCTGGTTGCGCGACATGGCGCAGATTTTACGGCGGGAGAATTTGAATTGGGATTGGGTGCAGGGGCAGGCGCGCGAGCTAGGCATCGAGCGGATTCTGCATGTGACGTTGCTACTGGCCGCGCGGCTAGTGGGGGCGGGAATTCCGGCTTCGAGTTCGAATGCGATGGCTCACGATCCGGCAGCGTCGAAGTTCGCGGATCAGATCGCCGCGGAAATTGCGTCGGGGACTTTGCGCGAAACCGAGAATTTGTCGTATTTCCGTCTAATGATGCGGCTGCGCGAACGGAGAGTGGATCGGCTGCGCTTTCTGTCACGACTGACTTTTACTCCGGGGCCGGGAGAGTGGGCGGCGGTACGTTTGCCGCGGGGGCTTTTCCCTTTGTATCGAGTAGTAAGGCTGGGGAGGTTGGCGGGAAGGTTCGCGGGGTGCGAGCGGGGATAGGGAAACGGATTTACAGTTTAGCGAAAAGCTGGTGGGTTCCGCACGGTACGGACGGGCGAAGGCACCCGTCTCCGCATAGTGATCATGGATGAGTTGTGGTGGCCCACATGATCTCGTTGGTCTGATATTCTTTTCTCCTTCTGAATTCTTCACCCACAATTAGTTCGGCACAGGGCCCCAGTCGGTTGGCGGTGATTCTTGCCTTTGGGCTGGTCTACTTATTTTGGGGTTCGACTTATCTTGCGATTGACATCGCGGTGCAGAGCATACCTCCAGCGCTGATGTGCGGGGTTCGGTTTTCGATTGCCGGCGTGGTGATGCTTGCGGTGTGCGCGGCCACCGGGCGCAGGATTTGGTATTCGGCGCGGCAGATTGCGCTGGCATCCGTGGTGGGCGTGTTGTTGCTGATGGGCGGTAACCTGACTTTATCCTGGGCGGAGCTTTCGGTGCCGTCAGGATTGGCGGCGTTAATCATTGCGATTACGCCATTGTGGTTCCTGGTGCTGGATTCGTTGCTGCTGGGGCACCATAAAATTTCGTGGCGGGGGAAAGCTGGACTGGCTTTGGGCATTGTGGGACTGTTTGTACTGTTCTGGCCAGAGTTGCATTCGACGTCGCCGATGGGGCGGCGGGGGTTGTGGGCGTCGATCAGTTTACTCGGGGGATCGTTTTCGTGGGCGCTGGGATCGGTGTTATCGAAGCGCTGGCAATCGGGTATGGACATTTTCAGCGCCACAGCGTGGCAGGTGACGGCGGCGGGCGCGGCGAATTTCCTGTTTGCGTCTGCAGTCGGGGATTTTTCCCACGTGTTGTGGACCGCGCGCGGCGTCGGCGCGGTGATGTACCTGATCCTGTGCGGATCGTGGATTGGATATACGGCTTACATCTGGCTGCTGAAGCATGTGCCGACGTCCAAGGTGTCGACCTATGCGTATGTAAATCCGGTGGTGGCCGTGTTTTTGGGGTGGCTGGTTCTGCACGAGCGAGTGGACCGGTTCATTTTTCTGGGTAGTGTGATTGTGGTTTTGTCGGTGATTTTGGTAACCAGTGCGAAAGTGAATAAGGCAGTGGTCAGTGATTAGTTCCCAGTTTTCAGTTTTCGTACGATGTTTTGTTCTAGGTCGCGGCTTTATTTTTTGGTTTCTTCTTGAGCATCTTCTTCGTCTTCTTCCTCAGTTACTAAATCTGCGGTATGGCCACGGATGGCGAAGGTTTGTTTAGCTTCGCCCGTGGGTTCGAACGTGACTCGCGCCGGATTGCGCTGCCAGGTGGGCGTGGGGCAGGCAGAATCGGGCGCGGCGTTTTCTGCGATCGGTGGCACTTCGAGAGACTTTTTGAGGACGGGCTTGCGGTGACCGATTTGTGCGACGATGGCGAAGATTTTCTTGCCGTCGTCGGAGATGCCGCAATAGGCGGCATAGTCGCGGTACCAACTGACGGCGGAATAGACGGGGTCGAAGTCGGGAAGGTCGAGGAAAGAAATACGGCCGGTGACGCGATCGACCAGCAGCCATCCGCCGCGCTGCCATTGCCAGTGCGGAGTTGCGGATTCCTGAGGAAGGCTGTCGTTGAGGCGAAAGGCGCCGCGAACGACGAAGAGGCGATCGGTGACGTCATGAGCGGGGCCTAGGGTAAATTCTTTTACGCGTGCGTCGACCAGCAGCGGGCGGAGTTTGATAATCTGATTTTTTTCGCCCAACCCTGGGGTCCATTGAACTGCAATTGTTTTGCCGAGGGCTATGATGTGCGGCTTGGCGGCGGCGTGGGCGAAGGCGGCAATGACGAGGAATAGGATAAGAACTGTTCGTCGGGAAAAGATCCGAGAAGGCATGGGGTGAGGTTAGGCAGGAATTCTTGTGTGGGGCAAGGTTAGATATCACAAATTCCCGCTAATTCTTTGCAGACTTCCCAGAATGAACAGGGCGTAGTGATAGCTTCTTAGCGCGGAGTTCGCGGAGATCGGTCGCGGAGGTCGATTGAGAAGACACTGCGCGTGCTTTCTTTTTCCATTGCGAACGGAATTCGGCGAGGATAGATTGGCGTAAAATTAAAGTAGGGTTCTGTGCCAATGAGCAATTCTGACGATCTCCGCCCACCTGTGAGCGATGAGGTGGAGGCAACTTCCGAGCGAAATCCGGGTTACATGAAGAGATGGCGCGAATAGCGACAGTTCGGCGTGCGCCGCGCATTCTGGTGGTGGATGATCATCCCAGCATCGCGGGTTTGATGAGCCAGTTGCTGGCGCTGCGGGGCTACGAGGTGGTGACCGCGGGGGATGTGGACCAGGCGGAGATGGAGATCCGGCGGCAGACGCCGGATTTGATTCTTTCCGACGTGCGCATGCCCGGGCGATCCGGATACGATCTGTGCCGGGAGTTGAAGAGCGATCCGGCGACGCGGTTGATTCCATTTGTGTTGATCACGGGATTGAGCGACGTCGCCGACAAGTTGCAGGGGATTGAAGCGGGAGCGGACGATTTCTTGAACAAGCCGGTGCTGGCGGAAGAATTGACGGCGCGGGTGAAGTCGTTGCTGCGTGTCAAGGAATTCACCGATGAGTTGGAGACCGCGGATTCGGTGCTGTGCACGCTGGGACTGATCGTGGAAGGACGCGATCCTTATACCGAAGGTCATTGCGAGCGACTGGCCGAGCAGGCCTCGAAATTAGGCCGCTATCTGGGATTGGATGAAGATTCGATCCTAGCGCTGCGACGCGGCGGATATCTGCACGATCTGGGGAAGATCGCGGTGCCGGATTCGATTCTGAAAAAAGGCAGCGATTTGACTTCGGCGGAATGGCTGATCATGAAGCTGCATCCGATTACCGGAGAAAATATTTGCAAGCCGCTGAAGTCGTTGCGGCTGGTGCTGCCGATTATCCGGCATCACCATGAGCACGCCGATGGTTCCGGATATCCGGACGGATTGAAGGCGGGAGAGATTCCCCTGCTGCCGCGGATTTTGCAGGTGGTGGATGTCTACGATGCGCTGCGCACCGCGCGAACTTACAAGCCGGCGCTGCCGCACGATCAAGCCGCACGAACGATGCGGCAGGAAGCCCGCCAGGGCCTGTGGGATGCCGAGTTGGTGGATGAATTTTTCAGCATGCTGGCGGAGAAGCGTGACGCGGCATAGTTGCTAGTACCCAGTACCGAGTTTTCGATGTCTCGTACCTAGCTCCGCGCTTGGTTTTTTCTATCGCGCTTGAACGTTTTCTTGAATTTGGCATTACAATGGCGGCGCGCGTGGGATCGCGATCCTGCGCTGGATTTGGAATGAAGAACATTTCTCACAGCATCGTGATTCCGGCCTTCAACGAGGGGCCGCGTCTGGGGGCGACCCTGGAGAAGGTGCTGGCATACGTGTGTGAACGGGGATGGGATGCGGAAGTGATTGTGGTCAACGACGGATCGAGCGACAACACGGTCGAGATCGTGCGCGAGTTCGCAAAGAAAGATCCAATCGTGCGGCTGGTGGAGAATCCGGGCAATCGGGGAAAAGGCTTCAGCGTAAGAAACGGAATGCTGAACGCGCAGGGCGAGATCATCGTGTTCAGCGACGCGGATTTGTCATCGCCGATTGAGGAGATGCCGAAGTTGCTGGAGGCGCTGGCCGCGGGCGCGGATATTGCGATTGGGTCGCGCTGGTTGCGGGCAGAGTTGCAAACACAGCGGCAGTCGCTGCATCGGCAGTTGTTTGGAAGAATCTTCAATCTTTTGCAGCGCATGATTCTGGGGCTGCGCTTTAAAGATACGCAATGCGGCTTCAAGGCGTTTACGAGGCGGGCGGCGCAGACAATCTTGCCGCTGCAACGCATCGAACGGTGGGGCTTCGATCCAGAAATTCTCTTTCTGGCGCGAAAGTTTGGATTTCGTGTGCAGGAAGTGCCGGTGCTGTGGGGACACATCGGCGGTACGCGCATTCATCCGCTCATCGACGGTTCTCGCATGTTTCAGGAGCTGGTACACATCCGATGGAATGACTTAACCGGCAAGTATGACGGCGGCACCGAGGTGGCCGTGGCCCCTGTAAAGACGATGCCACGAAGCGCGCCTAGAGTCTAAGAGCCCTTACTTCTGCAGTAAAATCCTGAGGCCACTTCGTTTACTCGCTGACCAACTCCCTCCGGCAGCGCCGCATCGAATTCCCACGTCTGCCTTTTATGCCACCACCTTTCCGCGAAGTGGGAAAGGTGCGCGTAAAACATACTTTGAACGGAGAGACAAAACATGAAGCGTTGTTTGTGGTTATTCGCGGTCGCAGCTCTGATGGCTGCCGCGCCCGGGGCGTTTGCCCAGGATTCCGATCACGTTGAAATTGGCGCCTTTGCGGATTACTTCCGATTTACGGATGCACCCAAGGCGGAGAATTTTGTTGGATTGGGAGGGCGCGCGGCGTTTGCCGTTCATCCGGATATTCAGATCGAAGCGGAAATGGCGTATGACTTTAACCGGAACTATACCAATACGTTCAGTAATGGCATCACCAGCCAGGATGTGACCACGAAGTTCCGCACTTTGCATGGCTTTTTCGGGCCCAAGTTTCAGACCGGATCGGGACCAGTTCGTTTCTTCATCACGGGCAAAGTTGGCTTTGATAACTTCAGCGTCAACAACCAGAGTGCGCCCACGGGGTTTGTCAATATGGTGGGCTTAACCAATGGGAAGACCGATTTCGCGGTGTATCCCGGCGGTGGGATCGAAGCGTTTGCCGGGTTTATCGGGATTCGCGCGGAAGTTGGCGACGACATCTTTTTTGATAACGGCGCGCACAATAACTTAAGCGTTACTCTTGGGCCGCAGTTCCGGTTCTAATTGAGAAGAATTGATTTTCCATCAGCCGGCGGAATTCACAATTTCGCCGGCTAAGTTTTATCCGGTGTTATCAGCGCGGACGGCCCCCGCAGCGATCGCCGGGAAGATTCTGAAAGACGCCCCTAGTTTTTTTCCAGATACTTAGCGACTGTTGTGGCGCAGGCTTCCACGAACTGCTGTTCCTCGGCAGTGAAGGTGCCGGTGAAGTAGCTCTCGATATCAAGTTCCCCGGCTAGCTTTTTTCGAGCGAAGATGGGGACGACGATTTCAGATTTCACTAACGGCGATCCGGCCAAGTAACGCGGGTCCTTGGTGACGTCGTGCACGACCACGGTTGTCGCGTCCCGAGCGGCGGCGCCGCACAGGCCAGTGTGCAGGGGAATGCGGGCGTTGGGAGTGAAACTGCCGACGAACGGGCCAACCAGTAGAATGTCCGGGTCGTTGGGGTCGATGAGATAGAAGCCCACCCAGTTGTAACGAGTCAGCTTGCTGTGAGACTGCTGGCAGATATGCTCCATGAGGGCTTTGGGGGTAGGGGCGGTCACAGCGAACTGCTGAAATTCGTGCAGAAGTTCTTCATGGGCAGAGCTCATCGGGCGGTCCCTTGGGTGTATGCCATTGGTGGAAGTACTTGGGGGACATGGTACGCGAGATTGACAGGATTGTCGTGTTTTTGAGGTTGCTTGAGAAGGAACATCACGAGCATCAGTGACGGAGGATACTTTATGGGCCGATTGCGCTTGCGAGAGGGCGAACGAGTGATTGGTGTGAGATGACGTATTCATAAGGATGGCGCAGAATGCCGATTGCGGTTTTGGTTCGAGGAGGGGGCGAACGGTCGACGGAACGCGGGATTCCGCCGGCCGTTTTTGTCTTCCGAATGGTGGCAGGCCACAGGACTGATAAGAGAGCAGTTCCCTCCACTGCGCCGTCGCTGTCGCTCCGGCCCGGTCGGAATGACGGGAGCAAGCGAGTGCGCCGCTGCTCCGGCTTGGCCGGAATGACACGGAGAGAATTCGTGAAGCGGCGGCGGTGCGAGGACGTATCCAACCTTTTGCCGCAGAATGCCGATTATTCTGAAGAGCGTCTTTAGGACGAAATGGATTGGTGGGAGGCGGGGAGGGTCACTGCAAGACGAGTCTGAAATTTAGGTTCAGGCCTTGATCAGCCGATTAATCCTAATGAGTTTCTCTGTGTTAGCGGGGACTCGTCTGGAGTAATCGACCGAAATGGATCGGAAGCATAGCGAACGGGTTTCGGCACCTACTGCCCAGCGGGGTAATTCGCAACTTCGTGCATGTTCTCTCCTGCCGCGCCTACTAATTCTTGTTCTTGGTTTGCAAAGCTGCCAGAGCGTTGCTCAAAATGTAGTCGTGTTGGTGGGAGCCGGATCGACCGCGCCGGCTGCTCTCTATTCCCGATGGACACAGGAATACAACAAGCGCAATCGCAACATCCAAGTGCGATACCTCCCATCCAGCACGGGCGAGGGGATTACGCTTGTTACGCGGGATGTAAGCGATTTTGGCGCGGGAGAGACTCGGCTCACCGACAAGGAGCGGAAGGAAGGCAGTATAACCGAACTACCGGTCGCGGTCCTGGGAATCGTCCCCATCTATAACCTTCCGGATGTCCAGCAGGGGCTTCGCCTTTCGGGCGAGGTTCTGGCCGAAATATATCTGGGTGAGGTGAAGAGTTGGAGTGCGCCGCAACTGGCGAAACTCAATCCGGAGATCACTTTGCCAAATCTTCCGATCCAGGTCATCAACCGGCCCGCCGGAAGAGGATCCAACTATATTTTTACTGAGTTTCTTTCCAAAGCGAATTCCAGGTTTCGCACGCAAGTTGGAGTCTCCACGTCTCCGAAATGGCCTGTGGGCGGGCGTGCGGAACGCAGTTCCGACATGGTGGACAAGGTGAAGAACACGGTTGGATCCATCGGCTATGTCGAATATCAGTATGCAGTGCGCGCCGGCATTCCGCGGGTCGCAGTGCTAAATGGCGCCGGTAAGTTTGCTCCGCCATCTCCCCAAAGCATCGGCGCAGCGTGCAACGCGGTGGAAGCACTGCAACGGAATGGCTACTCATCTTCATTGTCCAGCGCGCCCGGTATCGATTCTTATCCCATCACCGGTTTCACCTGGATCTACCTGCGAATTAAGCCAACTGATGAGGTTCGCATGACAGCGTTAAACGATTTCGTAAATTGGATATACGCGGACGGCCAGCAAATCGCCACGGAGGAAGGGTACCCCCCGCTGCCTTCGCCTCTGCTTGCCAACCTGAGAAGAACCCTGAAGATCTCTATCAGGGTCGACCCACAACAAGCAGTGAATCGGTCACGTTAAGAAGATGCGCCGAATCGTCCCCTTCTGGTGAATGTGTCTTTAAGCACGATTTCAACAACGCTTTATTCGTAGCGGAGGGCTTCGATGGGATCGAGGCGGGAGGCGCGGAGGGCGGGGATCATGCCGCTGATCAGGCCGACTACGGTAAGGATTACGGTGGCGACGATGAGAGTGCCGGGTGCGATGATCAGGCGGATATCACCCGCTTCGGCATTTTTCGCGACGGCGCTGTAGAGAGTGAGACGGCCGACGGAGAGCGCGACGACGTAGGCGAGGATGATGCCGAGCAATCCTCCCATGAATGTGATAGTGAGGGCTTCGGCGAGGAATTGCAGAAGGATGTCGCCGCGGCGGGCGCCGAGAGCTTTTTCGACCCCAATCTCGCGGGTGCGCTGGGTGACGGAAACGAGCATGATGTTCATGAGGCCGACGCCGCCAATGCCTAGAGTGAGTGTGCCGATGAAGCCGAGTAGAATCTTGAGGCCGATCGTGATGACTTCGAACTGGTGAACCTGTTCCATCAGGTTGAAGATGCGGACGGCGCGGCGATCGGTCTGGTTGAACTTGTGTTCGCCGGCGAGAACTTCGCGCACCGACAACTCGAGGCGCTCGTAATCGGGTGTTTCGTAGTTGAACCAAATCGAGTCGAGGTAGTGAGTGTCCTTGATGTCACTCATGGCGGTGAAGGGCACGTAAACGGCGCGGTTGATATCGTCGTCGCCCTCCTGCATTTTGGCGGCCAGGACGCCGATTACTTCGAAGCTGAGGCCATCGACGCGGATATATTCGCCGAGGGCATTGCGTCCCGAGAAGAGCTTCTCTTTCGAATCGGAACCGATGACGGCGACGCGGGCGCGCTGCAACTGGTCTTGCATGTTGAAGAAGCGCCCGCTTTGCAACTTCAGGGCACGAACGGAGTCGACGTTGGGATAATCTCCGGTAACGTCGAAGGTGAAGGTGCGAGTGTCGAACTGGACGTTACACTGCTTATCGACTTCGGGAGTGATGTGAGTGATCTGTGGAATGTTGGTGGTGAGAGTGTCAATGTCGTCGAGGGTGAAGCGGACCTGGGCTCCAGCCTTTTGTCCGCCGGCCTGCATGGAGGTGCGGCCCGGGACGATGATCATGAGCTTGGTGCCGAAGTTGGCGAAGATGGCTTCGCAGGCTTTTCCGAAGCCGTTGCCGTAGGCGAGGAGCATGACGACCGTGGCGATGCCCCACGCCATGCCGAGCATGGTGAGGGCGGTGCGCCTGCGGTTGTATCGCATGGCTCCGTAAGCCTCGTGAAGTAAATCGCGGAACATGATGTTTCAGTGGCCAGGCGCCAGTTTCTCTAGTCTCCAGAAACCAGAAACCAGAAACCAGAAACCAGAAACCAGAAACCAGAAACCAGAAACCAGAAACCAGAAACCAGAAACCAGGCCTTCTACTCCTGGCGAAGGGCTTCTACTGGCTGAAGCAGGGCGGCTTTGCGGGCGGGATACAGGCCTGCAATTATGCCGGCTAGAGCCAGACTACCGATTGCCAACATGGCAGTTGCGGGCACGAGTTTGGGAGGGTCGAAACCGCCCTGGCCTTGCACATTGCCCAAGAGCGACATTAGACCGGCGGCGAATCCCATGCCGATCAGGCCGCTGAACAGCGTGAGAATAATTCCTTCGATGAAAAATTGCGCGAGAATGCTGCGGCGGGTGGCACCGAGAGCCATACGCAATCCAATTTCGCGCGTGCGCTCTGAAACCGTCACCAGCATGATGTTGATGACGCCGATAGCGCCCAGGGCCAGCGTGACCAGTCCGACTCCGCCCAGGAAGGCGTTCATGGCATCGAAGATAGACCCGATGGCCTTGGAGTTCTGAATCGTATCCCAACCTTCGAAAGCATCTTTGTCGTGATAATCGAAGCCGTGATTGCGGGCGACGATTCTTTGAACTTCCTCTTGCGCGATGAGATGTTCGTCAGTGACGCGCGGCTGGTAGTTGATAAACGAAATCGAGTTCTCGTGATTCTCGCCCTTCAGCGGGAATAAGGTCGCCATCACCCGAAAGGGAATATAACCGCGCATGTTGGTGGAATTATCGTCGCCATGACCGACGCGCTGTACCGTGCCGATGACTTCGAAGGTGATGTCATTCAGGATGATGCTCGCGCCCACGGCGGGACGTCCGGGGAAAAGATTTTTTACAAGCTCGTCGCCAAGGACGATGACGTTGCGGCGTTGGGATTCATCGAGGATGTTGAGCCAGCGTCCTTGATTCAGGGGGAGATAGCGAATGTCGCTGAATTGAGGCTCGACGCCAGCGATTTCTCCATTGGCGCTGGCGAATTCGCTGACGGCGCGAACATCGGTGCGAATAAGAACGGGGGAGGCGTTGCGGACGTGCGGGGCCTCGCGCCGGATATCGAGGTAGTCCTGATAGGTGAGCAAATAATTGCGGGCGGAATTCATGCTGCCCTCAACCGCGGGCGCCCGGCCGGGGAAGATGAACATGATGTCTTTGCCGTATTGCGCCAACTCGCGCTTGTTGCCGGAGCGGAAGCCTTCGCCGAGTCCGACAAGCAAAAGCAGCGATCCGACGCCCCAGGCGATGCCAAACATGGTGAGAAACGAACGCAGCTTGTGCGCCCAGAGGGTGCGAAAAATCTGCGAGAAGGTGTCGATGAGGGTGCGCACGGTCTAGATATAGTTACGAATTATTAGACGCGGATGTTCCACCTTTGGTTAGAGACCGTTGGAGTCCGGCGATTCGAAATCTGAGATCGGTGAAGGGGCGAATCTTCAGCCGGTAAACTGTTTAGAATCAGTTTCCTTTTAGGGATTACCAAGCATTACTGAAGTTTCCTCAAAAAGCCTTAAATCCTTGTCGCTCAATAATTTGCCAGCTACCCTTTAGCTGGGGAAAGGCTCGCCGTTTTGGAGACGGCGTGCGATGACCGCCATAAGAATGTCCAGCAGCACACAATCCTGGAAATTCCTGCCTACTGGCGCGAAGGTTTTTGTCGGCGCGGTAATCGCCGCCGGAGTGGCATGCCTGCTCGAGGCAACGATTCACCCCAGGAGTCGAAGCATCGCGCAGTTCATCTGTTACCTGGGCATTGCCGTGCTGGCCTCGCGTCTTAAGGTCAAGCTGCCAGGAACAACCGGAACGCTCTCGGTTAACTTCCTATTTATCCTGGTGGGAGTTGCGGAGCTAAGCTACCCAGAGACCGTTTTTCTGGCTGCAGGCGCGATGCTGGCGCAGAGTTTGCAGACCAAGCAGCCCCGCACCGTCAACCTGACCTTCAATATCTGTGCAGGTTCCTTGTCGGCCGCGATGGCCTACGCGGTTTATCACAATACCCTGCTCAATCAGGTGGTTGCCAGTCATCCTCTGGTATTGTGCCTGGCGGCTTCCACGTACTTCATCGTGAATGCTGGAAGTATTGCAGTCGTGATTTCGGCCAGTGAGGGCGTACCGCTGCGGCAGATCCTGGTGGACTGCTATTTCTGGTCGTTTCCATATTATCTGGTGGGAGCGGGCATTGCGGGCGCTATTGGCTGGTTCAGCCGCACATTTAATTGGGAAACTTCACTGCTTTTCGTGCCCGCCATTTACGTGATTTACCGCTCTTACAACTTATATCTGGGCAAGTTAGAAGATGAGAAGCGGCACGTGGAAGAGATCGCCGACCTGCATTTGAGAACCATCGAGGCCCTGGCGATGGCAATCGAAGCCAAGGACCAGACGACACACGAGCACCTTCAGCGCGTTCGCGTCTATGCAATCGAGGTGGCCAAAGAGTTGGGGCTCAAGGGAAAAGAACTGGAAGCGGTGCACGCGGCTTCGCTTCTGCATGACATTGGCAAGCTGGCGGTGCCGGAACACATCATTTCGAAGCCGGGGCGGCTGACGCCAGAAGAGTTCGAGAAGATGAAGATTCACACCGTGGTTGGGGCAGAGATTCTGGAACGGGTTCGCTTCCCTTATCCCGTTGTGCCGATCGTACGGGCGCACCATGAAAAATGGGACGGAACCGGGTATCCCTACGGATTGAAAGGCGAGGAGATTCCGATCGGCGCGCGAATTTTATCAGCCGTCGACTTCCTTGATGCGCTCGCTTCCGACCGCCAATACCGCCGCGCCATGCCACTTGATCAGGTGATGGAAAAAATCTCCGGTGAGTCGGGCAAGGCGTTCGATCCGAAGGTGGTGAATGTCCTGAGGAAGCGATACAAGAGCCTGGAGAACCTGGCGGTGGCGGAGTCAGCGCACGCGGGGAACGTGGTTCCGAGTGAAGTGAAGATCACGCGCGAAACCAGTCCGGATGCCGGGTTTGAAAAGGCGTCGGTGGCGGACGCACCGGGGCGGGAAGCGACGTTTCTTTCGTCGATTGCGGCGGCACGGCAGGAGGCGCAGTCTTTGTTTGAGTTGAGCCAAGATCTGGGTGCGTCGCTGAGCCTGGGGGAAACGCTGTCGGTTTTCTCCGTGAAGCTGAAGCCGATGGTTCCCTACGATGCGATTGCGATCTACGTTCTGCGCGATGGAGTGCTGATACCGGAATACGTGAACGGCGACAACTATCGGTTGTTTTCATCGTTGCGCATCCCGCTGGGGGATGGGCTTTCGGGTTGGGTAGCGCAAAACAAGAAGCCGATTGTGAATGGCAATCCGTCAGTCGAGCCGGGGTACTTGAACGATCCCGATAAGTTCAGCGTATTGAGGTCCGCGTTGGCAGTGCCTCTCGAGGGCGTGAGTGGAGTGATAGGTGCTCTGGCGTTGTATCGCGGGGAGCGCGACGCGTTTACCTCCGACCATTTGCGGATCTTGCTGGCGGTGAGCGGCAAGATGGCGCTGGCCATCGAGAACGCATTGAAGTATCAGCAGGCGGAGAGTTCTGCGACGACCGATTATCTCACCGGCCTGCCCAATGCGCGGTCTCTGTTTCTGCAGCTGGACCGCGAACTGGCCCGCTGCAAACGAGACAGCGTTTCGCTCACGCTCATGGTCTGCGACATGAACGGCTTTAAGAAGATCAATGACCGCTTCGGCCACTTGGAGGGAAACCGGGTGCTGCGATTGTTTGCGCAGGCGTTGAAAGACAGCTGTCGCGAGTATGACTACGTTGCGCGCATGGGCGGCGATGAGTTTGTCGTGATCGCTCCGGGCCTGCCCGGGGACGCGGCGGCCAAGAAGATCGAGCAGATTCGCCCGCTGGCGCGACAGGCAGGTTTCGAGGTGTGTGGGGAGGATATTCTTTCGTTGAGCGTGGGGTTGGCGGTATCTCCACAGGACGGCAATGACGCGGAGCAGCTTCTGACGCAGGCCGATCGTCGGATGTATGTGGAGAAGCAGAAACAGCCTGCGCAAAAAGATCAGCGGCTGCACACGCGCATGAAATGCCGGCTGACGATTGAGCTGCACCCGCAGGGCGGTGAACAAATCTTCGGCAACCTGATCGATATCAGCCTGGGTGGCTGCTATGTGGAAACCAGCGCCATTCTTACGCCAGGCTCGCCTCTGAAGCTAGTGTTTTCCATTGATGATGGCAACTTAACCACGGAAGGCACAATCGCAAGAATCCATCCGGGATCGGGCGTCGCGGTTCAGTTCAAGGAGATGAGCCGGGAGTCGCGGGAAAAAATGTACCGCGTTCTGGAGTTTGTGCAGAGTAAGACCACGATGTATAACGACCGCTACATGCAGAACCTGGGGCGGTAACGGACTGAGCTTTTAAGTTATGGAGAAAGGCTGTGTGGAGATGCCGCCCAAGCCTGCCCCGAGCGGAGTCGAAGAGGCTGTCCGTCGAGCGCAGCTCGCCCGCTTTTCTTTTTGTCACAAGTACGGGCCGCTTGATGCTCGCCGCTGGCGCCCTTACACTTAGGGAATGCACGTCCACCATCATGGCGGGACCGGCGCACAGCGGGTGCTGAAGATCTCGCTGGGCGTGACCCTGGCCTACATTGTGCTGCTGGTGGTGGCGGGGATTCGCGCCCATTCGCTGGCGCTGCTTTCTGAAGCGGGCCACAATCTCTCGGATTTTCTTGCTCTGCTTTTGTCTCTAGTCGCCGTGTTTTTGCAATCGCGTCCTGCCAGTTCCACCAAGACTTACGGCTATCATCGGGCGGGAGTATTGGCAGCTCTGGTCAATGCCGTATCGCTGGTGGCGGTGGCCTTTTTCATTTTTTATGAAGCTTTCCGGCGGTTGCAACATCCGGAGCACGTTCAGGCTTTCGTGATGATGTGGGTCGCAGCGGCAGGCGTCGCAATGAATGGGGTGATCGCGTTTCTTCTGTACCGCTCGTCCGGGGAGTCAGGGGCTGACGTAAATATTCGCAGCGCATTGCTGCATGAGGTGGGGGACACGCTTTCGACCGCAGCGGTGATCGCCGGAGGTTGGGCCATTCTGGCGACGGGCGAGTATTGGATCGACTCCGCGCTTTCCTTTGGAATTGGAGCCTTGATTTTGTGGTCGGGTTTCGGCATCGTGCGCGAGACTTTGAACATTCTGCTCGAAGGCACGCCGCGCGGAGTGAAGTTGGAGCTCGTGGAGAGTGAGATCCGCTCGATTGAGGGAGTGAACGACGTACACGATCTGCACTGCTGGTGCATCGGATCGGAGACGCGCGCTCTTTCCTGTCACATCTCGATCGCTGACATTCCGCCCTCGGTCAGCGAACGCATTCTGCGGGACGTGAAAGACCGCCTGCATCACAGTTTCCGCATCGATCACACGACGATTCAGTTTGAACATGAGGAATGCGAAGTGGCGCATGGATGCGTGATTCCGGTGGGCGGCGAAGCGCATCACCATCACCACTAACGGTGTCGAGAACAATCCACCATGCAAATTGGATTGACCCCGTCACGGTCGCCGGCCTACTAAAGTCACCGAAAGCCGTGCTGGACTCAGATCCGAGTGAGACAAGAGACTTACGGGGTCGCCTTCGGGGAACAAGGCGCGAGAATTATATCCGGCCTGAAAGGCCTGTCAACCGCGAAGTTTCGCGGGCTGAAGAAATCTCTCTACCCATCCCAGCCGCCAGATGCGACAATAGAGATTCCCCATGTCCACCTCGGTCACCTCAGCCTTCTCTCAGGAAACACTCCGCCAGCACGGCCTCACCGCGGACGAATACGAGAAGATCAAACAGCTTCTCGGCGGACGCGAGCCCACGCTTACCGAACTCGGCATCTTCAGCGTGATGTGGAGCGAGCATTGCTCCTACAAATCTTCACGCGTTCACTTGAAGCGCCTGCCCACGCGCAGCAAGCGCGTGCTGCAAGGTCCGGGAGAGAATGCCGGCATCATCGACATCGGCGATGGTTGGGCCTGCGCTTTCAAAATCGAGTCGCACAATCATCCGTCGTTCATCGAGCCCTTTCAAGGGGCCACCACCGGAGTAGGCGGCATTCTCCGCGACATCTTCACCATGGGCGCCAGGCCAGTCGCAGTAATGGATTCCCTTCGCTTCGGCCCGATCACCAGGGCAAATCATGCGCAGTCAGCCGCCTCGGCCGTCCCCACCCAATCCGATATTCACCGCAATCACTCCATCCTCGAAGGAGTAGTCAGCGGAGTGGCCTCCTACGGCAACTGTTTCGGCGTGCCTAACCTCGGTGGCGAAACGAAATTCGAGCCCTGTTACTCCGGCAATCCGTTGGTGAATGCCTTCGCGCTCGGGCTCGTTCGCAAAGATGAAATCTTCTACGCCCGCGCCACTGGCGAAGGCAATCCTGTGATTTACGTCGGTTCGAAGACTGGACGCGACGGCATCCATGGCGCCACCATGGCCAGCGAAGAATTCAGCGAAGCTTCCGAAGCGAAGCGTCCTAATGTGCAGGTCGGCGACCCGTTTCTCGAAAAGCTTTTGCTCGAAGCCTGCCTTGAAGCCATGCAGACCGGAGCTATTGTCGGAATTCAAGATATGGGCGCAGCCGGCCTAACGTGCTCCACCTGCGAAATGGGCGGTCGCGGTGGCGTCGGCATCGAGATCGAACTAGACCGCGTGCCACAGCGCGAAACCGGCATGAGTCCGTATGAAATCATGCTGAGCGAGTCGCAGGAGCGCATGCTGCTGGTGGCTCAGAAAGGACGCGAGCAGGAGGTCTACCGCGTTTTCGAAAAGTGGGGACTCGATGCCGTCGAAGTCGGCAAAGTAACCACTGACAACAAATTGCGAGTCCTGCATCACGGTCAAGTTGTCGCAGAAATTCCGAACCAGGCGCTCACCGATGACGCGCCAGTTTACAAACGCCCGCTGGCTCGCTGGGAGCCTCCGCTATCACGGGAAAAGCCCGAAGAAATCAAACTCGACGGCTCCCCCGATTTCGCCGAGGATCTGAAGCAACTGCTGGCCAGTCCAAACATCTGCGGCAAGCGCTGGGTGTGGCAGCAATACGATCATATGGTGCAAACGAATACGGTCGAGGCGCCGGGTGCGGGAGATGCCGGCGTGCTTCGCATCAAGAATTCGAATCCCGACTCGCCACAGCGTGGCCTCGCTATGGCACTCGACGGCAACGGACGCTGGTGCTATCTCGATCCGCGGCTGGGTGCCATGCATGCTGTGGCCGAAGCAGCTCGCAAAGTCGCGTGTTCGGGGGCAACACCGGTGGGCGCAACCAACTGCCTCAACTTCGGCAACCCCGAGAAGCCGCAGATCATGTGGCAGTTCTCGCAGACTATCGACGGCATCACGAAGGCCTGCGAAGAGCTCGAAATCCCTATCACCGGCGGAAATGTCAGTTTTTACAACGAAACGTTGGGTGAAGGAATTTATCCCACGCCAGTGCTCGGTGTGGTCGGCATTCTTGACGATGTTCGCAAGACCGCCAAGATGCCCTTCGTGGCCGCCGGACGCACGATCGTGCTATTGCGTGCCGGCGAGGCAGCCGATGTCACCGATGTAGAAAGCGAATTCGGTTCCTCTGAATACGCGAAGGAAATCCTGGGATCACTATGGGGATACCCGCCAGAACTTGATCTCGAAAAGGAAGCTGGATTGCAGAAGGCCGTGATCGAAATCATTCAGCAAGGTTTGGCGGATTCCGTGCATGATTGTGCCGATGGCGGGCTGGCCGTGGCTTTGGCGGAAAAGTCGTTTGCGAGGGGAGTTGGTGCGCGTGTGAACCTGGCGTCCAATGCCCTTCCCGCCGCATTCGTGCTTTTCGGCGAAGATGCCAGCCGCATCGTCCTCTCTTGCGACCCCGAGAGTGTGTCGCGAATCCAACAAGTAGCGGGCAAACACGGCATTTTTGCCGAAGTGCTGGGAACAACCATTCCGGAACAACTGGAAATCTCGCTGGACGACAAAATCGTCGTTTCGGCGGCGGTGTCGACGCTGAACGAGGCGTACGAAAGCGCTCTGGAATCGACATTGCGAACCGATCCGGAACTGGTAAATGCAGAGTAATTGTTTTTGAGCTAGTACTGAAAGTCAAAGGCCAATTGCCAAATGCTGATTCCCGACAAATTTCACGACGAGTGCGGCGTAGTCGCCATCTTCTCTCATCCAGAGGCGGAGAAACTCGCCTACCTCGGGCTGTATGCGTTGCAGCACCGCGGCCAGGAGTCAGCAGGCATCGTTACCTCCGATGGCCTGACTTCCCGCGTGCACAAGGCCATGGGCGTCGTCGCCGATATCTTCACCGAAGAGGTGCTCTCGCAAATTCGCGGCACACTGGCCATTGGCCATACGCGTTACTCGACCGCCGGCGATTCAGCGCTGCTCAACGCGCAACCCATCCTGGTGCAGTCGAATAAAGGCTCAATTGCAGTCGCGCATAACGGCAATCTGGTCAACGCCCACCAGGTGCGCGCGCGCCTCGAAAGCCAAGGATCGATTTTTCAGACCAGCAGCGATACCGAAGTGATCGTCCATCTGATCGCGCTTTCGCGCGAGCACACTTTGACCGAAGCGATCGCCGATGCTCTGAGCCAGGTGGAAGGGGCGTTCTCGCTGGTGTTGATGAGTCCCGACCGCATCATTGCGGCTCGCGATCCGCGTGGCTTTCGCCCGCTTGCCATGGGTCGGATTCCGGCGCTTGAAGGTCAGACGCGCGACACCATCGTCTTCGCTTCCGAAACCTGCGCCTTCGATCTCATTGGTGCGACCTACGAGCGCGATGTGAAACCCGGCGAACTGATCGTAGTAGGCCCGGAAGGGGTTACCTCGAGCTTTTATGCCGCGGCCGCTCCCCAATCGAGCTGTATCTTTGAGCACGTTTATTTTTCGCGTCCTGACAGCCTGGTGTTTGGTCGCGCCGTGCAGACTAGCCGCGAAGAATTGGGGAGGCAGTTGGCACGCGAAGCTCCGGTGGAAGCGGATCTCGTAGTCCCCGTGCCAGACTCGGGTGTCACGGCTGCGGTCGGCTACGCCGCCGAGAGCGGGATCCCATTTCGCTTTGGATTGATCCGTAATCACTATGTCGGCCGGACGTTTATCGAGCCCAGCCAGAGCGTGCGCGATTTCGGCGTCAAATTAAAGTTAAATCCAGTGCGTTCGCTTCTCGAAGGCAAGCGCGTGGTGCTGATCGACGATTCGATTGTTCGCGGCACCACCAGCCGTAAGATCGTACGCATGATTCGCAGCGCAGGAGCCAAAGAAGTGCACATGCGCATCTCCTGCCCACCTACGATTTCACCCTGCTATTACGGCGTCGACACGCCTTCGAAGAATCAACTGATCGCCGCCAATAAAACCGTCGACGAAATCCGCGAATACATTCGCGCGGATTCTCTAGCCTACCTCTCGATTGGAGGTCTCAAGAAAGCCTGCGGCGAGGGTGAGAAAACTACCTATTGCTCCGCTTGCTACACGGGCAAGTATCCCACGAGCGTTGTTGACGTGGAAGAGATTCAGCCCGCGTCGGTTCAAACCTGAAGCTCGTGACCTGTTTCCGCGCCAGCACCACGCGTGGAATGGATTGTAGATCCAGCTTTACCTGCACGTCTTCCCATCCTTCCAGCAAGCGTTTCACCAGCTCCGCAATCGTGCCGCTGATTTCCATCACCAGCCAGCCGCCCGGCTTCAATACCGCGTGGGATTGTGGAATCAACCGCTCAATCACCTCTACTCCAGTAGCTCCGCCAAACACAGCATTCCGCGGCTCGAATTTTCGTACTTCGAGTTGCACTTGATCTTCTTCCGATTCGCCCACGTAGGGAGGGTTCGATACAACAAAGTCAAACCACTCACTTTGGAAACCTTCCAGAAGATCCCCTTGCCGGAATTGAACGCTCCTTTCGAGCTCATTCCTCGCGGCGTTCACGCGTGCTAATTCCAGAGCCGCCGGAGAAACGTCTGTTGCGTAGACCTTAGCGTCCGGCAATTCCTTCGCCAGCGCTAACGCAATGCAACCTGAGCCTGTACCCACGTCGACCATGCGGAGCTGAGATTTCCGACCTTCGACCTCAGGGCTCGAGCTTCCAATACCGAGGCCCGACGTCGGACCCGTGTCCCGCCGGTGCAACTCCAGCACAGCCTCAATCACATGCTCCGTCTCCGGACGCGGAATTAGCACGGCAGGCGTGACAATAAAATCCATGCCCCAGAATTCCTGATGTCCAGTGATGTACTGCGCCGGAACGCCACGGGCACGCTCGGCCAGCACATTCGCGTAACGGCCTTGTTCCTCGGAAGTAAGTTCTCGCTCCGGATGCGCGTACAGATAAGCGCGGTCGCAATCAAGGGTGAACATCAAAAGAAGTTCCGCGTTCATCCGCGGTGAGGGGACGTCATTGGCTGTGAGCCGCGCGACGGCTCTACCCAGAGCTTCTTTCAGTTCCACCCAACCATTTCACCACAGGAAGAGTCGCGGCCGAGAGTAAAACGCGGAAGGCGGACAGCCGGATATTGTGTTATCAAGTTAAGCGGGTCTTGGAAGTTCCTCAGTCCGGCGTGGATTGAGCCGCACGATCTCCGCATTCAGCACCGTCGCATAGGCGACCCACGCGGCATAAGGAATGAATGCATTCGCCGCAGCGCGATCGACGTGGCGAGCATTGCTGATGTAGGAAGCGATCGTTCCTTCCAGAGCAATCGAGTCGGCCAACGACAGATCGGGCCGATGCTCGCCGAAAAATAGTTTCGACCACTTGGCGTTGGCCGCGAGCTGCGAGACCCACAAACGGAGTGCTGCGCTGCGCTGCCGTGAGGGCGCCGCGCTCCAAACCCGCCATCCCGACCACGCAATCAGGGCATAAAGCGTGGTCCAAACGACAGGAATCATTTTTTCGGGAGGAGTGAAACCCGGCTTGTTGAGCTCACGATACCAAGGGTCGCGGCTTCCACCGCGGCTGTAGTGCGCACCGTACCAGGCTGCACCCGCCGTGACAGCGCCAAACGCGGCGAGCATCAGCAGCGAGCGGGATTGTTTCTTCGCCATAATGCACCTATGGTGCTGCCATTGGATAACGGGGTTGCTTTGCGGTTTCCCCGACCATCACTTTAGACCGCGGCCGCCGCCTCGTTCTTCAACTTCTCCGCCTGATAATGCGTGGTCAGAGCCTCGAACAGGGGCTGAAGTTTGCCGTCCATCACTGCTTCCAGTTGATGCAGCGTGAATCCGATGCGGTGGTCGGTAACGCGATTCTGCGGGAAATTATAGGTGCGAATCTTCTCGCTCCGGTCGCCGGAGCCGACCATCGCCTTACGTTCCTTGGCCAGCGCCTGCTGCTGCTTTTCCATTTCAAGCTCGTAAAGACGGGAGCGCAGCACGCGCATACCCTTCTCGCGGTTCTTAATCTGCGACTTCTCGTCCTGGCAACTGACCACGGTGTTGGTTGGAATGTGCGTGATGCGGACCGCCGAGTAAGTCGTGTTGACCGACTGCCCGCCCGGACCGGAGGAACAAAAAGTATCGATCCGCAGGTCTTTGGCTTCTATCTTGACGTCGACGTCTTCGGCTTCCGGAAGCACCGCGACAGTAACCGCAGAAGTATGAACGCGCCCCTGCTGCTCAGTCGCGGGGACGCGCTGGACGCGATGCACTCCGCTCTCATACTTGAGCTGCGAAAAAACGCGGTTGCCTTCAATGATGGCGATGACTTCTTTCAATCCCCCTGCCGAGGATTCGGAGGACGAAAGCACCTCGACCTTCCAGCGCTGGGTCTCGGCGAAGCGGGTATACATGCGGAAGATTTCCGCGGCAAATAGAGTAGCTTCGTCGCCGCCAGTGCCGGCGCGGATTTCCAGGATGATGTTCTTCTCGTCGTTGGGATCTTTGGGTAACAGCAGCACTTTCAGCTCTTCTTCAATCCCCGACACGCGCGGCTCAAGCCGGTTGAGTTCTTCCTGCGCGTAGGCGCGCATCTCGGGATCTTTTTCCTCGGCCAGCATGGCTTTGCTCTCGGCAATGCCGCGGGTCAGATCTTTGTATTCGCGATACTTCTCGACGATGGGCGCGATCTCGCTGTGCGCCTTGGCCGTCTTTTGATACTTTGCCGAGTCGTTGACGATCTCTGGCGAAGCCAGAGCGCTGGTCAGTTCCTCATAACGGGATTCGATTTGGTCTAAGCGTTCAAACATGGCAATCCTTCGTGGTGATGCAGCTTGCTACATCTCTGGCAGGCAAGACGTAACATGTTACGTCTCTACATTCTATTGATACGGGATGGGAAGAGAAAATTATTCGCGGCGGGGCCGCTAGGCAATTACCAGTTCGCCGCCATGCTCTTTTTCCAGCGCCATGGCTTGGTCAAGCGCGGTAATGGCACACTCTGCCATTTCATCCGACGGAGGCTTGGTGGTGATGCGCTGCAGCCACAGGCCCGGGGCGGTCATGAGCGCGAAGAGCGATCCGCGATGTTTCGCCGCGAAGCGAATAATTTCGTAGGATACCCCGGCGATAATCGGGACCAGTACGATCCGTGATGCGAAACGCGCCCAGAACGTGGTAAAGGGAATCAGCATGTAGAAGCCGATCGAGATCAGCATCACGGTCATCAAAAAACTGGTGCCGCACCGGGGATGGAATGTCGAGTACTTCTGCACTTCAACGGTTTCGAGGGGCTTGCCATCTTCAAACGCGAACACCGTCTTGTGTTCGGCGCCGTGATACTGATATACGCGGCGAATGTCGGGGAAGAGCGACACTCCCCAGATGAAGAGCAGGAACAAGGTCAGCCTCACCGCGCCATCGACCAGGTTGAAAATGATCTGCCCACCCAGCGCCGGATCAACCTTTTTCAGTTCAGTGGCCGCCAACAGTGGCAGGTACTTGTACATGAAGATGAAAAATGCCAGCGAGATAACCACATTGCCGGCAGCGAGCCATCCGCTGATCGGTGCGGCCTTCTCGCTCGACTGCGACTTCGAGGAAACAGGCAATGTTGCTGCGGCCGCGGCGGTCCCGCCTACGCGAAGCGAGGCTGAACCGGTGCCCGAACAAGCCTCAGTTTCGCCCGCCATCAATTCCTCGAGCGCCACATTGGCCGAAAATCGCAGCGCCCGGTAACCCAGAGACATCGCGTAACCCAGCGTCATGACCCCGCGCACGATCGGCCACCCCATCCACTTATGTTTTTCGGAAGGACGCTCGAGCGGCTCGCGCATGGTGACCACTTCGCCCGAAGGCTTACGGCAGGCGATTGCCCATGCGTGCGGTGAGCGCATCATCACTCCTTCCAGCACGGCTTGCCCGCCGACCAGAGTTTCCTCGCCACTTTCAAGGGCGGGTAAAAGCTGCACGGCGACCAGAAAACGCACGAATTTTCGCAGAGAACGCACGGTGGTTTAGATGCTCCAGGCGCCGGGAAAGCGTCAAACACTAGGGTATCACAGGGTAGAAAGCCCGGACCTCGGACTTCGGGCCTTAGACCGCGGACAGATCAAGTCCGCGATCTGAAGTCTGAGGTCCGGTATCGAAGGTTCCCCCCAAAGGAGCGAGCAACGTGCGGGGCGTTCGGCTATTCTCGGAGAGGCGCTCGAAAACATGCGAAAGTTTGCCGAAACCTGCGAGGCTATCGCCGCCACCACCAAAAAGCTGCAGAAGATGGCGATCGTTGCTGAATATCTCAAATCGCGAACAACGGATGCTGCCGCTGTTTCGGCAGTTTTTCTATCCGGCAGAGCTTTTCCCGCGCGGGAAGAAACCACTCTACAAGTAGGAGGCGCGCTGCTATGGCGTGTAGTCGCGGAACTCGCAGGCCAGGACGAATCCACGATGACCGCAGCCTATCGAAAGCACGGGGACTTGGGCGCGGTCGCCGGCGAAGTCTTGCCCGAGCAGCCAGGACAAGGCCTGAACATTCTCGAAGTGGCCGAGTCATTCCGCCAGATCGCGGCCGCTCGCGGCGCCGTCGCCAAAACCACCATGGTCCGCGATCTGTTAATGCGCGCCACTCCCCTGGAAGCCAAATACATCATCAAGATCATGACTGGAGACTTGCGTATCGGCCTGAAAGAAAGCCTGCTCGAAGAGGCAATCGCGAAGGCCTATGGCGGTGCGGCCGCTGGGTCGCAGAAGGAAGTGCAGCGGGCAAATATGCTGCTGGGGGACATTGGCGGAACCCTGCGCCTGGCGGCGGAAGGCAAACTGGCTGAAGCGAAAATGAAGATGTTTCATCCCATCGGATTTATGCTGGCCAGCCCGATTGAGTCGACCGAGGAAGGCCTCAGCTATTTCTCGGAAGCTGCAGTCGAAGATAAATATGACGGTATCCGTGCGCAGGCACACGTCTCCGCCGGCGAAGTGAAATTCTTCTCGCGCACGCGCGACGAGATCACCGAATCATTTCCCGAACTTCCGGCCGCACTGGAAGGCCTGTCGCAGGACGCCATTCTCGATGGCGAGATCGTGGCGTGGGAATATCCCGCGAATCTCGTCGACATGCAGAAGATAGTCGATGAACCGCGCGGCATTGGCGGAGAAAGCAAAGCGATCAATCTAGGCCGCGCTCGTCCCTTTACGGCCTTGCAGCAGCGCCTGGGACGAAAAAAAGTTAGCGAAAAGATTCTCCGCGAAACTCCCGTCGCCTACCTGGCATTCGATGTTCTTTATGCTGCTGGAGAGTTGTTCATCGATCGCCCGCTGCGCGAGCGGGCGAAAATTCTGGACGAGTTGCTCGGGTCGATTCACCACGGGGCCGCCGCGCCGTGGAAAAACCCGAAACAGCCGCAAGGCGAATTGAATTTCGAATCGGAGCCTGAAAGCTTTGCGGCCGCCGTGATTCGCGCCCCAGTGTTTCGCGCCTCGTCACCTGACGAATTAGAAGAACTCTTCGCCGCCGCCCAGGCCAGAGGCAACGAAGGCCTGATGATCAAGAATCTCGACTCGGCCTACACGCCGGGCAAGCGCGGAAAGTCGTGGCTGAAGATGAAACGCGAGTTGGCAACGCTCGACGTGGTGGTAACCGCGGTGGAATATGGCCACGGGCGCCGCGTCGGCGTACTGAGCGACTACACCTTCGCCGTCTGGGATGGCGACTGCCTGGTCAATATCGGCAAAGCCTACTCCGGCCTCACGGACGCCGAAATCGCCGAGATGACGCAGTGGTTCCTCAATCACACCATCGACGATCAGGTTTTCCGCCGGACGGTCGAGCCGAAAATCGTGCTGGAAGTGGCCTTCAACAATATGATGGAGTCCGACCGTCACGAGAGCGGTTACGCGCTGCGCTTCCCGCGCATCGTCCGCCTGCGCCCGGATAAAGTGGCCGAGGAGGCGGATACGATCGGGCGGGTGCGGGAGATTTTCGAGACACAGCTGGATAATAGCGGAACGAAATGAGCTACACTCGGCAGCGACCTGAATATGATTCGCTTCTCGAAAGAAACGGCTGTCTCGGGGCTCTCCGTAGTCATCTTGATATTGCCCCTGTTGCTGACGCTTTTTTGCTACGGTACTCTCCCGAGGGATGACGCTTCCCGCGTGGCGCTATGGACGAAGCATCGTCGCCGGAACTACGTCGTGCTGTTGATTACGCTGGCCGCTTGGTGTGCGCTTTGGGAGTTGCCGGTTGTTGCTGCTTTGCCTAGCGTCCTTTTCTGGGGCGCACCGCTCTTGAGCACAGCCCTCCTAGAAGGACTGTCAGGTTATGGCGATAGGGCCATTCTCGGGCGAACCTGGAAAGCCACAGACATACTTCGGCTGGCTTGTTGGAGCACCGTTGCCCCACCAGCCTCACTCCTAATGGCAGCTGCGGGCTTTCATGCAATCCTTGGCGGCCTCTGGGCCGGAACGCTTTGGTTGGTGGCGGCGGGAACAGCCGCCGTCGTTGGACCCATACAGCTGCGGAGAGCTCAGGGAATAAAGCTGCGCCGAGTGAAATCGGGCACGCTGTACAATCGCGCCTTTCGATTGGCAAGAAAAGTCGGAGTCAACCTGGACCGAGTCTATGTGGTCCCGCCCGGAAGAGGGCATCTGACGAACGCCTTCGGCTTGAGGAGAGGTATAGCGCTGACCGACAACTTCGGCGAGTATCTGAGCGATCCCCAACTTGACTTCGTCATCGGCCACGAACTCGCGCACGTAAAGGGCAAGCACACTCGCAAGAAGCTTTCAGTGGTTCTGTTGCTCGTGGTCGTCCTGGCGCTGTTGTCGTTCAGCCTCTCTAGTGCGGCTACAGCCTTCCGGCCGATCTTAATGCTGACCGTGCTTCTCGCGCCGCTCCTAGTAGCCCGTGGCCTCTCCCGACATTTCGAGTACTCATGTGACCAAGAAGCAGTCGGTTTCACAAATGACCCGGAATCCGGCCTCGATGCGTTGGTCAATCTTTACCGGATGACTGGTTCTCCCGTGAAATGCGGCAGAATCGTGGAGCTGTTTATGACGCATCCGTCCCTGGCTCACAGACTCGAGGCGATTACGCGTGCCGGAGGAATTCCCGTCAGCCGAGCTTCGGAGGCCCTGATAAAAGAGGGTTTGCCAAGCCATTAGTGGTGGTGATGATGACGCCGGAAGCCGCATTCATGTGCCGCTTCGCGTTCCAAGTGCTCGAACTGAATCTTCAGATGATCAATGCGGACACGATTCGAAACCGTCCGCAAAATTTATGAGAGACAGAGCGCGCCCTGATGGCCTTCGATCGCAGGGCAGCAGTTTGCGATCGGAGAACTTGCGCGTGCCGAATTTTCTACCGGGCAGCTCTCTCCGGTAATATTCCGTTCAGATGAAATCGATCATTGTAGGAACAGCGGGACACATCGATCACGGCAAAACTGCGCTGGTGAAGGCGTTGACCGGGATCGACGCGGATCGGCTTGTGGAAGAGAAGCGGCGCGGCATCACGATCGATCTGGGCTTCGCGCACATGGAGCTGAGTGCGACCGACGGCGAGCGGTTGCGCCTGGGCTTTGTGGATGTGCCCGGGCATGAACGTTTTGTGCGCAACATGCTGGCGGGCGTGGGAGGAATCGACCTGGTGTTGATGGTAATCGCTGCGGACGAAGCGATCATGCCGCAGACGCGCGAGCATTTCGACATCTTGCAATTGCTGGGCGTTCGGCGCGGGATAACGGTGCTGACGAAATCCGATGCGGTGGATGCGGAGACGCTGGAGGTGGTGCGGCTGGAAGTAGAGGAATTTCTTCGGGGGACATTTTTAGATAGACCAAATTCGATCATCGCTGTGAGTTCCTTGACGGGCGCTGGTATGGAAGATTTGAAGCGGGCGCTGGTTCTGGCAGCGAGCGAGGTGCGGCCGCGCGACGCCAAGGCGATCACCCGTTTGCCGATTGATCGCGTATTCACGATGAAGGGGTTTGGGACTGTGGTGACCGGCACCCTGGTCTCAGGGACGATTCGCCGGGAGGATGAACTGGAAGTTTTTCCGAAGGGACTGCATGTGCGCGTGCGCGGACTCCAGGTTCATGGTGAGGTGACCGATACTGCCGTCGCGGGCCAGAGAACAGCGTTGAACGTCGCCGGAGTAACCTTGCAAGATTTATCACGCGGGATGACGTTGGCTCCAGCTTCGACGCTGGAGGCGACACGGTTGGTGGATGTGAAGCTGCGATTGTTGTCGTCGGCTCCGCGCGGATTGAAAAACAGAGGGCGGGTTCATTTTCATTGCTACACCATGGAAACCGTGACCGAGGTTATGCTGCACGCGCAAAAGGAACGGGATCCCAGCCTTGCAAGAAACGCAAGAATGGGGCACCCGTCGCAAGTTCGTCCTCCGTTGCCGCCGGGCGGCGAGGCTTTTGCGCGGCTGAAGTTGCCGGAGGCGGCGTTGCTGCTGCCCGGAGACCGCTTCATAATCCGGCAACTCTCTCCCATCGTGACCATCGGCGGCGGAGTTGTGTTGGACGCTGCGCCCATACGCCGCATGCCCGGGCAAATTGATTTCCTGGAGACGTTGGCTAGTGAAGATCGTGAAGCGATTCTGCGAGTACGAATTGCGCGGCAGGGAAAAGAAGGAACCTCGCTGGCTCGATTAGTTGCCGAAACCGGATGGACGGCGAGTGTGATTGAGGCGCAACTGGCCGGCGCATTGCATGCGGGAACAGTAGTGCGCGCAGGACCGCGGTTTCTGACCTTGTCTGCGCTGGAAGCATTAAGGTCCGACATCGTGGGCGCGGTGGAGCGCTTTCACAAGAAGAATCCGCTGGTGGGCGGAATCGGCAGGGAAGAGTTGCGGGCGCAGGTGAATGCGGGCGCTGAAGTCTTCGAGGCGGTGACAGCTTTGCTTGGCAAGGATAAGAAGATCGAAACTGCCGGGGACGTGGTTCGTTTGCCGGGGCGCGGCGTCGCTATGAAGGATGACGAGGCGGAGTCGAAAAAGAAGATTGAAGATGCCTTTGCTTCGGCGGGGCTGAAAGTGCCAGCGCTTCGGGAGGTGCTGGCTGGGATGAAAGTAGATAAAGTGCGGGCGCAGAAAATTGTGACGTTACTTTTACGAGACAAGCTGTTGATCAAAATCTCCGACGAACTTGTGTTTCATCGCAGCGCGTTGGAGGAGTTGCGGCGGCAGGTCGCGGCGTACAAAGTGAAGTCTGCGAAGATCGATGTGGCGTCGTTCAAGGAACTCACTGGGGTGACGCGCAAATACGCGATTCCGTTGCTGGAGTATTTGGATCGAGAGCGAGTCACCAGGCGCATCGGCGATACCAGAGAAATTTTGTAAACAAATTTGCCACGGATTTTTGCGGATGACACGGATCAACCCAAATCTTGTTGTATCCGTGGTAATCCGTGTAGATCCGTGGCGAGTTTAGATTTTTTCTTCGGGGAATTCCAGTTCCAAGCCCAGGGGATCGGTTACGCGGTTGGTGAGGTTGGCAAGGCCTGCCAGCATGTGGATGTCGACGATTTCGGGTTCGGAGAAGTTTTTCTTGAGCTCGTCGAAATCATTTTCCGTAATCCCGTGCGGGGCGCGAGTCAGTTTCTCGATGTAGTTCAACGCGGCACGCTCTTCGTCGGTAAAGCGTGAATAGTTTCCCGCTTTCAAGGCATGCCAGTCTTCCGGCGTCAGCCCCACGCGCTTCGAGGATGAAACGTGGTGCTGGGTGCAGTAACGGCATCCGTTGATGAGGGAGACACGGAGGTAGATCAATTCATACAGTTTGCGGTCGAGCGAGCGTCCTACGCTGGCGTAAAAGGCCAGAAAATTCTTAAGCATGTCAGGACGATGAGCCAATGCCTTCTGGATATTGCCAGGCTTGCCGCGAAGGGTCGTGTCGTAAATCTCTCGTACTTCGGGAGACGCGGATTCCGGAGAGATTGAGCTAATACGTGTCATGAGGCCTCCGAGCTATTAGACAACTCAACATGATAGACCAGCATGGAAGCGCAGTGCGGCGCGAAAGAAGTACGTCAGTCCCGGAGGCGTTGTAGGAAAATGACTGATCTGCCGATGGTCAGTAGAGGAAGACTTATGAGAATGGCTGGGATTGCACTGTTCGTGTGCACGGTACCGTTGGGTATGCCGGCGCAAGAATCCCCTGACGCCGGCGCGGTGACAAAAGTCATCGCCCTGGAACAGGCCTGGAATCAGGCGGAACAGCGGAAGGATACGAAGGCCCTGGACGCACTCTTCGATAATGCTCTGATCTATGTGGATTATGACGGATCGCTCAAGAACAAGACGGAGTTCCTGGCGCGAGTGCGAGATGTGAGCGCGCATCCGGAGCTAGAGGTAACTGAGTCGATGACCGGCTTCAAGGTCGGCGACGCGATCATTGTGACCGGAATCTACGTGGCAAGGGGAACGGAACATGGAAGGCCCTACTTGCGCCGAGGGCGCTTTGTCGACACGTGGGTGTCCAAAGACGGGAATTGGGTGTGCGCCATCAGCCAGTCGACACCGATTCTGCGCTAGCATCATTCATGCAGTTCAAATGAGAGCTGCAACGGTGCGGAGCCTTCGGGCCGCGCGCCATCCGGCGCGATCGCTGATGTATCCTCGTTCTTAATGGGTTCTATTCTTCTCGTGGTTTTTCAGGAATGTCCGCCGCCGGATCTTCTGCTGGATAACATAACGGAGCCGTCTTTGTGAGGGCACGAGTCCGCATTGTTGGAGCGGGGCTCGCCGGTTCGGAGGCAGCGTGGCAGTGTGCCTGCCGCGGCGTGGATGTGGAGTTGTTTGAGATGCGTCCGGTAAGGTCGACTCCGGCGCATGGGACTCCAGATTTTGCGGAGTTGGTGTGCTCCAATTCACTGAAGTCTGATAGCGAGAACACGGCTCCGTGGTTGTTGAAGGAAGAGATGCGGCGGGCGGGATCGATGCTGCTCAAGGTTGCGCGGGAGTGCGCCGTACCCGCGGGTCATGCGCTGGCTGTGGATCGGGTCGCGTTTGCAGCCAAGGTGACGGAGGTGATTGCTCGCGAGCCGCGAATTACCGTGCAGCGGAAAGAAGTGACGCGCATCGATGAGGGGGGTGAGCAGATCACGATCATCGCCACGGGGCCGCTGACTTCTGAGGCGCTGACGGAGGAGATCGCACGGCTGAGTGTACGTCCCGCAATCGGATGGGAGGCAAAACCCGAGCGGGCAGGAGTGCCCGCTCCGCACGATCCACATCTGTATTTCTACGATTCGATCAGTCCGATCGTGGAGGCGGATTCGATCGACATGTCGCGGGTATACATGGCAGCGCGTTATGACAAAGGGTCGGCAGATTACGTTAACTGTCCGATGACGCCGGAAGAGTACGACCGCTTCTACGACGCGCTGTTGGCGGCGCAATCGGTGGAAGAACGCGATTGGGAGAAATTAAATTACTTCGAGAGCTGCCTGCCAATTGAAGAGATCGCGCGGCGGGGGCGGGATACGCTGCGCTTCGGCCCGATGAAGCCGGTGGGATTGAAGGATCCGCGAACGGGGCGAATGCCGTATGCCGTGGTGCAGTTGCGGCAAGAAAATTTGCGAGCGGATTCCTACAACCTGGTGGGCTTTCAGAATCATTTGAAGTTTGGCGAGCAGGCGCGTGTGTTGCGTATGATCCCTGGGCTGGAGAATGCACGATTTCTGCGCTATGGGCAGATTCATCGCAATACGTACATCAACAGTCCGGCACTGCTGCGCGAGACGTTGCAAATGAAGGCGAATCCGGGCGTTTTGTTTGCTGGGCAGATTTGTGGCGTGGAGGGTTACGTGGAATCGATCGCCACGGGCTTGATTGCGGCTGTGCACGCCGCTGCTTTAGTTCGAGGAAGCAAGGTTGTGCCGCCGCCTCGCGCTTCAGCATTTGGCTCGCTAACGAATTATGTAGCTCACGCGGAACCGAAAAGCTTCCAGCCCGCGAACATCACTTTTGATCTGTTGCCACCGCTGCAGAAGAAAATTCGCGACCGGAAGGAGCGGCATCGGTTGCAGTGTGAAATGGCGCTGAGGGAATTCGATCAGTGGCTGCAGCAGATTGAGGCCGTGACTGCAAAAGATTGAATCGCGGAGGTCGCGGTGACCTATCACGGAGTCCACAGGGATGGCGGGGCCTCACTAAGGACCGTCCTGAGCACTTTTCTGCAACAATCCCCTTCTAAGTTGCGTATCCACATCAAGAGGGGCCAAGCGGCGCGGCAAGCTTACTTTCCGCGCCGTTCGGCGTCCAACTCACTAAAGCGTTATGACTCTGGTCGATCTCTTTCGCGACGTATTTCGAACATTATGGGCGCACAAGCTGCGGGCATTTTTGACCATGTTCGGCATCGCTTGGGGCATTGTTTCGATCGTGCTCATGACCGCGGCAGGCGAGGGTTTGCGCAAAGGTCAGGAAGATCAAGCCAAGAATCTGGGAAAAGATGTGATGATTGTTTTCCACGGGCGAACCAGCCTGCAGGCAGGTGGAACGCATGCCGGACGCCTGGTGCATTGGGAAGATGAAGACCTGCCCGTAGTACAGGCGGAGACGCCCGATTGCCAATATGCAATTCCGGAACTGGAACAGGATACGGTGCGGGCGCACAGCAATTTCAACAACGCCGCATTTACCGTGACCGGATCCTATCCGCAGTTCGCGTATATTCGCACGCTAGATGTGGGACAGGGGCGATTTTACGACTGGGACGATATGCGCGAGGCGCGTCGGGTGGCGTTCCTGGGATCGGATGCGGCGAAGCAATTATTCCCTGGGCGCAATCCGATTGGCGACAACGTTTATCTAAATGATTTTCCTTTCATCGTGATTGGCGTGATGGCGAAGAAGAAGCAAGATTCCAGCTATGACGGTTGGGATGTCAACAAGATTTTCATTCCGTTTTCGGCGATGCGACGCGATTTTCCGGATAAGCCACCGGGGACGCCGACTACGTTCGACCAGCTGCTGGTAACGCCGAAGTCAGTGGATCAGCATGAAGCGTGTAAGCACGAAGTGCGCGTGGCGCTGGCGCGTATGCACCGCTACGATTCTAATGATAAAGAAGCGTGCCCTATCTGGGATACAGTGCAGGAGGCACAGGCCTTCAAGGCGATGACCGACGGCATGAAATATTTCCTGGGCGCGGTGGGAATCGTGACCCTGCTGCTGGGCGGCATTGGCGTGATGAACGTCATGCTGGTGGCGGTGCGCGAACGCACGCGCGAGATTGGCGTGCGCAAGGCGCTAGGTGCGCCGGCAAAGGTGATCCTCCATCAATTTTTTGTCGAGGCGTTGATCATTGCGTTCGTCAGCGGGGGTATTGGACTGGGCGTGGCGTTCGGATTTTGCGCGCTGGTCAATCTTCTGCCGATGCCGGATTTCTTTGCCGGGCTGATTCCGGATTGGACCTCGGGATTAGTCGCCACGGGGTTACTCGGTACGATTGCCGTGGGAGCAGCGCTCTATCCCGCGCGGCGAGCGGCTTCGATCGATCCGATTGAGGCGCTGCGGTATGAGGCGGGAGGGTGACAGCATTGAGTAATTTAGTAATTGGTTAATTTAGGGGCTTAGGGCCTTGGCTTCTAAATTACCCAGTTACCCAATTACTAAATTTCTTCATGTTGATTGAAATCATTCTCGAAGCCTGGGTGGCGCTGAAGCGCAACATTACGCGCAGCGCGCTCACCATGCTTGGAATCGTGTGGGGAATTGCAACGGTGACGCTACTAATCGCCTATGGCAGCAGTTTCCGCAGCGTGTTGGTGCATGGTTTCGATGCCTTCGGCAAGAGCGTAGTGATCGCATGGCCAGGGCAAACGAGCGAGCAGCCGGGCGGACAGCGCGCGGGAAAGAAAGTGGTACTCGAACAATCCGACGTGGACATGATCAAGGCTACGGCGCCGCTCGTAAAGCACGTGTGCCGCGAAACTGTGCGGCGGCCGGGAATTGCGTACGGTGATCGCATTGCAGGCACCGCGCCGGTTCGAGGGGTTTGTCCTGAGTATGGCGAGATGCGAAACGAAGTGCCTTCGGAGGGACGGTGGATCGATTCGAGCGACGAACTGGAGCGGCGGCGTGTCATTTTTCTCGGAGGTCGACTCAAGGAACAACTCTTCAGCGGGCGGCCAGCGGTTGGGGAAACAGTTGAAGTGGCGGGCGTGCGCTTCACTGTGATCGGCGTAATGGCGCGCAAGATTCAACTCAGCAATTACTTCAGCAGCGACGACGAGTCGTCGTGGATTCCGTATTCGACTGCCGGAGATTTGTGGGATACACGCTACGCGGCTGTGCTGGTGTTTGAGCCGATCGCGCCGCAGTTCGAGAAAAAAGCGATGGCGCAGGTGCTGGCCGCGGTAGCCACGCGGCAGAATTTTTCACCGACCGATCCGAAAGCTTTCCAGATGTTCGGGCGGGATGAATTCCGTCCCGTCATTGATGCACTGACGATAGGGCTGCAGGTGCTACTCGCCTTTGTGGGAACGCTCACGCTTGGGATCGGCGGCGTGGGTGTAATGAATATTATGCTGGTTTCGGTGGATGAACGTATTCGCGAGATCGGCTTGCGGCGCGCGTTGGGCGCAAAGAAAACGCACATCAAGATACAGTTTCTGGCGGAGACTTTGCTGATCATGCTGCTCGGGGGCCTGATTGGAGTGTTGCTCTCTTATGTGATTGCGTGGGCGGTGGGTACTTTGCCGCTGATGGGGCCGCTGTTTGAAGACGATTCCGGCCAAGCCGATATTCACTTGAAGATTTCCTTGATGACAGTCTTTCTTTCTACCGCCGTATTGCTCATCGTGGGCGTGATCAGCGGCTTGGTTCCGGCCATGCGCGCCTCGAAACTCGATCCGGTGGAGGCGTTGCGGTACGAGTGAGGCAAGTCAGAAGTCGGAGAGAAGTACGAATGCGGAACTAAGCACATCCTGCTCCGAGATGACGGTTTTACTTCTGCATTCTCACTTCTGTGAACTTGCGAATTGATTTGATCCGCGGCGCGATTCTTAGTACCTTTCTGCTGAGCCATAAAGTAGGGAACTTTGACCCTCCCAGTTGCGTACTGAAAACCAGCGGCTGGGTTGGATTTCAGATCCGTTCCCAGCTTCGAGGTGCGCTTTGCCGATTTCTGCCACCGACGCGATTACCCTCGCTGTTGAACACACCAAACAGCAGCTATTCCGGCCCTTTCGTCTCGGCCAGTGGACGAAGCTGGCTGTAGTTGGACTGCTCGCCGGTGAACTTGGCTCCAGCGGCGGATTCAACGGGAACAGCTTCAGCCGTCATGCTGGCGGTGGCCATTCTCCATTTCCAGGACTGAGTGGGATCGATTGGGCGGTAGTCGCCAGCCTGCTCACCGTGATCGTGATTGCCGCGTTCGTGCTTGGTATTCTCTTCATGTACATCAGCAGCGTAATGCGCTTCATTCTCTTCGACAGCATCGTGACGAAAGAGTGTCACATCCGCGATGGCTGGGCGCGGCGGCAGGGTCCAGGATGGCGCTATTTCCTTTGGAAGCTGGTGTATTCGATCCTAGTATTCGCCGGCATTGCAGTGATGGTTGGAATTCCGGCAGCTTTTGCGTTTTCGGCGGGGTGGTTTCATCATCCTGGGGAACACGTGGCCGGACTGGTGCTGGCGGGCATTGCGATCTTCTTTGCAATGGCGATTTTTTTCATCGTCACCGCGACCATCTTTGTATTGACCAAAGATTTTGTGGTACCGCAGATGGCGCTGGAAAATATTGGCGCCTTTGAGGCGTGGGGCCGGCTATGGCCGATGATCGAGGCGGAAAAGGGCGGATACGCCGGCTACATTGGAATGAAGATTGTCATGGCCATCGCCGCTGGAATCGTGATTGGCATCGCCACGGTCATTCTAGGTTTTCTTGTCGCGATACCCACGATTGGCCTCAGCATTCTGGCGGTGCTCACGGGCAAATCTGCTGGCCTTACTTGGAACGCTTACACGATTACTCTGGCGATCTTGGTCGGGTGCGGGTTGTTTGCGATCTTTTTTTACCTGATTGCCCTGATCTCGGTGCCGGTCATCGTTTTCTTTCCTGCGTATTCCATTTACTTCTTTGCCGCGCGCTATCCTGCGTTGAGCGCGGTGCTTTATCCGGGACCGGTGTCGCCGCAGGCTGCGACTTGGTCGCCGCCTCCGTTTGAACCTCCACCTCTGCCGCCGTCGCCTTCGCCGATTGGATAGACGCGGCGATTCTCCAACGGCATTTGTCATTCTCCTTTGTACAAATGTTGTTGCGATCAACCCCCCTGTCATTCCGATCGAATTGAGGAACCTTGGTTTGCCGGGGAACTCTCGCGCCCCATCGGGTGTCTGATGTTGAAGACACGCGCGTGCCAAAACAGCAGCCGAGGAGCTTTGCATGGCAATGTTACTAGCAGGCGGGGGTGCGCGCGGTCCGCAGATCAATATCACGCCGCTGATCGATGTTTTGCTGACGCTGATCATCGTGTTCATGGTGGTGGTATCGATGGACAAGGAACAGGGAGAGACGGCGCAGATTCCGCAGCCGAATCAGAAGCAGACGACGAGCGTCGCCGAGCCGCGCACCGTAGTGATTCAAGTTGTCTGGACGAAAGACAGCCAGGCGCCGACGATCAAGCTCAACCAGGACGAAGTGCGCCGGGAGGACCTAGAGGTGCGGCTGGCGGAGATCTATTTGAAGCGCGCGGAGAAAGTTGTCTTCGTGCGTGGAGACGATGATGTCGATTTTGAGTATGTGGCCGATGTGATCGATGTCGCGCATCATGCGGGAGTGGAGCGGGTGGGGTTGTTGACGATGGATCGGGAGGTGGCGGGGGAGTGAACCTGCTTTGTCGCGAACGGCATAGCCAGGTATTGGTGTGAGGCAAGCACGCTCGCTCTAGACAATACCGCTGCCGGGGGTCAGTTGACGGTTGTGACTATTGGGGCGAGACATGTCCGTATCTCGACTATTTCCGGCAGATCCGCTTGAACCGCCGTTTCACCCGTAATATGGGCACCCCGTTGTTGTTGTGTCGGAGTGTCACACACATCTAGCCAGTAACCTTGAGAGTCACTGACTTTGGGATCGGTTCGAACACCCAGTGCTTCAGGGCCGCTTCGACGTAGTCACGAAAAAGAGGATGCGCCGTGACAATTTTCACCGAGTCGATGACGCCGTCCGGTCAGATCTGGATCTCCGCGGTCGTGGTGCCCTGCATTCGAGCATCCTTTGCGGCGACTGGATAAGCAGGAGCAACAAATTTCTTCACGTGCAGGTCGGCAGTGGTTTCCACTGATGTTTCACACGGGGCCCCCATAGAAAGTGATAAGAGTAGAAACAAAGTCGCAGCTATTTTTCGCGTCATACCCGTCCATCCTTTCCGCTAGTTCCTCGCCCGATTCTTAATCCAGATCGGCGTCCCCAAAAAGCCGAAAGCTTTCCGGATCTGATTCTCAAGGAAGCGCTGATAAGAGAAGTGCAGTTTGGTGGTGGCGCGGTTGGTGAAGAGGACGAATGTGGGCGGGGCCACCGAGGCTTGCGTCATGTAGAGAATTTTGAAGCGCGAGCGCATGGGGACGGAGGCACGCTCGAAATCCACGGTTTCGATGAAGCGGTTTATGGCCGAGGTGGGAATGCGCTTGCGGCGCTCGGTTGCGACCTGTTCGAGTAGCGGGAAAATGTTCTCAGTACCTTTGCCGGTGTTGGCTGAAATGAAGAGGATGGGGGCGTAGTTCAGGAATTTGAGATCGTAGCGCAGGCGCTCTTCATAAGCTTCACGATCGCCGGGACGTTTGCTTTCGCGCATGCGCATGGCTTTCGAGGGGCGTCCCGGCTTTTGCGCACCGTCGGTCACGAGATCCCATTTATTCACCACGATGATCATCGAGCGGCCGCTCTCGTGGGCGTAGCCGGCGATGGCGGCGTCGAGCTGGCTGACGCCTTCGGTGGCATCGATGACGAGCAGCGCGATGTCCGCGGCCTCAAGATGCTTGCGCGCCATCACGACCGAAAGTTTTTCGGCCATCAAGTGCGTCTTACCTTTGCGGCGAATGCCGGCGGTATCGATGAAGCGAAAGCGGCGTCCGTCTCGTTCGATGACTTCGTCGACCGCATCGCGCGTGGTGCCGGGGATGGGTGAGACAATCGCGCGGTCAGATTCCGTCAGACGGTTCAGCAGCGTGGACTTGCCAACGTTGGGATGGCCGATGATGGCGACTTTGGTTTCGTAGACTTGCTCGGGCTCAGGATCGTCACCGCCGGTCGCTGGTGGCTGATCGTTGGCCTCCGCGATGGCGTCGTGCGCCCGGTCGTCGGTTTCTTGTTGGGGCGGCAGGACCACCAGCACTGCGTCCAGCAGATCATCGATGCCGCGGCCGTGCTCGGCCGAGATCGGAAACATCTGCTTAATGCCGAGGCGATGAAATTCATCGACCAGGTGCGATTGCTTCTCGCTGTCGGCCTTATTCACTGCCAGAAAGAGTGGACGCCCGGTTTTGCGCAGCAGGCGGACGAGTTCGAGATCTGGGGCGGCAACTTCAGAGCGGCCGTCGACAACCATGATGATGGCGGCGGCTTCATCGAAAGCAACGCGTGCCTGACGGAAGATTTCGGAAGGAATGAAATCTTTGTCCTCAGGAATGATCCCACCGGTGTCGATGATGCGGATGCGGCGGTTGCGCCACTCGGCGTCGCCGTAGAGGCGGTCGCGGGTGATGCCGGGCTCGTCTCCGACGATGGCGCGGCGCGATCCGACGATGCGGTTGAAGAGCGTGGACTTGCCGACGTTGGGGCGGCCGACGATGGCGATGGTAGGAATGCCGGCTGCGGTGGTGGCGAGGGTGCTGGTCGAGTTGTAGGTGGGCTGGGTCAAAATGAAGTCGCGTAGCGGCGGACGCCGTCGTCCGCTCGCCTTATTCTTACTGTGGCTCGAAGAAGCTCTATTATAGAGACTCCCATGGTTTTAGGTTCTCAACCCGTGTCTCCTGCCACGCCGCGCCCTTCATCTTCGGGGAAAGACGCGTCACTGTATGAATTCTTTGCTCCAGGGGGAGTGCTGGCGCGCACGCATCCGGCGTATGAATTTCGGCGTGGACAATTGCAGATGGCGCAAGCGGTCGAGCAAGCGCTGGAAGAAAAACGGCACTTGATTGTGGAAGCGGGTACGGGCACGGGGAAAACACTGGCCTATCTGGTCCCCGTGATTCGATCGGGCAAACGCGTCATTATTTCGACCGGGACGAAGAATCTTCAGGAGCAGCTTTTTTATAAAGACATTCCATTTCTGGAGCGGGCGCTGTTTGGCGAAGCGGACAGCGGTGAGGCGGCACATGGGCAGCTTTCGGTTTGCTACATGAAGGGGCGCAATAATTATTTGTGCCGCAAGAAACTTTATGACCTTACCGATCAGCCGGTGCTGATTGGGTTGGAGGAGATCGAGCAGTATCGCGCGATTTCTGCGTGGGAGAAGGCGACTTCGACTGGAGACCGCGCGGAGTTGGCCGAATTGCCCGAGGCAAGCGCGCTTTGGCACAAGCTCGACGCGCGCGCGGAGGCTTGCACTGGCCAGAAGTGCAAAGAATTTGAACGATGCTTCATCACGGAGATGCGGCGGCGCGGCATGGAGAGTGACATCATCATCGTGAACCATCATCTGTTCTTCGCCGATCTCGCGATCAAGCTTCAGGCGGAGGGCGCGCCGGATGCGGGCATTCTGCCGGAAGCGGCGGCAGTAATTTTTGATGAAGCGCATGAGTTAGAAGATGTGGCGGGAAATTACTTTGGAATTTCGGTGAGCAACCTGCGCGTGGAGGATCTGGCGCGCGACGTGGAAGGTTCGCTTCAGCATAACCACATGATGTCGGCCTCACTCTCGGGAGCCCTGGGAAGTTTGCGGGAAAAGTCGCAATTCTTTTTTTCGCTTTTGCCGCCGGGCGAGGGGCGATTCGCGTTTGAGACGCGGCGCGAATTTCTGGAAGAAAATGGGGACGAGTTTCTCGCGCTGAACCAGGCTTTAACACGGCTCGTCGGCGAAATGGAAGGCTTGCCGCAAAAGCCAGAAGAAGTTTTCGGCTTCGTGCGGCGGGCACAGGAACTGCAGGTGCAACTGGCCTTTGCTATGGAGTCGGAGGATCGGAATACGGTGTTCTGGATTGAGCGGCGGGGCGGGCGATATTCGCCGCGCAGGCAGGAAGAGAAGAATCAAGGCAGTCGCCAAAACGTTTTCCTTCAGGCTACGCCGATCGATGTTGGTCCCATTTTGCGCGAGTGCCTGTGGTCGAAGCTGGAGTGCGCAGTCCTCACATCGGCGACGCTGGCGGTCGGCGGAGGGTTTGAGTACATTCGGCAACGGTTGGGGCTGGAGCACGCGCGCGAGACGGTGCTGCCTTCGCACTTCGACTACGAGAGTCAGGCGTTGTTTTATGTGCCTCCGGATCTGCCGGATGCGCGCGCTCCGCAGTTTACAGCGGTAGCGGCGCAGCGGATTCGCCAACTGCTGGAGATTACGCGCGGGCGAGCGTTTGTGCTTTTCACTAGCTATGCGCAGATGAACGACATCTACCAGCGGCTGCTGGGCGAGTTGGCATTTCCCATGCTGCGCCAGGGCGATGCGCCGAAGAGCGCGCTGCTGGAGGAGTTCCGGCTAACGCCGAACGCTGTTTTGTTGGCAACCTCTTCCTTCTGGCAGGGCGTCGACGTGCAAGGCGAGCAACTGAGTTGTGTCATCATCGACCGTCTGCCATTTGCCGTGCCTAGCGATCCGGTCGTCGCCGCGCGAGTGAAGGCGATCGATGCCGACGGCGGCAACGCATTTTTTGAGTATCAGGTCCCGGCGGCTGTGATCACACTGAAACAGGGTTTTGGGCGTCTCATTCGCTCCCTGCACGACCGCGGGTTGCTGGTCCTACTGGACAATCGCATTCTGAAAAAACAATACGGCCGCGTCTTTATTGAGAGCTTGCCGAATTATAAGAAAACTACCGACTTGCGGGTCGTGGAAGACTTTTTCGGGGCCCAATAATTGCCTTCTCTAGGTTTCAAACTTTGCCCGAGTACTGTGGGCTGATCTCGGATAGGGAATTGCCGTTGGCATTTTTTGGCCGGACTGACTAAGCTGTTTCGCGCTCACCGGCGGAGACTGAACGACAAAGACGACCTTTGGACACCCGAGATCACTGGACTGGCTGTCACTACGCTGACGCTGCTTCCGCGCATAACTCCTAACCCCCAGCGCAGATCTGTCGCTGTTCTCCCAGACCTTCGATCTTCAGCTCAACCGTATCGCCGACCTTAAGGTACTGCGGAGGCTTCATGCCCAAACCGACTCCGGGAGGCGTGCCTGTGGAGATCAAGTCGCCGGGCTCCAAGGTCATGAATTGAGAGAGATACCTCACCAGTTCCTTCACTCCGAAAATCATAGTGCGAGTGTTGCCCCTCTGGCGGATCACGCCATTTACTCGAAGCTCCATCGCCAAGGACTGCGGGTCGACCTCGTCGGTGGTCGCGAGCCAGGGGCCAAGAGGATTGAAGTTGTCGCAACTTTTTCCCTTGGTCCATTGACCGCCTCGCTCGAGTTGGAATTCCCGCTCGGAGACGTCGTGAGAGATGCAGTATCCGGCAATACGCGACGCCGCGTCCTCCGCAGTAGCCAGGTAACGTGCGGTTTTTCCAATCACGGCTCCGAGTTCGACCTCCCAGTCTGTCTTCTTACTCGATCGAGGGATGAGCACAGGGTCAAAGGGGCCGACGACAGTATTCGAAGCCTTCATGAAGACGACCGGCTCTGAAGGTATAGGCATGCCCGCTTCCCGGGCATGATCTGAGAAATTCAATCCGATGCAGATCACTTTTCCTGGCCGAGCGATGGGAGAACCCCACCTCTCCTCATCCGGAACTCGCGGGAATGCGGAATCATTCTTGCTTTCTAGCAGCGAGCGAAGTTGCTGCACTCCACCGCTCTCGAAGAACCCCGCGTCCCAATCGTGAAAATACGCAGACAGATCCAAGCGCGGTCCGGATGATGAGACAATCCCGGGTTTCTCTTTGTGTGGTGGTCCGAAGCGAATGAGCCGCATCTCGAAACTTCCTCCGCCCTATGCCATTTTGAATAAACACTCTATCACCGGCTCGGCGGAGGTTCTGGGACAGCAGCCCCATCGGCGCGCGCATCCGATGCTCCGTAGTTTACCTTGGCCTTCGAGTCGTGCAGGACGGCTTGTCCTCGACCCATGGCGGTTGTGTATTCACGCCGCACGTCGAGTTGATGCCCCATCGCGGAAAGTTTCTGCCGCACTTCCGGCGTCACCCGCGACTCGATCACGATGTTGCAGCCGCGTTGTGGACTGACCGTGAAGCGGGCGTTCTCCATGGCCTCCTGAATGTTCATGCCGTAGTCGACCACATTGGAAACGAATTGTGCGTGCGCCAGCGGCTGGTTTGCCCCGCCCATGATGCCAAAGCCGATGTGTTGCTCTCCGCGCTCCATAAAAGCGGGAATGATCGTGTGGAAGGGCCGCTTGCGGGGCGCAAGCGCATTAGGAGAGGCAGGATCGAGAGAAAATAACGCACCACGGTCTTGCAGCACAAAACCCATTCCGCGCACCACAATGCCCGATCCGAATGCTTCATAGTTACTCTGAATCAGCGAGACGATATTCCCCTCACGATCGACCACCGAGAGATAAGTCGTGTCACTGGTGGGTGGAGTGCCGTTCGCGACTTCACAATTTGCTCTCCGTGGATCGATCAGTTTGGCGCGCTGCCGGGCATATTCTTTCGACAGCATTCCTTGCACCGGAACACTCGCAAAACGCGGATCGCCGTTGTAGCGCTCCAAATCGGCATAAGCCAGCTTCATGGCTTCGATTTTCTTATGCAACTCGGTGGCGCTAAGCGGCCCGTCTGGCGACGCCGGAGAAGTCTCCATAATGTTCAGCATCTCGAGTGCCGCCATCCCTTGTCCATTGGGAGGAAGTTCGTAGACGGTCCAGTCGCGATACGTGGTCGAAATCGGCTCGACCCATTCTGGCGAAAACTTCGCCAGATCATCCGCCGACATCATTCCGCCAAGATTCTGCGACGTGCTCAAAATCGCGCGCGCAATCTCGCGTTTATAAAACGCATCGGCTCCATCCTGTGCCACCAGCTGCAAGGCCGTCGCCAGATCGTGATTCTGGAATATTTGTCCTACGGCCGGAGGCTTACCATCGTGCAAATAAACCCTCCGGCCCTCCGGATCTTTCGCGATCCATTCCGCGGAATCCTTCCAGTAGGACGCGATGATTTCAGGAACCGCATAGCCATCGTCAGCATAGGAAATCGCAGGCTGAAAAAGATCCTTCCACGGCAAATGTCCAAAGCGAGCGTGCAGGGCTTGCCAGCCTGCCACGGCCCCGGGCACGGTGACGGAGTCAATTCCTGCCAGTGGCATGGAGTTCGCGCCTTTCTCCTTCAAATGCTCAATGGTGAGGCCCTGCGGAGCCCACCCGCTGGCATTTAGTCCGTAGAGCTTGCCGGTCTTCGCCTCCCAGTAAATCGCAAACAGATCGCCGCCCATGCCGTCCATCATGGGTTCCGTGACCCCGAGGACTGCATTGGCGGCAATCGCCGCATCCACGGCGGAGCCTCCGCGCGTCAGAATTTGCATCCCTGCCACCGAGGCCTGTACATGGCTGGTCGCCACAATGCCGTAGCGTGTGACGACCATCGAGCGCGCGTGGGATCGGTCTCGTGCAGACATAAGGGATGCTAGCAGCAGCACAGCGACTGCAATCCGAATTGAAATGTTCATGTTAAATTGATGAACGGTTTGTTCAACTCAGCTGTCCAAGCCTGCTGTGACTCAGCATAACCTTCAGATCGGCAGGCTCTGGATAACCACTTCACTTACAGCTTTGCCCAACGACAAAGGCCTCGACGCCAAATTATAAGCAAAACGAACCCGCCACGCCTGAAAGTCGCAGATTAAAAAATAGGGCACGACCAGGAAGTCGTGCCCTCTACAGGACTCGTGATCAAATCGCTCTCCTACCGGATGCGTGGGAGAACGGGTTGCATAATGCGAACCGGTCGGCGAACGTTCGAGTTGCCCCAACCAGCGGTCGGGGATTGCGGGCCAATCGCTCGAACGTCTCCTACCCAAGGATTGGAAAGAGTCGATCGAGAACCAACCCAGTTCGCCACATTCGTCATGACCGGCAGCTTGGGATTTCCCTGGATCGCCGGCACATGCTCCCAGCTATTGCGCTGCCCGCCCAGCAGAATCGGACTGGGGTTGAAGTGTTCATACTCCCAGTGGCTGCCGCGAACCGGACCGGCGATCGTGCCCACGCCGGTAAAACGATTCCGCAGGTTGTTGACTCGATTGTGGTTCCTACCCACCAGCACCGACTGTTGAACCGTATTGGTCGAGTTCGGAGCCGACGGCGTCGCCGAGGCCACCGTCAGAACCACACCCGTCGAGGTATAGCTCACGTCGAACTGATAGGTCGAATTGATGGCGATGGTCGTGTTGGAGAACGTTCCCGTGACGCTGCTGGCGGTCAGCACGGTGAAGGTCTCGCCCAGGGTCAAACTTTTCTGAAACGAACTTGTTACGGTGAAGCTGATCGTCCCTGCCAACGTTGCAACTCCGCTTACCTTGAGCTGACTGAAACCGGAGCCGGCGGTGGTTCCGTTGATGGTGCCGGTCATGTTGCCGGTAGCCAACTGGGTGTACGTTCCAGTGATGGTAAGCAGCCCGGCCTTGCCAGTGTCGCCCACGTTGAGAGTCGTTGCGGTTCCGCTGGCATTTCCCACTGAGGTGTTAGCCGTGATGGTGCCGGCTCCGGTAACCGTACCGCCGGTGGCGTTCAGCGCAGTGGCCGTCAATGTTCCATCTACCGTGGTGGTTCCCGCAGTTTGATTGTAGTTGTGACCTGTGCCGCCGACGGTCAACTTGCTGCCGCTGTTCACCGTCATTGTGCCTGTGTTCGTAAAGTTGCTGGAGGTTCCCGTGGTCAGGTTGGCGTTGTCGGCGAGAGTGAGGCTCTTGGTGCTGGAAGTGAGGCCGCTGAGCGCGTTGACGCCGTTGGAATTGATGGTGCCGCCTTCGAGCGTCAGGGTGGAAGAGTTGGTGGTGACGCTGATGCCGGCGGTGGTCAGATCGAGATTGCCAGCCAGCACGAATGTGCCGCCGGAAAGTGTGGTGCCGCTGATTTGGGTTAGCTTGGCTGCAGTAAGGCTATCGCCGGCATTGAGGGTGAGGGTGCCGGTGTTGCTGAAGCTGGAGGCGGAGGTCGAAACATTGTTGCTGGTCCCGGCGATGGTGAGCTTGCCGGTGTTGGTGGCGAGGCTGGCCAGGGCATTGGTGCTGTTGGAGGTATTCTCGATGGTGCCGCCGGCCAGAGTCAGGTTGGCGGCGTTGGTAGTGATGGTCTGCGCGGTGCCTGAGAGATTTAGATTGGCATCGAGCACATAGGTGCCAGCGGTCAAGGATCCGCCGCTGATCTGCGTGAGCGAACCCACGGTGAAGCTTTCACCGGAGAGTAGTGTCAGCGAGCCGGCGTTGCTGAAGGCTCCCGCATCGGTGAAAGTTGAACCGCCAAGGGTCAGCGATCCGGCCGAGGTGATGCTGGTCAGGCCCGCCAGCATGTTGCTGTTGCATCCGGAGCTGGTGCAGGTGTTGTAGAGCTCGCCTCCGCCTTCTTCGGTCACGTTGGCGGCCAGCGTAGTAATGTTGTTCGAGCCGGCGTTCCACTCAAGGTTTGCGCCGTTGGCAATATAAGTACCGCCGGTCAGCGTGCCCGTGCTCTGATTGTCATTGGTGAGGAAGGTGACGCCGGGCCCTTCAATCGTCAGGGTGGCGCCGTTGGCCTCGAGCGTGCCGCCGGTATTGTTGAGGCCCATGTTGCTGACGTTGATCACAATGTTGCCACTAGCGTTGGCGTTGATGGTGCCGGTATTCACCAGGCCCATGCCGCCATTGCCAATCTGGCCGGCTCCCTGAATCGTCTCTTGATTGGTCAGAACGTCGGTCGAAACCTGGCCCAGGATGTAGTTCTGCGTGTTGTTCGACATTGTGATCGTGCCGCCGCTCAGCGTCACATTTCCATCGATGATCAAATTCGTGCCGTTTCCGGTCGAGTTCAATTGCACTGCGCCCAACTGCGAGTACGTCCCGCCCTCGAGCGCCAAACTCGTGCTGTTATTAACTTCAATCAGCCCCCCAGCCGAATTATTAATCGTCCCGCCCAAAACATTCGTATAGCCTGTGGTCGCGATCGTTCCGGTGGCGCTGTTGGTGATGGTGCTCCCGTTGTGAATCGTCGAATTGTACAGATTTAACGTCGACGCCCCGGTCAGGGTGATCGTTCCACCGTTGATCGTCGAGTTGGTCACGTCAATCGTCCCCGTGTTGGCGCTGATCGTTCCACCCGCATTGGCCATGCCGACTCCGCTGAAGGTCAGCGTCGCCCCTCCCGTCGCTTCGATCGTGCCTGTGTTGGTCACGTGGCCGTTGGGATTAATCGTCATTCCCGCCGACCCGTCGGCATTAATCGTCCCCGAGTTCACTAGCGTCATCGAGTTGTTCCCAATGTCGCCTGATCCGCTGATGGTCTCCTGGTTGGTGAGCGTGTCTGTGCCGGCCGCCCCGTAGATGTAGTTCTGGGAGTTGTTTGAAAGCGTGATGGTGCCGCCCGTCAACGTGACATCCCCTTCCAAAATCAGGCTCGTCCCGTTGCCCACCGAGTTCAACTGCACTGCCCCCAACTGGCTGTACGTACCCCCGTTCAACGCCAGGGCCGTGGCATTTTCGATGTCGATTAATCCTCCCGCCGAGTTGTTAATGGTCCCGCTGAGGTAGTTGGTGTATCCCGTCGTCGCGATCGTTCCAGTGGCGCTGTTGGTGATGGTGGCGCCCTGGTGAATCGTCGAGTTGTACAGATTCAACGTCGACGCGCCAGTCAGGGTGATGGTCCCGCTGTCGATCGTCGAGTTCGTCACGTCGATCGTCCCGGTATTGGCGCTGATTGTGCCGCCGGAATTGTAAACCGTGATCCCCGAGAGCGTCAGCGCCGCTCCGTTGGTCGCTTCGATCGTGCCTGTGTTGGTCACGTGGCCGTTGGGATTAATCGTCATTCCCGCCGACCCGTCGGCATTAATCGTCCCCGAGTTCACTAGCGTCATCGAGTTGTTCCCAATGTCGCCTGATCCGCTGATGGTCTCCTGGTTGGTGAGCGTGTCTGTGCCGGCCGCCCCGTAGATGTAGTTCTGGGAGTTGTTTGAAAGCGTGATGGTGCCGCCCGTCAACGTGACATCCCCTTCCAAAATCAGGCTCGTCCCGTTGCCCACCGAGTTCAACTGCACTGCCCCCAACTGGCTGTACGTACCCCCGTTCAACGCCAGGGCCGTGGCATTTTCGATGTCGATTAATCCTCCCGCCGAGTTGTTAATGGTCCCGCTGAGGTAGTTGGTGTATCCCGTCGTCGCGATCGTTCCAGTGGCGCTGTTGGTGATGGTGGCGCCCTGGTGAATCGTCGAGTTGTACAGATTCAACGTCGACGCGCCAGTCAGGGTGATGGTCCCGCTGTCGATCGTCGAGTTCGTCACGTCGATCGTCCCGGTATCAGCGTTGATCTTGCCCCCGCTGTCGTAGATCGTCATGCCGCTGAGAGACAGCGTCGACCCATTCGTCGCTTCCACTGTCCCGGTGTTAGTCAAGCCGCCGTTGGCATTGATTGTCATCCCCGCCGAACCGTTCGCATTGATCGTCCCCGAGTTCACCAGCGTCATCGAATTGTTTCCGATGGTTCCCCCGCCGGAAATCGTCTCCTGATTGGTGAGCGTGTCGTTCGATGACTGCCCATAGATGTAGTTCTGCGCATTGTTCGACAGCGTCACTGATCCTCCGCTCAGCGTGACGTTGCCATACAGGATCAAACCAGTCCCGTTTCCGATCGAGTTCAGTTGCACTGCGCCCAGTTGGTTATAGGTGCCGCCCTGAAGCGCCAGGTTCGTGTTGTTTTCAACATTGATTAACCCGCCCGCCGAGTTGTTGATCGTTCCGCCGAGCACGTTCGTGTATCCCGTGGTCTCGATCGTCCCCGTGGCGCTGTTGGTGATGGTTCCTCCGGTAATCGAGCTGTTGTAAAGCTGCAACGTGGCCGCACCGGTCAAAGTGACATTTCCGCCCTGAATGTTCGAGCTATTCACTACGACGGTGCTGGCGTTGGCCGAGATTGTTCCTCCAGTGTTATTCACCGATCCCATGTTCAGCAGAGTGAGCGTATTTCCGCCTGTCGCTTCCACCGTGCCTGTGTTGGTGAAGCCATCGTTCGCGCTAATGGTCAGGCCGTCCGAGGCGTTGGCGTCGATCGTCCCGCTATTCACCAAAGCCATTTCGCCATTGCCCAGTTGGCCGGCTCCCTGAATCGTCTCCTGATTCGTAAGTTGGTCGAGCGAATTCGAACCATGGATGTAGTTCTGGGTGTTATTGGACAGGGTGAGCGTGCCTCCGCTCAGGGTGACATTGCCGCCCAGCAGCAGGGTGGTTCCGCTTCCTGAGGAGTTGAGGCTAAGCGTCCCGTCCCCGGAGATGTTGCCATCGACGGTAAGCGTGCTGCCATTGCTTACTGCGATGGTCCCGGTGTTGGTGGTGGCGCCCGTGATAGTTACATTTCCACCGCCGCCGGAAGTGGTTCCGACGTTCAACGTCCCTGAATTGGTAAGTGCGCCGCTGTCGGTCAGCGTTTCACCGCCGTAGACATCCAGGGTGTCCCCAGTGTCGAGGGTGAGGGATCCAGCCGCGCCTGCGGCACCGGTATTGAGGTCCACCGTCGTCGATGCGGTCCCAATGGTCACCGCATCGGAACTGGTTGGCACGCCGTTGTTCCAGTTGCTGGAGGTGTTCCAGCTCCCGCCGCTCGCACCCGTCCACGAATCGGCAGTTAGTGGCGGCGCTTTGTGCGTCGCACTGGCCTCCGCCATTGCAGCCGAGGCCCCGCTCGTGACGGGAAGCGGATTCGCCGCCTGCTGCGAGAGCCTGCGCTTTGAGCCGGCTGCTGCTTGCCCCGAGGCCACACCGTTGACTCCGAAAAGGACTCCAAGTAGACAAGTAACCGTAATCGACAGAATGACTTGGCGAGAGGACGCAGGGCGCATGGCAGACTCCTGGAGAGAAATTTCGTGCTAACCGAACCCGTTCGTGGCACAATGTCAAGCGGCCAAACGGCCTACCAGTAGCCGTCGGGATGGCAACCTACATCATCGCCTCCTTATTAGTCCTTACGAATTTCTTAAGATTTCTAAAGGATGGCTGGCCCTATGAACCACGACCCCAGTGCGCAAGCTGCACACACTTCGGGACGCCTCTGGCGCTTCGCCGACTACGAATTCGACGAACTCGGCCGGGAGTTGCGTTTTAGAGGCAAGCCCGTTGACCTCGAGTCGAAGCCCCTCGAGATCCTCCTCCAGCTTCTGCTTCATGCCGGGGAAGTCGTCACCAAGGAAGAATTACTGGAGGCGGTGTGGCCCGACGTCCTCGTGGTAGACGGATCGTTGGCCACGGCGGTTTCGAAGCTGCGCAAGGCGATGGGGGATGAAGACCAACCCACCATTGTGACCGTCCCTCGTGTCGGCTACCGGCTGGCCGTTCCCGTCCATTGCAGAATAGTTGCAGCGGGCGCGCCTCCGGACCTTGGATTCAAAGCGGGGGATTCAGTTCCGCGACGGGAGCAGTGGCGGCTCACCCGCCCCATGGAAATCTCAGGGTCGAGCGAAGTCTGGTTGGCTGAAAACCCCAAGACCCGCGAGCAGCGGGTGTTCAAGTTCGCCTCGGATGGAGCGCGGCTGAAAGGCTTGAAGCGGGAGATCACCGTCTCTCGCTTTCTACGGGAATCCCTGGGAGACAAACCGGAGTTCGTCCGCATCCTGGAGTGGAATTTCGAAGATCCGCCCTTCTTTCTCGAGAGCGAATATTCCGGACCGAACCTCGCCGAGTGGGCCGAGGCCCAGGAAGGCTTGGCTAAGATCTCCCCTGCCATACGGCTGCAATTATTGGTCGATGTCGCCAAGGTGGTCGCGGCAGCGCACGGCCTCGGAGTGCTTCACAAGGACCTGAAGCCCGCCAACATTCTGATCGTACCCGGCAGTCAGGGATCATGGCAGGTCAAACTCGCGGATTTCGGCAGCGCTTCTTTGTTCGATCCATCGCGGCTTCATGCCTTGGGAATTACGAATCTGGGCTTTACTCAAACTGTGTCTTCGCAATCGCAGCTTCTCACCGGCACCCTGATGTATTTGGCTCCCGAAGTTCTGGCCGGGCAATGCTCCAGCGCCAGTGCTGACGTTTACGCTCTCGGCGTCATCCTCTACCAATTGGCCATTGGCGATTTCCGTAAGCCGCTGGCTCCCGGATGGGAAGCGGAGATTCAAGATCCCTTGTTGCGTGAAGACATTGCCGATGCAGCCTGCGGTGATCCGGCCAGGAGGATCGCCGGCGCGGCTGAGTTAGTCGAGCGCCTGCTCACTCTGGAGCAACGCCGGATTAAACGTGACGAACTGGACAGCGCCAGACGCAGCGTCCAAATTGCCGAACGTAAGTTGGCTGAGACCCGCGCACGCCGTCCCTGGGTTGCCTCCGCGGTGGTCGCACTGGCAGCTGGACTTGCTATCAGCTTTGCTCTTTACCAGAGGGCGAGTCACGCACGCGACATGGCCGATCGCCAGACCGCAATTGCAAGCTCCATTAGCCACTTTCTTTCCGACGATCTGTTGGGTCGCGCGAATCCTTTTTCCAGTGGTAAATCAGGCGAGTCGCTGATGGATGCAATCAGGCAAGCCTCGCCCGGCATCGACCGGAAATTTACGGATGAGCCATTGATTGCCGCGCGTCTTCACCAAACGATTGCCAGAGCTTTTGACAGCCGGACGGACTATCCCGATGCCCGGCAGGAATATGACCGCGCCGCCGCTCTCTTTCGTCAAGTGGATGGCGCATTGTCGCAAGATGCCATTGTTGTCCAGTTGCAGCGAAGCGGGATGGAAGCACGGAGTTATGAAAAAGATTCGCTAGCGCTGGCTAAGTCGATTCTCGAACGGCAAAAAATTCTCATTCCAAAACTCCAGCACACGCGGCCCGATCTCCCCGTGTGGCTAGCTTCGGCGCAAGGCATGATTGCACTGATCGGAAACGACGCGAAGGCGGCGGCAGAAAACTTCCAGACGGCGGTGAATGCAGCCGAGCGTCTTCCCGAATTCGACGAAACCGCACGCCTGACCTTCAAACAGAGGCTGGGCTTTTCTTACATCCGTTTGGGAGAGGGGGCAAAGGCGGAGCAGACATTTCGCGACCTTATTACGGCGTTCACGCGAGTGTCCGGCGCGGATAGTCCCCAAGTGCTGCGCGTCCGCCTGAACCTGGCGCAGGCATTAATGATCCAGAACAAACATGCGGAGGCAGTTCAAGAAGCGAACGCCATCTATCCGGAGTTTATGTCGCGGCTGGGCCCGGATCACGAACTCACCATGCAGTTGCTGACCACGAGGGCACAGTCGGAAGGCAGTCTGGAGCGTTGGGACGATGCGATTCGCGACGATTTGGCCATTCACGAAATCGCGGTTCGCAAGCAGGGACCCTTATCCTTCTTTGCGGTAGCGACGCTGGCGGATGGTTCTCTGGCGCAGTGTCGCGGTGGCCACTATCGCGAAGGTGAAGCGAATGCCCGCCAGTCCTATGAGGAGTCGGTTAAAGCATTCGGACCGCGCGCAGGACTCACCGGAGGCGCCGCTTACAGCTTAGCGACTTGCCTGATCGCTTTGGATAAATTAGACGAAGCCGCCACCTTGCTGCAGCAGATCGATAGTCCCGCAGTCGCGCAGCTCTCGGGCGATTCCAACTGGGGGGCCGGCGTAATTCTTTCCCAGGCCGAGATCGCTTTTCGCCGCCACCAGTACGACGCAGCGAACGCTAATCTCCAGACGATCACACCCGTGTTTGCTCGGATGGACGCAGATCCCTACCAGAAGCGTGCCTTCGACTCTTTGAAGGCTGCTCTGGAAAAGCTCTTAGCCCGGAACTAGCCAGTTCGCATGACGCCCTGCAAGAATCTCTTGGGTGTTGCCACAATCAATGTATGAGGCCAAAAGCTGCACGGAGAACGCGACACGCCGTTTTATAGGGCACAAAACGCGACTTCGGGGAGCCGCAAACATCTAACCACGAAAACCTTAAGCGATCATGGCGAAACCAATATTGTTAAGTGTCGATGACGATTCCGATGTTCTGCGGGCGATTGAGCGCGATTTGCGATCGCACTACGGGGCTGATTACCGAGTGATTGGAAGCGATTCTCCGGGGCGCGCGCTCGATCTCTTGAAGCAATTGAAAGTCCGCAATGACAGCGTGGCCTTGCTGCTGGCAGATCAAAGGATGCCGGGGATGGACGGCGTTGAATTTCTGCAGGAGGGAATGAACATTTTTCCAGAGGCAAAGCGCGCGTTGCTGACCGCCTATGCCGACACGAACGCCGCAATCAATGCGATCAACCAGGCGAATATCAATTATTTCTTTCTGAAACCGTGGGATCCGCCGGCGGAACACTTGTATCCGCAGTTGGACGACCTGCTGGATGATTGGCAGGCGTCGTATCGTCCTGCCTTCGACGGGATCCGCGTGTTGGGTACTCGCTGGTCGCCGCGGTCGTACGAGTTGCGGGATTTTCTGGCGCGAAACCATGTTCCTTACCAGTGGATCGACGTTGAGTTGTCCGCCAACGACCCGGAAACAAAGCGCCTGGTGGAGGCGCTAGGGCCCGAAGTGGCCCAACTTCCGGTGGTTCTCTTTCCCGACGGGACCAAGCTTCTGGAAAGCATACCGGCGGATGTCGCACAAAAGGTGGGCCTGCGCACGCGCGCTCAGACCGACTTCTACGACTTGGCGATTGTGGGTGGTGGGCCGGCTGGACTCGCGGCCGCGGTGTACGGTGCTTCGGAAGGCTTGCACACCGTCATGATTGAGCGCGAAGCTCCGGGCGGCCAGGCCGGAATGAGTTCGAGAATTGAAAATTATCTTGGATTTCCGATGGGTCTCAGTGGCGGCGATTTGGCGCGGCGGGCGGTGGTGCAAGCGCAACGGTTTGGCGTGGAAATTTTGTCCCCGCAAGAAGCCGTCGGAGTTCGAACAGAAGGCTCCTACCGGATTATCAAGCTGGCGGATGGCAGTGAGATCTCCTGCCATGCCCTGATGATCGCGAGCGGGGTGCAATGGCGAAGGCTCGACGCTCCCGGTATCGACCGCCTGCAGGGCGCGGGAATTTATTACGGCGGTGGCGCAACCGAGGCTCTTTCCTGCAAGGGTGAGACCGTCTATGTTGTGGGCGGCGCGAATTCAGCCGGACAGGCGGCCATGAACTTTGCGCGCTACGCAGAACGAGTGGTGATTTTGGTGCGCGGAGAGTCACTGGCCAGCACCATGTCGCAATATCTGATCGATCAGATTAGAGACACTCCCAACATCTCGTTGTGGGCCCGCGCCACCGTCGCGGAGGCGCATGGCGATACCCACCTGGAAGAAGTTTCGGTGCTGTGTACGGACACCAACAAAATCGAGCGCGTGCCGGCGAGTTCTATGTTTATTTTTATTGGAGCGATGCCGCGCACCGATTGGCTGGCGGGTATGGTTGGGCGAGATGACCGCGGATTTATTCTGACTGGCCCCGATCTTATGCGAGATGGGCAACGTCCAAAAGGTTGGACACCCGATCGGGATCCTTTTTTGCTCGAGACCAACGTTCCCGGCCTTTTCGCGGTGGGTGACGTGCGGCACGGCTCGGTAAAGCGGGTAGCTTCGGGAGTTGGAGAGGGATCGGTCGCGGTGCAATTCATCCATCAGTATTTGAGCAAGGTCTAAATGATCGATAAAGCAGAGCTGATTCGATTCCCGATCTTCGCGGATTTGCCAGACGAGCAGATCGAGTGGTTCGTCGGCAATTCGCAAGAGCTCGCTCTAAAAGCGGGGGCCACCTACTCGCGCCAGGGCGATCCCGCCGATGCAATGTTTGTAATCCTTGAAGGTCATCTTCAGGCCCGCGGCGAGTTCGCGGGCGACATCGTTACCTTTGACATTGGCCCCGGTGACGTTACTGGTTTACTGCCGTTTTCGAGGATGAAGCAATTCAAAGTAAGCTTGCGAGCCGAGGCAGACACGCGAGCTCTACGATTTCCCTCCTCGTCTTTTCCCGATCTGATTCACAAGATGCCGGAATTGACTCAGCGGCTGGTCGGGCTGATGTCCGACCGGATCCGTGAAACGACGCGAATAGAACAACAACGCGAGCGGCTGGCCGGGTTGGGTAAGCTTTCCGCCGGGCTGGCCCATGAACTGAACAATCCAGCATCGGCCGCGAAGCGTGCCGCAAGTCAATTGCGCGACGTAATAAAGAAGATAAGGAACGCTAGTCTCGAACTGGGTAGGCGTGAGCTCACTCCGGCGCAAAAAGCGGAGATCGAGAAACTGGAAAGCTTTTTTATCCAGCGGAATGAGCCTCCGCCGGATGCGCTTGCCCTCAGCGACTTGGAAGAGCAACTCGATTCGTTGCTCCGCAGTCATGGACAGAATGACTTGTGGCAACTGGCGGTTGACTTGGCGCGCAAAAGCGTGAATCCGGAAATGCTGGAATCATTATTCGCAATCCTGGATGCGCAAACCGCGCGGGCTGCCCTGGTGAGGATCGCAGCATCAGTTGAGATTGCGAATCTATTAAATGAAATCGAGAGCAGCGCATCGCGCATCTCGGATCTGGTTGGCGCAATTAAAGAGTACACCTACATGGACCAGGCGCCGGTGCAGAACGTTGACATCGTGAAGAGCCTCGAAACGACCCTGACTATTTTGAACCACAAGCTCAAGCGGGGTGTGGCAGTGCAGCGCGATTATCAGCGTATTCCATTTCTAGTGAACTCATTTGGGAGCGAACTAAACCAGATCTGGACCAATTTGATTGATAACGCGATTGACGCAATGGCAGGGAAGGGCGAACTTCGAGTGCGAACGTTCCGCGAGGACGGGTGTGTCGTGGTTGAGATCGGGGACAACGGACCCGGCATCTCTCCCGAAATCAAGGCGCACATCTTCGAACCTTTCTTCACCACGAAGGCGGTTGGGGAGGGAACTGGGTTGGGTCTCGACACCGTGCAACGGATTGTAAGAAAGCACCGCGGAAATATTCAGGTCAGTTCCAAACCCGGCGATACCCGCTTTCAAGTACGGTTGCCTCTGTCGGAAACGTCGCCAGAGGCCCACGACCGCTTGTGACCGATCACATCCCATCCAGCCGTCCCCTGAACCGGTCGCATTAGTTTGCGCCAAGAGCGTTCATCTGTTCCTGAGCCGCCGATCGCGGAAATTGACGTTTCTCGCCGAAAACATATACGCTGTACCGCCATATGCTTCTGATTTGGAATACCAAGTCAGTTCGGAAATTAAAGTTTGTCTACGAGACCCATGCGGCAACCATTCTTGAGGGAACTCTCCGGCAGCCCGCCTATCCCGGGCAATTGAGGAATCGCCAATGATGGCAAGCACGTTGTTTGAAACCACCAGACTCGTGCATTTGTCTGCCATCGATGTGGTGATTATTGCTTTTTACTTCGTGCTTGTCCTCGCCATCGGTTTTTACCTGAAAAGTCAAGCCAACACGGGTGAAGATTTTTTCATGGCAGGGCGCGAAATGACTGCCTGGGTTGCGGGGTTGAGCTTCCTGTCCGCTAACCTGGGCGCGCTGGAATTAATGGGCTGGGCTGGCTCCGCCTACCAATACGGCATCCTCGCCACACACTGGTATTGGATCGGTGCGATTCCGCCGATGCTGTTTTTGGCGCTGGTCATGATGCCGTTTTATTACATCTGCAAAACCCACTCGGTTCCGGGGTATCTGAAATTGAGATTTGGCGAGTCCAGCCGCGCTCTATCGGCAATTTCTTTTGCATTCATGACCGTGCTGATGAGTGGCGTCAACATGTTCGCCATGGCGAAGGTAATGCAGATTGTGCTGGGCTGGGACATCAACTTCAGTATCTGGGTTTCATCGCTCACGGTCGCCGTTTATGTCGCGCTGGGCGGATTAAGGTCGGCGATCTTCAATGAAGTGCTTCAGTTTTTTCTAATCTGGGCTGGCGCTCTGCTGATTCCGATTCTTGGTCTTTACGAAACTGGAGGATGGAGTCATTTGAAGGTCTTGATTGCGCAGCGAGCGTCGGCGCAGTATGTCCACCTCTGGTCGGGATTGGGTTCTTTTACCACCAACCCGATGGGAATTCACTGGACGGGAATTGTGTTCGGATTGGGCGCGGTTATTTCCATGGGTTACTGGACCACAGATTTTCTGGTGGTACAGCGCGTGCTTACTGCCAAAGACCTGCGCAGCGCGGAGATGGCTCCCATCATTGGAGCTGGATTCAAAATGTTGGTTCCGTTCATTGTCATTCTGCCCGGGCTGCTTGGTCTGGCTGTCCTCCCAATGAAACTGACGGCCGAGTCGGCGGTCACCGCGGGAGGTCACAGCTATAACGATGTGCTCCCGTTAATGCTCGCCCGCTACTGCGGACCGGGGCTGCTTGGACTAGGAATTACAGCCTTGATTGCGGGCTTTATGTCGGGCATGGCAGGAAATGTAAGTGCATTCACAACCGTCTGGACGTACGATATCTACCGCGCCCTTATCAAAAAAAACGCACCTGACCACCATTACGTAAACATGGGGCGCTGGACAACCGTGGTAGGAGTTCTCATCAGCGTGGGCACGGCGTATTTGGTCATGCAATTCGCCAGCATCATGGATTATGTGCAGGCTCTGTTCAGCTTTTTCATTGCTCCGCTGTTCGGCACGGTTATTCTGGGAATGCTGTGGAAGCGAGCCACCGGTCCCGCTGGTTTCTGGGGATTGCTCTGCGGCACGGTTTCTTCCATCAGCATGTGGGCTTGGGTCAAGATCGATCCAACCGCGCTTCGATACGTGGCCCTTTCTCCAAATGCCAAAGCTCTCGCGCAAGATATGTATCAGGCGCTGTGGTCGTTCCTGGTGTGTGTCATCGTGACGGTGGCAGTGAGTCTTGCAACTGAGCCTAAATCCGCCGCGGAGCTGAGCGGGCTGGTTTATGGATTAACTGACATTCCCAGCGTCGGGGACCTTCCTCTTTATAAGAAGCCGATTTTCTGGGCAGCCATCGTCTTTATCGCGCTGGTGCTTTTAAATATTCTGTTTTGGTAAGAAGGCTTTTCGCAAGAGGATGAACCCCATGCACGGAAGTGGCGTTTCAATCTGGTTTTTCATCGGTGTATCGCTATTGTTCAACGGTATGCTGATTGCCGGGGCAGGGATTTGGGAGTGGGTGCACCCGCCTCTGCATCCGGTAGTCTTGTTCCATCTTCACGCCAACTTGTGGTGGGGAGCGGTGCTGGCGGCGTTCGGAATGCTTTACTGCTACAAATTCGCGCCACGACGAAATTCCTAGGACGAAATTAAGTATGCCCGAGTATGTGCTGGGAATTGATGTGGGCACGGGCGGAACTCGCGCCGTAATCATGGATGAGGCAGGACGCGTGGTGGCCTCGGCAACTGAGGTCCACGAACCATTCGCTTCTCCCAGGATCGGCTGGGCGGAACAGCATCCCGAGGACTGGTGGCGAGCTGCATGCATCGCCGTTCGCAAAATTCTGGCCGATGGAAACTTGCCCGGCGAAGAGGTTTCCTGCGTCGGCTTTTCGGGACAAATGCATGGAGCCGTGATGCTGGACAGCTCCGATAAAGTAGTTCGTCCTGCGCTAATCTGGTGCGACCTTCGCTCCGAAAAACAGTGCCAGGAATTGAACCGGCGAATCGGAAGGGCGCGGCTGATCGAGCTCACGTGCAATCCGGCTCTTGCCAACTTCACACTTACCAAACTTCTATGGGTGCGGGAGAACGAACCGGAAAATTGGAAGCGTGTCCGCTCAGTCATGCTGCCCAAAGATTATGTTCGCTTTTGCATGACGCGGGAGCGTGCCACCGATATGGCGGATGCTTCCGGTACTTTAATGCTCGACGTTGCCCGAAGACGATGGTCGAACGAAATCTTGCAGACGGCGGAGATTGATTCAAATGTGTTGCCGGCTCTGTATGAATCGCCAGAAGTTTGCGGAAAGATTTCCGCCGCGGGTGCAGCCGCGACTGGCCTGGCTGCGGGAACCCGAGTGGTAGCGGGAGCGGGAGATCAAGCCGCGGGCGCCATCGGCATGGGCATTGTGCGCCCCGGATCGGTCAGTGCCACCATCGGAACGTCCGGGGTGGTATTTGCCGCGACGGACCGTCCGGCTCTCGATCCACAAGGGCGATTGCATACTTTCTGCCACGCAGTTTCGGGACACTGGCATGTGATGGGCGTGACTCAGGCTGCGGGTCTTTCGTTGCGATGGTTTCGCGATACCTTCTTGGGTCCGCCAACGCGGGGGGACGGCGCGGAATCTTTTGAGCAACTCATCGCGGAAGCGGCAAGCGTGGCGGTCGGAGCGGATGGACTGCTTTGGGCTCCTTATCTGATGGGTGAGCGCACGCCTTACCTCGACCCAAACGCTCGGGCCGCTCTAGTGGGATTGACGGCGTCGCACACCCGAGCTCATGTAGTCCGGGCCATTCTGGAGGGTGTGGCGTTCAGCCTGCAAGACACATTTACCATCTTTCGTGAGATGAATGTACCGGTAAAGAGCATCCGTTTGGGTGGAGGGGGTGCGCGCTCGCCGCTATGGCGCCAGATTCAAGCCGATGTCTACGGGCACGCAGTAGAACGCGTTGCAGCAGAAGAGGGCGCAGCTTACGGCGCCGCAATCCTCGCCGGAGTAGGCGCGGGAATGTGGCCTTCGGTGGATGCGGCATGCGACTCGGTCGTAAAGGTACTCGATCGCGTTGAACCTGATCCCGCGAACAGGGCTGCAATGTCGGCGAACTATGCGGCTTATCGGCGAGTCTATCCAGCACTCAAGACAATTTTTTCGTAACTACTTCAAACCATTGTTCAGGGAGAGTTCATGGTGGAGAACGGGCAATATCAACCTAAACCGGAACATAAGTTCAGTTTTGGCCTTTGGACACTGGGAAATCGCGGGCGGGATCCTTTCGGCGATTTTGTGCGCCCGTCGATCTCGCCAGTAGATATCGTAGCCATGCTCGCGGAAGTTGGCGCATGGGGCGTAAATTTACACGATAACGATCTGGTTCCGATCGATGCCACTGCCGCGGAGCGGGACCAGATCGTTCAGGAGTTTTCCAAGGCTTGTAAAGAAAATGGGATTGTCGTGCCGATGGCGACCGTTAACCTTTTCTTTCATCCTGTTTTTCGCGATGGCGCCTTCACGGCCAACGATCCCGAGATTCGCGCTTACGCTCTGCAAAAAACTATGCGTGCCATGGATCTGGGAGCGGAACTGGGTGCGAAAGTTTTTGTACTTTGGGGTGGACGCGAAGGAGTCGAAACGGATGCCTGCCGCCGCGCCGATGAAGCTGTCAAGCGACTGCGAGAAGCAGTCAACTATCTTTGCGAATACAGCCTCGATCGAGGTTACGGCTACAAGTTTGCCCTGGAAGCCAAGCCGAACGAACCCCGTGCGGATATCTATATGGCCACCACGGGTCACTATCTTGGCTTCATTCCCACGCTGGACCATCCTGAAATGGTGGGAGTCAATCCCGAGGTCGCGCACGAACACATGTCCGGCCTGAACTTCATGCATGGAGTGGCGCAGGCCTGGGAGTGTGGCAAGCTTTTTCACATCGATCTGAACGATCAAATGCCCGGGCGCTACGACCAGGACCTGCGTTTCGGTTCGGCGAACCTGAAAACGGCGTTCTGGCTGGTGAAGTTTCTGGAAGATGTTGGCTATTCCGGATCGCGCCACTTTGACGCGCACGCCTATCGCACGGAAGATTACGATGGAGTCCGGGACTTCGCCCGCGGATGCATGCGTACTTATCTGATCCTCAAAGAGAAGGCTCGCAGATGGAATGCAGACAAGGAGATCCAAACGATTCTCGACCAGATCAACTCAGCCTCGCCAGGAACTCCTTTGGTTGCGCAATATTCAAAACAGCATTCCAGCACATTGCTGTTGCACGCTTTCGACAAAGACGCAATCGTGAAGAAGCGATTGCCCTACGAACGTCTCGACCAGTTGACCATTGATATTCTCACCGGGACGCGATGAGTCCATTCGGATCAGGGCAGGCGTCGTGTTATGGCTTTCGTGCTATGAGTCAGAGATAGCCGACTTCCGGTCGCGACACATATGGCGCCAGCTTCTACATCGCGGTGCCGATCATGCATCTTGCCTCCGAATCAGTAAACTGCGTATGGTTACCGCATGAAGTTTCCGCGATGCAGTGGAGTCCTCCTGCACATCACCTCATTGCCGGCTCGTTTTGGCATCGGAGATCTCGGCGCCAGCGCCTTTGAATTTGCGGATTTTCTCGCCTCAGCCGAGCAGAAGTTATGGCAGGTTCTTCCATTGAATCCTACGGGCTACGGCGACTCCCCATATCAGTGTTTTTCCGCGTTTGCTGGAAATCCTATGCTGCTCAGCTTGGAACGCCTGCGCGATCGAGGCCTGCTGGACGCCTCGGATCTGGCGCGGCCTCCTGCGTTTCCCGAAGACTCGGTTGACTACGGGAGGGTCATCGAATTCAAGCTGGAGGCCTTGCGCCGGGCGGCACAGGCATTCCTGAGCGATGGCTCACATGCGGATCGTGCGGCTTTCGAAAGCTTCTGCGAACGCGAGCGCGCATGGCTGGACGACTACGCGCTCTTCATGGCGCTGAAGGATCAACACCGCGGCGCCATCTGGACAACCTGGGATACAGCGTTTCGCCGCCGCGACTCCCAGGTTTTGGAAGTGCGGTCTGGTAAGCTTGCGCCGCAAATAAACGCCTTCAAATTCTGGCAGTTTGAATTCTTCCGGCAGTGGGCCAAGCTCAAGGAGTATTGCGAGCAGCGCGGCATCCACTTTATGGGAGACGTTCCAATCTATATTGCCCACGATAGCGCGGATGTGTGGGCTCATCCTGAACTATTCCAGCTAGATCAGTCGGGCAATCCTGCCGTTGTGTCGGGAGTTCCTCCCGATTATTTCAGCGCGACTGGCCAGCTCTGGGGAAATCCGATTTATCGTTGGGAGGTTTCGGCGGCAAGCGGCCACGAGTGGTGGATCGAACGTTTTCGCGCCGCCCTCACCCTGTTCGACATCGTACGGCTCGATCACTTCCGCGGCTTCGAATCATATTGGGAGATTCCCGCTGGTGAAACGACCGCCATTCACGGGCGCTGGGTCAAAGGCCCGGGCGAAGAATTTCTTGCCGCGCTGCAGAACGCACTCGGTGCCCTACCAATCGTGGCCGAGAATCTGGGTGTCATCACACCGCCGGTGGAGAAGCTGCGAACTCAGTTCGGACTGCCGGGTATGAGTCTGCTGCAGTTTGCCTTTGGCACGGATCCGCAAGGCCCGTCATTTCGTCCCCACAATTACAGCCGCGACCTGGTCGCCTACACCGGGGGACATGACAACGACACCACGGTTGGATGGTGGACGGGTGGAACGGGAGACAGCACGCGCACTCCGGAGGACGTGCGCCAAGAGCACGAGTTCGCGCGTGCTTACCTCAACTTCCACGACGATGCGGAAATTCCCTGGGTAATGATTCGCGCTGTGCTGGCCTCGGTCGCGGACGTGGCGATTGTCCCCTTGCAGGATGTATTGGGGCTCGGGGCCGAGGCACGCATGAATCTTCCCGGCCGGGTCAGCGGCAATTGGAAATGGCGCTACCGCCCGGGCGATCTGACCAACGATTTGAGCGCACGGCTGAAAGCGTTGACCGCAATGTATGATCGCTAGGAAAAACCGCCAGAGACCCGGCAGGCAATCATCATGGAAAAACCACCACGAACATTCTGGCAGATCTGGAACATGAGCTTCGGCTTTCTCGGCATCCAGTTTGGCTGGGGGTTGCAGATGGCAAATATGAGCGCCATCTACGAATACCTGGGCGCGCGCGCGGATCAGATTCCAATCCTCTGGCTGGCAGCGCCGCTGACCGGATTACTGGTGCAGCCGCTGATCGGCCACGCCAGCGATCGCACCTGGGGGCGGCTCGGACGTCGCCGGCCTTATTTTCTGACTGGCGCCCTTCTGAGTTCGGCTGCGCTGATTCTGATGCCACGCTGTTCCGCCCTATGGATGGCTGCCGGGCTGCTATGGGTATTGGACGCGTCGATCAACATCAGCATGGAACCCTTTCGCGCGTTCGTGGCCGATCTGCTGCCGGAATTCCAGCGTACGCGCGGTTTTGCAATGCAAAGCTTGTTCATCGGGCTGGGAGCGGTGGTTGCATCTGCTTTACCTTATCTGCTCACGAATTTTTTTCACCTCGCGGCAAATACCCGGGCCGGTACGATCCCTGCTACCGTGCGTCTTTCTTTTTATATCGGAGCGGCGGCATTTTTCGGCGCGGTGCTGTGGACGATTCTCACTACCAAAGAATATCCGCCGGAGAATCTGGCAGAATTTCAGAAACAAAAAGCCGAACACGCTGGCCTGGCCGCCAGCACCCGCGACATATTACTTTCCATCCGCGAGATGCCCCACACCATGCGGCAACTCGCCTGGGTACAAATCTGCACCTGGATGGGATTGTTCTGCATGTGGCTTTATTTTCCCGTGGCCGTGGCGCGCAACGTCTTCGGCGCGCCCGACACCGGTTCCGCTCTGTACTCCACGGGCGTGGAGTGGGCGGGGGTGTGTTTCGGAATGTACTCGCTGGTGTGTTTCGGGTTTTCATTCTTGCTGCCCGGATTGGCCCACCGCTTCGGCCGCAAAACCACCCACAGCCTCTGCCTAATCTGCGGTGGGTTAGGATTGCTCTTCGTCGCCGTGATTCACGATAAATATTTTCTGCTGCTCTCCATGACCGGAGTCGGAATCGCCTGGGCAAGCACGCTCTCCATGCCTTACTCCATTCTCGCCGGGTCACTTCCCCAGGGTAAGACTGGCGTCTACATGGGGATCTTCAACTTCTTCATCGTAATTCCGGAAATCGTGGCATCGCTGGTCTTCGGCTGGGTGATGGGGCATCTGCTAAATAACAACCGCCTCTCGGCCGTCGTGGCTGGCGGGATTTTTTTTCTACTGGCGGCCATGCTGACGCAGCGTGTGGAGGACCTTCACGACGCGCGCCAACCGAGCAGTTCTCTTCACGGAGATGCTGTCGCGGCCAAGCTTTGAAGTAATGCAGATCGACGCCGGGACACGCAGTGGCAAAATTGCGGCCAGGTCAAAATAAAGACTCACCTCACCCGCACCGCGACTAGTTCAGCGTCGAGCGGCACTCCCCGGGCAATCTTTACTCGTACGAGAGCCTCAAAAGGCTTCATCTCCGCAGGGGATCCTGGCAATTCCCGCAACAGTTTTTCGACCGCATCGGGACGGCTTACGAATTCCACCACGCCTTGCGTACCGAAGGTGGTCGTACCCGCGAGAATCATGACGAATCGCCCCGCACTCGATCCCGGAATCAATCCGACCACGCCATAATCTTCGGTTAGTGCGGAGCCTGAAGGGCTCGCCAGAAAAGTGCTGGCTTCGCCCGCCTTCGGATGACGGCTGACGATCGACAAATCACCTTTTCGCACCCCGGACTCCACTCTTTGAAAGACGAATTCCTGGGTGCCCGCAATGTCGAGCAGGGAAAGATTTTCGGAGGGTGAGCCCACAAAGATCAGGTTTGCATCATTGGCGTCGTCCAGCGAGAACAAGCTGCCACGCTTCACCCGGATTTGGCGCCCGAGTCCCGCGAAGACGTCGTCCAGCGAGTGCACCGCTAAAACTTCTCCCACCCCCGTGTAGTGGTCGTACACGGAAGTTTTGGCATCCCGCGACGGATTGTAGTAACGCATGCCCGTCTCCGGTCGCCCTACGAATGCGGCATTGCTGTAGATCACCCACGGTTGCTCGGGACCGGAAGTAAATGGTCTCCAGAACTCTGCGAGAGGACCGGTTGCGGGCTGCGCGCTGGCTGCAGTCGCACTACCAATCACGGGCTGCCTGCGACTCCACAACAAACTTCCCAGCGCGATCAGCGCAAGAATGAGGCAGATGCCCAAAACAATGACTGCGGCGTTCCATGGTGACGGAGTGGCCGGGGTCAGTGCCGTGGCCGCGGAAACCTCCTTGTCGGGGGCAACTGCGTGTGGCTCCAACTGCCGCTCTTCGAAAACGAGGTGGTAGCTCCCCTTCGGGATCTTTACCACGATGGGATCCGACGATCCATCGGTGGCGTAGTACTCCGCCAACTTGACGCGAAGGCGACCCGCTTGTACCCGAATGGTTGAGTCCGATTGCGGATCAAAATCGGCATGCCGCCCATAAACCTCGGTGGCGATTTGATACTCTTTTAGCGGCGCTTCTGGATGATAAATGGCTTGTTTGGCGAGGTATTGTAGCAGCTTGCAAAGCGATTCCGAGCCTCGCAAGCTATGGCTTTTTGTAATCTGATCGATTTCCTTTGTATATTTCTCGGAATTCGGCGCGGTGATGCGTGTCACAGCCATTTAACAAATACGTCACAGAGGATTCTACCGCGTTGAGACCAAAGCATTTTAACCCAGTAACCGTATAAAAACCTAGTGAAACATCCCAATTCCCCCGCTTTGTACTAAAACCTGCAGGGTACATCAGGTTCGCATCAGATTTATGTATTTCAGGTGCGTCCTCGCCCTTTGCGGCTGGGCGAAAAATCTCCACGACGAGAATTGAACGCAATGATGGCTGATGTGATTCTCACCAGGGGCAACCTTTCCCGATATACCAAAATTGGAGAAAACATGAAGAGCAAACTGTTTTTGGTCCTCGTTGTGATTCTCTGCCTGGCAGGCATGGCACTGGCGCAGAGCGATACCGCTCGCGTCTTTGGAACCATTGCGGACCCCACCGGCGCCATGGTGTCCAACGCAACTGTAACGCTAACCGACACCGCAACCGGCCGCAGCTTAACCGCGACCACTGGTCCCGCGGGCGAGTACACCTTCAATGGCGTACCAATCGGGAGATATCACATCGAGGCAAAACAGGCAGGCTTCAAGACGGCGACCGCCGATCTTACGCTCGAAGTCTCCCAGGTTCAGGAACTAAACCTGAAGTTGGAGACTGGCTCAGCCTCCACCACCGTCGATGTGACCGGCGAAGTACCTCTGGTGGATACCTCCACTTCGAGTGCGGGCGAAGTAATTCAAGGACGCCAAATCGTCGAACTCCCTCTGAATGGACGGAATTTCACCACACTCGCGCTCCTAACCCCGGGTGTCAGCCGCGGGCAATATGCGGATAACGCCAGCGCGCCCAATAATAATGCGGAAACCTGGCGCAATGCCGACTCCGGCGGCGCGGCGCTGGCCGTCGATGGCCTGCGCCCGCAAGCCAACAACTTCCTGATGGACGGCCTCGACAACAACGATTCCATGGTGAACACCTTGGTCATCTTCCCCGCGATTGAAGATATTGCGGAGTTCAAGACCACGACCAGCACGCCTCCCGCCGAATTCGGCCGCACCGGCGGCGCAGTTGTGCAGGTTGCGACCAAGTCCGGAACCAACCAGATCCACGGGGCTGCCTATTGGTTCAACCGCTCGAAGTTGCTGGCCGCGGATGAGTTTGAATACACCTCCAACCCGCAATGTACTTATATTGACGAGTCAAACTGCGTGCCTGCTCCGGAACTTAGCCGCAACCAGTTTGGAGCCTCGCTTGGCGGGCCCATCTGGAAAAACAAACTGTTCTTTTTCGTGGATTATCAAGGCTGGCGCCAAAACGTGCCGGCGGGCATCACCCAGAACAAAGTCCCGACGGCGCTGATGCGGACCGGAAACTTCACCGAACTGCTCTCCTCCGCGGGGACAGGGACTGCAACCAGCACGCCGTCTCCTTCTGTGTGCCCAAGCCTGTATACCGTTAGCAGCGGAACTTACACCGTCCTGCCGCAGTTCGGGTCTGGTTATGGTTATGTCTACAATCCGCAAACCTGCTTGCCTTTCGGGTGGGTCGGAACCGCGACCAGCGGCTCGGCCGGACCCAATATCAATATCGTTCCGACGACTAGCCAGAACGCTGTTGGACTCGCGTATCTGAACCAGTTTCCGATGCCGAATATTTTCGGTACGAACGCGAACCCGGCGCTGAACGACAACAATTTCAACGGACCGCAGCAAAACATCACCAACCAGGATGATTACGACGCTCGTATTGACTTCGTCGCGACGTCGAAAGACACACTATTTGCCCGTTACAGCCTCGGCGACGATTTTCTGGAAAACACTCCGTGGTTAACTCCGGCCAACAATGCGCAAAAATTCCTGCCATCCGGCAACGGTACGAACCCGCAGCATCCCCGTCAGGTTGCGGTGGGTTATACCCGCATCCTCGGCACGAGCATGCTCAACGAGTTCCACTATGGCTACGCGCGCCCTTACTATGGATACCAGCAGCCGGGTTACGGCACGGCCATGGCGGCTGCGCTCGGAATTCCTAACGCCAACACTTCGCCCTTGTTGGGCGGCTACGCGCTGATCGGTGGCTGGTATGGGAACATTGCATATGTAGGCGATTACGGTCCTTATCTGGTCTCAGAACCTACGCAGCAGTTCACCGATGCGGTGACCTGGACCAAGGGAAAACACACTTTCAAGTTTGGCGCCAGTATTATTCATCGTGACGTGAACTGGACTCAGGCCAATGAAGCCAAAGGCTACTTCTGGATCGACGACGGCGACTACAATGGGTATCCTGCGAAGTTCTCGGAGCATGGAACCTTCACAGGATTTGAAGACTCTGAGTTGCTGGCCGGTTTCATGGGTGGCTACGGAGTGGGCGCATTCAACGGTTTCTATAACACACGGAGTTGGGAAAATGGATTCTTCGCCCAGGATGATTTCCGCGTAAGCCCAAGACTGACCTTGAATCTCGGCCTGCGTTACGACCTGTTCACCTGGCCGAAAGAAGCCAGCAACCACCAGTCCAACTTTAATCCCTCGACTGGCGAGCTGGTTGAAGCGGGCAATGCTCCTGGATACAACGCATCTTTGGTCAACAATAACTACCACAATTTCGGACCGCGCATCGGATTTGCTTACGACGTGCACGGCAATGGCAAAACCGTTCTGCGCGGCGGCTATGGCCTTTTCTATTATTTCGACCGTGGGGGCGTGGCCAACGAGCTCTCGGAAAATCCAGACTTCAACGGTACGCAAACCTATTACGCGTGCAACACAGCAACTTCTGCACCCACAGGAGTGGACTGCACCGGTACCATCAATCCCAACAGCGGTTATCGCGTCACGCTCAGCGGAGCTGCCCCGGTTGGAAGCACGAATCCGGTGGGTGCCACCGGAGCCCTGCCGGCGAAAATGGGCATTAACCCGAACGCTGTGACGGCTGCCGACAACCTAGTCTATTGGCCGAAAAACAGTCCGAACTCGCACATTCAGCAGTGGAACTTTCAGCTCGAGCAGGCTCTGGGTAGCAAAACATCGTTTGACATTGCCTACGTTGGAAACAAGGTGGCGAATCTGGCCACGCCCTTCAACGCCAATCAAACGGACATCTACGGTACGGAGCCGTCCGGTGTTGGCACAAGTTGGTTCCCGGTCGGCGGCTCCATCAACCCGAATGGGGTGGGCGCTATTAACGAGTACGCCTTTATCGGGAGCGGAACCTACAACGGTCTGCAAACCAAGCTGAACGAAAAACTGAATCACGGGCTGCTGTTGACCGCTGCCTACACCTGGTCGCATGCACTGGATAATACTGCCGACCCCCTTAGCAATGCTCCCAATGGCATTGTGATCGGAAACAACGGTGCACCGGTGCTGCATTATCAATATGGCAGTTCTGATAATGATCAGCGGCAACTGTTCGCGGCCAGCGCAGTTTACGAAATACCCGTCGGACGCGGACGAACCTTCGGCAACGGCATGCCTCGAGGCCTCGACTACGTGATTGGCGGATGGCAATTGAACAACATCGTATTCATTGCCACCGGGACGCCCATGGATATTCAAGGCGCGCCCAATAGCCCCAACGGCCGACCCGATTACCACGGCGGGTGCAAGACGAATGTCAACTGGAACACCTGGATCAGCTGTCCGGCGGGTGCCTTCACCGCTCCCGCAGGTCTGGTCGGCAATCTGCCACGAAACTACTTCTCCGGCCCCGGAACCAAGGACTGGGACACCTCGATCACCAAGACCTTCTCGGTCACCGAGCGGGTCAAAGCTGAAATTCGTGCCCAGGTTTATAACGTCACCAACACGCCCCAATTCCAGATTCCCGACACCAAATATACCGATGGCACATTCGGCCAACTCCAGTCGGTCCGTTTATCGCCGACTAATCGCGAACTGGAACTAGCGATGCGCATATCGTTCTAACCCCAACGCCGGGAGACGCTTGAGTGCAAGCTCAGGCGTCTCCCGCGTTGCCTTTCCGCGCCGGGGAACCGACCTTTTCCGCTCTATGAGGATTGCTATGCTCCGGGTTCGGTAAACCTGCTCGACGCGAACGGGAACCGCATGAAAAAGAAACTAACCATTGGGCTTCTGTCGCTCGCGTCGTGTCTGCTGTTGTCGCTGGCTCCATGGGCATCCGCGCAAGCTCCGCTCATTCACAAGATCGAGCCACCTAACTGGTGGGTTGACTACACGCCCGAAGTTACGCTGCTGCTCACCGGAGAAAATCTTCAAGGCGCTCGCGTTCAAAGCAATATTGCGGGCGCGCAGGTCGTCGCTTCGGAATCTTCGTCCAACGGTCACTATCTCTTCGTGCATCTGCGCCTGAGCTCCGACCTCACTGCCGGCAATGTTGGCCTTCAAATCTCAACCCCGCAGCAGAAAGACGCTGCCCAGATTCAACTTCCTCTCTGGAACCGTCGTAATCCTGCTGGGCACTACCAGGGTTTCTCCCCGGACGATGTCATCTACCTCATCATGCCCGACCGTTTCGCCGACGGCGATTTGACCAACGATCATCCACCGGGGTCGACCGGAATCTGCGATCGCAGCAACCCCAGCGTTTATCACGGTGGCGATCTTCGCGGCATCCACGAGCATCTCGCCTACCTGCACGACCTAGGAGTCAACACTCTCTGGCTCACTCCGGTCTGGAAGAACACGGATTCCGACTATCACGGCTATCATGTCGTCGATTTCTACGCCCTTGACGATCACATGGGCAGCATGCAGGACTATCAGTCGCTGATTGCCGATGCGCACAAACTAGGCATGAAAGTCCTGATCGACTATGTGGCCAATCACACCGGACCGAAGGATGTATGGGCGAACGATCCTCCCACGCCTACGTGGCTTCATGGAACTCCGGCGCATCATCTCGAACCTTCCTACAGTTTCAGCGGCCTCGTCGATCCCCACGCTTCGCCGAGTGAATATCGCGCGACCATCGAAGGCTGGTTCGCCGGAAAGCTCCCCGATCTGAATCCGGACGATCCTGAACTCGCCTTATATCTAGCGCAGAATGCGATGTGGTGGACTGAAATCGCCGATCTCGACGGCATCCGCATCGATACATTTCCTTATTCGACGCGCCAATTTTGGAGCGGATGGGAACACCGGCTACGCGAGGTCTACCCTCACTTAAACAGTGTTGGCGAAGTCGCTGACCCCGATTCCACCATCACATCTTTTTTTGAGGGCGGACGAAAACAATTCGACGGGCTTGATTCCGGATTGCCAACAGTATTCGACTTCCCTTTGGAGAGCGCTCTGCGCAATGTTGTGATCAAAGATGCGCCAATGCAGCGGCTGGTTGAGGTTCTTCAGCATGATGCGCTCTATCCTCATCCCGAAAACCTTGTAACTTTTTTCGGAAATCACGACCACACCCGATTCCTCAGCGAACCCGGTAGTGATCCGGCAAAGCTGAAGGCCGCATTCTCTCTGCTGCTCACCATGCGCGGAATTCCGCAAATCTATTCGGGGGATGAGATTGGCATCCCCGGCGGAGCCGACCCCGACAACCGAAGAGATTTTCCCGGCGGATTTCCCGGTGACAAGCAGAACGCCTTCACTGCCGCCGGGCGCACTGCTGAGCAACAGAACATCTTTGCTCATGTGCAATCGTTATTGTCGCTGCGGCAAGCGCATCCCGCCCTCCGCACCGGCCGGCAGCAACACATCGGCTGGGACGGCAGTTACTATGCCTTCGTTCGCGAATCGCCCGGCGAAAAATTGTTGGTCGTCTACAATAATTCCAGTGAGGGTCGCTCGCTGGAAATACTCGTGGGGGACACGCCGCTCGAAAACGCGCAGCAGTTACATGCGATCTTTGGGAATAGTTCCGCGAAAATCGATGGAGGCAAAGTACAGCTATCGCTACCATCCCGGGAGATTGCTGTCTTCACCGTTCGCTAGTTCGCTTGTGAATCGTCTCCGCATAATCCTGTTCATATCAGCCCTACTTGCCAATGGAGCTGCTGCTGTGCTCTCGCAGAATTCGGCGCATCCCGCACAGCCGGTTCTCATGCAACAACTGCAGCAGGCGCTCGCTCTGGACGAACGCGGAGATCGTCAAGGCGCCATGAACCTTGTGATCCACCTGCTTGAGCAGCACCCGGATTTTGCCCAGGCAATCAAGGCGAAAGGCATGTTCCTTGAGGAGTCGGGGCGCAGCGCCGAGGCAGCGGCCGTCTTTGAGGAAGCTCTGAAGCTCGCGCCCAATGATCCAGACCTTTTGCTGGAAGTAGGCATCTCCAGATTGAAAGCGGGACGTAAGGACGAAGCGCTCAAACTGCTGCAGCACTGTGTGCGGATTTCTCCCCACGAAGGGGACGCGCAGTTCTATCTTGCCCAGATCTATCATCTGAACGGAAAGGACGATCTGGCTCTACGCGCCATTCGGCAAGCCGTCGAGGCTCAACCCGACAATACAGCGGCGTGGCAGAAGTACGGGGAACTGCTGTGTGGCGCCGGACATTGCGAAGCCGCGCTTCCGTTGCTGCTCAAAGCGCAGGCGAAAGACGCTTCTTTGGCGCTGATCGACTACGACCTTGCTCTCACCAATTACAGGTTGAAGAATTATGCAAGTACGGCGCAGTATGCGGCGCGGGCGGTTGCATCCCAGCCGGACAACGTCTCCGCCTGGCAAATGCTGGCGGATGCCGACACGAAGCTCGCCCGATGGTCCGAGGCCAAGAATGCATTCGAACGCATCCTAGCCCTCAAAACCGATGACGTAGAATCTTTGTTGGGACTTGGTCAATGCGAACTTGAATTGAAAAACTATCCCGCCGCCGTCGACAAGTTGCAATTCGTGTTGCGCTTGGCGCCGACGCGGATACTGGCGCACTTTTACCTGTCGCGGGCCTTCGCCGGAATGGGGCGCACCGCCGACGCTGAGCACGAGGCGGCGCTGCATCACCTGATGATGGAGCAGCTCACTTTCGGACGCTCTATCGAAACCGAGGAGCGTGAAGCCCCGATTAAGGATCGGGCCTATCCCTTGCTGGTCCAGCATCGCGAACAGGAAGCGTTGCAGTTATATCGCGATCGCTTCAAGGGAACTCCCGCCACTACCGCAGATGCCTATGTATTTATTGGAAAGCTGTACCTGCTCGCCGGCAATAAAGAGGATGGTTTGCGCGCCCTCCATCATGCGCTGCAACTTCAGCCAACTGTTCGCGGAGCCAGAACCTATGAGGGGATATTGGCCCTGCAACGAGGCGATCTGGGCGCGGCCGAAACTCAGTTCAAAGCTGAACTCACGAACGACCCAAACTATCAGTTGGCTATTGCTGAGATGGGCGAGATTCGCTACCACCAGTCCCGCTGGTCGGAGGCGGCGGAACAGCTTGCGAGGTCCAGAACCATGAATCCGGAGTTACTCTACATGCTCTCCGATTCCTACTTTCATCTAGGCAAAGTATCGGACGCCGATTTGACTGCCGAAACCGTGGCGGCTTATGGCAGAAACAGCCCCGAACTGTTGAAGCAATTGAACGAACTTCTGCTGCGTAATGGGCAAACGGAACTGGCTCAGCGTTTGTCGACTTCGTCTGATCTTGCCAACCCTGAGGGCGTTCCCTCGGGAGTTTCGTTGACCACACAACTTCGGGTTCGCGATACGCCCGGTTGGTGGCCCACCCAGGGCAATGCTTCCAGGGAGCAATTCGTAGGCAACGGTGCCTGTGCGCGGTGTCATGCCGCCAAAGCGGCAAGCTTCAGCCGCAGCGCTATGTCTCACGCCGCGATCACTGCCGAGGACTCGGAGATTATTCGCAAACGTGACTCGCTACACTTTCAGTCTGGACCATACCACTACGAGCCTCAAAATGTCGCGGGCAAAGCCATCTTGAAAGTCAGCGATGCAACCTCATCTGCCTCCGTGCCCTTGGATTGGGCATTCGGCGTAGGCCACATGGGCCAAACCTATGTCTACGAGCGGGACGGAAGCTATTACGAAAGCCATCTCACCTTTTACTCTTTGCTGCAGGCGCTCGATATTACCCCCGGCCAATCGGCCGCCACCCCTGAAAGCCTGGAATCAGCGGCCGGAAGGAAAATGCCGCCCGAAGAAGCCCAGCTCTGCTATGGCTGCCATACGACGGCTTCGACCAGCAAGGGACAATTCGATCCCAAAGTCCTTATTCCGGGCGTCGGCTGCGAAAGTTGCCACGGCCCCGGTCTCAATCATGTCGCAGCGGCCAACTCCGGTATAGCCGACTCCGACGACGCGGCTATCTTTAATCCTGGGCGGCTCGATCGCGTCGACTCGGTGGACTTTTGCGGCGCCTGTCACCGTACGTCGAAAGATGTCTTAACCAGCGGAAATTTGGGAATCTTCAGTGTTCGCTTCGCGCCCTACCGGCTGGAAAAGAGCGAATGCTGGAAACAAGGAGACAACCGCATCACCTGCACCGCTTGCCACGACCCGCATAAGCCTCTCGAGCACGAGAGCGGTGCGTACGACGCAGCCTGCCTACAATGCCACTCCACCGAGGCACAGAAACCAGGATCCGCCCATGCTCCGGCAGTTTGCAGTGTGGCCACGAAAAATTGCGTCACGTGTCACATGCCAAAATACGAACCACCCGGTATGCATTCTTCCTTCACAGACCACTGGATTCGCGCGGTTCGCGCCAAGGACTCGTATCCCGAATAGGTGTAAGTAGCCTGCGAATTCGACTGCTCACTGCGCACTTTCCGTCACCGTAACAATCTGATCCGCCTTCACATTTTTCAAGACCTGTTTGATTCCACTGGGCCACCGGAGTTCAATGCTGTCCACGACGGCGGCCGCGCCCAGCCCGAAATGCACCCGCTTATCGCTCGAGGAGTTGTAGCTGATCGCGGTAGTCGCCTGGTTGTACTGAGTGCCCAAAGAAGTCGTTATTTTCACCTTTGTTCCCAGCCCGTCGCGGTTGGATTTGATACCCACCAATTTCAAGAGGATCCAATGATTTTTGTTGTTCGAACGGTTCATCCAGATCTCCGGCGGACCGTTCAGCACGGTCACGACCGCATCAATCCTGCCGTCATTGTTGAGGTCGCCAAATGCCGCGCCGCGATGCGCCGCCGGAACAGAAAACGACGCTCCGGAATTTGCACTCACATCTTCGAATCTCATCCCGCCCTGGTTGCGAAACAGGCGGTTAGGAAGCATAAATGGGCGGTGCGCCAACTCCATGGAATTATCCAGAATGTCGGCGTTCGAGGTGAATAGGTCCTTGTTCCCGTCATTGTCAAAATCGAACACCCCCGCTCCCCAACCAGTTATACGGCTGCTGAGAGCGGTCAGTCCGGCTTTGCCGCTGACATCCTCAAATTGATCGTTCCCTAAATTCTTGTAGAGCGAAAATCCGTCGCCGAACATGGCAGTCTCGAAGAGATCCAGCTTGCCATCATTGTCGATGTCGCTGAAATCTGCACCCATCCCGGCGATGGCCTTGCCATCTGCGTTATATGCGACCCCCGCGGCTACGGCGACATTCGTGAACGTTCCATCCCCATTATTGCGAAGCAGATAATTTTCGAAAGTATCGTTTGAGACGAAGATGTCGGTGAATCCATCGTTGTCGAAATCGCCGAATGCTAACCCCATCCCTTTGCCGACATATTTTGAGATATGGGACTGCTCCGAGACGTCAGTGAAAGTGCCGTCCCCGTTGTTGCGATAAAGAATGTTCGGCATACCCAGAAAATCCATCGGCGGGCAGTAGGATGGAAGTCCCTGATCGCGACAGAGCGTCGCAATTTTGATGTTGTAGTTGAGATAGTTCACCACAAAAAGATCGAGCAGACCGTCATTGTTGTAATCGAACCATCCCGCGGCCACAGACCAGGCCTTTCCCTGCCCCGGAACAATACCGGCAACTCCAGCCTTGTCAGTAACGTCGGTGAAGGTGCCGTTTCCGTTGTTGTGGAAAAGCTGATTGCGGTTTACGCCCGTAACGTAGAGATCGACAAATCCATCGTTGTCGAAATCGCCGGCGGCTACTCCCATGGAATAGCCGACGCCCTGAAGGCCGGCTTTCTCCGTTACATCAGTAAAAGTGCCGTCCCCATTGTTGCGAAAGAGCCGGTTGGAGTAGCTTGCATCGCTTTTTTCCAGCGACGGGATCGCAGCTCCATTGGTGAAGAAGATGTCCAGCAAACCATCATTGTTGTAATCGAAAACCGCGACACCCCCCATCATGGTTTCATACGTGTAGTGCTGCGGACTGATGCTGTTCTTGAGCTCGAACTTGATCTTCGATTTTTCGATGATGTTCTCGAATTGGATCGCCGATTTTAGGGGCGTTACCGTGCGCGGCAACTCTTTTTTCCTTAGGGCTCTCGCAGAAGGCTGCGCTGCCTGCTGGGGCGCCGGAACTGTATCCGAGGCAGGCCGGGCTTGCGCAGATAGAGCGGGAAGACCGCTGCAGAGCCAGAGGATCAGTGCACCAGCGAAAACCATTTCAACAAATTTCATCGGATCACCGCTGGCTCTTGCCATCCCAGTCGAATCGCTCGCCACAGCGCAGAATTCGAAAGGGCTGTGACAGACGGTGACAGCTTTCGATAAACAAGTCCGGCGTCGCCGTGTTGAATTCGAACATATCGAAGTGGCACGGAATCACCAGCTTCGTCCCCATATCGTGAGCCAAATCCGCGGCTTCGGCTCCGGATAAGTTGCCGGCGACTCGGCGCTCCGGAGCGCGTCCATTGACCGGAAGGAGCGCGACGTCAACTTCGAAGGGGCGCAGCTTTTCCGCCATGCCCTCATAGCGCAGCGTGTCGCCACTGTGATAGAGACTCCATTCCCCGAAGCGCAAGACATAGCCCAGAGCCTTCACGTGTCCCAATTCATCGCGTTCTATGTTTTCATGAGCAGACGCTATTCCCGAAAACTGAATTTCCGAAAGTTCGATTGTGACTTCATCATCCAGTCCGACCGGTATTGCCACGTCGATCTGCAGCCGGTCAGCGACGAAGGCACGATTCGCCTCCGGGATCACCAGCTTCATCGATGGATTGCGCGCGAGGATTGGACCCAAAGTTTCTGCGTCGAGATGGTCGGTATGGTTATGCGAAGAAGTAGCCACATTCACAAACGATAACTCTGCGGGATCGACAACCAGTTCAGTCATCCGCACATGCGGTTTATCGGTCTGGCTATACTTCCTGGTTAGAGAATCCGAAAGATAGGGATCAAGCAGGACATGCACGCCCTGCCATTGCAGCAGGAATCCGCTTTGGCCCAGCCACCAGAGCCGGAAGCCGCCATCCAGACGGTTAGAAGCGCGGATGTCGGCAAGCAAGGCGGCATGCGCCTGCAACGGACGAATCACGCGAGTCCCAATTCCTGGCGAACGATCTTTACTCCCTGCACCATGTTGATGAGCTTCTGCCGGGCTGCCCAACGTGCAGTCTGACTTAGACCGCAATCTGGCGCGAAAGCCAGCCGGCTGGCTGGAGCATACTTGAGGCACAGGCGCACCCGCTCCGCTACGTCTGCGGGAGTTTCGATGTAGTAATTCTTTACGTCGATGATTCCCACCGCAACATCAATGTCACGCTTCACGATCTCGCCGATAATTCCGATCTCCGCAAATTCGCGGCTCGCCATCTCAAGATGGATTTCGTCCACCGGAAGGTCGAAGAACGCTGGGAACAAGGGAGCATAGTGACGTGGAGCAACGGCACGTCCCTTGTAGTTGCCGAAGCACAAGTGGGTAGAGAGACGGCAGCGGCCGAAAATGGGCTTCACGGTTTCGGCGAAGATTTTTGCGAAGCGGTGCGAATCCTCGCGATACCCGTAACAGCTCATCGACGGCTCGTCCAGAGTAATTTCCCGGCAGCCGGCTTCCACCAGTTGTTCCAGCTCTGAGCGGACAATTGGAACTAATGCCTCGGTTACTTCCCACCGGCTGGAGTAGACTCCACCTGGCTCGATTCGCCCGCTCAGCGTGTAAGGTCCGGGCACGCTCGCTTTAAGCGTCGTTCCCTCTGGTGGCGCGATCTTCTGGAGCAGCTTGAATTCGGAGACGGCTCCGAGTCCATGCTGCGAGACAATTTTCCCCGTAACAGGATATTTTCCGCGCTGATCGTGCGCTGGCGGTCCGAAGCGGCGCGGAGAAAAAGGCGTCGAGCAAATGCCCTCGAGCCGTCCATAGAACGACAAGTTAAAATCGTAGCGGCTCTGCTCACCGTCGGTGATCACATCGAGGCCGGCCTGCAGTTGGTCATGCACCGCGGCAATCACCGCGTCGGTCCGCATCTCCTCGATGTCTGCTTCACCAAACTCGGTCTGATGTGCCGACGCAAACTCGAGCCATCCAGGAAATGGATAGCTGCCAATGACCGTGGTCTGGAGAGCTCGCCGTTGTTTGGCGAACGGCGACTTGTTCTTCGTGCCCGTAGTTACGTCCATAGTCAGATCTGCTTTACTCATGAACTCACCGCCCATCCTCCGTCCACGTTGATCACCTGACCCGTGATAGGACTTGAATCCTTTCTGAGAAGAAAGCACGCAGTCTTCGCGATATGTTCCGGGGCCAGCATGCCGCGCGTCAATGGTTGCTTATGCGTCATGAATTCAAGGATGCGGGCGTCGCCCTGCGCACGAGCGCTCATTGGAGTCCGGACTAATCCGGCGGCGAGGACATTGATCCGTATTCCGGCGGGCGCATAGTAAGCAGCAGCGGCCACGCTCAACGCCTCGATCGCTCCCTTGCTGGCAGCGTAGCCCACGGTGGCAAAGTGCTCTCGCTCCGGGTGGCGCGCCAGAACACTTCCACAGTTGACAATCGCGCCCGGCTGCAAATGTTGCTGCCATGTGCGCAGCACTTCGCGGCACATCAGGAAGGTGCCCCTGGCGTTCACGTTCATGACCGTGTCCCAGGCTTCGGACGAGCATTCGTGCAGCGGCCCGTCGCCGAGGGAGCGCGCGCTGACTCCAGCCACATTGAAAAGCGCATCAACCTTTCCGAATCTCTTCAAACAGGTCGCAACGCTGTTTCGCACAGCCACTTCATCCCGCACGTCCGCTGCGAAAAATTCTGCAGTGGATAACTCGGAGGCCAACTGGCGGCCTTCTTTATCTTTTATTCCGACTACGAAAACAGGATCCTGCGTTCCCCACAGGCGTGCCGTCGCCGCCGCAATCCCGGATGATCCGGTTACCAGTAGAACTTCGCTCATTCCATCCTATTCAAAAAGATGCTTGAGGCTCTTGCGATAGGCCTCGTAGAAGTTTTCCAATTGTTCGGCCGCGCTCGCGTTCCCGACGAACTGGTGACTGGGCAATAGGACCGGCTTCACCCCTTTTGCCAGCAGAGATTCTGCCGTTGCGCAACGAATCATGTTGATGATGGTTGCCCCGGTTATGGTGGAGACGGGGCCGGTGCGCCATTCCAGTCCCTCCAGTTCAATGATGCAATCTCCCGGAGGACATTGATTGTCAATGATCAGGTCGGCGCAATCAATTAGCTTTTTTCCAGAGGAATGCGCCGGTTTAGCCTGCTCGCAGTGCGCTTTGGAGACGATGGCAATCACCGGCAGCCCGCGTCGTTGAGCGCCAGCCGCCATCTCGACCACCACAGGCCGTATTCCACTCGTCGAAATCACGATGAATGCATCGTGCTCCCCGAAACGGAAGCTGCGAAGAATCTGCTCGGCATAGCCCTCGTAGTTCTCCAGATACAAAGGAGCGCGCAGGCCATTGCTGCCAATGATCGAAGCGTGATTCGAGAGCGCAAGCTCCACCAGAGCGACAAAGCCAGCGTAGCAACCCTGCCGGGGAGTCATTTCCTCGCACATCATGCGGGAGTGGCCGTTGCCAAACAAAAAAACCAAGCCGCCGCGCGCGATTCTTTCGGCACAGAGTCTGGCCGCTTCTTGGATGACATCGGCTTGCGTCCGCCTTAGCTGCGCAAGGAGCGCCATGGCCTGGTCAAAATAGGCCAGGCTTGCAGGTTTCGAATCAACAATCGTATCGAGAGCCTTGTCCGGCACGGATGAAGTTAACTCCTGTCGCTTCGCGGCAAAGATAACGAAGGATCGAAAGGTCGAGATCGACGTGAGTATAATCCATAATCATTGTGAGCGAAACCCAACCGCACGTGGAATCCGACGCAATCGCAATCGGCATCGACGTCGGTGGCACTCTCATGAAGGGTGCGCTGGTGGGGTTGAATGGCGAACTGCAGGCGAGCTTTCAAGAACCATCGCCGCGCACGAGATCGGCCCTCAGGGATTTCATCCACTTCGTTCGCCATCACGCGACTTCTGGCGTGCTGGGCATTGGAATTGGTTGCAAGGGCGTCATCGACGCCGCCACGACGCGCGTCAACCGCCTGCCCGGCGACTTGAATTTTCTCGAAGGATGCATCCTGAAAGAATTGGCCGATGTAGGCGATCTGCCCGTATGCGCTGATAATGACGCGCGCGCGGCTTTAGTGGGGGAAGTTTTGTGGGGAGCGGCTCGCGGACGCCGAAACGTGGTTCTGCTCACTTTGGGTACGGGAGTGGGTGCCGCGGCCTTAATCGACGGCGTAATTGTACGCGGCGCTTCGGGCGCCGCTTGCCACCTCGGTCACGTCACCCTCGATCTTCGCGGGGGACTGTGCATTTGCGGTAATTACGGTTGCATCGAGACTTGCTTTTCTTCGCGCGCAATCGAATCGAGCTACTTTACTCATCTCCATCGGGCATCCCCAACAAAGTTATCTCTCGATCAGGGTGGCCGGATCCCAACCACAGAGGCTATTTTTCAAGCGGCAGCGGAGGGCGATCCGAGTGCACGGCGCGTGTTGGATCTGGCATGCGAGTCGCTCACCGCCGCTCTCGTGAGTTTTCTACACGTATTCGATCCCGAGCTGCTGATTGTAGGGGGCAACATCGCTGCTGCCGGACCGCAACTACTGGCGCCCTTGCACGATGAAGTTGAGCGCCGCACCGGTGTGCTGCTGGGCAGGAAGGTTCCGATCCTTATCCAAAGTGCGCTCGGATACGGAGGAGTTGCTGGAGCTGCGGGTCTCGTCTTCCTGAAAGAGCACATGCTCACTATCTGAGATATCAACCTCCTCGTCGAGTCGAGTCGAGTCGTGCGAAAGGTGAAATGAACCCAAGCAAAACGCAGGAACCGGCGCGGGCCCATGGTGAATCGGTTCGCTACTTATATCTGCCCACAGCGGTCGCGGCGATCGGCGGGTTGCTGTTCGGCTTCGATACAGCAGTCATTAACGGCGCCATCGTTTTCTTGAAGAAGCAGTTTGCGTTGACCGATTCACAGACCGAAATTGGCGCAAGCAGTTTGCTACTGGGCTGCGTTCTGGGCGCGAGCCTGGCGGCATTCACCAGTGATCGTTTCGGCAGAAAGAAATCGCTGCTGGCGGCAGCGGCCTTGTTTACCGTTTCCTCAATTGCAACGGCGCTTTCCCGCAACATCGCCGAGTTTGTGATCGCCCGCTTGGTGGGTGGCGTCGCGATCGGGCTGGCTTCCACGCTCTCACCACTTTATATTGCGGAAATCTCGCCGGCGCGGATCCGCGGCTTGCTGGTGAGCGTCAACCAATTGGCAATCGTCACCGGCATCCTTCTTTCTTATAGCGTCAATTATGGTTTGACTGGAGCCGGACCGTCGAACTGGCGATGGATGTTCGCTTCCGCCGCAGTGCCCTCGGCATTTTTCTTGCTCGCATTGCTCTTCGTTCCCGAAAGTCCGCGCTGGCTCGCGCAAAACGGCCGAGACGAGGAGGCTGAACGAATACTGTCGCGTATCAAGGGTAGCGATGCCGCTCAACTTGAAATCCAAGCCATTCATTCCGTGGTCGCCGAAGAGAGTGGAAATGTTTTCGATCCAGCTTCCCGCAAGCCACTGATCGTGGCCATACTGATCGCGTTATTCAGTCAATTCACTGGCATCAATACGATCATTTACTATGGCTCGCTGATCTTCCTCGAGCACGTCCCCAAGCAGACCGCGAGCACCGCGCTTTGGGCCAACGTCATGGTTGGCGCCATCAACTTTGCAGCGACAATTCTTGGCATGTACTTGATCGACCGCCTCGGACGCAAACCTTTGATGAGCGCTGCTTTCGGCGGCATGGCAGTTTCCCTGGTTGGCGTCGCAGCGGCAATTTACTTTCACGGCCCGGCACTCGCGGTGCTGCTTTTGGTACTTATTTATGTCGCCTGCTTCGCAATCGGCATAGGGACGGGAACTTGGGTGTTGATGTCCGAGATATGTCCGACGCGCGTCCGCGGGCGCGTGATGTCAATTGCGACTCTTTTTCTGTGGTGTGGCACCTTGGCCGTTACCCTTACTTTCCTTTCGCTGGTGCAAATTCTGACGGCCCCGGGAGCTTTTCTGCTGTATGCCATGGTGTGCGTGGCCGCATGTTTATTTATCTGGTATACGATTCCGGAGACCAAAGGACGCACGCTTGAGGAAATTGAAACCTGGTGGGTTGCGACGTCATAAGCCGGTTTTCTCTAGCAGTTGTTCGATCCATCCGCGCTTAGGGATTTCATTTTGGTGAGCAGATCGTCGCATGAAAGCGAATTGTCTGTAAGAACGCCGGGTTAATCGAGCGGCGGCAGACCTGCGTCGGCGAGTAGTTTCCGGAAGGCGGGTTCGTTCTGCAGGCTGTCGAATGCGGGATCCGATTCTATCTGCGGAATACCTTCATCGCGACGATCGTAGGCAGTCCTGAGGTAGCGCAAAGCTTCTGCTTTGTTCCCCATGATCGATTGCGTTTGCGCCAGGAACCAGGGTGAAAGCAACCCGCGATCGTAGAGCTTCTTCTGTTGCAGACTAAGGGCCTGTAGCAAGCCCTTTTCCCCTGCGGCGGAGAAACCTTTTTCGGTTACCTCGACCATCGCCAGGGCGGAGCTGTCATGCAATAACCCGGCTTCTTTGCGTGCCTCCCCGAGGTAATGGGGATAGTCCCCCGTACGCAGGTAGATGAATTTCAGATAGCGATGGGGCGAAATAAAGTCTGGCTCGTTTTCTTCCATCTGCTGCAGAAGAGCGATGGCGTCCTGCCGACGGCCAGCACTGAAGAGAATGGATCCCTTATCGGCGAGCACGGATTTCGAAGCCGGATCGAGCGCTCGGGCGCGATCGATTTCCGTCAATGATTCCGGGAAACGATGGAGGCACGAAAGATAAGTCGCATACCAGTGGTGAGCGGCGGCATTATCGGGATTCAATTCAATCGCCCGGCGAAATTCCCAGTCCGCTTTGGCAGCATCCCACATTCCATAAAAAGATACAAAGGCGAGAGAGGCGTGCGCTTCAGAGGACTGCGGGTCGAGTTCGACTGCCTTCTCCGCCGCTGCGAGAGCTCGCGAGTAGGCTTCGGAAGCGGGCATGAGTGTATACTCGCGCAACAGGTTGTAGGAATCTGCCAGCCCGACATACGCGGGCGCATAGGCCGGGTCGTGGACAATGGCCTGCGTGAATGAGTCCACCGCCTTGTTCAAACTGTCGGGGGTCCGCTTCTCCCAATAGTAGCGACCCTTAAGATAAAACTCCTCCGCTTCGCGATTGGCGGGAGCATGGGGATAAGCCAGCCCAGAGGGCGATGCCGGAACCATGCCCGCACTCGTGGAATGACCCGCTGATCTGTGTCTCGCCCAGTAAATTGATGTCGCAAAAACCAAAGCCACAAAAAGCAGGACTAAAAGCAAATACCTCCAGTTCCGGCGGGAAACAACCTCTTTCGGCGGCGTTTCAGAAGCCTTCTGCTCTTGTGGTTCGGAGAGCTGGGTGGGAGCGATCCAGCGATAGCCTCGCCGTCCTACGGTTTCAATGAAGACTGGATTTTCCGCATGGTCGCCGAGCGTTTCGCGCAGCCGATTGATGGTGCTGATGATGCCGCGATCGAATTCCACAAACACGCCGTTCGACCACAGGGCGTGGCGGAGGTCTTCGCGGCTGAGAACTTCATTCGGACGACGCAGGAAGAGTCTCAGCGCCTGAAAAGGCAACTCCTGAATCCTAACCTTCACTCCACACTTGTAAAGCTCGCCCGAGTGCAGGTCAGCTTCGAATACTCCAAAACGAACTAGGGAACCGGAATCAACGCTTGCTGGCATATAACCAGCATTTGGGGAAGGACACCAAGTCTACCACTCCAAAGTCGCCGGAGCACGAGGATTGTTTCTACCCGCCTCTAATCTTTGCCCTGTCAAATCCGCGTTACCGTTTCATCCATCCAGCCGGAAATACGCCACTTGCAGCGTGACCGCAGTTTAGCCGGAAGGTGACCCGCAGAGAATTGACGGGCGCGAACTTTGGGACGAGAGTGAGCGTGATCGGAGCGACTTGGCGTTCCCCCCGCAGCCCTAGCTGTGCCCGTGTCGCGCAATCCCAGATTCTTCGTACGCAATACTTCACCACTCCCAGGAGGCGTCTTCATGTATTCAATTTTGCGACCATTTAAATCTCTTCGCAGGACTGCGATCATACCATCCGTGCTCGCACTGTTATTCGCTGGATCGATTCGCCCAGCCCAGGCTCAGACCTACACCCCGCTCTATGAGTTCGGAGTCGGGGACCTGTATGAGACGAATAGCTTTCCTCTCGGTCAGTTGGCGCTCGGCAGAGATGGCAATTTCTACGGCACGGTTCAGAATCCCAACGGCCACTCTGGTATTTATATGATCACGCCCGATGGCGTAGGGACCGTGCTTTGGTGGGACACGAGCCCCAGTTACACTCAGTGCTTGACCGGCTTGACGCTTGGCAGCGACGGGCTCTTCTATGGTACATGCCAGCAGTGGGGAGGCAACGGCTACGTGAGCGGCGGCAGCGGCGTCGTCTTCAAGTACGATCCCAGCCAAGGGCAGAATGGATTCAGCGTTCTGTATTCCTGGCCGGAATGCAATACCGACGGGTCGCTCTATCCCAATGGGCTGACCTTGGGAACCGACGGAGATTTTTACGGCACGACGGTGGGCAACAGCTTCTGCCCGGACAAATACGGTAGCGTTTTTCAGGTCACGCCGACCGGTACGTTCACCACGCTGCATAGTTTCCTCGGCAATGGAACCGGCGATGGCAACGCTCCCATGGGCCCGCTAGCGCTAGGCGTGGACGGCAACTTCTACGGCACAACCCAGGAAGGAGGCAGCAGCGCATATAACAGCGGGACGGTATTCCAGATCACCCCCAAGGGGAAAATCAAATACATCTACAACTTCATAGATGCCAATGGCTATGAACCCGCGGCCGGTGTGACCCAGGGCGCGGACGGCAAATGGTATGGCACCACAAGTTCTGGCGGCACCTACTCAGCCGGGACGCTCTTCCAGTTGACGACCGCCGGCAAGATCGACTTTCTGCACAACTTCGACTATGCGGTGGATGACGTATCCGGCCCAGTGAATCCTCTGACCTTGGGCACGGACGGCAGCCTTTACGGCCCGGCCAATTGCTATCCCTGGGGCTGCGGTGCGGAGAGTCTCTACAAGATCACGACCAAGAGTGTTTTCACCGTTCTCTACAACGCCTTCACCGATCCCAACGGCGCGTGCCCCGACGGCTCTGTAACCGGATGCGACTTAAGTTCGCCCATGGCGCTGCATCCGAACGGAAACTTCTACGGCACGACCCTCCAAGGCGGCGTCTACGAAGGCGTAGATGTCGGGCACGGAGTCTTCTACAGCTTCAGCAATGGGTTGAAGCCCTACATCATCCTGCAATATCCGCGAGGCATGATCAGCACCTCAATCGGAATTTTTGGGGTGGGATTCACCGGCGCCTCCGCTGTTTCTTTCCATGGCGTCGCTGCCGACTTCACCGTGGTCTCGGATACATATCTGACGGCCACGATTCCTGCCGGCGCAACGACGGGAACGGTGACCGTCACCGAGCCTTCCCAGACTTTGGCAAGCGCCGTGAAGTTCACGGTGCTCGCGGACAAAAATCCCAAGCCGGCGATTACTTTGCTTTCGCCAAGCAGTGTGACCGCAGGCAGCGCCGAATTCACCCTTACTGTCTACGGCACAGGCTTTATGAATACGTCCATCGTGAATTGGGCGGGCTCGCCATTGTCCACAACTTACGTGAGTGGAACGGAGCTTACCGCGCCCGTCAGCGCGGCTGACGTTGCCAAAGCAGGAACCGTCAAAGTTACGGTTACGAATCCCGTGCCAGGAGGCGGCACCAGCGCTTCCCGCACGTTCACCATTGACTGAGAGCAGTCGATTGTCGACTACCCCGGCTGCGCTTCGGACACCGATCATCCGGAACGCAGCCGGGGAAGAGGCGCAATGGCTCAGCATAACTTCCTCCTTAAGAACTGATCGGCGCAATCCCCGCGTTCGTGGGAAACATGCTCTCAGGAGGCTTCCTCATGAATTCCATTCTTCGAAAGATTGTAATTGGTAACGTGTCTATGATCGCGCTAGCGCTACTCTTTGCCGCGAGCGTTTTTCCGGCACAGGCACAAACTCATCCCCCTGCTTTTTTCCCGTATCCCTCGACATTTGAAATCAACGGTATCGTCAATTACGGTAATCTCTTAGGCGTTCAGGCCGCCGCTGTGGGCGACTTCAACGGGGATGGCAAACTCGATATCGTCTCGCTCATGGGCGGCGGTTGGGAAATCGATGTCGCGCTGGGCAACGGTGACGGCACATTCGAGATCCCCATCCTGAACACCTTCTCCTTGCCCTACAATACTTCGCCTTATGCGATGGCGGTGGGGGACTTCAATGGTGACGGAAAGTTGGATGTCGCGGTGTGGTGCGTCTATTCCACCAACTCCTACAACGAAGTCATCATCTTCTTGGGCAATGGCGACGGGACTTTCACCTACAGCAACACCTATACCGCCCCCAATGTCTATGCGAATCCGGGCAGCAACAGCCTTTTCGTCGCCGATTTCAATGGCGACGGCAATCTTGACCTGGCCGCGCTCTCACCCTACTGCGGCTCCTCCAACCTGCCCTGTATCGTCATCTATCTCGGCAAGGGCGATGGAACCTTTCAACCCGCCGTTACTTACTCCACTGTCGATCCTGGTTATCCACTCGAATACAACACGTGGGGCATGGCCGTGGGTGATCTCAACGGCGATGGCAAGCCCGACATCGCGGTCACTGAAAGCAATGGAATTGCCGTGCTGCTAAACAACGGCGACGGCACATTTAAGACTGCGGCGTATTACACCAGCGGGCTGAGTGCGACCGGCGAGATGGGCATCGCGCTTGGTGATGTCAACGGCGATAACAAGATCGATATCGTCTCCACGGCAAACAACGGCGATCTCCTGCTTTTTGAAAATCAGGGCAGCGGCACCTTTGTTGCCAAAGGATCCGTCGCACAAGCGCCGGGCTACGGTTACGCTTCGCTGGTCTCGCTTGCCGATATCAACGGGGACAAAAAATTGGACCTCGTGGTCTGCGACGCCGCCGGGGAAATCTGGACATTCTATGGCAAGGGCAACGGCACTTTCACTGCCGGACCGATCTACCCCGTGCAACTCTGGGGGGATGGGGCGGACAATGTGATCCTCGCTGACTTCAACGGTGACGGCGCACTTGATATATTCAAACCGCTGGAGGGCCATAGTTGGGACGGCCAGGTGATCCTCGGCCGCGGCGACGGCACCTTCCAGACGAATGCAGCGTATGGTTGGAATGCCAACGGCTATGGCACCAACCTGGTTTTGGCCGACTTTAACGGCGACGGTTTCCCCGATGTGGCATACTCTGGCGCGCGAAGCAGTAATTTCACCCAGGCGGGCTTTGAAGTTATGTTGGGAAGCTCCCATGGAGTCTTGGGAACTCCGACTTTCGTCTCAGCGATCAATTGCGGCTGGGAGACCAACTGGATCGCTGCCGGCGATGTCAACGGTGATGGTAAAGCGGACATCGTTGCGGCCATCAATTACAACTGTGGAGTGAACGAGATCGCTGTCCTCACTGGCCTCGGCACCGGCAAGTTCAAAGCACCCGTCTACTATTCCACTGGCTCGACTGCGAACCCCATGGAAGTCTACCTGCAAGATCTGAATGGCGACGGCAAACCGGACATCGTCGTTTCCAACAGCGACGGCACCATCAGCATTCTGCTCAATAAGGGCACCACGTTTGGCACGGCGAGTGTGATCAGCAGCGTGGCCGCCCTCAGTCCTCACCTGAATTCTGTGGCCTTCGGGGATTTCAACGGCGACGGCAAGATCGGCATCGCAGCCGCATCCGAATATCCCGGCTCCTACAGCAATGTCGTCTATGTTTTGCCCGGAAATGGGGACGGGACGTTCGGGACGCCCATCACCAGCACGGCCGCGGAGGAGTACGTCGACACCAACATGTTGTCGGCTGGCGATTTCAACCAGGACGGCAAGTTAGACTTGCTCGTTACCCTTGAGGGAAGCACGGGCTGCACCGGCTACTACGGCGCTGCCGCTTACGTCGTTCTTCTGGGAAATGGCGACGGTACCTTCACCGCCGGCTCTCGTGTGTGCACCGGCGGCGACTATCCCATGTATCCGGTGATCACCGACTTCAACGCCGACGGCAAACTCGACGCCTTCATCCCCATGCTCGAAAACTACAGCATGAATCCTTACGGCCCCGCGCTGCTTGAGGGCAATGGAAACGGCACTTTCACACCGTTGGGTGAATCAGAGTTCCAGTGGCTAAACGGAAGTAAGGCTGAAGTGTTCAAGGGAGGTCTCTATGTCGGCGCGACTAGCCACGGCGCGGTCGTGGCCGATTTCAACGGCGATGGTATGCCCGACATCGCAGTGCTGAACGCCGACAATTTTGGCATCGGCACCGGAATCAGCTACGTCACCGTTCTGTTCAACAACACCCAGCCGGTCAGCGTTTCTCCGATCATCATGAGCATCGGCAGCGTTGCGGTCGGCGGCAGCAAGTCAGAGACCGTCCTTCTCACCAACAACCAGGGCACTACGCTCACCATCGATAGCATTTCTGCGAGCGGAACGGATGCCAGCGAATTCACGCCAACGTCAACCTGCGGCGACAGCCTCAAGGCTGGCTGGGAGTGCACGATTACCGTGAAGTTCAAGCCCACTGTAGTCGGCGTGCAGACGGCAACCTTGAACATTACTGACTCGGTGGGGACGCAGACCGTTGCCCTCACCGGAGGAGTCAACCCCAAGCCCACCGTCTCCTCGCTGTCGCCTGGCACCGCGACCGCAGGCGGCTCGGGGTTCACACTCACTGTCACCGGCACGAACTTCATTTCTACTTCTGTGGTGGATTGGGCGGGCTCGCCTCTGGCCACAACCTACGTGAGCGCGACCGAAATCACCGCAGCCGTCCCTGCGGCTGACATCGCAAAGGCGGGAACGTACAAAGTCACAGTTACGAACCCAGCACCGGGAGGAGGGATCAGCGCTTCCTTCAACTTCACGGTCGACAATCCCGCGCCGACCTTGACCAAAATCTCCCCTAGTTCTGCCACGCACGGTGGCCCCGCGTTCACCCTCACGGTTACCGGGACTGGTTACGTTTCGGCTTCCGTCATCAAGTGGAAGACAGCCAAGCTACCGACCACCTACATCAACAGCACCACGCTAACCGCGACGGTGCCCAGCAGTGACATCAAGGCTGCCGGCACAGCCGACGTTACCGTCTTCAACGCCATGCCAGGAGGCGGCACCAGCGCGCCCCTTACATTCACCATCAACTAAGAGCTGTAGATTCGCACCCCGCCCGCGCTCGGGACACCGATCTTCCGAGCGCCGGCCAGGTGCGATTTTTGAAGCGATTGAAACCTCACTTATCAAGCGAGTCGGCCCTCCCCCTGCCATTATTTTGCGAAGTTTCCCGTCCCGGCTATACTCCCTTCTTCGCTCTTAATAGAAAAGCAATCCTAAAACTGCGTAATTAAGTCCGGCTTTCTTTCATCTTGCACCTGGAGGATTTCTGCTCGATCGCTTCTTCAAACTCACTGCGAACCAAACCTCGATTCGCCAGGAGATGCTCGGCGGACTCACCACCTTCGTCACCATGGCATACATCGTTGTCGTGAACCCGCAGATTTTGGCTCAAGCCGGCATGCCTGCCGATGGCGTGGTTTTCGCCACCTGCGCCTCAGCGGCAATCGCCACGCTGGTGATGGGACTTTATGCCAACTATCCCATTGCCTTGGCTCCGGGAATGTCGCTCAACGCCTATTTCACCTATTCGGTTTGCCTCGCCATGCATGTGCCTTGGCGAACGGCGCTCGCGCTGGTTTTTTGTTCTGGCATTCTTTTTCTCTTGCTCACCGTGACCCGGGTGCGCGAGCAGATCGTCAACGGCATCCCCGATTGCCTGAAGCACTCGACCGCCGCAGGGATCGGGATGTTCATTGCATTCGTGGGGCTGCGCAATGCGAAGCTCGTAGTAGCCAACCCCGCGACCTTCGTCGGCCTCGGCAACTTCTCCGACAAGGAAGTGCAAACCGCTTGCTTCGGCCTTGTTCTCACGCTGATTCTCATGTCCCGCAAGCTGCATGGCGCCATCTTGCTCGGTGTGTTCGGCACCACGCTGGTCGGAATTGTTCGCGGCATCACGCACTGGCCGGCGGCCTTCTTCGCCATGCCGAACCCCTCGTCAACATTTCTTCAACTGGATTTTCGCGGCGCAAGCCATCTGGGATTGCTGGAAATTCTATTTGCCTTTCTGTTCGTCGACCTATTCGACAACGTCGGCACCCTGGTGGGAGTTTGTGAACAAGGGGGTTTCATCAAGGACGGAAGAATTCCCCGGGTAGGCCGCGTCCTGGTCGCCGACGCCGTGGGCACCATTTGCGGCTCTCTTACGGGCACATCCACGGTGACGAGCTACATCGAAAGCGCCGCCGGAGTCGCTGCCGGCGCCCGCACCGGCCTCAGCAATGTTGCCGTCGCGATTCTCTTTCTGCTGGCCACCTTCTGCTCGCCGTTGGCGGCCGCCATCCCCGCCTACGCAACAGCCCCGGCCCTGATTCTCGTCGGAGTTTTAATGACCCAATCCATCGCGCAAATCGCCTGGCGCGAATTCGACGACGCCGTGCCCGCCTTCATCACCATGCTGGCCACGCCTCTTACCTTCAGCATTGCTACTGGGCTCAGCCTTGGCTTAATTTCCTATACTGTGGTGAAAATTGCCGCCGGCAAAATCCGCGAAATCAACCTGCTGATTTGGATTCTCACCATCCTGTTTATCCTGCGTTACATTTATCTCGCCAGCGCTTAAACAGACTCTACCATCCCACAGTCGTGCATCCGTCGATAACGCGAGGCTAACCGGGAAAGAACGCGCCAGCGCCGATCCAGAATTCGGCGAGAGATTTCAGGTTATTCTTGTAAGTGCGGGTGACCGTAAGCTCTTTTCCGCCTTTGACTCGCAGGCCGTATTCTCCGGTGGGGAATGGCCTGATTTCCTCCACAAACAACGAATTCACCAGCATCGAACGATGGATACGAATGAATCCGTAGGGCTCCAGCCTTTTTGCCACAGCGGAAATCGACTCGCGCATCAGGTGCGAACTCCCGTTCCCATGCAACGAAACGTAGTTGCCCTCAGCCCGAACCGTAATCACATCGTCCAGGTGGATGAAGAGAATCCGTCCTTTCGACCTGATGGCGACCCGGGGAGATGAAGGATTTGCGGTTAACCGCAACTCTCCAAGTGGCCTTTGCGATCTGGTGGGCTGGTCTGCGAATGGCGGTAATGTTGGCTGGTATAGAAGACTCATCATGACTAAGCCCACAATGAATCACAAAGTGGTCGTAAACAATATCCACTTGACGAGTTTTTGGCATAGCCATTATGATCCGCCCAAATGAAGCGAGTGGCCTCCGGAATTCTTCCCATGATTGCGGTCGATCGGAAGGAACCAAGGCCAATCCACCGGCAGGTTTATGAGGCCTTTCGCACGGCAATCGTCGACGGCAGCCTGCGGCCGGGGCAGCGGATTCTGTCCTCCCGCGTGCTGGCAGCGGAACTTGGCGTTTCGCGTTTTCCTGTGCTGAATGCCTACGGTCAACTCCTGGTGGAGGGCTACTTCGAAAGTCGGGTGGGATCGGGGACGGTTGTCTCCAGTACGCTGCCAGACCAGTTCACTTCAAGCACACTTGCTTCGGCTTTCACAGCCAGCACTGCAAGACTAAATGCATCGCGTTTCGCGCCCCACCGCGGGCCGCGCCCCGTCGCAAATCGCTGTTCGCTCCTGTCGCACCGCGAGCTATCGCCATGGCTGGGGGGATTTGGGGCATTCGGAGTGGGACAGGTGGCGTTCGATCACTTTCCACTTCAGGTCTGGTCTCGCCTGGTTGCGCGCCGCTGCCGAAACATGAAACCAAAGTCGTTTCACTACGGCGATCGTATGGGATGGAAAACGCTGCGTGAAACAATTGCGAGCTATCTGCGCACCGCGCGCTCGCTGCGCTGCGAAGCCGATCAGATCATGATTGTCAGCGGTTCTCAACAGGCCCTTGAGCTTTCGGCGCGAGTTCTGCTCGATCCTGGCAGCCGGGTATGGGTAGAAGAACCGGGATATCACTTGGCGCGGGCAGTCTTTGCCCTGAATGGTTGCCGTCTGGTGCCGGTACCGGTTGACGAGGAGGGTTTGAACGTTACCGAGGGCATCAGGCGATATCCCAAAGCGCGGGCTGCCTTTGTTACACCTTCTCATCAATTTCCACTCGGTGCGACGATGAGCGCTTCACGCCGTTTTCAACTGCTGGATTGGGCGCAAAACACAGGATCGTGGATCATTGAAGATGACTACGACAGTGAGTACCGCTATGAGAGCTCTCCGATCGCATCGTTGCAGGGGATCGACGCCAACGCTCGCGTGATCTATATCGGAACCTTCAGCAAAGTCCTCTTTCCGTCGCTGCGTATGGGTTATCTGGTGATTCCATCAGACCTGGTTGACGTTTTTCTTGCGACCCGACGAGCTATGGACCTTGCCCCCCCGAACTTCTTTCAGGAGGTTCTCGCGGATTTTATCGGGGAGGGACACTTTGGACGCCACGTTCGCAGGATGCGCGTTCTTTATCACGAACGCAGGGATGCGCTGGCAGCCAGCATCGGCAAAGAGCTAGGCTCCGTCGTTGAAGTGTTGGGCAGCGAGGCTGGTATGCATCTGACGCTCAGTCTGCAGGATCGAGCCGGTGACGTGAGAATCGCCGAACGCGCCTCGAGTCAAAACCTTTGGATATGGCCCCTGTCTTTGCAATATCTCGGCCAAGGGTCACGTCAGGGTTTTGTCCTCGGTTTTGGCAGCACCACCATCGAAGAAATCCCGCGCGCAGTTCGCAAACTTCGCAATTTGCTCGAAGCGAAGTGAAACAGCAGTCATAGTCCTTAGGTTGTCGGCTTCCACAGAGCGGCCCCGAGCAACTTGCCAGGGCCGGGCTCCTGGACAAAGGCAACGAGCCTGATATTCTTTGGATCTGTGCCGGACTTGAGCTTGAGCTGGACCGTCTCGTCAAAACTCTTCCCCCTTTGCAGCTTTCCTATCTTTGTGATTTGTTGGACGACGGCAACGTGGGTCAGGTGATGGCCAGCATTCTCGCCATGTAATACTTGAGATTCCACGCGATTAAGTGCGACCGCAACGTAAACATCGGCATTCCGTTTGTCGAAATTCCCGTCGGCCTCAATGCGCGCCTTGAGAGCCGCGGAATTCCCCGCATCGATCCTTACTTCGCCGATACGTACCACATCTTTCGGCGTCATAGCGGCGTCCTGAAGCAGGCTTACGATCTGTTGCGGATCTCCCACGCGCAATATGCTGGTTCCGTCCACAATAATTTGCGGAGTATACGGAGAATCCAGTCCAAGGGCATGGATGTAGGCCTCCTGCCGTTCCGTCATCCCAGGCGAAGAGTTCGGATCTTTCCAGCCGTCGTGATCCCAGTAGTCCACATGCTCACTGAGGACGATCAACTGAGCGCCAGGAACCGGCTGAGAAGCGTCCAGTTTTTCGACAAGAGCGTCGGCGGGAGGGCAACTCGAACATCCCTCCGAGGTGAACAGCTCAAGCAGAATTGGATGAGCAGCGGCGGCCGATGTATCCACGGGCACGTTCTGAGAGATCAGAAAACTGGCGAATAAAATCGCACAAAGTAAAACCGTCACAAAGATACCCCGGCACATTGGAATATCTTGGGCGCGAAAAGTTTCAGCGGCCATAGCCACTTAAGAAGATCTTATGCTGACCACCGGAAATCGGCTTGGGTATATACTTTTCCCAGTCTAGTGCGGCAAGTTTGGGGCTTTTGACCTGGCTCCCAGCCACAGAGAAGCATGCAGAATCGGAATCCTCGGTTCGATCCTCCGGACCGATCGAAATCGGCTGGTGTGGGCGTCCCTGCCAAGGGCGATAGCTCAAGTTCGCATCCACCGGTCGATCCGGACGCGACTCTGGTCGAATTTCCCAAGCCATCGATAGATCCTGACGCAACCTGGGTCGATGTCGGCGCAACCGTTCCACCCACCCAAAGGCCGGTTCCTGTCGGCCGTACGGGATCGCGGGTGATCTTGGCTTTAGAAGAAGGAGACGTTCTCGGCGGCCGGTACGAGATCATGCAACTGCTGGGCGAAGGCGGAATGGGTTCCGTCTACAAGGCCATGGACCGGGAGCTGAACCGTCCGGTAGCGTTGAAGCTGATTCGCCCGGAGCTGGCCGCAAACCCCGCCATCCTGGCGCGGTTTAAGCAGGAGCTTCTGCTCGCTCACCAGGTCACGCATCGAAATGTAATTCGCATCTACGATCTCGGCGACGCCGAGGGTGTGAAGTTCATCACCATGGAGTTCGTGGAAGGCGAAGACCTACGCGCCCTCATCAAGCAGCACAAGAAGTTTTCTCCAGAAGAGGCGGTCGAAATCATTCAACAGGTATGCCGGGCGCTTGACGCGGCGCACGCGGTCGGTGTAATTCACCGTGATCTGAAGCCGCAAAACATCATGCGCGATAAGAGTGGGCGCATCCTGGTCATGGATTTTGGGCTGGCGCGCACGCTTGGCGGCGACGGCATGACGCAGAGTGGGGCCCTGGTCGGCACCATGGAATATATGTCCCCGGAGCAGGCCCTGGCCAAGGATCTGGATCAGCGCTCCGACCTGTTTAGCATGGGCCTGATTTTGTACGAGCTTTTGACAGGTGTGACTCCCTACAAGGCGGAAAGCGCGGTTGCCAGCCTGCTCAAGCGCAATTCGGAACGGGCCATCCCGGTTTCCGATCACGATGGAACTATTCCGCGCGCCTTGAGCAACATTGTCAGCAAGTGCTTGGAACGCGATCCCGCGGCGCGCTACCAAAACGCCGTGGAGATGTTGCGCGATCTTGAAGCTTGGCAGGGTAAAAGTGCAGCGGCCACATTGGGCTTTCAGCCCGCAGTCGAGCCCTGGGGACGCACTACGAACTGGCCACTCATGTCGGGCATCGCTGTGATACTAGTTCTAGGAATCGTAGCCTACATCTTTCGTGGTCCGTTGTTTTCTCCCAGAAAGTCTGCTGGCCCGGCTCTATCTTTGGCAATTTTGCCCTTCCGCAACGCATCGGGCGACGCCACCATAGATTGGCTGGGCGCAAGCCTCGCCGAAATGTTGAGCACCGATGTGGGGCAATCGGCGCGCCTGCACACGGTTCCGCAGGACCGGCTGCACCAGGTGCTGAATGACATGCGGATTGCGCCGAACTCGTCGATCGAACCCGCGACGTTGCAGCGCTTGGCAGAGTTCAGCAGCGCTGACACCGTGGTTTATGGACAATACGCCAAATTTGGCGGTCAGATTCGCATCGACGCGACTCTGCAGGACCTGAAGCACGATCGCACGGTACCCATCAAAATCGACGGCGTGGAGGAGAAGGATATTCCCGCAGCGGTCGATCGGTTGGCGTCATCCATCCGCGAACATCTTTCCTTTTCCTCCGATGTCGTGAAGGAGCTAAAAGCCAGTTCCTTCCAGCCGTCCTCAAAGTCCGTGGCAGCACTCCGCGACTACAGCGTGGGTACGCAACTGTTGCGAGATGGAAAAAATTTGGAAGCACTCAAAATGCTCCAAACGGCAACGCAGGAAGACCCAGATTTCGCTCTCGCATATTCGCAGCTGGCCGAGGCCGATTTAGCCCTGGGATATGAGGGCCAGGCGGAACAGTATTCGCGCAAGGCTGTGGAACTCAGCCAGCAACTCCCGTTGGCGGAGAAATATCGGATCGAAGCCGACCACGCCTACATCATGAAGGACAACAAGAAGGCCATTGAATCATTCGAGAACTTGGCCAGGACATTGCCCGATAACACAGACGTGGAGTACAAACTTGGCAGCCTGTACGCCGACACAGGCGTGTACGACAAGGCGCGCGCAGAGTTTGCCGCAATCTTGAAGGCGGATCCCAAGAACATCAAAGCCCTTTGGCAAATGGGAATGTTGCAGTACCGACAAGAGGATTTCCAGGCTGCCCTGGAACCGCTCAACCAGGGGCTGAGCCTGGCGGTGCAAACCGACAACCCCGAACAGAAGGCGTTGATCCTGCAGGCTCTCGGCATTTGCTATCGCCTGATGAATAAGCCGGATGACGCCATCAAGAGCATTCAGGATTCGATGGAAATCACCCGCAAGCTGGACCTGAAGCGCTTGCTGGCCGCCAATCTCACCGAGTTGGCCACCAACCAGGAAGCGATCGGCAAACCCGATGATGCCTTGAGCAACTTCAATCAGGCCCTCGAAATCCTGCGCGAGATAGGGATCAAAAAGGATTTGGGCGATGTCCTGCTCAATCGCGGCGTGCTTTACCACACGCGTGGTGACCTGGACAAAGCGCTTCAGGATTACAAGGATGCACTGCAGATTGAGCGCGACACCGGGGACGTGAATCTGCAGGCATTGTGTCTGAACAATATTGGCTCGGTGTATTCGCAAAAGAACGAAACCGACAATGCGCTTATTTACTATCAGCAATCGCTGCAGTTGCGGCAGCAAGTGAATGAACCCGTGGACCTGGCCATGACGCTGAGCGCGCTGGGCGAGGTGTACGCGGACATGGGCAATTACGATACAGCGCTGGAGAATCTTATGAAGGCGCTCGATATCTCCCGCAAAGCGAACGACGTCAAAGGTGCTGCCAGCGAATCCCAGTTCATTGGTCAGATTTTGATGTACCAGGGACATCTGGGATCTGCCGTAAGCGCGCTGCAGGATTCCGTAAAAGGCTTCCGCTCCGCGAATACCAAGAGCGACGAGTTTGCCGACTCGCTGAATGGTCTCGCAGAAGCGATGGCCCTTGTTGGCCGCGGCGATGAGTCCGGCAAGCTACTAGAAGAGGGCAGCAAAATTGCGAGTGATCTAAAGAATGAAAGCATCCGCAGTGAACTTCTGAACACCCAGGGCGACGCAGCCTTCTATCGCGGAGACTATAAGGCGGCACGCAGCGCCTACGAACAAGCTGCCCAGACCGCAACTAAGATCAAAGATCGTGAAAAAACTTTGGTCCCGAAGATCAACCTCGCGCGAGTCTCGATCATAGAAGGGCGAGCACAGCCTGCCATCGCGCCATTGCGCGACGCCGTCCAACAGGCCGACAGCCTCCACTTGAAATACTATTGGCTGTGCGGTTCAGTTGATCTGGCGGAGGCCTTGATCAAGAGCAAAGATTATGCTCACGCGCGACCGGAACTGGATCAGGCCCTGAGCACCAGCGAAAAACTGGGTACGCGCCTGCAAACTGCCATCATTCATTTCCAGCTGGGAAATCTTCTGAAGCAGACGGGTGATGCCTCCGGGGCTGCCGACCAGTACCGGCAATCAGTTACGTTGCTGGATGAGATCAAGAAAGAGCCGGGCGCCGAGCACGTTCTCGATCGCGCAGATTTGAAAACCATATACAGCGAATCGACTCACGGCGCGCAATAAGACTGATGGCGTGCTTTGAAGGGCGCGGCATTCAGCCACGCCCCAGTCGTCGATTCTCATCAGTCGCCCGTTCCGGATAACGATATGGTGAGCGGCGCGTTCGCCGCATTGCTGTTCAGGGTTAACGTCCCGGAGTATGCCTTGCCTTCCTTCGTCGGCGTGAAAGTCGCGTAAACAACACAACTCGCGCCAGGAGCAACGCTCCCGTCCTTAGTGCAGTTCGTTCCGCTGCCAGTAGTTAGTTTGAACGCATTGCCGTTCATTACGAGATTTCCGAAAATTAGCGTCGTCGGTCCCATGTTGGTCAGAGTCGCCACCTCTTGGGTGATTGGCGACCCGGTCGTCTGCGATCCAAAGTTATAACTGGTAGGTGAGAGCGAGACGGCCGGGTCGACGGTTTCTCCCGTCACGTAGGCTTGGACAAGTGTCGTGCCCTTATTTGTGACCGTCAGGTAGCCATAGTTACCCGGAGGGGGCAGGGTAAGGTTGTCCTGATCGGCGTTATACTTGATTGTGACGTAACAAGTCGCGCCGGCCGCGAGCGTTGTGGCTTCGCAGTTGTCGCTGGTGATTTTCAAATCGTCCGTATCACCGGCCTCATTTGCAGGAATGCCGACGGTGATTTTGACTGCGGTTGGACCCGGATTGTAGACCGCAAACTGTTGATATTCGATTTGCCCCACTGAGATCGCAGGGAACGCATAAGGTGACGGCGCAATCGTCCATCCGACCGGTGCGGCGACGATCACGTTCTGCAGAGCCGACCCCGCGAGATAGTTCGTGCTTGGCGCCACGCTAGCCTCTACCACGCAAGTCCCGATTCCAGTTGTACTGAACGTGCCTGCAGTAGCGCTAACAAGCGAGCAAGGCCCGCTTACATAGCTGTAGGTTAGCGCCCCGCTCGAGTTCGTCGTCGCACTCACCGTGAAGTTATTGCCCGGATAAGTCGGTGTCGGCGCCGGACCAAACGTAATCGTTGGTGTGCCTTGGCCAACGTTGTAGCTGACCATCGCAATACTCTGGTTGCCGGCGTTGTCGACTGCAGTCGCCGTTAAGGTGCCTCCTTCTACGCCCGTAGTGGCAATTGTGCCTCCGCAGGTGACTGACGTACCGGAGTTGGGAACGCATGCGCCCGCAGTGTAGTTCGCCGGAGTTCCGCCAATCGTGCAACCGCCGCTCGGAATACCCGAGCCCGCATCGGAGCAGGTAAACGTAACGCTGATGGGCGTTCCTCCCACGGAGGAAGTGCCCGCGCTCGCCGTTACCGTTGGCGCCTGCTCGTCGATCATGAATGGACCGCCCGCAGTGCCAGTGGCGCAGTTATTGGCCAAATCGCACGCCGATGGGCTGCTGGTATAGGCCGCCAAGTTGAAACTGCCAGCCCCCACGTTTGTGGAAACGCTGACTTCCTCAGTTGGACTGCCTTGCATGCTATTTGGCAGCAGTGGCAGAAAGCCAGATCCCGATTGGCCGGCAGCGTAGTTTTGATCGGTAGCCTCGCATTGTTCCGTGATGTCGGTGTTATACCAACCGCTGCCTGTAGGGATCGCTGGCATCGGCGGCGAACTTCCGCGCACCGTGGGAGAAGTGCACGCCGAAAGGGTCGGCGCCTGGGTGTCAATGCCGACGGTGATATAAGGGAACGATGCCCAATTCGCCGTCGGATCGGTAACCTGCGCTGGCGTCGGGCTGTAGACCAGCCCTTCCGTAAAGGCGCAGTCCGTCGGGAAATAGTGGAGGTAATAGAGTCCGTCAGCGGGATTGCTGCCGCCGTTTATGTTTTGGATCGTGGCAGTCGGTGAGAAGCTCGCAGGCGTGGTGCCACTGACGTTACAAAAAGGCGTATTCGGACTCGTCGCGGTATTCGTCAACGTGTCGTCCGTTGAAATCGGATACGTCGTGTCGGGAAGAGCTTGGCTGGAGGGCGAGAGCCCGGCAGTTACGCTGTAAATAGGGGCGGCGCCGAAACCATTGGATGGAGGAATTGTCCCCGACCCCGGATACGTCGCGGCATTCGCGGTGAAGTTCACGGTCGCGGTCGAGGGCGTGCTCGTCCAGCCGCCGCTCCATCCGCTGGCAAGATTCGCCGAACTCGTAGGCAGCGGCATGTTCACAACCGGGACGAACAGCGAATTGGACGCTCCCGTAGAACCTTTGGGACCGATGTCGGCCGCTCCTAAAACCGAACTCATCACGTTGAGCGGACACGGAGCTCCCGCTAAGCCACCGGTCAGGACGCAATCCGATGCCACATACCATGGGTCGCCGGCATTATTCTCTCCCGGGGGAATCGTAGATCCGGTCGTAGCGCCGATCTGAGGAGGCTCTGGAGGTGCGCAAGTCAGCGACGTTCCGGTCGTCACTGCCGTCGATCCCGGGCCGCACAGCCAATTATCGCCGCCCATCAATAGTCCTGGTCCGGTGCCCGGAGCGCAGGCTACGCCCGCCCCCATGTTGAGGCATGAGTTCACTCCCTCGTTCGTCCACGTAACGCTTCCGTCGTTCGTGGTCCCTCCTGCAGTTTCGTTGAACGTCGGAATCGTTCCACCCGAAGTGCCTGCTGTAGTTACTTGCTGAACATACCCGCCCGGATCGACGATCGTCTGCCCGGTGCTGTACGCCAAATTAGCTGCCCAAGGCTGAGTTGTGAGGTAGTTGTAACCAGACGGTCCATCGGGCGAAGTGAACTGTGTCGTGAAAAGCAAGTATCTCGATTGCAGCGCAGTCGAAGAATTGGAGCAGTTATCGCCCGTGGTCGTGCCCGTCGACGAGTTATAGCACTGGAGCAGGAAGCCTTTGCACATGGGGTTTCCAGATGCATCCAGTTCGCCCGCGACTCTCATGCAAACCGCAGGAGCGGCTGACGTGCCGGGGCCAACCAGTTGAGAGAAAAGCTGCTGAGGTATCGGAAAATCCGTAACGATAGGCACGATTCCAGAATTAAGGATCGTCGGATCGTTCTGAATTGCCACACCAGTGCCATAGGTGAAGGAGATGTTCTGCCCCGGAGAATTGTCCAGCGTCGCCGTTTGCGTTTGTGTTGCTGGACTACTCGTACTGATTGGGTTGAGAGTCGCGCTGGCGCCCGGTACGATTCCCGGTGCCGTGCAATTGGTGACTAAGAACACCGTGGAGTTGTCATAGACGAGCTCCGGTCCCGAGGTCGAAAGGGTGAATAAAGCTTGCTCCGGATAGCTGCCGATCGGGGAGCCCGCTAAGAAACTATGGATGTCAATCGGGGGAACCCCTCCGGCGTTGGTCCCATGGACAACCGGCGGCAAAACCGAGTTCCCCGGATTTGCAAAACTGTCAGGATCAGAATTTGACGGCGTAAATCCATCGTCATAAATCTCAGTTACGTAGTAGTCGCTAACGCAATTATTGTCGTCGCTGTTGTGGACGTTATCGTAGTCGCTCGACGATCCCGGCCCACCGCAGACGTTTCCCGCCGGATACTCCGAACTGAAAGGCTGATCATTGACCGGCGTGAGCGGTGGCGGAGGCACGGCCGACGAAACCGGGCCGGTCGCCAATGTAATGTAATTGTCCACGACAATGTAGCCCGAACCATCGGGTGAGCCCGCGAGTGTTGCGGTCACTGGGTTGGTGGCACAGGTCAGATTCAGCGTCTTCGTTGCGATCGCGTACAAGTTGCTGAAACTGGCGGAGCTCGGTGCCGGCGTGATGTTGGTTTCATCGAATAACTTGATCGATCCATAGGCGCCGCTCAGGGGCACGGTTAAGGTTCCCGGACTCGCGCTCGAGCTAATGGTGAGCAGCGCCGTTTCCAGCGTGTTGGCCGGAGCTTTCGAAGCGTTGAAGTGCAAAGTCAGCTGGCATGTGTTGGGAGAAGTAAAAGTTCCAGTGCAAGCATTTCCGTCGATGATGAAGTCGGCAGAATTCGTGCCGGTCACCGTTGCGCCAGGTGTAAAAGTGACTGGATTCGATGCCGATGCACCCACAATGGTCACGGTCACAACTTCAGGAGCGCTGCCCGGGTATGTAGAAGGTGCCACCGTGTACGTGCTGCCCGAGGGCACGCCAAAAGAAAGAGCTACAGGCGCCTGGGTGACCGTCTGTGCGCTTGCGGATGTCGCCATCGACGCGGCGAGCGCCAACCCGCTGATGATCCCCAGCACCGCCGTCTGCAGAACTGCTCGATGCCATCTTCCTGCCACACTTGCGGCAGTTCCACACTGCAGTCTTTCAACTCCACAGCCATTGGCGCACATAGAAGTCTCCTTGCGACCAGGAATTCAATTGGCCCGAAATGCGGACTAACGTCGGGGATAGGGACAATGAGCCTTAAAAGATGGGGCCGCACTGATCGCTACACGATACACTTGGGTAAGCAAAAGCTCAAGCCAGAGTGCCTCCCGGGATGTTGGCGCGGTTTTGGCCTACTGGCTGGCGTGCCCCATCCCTTCGAGTTTGCACGCCTTCCCAAACTCTGTTCGGTTTTCGTAACAGGAACAAGTTTTTGGCGTCGCTCAGACAAATCGGTGCAACACTTTTGGCAACCGAGGGGGAAAGTGGATCCGAAGGGCTGCCAGCGCTGCGGCGGTACCGGATACGTTGCTCGACCTTTGGCTATCAGTGGTAAGTCCGAAGGCGTTGCATTTATCCGTTTGAAATGTCCAGCCTGCTCTGGCAGCGGCAGGAAGAACTTAAGCCCCCCATCAACCGCGGGCTGACCGCACGGCCTGTGGTGCTTGCGAAAAACGTATGGCCCGGCGTCGCCCTCCCGCTGTGAGAGTGACGATCCGGGCCATACGTTTTTGTGTCTCCCCACGCGGGGTGCCCGATCAGAGGCCACGCGCTATGGGTACACAGGACGATCAGAAAACAGAGTCCGCGAAGGGATCATATATATTCCTACGCAATGCCGGTAGCTTTGCCGCGTGCCCGCCGCCTTGACGAAACCGCTGCTTCAACCCGGTTGCGTCCTGCATTTTTCGCGCGATACAGGGCTTTGTCGGCCGCCTGAATGATTTCTTCCGGAGATGTGGTGTTTTCCTTCGCAGTCGCGACTCCGATGCTGATGGTTACGGACAACACGTCTTGTGGGGCTGGATGAGCGAGTTGGCGGATAGCTCGTCCCCGCGACAACGGGCGCTGGTTCCGGCGATCCGGACCTCGCATCTCCTGGCGCCGGTCGGGACCGCGCAATCGTAGCTCGGTTCCTTCAATGTCAGCCCGTAGCTTTTCCAAAGGTTCCAGTACTTCGAGGGTAGTCTTTCCGGGAAATATGATGGCGAACTCCTCTCCTCCGCAGCGATAGGCCTGCCCACCGCCCGACACACGTCCCAGCCGCGAGGCGACCATGCGCAGTACTTGATCTCCAGTGTCATGCCCGTATGTGTCATTGCAGCGTTTGAAATGGTCGATGTCGGCCATCGCGATGGAATAGGGCACTTCGAGCCTTAGCAAAGCGTCGTGGAAGGCGCGGCGCGACGGCAGAGTTGTCAACTCATCGTGATACGCCAGTTGATACGAAGTCTCAACCACCGCGCTCGCCAGAATGAACGCCGTGGTCGCCAAGTAAGCCGTCGGGATTCGACCAATGCCTCCGAAATACAGCGCCAATAAAGATGCCGCCAGCGACCAGAGAAACCCACTCTCGGCCGGCCTGTGAAACAGAAGAAAGCGCGCCAGCAATATGACCCCCGCAGCCGCGAACACCAATAGAGTTGCGAATGGCAAATGCGCGGGTGCGACAGAATGGTGCAGGGCGTGGTGTGCCGTCGGCTCCGGCCGACAGAGCACCGCCACAATCACCGATTGCACGAACAACAACAAGCTAACAGGCGCCACACTCGAAAAAACGAATCCTTTCTCTTGCCGAAAGGAAAAGAAAACGAAGTTAAGAGGCAAGAGCAGGCCGACTGTGGCCAGCACCATGCGTTCCGAGCCGCTGCTTGCATTGCTTCCCGAAGCAAAATACACAATGGCCTGTTGCGCCAGGAATAGAACCAACAGTGCCGAGAAAATGCGGCTGGAATGGAATCGCCACGCCAGCAGCAGCCCCGCAATCAATAATCCGTAGAAAGCCGACGTGACGAGCGCGATATTCGGCGAAACTAATCCCGCATGCAGCAGGATCGCCACTGCCGCCAACACAATGCCCGGTTTCAGCAGAGGCTTCATCGGAGTTGTGCTCGTGTATTCGAGGCGGTTTCTTCCCGCCTCAGCGTACTCGCCGCAGCATTACGCGCGATTCTCCTTCTCGGATTATCTCTGCGAGGGTGGGCGAAGAGTAATTAACCGAAAGGGTTCGGCGAAATCTGCGCCTGCCACGGTTACTCCTTTGCCTCTTTCGGCCACTCGTAAGGGAAAAGCTTTCCGGCAGCTTCCGGCGTGAGGCTAACACCGAGTTGTTGGGCGGCGTATGCCAGGACAGGATCACGCCCCGCCGCCACATCGAGGGGCTGAGGGAACTTCACCTCGTCAGGGTCAACTCCATGGTGTTCGAGACTCTTGCCATCCGTCATGATGAGGTTAGCGACAGTGACCTCCGCGCCATAGTCGACCCCGGAACTCGCGAAGTAATAGCCGGTTGCCTCCATCACGCTGCCCGAACTGCGGTCGCCAATCACGACGCCCCGGTGTTCGAGTTGAATGACGCGCGCAAAAATCTCTGCTGCCGACGCTGATTCGCTGTCTACCAGCACAATGAGTTTGCCTGGATAATAAATACCCTTTTTCGCCGTTTCCGGTGTGGTCTTCTTACGCTCGACCTTGTCACACACTTTCACATCGTGATCAAAAAAGGTGCCGAGAAAAAACCTCAGGGTATCGGCGTACCCCCCTGGATTGCCTCGTAGATCGACGATGAGTGCTTTCATCTTGCGGATCTTGCCGGGAAGCTCAAAGAACGCGTCCTCGTCTTTACTTGGGTCGTCCCAGAATCGTGGGGGAGTGTAGGCAAACCATGGAAGCTTCAAAATTCCTACTTCGCCCATGGTGATGAACCGCGGCCTCATCCGATGAATGACATTCTCATCCTTGCGAATCACGTCGTAGAGGACACCTGCTCCGGGCCGGTAGGCAATGTCCGCCGATTTCGCGAGTTTCGCGTGGATCATGACATTCTGCTTTTCTCCCGACGGATACTCCACCTCCAGTTGCATTTCCGGGCGTGGATTTAAAACATTATCGAGATAGTCCATGCTACGCAGACTCTGGCGGGTAGGGAGCACTCCATTAATTTTCAGGATCTGCCCTCCGGGCTTCAACCCTTTCGCCTCAGCATCGGATCCTGGCCTCACATGCGTAATGAAACACAGACTCCAAATCATCTCTCGCTCGAAGCCAAAGTCCAGCCGGTAAGGCCGCGCGGGTGGTTCAAACCTGGTATGAGAATCATGCAGTGTATCGACCGCGATGGCGATCTGCGTGAGAGCTTCGTTCAAAGAATTTGACGCCGCGATCTTTGCTCTTGCGCTCGTAAGCACCGCTGTCCAATCCAGTCCGTTCATCTTCGGATCGTAGTAAAGCTCCTGAATGCCTTTCGAAACGCCGTCGAGGATGCCCAGCGCGCGTTCGCGATCGAGTTTGGAAATGGCTCCCGATGTCGGCGCGGTCGATGACTGCTGCTGCGACGACAAGTAAGGTGAGGGCAGAAAGGAAAGAATTATGACGAACAACAAGACACTTCGGTGTGTCATGAGCGACGGTCTCCTTCGCCTGTCATGGGGAAAACACAGCATTATAAGCGGCCAGCCCGCAACTTCCCAGACAAGGAGTCGACGCCAGAAAGCTTTCATAAACTGTACGAAAGCGCAAGCCGGAAGATCAGATGGCCCGCCCCGCAGCCGCGCCAGAAGACCACGCCCACTGAAAATTGAACCCGCCGAGATGCCCGGTCACGTCCACCACTTCGCCAATAAAATAAAGGCCCGGTACTTTGCGGCTCTCCATCGTTTTGGCGGAGAGTTCCTCGGTGTCGATGCCACCCGCAGTGACTTCGGCCTTCTCGTAACCTTCAGTGCCCGAAGGCAAAATGGCCCAGGCGTGAATCTGTTCTTCAAACTGAGCGATCGCATGATTGGTCCACGAAGTTGGCGTGTGGGTATCGAGCCAACGATCTGCAAGACGATGCGGCAAGACTTTTCGTAACTCGGTCCGAAGACTGTTGATGTTTCTCGCCATTTTGGGATCGCGAAACGCGGCCGCAAGATCAGCTCCGGGCGCAAGATCAATCGATATTGGCTGCGCTTTTTCCGAGCATTGTTTCCAGTAGGAAGAAATCTGAAGAATCGCCGGGCCGCTCAGTCCGCGATGCGTGATCAGCATCTTCTCTCGAAACTGATGGTGTCCGCAAGACGCGATAATTTCGGAAGAAACGCCCGCGAGATTGCAGTATGCAGAACGGTCCTCAGCATTCAGAAGAAGCGGCACCAGCGCGGGCCATGGTTCGCGGATAGCGATTCCAAACTGCCGCGCCACGTCATATCCGAACGAGGATGCGCCGATCTTTGGAATCGAAAGCCCTCCAGTAGCGACTACAAGAACTGGAGCGTGAAACTCATCATCCATCGTCCGCACAATGAAGCCAGTTGCTCGCTCGACCGCTTGAATTCTCGAATCTAAAAAGATTCTTACTCTCGCTTGCCTGCACTCTGCTTCGAGCATCGCGACGATATCGCGGGCCGAGCGGTCGCAGAAGAGTTGGCCCAGCGTTTTCTCATGGTAGGGGATGCCATATTTTTCGACGAGTGTGATGAAGTCCGCCGGCGTGTAGCGGGACAATGCAGACTTCGCAAAGTGTGGATTCGAAGAAATAAAGTTTTGCGGCTGGCAATGAGCATTGGTGAAATTGCAGCGCCCCCCACCCGAGATCAGAATCTTCTTGCCTAACCGGTCGGAATGTTCGAGCACAGCCGCGCGGCGCCCCCGCTTGCCCGCTTCAATCGCGCACATCAATCCAGCAGCTCCACCGCCGAGAACGAGTGCATCGAAAGACTGGGTCATGGGAAAAATAGATCAGCAACTCGCGGCTTTACATGTAAAACAAGCTCAACCGCGGCAGCCGGTATTTTTCCAGAAGCCGCTTGTGAACATATTGTTTGTGCAGTTGTTCGATCTGGGGCGCTGCCATCTTTCGTCGATAGGTTGCGAGTTCCCGGTCAGCTTGTGTTCTCACGCTAACAAGTTCTTCATCCGGCGTCGCCATCAATAAAGCTGCAAACACTTTCTCCTCGAGCACCGTGAGATGCCGCTCCAAATCCTCCAGTCGTGACCCTTCTCTCCTGCTCTCGATATCCTGCGCAAGTGTACGAAGCGTGACCGCAGCGTCCGCGGCCACGGCTTGCATAGAAATTCCCATGCTATGGGGAAGCCTGGCAACTTCAAGCAGATCGGCATTACGGCGCAGGAAGCCCGCGATCGTATCCGGCTCAAAACCTTGCGTCGCACTTGATGTCTTCGATGCGGCGTGACTGTCAGCCATACCTACAGCCGCTTCTTTCATTGCTTCTGCCGCTGCCAAAACTTCCTGCGAACAAAAACCCAAGCCGTTCACCTTTCGCGCCTTTGTAGGGCGACGCTCGTAATGCTCGAACGTTACATCAATACCCCGCAGCACAGCCTCAAGTGGAATGCCGGCATCTTTCCAGGTTTCGATGAGTACCCAATCAAGGGACGACAGACGGAGGATCCCTCCCCAACGGCGCTGAAAGTGTTCCTCTATTTCAGTGAAGTAGTTGAAATAATTTTCCACGGCGGCTCAACGGACGGAACGTGGGCTGGCGTGGGCGGCGCCACTGATCTTCGTCTTGGACGAGGCCCCGTTGTTGAACGATGGTCCGGACCGCGCGGCCGCGTTTCGCTCCCAGATAATACGCAAGCCCTCGAGGGTCAGAAAATCATCGACGATTTTAATGTACTTCGATCCCGTGCCAATCATAGGGCCGAGACCGCCGGTGGCGATGACCTTTGTTGCTTTGCCCAATTCATCCAGCAGAAGTTCAAGGATGCCATCCACTAAGCCAAGATAGCCGTAGTAAAGACCGGATTGTAGGCTGCCCACAGTATTGGTACCGATCACGCGCGCAGGCTTGCGAATCTCGACCCGCGGCAAGCGAGCAGTGCGTTGAAACAAGGCATCAGCTGAAATGCCGATACCAGGGCAAATTACTCCCCCTAGGTATTCGCCTTTCACGGAAACGCAGTCGAAAGTGGTCGCGGTGCCGAAATCTACGATCACGCACGGGCCGCCATATTTTTCGAATGCGGCCACGCCATTCACAATACGGTCCGCGCCCACTTCCGCTGGATTGTCATAATGCACCGGCATACCCGTCTTTACGCCTGGTTCGATCAACAGCGGTTTGGTATTGAAGTAGCGCTCACACACTTGCCGCAGCACTGGATCAAGTGGCGGCACGACGGACGAAATCACGATGCCGTGAATGCCCGAAGCCTCAAGGCTGGCCATGGAAAATAGGTTGCGAAACAATACGCCGTACTCGTCCACGGTGCTACCCTGCCGGGTGGCGACGCGCCAGTTCGCCACCAGACGCTCATAGCGCGGCGTGGCCTCGGCCTCACCATCGGGTTGTAACTTCGCAACCCGGCCGAAAACCCCCAGAACCGTATTCGTGTTACCGACATCAAGAACAAGAAGCATCTTTTTGATCAGCAATTAGGAATTAGCAGCTAGTATTTATCTATTAGCATTCAGCAATTTCAACTCTGTGCTGGCTGAATGCTAAATGTTATTTCTTCCCGCTCGCACCGTACCGCTCAAAACAGTCCGAACTCCAGTCGCCGTGCGCAGACGAAGAAAGCCGCGCTCGTCGAGCCCTTCGGTGATTCCTGCATATTCTAATCCGTTGTCGTCGATGCGAACTTCTTTGCCTTGCGCCCATGACGATTGCTCAGCGAATCGTTGCAGAATCGACCGCTTCGCATCCGGTTCGTCGAGAAAGTCCCGATATTCCCGATCGAGCGATCTTAACAAAGCAGCGGCGAGCTCTACACGCGACCACTCGCTGCCCGCGTGCATTCGCAGCGAAATCGCTTCATTCTTCAGTTCTTCAGGAAAGGCGTTCTGATTCACATTGATGCCAATTCCCACGACGATGTGGCGCACGCGCGTTGCCTCGGCATTCATCTCAGTGAGAATGCCGCAAACTTTTTTGCCGTCGAGCAGCACGTCGTTCGGCCATTTCAGATCGACCTTCACGCGCGAATTCACCCGCTCGATCGCTGCGCGCGCTGCCAGCCCTGCGGCCAATGTCAGCACCAATACCTCGGAAGGCGGCAGTGGTGGCCGCAACACGACTGAGCAATAGATGCCCGTCGAACGCTCAGATTCCCAAGTGTGGGCTCCCCGCCCGCGGCCCGATGTTTGCTCTTCCGCTAGAAATACGCTGCCCTCAGGTGCGCCACCCGCAGCCGCCGCCATAGCCGCTGTATTGGTCGAATGGATCTTGTAGAAATGGTGAATCTGGCTCTCAAAGATGGTGCCGCGAACCAACGGCTCAAGAATTTCCGGCAGCAACAGATCGGGTACTGACTTTAGCTGATATCCCGTCGCGGGATGGCCCACCACGTCGACTCCCATACTGCGTAACTGCTGAATAAGGCGCCACACTTCGGTTCGGTTCGAAGAAATCTCCTGCGCGATTTTCGTGCCGCTGACCAGCACAGTGGCGTGCTCCATCAACAAACGCACGATGCGGCCCAGGCGAACGTCGGTCGATTGCGGCTTAGGGTCCCCTCCCCCAGAGTTAACAGGCACGCGCGCCCGTCTCACACGAGTTTTGCCAATCTTGCTTATGCAGGAATTATGCGGCAACGCAACGCAAAAGCACAAACTAAGCCGAACTTGACTCCGCCCATGCTTTGAGCAGCATAAGAAAGAGGCCAAGGAAACGAGCCCAACGCGCGATTTATGTGTCGCAAGACTGCGACGCATCGCGCGCTCGTCTGGATCTCTCCGTTGCTCAGGAACGCTTGCAGGACGACAATCGCGACGAGGACAAATATTGCGCCGGTAGCGCGGTACAATAGAGATTCGATGCAGATCGCGGTTGCGCTTGTGTTTATGCGGGCCGCTGAGGGATGAATGTTCGAAGTTACCGTAGACGACAGCTTTGCGGCGGGGCATTACCTGCGCAATTACAAGGGCAAGTGCGAGAATCCGCACGGGCATAACTACAAAATCCGTGTCACTCTAGCCGGAGTTGAACTCGACAAGGCGGGGCTGCTCCTCGATTTCAAAGATCTGCGCGAGGTCATGAAACACGTCATCGAACGCCTCGATCACCAGATGATCAATGATATTGAGCCCTTTACCGTAATCAACCCCTCCGCGGAAAATCTGGCCAAGTATTTTTATGATGAGTCGAATGCGCGGCTGAAGAATGTAACCAATGGGCGGGTGCGGGTGAAAGATGTGACCGTGTTTGAGACCGACACTACGACTGCAAAATATTCTGAGTCTTAACGCCGCTTTCGTGAGCTTCGCTCCCTATTGGGCCGGCGGACGCCCGGCGCTACTCATGCAGATCACCGAAATTTACAAATCGCTTCAGGGAGAATCGACTTACGCCGGCTTGCCCTGTGTCTTTGTGCGGCTGACGGGCTGCAATCTGCGCTGCTCGTGGTGCGATAGCGAATACACGTTTCAGGGCGGGCGCAAGATGACTTCCGAGGAAGTGCACGTGGAAGTGCGTCGCCTCAGTCCCAGCGGAGGTTTGGTCGAGATTACGGGTGGCGAACCCATGCTTCAGGAGCGGGAGCTAGTGCTGCTGATGCGGCAGCTACTGCAATCGGGATACCGCGTGCTGCTTGAAACCAGCGGCGAACGTCCGCTGGAGCGCGTGCCGGCGGAGGTCATTAAGATCGTGGATGTGAAGTGTCCAGATTCGGGGGAGGGCGGCACATTTCACCGCGAGAATCTGGAGAGCCTGAAGCCGCACGACGAAATCAAGTTTGTGCTCAGCAGTCGAGTGGATTACGAGTTCGCCCGTGATTTCACTCGTAGGCATCATCTCGCGGAACGCGTGAACGCGATACTTTTCTCCCCGGCCTTTCGCAAAGATGCCACTGGTGCCCGGGACAGTTCGCACTGCTTGCTCGATCCGCAGGAGTTGGCCGAGTGGATGCTCGCTGATGACGTTCCAGCACGCCTCGGACTACAGCTGCACAAGTTTGTCTGGGACCCGGCGGTGAAGGGAGTATAGGAACTATTGATTTGTGCTTTTTGATTGCTGATTGGAACAACCACGGCCCGGGGATTCTCAATCAGCAATTAGAAATCAACAATCGACCATTGGTTTATGCCGCACCTGCCCAAATCCCGCGCCGTCGTGCTTCTCAGCGGAGGTATGGATTCCTGTGTCTGCGCGGCCTTGGCCACCCGCGACCACAATGCCGCTGCCCTGCACATCAGTTATGGCCAGCGCACCGAAGAACGCGAGCGCCAGTCGTTTCTGGCCATCTGCCAGTGCTTGAATATTCATGACAAACTCATCGTTCGCAATGAAGCACTGCGGGCCATCGGAGGGTCGGCGCTCACCGATGAAAATATCGCCGTCCCAAGTGCGGAAGCCCTCGGCCATGCCATCGGTCACGAGATTCCGATAACCTACGTTCCATTTCGGAACGCGCATTTCTTAGCCGTCGCGGTGAGCTGGGCCGAAGTCCTTGGAGCCAAAAAGATCTATATCGGCGCCGTGGAACAAGATAGTAGTGGCTATCCCGACTGCCGTCCGGCGTATTATGAAGCGTTCAACCAGGTGATCAAGACTGGGACGAAGGAAGGGACGATCGAAATCGTCACTCCGCTTATTCGCCTGCGCAAGTCCGAAATTGTGACGCTGGGTCTTGAATTGGGCGCACCGTTGGATTTAACTTGGTCATGCTACAGCGGCCGGGACCAAGCGTGCGGTGTTTGTGACAGCTGCGTATTGCGGCTCCGGGCTTTTGCCGCTGCCGGAGCGAAAGATCCAATTCCATATGTGCAGGTGCAGCCGCATTCAATTATTTAAGTTGTTGAGCCGGGAGGCCACAATGAAAAAGCAGTTTGCAATCTTTACTTTTGTTCTACTGATCGCCGGCCTGTGTTTAACGCCATGTTTCGCTCAGACTTCAGGGTCGGTCAAGGGAGTCTGCAAGGACACGGACGGCAAGCCCGTCACCGATGGAGTGGTCATCTATGCCAATCAGGACACGGGACAAAAATTCACCCTTACAACCAACAAGAAAGGCGAATACTTCTCGCTGGGAATTTCCGCCGGCAAGTACAACGTGACGCTGTATAAGAGTGCCGACGACGCGAAAGCCAACAAGGAACTCTTCCATGTCAATGCATTTCCCGTCGCGCTTGGCGAAAATACCCTCGACTTCGATCTAAAGAAGGAACTGGAGCAAGCCGCCAAGTCCACCAATCCGGAAGCCAAGCAGACCGCGGAATCGAACGAGAAAATCAAGAAGGAGAACGCCACCATCAAGGTGCTGAACGAAAAAATTATCGCTGCCACTGCAGCGATGAAAGCCGGAGACTACGATACGGCTCTCACCACCATGACGGAAGCTACGCAACTGGATCCGAATCGCGATGTCCTGTGGGGACTGCTGGCCGATGCCGATCGCGGTTCCGCGTTAAAGCAGACCGACCACGCGGAGAAGGATAAGCGCCTGGCGGAGGCGATCACCGACTACCAGAAGGCGATCGACATCAAGCAAAAGGCCCTGGAGGCGGCAACAACCAAGAAGCCGGAGGATGCCAAGCAGCTGGCTGGCTATTACAACAATCTGGGCGAGGCTTATGGCAGGGCTAACAAGCCGGATGACGCTATTAAAGCCTATACCCAGGCGGCGCAGGTCAATCCTGACGGAGCGGCCGGGTACTATTTTAATGCCGGCGCAGTTTTGACCAATACCGGCAAGGTGGATGAAGCCAACGCCATGTTCGACAAATGCATTGCGGCCGATCCCACGAAAGCCGAAGCCTATTACCAAAAGGGTATTAACCTGATGGGTAAAGCTACGCTGCAAGGCGATAAAACAATTCCCGCTCCCGGCACAGTTGAGTCCTTTCAGAAATATCTCTCAGTCGCACCCAACGGCCCGAACGCACAAAATGCGAAGGACATGCTGGCCAGTTTGGGGTCTCCGGTACAGACTAGCTTTGGCAAGAAGAAGGCTGGAAAGTAAGCGGCATTGTGATTCTGGCCCGGCACCCGGTGCCGGGCTTATTTTGTGCGTCAAGCGGGCCTCGGCCCGGCGGGACTCGCCGCAGCCGTGAACCGCTGCGCCACCCAAGAGCTACTGCTTTAGGGTTTTGGTCCAGTGGAGGATTACTTCTTCGGGGTGGGCCTGCCCTCCGCTCAGTGGTTTTAGAGCGGGGAAGCGTTCTCCGGGCGCCACCGGGCCGACGGAGCTGAATTCGTTCAGATGAATCGGCAACTCCGTGGGTGCGCCGAATTCGAAACTGTCCGGGTTCTGAATGTTCACCAGCATAAGCTTATCGCCGATGCTGTAATAGATTTGCTTGCCATCGGCACTCCATGAAGGGGAGTTGCCGCCGCCATTCGAGACCTGCCATTTTCCTCCAGGGCCGGGGAACGCGGCCACATAAACTTCATACCTTCCCGATTCGTCCGACATGTAGGCGAGCCATTTGCCATTCGGCGACAGTACCGCTTGCAACTCATTGGCAGGCGACTGCAGGAAGGGAACCAATTTCTTGTCGCCATTCAGATCGGAGTAGTAGACGTCGTTCCGCGTGGCGTTGTTTTGCAGGTTAAAAAAGAGGTAGCGGCCATTCGGGGACCAACTCGACACGGTTCCCCAGGTCATTGGCGTTTCCAACTTCTGCTGCGTGCCGGAACCGGCGGCGGGCTGGACCCACATTCCGGCCGAGACTCCTCCCGCGATCGTACCGACAGCGATCTTTTTTCCGTCCGGAGAAAAGGCATAAGACATATTGGTCGCGTCGGCAAACGTGCTGCGCGACATCGTGTTGCGCGTCGTGTCGACCAGCCAGACGTCTTCCCGCCCGGTGTCAGGATCTGGCCGAAGCAAGCCGACTACAGAGCCGTCAGGCGAAGGTCTCGGGGTTACATAAAGACCAGGCTCGCCAAACTTCACTATCTCCTTGCCACTGCGGTCTACCCACATGGGCTGGGTTTTTTGCAATGAGGCGTGGCGATAGACGAGCGTGTTGTGTGCGGCGGTGAATGCGACCAGGTCACGGGCGTTCCAGGTATCGAGTTTTTCGGCGACGGGTATCGCGTCCCCGCTGAACTTCAGGGATTTCGGATCGAAGCGCTGCGCCACCAGCACGGTTTCGCGCAGGTAGAGCAGGTATCCCTCGGAGTATTGCACATTCGAGCCGCGCTCCAAGATCTGCCGCGGCTTTTCTCCCAACAGCGAAGCCCCATACAGTGCGCCGCCCGCCCCGGAACCTGCCGATCCGATCACCTCGCGGGCAATGTATAAGAAATGATCGCCGTCCGGAAGAAAATAGGGATTGCGATTGGTCCAGCCGGGCTTGGCATCGGTCAGCTTCTCGGGCGTGCCACCGCCCTCCGGAATCTTGTAGAGCGGTTCGAAAATGTTCGGTGTGTAGATGATGACGCCGCGGGGACTCCAGGATGCGCCACGGCCTTCAGGGGCGTCACAGAGAACCTGCACGGGTCCACCGGCCAGAGCCACTTTCTTGAGCTTGCCCGCCGAAAAAAATCCAATGTATTTTCCATCCGGCGACCAGAAGGGAAAGGTCGGGCGCTCGACTTCGATCTGGTGCGGTTCGCCGCTGTTCAGGTCGCGAATCCACAAACTTGTATCGGCGCCCGTTCCGGTCAGGAAGGCGAGCTTCGATCCATCCGGCGAAAGCACAGGGGCGCCCCCCGCAACGCTGGCGAATTCTGTGTTTCCGGGCGGCAGCCAGGAGGCTGTCATGGGCCGCTGCGCCTCCTCAAGCTGAGTGCGGTCGGCCACAAAGAACGCCAACATAGCGATTGCGAGGACCCACCCGACAGCGGCCGCAAGGAGCAGAGTGCGCTTCTGCACCACGCGGCGAGCGCGGACTTGCGCAGGCGCGCCCATGCGGCTGGCGGAAGCTTCCGAGATCCAGCGTAGTTGGAGCTTCAGATCGTGCACTGTCTGGAAGCGATCTTCGGGATCTTTGGCCAGGCAGGACTTCACCACCTGTTCCAGCGCCGGCGGAGACATTGGCTGCACTATCGAGATGGGCGGCGGATCGGACGCCAGAATCGCCGCCACAATGCTCGCCTGGCTTTTTCCTACGAAGGCGCGCCTGCCCGTCACCATTTCATACAGCACGGCGCCGAGCGCAAAAATGTCGGAGCGCGCGTCGGCGTCTTTGCCTTCGGTCTGCTCCGGCGACATGTACTGAAACGTGCCGATTACCGTGCCCTGCGCGGTCAGCGGGTTGTCGGCCGAGGGATGCGAGATCGTCATCGTCAGGCTGGAGGCAGGCGATACGGCCAGCGTAGCTTTGGCCAGGCCGAAATCCATCAGCTTGGCTCCGGTCTTAGTCAGCATCACATTTCCCGGCTTCAGGTCGCGATGCACGACGCCGCTCTTGTGGGCTCGCTCGAGACCCTCGCAAATCTCGATGCCATATTTCAGCACCAGTTCAGTCGGCAGCGGGCCTTTGCGCAGGCGGTCGGCCAGGGTTTCTCCCTCGAGAAACTCCATCACGAGGAAGTCGATTCCCTCCTGATGGCCGACATCGTGCAGCGTGCAGATGTTGGGATGGTTCAGCGAAGAGATGGCGCGGGCCTCGCGGTCAAAACGCTGTTTGGCCTCTGGATTCTCCGAGAGATGGCTGGGCAGAATTTTTACGGCGACGCTACGGTCGAGGCGAGTGTCCTTGGCGTGGTAGACCTCACCCATGCCGCCCGCGCCAATCTGCGACTGGATTTCGTACGGCCCGAGTTTCGTGCCAGGGGTCAGGCTCATCGGTGCGGGACATTATAGTCCAAGCTACGCTGCGGCGGATTAATCCGATGGGCTACCATACTTCTATCGTGCTGCGTGGGAATTATTCTTTGGGAGTGACTGTGGGCGGCTTAGTTTAGCCGTTCGTTTCTGTATCTGCGAATTGCAATAGAAAAAGAGATGGTCGCGCCGGATTCGGCGCAACCCGCTGCGACCACGCACGCATCCAAACCGGACCGGAGGAATTATGGCGGATCACCTTATGCCCGTGATGGGCGAAGATCTGGGGCTCGGCGATCATGTCGCGTACTTCTTCAAGAACAACGAGGAACGGCTCGGGTTCGTCATTCCTTATATGGTCAGCGGGCTGCGGAAGATGGAACGCTGCGTTTACGTCGCCGACGAAAATACCGTTCCAGACATTCTGTCTGAGTTTAAAAAGGCAGGAATCGATATCGATGCGGCCACTTCCAGCGGAGCCCTCAGCGTGCTCACGAAGCATGATACATATCTCCGGCACGGCATCTTTGAGCCGGAAAGAATGATCGCCGACCTGGATCGCGACGTGCGCCACCCCCTGCAAAGCGGCTTTACTGGCCTCCGCATTACCGGGGACATGTCTTGGGCTCTGGATTTGCCCTACGCTCTCAGCCGGCTCTGCGATTACGAACATGAACTGTACCACCGCTGGCCCGCCCAACTCTCCGGGCTGTGCCAGTACAATGAAACGCTCTTTCCCAACGATGTGATTGAAAGAATGGCGAGCTGCCACTGGATTGTCGTGCGCGACGGAAACATGGTCCGCCATCCCGCGCACAGGCCAGCTGACCTGATTTAGGCGGCTAGTATGACTTGTTTTCGCCCGGCTCCACAAGAGAGCGGCCATCCCGCCCTGGCGCGTTATTGCACAGCTCCGGATTTTCCTTGGGTGATCCCAAAGCCGCGCAAAAGGCCCTTAGCGAGGCTTAAAGCGTCGCCAGATCTAGGCCGGACGACCGTTGCACAAACACAAACCGCAGTCTGAAGTTTCCGAAGTGCCGGTTAACACCTCGCCATGGCTACCCCCGATTTGACTCGGCTCGCTGCGGTCGGCTAGCCTCAAGAGTCGCTCTTATTGACGCCTTCGATCCTGCATGCGATTCCGGCACAAATTATTGATCTGGCTGCTGATGGCGGCATGGGTGGTCCTTGTCCAGCAATTTGCCGCAGCTGCGGTGAGTCCCGTGCATGCGCGGCACGAAATGGTGGTCAGCGTTCACGAGTTGGCTTCGCGTGCCGGAGTGGAGATGATGCAAGCGGGCGGCAATGCCATAGACGCAGCGGTAGCTACGGGATTCGCACTGGCCGTGGTGCATCCTGCGGCGGGGAATCTGGGCGGCGGCGGATTCATGCTGATCCGCATGGCCGATGGCAAGACGCACTTTCTCGACTACCGCGAAAAAGCTCCGACGGCAGCCACGGCGAACATGTATCTGGATGCGCAGGGCAATGTTATGCCGGGCGCGACAGAGTTTGGATACAAGGCGATTGGTGTACCGGGGTCGGTGGCGGGCATGATTTATGCCGAACAGAAATACGGCAAGCTGGGACTGAAGCGGGTGATGGCGCCTGCGATCCGCCTCGCGCGAGAAGGGTTCGCGTTGACGTGGGGAGAGGCTCACGATTTTCAGTACGATCGTCATTTAGGCAATTATCCCGAGTCGCGACGAATTTTTCAGCGGGACGGAAATTACTACCAGCCGGGTGAAACCTTCCGCCAGCCTGATCTGGCGCGGACTTTGGAGCGGATCGCCGCCAAGCCGGACGATTTTTACCATGGAGCCTTGGCGCGAGAGTTGGCGGCTGCCATGCAGAAGGGCGGAGGGCTAATCACCGCTGACGATCTAGCGCATTATGAAGTGAAAGAGCGGGAGCCGGTTCGCGGGAGTTATCGCGGATATGAGATCATCAGCGCACCGCCGCCTTCCTCCGGAGGAACGGTTCTGATTGAGTCGCTGAATATCCTTGAGGGATACGATTTGGCCAAAATGGAGGACCGGTCGGCGGAGTCGATTCATTTCACCATCGAGGCTTTCCGGCGGGCGTTTTTCGATCGAGCGGAATTTATGGGCGATCCGGATTTTACGAAGATTCCGGTGTCGCAGCTCATTGACAAGAAATATGCCGCGGCTTGGAGAGATTCGATTGAGGTTGCGCGCGCCACGCCGAGCAGCGAACTGAAGCGTCCTGCGGTTTTCAGCGAGTTGGAACAATATGCCACGGAGCATGGCCCGCCGACGCCGCAACATGAGTCTCCACACACCACTCATTATTCTGTGGTGGATGCCGAGGGAAACGCGGTTGCAGTGACCACGACTCTGAATGGCTCCTTCGGATCGCGCGTGACCGCGGACGGACTAGGTTTTTTGATGAATGACGAGATGGACGATTTTACGGCCAAGCCGGGCGTTCCAAACTCCGATAGATTGATTCAGGGCGCGGCGAATGCGATTGCGTCAGGGAAGCGGCCACTGTCCTCTATGACTCCGACGATCGTGGTGAAGGATGGGAAGACCGTGATGGTGCTGGGATCGGAGGGCAGTTCGAAGATCATCACCACCGTGGCAAATGTGTTGATGGGCGTGGCGGATTACGGAATGAACATTCAGGAGGCGGTGAACGCGCCGCGCTTCCATAATCAGTGGATGCCCGACGTGTTGAATGTGGAACAATGGTCCTCGCCGGACACCGTGCAGGCTTTGGAGAAGATGGGATACCACGTGCAGATCGGGCTGCATGACGAGGACATCGTTTCGCCCTATTGGAGCGATGCGGAGTGCATTGCGGTCGATCAGAAAAGTGGCGAGCGCCTCGGAGCCAGCGATTACAGAAAAAGTGGCAAGGCAGTGGGATACTAGAAATTGCCGATTGTCAATTTCCAATTTGTCAATTGAGCACAAGTCCGACCATGAGTATGGATTTTTGATCGACAATCGGGAAATCGACAATTGACAATCTCCAGATAAGGGATCGGGCATGTTGAAAGCGGTATCAACCTATTTATATGTGCGCGAGCGGCTGCATCCGGGAATTCTGGATGGGCTGACGCGCAATAGTGTGCAGGCGATCGAAATTTTTGCGGCGCGTCAGCATTTCGATTACGCCAACCGTAAGTCACACGTAAAAGAAATTGCGGAGTGGTTTCGCGGCAGCGGCATTCCGCTGAACTCGGTGCACTCTCCGCTGTACGCTGATTATGAGTGGGGTCGGGCTGGCGCTCCGCCGATCAATGTGGCATCTACGGATCGAGCCGGCCTGGTCGAGGCCATGGATGAAGTGAAGCGCGCTCTCGAAATTGCCGAGCAGATTCCATTTCGTTTTCTGATCCAGCATTTGGGCGTGCCCAACGAGAGCTTCAGCGAGAAGAAGATGGAATCGGCGATGACGTCGATCGAGCACTTGCGCGCGTTTGCCAAGCCGCTGGGAGTGCGGATTCTGCTGGAGAATATCCCGAACGAACTTTCTACGCCAGATCGATTGTTGGAGATCATCCATACCGCGCATTTTGATGACGTCGGAATCTGTTTCGACTTCGGGCACGCTAACATGATGAATTCGGTGTCCGAGTCTTTTGAAATTCTGCGGAAGTTAGTTTGCTCCACGCACGTCCACGATAATGACGGCGTGCAGGACACGCATCTGTGGCCGGGACAGGGAAAAATCGCCTGGAAAGAGGCCATGGAGTTGTTACGCTCGGCGCCCCAGACGCCCGCTCTGATGCTGGAAGTGGCGGAAGATGAGAAGTTGAATCCACTGGAAAAGGTCAGGGCCACGTTCGAGATGCTGGAAGGAACGTAAAGAGATTTAGTAATTGTGTAATTTGGTAATTGGGTAATTTAAAAACCTACCGCTTTCTTAAATTACCCAATTACTCAATTACTCAATTCTATGTCTTCTCCTATTACTACTATTGCGGAAATTGGAAAGCACGAGGGCCAGTCGGTCACGCTTCGCGGTTGGCTGTACAACTTGCGCGAGAGCGGCAAACTGTTGTTTCCACAGTTTCGCGATGGCTCGGGAGTGATTCAGGGCGTGGTGCCGAAGAATGCGGTCACGCCCGAGGTGTTCGAGGCCATCAAGACGCTGACCCAGGAGTCGAGCGTGATCGTTGAAGGCAAAGTCCGCGCCGATAAGCGCGCGCCCGGCGGATACGAGCTCGACGTGCTGAATGTGCAGGTTGTGCAGCGCGTGCCGGAAAGTGCTCCGTATCCCATCACGCCCAAAGAGCACGGCACCGAATTCCTGATGGAGCATCGCCATCTTTGGGTGCGCTCGCAGCGGCAGGCGTCTATCTTGCGGGTCCGCGCGGAGATTGTGAAAGCGGTGCGCGATTTTTTCGATGAACGCGGATTCATCCTGACCGATCCGCCAATTTTGACACCTGCGGCCTGCGAAGGGACGAGCACTCTTTTCCCCGTCGATTATTTTGAGGAGCAGGCGTACCTGACGCAGTCCGGGCAGCTTTACATCGAAGCTACGGCGATGGCGTTGGGCAAAGTCTATTCTTTCGGCCCGACATTTCGTGCGGAGAAATCGAAGACGCGGCGGCACCTTACCGAGTTCTGGATGGTCGAACCGGAGATTGCCTATGCGCAGCTCGATGATCTGATGGATTTGGCGGAGGGGCTGATCAGTTTCGTAGTGAAGCGATGTCTCGAGCGGCGGCACGCTGACTTGCAGGCGATTGGACGGGATGTTTCGAAACTGGAGAAGATTGAGCCGCCATTTCCGCGAATCAGTTATGACGACGCGGTGAAAAATCTGCAAGAGGGTTACGCGAAAGGCGCACTGGAGACCAAGTTTGAGTGGGGCGGTGACCTGGGATCCCCTGACGAAACCTATTTGTCGGCGCAGTTTGATAAGCCGGTAATGGTTCATCGCTATCCCGCGAAGGTGAAGGCTTTTTATATGGAGCCTGATCCGCAGCGCCCGGAGTTGGCTCTGTGTGTGGACGTGCTGGCGCCGGAAGGCTACGGGGAAATCATCGGCGGCTCGCAGCGTATGGCTTCCTACGAATTGCTGGTGCAACGCATTCATGAGCACGGATTGCCGGAAGAGGCCTTCAAGTGGTATCTCGACCTGCGCAAGTACGGCAGCGTGCCCCACGGTGGCTTTGGCATGGGCATTGAGCGCGCCGTGGCGTGGATCTGCGGACTCGAGCATGTGCGCGAGACCATTCCGTTTCCGCGGATGCTGCACCGGCTTTACCCGTAACGGCATTGAGTAATTTTGTAGTCGGGTAATTGGAAACCCGAACCTCGGGGCCACTAAATTACCGAATTACTCGATCAAGAAGTTACAAATTTCTATGACAACAATCAGCACGACCAACATCGCTCCCAAGAAGATTCGCGTGATCGGCGTGCCGCTGGATTTGGGACAATCGCGGCGTGGCGTGGACATGGGGCCTTCGGCGGTTCGCGTGGCCGGACTGGAGGCACGGCTCGAGGCTTTGGGGCATGAAGTGGAAGATGGCGGCAACGTGGCGGTGGCTATCCCTGAGCAGAAAAAAGAGGGCGACACGCACGCTAAGTATCTAAAGGAAATAACAGCCACCTGCACCAAGCATGCCGACCTCGTGCTCAAGACGCTCGAAGCCGGGAAGATCCCGATATCGCTGGGCGGCGATCACTCGATGGCGGCAGGCACGGTTGCGGGAGTTGCGGAATACTACCGACGGCAGAATCAGCGTGTCGGGCTGATCTGGATCGACGCGCACACCGACATCAACACGCCCGAAACTTCGCCCAGTGGTAATGTGCATGGGATGCCGCTGGCTGCGCTGATGGGCATCGGCCCTCCAGAGTTGGCGAACATTTTCGAATTCTCACCTAAGGTCAAGCCCGACAATTGTGTGCTCGTGGGAGTTCGCGACATTGACGCGATTGAGAAAGAAAATGTACGGCGCGCGGGAATCGGAGTTTTTACGATGCGCGATATCGACGAGCGTGGTATGCGCACCGTGATGGAAGAGGCGCTGCGCATGGCAGGACGCGGGACCGCGGGCTATCACATCTCGCTCGATATGGATTGGATCGATCCAGAAGATGCGCCTGGGGTGGGAACTCCAGTACGGGGCGGGGCGACGTATCGCGAAGCCCATCTTGCGATGGAGATTATTGCCGACCACGGGCGAATGCTGAGTTTCGAAATCGTGGAAGTGAATCCTGTAATCGATGAACACAATCAGACGGCCGACTTGGCGGTGGAATTGGCGCTCTCGGCGTTTGGCAAAAAGATTTTGTAGGATGGTCGCGGAGGTAGGCGATGAATATTCGATTTCGTCCTGTGCTGCTAGCTGCAATTCTGCTTGCGATTGGCACGTTTGCACAATCGCAAGCCGGTTTGCCGGAAGATAAGGTAACGCCCGTTTTCGGCCAGAACATACATTACTTCGAAGCGGGGCAGGGACCGACGGTGATTCTGCTGCATGGCCTCGGCGCCGTCAAAGAAATCTGGCTGGCTAACTTCGGGGCGTTAGCCTCGAAGTATCACGTTTACGCCATCGATCAAATTGGGTTCGGGCACTCCGACAAGCCTCTTCTGGAGTATCGAATCGCGACTTTCTCCGATTTTCTCTATGGCTTCATGCAGGCGCAAAACATTACGAAGGCGAGTCTTATCGGCAACTCGCTGGGCGGGTGGGTCGCGCTGGATTTTGCCACGCAACATCCCGAGATGGTCGATAGGCTGGTTCTGGTCGACTCAGCAGGACTTTCGTTCCTAGCGCCGCCGCTTGCCATTGATCTGAACCCGGCGTCGCTGGCCGCAACCCGCAAAATGCTGGAAGCGATTTTTTATAACAAAGCATTCGTAACGGATGCCGCGGTGCAAAGAATCTTCGCCGACCACTTGCGGAACAACGACGGCTACACCATACAAACCACGCTGGCCGGGATCCTGGCGGGAAAGCAGTTTGAGGACGCGAAGCTCAGCGCCATCCACGCCCCCACGCTGATTGTCTGGGGGCACGACGACGAACTGCTTCCTCCTGTTTACGGTGAGAAGCTGCACGATGGCATCGCTGGTTCGAGGCTGATGACATTGGATCGATGCGGGCACGTTCCGCAGCTCGAAAAAGCCGCAGAATTCAATCAGGCGGTTCTAGAATTCTTGGGGAAGTAATCTCGATCACGTAGTGCGTGAAAGGTTATGGAAAAGCTTCGAGTAGGAATTCTTTTTGGCGGGCGTAGCGGCGAGCACGAGGTTTCTCTGCTCTCGGCTGCGTCGGTGCTCAATGCAATCGATAAAGAAAAATATGATGTCGTGCCCATTGGCATCACCAAAGAAGGCCGCTGGCTCACCGCGGCGGACGCCGAAAATCTTCTTCAGGGCAAGCTGATCATTGAGCCGCGGCAACTGCGGGCGGGTGATCCTGAGATTACGCAGGCTGCAGCCGTGCTCGCCCAGGGAGAATCGGTGGTGGTGCCGCCCGAGCCGGTGCATCGGCAGAGCGGACTCGTTCCGTTCCAGACCGATGCCGTGCAGCTGCGGCGGGCCAGCGATCGGGCGATTAACGTCGATGTGATCTTTCCCGTGCTGCACGGTACTTTCGGCGAAGATGGAACTATACAGGGTTTGCTCGAACTCGCCGACATCGCCTATGTAGGCGCAGGAGTGCTTGGATCTGCGGCGGGCATGGACAAGGACGTGATGAAGTCCTTGTTTATCGCCGCCGGATTGCCGATCGTGAAACACGTCACCGTCCTGCGCGGCGCGTGGGAGAAAGAACCGCGGAAAGTCGAAAAATTTGTTGGGAGCGAGTTGAAGTATCCCGTGTTTGTGAAGCCCGCGAATCTGGGCTCGTCGGTGGGCATCAGCAAAGCGCACAACCGCAAAGAACTCGGACCGGCAATTGAAGAGGCGGCCCGCTTCGATCGCAAAATTGTAATCGAGCAGAGCGTGGGCGGAAAAAAGAACAAGGCGCGCGAGATCGAATGCTCGGTGCTGGGGAATGACGAACCGGTGGCATCCGTCCCCGGTGAAATTGTACCCGTCAAAGAGTTCTACGACTACAACGCCAAGTATTTGGATGAAGGTTCTGAGTTAATTATTCCGGCGAAGCTTACCAAGGCGGAGATCAAGAAAGTTCAGGACCTGGCAGTATACTCGTTCAAAGCCGTGGACTGCGCGGGGCTGGCGCGGGTGGATTTTCTGATGGATCCGGCTACGCGGAAGATTTACGTGAACGAAATTAACACGATGCCCGGATTCACCGCGATCAGCATGTATCCCAAACTGTGGGCGGCTTCTGGGCTGGAATATCCGGATCTAATCGACCGCCTGATTCAGCTCGGCATTGAGCGGCACGCGGATAAAAAGAAAAATCAGTACAGCCGATAGCTCCTGACCGCGAAAGCGGGCTGAGAACTGCCGCTTGAGATCGCGGAAAAATTACTTCTCCGTCGAGGATCGACTACGGTGTTCCGGCCTTCTCCATGAAACTAGCCTGATCCGCCTTCATCTTCTTCAGGCCTTCCAGTGGAAGATAAATCATGTGTCCGGCATCGTACGTCGTATAAGAAATGTTGTCGCGATACTTCTGCGGCAGGTTCAGGTGATCGATGGCGTAATTCGCCGCGAAATACGGCGTGGCTAAATCGTAGTAGCCTTCCATCACCAAAATTTTCAGATAGGGATTTTTCACGATCGCCTGGCGCATCGCGGAAGCTGTGTCCGGGAACCCTTGGATAGCCGATCCCCAATCCCACTTTCCAAAGCCGGCATTCGGCGCCATCACATGATAGGGCATGTCGGTTTTGTATCCCAGTTCTGAGCGCACATAGTTGTTGAATACAGAAGTAAACGGCGGCTGCGTCGCGGAGCCTGTGGGATCGTAAAACGGCGTGTCGAGCAGGCCGTTGGGATCGGGGCCGGTGTAACGGCCATCCAGGCGTCCGACGCGCAGTTTCTGATCGATCAGCAGATAGTGCGTGAACTTGGAAACATTGATGCGCAGGTTGGCTTCGTCGACGACTTCCTTGGTTAGTCCGGTGTAGTGCGCGAGTTGCTCGACGATTTTGTCGCGCTCTTGCGGGGTGAGCGCGTCTCCCTTCGCCAGTGCAAGAGCGTAGTCGTTGGCGGCCCATTGTTCCGCCTCGTGGCGAGCACGGTTCATATCCTGTGCAAGATCGGGCGCAAGTTTGTGGTGATAGCCCGCAATCATGGTGAACGAGGGGACCAGAAAAATGTAAGGCTGATCGTTTGTGTTGGTCTCTTCGAGAGTTTCGAAATTCAACACGCTGGAAAGCAGGGTGATGCCGTTGAAAGAGATGCCACGATCGGCCAGGTATCCGGCAATTCCGGCGGCGCGCGTGGTGCCGTAGCTTTCGCCAAGAATGAAGAGCGGCGAAGCCCAGCGTTCGTTGCGCGTGATGTAGAGGCGGATGAATTCGCTGAAAGCTTCAATGTCCCCTTTCACGCCCCAGAACTTCTTCATGGTCTCGGAATCGGCGGCGCGGCTGAACCCCGTGCCAATGGCGTCGATCAGCACCAGATCGCTTTTATCGAGCAGAGTGAAGGGATTGTCCTCCATATGATAGGGCGCGGGCGGCATGAACCCATCGGGCTGCAGCACCACACGCTTAGGACCGAGGGCTCCCATATGCAGCCAGATCGAAGCGGAGCCGGGACCACCGTTGAAGGCGAAGGTTAGCGGGCGTTTGGCTGCATCCTGGCCATCGAGCGTGTAGGCGACATAAAACATCTCGGCTTCAATCTTGCCGTCGTCGCGTTTGATGGGAAGGCGTCCGGTGCTCGCGGTGTACTTGAGTAGCTTTCCCTCGATGGTGATCTGATGATGCGTCTCCACCGGAGCGGCCTCGGTCATGTCGAAGTGTTCTTCCTTGTCCTTTTCTTTATCGGACGAAGTGGGCGGTGCAGAAGGCTTTTGCTCAGGCACTTCAGGCTTCGACGTGCTCGTAGCGGACTCGCTGGAGGTTGGCGTGACCGGCTGCTTTTTTTGATTTTGCGACTTTGGGGAAGCAGTCTGTTGCGCGAAAGTACCGGTGATCAGGATACAGGCAGTGACGAACGCGGAGAAAAGTGATCTCATAATGGAGTCTCGGTTAAGGCAGAATTGTACACCGGAGTATGGAAGGCTTGGTTCCAGGACACCGCCGGGGTTCTTACGATTGCTTGACTGCTCCAAACGCCTGCCTTGCCGCCGCAATCGTATGCTGAATATCTTCTTCGGTGTGTGTCGCACCTAAGAATGCGGCCTCATATTGCGATGGCGGCAGGTACACACCATTGTCGAGCATGGCGCGAAAGAATTTGCCGAATGCAGCAGTGTCGGATTTCGATGCTGAATCCCAGTCGGTTACCGGACCCTGGGTGAAGAACCATGTAAACATCGAACCCACACGGTTGTAGCAGAGCGCCACGCTCGCATCCTTGGCAGCCGTTGCAACTCCCTCCACTAATTTTCCGCTTAACTTATCAATGCTGGGATAAATTTCCTGCTTGTGGTCCCGCAGATGCTTCACCATCGCACAGCCGGCAGCCATCGCGAGCGGATTGCCCGACAGCGTTCCGGCCTGGTACATGGGACCGAGCGGCGCCACCAGGTTCATGATCTCGTTCAAACCTCCATACGCACCTACTGGCAAACCGCCACCAATGATTTTGCCCAAGGTCGTCAGGTCGGGGCGGATATTGTAAAGTTCCTGCGCTCCACCGAAGGCCACGCGAAATCCGGTCATCACTTCATCAAAAATCAGCACCGACTTTTCGCGTTCGGTGATCAGGCGCAAGGCCACAAGGTAGTCGTCCGCCGCGGGAACGCTTCCCATGCTTCCCACGATCGGTTCGACGATTACGCAAGCAATCTGATGCTTGAATTTCTGGAACGCATGTCCGACCGCGCCGATATTGTTGAAGGGAAGAGCCAGCGTGAACTGCGTGAACTCCTCGGGTACCCCCGCCGAACCTGGGATTCCGAGCGTAGCCACGCCCGACCCCGCCTTAACCAGCAGGAAATCAGAGTGCCGTGGTAGCAGCCTTCAAATTTCACAATGTACTTACGTTTGGTGTAGGCGCGCGCGAGGCGAATTGCCGACATCGTAGCTTCGGTGCCGGAACTAACGAATCGAATCTTCTGCATCGATGGAAATGCTGCGAGGAGGAGTTCCGCCAGATCGGCCTCTGCAGGCGTGGCGTCCGCCCGGCGGCCCGCTCCACGGCGTCGAGCAGGAGCAAGCCTTGCACCGTGTTGTCGACGTAGCTCATGCTCCGGAGGTTGTCGCCGCGGCCGATCACCACCGGCTTGCCCCCCTTGATCATCCGGAAGAACTTGGACTGGCGCGGGGGCTGGTTCGGCCCGTAGAACCAGCACGGCCTGGCGATGGCGCCCTCGATGCGGCCGGCGCGGTGGGCGTCGTTGACGCTCCACTCGGCCTGGAGCTTGGAGAGGCCGTAGTTGAGGTAGGGGCGGGGCGGGTCGTCCTCGACCATCAGGCGGCCGGGCGACTCGTTGAGGCCCGCCGGGGAGTTCGAGCTCACGAGGACGAAGCGCTTGACCCTGGCGTCGATCGCGGCGTTGAGCAGGGCGCGCGTGCCGGCGACGTTGACGTCGTAGAGATCCTGCACGCGGCGCGGGTGGACGAGGCCGGCCGCGTGGAAGACCGTGGTCGCGCCCGCGCAGACCCCCTCGAGCCGAGCGGGGATCGCGGAGATCCGCCCGGACGATCTCGACGTCGGACCCGATCGCCTCGATCGGCCAGGGCGTCGGCCGCGGGCAGGACGATGCAGCGGACCTTCCGCGGCGGCGCGGTGATGGAGCGAAACGTCGCCCCCCGAGCAAGCGCTGCGACGAGGGGCGTCCCCAACCAGCCGGGAGCCCCGGTGACGACCGCTAGACCCATGCCAACAGGACCTCTCCAAGCGCCGGACCGATGGCCAGCCCGGTCGTCCTATTCGCAAACGGGAGAGGGAGCAAGGCCCGTCTCGGCGCGTGGTCGCGCGAGCGCGCGAGGGGGGATTGACGCGGCCGGGGGTCGGCGTTTCTCTTCGCGTTCGCCCATGTCCTCCGCCCACGCCCGACCCTCGGCTTCACGCGGCGCGCTGCTGGGCGCGCTCCCCGCCGCCGTCGCCGTCGCGAGCCTCGCCCTCGCCGCGCGCGTCGCCCTCGAGCGCCACCGTTACCCGACGAAGCTCTTCGCTCCTCGCCCACCTGGGCGGTCCCGCGATCGTGGGGATCGCGCTGGGGCTTGCCGTCGTCCTCCGCCCGGCGCTGCGCGGGCGCCTGACGGCCGCGGTCGCGGCGATCGCCGTCTCGGTCATCGCGGCCGAGATGGCCCTCGAAGCGTGGGTCCCCAAGGAGTTCACCGACATCCGGGAGCGATCGCGCCGCGCGCTCGCGGCCGGTATCGTCTTCGATGCACGCTCGCAGTACGAGGCTCGCGCACGATCTGCGCCGCGACGGCGAACGCGTCTATCCCCTCCTCTCGGCCGCGTACGTGGCGAGGTTCGACGACGACGGCCGCCTGCGATCGGGGATCCACGTCGGGGGCCGCGAGATCGTCCCGTTCGGCGGCATCTCCCGGGTCGAGACGCTGGCCGGGAACGACTCCGGCGTGCAGCGCCGGGTGATGAGCGACGAGATGGGCTTCAACAATCCCCCCGGCCTCTGGGACGGGGCGCCGGTCGACGTGATGCTCGTCGGCGACTCGTTCACCTTCGGCTGGGGCGTGACCGCAGAGCGCAACCTCGTGGCCCCCGTCCGCGCGCGCTTCCCGAGGACGGTCAGCCTCGGCGTCGCCGGGCATCGGCCCCCTCGCCGAGCTCGGCGAGCTGCGCGAGCACGGCCCCACGCTCCGCCCCAGGATGACGGTGTGGCTCTTCTTCGAGGGCAACGACATGGGGGACCTCGGCAACGAGGCGACGTCCGCCGTCCTGATCCGGTACCTCGATCCCGCGTTCCGTCAGGATCTGATGGGACAGCACGAGGAGATCGATCGCGCGCTGATCGCGTACGCGGAGAGCAACCTGGCGCTGGTCGACAGCCTCGCGTGGCGGGCGAGGTCAGACGCTGGAGCTCCGCTCGCGTGCGGGCCTTGACCGGCTTCGACTTCCGGGTGCGACACGGCACGCGGCAGCTACGATCTGCTGCGGCGCGTGCTGCACGAGGCCGCGGTCACGCCGGCGGCGTGGGGAGGCCGGCTCCTGTTCGTGTTCCTCCCGGAGTGGAGCGCTTCGCCCAGCCGGAGGGCACGCCGGCGCTGGATCGGGTCCGCGGGATCGTGCTCGCCGCCGCGCGGGAGGAGGGGATGCCGATCCTCGACGGCGTGGACGTGCTGACGGCGGGCGGGGATCCGCTCGACAGCTTCCCCTACCGGCTGCACGGCCACTACAGCGAGCAGGGCTACCGGCTCGTCGGGGAGGCGATCCTCGCGCGGATCCTCGCGGAGGAGGGGGCGCCGGCGGCCGATCCGCAGGCAGAGGCCTTAGTCCTCGTCCGTCCTCGTCCGTCGTCTTTCGTCTTTCGTCTTCGTCCGTCGCGCTCGTCCGTCCTCCACGCGCTCGCGCTCACATGGACACGGTTCATACAAACCATGGCCGGGCTGGGCTGCCTCCTGGGACGACGTGCCGGGTTCACGCGGGTCGGGCCCGGCCGTCTTCTCGGACGACGTGGACGGCGGGCCCGGCTCACGGGGACCGCGATCGGACGTGCCGAGCGGGACGATGTAGTGCACCCGCAGGTTCGGCTCCGCTACGTCGATCCGCTCGACGAGCAGCTCAACGATCGCCCTGCGGTCCTCCCAGGTGCAGCGCTCGAGCCCGCGGAGCAGACGCTCCTTGAGCTGTCGAAGCTCGTCGACGACATGTCGTTGTGCGAGCGCGCGCTCATGCTCCTGGTCGGCCTGCGCGACGCGTGTGTAACAAAGAAGGGGTAGGTAGCTGTGTAGGATCACAAGGATGCTGTGATCCTCAAGCAGGTAGGCTAAGTCAATAACCATGCAACACTCGCCACCTGGAAGGATGCTGTGAGACACGCCTTTGGTATGTCAAGAACACAAAGGCAGGCTCGGCAATGGGTATGGTTGGGGTTTATTCCAATGTGTGTGCAACACCAAGGGTGTGCAGTAGGCAATAAGCAAGGTTACCCGGGTGGTGAGACGTCAGGTTGTATTCAAGGATGAAGTTGGAGCGGATTAACGAGACCCACCAGGGTCCGACGCAATCCACAAGGCTCAGCATCACGAGTTGATGGTTGTGGTGAGAAGAAGCAACTGGAGCTGTCAAAGGTCAAGTCAGAGTACGTGTGAGGCCACCCAGGATGCTCCACAGGTAATCCACTTCGCAAAGGAAATATGTGGAGTAGGGCAAGAAGAGAAG
>CAWFUK010000006.1:0-7168 GCA_963818935.1 uncultured Acidobacteriaceae bacterium
AAAACGCCGCGCCGCAAGGGAACACGAGGGCGATCAGACCCTTGGTGAGGACGCCGAGCGCCATAATCGCGTATCCCGCATACCATCGCCACGCAGCGGCTCCCGCTTCCAAAGCGGTGAGAAAGAAGTAGAGAGCAGCCGCAATCAGCAGGCTCAACAACACTTCTGGTATCAGCACACGAGTGAAGAGATACATCCCGGTGCATGTGTAGATAAATAATCCCGCGTAAATTCCGGTCCGCTCGCCAAACGCCCGCCGGGCCCACCAAGCACCCAGAATTCCCAGCAACATTACCGACAGAACCATCGGTAGACGCGTGCTGAATTCGCTAACACCCAAAATCTTGTAGCTGAATGCGACCAGCCAGTAAGGCAGCGGCGCTTTTTCGAGATACCGGACGCCATTCACATGCAAAGTGACATAATCGCCGGTGACGACCATCTCGCGAGCCGCTTCGGCATGCGTGGCGTCGGCGTCATCCAGCAATGCAGGGCTGAACATCGAGCCCATATAGACGGCCAGAAATATCGCAGCCAGCGCCCAGTAGGCGGCCCTGGATCCGCGTGCAGCGCGGTTCGCTTCTGCTGTTGAAGGTAATGGATTCGCAATCAAAAGGTTGGTTGTCCTAGTTCAGTCTTACAAAAACGTGCCCAGTCAGCAAGGCTGACGCTTGTATAGTCGTCCCGACGGTCAGGAGCGGAGCGCGCTAACGCTATTTCTTTTCTCCCTCCGCACGCACAAAAAATTGCCACTTGTCCATTCCGGCCGGCACTGCCACATCAAAAAAGCCCACCATCATTTCCTGCGAGGTCTGATCGCCCCACGTCACCATCTTCTCCGGATCGGGGTTATGTGGATTATTTTTCGAATTGTCATACCACGCAATAGCGCGCAGCTTTGTCCCGGCTTTCAACTCGCGCGGTTCGGCCAGTTTGTAACTCAATTGCCAGTGAAAATGATAATCGACCCGCAATAGCGTCTCGACGCTGCCGTCCGCGTGCACGATATCGTATTCGAAGCGCTTCCCCCGCAAGTGCATGTGCGGAAATAAACTCAACAGCGTGGCATCGTTCGGAAGCGTCCCCTGGACTTCTACGCGAAAATCATCCGCGCCCGGCGGAATGAGCAGGGCATGATTATTCAATTGCAGTGTAATCACCCTCTGCTTTGGCGGACTCTTTGCAAACACCAAACCAACGCGGGTTTGATCGCTGGCAGCTTTTCCATTGGTGGTGTAATGCATCTGAAATACCAGGTCCGAGCCTGCCGGAACGAACTTCGCCAAGCCATCCGCGAAACGGTCGGGAGCACTCCCAGGCGCGTACACCAGCAGCAGATCACTGGTCGTCTCGTGTGCCTCCCGCCGCTCCTCCGGATCGCTTAACATCGACGCCGCAAACGGCTCGTCCACCGGTGCGTGCCGCAGCCACGACGAATCCGGAGGCCGAATGTAAAGCACTGCATGGTGGACATTCGCCGGGCTCGAGGGCCGTACCTCTACCATCTGCACCCACTTGTCCTCGCTAAAATGTGTAGGCACAATTTCGTACGTATACTCGACTTCACCGCGTGCTGGAATTGCTACTGGCTTCGGCATCTTCACCACCACGTCGGGTTGCGGAATATTCCAGTCCTCTTGCCACGTTCGAGGAGGGGGCGCATCGCGCACATCTCCCGCGGGCGCGCCAGCGTCCGCCCATGCCGCAATCGTCGCGATCTGTTTGGTACTCAACGACGGATCATTGGCAAAATGGCCGTAGCGAGGGTCGGCAAACCATGGCGGCATCGCTTTCAGTTCAACCGCGGCCGCAATCTTTCCCGCCCAAGGCTTGGTCTGCTCAAACGTCAACAGCGGCATGGGAGCTGGTTCTCCCGCCCTGTGGCAACTCTGGCAATGATCCTGAAGGATCGGAAGAACATCCTTATAGAAGGTCGGAGAAGAGGTTCGGCCTCGTTTTGCATTTTGACGAGCGGCTGGGATGGGGATCTGCGCGCCGGTCCCAATTAAGAGCAGGGAAGCCGAAACGGTCAGAGGAATCCAGAGATTCTTCACGAACGCAGGAACTCCAGAGTCAAAGCCCACGCCTGCCGTGCCGAATTTGGCTCGTACGCCGCTCGCTCATCGCAAAAGAATCCATGATCGGCTCGCGAGAACTCAGCGTTCACGTATATCTTCTGCTCAGCATCCAGAGCGTCTGTCAAGGCTCGCCGGTGCTCTGGAGTGATGTGCTTATCCTTGCCACCCCAGACGAAGAGTGACGGTGCCTGGAGCCGCGATGTCCGGTCCAGCAATCCCGGCGCAATCCCCCCACCGTAAAAAGAAACTGCGGCGCGTAGAAGCACTGAACTATTGGCGATGAATGAGACGCGCCCACCGAGACAAAATCCCACACAGGAAATTTCGTTTGGCTTAACCTGCGAATTCGAACGCAGCCAATCATAGGCTGAGTGAATGTCCAGTTCCGCCGTCGCGGTGGTCACGGCCTGCAGGTGGGGCATCACAGCGGAAAAATCTGTGTAGCTGCCTTCAAAACCCTGGGGTGCGCTGCGATGAAATAACTCCGGAGCAATCGCCACATATCCTTCTGCGGCGAACCGGTCGCTCACGCTGCGGATGTGGTGATTTACGCCAAACGCTTCCTGAAACACCAGCAGGCCGGGATGCGGCCCGTCTCGATCCGGCCGCGCCACATAAACCGCCATCCGCGTGCCGTCCGCAACCGCGAGTTCCACATTTTCTTTCACAATCACCGTTTTTGCCACTTTTGTTCCCGCCTTGAAAGGGCCTTTCCTACTGGATCTTTACGCAGGAGCTCGGGACCGTTGGCCCCATGCTAGTTTCGCACAACTGAACTCGGAACCGGGCTCTTCCTGCGCACACGACCCTCCAAAAAATGCTACAGTAAACGGTCAATGTCAGCGCCGAATTCAACCTTCGTTCGCACCTGCAAGTCGCAGCCCGTCGCCCACACACCCGTGTGGTTCATGCGCCAGGCCGGGCGCTACATGCCGGAGTACCGCGCGGTGCGCAAGCAGCATTCATTGCTCGAAATTTGCAAGAAGCCGGCGCTCGCGGCGGAAGTTACCATTACCGCCGCTGAATTTCTCGGAGTTGACGCCGCCATTATCTTCGCCGACCTATTGCTCCCGCTGGAGGTCATGGGCCTTCCTTTTCATTTCTCTGCCGGAGAAGGTCCGGTTATCGAAAAACCCGTGCGCACTCGCGACGACGTCGCCCAGCTGCGAACGGATCGTGCCGGCGAACTGGCATACGTTTCCGAAGCGGTGAGCCTCGTAGCGAAGCACTTTGCGGATAAGATTCCGGTCATCGGCTTTTGCGGAGCTCCTTTCACCCTCGCCAGCTACATGATTGAAGGAGGCGGGTCGCGCCACTACATTCATACCAAGAAAATGATGTACAACTCTCCCGCGCAGTGGGATGAGTTGATGGGCAAACTGGTTGATGTGACTGCGGAATACTCGGCTGCGCAGGTGCGCGCCGGTGCTGATGTGATTCAGATCTTCGACAGTTGGGTTGGTTGCCTGAGCGTAGAAGATTACCGCCGCTATGTTCTTCCGCATGTGACTGCGTTGGTAAAGCGTCTGCAAAAAAACTGCGCGCCAATTATTTATTTCGGCACCGACAGCGCCACGTTGCTGCCAGCAATGAATGAAACCGGAGCGGATGTGATCGGCCTCGATTGGCGCATCCCGCTCGATAAAGGCTGGAGCGATCTTGAATACCGCTGCGCGGTGCAGGGCAATCTCGACCCTATCCTGCTCTTCGCCGATTGGAAGGAATTGAAGTCGCGCGCTGAACAAATTCTTCAATTCGCCGCCGGACGTCCCGGGCACATTTTCAATCTTGGTCACGGCATCGTTCCCGAAACTCCGGTACAAAACGTAAGAGACCTGGCGCGATTTGTGCAAGAGTATTCAAACTCGCCTTCGGGCGATCGTCGCTCGGCTTCCGGACCGCGGACGCAGGATGCTGGCCTCCGGGTTCGATGACTCGCATTGCCATTGTCGGCGGCGGCACCTCGGGACTTTCCGCCGCTTTCACCATCGAAGAGCGTCGTCGCGCCGGCGCGGTCGAATACGTACTTTATGAATCTTCGCCGAGCCTGGGCGGCGTTCTTCGCACCGAGCACATTCACGGCTGCATCGTCGAAGGCGGACCGGATTCTTTTATCACCGAAAAGCCCTGGGCCGCCGATCTCTGCCGCACGCTCGGCATCGGCGATCAACTGATTGGCTCGAACGACGCCGAGCGTGTCACCTATATTCTCGTGCGCGGCCAACTGGTGCCGATCCCAGATGGCCTGATGTTCATGGTCCCCACAAAGATTCTGCCGACAGGATTCTCGCCACTGTTTTCATGGGCGACCAAACTTCGCATGGCGCGAGAATTCCTAAATCCACCAACGGCCGCGCAAGCCGACGAAAGCGTAGCCTCGCTGGTGGAGCGCCACTACGGTGCTGAAATGGTTGACCGCCTCGCCGACCCGCTCCTTTCTGGTGTCTACGGTGGAGAATCCGCTCATCTCAGCGTACGTGCCGTTCTCCCCCGGTTTGCTGAGATGGAGCGCAACTATGGCAGCCTCGGTCGCGCTATGATCGCCGCGCGTAAGAAAATTCCTCGCGTCGCGAACCGGCCCGCTCCTCCCCTCTTTACTTCTTTGAGAAACGGCATGGCACAGCTTGTCGAAACGATTGTTCCTCGTCTCACGCAAGCTTCGTTACTCACGAACGCACGGGTGCAGTCCATTCACCGGGATGACGCAGGTTGGATTGTCTCGACTGGAGTGAGCCGCGAGCACTTCGATGGAGTTATTCTCGCTGTGCCAACGCACGCCGCGGCTGAGCTTCTGTCGAAGGTGAGTCCGGAACTCGCCACGGAACTCGCCGCCATACAATATAGTTCTTCTATTACCGTTGGACTTGGCTATGATCGCGACGTTCGGCAATCACTTCCTCCCGGTTTCGGATTTCTAGTTCCACGCAGTGAAGGAAAGCGCTTGCTTGCCGCCACTTTCGTGCACAACAAATTTCCGCACCGCGCCCCTCCGGATCGTGCTGTGCTGCGCTGCTCCTTCGCCGGATCGAACGCGGAAAGCGTCTGGGATCTCTCCGACGACGCCATCATTGCCGTGGTCCGCAATGACCTGCTTCAGATCCTCGGATTGCGCGCTCTGCCTCTGTTCGCGCGCGTCTACAAATGGAAGTCCGCCATGGCGCAGTATGGCGTAGGCCATCTCGAACGTCTCGAGCGTATCGAACGCCTGCGGCAGCAATTGCCGCAACTCGGGCTCGCGGGCAATGGCTACCGCGGTATTGGCGTTCCCGACTGCGTCCGCACCGGTCAAATCGCCGCTACCCAAGTCCTCAATATGGCGAAAGCTTGAATTGTTGGTGCTGCACGGAAGCGCCCGAAAATGGCAAATCAGATCGTGGTAAATTTGAGTTTTCCATCATGAAGCAAATCGCTCATTGGGCCTTGAATCTAGCTACAACACGCGGCGCCAGCTACGTCGATGCGCGCATTGTGAGCCAGAAAAGTCGCGCGCTGACTACGAAGAACGGAAAAGTCAGTGGTGCGACCGATGCCGAGTCCATGGGGATGAGCGTGCGCGTGCTGGTCGACGGGGCATGGGGATTCGCCGCTTCCGAGGTGTTATCCCGCGCTGGAGTGGAGGCGACTGCTGCGCGCGCCGTCGAGATCGCCCGCGCCTCCGCACGCGTGAAACGGCAGGATGTTCAACTGGCTCCGGAAAACGCGATTACGGCCGAGTGGACGACGCCGCACGTGATCGATCCCTTCTCGATTTCAGTCGAGCAGAATATTGCGCTCATGCTGACCGTGGACTCTGAATTGAGCTCGGTTGCGGGCGTTACGCTGGCTGAAAGCAACCTGAATTTCAATCGTGAGGAACAGTGGTTTTTGTCGTCGGAGGGAAGCGATATTCATCAGACCAAGTATTCCGCTGGCGCGGGATACACGGCCTACGCATTTGCGGGAAATGAAATTCAGAAGCGCTCGTATCCGAATTCCTATGGCGGACAATGGCAAAACAAAGGTTACGAACTGATCGAAGAGTTGCAACTAGTCCAGAATGCCCGGCGGATTGCCGAAGAGGCCGTCGCTTTGCACCATGCGGAGCAGTGTCCGCAGGGCACGTTCGACGTCATCCTCGATAGCTCGCAGCTTGGGTTGCAGATTCACGAATCGATCGGGCATCCCATCGAACTGGATCGCGTGCTCGGCATGGAAGCGAACTTTGCCGGCACCTCATTTCTCACGCTCGACAAACTGCGTACGCTGCGCTACGGCAGCGACATGGTGAACGTGGTGGCAGACGCACGCCAGGAGCATGGACCCGGCCTCGGTACTTTTGCCTTCGATGACGAAGGGGTTCCCGCGCAATGTACGCCGATCATCACCGATGGATTATTTACCGGATACCTTAGTTCGCGCGAAACCGCTCACACGATCGGCGAACATCGATCCGGGGGAACTTTGCGCGCCGAAGGCTGGAATCGACTGCCGATGATTCGCATGACGAACATCAGCCTATTGCCCGGCGAAAAACCGCTGACTCTGGAACAACTGATTGCCTCGACCGATCATGGCATTCTGATGCAGACGAACCGGTCGTGGTCCATCGATGATCGTCGATATAATTTTCAGTTCGGCTGCGAGATTGGGTGGGAGATCAAGGGTGGCAAGCGCGTGCGCATGGTGAAGAATCCGTCATACTCCGGAATCACCACGGAGTTCTGGAATTCGCTGGACGCCATTTGCTCGCGCGATGAGTGGACGCTATGGGGCACTCCGAACTGCGGCAAAGGGCAGCCGCAGCAAGTGATGGGAACAGGACATGGGGCAGCACCGTCGCGCTTCCGAGGAATTAAGGTAGGAAGTGCGTATAAAGGAAGCTGAGTCCTGCCAGAGAAGCATAGAGAGAAGAAATCAGCTAAATGCTAACCCGGGACCGCGCCGCCGACATCTTCGATCGCATTAAGAAGTTCTCGTCCGCTGACGAAGTTGAGATTCTCATTTCGGGCGGACGCTTTGCACTGACGCGTTTCGCCAACAACATCATTCATCAGAACGTCGAAGAAGAGAATCACATCGTTTCGGTGCGCACGGCTTAGCAATACGTGGCA
>CAWFUK010000007.1:0-15762 GCA_963818935.1 uncultured Acidobacteriaceae bacterium
GCAAGATTGTGCTGTTCGTGGGAACCAAGCGCCAGGCGCAGGATGCGATCGCGGAAGAGGCGACGAAGTGTGGCGGATTCTATATTAACCAGCGCTGGCTGGGCGGACTGCTCACCAACTGGGTGACGGTGCAGAAGTCGGTGAAGCGGCTGAAAGAGCTCGACGAGATGGCGACCGATGGGCGCTACGAGCTGCTGCCGAAAAAAGAAGTGATCAAGCTGGAGCGCGAGCGCAAGCATTTGCAGGCGAACCTGGCGGGTATCAAGAACATGAGCCGGTTGCCGGATGCGATCTTCGTGATCGATTCGAACAAGGAACAGATTGCGGTTCGCGAGGCGCGCAAGCTGGGCATTCCGGTGGTGGCGGTGGTCGATACGAATTGCGACCCGAGCGAAGTGGATTACGTGATTCCGGGCAATGACGACGCGCTGCGGGCGATCCGGCTGTTCACCTCGAAGATTTCGGATTCGATTGCGGAAGGCGCGCAGTTGATGACGGACAAGCAGGTTGCGGACATGTCGGCGGCCACGGAACAGGCCAACGCACTTCAGGCGCAGCAGGCCGAAGCTGCGGCGGCGGCCGGTGAGTTGCGGGCGCAGGAAGCGGCGGCGGCATCCGATCTGGCCGATCTTGGCCACCAGGCCAGCGACGACATCGGCGAAGACATCAGCATGGAAGAAGTGCTGGGTCCGGGGACGGTGAAAAAGCCGGTGGCCAACGAAGAGGCCGATGTGCCGCACGTGGAGAGCCAGACGGTTTAGTCAGTCGCGAGTCCCGAGTCGCGAGCGAGACCGGGAAGGGTACGGCTTTAAGCTCTGAGGGACCCTGGCAGTAAAAACCGGGCATCAAAATCAGACCCGCGCGGGTCATGCTTAGAAAATTCCCGGCGCGGGTCAAAGTTTGTCGGTCAGGTTTCAAGGTTGCGAAAGTTTCGAGGTTTCAAGGTGCCTCGCATCAAGTTCTGATGACGTTTTTGTCATTGAAAGCTTGAATCGTTGTGACTTTGCAACCTTGACATGACGGCATAATTTATAAGGAATCTCAATCAATGAGCACTACTATGGCAAATATTTCAGCGGCACAAGTAAAAGAACTCCGGGAGAAGACCGGAGCTCCCATGATGGATTGCAAACAGGCCCTGACCGAAGCCAAGGGCGATATGGAGCAGGCGGTCGTGATCCTGCGCAAGAAGGGTGTTTCCGTGGCGGCCAAGAAGGCAACGCGCGTGACCAGCGAGGGCTCGGTGACCAGCTACATTCACGCTGGAGGCAAAATTGGCGTGCTGGTCGAGGTGAACTGCGAGAGCGATTTCGTGGCGCGCACCGATGACTTCAAGGAGCTGGCGCACGATATCGCTATGCACATCGCGGCCAGCGATCCGAAGTATGTTCGCAAAGAGGATGTCACCGCGGCAGACTTTGCGCGCGAGAAAGATATTTTTCTGGCGCAAGCCATCGCCAGCGGCAAGCCGGCAAACATTGCGGAGAAAATGGTCAACGGCAAGATGGAAAAGTTCTATGAAGAGGTCTGCCTGCTGGAGCAGCCCTTCATCAAGGACCAGACCGTCTCCATCTCCCAACTCATCGCGGCTAAGATCGGCAAGCTGGGCGAGAACATTAGTGTGCGGCGCTTCGCGCGCTTCAAAGTCGGCGATGCGGGCGAGACCGTCGCCGTGACCAAGCCTACAGAACAGAAAGCGGAGTAACTTCAGGCGCCCTGCGGGGCGCCTTTTTTGTGCGTGCCTGTTTCGCCGGAGGGTTATATAGGACACCGCATAAACGTGTGGATCCAGCGCGTCATTGGTCCGTTGGTCGTCCTAACTATCGTGATGCGGCATTTTGGGTTTGGAGTCTGGCGGATACTCGCAAGCCTTTTGCCTTTCTTCGCAGTGATGATGTTTGTGATGATTGTCACGGATCCTGGGCCAAGGGCGAAGGGATTCGTGGAAGGACTGAAAAGTCGCTTTCGCTGATCGGCGAAACTGGATCGACGGCCGGCGGGAAGCCGGCGCTACTATGACAACTCCTGCCTTCAAACGCGTTCTGCTCAAGCTCTCGGGAGAAGCCCTGGCTGCGAATCAGGGCTTCGGCATCGATACCGCGCGCATTCACGAAATCGCGGCGGAGTTGGCCGACGTTCACAAACTCGGAGTGCAACTCGCCATCGTCGTCGGCGGCGGCAACTTCTTTCGCGGCGTGGCCGATCAGGCCAAAGATATGGATCGCGTCTCGGCTGATCACATGGGCATGCTGGCCACAGTGATCAACGCGCTCGCCCTGCAAGATGCGCTCGAGAAGCAAAACGTCTACACCCGCGTGCAATCGGCTATCGAAATGAAGCAAGTGGCGGAGCCCTTCATTCGCCGCCGCGCCATCCGGCATCTGGAAAAAGGCCGGGTCGTGATCTTCGCGGGTGGAACGGGGAATCCCTACTTCTCGACCGATACCGCGGCATCCTTGCGCGCCATGGAGATCAAGGCTGACGCCATCCTCAAGGCCACCAAAGTCGATGGCATTTACGACGCCGATCCCATGAAGGTGAAAAACGCGAAGAAATTCGAAGACATCAGTTACATGGACGTGCTGAAACTCGGCCTGAAAGTGATGGACTCCACCGCCATCAGCCTGTGCAAAGACAACAACCTGCCTATCATTGTCTTCAATCTCAATCAGCACGGAAATATACGGCGCGTGGTCAGCGGAGAGAAGATCGGGTCGCGGGTGGGCGCTTAGCAGATCGGCCACCGAGTTACGCGCTTGCGGCCGGATTTTGCTGAGGCTTTGCTCCCTGGCAATCCGTTGCCGGCTTGCTGTTAGGTTTATAATCTAGCGTTTTGATACCTCATTTCTACGGAGCCAACTGACATGCCTCCTACAATGGCCGCGATTGCCGGCCTCAAAGAAACTTACGCACAATTAAAAACGCGGATGGATAAAGCCGTCGAAGACTTTCGCAAAGCGATGGCGGCGACGCGCACCGGGCGCGCCAATGTGCACATGCTCGATAGCGTCAGCGTCGACTATTACGGCTCGCAGATGCCGCTGAACCAGATCGCGCAGGTGCACGCCCCCGAGCCGCAAATGATTACCGTGCAGCCCTTCGATGCGTCGCAGATGGGAGCGATCGAGAAAGCCATCCGCTCCGCTGAGTTGGGATTGAATCCCATGAACGATGGCAAGATGATTCGCGTGCCCGTCCCCGCGCTTACGCAAGAGCGCCGCCAGGATATGGTGAAGCATCTGCATAAAGTTCTCGAAGAGCACCGCACGGCGGTGCGCAACATTCGCCGCGACGGCAACGATGCCATCAAGAAGGCGATGAAAGACAAAAAGATCACCGAGGATGAAGAAAAGCGCTCGCTCGACGAAATCCAGAAGCTGACGGATGACGAAATCAAAAAGATGGAAGAGATGAGCAAGGGTAAAGAAAAAGAAGTGCTGGAGATCAAGTAGGCGCAATCGTTATTCCTCGAAGAGCTTTGAAGGGGCGCGGTTTCAGCCGCGCCCTAGATTTCCCTCTCATAACTACCTCCTTCGGCGCGTTTCTCATGAACCCGCCCGTATAATCGAAGGGTATGAAAAAGGTTGTCCATGCCGCGTGTCCGCACGACTGCCCTGATGCGTGCGGAGTTCTGATCACGGTGGAGGACGGCCGTGCCACGAAGATTCAGGGCGATCCCGGGCATCCCATGACGCGGGGATTTTTGTGCGCCAAGGTGGCGAAGTATTTGGACCGGGTATATTCGCCGGATCGAGTGCTGTATCCGATGCGAAGGGTGGGGCCTAAGGGTCCCGCGATGGGGCTCGCTGCGCTCGCTGGACGGACGAAGGCGTCCGTCCCCACAGGAGCAACGTCCTGGCAGCGTATTTCGTGGGATGAGGCGCTGGATGAAATCGCCACGCGCTTCCGCGCGATCACAGCCGAATTCGGCAGCGAGGCGATTCTGCCGTATTCCTATGGCGGAACGCTGGGAGCGCTGAATAGTGCTTCCATGGATCGGAGATTCTTCGGCCGGCTTGGAGCATCGCAACTCGAGCGCGCAATTTGTTCGGCGGCGGGCGAGGCTGGGCTCCTCTCTGTGCTCGGCGTGAAACTCGGGACCGAGCCCGAGCAATTCGTCCATTCGCGCTACATCATCGCGTGGGCGTCGAACATTCACGGCAACAACGTGCACCTGTGGCCGTTCATCGTCGAGGCGCGGCGCAAGGGCGCGAAGCTGGTGGTGATCGATCCCTACCGCACGCGCACCGCAGCTTGCGCGGATTGGTATCTGCCCATCAATCCGGGTACCGACGGTGCGCTCGCGCTGGCGATGATGCATGTCGTCATCGGCGAAGGCTTGCACGATACCGATTACGTTGCCAAGTACACCTTGGGCTTCGATGAGCTTTGCGAGAAAGTGAAAGCGTATCCGCCAGAGCGCGTGGCGCAATGGACGGGCATCGCCGCCGATGATATTCGCAAGCTGGCGCGCGAATACGCGACAACGAAGCCGGCCGTGATTCGCTTGAATTACGGGGTACAGCGCTCTGAGGGCGGCGGCATGGCTACGCGCGCGATTGTGATGCTGCCTTGCATTGTCGGATCGTGGAAGCAAGTCGGCGGCGGCCTGCAGATGTCGACCAGCGGCTCCTTCGGATTGAACAAAGACGCGCTGGCGCGGCCCGACTTGAACGCCGAAGGGATTGATCGCACGCCGCGAACCATAAACATGGTCGAACTGGGCAAAGCGCTGAACACGCTGAACGACCCTCCGGTGAAAGCCTTGTTCGTCTACAGTTCAAATCCGGCGGCGGTTTGTCCTAATCACAATGAAGTCGTGCGCGGGCTGAAGCGTGAAGACTTGTTTACGGTGGTGCACGAGCAATTCTTTACCGACACTACCGACTATGCCGACATCGTTTTGCCCGCGACTACGTTTTTCGAGCACAAGGATCTGCAGGCCGCGTACGGGCATTACTATTTGCAGGTTTCTCAGCAGGCGATTGCACCGCTGGGAGAGTCCCGATCAAATGTCGAGGTCTTCCGCGCGCTGGCTAAGCGCATGGGACTCAACGATGCATGTTTCGGCGACAGCGTCGATGAGATGATCGACCAGGCGCTCGATTCCAGCAATCCGTGGTTGCAAGGCATCACGCGCCAGCGGTTGGAACGAGAAAATCAGGTGCGGCTGAACTTTCCCGCCTCCAGCTCTCGGCTTCCGGCTGACGACTCCAGTTCGACGCCCATACCGTTTCTGCCTTTCGCTCACGGCAACTTTCGTACGCCTTCCGGCAAGGCCGAACTTTACAGCGAAGCCATCAAGGCGCAGGGGCTGGATCCCGTGGCTGCTTTCAGTCCTCCAGCCGAATCGCGCAGCGGAGTCGACAAGCAAAGGTTCTCGCTGGAACTGCTCGCGCGCAAAGCGGACAACTTTCTTAACTCGACATTTTCCAATCAGCCATCGGTGCAAGAGATGGAAGAGACGAATCTGCTCGAGATGCATTCGGCCGACGCGCAGGCGCGCGGCATCGCCAACGGCGAGACGGTGAGGGTGTACAACGGCCGGGGCGAGATTTTTCTGAAGGCACGAGTCGACGGCTCAGTTCGGCCGGGAGTGGTCGCGGCGAGGCTGAATTGGGCGAAGCTTGGTCCCGGATGGCGGAACATCAACGTCCTCACTTCAGAAAAACTTTCTGATCTGGGCAACTCGGCTACGTTTTATTCCGTCTTGGTTGAAGTGGAGTCAATCAGTGGTTAGTGGTTGGTGTTTAGTGGGTAGTGTTTCATCGCGAAACATGCGAAACTGGCCACGGGTCATTGGCTTCGGGAAACGCGGGATTGAGCACCGGCCATCGCCGGCACTAATCGCTACCGACTGATCACTCACCACTGTTGTCGTATAATGGTCGTTTTCCTACATCCCACAAACTGAGGTAGTAGCAATTCATTTTTGCTCTCATCGAGATAGTGCTGTGCCCGGGCGCAGCCACGGTTCCTTCGGCGCGGTTCCCCTTCCATCTTCTTCATTCGCACGGCTTTGCCGGAGCATGAAGGGGTATGGGCGAGTTCTCGCCGTGCTCTTCGCATTGCTCCTGCTGGCCGCTCCGTCTCCTTGGGCGCAAAGCGATGTGGTCTCTGAGATCAATATTCAAGGAAATCGTAGAATTCCCGCCGACACGATTAAGGCCCGAATTTTCACCAAACCTGGCGACATTTATGACCAGGCTGCGCTGGAGCGCGATTTCAATTCGCTGTGGAATACCGGCTACTTCGAGGATATCCGCTTCAGCCGCGAACAGACTCCCAAGGGTTGGCGCCTGATTGTCACGGTGAAGGAGAAGCCGACCATCCGCGAGATCAACTACGTGGGCCTGAGTTCGGTTTCCACCAGCGATGTACTCGATCGCTTCAAAGAAGCGAAAGTGGGCCTGTCGGTGGAGAGCCAGTACGATCCTACGAAGGTAAAGAAGGCCGAAGTTACCATCAAAGGCCTGCTAGCCGAGCACGGACGGCAGTTCTCGACGGTTCGCACGGAAATACGCCAGATTCCGCCAGCCGCAATCGGGGTCACGTTTGTGGTCAAGGAAGGCCCCAAGGTTAAAGTCGGCAAGATCAAGTTTGAAGGCAATAAGAACGTAAAAGCGCGCGTGCTGCGCTATGCCATGAAGAACTTGCGGCCGATCGGCATTCCGCATTCCATTTTCCTGGAGAATATCTTCGCCAGGACCTACGATGCCACCAAACTGGAAGAAGACACCGAGCGCGTGCGCAATGAGTACCAGAATCGCGGCTACTTCAAGATGAACACAGGCGAGGTGAAGACCCAGATCCACAATACGGGGCACGCGGGCTGGCATATTCCGCTGATCCAAAGCGGGGTGGGAAAATCGGTGGACATCACAATGCCGATCGACGAAGGCGAGCGCTACACTCTGGGCGGCATCACCTTCAAGAACAACAAAGCGGTGCAAAACGTGAAAGCGCTGCGCAATCTGTTTCCCATCAAAGACGGAGACATCTTCGACAAGGAAAAAGTTGGCAAGGGCATCGAAAATCTGCGCAAGGCGTACGGCGAGTTGGGCTACATCAACTTCACATCCATTCCTGACACCAGGTTTGATGACGACAAAAAGCTGATCTATCTCGACATTGACGTCGATGAAGGCAAGCAATTCTACGTTCGCCGCATCGAGTTCCAGGGCAATACCACCACGCGAGACAAGGTGATCCGGCGGGAAATCGCACTGGAAGAAGGCAACATTTACAACTCGCGCTTATGGGAGTTGAGCTTGCTGCGTTTGAATCAGCTGGGTTATTTCGATCAGTTGAAGCCGGACGATCCGAACATTACGATTCGCACACTCGATGAAAAGGATGGACTGGTTGACCTGACGCTGAAGGTTCACGAAAAGGGGAAAAACAGTATTGGCTTGAACGGGGGCGTCAGCGGCCTGGAAGGCGCCTTCATCGGCCTCAACTACGCCACCAACAATTTCCTTGGTCTCGGCGAAACACTTTCGGTGCAAGCCAGCCTGGGCAATCTGGCCAAGAGCATCCGCTTTGGCTTTACTCAGCCCTACTTGTTTGATCGCCCCTTGCAGTTCGGCTTCAACGTTTATTACAACAAGACCAAATTCGATCAGGCCCGGCAACTGTCCATTTTCAGCGGACAGAACCTGAACCTGCCCAACGCTGTTCTGCAGAATCTGCAGAATTACACGCAGTCGAGCGCCGGATTTACCACCTCGCTGAACTATGCGCTGCACCATTCCTTCAAGCGTGTCGGGGTCACGTATTCCTTCGACCGGTCTTCGCTGGAAGCGTTGAGCACGGCTTCGAAAAATCTGTTCGAGTTTTTGGCGTTTCGCGGAGTTTCTGGCCCGGTCGCTCTGGACGGCATTATTACCAGCAAGATCTTTCCCAACTTCTCTTTTAGTACGATCGACAGTCCGATTTCTCCACACAACGGAAAACAGTTCACCGTTGGCGCCGAGTTGGCGGGATTGGGTGGAACGATTCGCTCGGTGCGGCCTCTCGTTCTCTACAAGCGTTTCATTCCGGTACAGAACCGGCGGAATGCGATTGGCTTCAACTTCCAGAGTTCATTTATCACGGGCTACGGGGGGCTGGTCGCGCCTCCGTTCCAGCGCGCCTACATGGGCGGCGAGAACGACCTGCGCGGCTTCGACATTCGCTCGGTTTCGCCGGTGGCCTTCCTGCCCAGCGTGGGTTCAATTGTGCTGAGAAATCGCGATAACAATCCGATCCCGGTGAACGCGGCTTTTCCTTGTAATCCCGCGCTGCCGGCTTTGCAATCCAATTGCGTGACTGTGCCCATCCCGATCGATCAGATCACATTCCCTGGCGGCGATCTGAGCGTGGTAACCAATCTTGAATACCGCATCTACATTGTGGGGCCGGTAGCTGTTGCGCCCTTCATGGATGCGGGCATCGATCCCGTCGTGCGCAGGTCGCAGTTACAGATCGCGCAGGATCAATACCAGCAGGTCGTGGGTACGCCCGTTGGATGCCCCGAGCTGTTACAAACCGCCACGACGAATACTTGCAGCCTGGGCAGCGTGTTGAACCCAGCGCCGTCGCAATACCTCCAGGTGCTGGGACAGACCAACTGGCGTCCGAGGATCTCCACTGGACTCGAGCTGCAGGTATTTCTCCCCGTGATCAATGCGCCCTTCCGCATTTACTGGGCCTATAATCCGCTGCGCCTCGACAACCCAGCGACTCCACCGATTCCGATTACGCCCAGCATGTTCCCGCAAACCTGCGGACCCAAGGGCTGTTTCTTGACTCCGGCCGGAGCCTATACCTACCAACTGGCCAAACAAACCTACTCACCAGACTTCCTGCTGCGCGAGCCGCGGAAGACCTTCCGCTTCACCGTGGCGACAACGTTCTGATGGTTGAGGACAGGGAAGGTGGCTGGCCCGCCTTCGCCACCCCTGCCACCGCCGAGGATGCCCCACCCGCCTCCGCTCTTCGGCGAGAAGGACGCGCATATCACTCGCCAGCCCGGTGACTTAGCCTCATGCTCCGGGAGTAAGCTCCTCATCATTTTCACATCCTCGATCGCTCTCGCACATCCGGCGCTCTCCGCAAAGGCGCAAGCCTTTCTCCGTAGTTTTGGATTTGTCCGTAAGACCGGAGAAAGATGGGACGGGACCAACCCTTTCGTTCGTGGGAAAACTGAGGAGAGCCCGTTGTCCTCGGCTCCACGAGAAATGCGGGGAGAAATGCGGGGACGGGGAGAAATGTAAAGTGGGTTCCGCCATACAAGCGGTGCAGACCTCCGGTCATGAACTCGATAGCAGAGAAATAACAAAGAACCGTCTGCACGAGCGAACGTTTGGGACGCCTTTCCATGTCTCGCAAAAGAAGCGAGACATGGGCCCTCAGTTCAAAAGTCCAATTCCGGTTGGGCTGCGAAGGTTTTCCGTCTAGGAGTGAGAATCGTTACGGCCGTGCTGAGTTGCCCATCATCAGTGCGAACAGCAGGGGCAGATAAATGACCGTGGCTTGCAGAACATGCCGGGCCAGCATTTTCGAGCGCGGACTCGTGACTGGTAATTTGGTCAGGGCCAAGCGCGCGCCAAAATAAAAAAGCGCAATGCTGAGAACGATCGCTCCCACCAGATAAATCTTTCCTGCCATCCCGAAAATCGCGGGCAGGGCGCTGAGTGGAATAAGAATCAGCGAATAGGCGAGGATGCGGTGTGCGGTCGAGCGTCCATCTTGCTCCACCACGGGCAGCATGCGAATTCCGCCGCTGGCATAATCTTCGCGATAGAGCCATGCGATCGAGAAAAAGTGCGGAAACTGCCAGACGAAGAGAATCGCAAACAGAATTAATGTGCCCCATTCCAAGTGGCCGCGGACCGCGGTCCAACCGAGAACTCCCGGCATCGCTCCGGGAAAAGCACCCACGAAGGTGCAGATGGGCGACACCCGCTTCAGCGGTGTATAAGCTGCAAGATATATCACGGAAGTGAGCAGAGTCAGCAACCCGGTCAGCGGATTGGTGAAATATGCGAGGTAAATCGAGCCACCGATCGTGGCCAACAATCCTGCCAAAGTGGCATGCAGCAAGCTCATCCGGCCGGTCGGCAGCGGACGCTGCGCGGTGCGGCGCATATTGGCATCAACTTTGTACTCCATTACTTCGTTCAGCGCCGCGGTTCCACTCGAAACCAGGCCAATTCCTAGTAGAGCATGGAATAGCCCCCAGCAAAGTGACGAGACGCCCGCTTTTTGGGCGCCAAAGTAATAGCCACACCACGCCGTCATCACGATCAGAGTGGTCACGCGCAGCTTCATCAATTCGGCATAGTCGCGCAGCAAAGACGTTGCCTGTCTACGAAATACAACCAAGGGTTGGGTCATCGCGCTCATGGAAAATTGTCGGTATCTCAGATACGGCGTCCTAAAATTATTCTCGCACGTAGATTGGACTAACGCGGCGAGCAGGACAGTCCCCACAAGACTGTCTCAGACACTGGATTGCATGAGTACTCTTATGGGCTGCGAAAGTCAAGTCCAAATTCCGCAGCTTGTCCTCACTGGGCCCCCGAACTCCCTGATTCATTAAAGGTTTCCGGCGGATCAAAAAAGCACTGGTGCCACAAAGCGGCGTCCGATAATTTGCCCGATTTCCATAGCTTCAACGATGGCGAGGTAGCGGCGATCATGCCGCCGTCGACCGCATCGAAGATGACCACGATGCCGGCAAGCTCTTGCGGCTTCTGCGAAAGCTCCGCGTAGTCTTTGTCGAGCACCGACTTGGCGAACTCCAATCTCAGCCGCGCTCGCGTGTCCCCTTTGTCATTGTCGTTGATTTTTTCGACGGAAACAATTTTCACGCTCTTCCCCCGCAAGGGTGCCCAGTCCCCGGGGAAGACCGCAGTCTCTTCGCGCGTCACATGGAACAACTCCGCCGCCACGGGCACGGGACTGGGCGGCAAGTCGCTGTCCGGTATGCTTCCCGGCATTTCCAAACTGTTACGCCAGATCCAACCGCGCGACAATCCCGAAATACGCACGTGAACCCAGTCGCGATTGAAATCCAGCATCTCGAATTCATCGCGCGCGCTGGCCAGGAACAAGAGCGTGACCCACTAGCCACGGGCGTGCTCCCGCTGGTCACCGGCAACCTGACCCGCCTGGCGCAGTTCTACACCGCATCGGAGAAAACCTACGAAGGCGTAATCCGCTTCGGCTTCGCCACCAACACCTACGACGCCGATGGCGAGCCCATAGGCGAAGCACACTCCATCACTCCCGGCCCGGTTAATCCAAGTTTGGATCAACTCCAGAAGCTAGCCGCCCGGTTCCTAGGCGTAATCGAACAAGTCCCTCCACCATTCTCCGCCAAGAAGATCCATGGCGTCCCTGCTTACAAACTGGCAAGAAAACAAAAAGAGGTAGTCCTAAAGCCAGTCCAGGTCGAGATTAAGGAATTCGACATCCTCGGCGTCGAAGGCGACCGTGCCCGCTTCCGCGCCCGCGTAGCCTCGGGCACCTACATGCGTTCCGTGGCCCACGAAATGGGCCAACTCCTGGGACCAGGCGCCCACCTCGAATCCCTCCGCCGCACCGCCGTAGCCGAATTCGACATCACCCAGGCCCACACCTTGGAAGAAATCGAAGCACAAATGAAGGGGAAAAAAGAGGAAGAACGAGAAAAGGAAGAAGGTAGAGAAGCAAAAACTAGCCCTTGTCATTCCGAAGCGGCATCAGCTAACCTCTGTCATTCCGACGCGGCGCCAGCCACAGAGGAATCTGCTGTTCCCGATCACGAAGGCGCAGCCGCCCTCTTCGTCCACCCCCGCCAACTCTTGCCGCAGTTTCCATCCGTCACTGCCGACGAACCAACCGCCGCACGCATCCGCAGCGGCCGCACCGTCAACCTTCCCGACGTCTCCCGCGCCCGCCAGGTCAAAGTCTTCCGAGGCCAAAGCGATCTGATCGCCATAGTCACCCGCATAGCCGGAACTCTCTTCCACCCCAGAATCGTATTCTCGGAGCAGTAGCCCATATGGGAACGCGGGGACGACCTCGCTCGGGACCGAAAGGGATGCAATGTCCGATAACAGGTAGACGGTCCAATGACTTACGGACATGACCTCCTGTAATCCTCGAAACGTGCAGTAACCTTTCCCGAGCCGGGCCAAGGTTCCACAATGGCCCCTGTGCGTGGTCGCCGTCTTATAGATCGTGTCATCGCCCGAGTGTACGCTGCCGCTCAAGCCGCACGCTCGCAAGAGGATTACCAGCTTGGCACGATCACGCTCCGGCTTCTCGGCCAAGTTCGCCGTGATGGGGTGGGGAATTTGGATGCGGCCAGCCGTGAGGCTTTCGGATTTTCCTTCGCACGATTCTCCCAACGAAACCTAGAACGGCAGTCAATGATGGCTTGGGAACTCTCTCGGTGTGTCCCAGACTTTGATCCGCAGGAGGCGGCTCATGCGCGTATGGTGCAGGCAAGTCAAGAGCGAGGATCTGAAACGCGCTCGGGGAGAATGTACCCGATGCCCGAACAGGCGCGACCCACGATCAAAGAACCTCTGCCGAAGGTGTCTCGCAAAGCAACGGCGGGTTAGCAGGGAACGGAGGGCAGGAGGTGCTTCCCGTGTCAGGAAACTGTGGTAGTCTAGATGTGTGGGCGTGGTCTAACGGATAAGACGCCGAAACTGCTTGCTGGAAACTTTTCGAAGGGTGCCCAGTCACAGTCGGAAATGTGGGTTCGATTCCTGCCGCTCATCCCAAATTGCAAGCGAGACGCTAATCATCATCATATTCAGACTCGGTAACTATGTCAACCTTGTCAGGTAAGCTTGTCAAGTAAACTTTGTCAAACAAAAGAAAAAAGGCAACCCGATTATCTAGGTTGCCCGGCCCACCTGAAACACGCAAGGCTCAAATCTAAGGCTTCACGTTCTCGGCGGTCGCCTTTTGCAGTAGCTGGTCGCCTACCTCGCACATGAGCGAGTGATCCGCCCATGGATAGCCTTGCAAGTTTTCCTGCACTTCCTTTCGGCACTGTTCACACTCATGCAAATGCTCTAAGAACGGCAGGAGTGCCGGATTACGCTTTGTCATTTCGCTCAGTTTCTCGTACATCATTTGGTCACCTCGATTACAACAATGTGGACCGGCTCAAGCCCAAAGAACTGCAAGCCGTCCATGTAAAGAGCAACACCTAAGATCACCACAAGCCCGATTAGATCTTCCTCATTAGAGCACCTCCGAGTGCAACGCCTGCATCACGCGAATTGCTTGAACGCGGCGATGGGTTGGGGCAAGATCGTGAACCATCTCCTGATCAAAGAGTTCCACGGTTCGGCCCTGCAGCGCAAGATTACGAGCGCGTTGCTCTAACGTGTAGATGCGCAGTTCGCCTCGCAATTCCTCAATCCCATCTTCGGTTGCGAGCGCGACCTTCAGGACGTTGCGTTGAGAGGGTGTGAGTTCTAAGAGTAGACTTTTGACAGCGTACATGATGCACCTCCAGTGCATTGTGTTCGTTAGTGGGGCGATGATGTTCTAGCATCGTCGCCTTACGTTTACTTGCCTGCGGATGCCGCCAAAGCTTTCGCCCTGCGCCATTCGGTCCAACGTGACACCTTGCCGGTTGCTTTCGGTCGCCCGAGGCGCACACCTTGACGGCGCACGCGCTCAAGACCGGCCTTGGTGCGTTCACTGATCGTGATTCGTTCTTGCTTGGCGACCTCGGCCAGCACTGCGAGAACGATATTGTTGGTCATCTCGTTGCCGGTGTCGAAAAGCGGTTGAGTGTACGAACGCCAGCCAACACCGTAAGACTTGAGTTGCTGCAACCGCGTCACGGTCGCAACCATGCCCTCGCGGGAGAAACGATCTAATGACCAAAAGAGCAGGACATCGAACCTGCGTTGACTAGCCGCAACCATGGCAGCTTCGAATCGAGGTCTTGCTTTCTTGCCAGAGCCGGTGCCAATTTGAGGTTACCGTGGACCTCACATTAGATCGTTCTCCGCGAGGTAGTACCTGCCGCTGGGGAATTATCGTTCTCCGTGGTTCTAATCGCAAAGTTTTTGGAGGATTTATGGCAATCAACGCAGGCGATGCAGTTCTAAAATTCGTGGGCGATACTCAGTCGCTTGATGCAACTATGGCGGCGCTGCCGGGCAAGGCTAGCTGCGCAGTTTTCGTTGAGAGCTGCTTGCTGATTCAGAAATTGAACAAGTATTTCGGACAGATGCCACTGTTTCAAGAGTTGGCTCAGGTGTCTTCATCTCGCCTTTGGGAATGGCGTCGATTCGGGTCAAGAAATTGACCGAGCGCGTCTGAAACGAAGGCAGCGCTCCATCTTCTGTCTCTCTGCCAGACGGCTGCATGACCGTGGTTTTGTTCCACCCATTTGTAGAGTTCATCGTGAAGCACGAGGAACCACCGCCGTCCGGGGTTGTAGGGTTCTTCTGGAAAGAGCATCCATAGAGAGTGCCCGAAATACTTCTGATCTACCGTCCACCGACTCTTTAGTTGAACGGCTAGCAGTTCCCCATTGGGCTTCCGCAATATCAAGTCTTCGCCGTAGCAGTCAGCTTCCGGACGATACACTCGAAAACCAGCGCGAATCAGGATCTCGGTAGCCTCCGCCCGATTAGCAGCTTCTATTTCGTTCGACGTTAGTTCGATTGGCATCACTTCCCTGCTTTCGTGCCTTTAGCATATTTCGCTTTTGAGAAGTCGGTCGTCACACGAAATCTATGCCCTTCGAGTAGTCCCACGGCTTCTTCGGCGCCAGGCAGATCATTCTTTTACATCTGTTTCGACTTCATCCAGCCTCTAACTTCTTCTTCTGTTGCTTCCCGGAAAACATCATCGAATGCAATCCCGCTTGGGAAATCTGCGATCCGCGAGCCTTCACAGTGGATCAATATGTGCTGCATAAGCAGCACGGCCATCAAAGCATCGTCAAATTCCTTCTCAGTGCAGTCGCTCCATAGGTGTGGGTGAACACTATTCCTTTGTTTACGGATGGCATGTATCGAGCACGTGGAGCACTGCTTCGTGGCACCCAAATGTAGCTGAAATTGATTCCAATAGGGGTCATCATCGAATTTGTCGATGAGTGCGAACAAATGCTTGGGGCCGCGCCCGTACTGCATGCGCAAAAGCGATTCAAGAGCAGAGCCGAGTGCAACTACTCCCAATCGCCACAAAGGAGGTTCTGCACGCTTGCAGGTCAAGGCTTCTTCTAAGTAGCTCCTAGTGCGTGTGACGTAAGATGTTTGGTCTTTCGTTGCCTGCGACATAGTTTGCCAGTGCCCCTCTTGCATTTCTTGCCGTAATGGGCGCGGGAACTATTTCTTGTGTTTCATCACGTTTTTCAATTGCTCGGCAACATCCTTTGCGCAATCGTAGAGGTTCTTTTTGTCGGCACTGCCTGCCCAGACTACTTGGTTATTCTTATCGAGCAGAGAAGCAGAGACTGTGTACAGTTCCTTATTGACGGCGTGGGATAAGAAGCTCATGTGCGCGTTCCCTTCCTCTGGGATGGCGGCCCATTGCACGACGTAATCGGCGTGTTCGGCATCGCTAACCAGTGTGAACGGTAACTTCTCTTTGAAGATTTCGGCTTGCAGCACAAGATTGAATGCCGGTGCTGTGGTCGTAACTACTTTGGTCCCATCAGCGACCGTCGTGTTAGGAGCAGACGCGGGGATATACAGCTTGCTACCGGGTTCCTGAGCGAACGCGAAGCCTGTTGTCAGCAACAGCAGA
>CAWFUK010000008.1:0-16407 GCA_963818935.1 uncultured Acidobacteriaceae bacterium
TCAGCTTGGCCAGACCGAAATCCAGAATCTTTACTCGCCCATCTTTGACGAGAAAAATGTTTTCCGGCTTCAGGTCGCGATGGACAATTCCTTTTTCATGCGCCGCCGCCAATCCATGCGCCATCTGCAGCGCGTAGTCGAGCGCCTTGCGCATGGCCACCGCTCCACTGCGCAGACGCTCGCGCAGCGTCTCGCCTTCGAGCAACTCGGAGACGACATACGGCGCGCCTTCATGCGTGCCAATATCAAAGACGGCCAGAATGTTGGGATGGTTCAGCGCGGCCGTAGCCAGCGCCTCCTGCTCGAACCGGCGCAAGCGATCCGCATCCAAAGAAACCGCCTGCGGCAAAACCTTGATGGCGACTTCCCGCTTCAGCCGCGGGTCGCGCGCGCGATAAACCTCGCCCATTCCCCCCGCCCCCAGTGGGGCGATGATCTCGTAAGGACCAAGTCGTGCGCCAGCGTGCAGGTTCATCGTGGCAGGGATTATAACGTAGCGGGGAGAACTGGTTTCATAAATAGGTCTTAGGCCGCAGGAAATCGACTCCCGGCCTCGTGCTTGCAGCGGCGTGCCGCAGGGTGCGGCTTCTCCATCGCGTGACTCCCATGGCGGGCGCGCGTCTGCCCACCCCGTCCCTGTCGGCAACTGGAGGGCCATACCGTCGCGTGGGGCACCCCGGAGGATTACCAGCAGGTACTGGCTTTCGGCGGTGTCTTCCAGTTAACATGAGCGTAAAAATTAACATCTATTCGAGGAATGCTCATGGTTCCCATCGTCCGATTGGCGAAGATCGTTTCTGGGTACGCGGCCGCGTTAGTGCTGGCGGCAGGCACAATGTGCGCGCAAGATGCGCTGCCGATTTCCCCGCAAGACATGCCCCGTTTGGGCGGCCCGCAGGATTGGAGCAACCGGCACGTCATCTACACCCGCAATGGCGCAGCGGAAGACATGCTGAAGCTGCGCGATGATCCCCGCTTTCTGAACACCAGTGTGCTGCGCTTCATGAACGAGCACCGCAATCCGATCGGACAATCGTTAACCATCGGGCCGGACGAAACGGATCTCCAGGAATCCGATGCCCTGGCTCCGTGGAAACCGATCGACGGTCCACCTGCTGCCAGCAAGGGAAAGAATTCCAAGGTGGACTGGTCGTACTCGATGGGTCCAACCGCAGGCATGGCTGCCGGGGAAACGCCGGCAGTTTACACCGCGAACTACTCCACGCCCAGCTGCACCAACGACTTTGTCGTGTACTCGCTCAACGCGACGCCTTCAGTGGGCGGACAGGCGAATCTGGTTGCCTTGAACAATCTTTATAGCAACGGGGCGGGCACGGGATCTTGCACCGGCACCGGTCCGTCGTTGCTATTCGCTTACGCGATCGGTACAGGCGGATCGCCACTGTCACCGGTGCTTTCCGTGGATGGCACCAGGGTTGCGTGGATCGAGAATCGTACGGCTACCGACGCCTGGCTGCACGTGACGGTATGGGCCTCGAGCCCGTATGGAAGCGCAACCTGGCCGGTGGGGGTGACCAATTCGATGGTAGCCGGGCAGTGTAGCGGCGGCACGCCCTGCGACTTTGCCCTGGACTATACCAATGCCGCCTATTCTCCAGGCTGTCCCACGGCTTACGAAGCTGGGAATAACCACTCCGACTTGTGGGTCGACTACACCAACGATGTCGGCTACATCAGCGCCAACAACGGACTTCTTTACCACATCAAGAATCTCTTCAGCACCACCGCCAATCCCAGCGTGGATTTCTGTATCCCGGTGAACACGACTTTTGAAGGCACTCCGAGCTCGGCCATGAGTGGGCCCATTTATGACCGGATCAACAATGAGGTCTATCTCACCGACTCGGAAAAAATCTATGCCTACACGGTGAACTCGACCGCGCCCACGCCAAACTTTACGTTGGCAGCGTCGTACACCTACGGAAATGTCGCGAGCGCTCACAATTATCAAACCGGGCCGGGGCCGCTGCTGGACGTGTTCAATGGTTATGTGTACGTGCCCTCCACCTACGACGCCGCAGGCAAGACTTCAATCACGCAGTTGCCGGTCAGTCTGGCGACTGGGGTTCCGGTTGAACTGGGCCCCAGGGACACGAATGCCAATCGCATTCTGTTCTATGGAGCGTTCGATAATAATTACTGGAACTACGGGCCGAAAAGCGCGCTCTCCACGCTTTACAGTTGCGGTACCGACACGACCACCACCACCCAGCAGGATCTGTTCTCGATCAGCTTCAATGCCAGCACCGGGATCGTCAATGCAACGCCGGCCATGTCCTACAACAAGAATGTGAATCCGGGTGGAACGCCTGGAGTGTGCTCGCCGCTGACCGAATTTTTTGATGGGACCAACGATCGTCTTTTCGTCGGAATGGGAGCACCAGGCGCCACCACGGGATCGAATGTGGTGACCATGTGGACAATCAACAGTCAGCTCACCAATACCAGCGGAAGCGGGGGCACCATGCCCACCTATACCGCCGAAGCCACAGGTTATATTGGCGGCTCCAGCGGCTTGGCCGCCGATAACAACGACAGCGGCTCAGCCCAGGCGGAGAATATCTACTTCTCCACTCTGGATAGTGGTTCGGCCTCGACCGCGGTTGCGCGAACCGGCTTCAACGTCAACGGCATTTACAGCAACGGCACGACTTTCGCCACTGGCGGATACGATAACGACGGTAATGCGTATTCCTCCACTGAGCTTGGCACCACCGTGACCTGGAACGGCACCACCTTCACCTACGGACCGACGAATGCCGTCGACGTTTGGTGTAACACCAACATCACGCTGCCCACAGGCAGTTTCAACACGTTGGAGATTTTGGCTTCGGCGATCAACGGAAACCAGACGGGGCAGATTTTCACCGTGAACTACTCGGACGGCTCGAATACAAGTTTCACGCAAGACGTGAGCGACTGGTACACGGGCCCGGTCCCGTACTCGGTAGAAACCGTAGCGCAAACCATGACCTATGAGAACACCAGCACCGGAGGCGAGCGGGTTCATGCAACTTATGTCTATGGATACTCGTTTGCCCTCAACCCCGCTAAGACGGTGTCCACCCTCACCTTGCCCGCCAACCGGGACGTGTGCGTGCTGGCGGCGGCATTGTCCGCGAATTGCGGCGGCACGGATTTCTGCGCAGTCAAGCTGACGCAAAGCGGGCTGCAGTAAGGCGGCGCGGGCAGGCCGGATCGGATTGAAATAGAAGCAGGGTTGCGGTCATCGCTGAGCGCGAACATCGCTCGGGTGTTAGGACCGCCTGGAGCTAGGACACCTTTGGTTGACGATTGCAGACGCCTGAGTGGCTGTCGAATTTTCCACAACTGAGCGCACTGGTTACAAAGACTTGCTCGAACCGAAAATTCGGTTTGATGTAGGGCTTCTTGGCTAGCGAATCGGGCCCCTCTCTGTTGTCCCCGCGCTCTAACGGCGCTTCAGGCAGCATCTAACGTTTGCTCCCAACCCAGGATTCCAAACGATACGCTGAATTATACATCTTCAGGCGTGTTACCGCCGCAACTATCCGGCTTTGACTGGGACTGTCTGACTTTGACAGTCCGACAATCCGAGTTGGAGCGATCCTAATCTCTGCTGGAAATACGCTTCCGGCTTCTTTGGCATCCACTCGCGCGGCAGCCCCGTGCCGAATCGGCCAATTACCCGGAGGCAGAGGCGCTCCGTTTCTTGTGGGAAAGGACCTTGGCGACGCAATTATTTTCGTTCGGAAAAAGATTAGCTGGGACCTCAACGCCCTTTAACGCGACCATGTACCGGGCGCACTCAATCTTGCTTCCATGGCAGTATGTCTCTTCCAATGCCTCGGCGGTTCTTGGTATCTCCGGTAGTTTATCGCTGAAGAACATGCAACCTTTAAATCTCTCGCAGTCCGCCATCGTCCGCCGCCTCCCAGTTTTCTTGGAAAGAATTGGCCATACGATCGTTATCGGCAAGATCGCTCGAAACCTGTGCCCATCAGTCACAAGATCGGTCCTTGATATGGCCGAACGCAAAAGGGCCGTTTTCGGCGTGAAAACGGCAAGGGACGGGCAGTTTCAACGATTCGCCGCTTCGCTGTATCCGGGATAGCCCACCCGTCAAAGGAAGACGGGTAGGCATCCTGTCGTTTGTTTCAAACCGCTACGGCTGGTAGATTTGCACGTACTTCAGCGAAACGCCACTGGTGTACATGCCCCCTATACAGTACAACTGCCCTTTATAAACTGCGGAACCGGAAAAGAGGGTGGGCTGCGGTATCGGAGCCATGCTGCTCCATTCGTTCTTCGAGAGATTGAACCATTCACTCACGCTGCTGGCCGGGTAGTAGCCGTCGGAACCTCCGGCGATATACATCCGTGAACCGATGGCCCCGCTGCACGCGCCGTTCCTTGCCGTAGGATCAGGCGTGAGGGAGGTCCAGGTGTTTGTAGCCACATCGTAGGCTTCATTGTCTCCGGTGTCCGAATCGGCGGTGTATCCGTCCGCGGCAACAATGGTGAAGCCGATGGTCTTGTTTCCGAACGTTCCTACGGAAGGCTCTGACTTGCCCACCAGCAGAGGGGCTTCTTCGGTCCAACTATCAGTTGCGGGGTTGTAGCTTTCTACCGAGGTGAGACGCAAGTTTCCGTCATTTCCGTTGCCGCCGACCACGTAGATGATGTTGTCCACCACCGCAACTCCTGCGTCGTGCCGCGCTGTAGGCATGGCGGTTTTTTCGGACCAGGTTTGCGTCTTCGGGCTGTAGGCCCATACTGCGTTGGAATAGGTTACTCCGTCGACGGTCCCGCCCATGACGTAGAGGATATTTTTTACGACTGCGCCGGTCGCGCCTGCGACTTTCGTCGGGAAAGAGACACCGGTGGTCCAAACGTTTGAGGCCGGATCGTAGATGTATGTGTTGGAATAGAACTTGCCAGTGGTGTTCGAGCCACCGACCGCGTAGATTTGACCCTCGAGCACGGCCACGGCCGGACCCACCCGGGCTTTCGGCATGGGCGCGCCGCTCGTCCACGTGTTGTGCGCCACCGCGGGTGCCTGCGCGACCATGGGCGTTGTGCCAAGCAACAATAGTTGGAAGACAACCAGTAGAGATTTAGTTTTCATAATTTCCTCCTCGAAGGAAAGCATCCTCGATTTCATCGAAGCTAGGTTCGATTGCCTGTTTCAGAGATTGGCAGTTCGCCTGAGGGGGTGTTGCATCCCGCGAGTGGGAAGTGCTCTTCGGGGAGGCGAAAGGATTTACTAGTTTATTATCCGCTCAAAATTATGGAATGTCGGTGATATCGGTCACGACTTGCGGGTGGATGGTGCGGAGGGGCCTACCCACTAGGGGAACCTGAACAGCCACCGCCAACGCGTAGCTTTCGTTGAAGCAGAAACTAGCGTGCCATAGGCAGAGGTGGTCGATGTGATTGATGCTGTCGAGGGACTTCAAGCGAAAGTTATCCTGCTGACCGCTACGCCAAACCCTAAATAATCCTGCTGGGTTGGAATTTGGCATGAAGTTGCCGGGTTCGCGGTCAATCTGAAGCAGCAGACAACCTCGTCCAGCCCACCCTATGCTATCTTCAATGATTACTCGTGGATCACTCCAGCACTCCCCGGAAGCATGGCTACATCTGTTGAAGGTTCCAAACCGGCCATAAAAGTCTTCGTCGCCACTACGGTGATGTTGACCTTCATTTCTTTCTGGCGGGCCTCCGCGATTGTTCTGTCGGATCTGGCGTCTTCCGCCTATTACGCCGGCGGCGATGCGGAGAAGGTCATCGGGAAGAGCGCTCCCTGGTTCATTCTCGCGGTGATGTTGTTCAGCTACGCCGTGCGGGCGCTGTATATCGAATCCAGCAGCATGTTCGTCCGTGGCGGCGTGTATCGCGTCGTGAAAGAGGCCATGGGCGGGACTTTGGCCAAGTTTTCGGTATCGGCCCTGCTCTTCGATTACGTGCTGACCGGGCCCATCAGCGCCGTCTCTGCCGGACAATATCTGGCGGGCTTCATCAAAGACATCGGCGACTACCTGCACCATCCCCTGCATTTTTCGGACAATTACTTTGCCGCAGGTCTGGCCACCGTTGTAGTCGTGTACTTCTGGTGGAAGAACACGCAGGGCATGCACGAATCCAGCCAGAAGGCCCTGCAGATCATGCTCATCACCACCATCATGGTGGTGATCCTGCTCGTGTGGTGCACCATCACGGTTCTGAAGGGGCCGATTCAGTTGCCCCCCAACCCACTGCATGCGGGCGTAGTGCCGCTGAATAAAGAATCTCTGGGCTGGCTCAACGGGAGCTGGTTCAGTCACCTTACGTGGATCATCCTTTTTGTCGGCTTCGGACACTCTGTGCTCGCCATGAGCGGCGAAGAAACTTTGGCTCAGGTGAACCGCGAGATCGAACATCCCAAGCTGAAGAATCTGGAAAAGACCGGGCTGGTGATTTTTATCTACAGCCTGCTGTTTACTTCGCTGGTCTCGTTCTTCGCAGTGATGATCATCCCCGACAAGGTTCGGCCGGACTACTTCGCCAACCTTATCGGCGGCATCGCCATGTATCTGGTCGGTCCGCAAAGCCTGAAGCTGCTGTTTCACGGCTTCGTAGTGCTGGTGGGAGTGCTCATTCTCGCCGGAGCGCAGAATACTTCCATCGTCGGAGCCAATGGCGTTCTCAATCGCGTGGCCGAAGACGGCGTGCTCACGGACTGGTTCCAGAAGCCGCATTATCGCTTCGGAACCAGCTACCGGATTATCAACCTGATTGTCGGCATGCAGTTGCTGGTCATCTTTTTAAGTCTCGGCAACGTGTATGTTTTGGCCGCGCTCTACGCCTTCGGCGTGATCTGGAGCTTCGCCATGAAGTCTCTCGCCGTGCTGGTGTTGCGCTTTACCGAGCCGGGCAATCGAGCGTGGAAGGTTCCGGGCAATTTACACCTGGGCAAAACAGAAATTCCAATCGGCCTGATCGCGATTTCCGCCGTCCTGCTGATCACGGCGGTCGTGAATCTCTTTACCAAGTACCAGGCCACCATTGCGGGTGTAATTTTCAGCGCGTTCTTTTTCACCATCTTTACGCTCTCCGAGCGCCACGTCACCAAAGAGCGTCACGGAAAACCTGAACAGCTCGATCAGTTCCGCGTCTACGGCAACCAGGAACTGGGCAGCGGAGCCATGGGCGTGCGCTCGGGAAACATTCTGGTGGCGGTTCGCGATCCCCGCAATCTCTACTACCTGCGCCAGGTTCTGGCTCGCACCGACACTATGAAGCAGGATGTGGTGGTGATGAGCGCCCGCCTTTACCACCGGGAACCGAGCTTCAGCGGCAGCGCTGTCATGGAAGCCAGCCAGGTCTTCGACCATTATGAGCAGGAGCTTTTCACGGCCGCGGTTGCGGTTGCTGAAAAAGAGGGCAAGCCGATTTCTCTGCTGGTGGTTCCCGCGACTGAAGTATTTGAAGCGATCATGGTGACAGCGCAGAGGCTGGATTCTTCTCGCGTAGTCTGCGGCCTCTCGAATAAGCTCACCGCCGACGAACAGGCCAAGCTCACCGGCGACGCCTGGGAGCGCATGTCGGAGCCTCGTCCGCGGATCATGCTGGAAGTGTGCGCTCCCGACGGAACCATGCGGGAATATGCCATTGGACCGCACAACCCGCGCTTACGCCCGCAGGATGTCGATCTCATGCACAAGCTGTGGCTCGACATCACCGCTGATCCGAAATACGCCGGCACGCACCACTACCACATCGTCGCCCTCGCCTTGGAAGAACTACAGCGCGAACTTACCACCGATCAGCGCGCGGAATTGCTGCAGAAGCTGCAAGAAGAGATGCGGCGATCGGACAATTCCAGTACAAGCAACTGAGGCATGCAGGGCCGGACTCCTTCCTCGAGCGGTGCTTTGCTTTCTCCAGCGGACAGTCGTGCCACTTTCGCGGATGAAGGCGTCCGCGGCTACTTGTTGAGCAGGCCGTGCAGCGATGCTCTCAAGTCGCGATAGCGGAAGGGGTATCCGCTGGAAATGAGCTTTCCGGGTTCCACCTTCTGACTGCCCAACAGCAGGGCGTCACCCATCTCACCGAAGATCGCCTTCACGGCAAAGGCTGGCATGGGGAAAATTGCCGGACGCGACAAGACGCTGGCCAGTGTCTTTGCGAACTCCGCGTTTCTGACGGGCTTGGGGGCGACCAGATTCACCGCGCCCTGGATCAGGTCATTTTTCAAAATGTGATGGATTGCGCCCACCATATCCTGCACATCGATCCAGCTCATCCACTGCTGTCCGCTCCCAGTACGGCCCCCGAGTCCTAGCTTGAACGGCAACAGCATGGCTTCGAGCGCGCCGCCTTGGCTGCTCAGCACAATTCCGGTGCGGATGTGCGCGGTGCGGATGTCGGCTCGTACGGCGGGTGTGGTCGCCTCCTCCCACTTCTCCGTGACTTCCGCCAGAAAGCCGGTTCCCGGCGCGCTGGCCTCGGTGAGCGCTTCGTCACCGCGATCGCCGTAGTAGCCGATGGCCGAGCCGCTGATAAGAACTTTTGGCTTCTCTTCGGCCCGCGCTAGCGCCTGCGAAAGATTCATGGTGCCCATCACGCGGCTGTCCATAATCTTCTTTTTTTTCCCGCTGGACCAGCGTCCCATGATGGTTTCTCCGGCGAGGTGAATGACCGCGTCGAGGCCGGAGACACTTTCGGGCGCGAGAGGCTGGGAGGGGTCCCAAACGATTTGTTCGCCGTTCGATCGATTGGCGGAGTGGGCGCGAACTAGGGACACGACTGTCCATCCACTGCTCTTGAGGGTGGGGACAAGCGCGCTGCCGATGAGGCCCGAGGCTCCGCTGACCAGGACTTTGGAGTTCATAAGTGACAGATTTTCAATGTAACAGCATGCGCAAGCGGGCAACAAACTGAAGACAGATTTGAAAGATTTGACGCGGATGAAACAGGAATGGCCACGCTGCCGATTTTCTTTGACAAATCATTCCGGAATAAAGCGCGGGCTCGCTAGTTCTCAGCTTTGAGACGGCAGCTAAAGCCGGCAGAACTGAGGCCTCAAGCCCGTGCATCCCTTCGATCCGAAGACCATATTCCTCGCCAAACATGCGCAACATGTGGCGCTCGTCCATTTTCCCATCGCGCTGTTTATCACCGCAGTCTTCTTCGATTTCCTGGCGAGTTTGACCAATCGCCGTGCTTTGGCTGATGCCGTCTACTTGAACCTGATGGCTGCCGCGGCCTTCACCGTCCCCGTCATTGTCACAGGAATTTTGGCATGGCAAATCCAGCTCGAAGGCCAGAAGCTGAAGGGCATCTTGCTACTGCATTTGCTCCTGGGGAGCGTATCCAGTGTGCTGATCTGCCTGATTGCAAGGCTGCATTTCCGGGCGCGCCGAAGATCGATTCCTCTTCCCGGCTATCGGCTGCCTCTCGAACTTCTGGCGGTCATTCTGATTGCACTCACCGGACATCTGGGAGGATTTCTCAGCGGGGTCAACGGACCCGCTTAATTTCGTTGGAATAAAAACGCCACACCCCAGTTCTCAACACTGCACCGCACGCGAAGCCAGGAGAAAAAATGCCAGAGCCAAAGCAGAATTTCATCGATCAAAAATTGCACGATCTTAACCCCGACGGCGTCGACCGTCGCGGATTTCTAAAATGCATGGCATGGGCCGGCACCGGAGTGGTCTGGACCATGGCCGGCGGTATTCCTGTCTCTCAGGCATTCGCTGCCGGCATCGGCAAGCCTTCCCGGAAGGTAGGAGACTTCTGTTTTGTTCAGATCAGCGATAGTCACATCGGCTTTAATAAGCCGGCCAATCCTGATGTGACCGCGACCTTGCAGACTGCGATCGCCCGCATCAATGCGCTGCCACAACGGCCGGACTTCATGATTCATACCGGCGACCTGAGCCAGCTTTCGAAACCCAGCGAGTTCGACACGCTTGACCAGGTGCTGAAAGGCGCGTCCGCGAAGCAAATTTACTTTGTGCCCGGCGAACACGACATGCTCACCGACAACGGCGAGCAATATCTTCAGCGCTACGGAAAGGGGACGAAAGGCAGCGGATGGTACAGCTTTGATCAGAAGGGTGTGCATTTTATCGGGCTGGTGAACGTTGTCAATCTGAAAGCGGGAGGGCTTGGCTCGCTTGGACACGAGCAATTGGAATGGCTTGAGGACGATCTCAGGGAACGGCCGGCCAGCACTCCGATTGTGCTGTTCGCGCACATTCCGCTGTGGACGATTTATCCCGACTGGGGTTGGGGAACCGATGACAGCGAGCAGGCATTGTCGTATGTGAAGCGCTTTGGATCGGTGACCGTGCTCAACGGACATATTCATCAGGTGATGCAGAAGATCGAAGGAAAGGTCTCGTTTCACACCGCGATGTCGACCGCTTTTCCCCAGCCGGCGCCGGGGACGGCTGCTTCGGCTGGCCCGATGAAAGTGCCCGCGGAACAGTTACAGAAGGTTCTGGGAATCACGGATGTGAACTATGTGCTGGGCGGCAAGAGCCTGGCTGTGGTCGATTCCACGCTGGCCGGTGGACAGCCTTCTGCCGCCGGAAAACCGAGCGAGCTCGGAGTTCTCGACCAGGCGCCGTACGCAGGATGAACCTATGAAATCAATCAGAATAACCAAACGAAGCGCTTTCCGGGCCAGCATCTTGGCAATCGCCGCAATCATAGCGATTGTGCTTGCTGCCGAGGCGTCGATTTCAGCTCAAGAGCGAGCCGTCGGTGCGCCAGCGCCGACCGCGGTTGAAGTCAAGATCGACAACTTCGCCTTCACGCCGAACGTCGTCACGGTAAAAGCCGGAACGCAGGTCACGTGGATCAATCACGACGACATTCCGCACACGGTGGATAGTACTGAGGGCAAGTTCAAGTCCGCGGCACTCGATACCGACGAAAAATTCCAATTTCTTTTCACGGAACCGGGGGAATATCCGTTTTATTGCCGGATGCATCCCAAGATGACGGGCAAAATCATTGTGCAGCCCTGACCTTTATCGCCGCCGTCGCCCGCCTGTACCAGTCGCAGCCTCGGCGCAAGCTATAATTCTTCATGGCGAGCTTGCGCCAACAGATCGCGACTACCGCTCTCACCCTCACCAAATTCCGCGATTTGATGAAGCGGATTCAGGAGAACCGTCCCCAGGACGATCTCTCAATTGTCAAAAAGGCCTACGACTATTCGCTGAAAAACCATGAGGGACAGACGCGGGCTTCGGGAGAGCCTTACCTGGTCCATCCCCTGGAAGTGGCTCTGGTTCTGGCCGAGATGAAGATGGATCCGGTCGCCATCGCCGCCGGCCTGCTGCACGATTCGGTCGAAGACACCTCGGTCACTATCGTCGACATTCGTAAAGAATTTGGCGAGCAGGTGGCACACATCGTCGAAGGCGTCACCAAGATCAGCAAAATTGATTTCGCCACCCGCGAAGAGGCGCAGGCGGAAAACCTGCGCAAGATGATGCTGGCGATGGTCGATGACATCCGCGTAGTGCTCATCAAGCTGGCCGACCGGCTGCACAACATGCGCACGCTGGAACATCTGCCGCCGGAGCGCCAGCGCAAGATTGCCGAAGAGACGCTGGAGATTTACGCGCCGATCGCCCACCGGCTGGGGATGGGAAAAATTCGCGGCGAGCTGGAAGACCTCGGATTTTTATTTCTCGATCCCGCCGGATATGAAGAGGTCGAGAAGGCAGTTAACGCGCGCCGGAAAAAGGGCGAAGCATTCCTCGCCAAGATGCAGGGGATTCTCAGCGACAAGCTGAAAGAGGCGGGCATCCAGGCGAAGGTCGAGAGCCGTATCAAGCGGCTATTCAGCATTCACAAGAAGTTGCAGCGGCAGCGGATTTCGGTCGATCAGGTTTACGATCTGTTCGCCATGCGGGTGATTACTCGCTCCCTGCAAGATTGCTACGCGGTGCTGGGGATCATTCACAACATCTGGCGTCCGGTACCGGGGCGCATTAAAGACTTCATCGCCATGCCGCGGCCGAATTTTTACCAATCGCTGCATACTTCGGTGATTACCGAAGATGGAACCCCGTTTGAAATCCAGATTCGCACCGAAGAGATGCACAAGATGGCGGAGGAAGGCATTGCGGCGCATTGGAAATATAAAGATGGTCCGGTGTCGGCGCAGGATGAGCAGCGGCTCGCATGGTTGCGGCAGGTGGTGGAGTGGCAGCGGGATGTGAGCGATCCGAAAGAGTTTTTGTCGGCGTTGAAGGTCGATTTATATCCAGAAGAGGTTTATACCTTCACGCCGAAGGGCAAGGTGGTGGTGCTGCCGCGCGAGGCCACGCCGATCGATTTTGCCTACACCATTCACACCGAGGTGGGACACACTTGCGTCGGCGCGAAGGTAAACGGGCGTATGGTGCCGCTGCGGCACAAACTGCATTCGGGAGATATTGTCGAAATCCTCACGCAGGCCGGTCACAAGCCCAGCCGAGATTGGTTGGGGCTGGTCAAGTCCTCGCGCTCGCGCAACAAAATCAAGCACTGGCTCAACGTGCACCAGCGCGAACGGTCGATTGAAATTGGGCGGAAGGTGATCGAAAAGGAGGCGCGCAAATATCGCATCGCGCTGAAAGAAATCAGAGAAGAGGAGCTGCTCAAAGTTGCCGGCGGCTATGGACTGGGCAAGGTCGACGACCTGATGTCCGGCATCGGCTATGGAAAATATTCGGCACGGCAGGTATTAGCGCGATTGTTGCCGCCAGGCGCGACCCATTCGATGGCCGGTGACATCGAATCGGAGGGGCTATCCAATCAGCCGGGAGCCATCGCCAGCGTCGTGCGCCGCGTCTTTGGCGATCACAACGCCATCATGGTCAAAGGCCAGGGGGACATGCTGGTGTACCGCGCGGGCTGCTGCAATCCCATTCGCGGAGAAAACATCATCGGATACATCACGCGCGGTAAAGGCGTAGCAGTGCATTCGGCCGATTGTCCCAACGTGACCAACTTGATGTATGAACCCGAACGCCGCATCGAGGTGGAGTGGGGGCGCGACGAGACTACCCCGACGGAGTATCCGGTGAAGCTGACGGTTTATTGCGACGATCGCTTTGGCATGCTGAAAAATATTACCAGCGTGATTGGCGACGCGAAAAGCAATATCCGCAACATCGGGGCGAAGACGGCGAACAGCCAGGCCAGCGTGGAGATTGTGCTGGACATCGCCGACCTGAAGCATTTGGAACAGATTATGCTGGGGCTGAAAAAAATCCCCGGCGTTCACGAAGTACAAAGACTGCAAAAAATCTAGATTCTGTCACGTCTATCGCACTGGCGACCCACGGCTCAAGCGCGAAGTCGCCATCAAGGGTTTGCAGGCACGATCCACTTCTTGGCGAGCACGATCCCTCCACGGGATCCTAGCCAACTTCTTCTAAACCCGACCCATCATCAGTCCGCTCGGTCCGGGCAAGCGTACCCGGCGCACATCCTTGAAACCCGCGTCGCGCAACCAACTGGCAAATTCCGCTTCGCTATAGCTGCTGCCGGCTTTCGTTCCCACCAGCATATTCAGCGAGAACAGCGCCGCCGCGCGGGGCGCGGTCTTGTTCGCTTCCAGAATAAAATCCTGCACTACGATTTGCCCCTTTGCAGCCAGCGCGCCGTACGCCCGCCGAAACAGCTCACGGTTCTCTTGCGGCGAAAACATATGGCAAATCGCGGAGATCAGAATCAGATCGTAATTCTCTCCCAACGGATCGCGCAGCATGTCTCCCACTCGTGCTGTGATGCGCTCAGCCAGCCCGGCTTTCCTCACGTACTCCTGCGTGAGGGGAACCACATCCGCTAGGTCCATGAGGTCTGACTTCAGATCAGGGATCGCCCGCGCAAACGCAATGGAGTACGCACCCGATCCCCCACCCAAATCCAGCATGCGCTTGATCTGGGTGCTCCCAACCGCCCTCACCACTGCGCCGGCGCGCTCTTTGGCATTGCGGTCCATCGCCGCGATGAAGGCTTTCACCCAGTCTTCTTCGTCCCTCTCAGCCGCGACCGACGTGCCCGCATGCACGCAGTCTGTCAACTTAGACCATCGATGCCAAATATGGGCCATGTGGATCAGGCCATGGCGCGCATTGTCCGGCGAGCCTTCCACAAAGAACCGCGCGCTTACCGGAGTGTTGCCGAACCTTCCATCGGCTTTTTCCAGCAGCTTCACACTGACCAGTGCATTCAGCAGCATCTCGGTGGCTCGTGAATCGCTGTGAATCTTCCGCGCCACGTCTTCGGCGGATGCTCCCTCACCCACCGCCGTGAAGATATCCAGTTCCAGCCCCGTAAGCACGGTGCGGCTGGGCATGAAAGCTCGAATCATCTCGTTCACATCATCCGGAAGAATGCCGGCTTCGTCTCTGGCCTTCACCATGGCTCGATAGCGCGCGCGATGCTCAATCGCCGCCGCTCTCATCGCCTGCCCATCGCTCCAGGCCAGACGCGACACAACTCTGCCGCACTTTAGATGCGAACTTACGATCTCGGCAACATCTTCCTCTTGCAATTTGCGATACCAGATACCCTCGGGGTAGACGATCATTACCGGCCCGTCATCGCACAAGCCGAAGCAACCGCAGGTGGTCACCTGAACTTCGTCGTCGAGCCCTTGAGCGCACACTTCGCGCTCCAGCGCTCGCAGCACCCGCAGCGATTGGTTCGCCACACAAGAAACCACACCCTCCGGCTTTTCCTGCGTACAAACGAATACGTGCTGACGAAATGCTTCCATTGCATCCTCCTGCGGGTCGCGAGAAAAGGAGTTCGCGTCTCAGGCCAGCGAGCACCCCTGCTTTTCGACCACTTTAGAATGCTGTCAGGAGATGTGCGATCCGTCCGTGATTCGAGTCACAGCTGCCCGTATTACCTGCCGACACAACTGAATCTCACGTTCGTCGCCAAATCGTTCCACCGCGGGGAGGCCGTAGCAGCCAACCATCACAATTTCGGCGCCATATACGTACGCGTGATCCTGTCATGCCAGCACAGCGAGTCTTCGTCCAGGAAGACCCAGGCGTAGCCCATGCCCAAAGACACCGCCGACAAGAATGACGCCAGCACGCGCCACCGCCGCAGCCGCCGATTGGGGCGGGTCCCATCGAAGCGCGATAATTCGAGACGCGCCAGGCGAAGGCCGGGAGTCGTGCCCGAGTAAACCAGCAGCAAATATTGGTAGCCGGCGCTGAAGATGCCGAACAACCCCGCGGCGATTCCGACCAGTTGCAGGCGCGGCGGACGAACTGCCGTCAGCTTCCAGAAAATAAAACCAAACACAGCGCAAGCGATTGCCACCATCGCTCCATCGATGGCGGCGCAAAGAATGCGCTGGGTAAATGCGGCGTTCGCGAGAGGGAAGTCGATCCCCGGCCGCCTGCCGATGTCCGGCTGCGGCGCCGGCTCAATTGTGATTCCTCCCAGCGCCGGAGGCGGCGGAACCAGCTCTGGCGCTTCCAGAATGCGCGGACGATCCAAGTTCGCCACCGGCTCCGCCAATTCATCGGGCGGTGGGGACGCCGGCGTCCACGAGCGCGGGAACTGGATGATCCTTGCCGTTGCTTGCGGCGCCGCAGTTGCAGCCGTCGGGAGCGGAAAATCCTGCGGGAAAAAAGACGCTCCCGAATCCTCCTCCACCCCTTCCTCCACCAACGCACCCGGGGCTGGGCTCTGAGCCGCGCTCGTCGAGAACTCATCCCACGCTAAAGCCTGGTTCGATGTCGTTGCGATTGGCGGCAATGCAGAAGCTTCCGCCGATGGATGCGTCGACGCTGTAGTTTCGGCCTCGAAGCGCAGGCGCAGTGACGGATAGCGCGGCGGACGCGGTTTGCGCCGGGCTTGATAACGATTCAACCGGGCTGCGACTTCGGAGCGCCACGCGGCAGCATCTTCCTCCGGCGCAAGATTTTCCGCCGCCGAAGCTTCCCGCGCCGGCTCCATGTCACATTCCGACGCCATCGATTCAGTTGCCCCAGCTTCGACCTTCCCGCTGGACGTTGCGCTCTCGCTAGACGGAATCAAAACCGCCGCCTTTTCTTCTGCCCCACCCAAGGCTGTGGGCTGGGCCACCGAAAATACAGACGGGCTCGCATCGGGCAGCCAGCGCGGGGAAGCGGCGGAGTATTCGGCGGAAGCGCAGCGGCAGATGTCACCACAAAGCGGACAGGGCATGAATCACAACTTTATGAGAGCAAGAACTCGAGCCGGCGGCATATTTTCCCCGACGGCCATAGCGAATCAATTCGTAGAACTACTCCGGATAACCGCGAACTCGACCCGGGAATCCAAGTCTGGGTACGACTTTGCCTCATGAGGCGTGCCCGTGCTAAGTTCACGACGATGCTGCCGTAAGAACACTCCGAGCGC
>CAWFUK010000009.1:0-38317 GCA_963818935.1 uncultured Acidobacteriaceae bacterium
GCCACATTGAGCGGCATGCCTTCTCTTTCCAGATGTAGGAAAACCGTATCACCCCAGGAAAGCCGATCGCTCTGTGGATGGCTCTGCATCACCGCTCCTGTTAATAGATCCTGCGCTCAGGCTTCGGATCTCAGTTGATGAATGAAAATCGTTGCGTCAGTTTCATCAGCTTGAGAACTTTGTAGACGTCGATGTTGGGGCCCCGTATTACGGTCTTGACGGAGCTTTTCTGGCCTGGTCCGCAAACTCCTCCAGCGCCCGCAGAGCGGTCGAATCGATTCGCCGCACCGAAGAGAAATCCAAAAGAGATCTGCCTTGCGATTGATCCAATTTCTTAGCAGTTTCTTTCAGCACCGCAACGATTTCGTCTTCATTCATGTCAGTGTTCAGCAAGTCAGGTATTTTCATACCCACCGCCATTCATAAGCCGATTATGGCTCGGCTACGCGCCCCGACTTTGCCAATCCTCGTCCTTCATAGGCCTTCCAAAGCAGTTCTTTCAGTTCGCTCATGAGCGGCATGCGCGGATTCGATCGCCACGAAGGATCCGCGAAAGCAATCTCGGCCATCTCCGGAACCGCACGTTCAAACTCCGCTTTCGAGATACCTAATTCAGCGATCGACTTGGGAAATCCCAGTTGATCAAGCAACCCTTCTGTCGCCGCGATCAGACGCTTCACTTTCTCATCCACCGAATCGCCGCCTAAGCCAAGCAGATCGGCCACCGTCGCGTACTTGTGGTGCGCCACGTATCCCTGGGTGTAAGGCGACGGCATGAACTTCGCAGGAACCGCAGCATTGAAAGCGAGCACATGCGGCAGCATCAGTGCGTTAGCGCGCCCATGGGCCACGCCGAAGCGCGCGCCGAAAGCATGCGCCAGCGCGTGATTCACGCCGACGGACGCATTCGAGAATGCCATCCCGGCGATGCAGGCCGCATTGTGCATCATGCACCGCGCCTCTTCATCGTGGGCATTTTCATACGCCGTCGGAAGATACTTGAACACCAAGCGGATCGCCTGCATGGCATTTGAGTCGGTGTAAGCTGACGCGTAGCTCGAAACTCCAGCTTCGAGTGCATGCGTCAGGCAGTCGATACCTGTATCCGCCGTTAATCCTTTCGGCATCGACATCACAAACTGCGGATCGACGATCGCCACGTCAGGCGTAAGAGAGTAGTCGGCGAGCGTGACCTTGCGCCCACGCTCCTTGTCGATGAGCACTGCAAATGGTGTGACTTCGCTGCCCGTGCCGCTCGTGGTCGAGATCGCAATCAACCGTGCTCGGTTCGCCTTTCTCTTGGTACTCGACTACCCGCTGGCGAAGATCAAGAAAAGGTGCGGCCGATGTTTGGTTCAGCTTCGGGTGCTTCGTACTTGAGTTTCATGATCTTGGCTGGATCGATGACTGATCCACCGCCCAGCGCGATAATCTGGTCAGCCTTGTAAAAATCGAGCGCCTCCACTCCTTGCGCTATCACCTTGACCGGCTCAGCGTCAGGAATGACCAGAATATGAACGCGAGTCTTGGGGCAAATGTGGCGCCGGACGATATCGACGTGGCCGATTTGCTCCAGCGATGGGCAGGTTACAATCATGGTCGATTGCGAAGGAAAATGACCCAGATTCTCCACCGCGTTCATGTTGAAGTAAATCTGATTGGGAACTCGGAACCACATATGGTTCTGCGTCCTCCGTGCCATGCGCTTGATGTTGAGGTAGTGATAGATGTTCACGTTGTCGGTGGTGCTGTTGCCCCCACCAGTTCCGCAGCCAAACGAGAACGTTGGCACCAGATCGTTGTAAACCGCGCCCAGCGCCCCGATTGAGCCCGGTGAATTTACGATGATCCGGCCCGCGTTGATTACCTCGCCGAACTTGCGGATGACGGCATCGTTGCGCGAGAAAATCACGGCTGTGTGCCCCAGCCCTCCCGCATGGTTTACGTCAACACACACGCGCAGCGCTTCAGCCACAGATTTCGCGCGGTAGACCGCGAGCACAGGGAACAACTTCTCAGCCGAGAGAGGATGTTCGCGCCCCACACCCTGGATCGGCGCGATCAACAGCTTCGTGCCAGACTTCACCGAAAGCCCGACGAAACGGGCGATGTCGGTGGCTTTTTGACCGACGGCGAGAGGCTGCATAAACCCGGTTGCGGGATCGATCACTGTCCGCTCGAGCAGCTTGGTTTCCTTCTCGCTGCAGAGGTGCGCGCCGAGGTCGGCAAATTTTTTCAACGCGGCATCATAGATCTCGTCGTCGATCACCACTGTCTGTTCAGAGGCACAAATGGTTCCGTTATCGAATGTCTTGGAGACGATAATGTCGACGACGGCCGTATTCAGGTCCGCGGTCTTTTCCAGGTAGACCGGCGTATTCCCGGCACCCACCCCCAGGGCCGGTTTCCCCGAGCTATACGCAGCTTTGACTACGCCGGGACCGCCAGTGGCATCAATCAAGCCAATGTCCTTGTGCCGCATCAGATAAACGTTATCGGCAATCGTCGGAGATTCCAGGCAGGTGAAAACTCCTTCGGGCGCTCCATGCTTCACCGCGGTTTCAAGCATGATCCGAACCGCTTCGGCGCAACACCGCCATGCCTTGGGGTGAGGGCTGAAAACCACTGTGTTCCGCGTCTTGATCGCGAGAATGCATTTGAACAACACCGTCGACGTTGGATTCGTGATTGGGGTTAGCGAAAACAGAACTCCGATGGGTTCGGCGATCTCCGCCAGATTGCGTTCGGGAAATTCCCGAATCACGCCGACCGTGCGCTTGTCCTTGATGTAGTTGTAGACGAATTCGCTGGCCACCATATTCTTGATGACCTTGTCTTCCATCACTCCGAGGCGCGTTTCTTCTACCGCTAAGCGGGCGAGATGTTGCGCATGTTCGAGGCCGGCTAGAACCATCGGCTTGACGATACGATCGACATCTTCTTGAGAAAATTGAGTGAAAACTGCGGCAGCAGTCTTGGCTTGGCTCACCAGGCTTTCCAGGTAGGCGGTCCGGTCCGGACTGAGACTCTCCACGGCAAGCGGGATCTTGAGTCGATCTGTCACTTCTGCTGATTGAATCGTGGCCATCGCGGCCTCCGTTGCATGTGCTTTCAGCCCTCAACGGCCTGCTTCATGCGTAGTCGATGGGATTCCTTTCGAACCAGTGTTCATCGCGGGTCTTACCAATGTTCTTCCACGTGCTCGTTGCCACGCTGGCCGTGAAATGCCGGCTGTCCCAAAGAACACCCGCGCCGAATCCGATCAGACCACCAAGAAATCCGCACACGAGCGTTCGGCTCGCAGACCGGCGCTCATCCGATAGGTATCCACTCAATGCGCCCAGGCAGATGCCAACCACCGCCGGACACACCGCCCGTTGTGCAGCCTTCCCCAGGCAGGGGACGGAAGCTTCTTCGCGTGAAAAATTGTCTTCGCCGATTCGCGCTCCCTCGACTGCGGAATTCACAAGCTTCCGCCCGTAGTTGACGCTGGATTTTGACCATTCCAGAAAAGTCATGGCGTCCTCTCACTGCGCTGGAGGGTTGCCTCTGCGACTGACCATGGGCAACCTTTGTTTAATAAGCTAGGCTCCGTCACAATCGCAGTCTGCAGCGCCCGTCACGCTTGTGGGTGATTGCAAGCACCTTTTTTCGTGCGATTTGTTGAGAGTCTTTGTGACTTCAATGGCAGAGGAACTGGGCGCGAGGCTGCGATAAAGGACCACGTTGTTCTAAGCAGCTTTTGCAGCGGGAGGAATGAAGAGGAGCGCGCAATCAGTCAGCGCGGCGATGGTCAGGTTGGATTCACGCTGAGATTTGCGCGCAGCACCGACCCATCGCGGACATACATGTTTCTATAACCGAACATACGATGGTGGCTGTCGACCACGCCCTGATCGGGTGAACGAGCAATAACGCAGCCCCCGATGCAAGGTGCTGTGCCGGGAACATCGAAGAGAATTTCTGAGTAGCCTGGCGGAAGAAGCGCATGTTGAAAAATCCGCGCAGACCTTGCTTCGGCCGCCAGAACCAGCGATGGATGGACCAACTGGTGCGCGGAAAAGATTGGGGCGTCCGGCGACGCCCCAACTCCATCACGGCTACACCATACCTTCTTTCTACCAGCCGAAGCGCGGAAACAAACCACCGAAGCCGGATGCAATGACGACGAAGTCGAAATCGAATTGCTCATTCCCCGGCACCATAGAACACCAGCTAGCAAGAGGGCTACTCACTTCATCTCCTCATTAAGCAGCCGCGACCTTCGCCTTCTTCACCGGCTTCCGGACGCGATGCTCGGCCTTCGCAACCTCCTTCGAGCGCATCGGAGCGTTGATTACTTCCATCAATTCCTTCTGCGTATCGACGTAGCTCTTCACCGCCTCCTTCGTCAGCTCGCTGATTGGCAGAAACGGAAACGGTCGCAACAGCTGCAACGTTTTGCCGGCGGTTTTCACGTGGGCATTCACCTGTCGCCCCGCCACGTCGACCAGCTTCTTTTGCGCATCAATGAACGATTCCGTCGCCTTCTGCGCCAACTCCGCCAGTTCAGTCCGTTTTTTCCCGGCGCCATTCGTGTGTTTTCCGCTGGTTGCCTTCGCAGTCTCGTCGGCGATCACATCCAGGAACCGCTTCTGCGACTCGACAAAGTTCTCCATGCTTTCGCGCGTCAACTCCACCAACTGCTCGGGCTGATAAGGCTTACCGGCCTTGGCCGATTCCAGCCAGGCATGAGTCTGTTTACCCGCGATTTTCAGATACTCCTCCTGCATGTGGATAAACGTCTCCACGCTGCGGCGCAGCAGATCAGTAACCGCATGCGCAACGGGCCTGTCTCCAATTCGTTCCTTCACGCCGTTCATTAGAATTTCATTCTGTTGCTTTCCCAGATCGAGCAACACTTTCTGGCCTTCGATGAAGTTTTTCACTCCGTCCCCGGTGATCTCGCTGAGAATCGCTGTAGGAGAGTGGTGCGGATCCGATAGCTGCTGCCTTACCGAGTTCATAACGGCGGCGTTCTGCCGCATCGCCAGGTCGATAAGGATTCGCTGCGTGGCGAAAAGGGTCTGTGCCCCCTGCTGCGCCCAACTCGAGAGCAAGGAAACCACCGATGAGTCCTTGGAATGTACCTTTTCATGCTTAACTGCGGTTGCCATAATATCCCTCCATTATGCTGCATTGCAGCATCAGCTAAACTATACGAGCGCAAGGACGTTGTGTCAAGATAGTCGCGTAGCTTGTGCACAGCAACATAAGCGCCCGATATGAAATCTTCCGTCATCCTCATCAAGAAATACGGAAACCGCCGGCTGTACGATACTGCCGGCAGCCGCTACGTAAACCTTGACGACCTAGCTGGATTGGTGCGCGCGGGAAAGGATGTTCGCATTGTCGACGCGAAGACAGGCCGCGACCTGACCCGCGTCACCCTGACCCAAATCATCACTGAAGACGCCAGGGATAAACCAACCGGCCTGCCTCTCGAATTGCTCCGACAGCTCATCATCGCTTCCGACGAGGTCCGCCAGGAGTTCCTCATGTGGTATCTGAAATCCGCCTTTGATACCTATGAGAGGTTGCAGGAATCCGTGCAGAACCGATTGAGCCAGGTTCAGTCTGCCGTGCTTTCCCCCGTTGACATGATGAAGCGCTTTCTTGGAGCCGGTCCGTCACCGCCGGCGCCAAGCGAAACCGATCAGGAGTCAGAAGTGAAAGCATTGCGAAAGCAAGTGGCAGAACTCGAAGCACGGCTAAGGAAAATCCCCTCCCGCGATCGTCGCCTCCGCAAGAAGCGCTGAAATACCTTTCCAGCCGCGGCCCTCTGAGAGAAAATCACTATAGCGCTACGACGCAAGGGTATAATACTGCGATGCAGCATTTGCCCTTCCTCGCCTCGATGCGGGGAGCAGCGGCCCCGAGATGAGCTTGCGGCATAAAAAGAAAAGAGCAGTCGCACGTCCTTCGAAAACCAGCCAGCGCAGGCCTGTCACCCGGCTCAAGCCAGTTAGCCCAGCGGAATCGGAACCCAACAATTCGTTCTGGACTGAAGCCTTATTCGCAGCCGAGGTTCTCCTGCTGCATGCAACCCCTGTTTACTACGGACTCGGCGTTCCGCGCGGCGACGGCTCCGCGGTCATCATCATTCCCGGCTTCCTCGGCACCGACGTCTACCTCACCGAGCTTCACTCGTGGCTCGCGCGCATTGGGTATCAGCCATATTTTTCCGGCATCGGCATCAACGCGGAGTGTCCCAACCTGCTCATCCAACGCCGTCTTAATCAGACGATTGAACGCGCCTTGGCCGAGACAGGACGGAAGGTCCATCTCATCGGCCACAGCCTGGGAGGCGTGATTGCGCGCTCGGTCGCGGGCGCGCGGCCGAAAGAAGTTGCTTCTGTGATCACGCTGGCCGCACCCATTCGCGGTACGGTCACCAATCGCACGGTGGGCCACGCCGCCGAGGCCATTCGTCTTCGTATTCTCGAAGAACACGGCGCCAGAGTATTACCCTCCTGTTACACGGGACGTTGCACCTGTAATTTTCTGGATTCACTTCGCCGCACGGTTGCACCTGGGCTGGTGGAAACCGCGATCTACACGCGACAAGATGGAATCGTGGACTGGCGCTACTGCCGCACCATGGATCCCGAAGTGGATGTGGAAGTCCCCGGCACTCACATCGGAATGGCATTTAACCCGGCCGCCTACGCGGTCGTTGCGGAGCGCCTTGCAAAAGCGCACTCGTTGGACTGATCAACCCGCCATCTCCAGCACGGCACCTTTGTTCGTTTCTAATTTTTCGGACCTTCCCCGACCGGCCTCCAGCAAAAGGGAAGCCGATGCCAGACTATTGTTCGTGACCTCGAAGCACCCGCTGCAATCCGTCTTCATATAAAGAAGACGATGAACACTCGGACCGCTGCCATCGAACGAAGCTTCTACTTGCAGGCCCTCCCGAGCCGCACCGCGAAAACTCCAACGCATATTTTTTCGGTCGGCAGTTCCCTTTAGGCTCGAGAATCTGTAGCTCTCTCCCTCATGCCAGAGCACGGCCCTGCGAAAGATCAGCCCGAATGGCATTTCGTAAACCAGCGCCTCCAATGTGCTCGCAGGCCGGTCGATCCGGGGAAAGTAGGCATGCCCCCAGGTCCAGAAGTTGCGATGCCGGTATCCGCAGTTGTGGCCTTGCACTCCGAATCCCAACGGATCTCCCACGAAATGCAGGCCATCGAGCGTGATATCCCCGGAAAACACCGCGTCGGAGTGCGGCGTTCTGGAAAAACCAATCCATCCTTTGTTGCTCAATGTCACATGAAATGTGGAGCGGTAGCGCAGGTTCCACGAGACTGTGTGGCCATCCACTTTGAGAGTTCCACGGCAGAAATCTTCGCCGATTTCATTTTCGTGGGTTCGAAAATGAAAAGGCGTCAGCCCTTTCGCGCTGAGATCGATTTCATAAACCGGAAATCCCTGGATCAAGGTCTGCGGTTTGCCGCTCGCTAGGAACCATGTCGCCCACACTTGCACGGGTGCGCTGCCCGGACAACCCCCGCGTCCAGGATTCATCAATAAATATCTCAACCAGAACGCGCCACTGCCGTCTGCCAATCCCAAGCGCAGGAACCACACCTCATATCGGCGCTGGGCCACCAGCGTAGAAAATACTTCATTAAGCGTCGCCACAGAGTTTGCCTGCGAACAAGACACAACTATCGCACACGGCCGCGTTCGGCGATCCCCGGTCTGTAATCCGAATCGCCAGTTCTACACGGGTACTGCTTTCGGCCGGTGAGCCGTCCGGCGGGCTTTCCTCTTCGCGGTCGCTTTCGCCTTTTTCCGCGACGGGATAAGCTTGCCGATCAATGACGTCTCCGCATCCACAAAGTCCCGGACTCGTTCTCCGGTAGCGCTGGCCATCGGAGCCAGATGCGAAGGAGATAGCATCTCAACCGCTCGGGCAGTCACATCGAGATTCACATTCATCTGTTGGCCCATCACATCGAGCAATCCCTTTTGCGCCTCCACAAAGGCGTCAGCCGCCTCGCGTGCCAATTGCGAAAGTTCAGTCTTGTTGGCCCCGGCGGCATCGTGCTCGCGTTTTCCCTGCGTTGCCTTCTCCGTTTCCTGGGCTACGGCTTCGAGGAGTTTTTTCTGGGCGCGGGTGAAGGTCTCCACTCCTTCTCGGGCAAACTCGACCAGTTGGGCAGCACGCTCGCCCCTCTGCGATTTTTCCAGCTCCAGCCAGTGCAAGGTCTGCTTGCTGGTGTTTGTGAGCAGTTCCTGTTGCATTTCGATGACCGTGTCGAGGCTGCGCCGTACCAGGTCCGTCATACTAACCGCCGGCGCAAAACCTCGCAGCCGCTCCTTGACGCCCCCGAGAACAATGTCGTTTTCCTGTTGCGCCAGCTTGAGTAGAGTTCGTTGAGCTTCCACCATGCTTGATGTTCCTTCCACGGCCAATTCTCTTAGGATAGCCAGCGGCGAGTCGTCCTTATGATGGTTCTTTGTTTCCATAGTTCACCTCATTGCTGCATTGCAGCATCTAAGAAAATACTAGGTCTGCGGCGTCCCGCAGTCAACGACGGAGTGCCGCTTTGTAACTGTTATCACATCGACACGTGATTCCAGTCACCGATCAAGCGGTGGAATGCAAACTTATGATGATGTTGTAGCCGTGCTCTTCCGGTTGTGTTTCGAGGCGGCTTGCGTTTGAGAAGTTTTACATGGAAAAAATTCCTCAGGTTGAAGTCGCGAAAGCACTCATGACCGAGGCCATCTCCTGGTCCGTCGTTAAGTGGCTGCGTGAGAAGAAACGGGTAAGAAAGGCCGCCGACCAGGCCAATGCCGCGCTCGATGAATTGCATCAGGCGGTAAAGGACCGCTGGCCCGAAACCACGAGAACCGCCTACGAAGCGCTGCTCCTTCCAGAGGAGGGGTCCGCGACGACCCATCATCAAAGAAAGCTCGCCAGCAAGACCGCGCCCCAGGCAATCCTCACGCTCAGAAAAATAAAGGATGCCGACGAGGAAGCGTACCGCACGCGAATGGATGCCGAACGACTTTTCGACGATGCCGAGAAGCAACTAAGCACCAGCCTCGCTCGCGAAGGATGTCGCAGAGCGATTCAGTCCTGGGAACTCTTCGAGCAGGCCATTCGAAAAGCCGAAGCGGCGATCCCTCCCCGCTAGTCATCAGCCCAAAGCTGCCGACGCAGCTTGCCAACTATCTGATCCTCGCCTGCACAGCTTTCCTCGTGCATTCCAGAGTGTTAATTAAAGATTCTTCCGGAAGCTTCTGAATGATCGGCTCGATGGCCCACCCCAGACCAAAGGGAATGTCTCGCGTCAGCGAGATAGCCCGGCACTCAATCGCAGCCCCGCCTTCCCGCTCCTCGAAGCGCCAGTAGGAATACAAACGCCAGAGAAATCCATAACCGGTGTCGGGTGGCAGCACTCGCTCTTCCGCGCTGCCTGCATTCTCCACTTCTGCAATGCGGGTGGTGTAGGAGCGGCAAAGCCAACGCGACCGGTCCAGCGCGCGATAGTGCACCTCATGGTCGGTGTCCAGCACGACGGTGATGATTTTCTTTTTCAAAAGCCGCAGGTAGATTTGAAAGTCATCGTGCTGACGGTGGATGAGCTTGGAAGCGATCACTTCGGGCTGGTAAATGTTCTTGTGATTGTCGTAATCCTGGATCAGCGACAGGATGTCAGCGACAGTGGGTCCAGCAATGAAGCCGGCCCCAATCCAGTCGTGGATCAAACCGTTGGGCACTTTTCGCGGGCCCCGCCCCGCCCAAAACTCAGCCAGGATTCGTCCCGCGCGCACCTGTTCGGCTCTCTGGGGATTTGCATCAGACCACAAGAATTTGCCGGCGGAATGCAGAGTCTCTTCCATTCCAAGTTCGGCGTCGTGGATGTGATTCTCAAAAGCCTCAAGAGTTGGCGGCTTCAATTGCGATGGCTTTGCGATTGGCCCCATAACAAACCGCCATCAGGCCACGGAGGCGACCTCGGCTTCGCGGTAGAGATCATCGATCCGTTTTCGATAACGCTCTTCAATCGCCTTACGGCGAAGCTTCAACGTCGGCGTTAGGCACCCATCCTCCGCGCTGAATTCATCCGGCACCAGCAGAACCCGCTTGAGCGTTTCATAGCGCGCCAGGCTCCGGTTCACCTCGCTGACAATTCCTTCATAAAGAGCTTTCACCTTCGGATTCGACACCAGTTCTGCGTGGCTCGAAAACCTCACATGATTCGCGCGAGCCCACTCTTCCAGCAAAGGAAAGTACGGAGAGATAATCACGACCGCGAATTTTCGCCGATCCCCCACCACCACGGCAGTGCCAATGAGAGCATTCAATTTGATCGAATTCTCAATCGGCTGCGGAGCGATGAACTTTCCCCCCGAGGTCTTCAGCAAATCCTTCTTGCGATCGGTAACGGAAAGGAATCCGTCGTCATCCAGCGCCCCGATGTCGCCGGTCTTAAACCAGCTATCCTCGAACGCATGTTGGGTTTCGTCGGGGCGATTCCAGTAAGCGCGAAAAACTGATGGACCCCGGACCAGAATTTCTTGATCGTCCGCAATTCGCACTTCGACATTCGATAATGGCCGCCCCACCGTGCCCAGTCTGTACGCCTGTGGGGTATTAATGGCGATGACCGGAGAGGTTTCCGTCAAGCCATAGCCCTCGTGAATGCGAATCCCAAAGCTAGCGTACCACGCAGCCAGCTCTGTTCCCAGTGGCGCGCCCCCCGAAACAAATATCTCAACTCGTCCTCCCATGCGAGCGCGCACTTGCGAATAAACCAGTTTGTGCGCCAGCTTCCAACTGAGCGCGCTGGGCGTTTTCCCCGCCGTGATTTTCGGACAATGCGCGCGACCCACGGAAAGCGCCCAACGGTAGACCGCCCGCTTCACCCCGGTAGCCTGTTGTTCCACCTGGCTGTGAATCTTTTCATAAACCCGCGGCACTGCAATGAAAATGGTCGGCCTTACCTCCAGCAGAGTGCGCGGCAGTTCCTCGAGGAAGGGGCAATAAGCCAGGGTCACCCCGCGATACAGCAGGGCGATGTCCGCGTGGCGCGCGGTCACGTGCGACAGGGGCAAAAAAGATATGCTGATATGTCCGGAATGAATGTCGAAGCCGTGCATCGAATGCAAAACATTCGAAGTCAGATTGCCGTGCGTGAGCCGCACCCCCTTCGACGCGCCCGTAGTCCCCGAGGTGTAAATAATAGACGCCAGATCGTCGGCCGTGATCTTGCTGGCGCGCTCTTCCAATTCCAGATCGCGTTGCTGCGGCGCTTCCCGCAGCAACCACTGCATCTGCACGGCATCGTTAGATTCCACCCGATCCATCACGATAATTGTTTCCACCGCAGTCTGATTCTGGATGGAAAGAACTTTTTCGAGCTGCCTGGCCGTGGAGACGACCACAACCTTCGCCCCCGAATCGCCAAGAATGTACGCAGTTTGTTGCGCAGTCAAAGTCGTATAGATGGGCACCACGGCAGCGCCTGACATCAGAGATGCGAAGTCGGCGATCGCCCACTCCGGACGGTTCTCGCTCAAAATCGCCAGGCGATCTCCCTGAATCATGCCAGCTTGCTTTAGCGCCCGCGCCATGCCCGCCACGTCGCGGTAGAGCTCCCGCGCAGTGATCGGCAGCCACTGCGCCGGTCCGCGGACCAGCATTACTCGCTCTGATCCGCGCTCTGCGATGGCAAGGAAGATTTCATTCAGGGTTTGAGGCGTCATGGGGCAACCGGAAGACGCGGGATGAGAACGGTCCATTTTCCCTACAAACGAGAAAAACGTCAGTGATGGTCATCACCAAGAGGTGAAGCGGATGAGCAAGCTATAATGGACCCCCTGCATGAGCCTTGCTCTTGGCACAAGATTTGGCCTTTTGAAGGGCAACGGGATCTGAAGGAAGGTTCAGCCGGTGGCTGTTTCTATTCCCATTTAGTCTCGCCTTCGTGAATTGTGATGTAGCGGTCGATGGGGAGATCGGTAAAGCGCTGTTTCAGGCCGCTGGGCTGCGGCCAATGAATCTCCAGCCAATCCATTTTCGTTTGTTGTCCGATTCCGAGTACCAAGCGAGGGTCATGGGACGAGAGATAGCTCCCGCCACCTACCTTCATCCGGCTTCTTTTTAGCTCGCCAGCCTGGTAACTGACGCGGGCGCCGACGGCGTCGATATTTGCCCGCTTGCCAACCAACTTGAGACCCAACCAATGGTTCTTGCGACCAGCGTTGTTACGCAAAAGCACCGGTGCCTCGTCATTGTTGGAAATCAAAACGTCGACTGCCCCGTCATTATCGAAGTCTCCGATCGCCAAACCGCGTGCCGACATCGGTCGCGAAAATATCGGGCCACTTTCGGAACTTACATTTTTCAATCCGTTGCCTGAGTTGTGGAACAGAAGAAGGGGTTCCCGATATTTCACGTTGTCGTAAATTTTCTCAATCAGATCGTCGGGATGGCCATCGGCGATCATTAGGTCGAGATTGCCGTCGTTGTCGTAGTCGAAGAATTTCACTCCCCAGCCACTCATGAGTTTTGAGACGGTGGCGATGCCGGTGGGGGCAGCGATGTCGTCGAAGGTTTCATCATGGCGGTTGTGATAAAAGCCGAATAGTTCGTGATTCAGATCGGTGACAAATAGGTCCATCCATCCATCCTGATCCACATCGGCGGAATCAACGCCCATGCCGGAACGCGCTTTTCCGCCCTCGCCAAAAGCGATGCCGGCGGTGAAGCCCACTTCTTCAAAGCGTTTGCCGCCGCGATTAATGAAAAGAAAATTGGCTACCGTATCGTTGGCGGCGAAGATATCCATCCAGCCGTCATTGTTTATATCGGTGGCCACCACTCCCCAGGTTTTTCCGGGATTATCCGCGATGCCCATTTTCTGGCTGACGTCAGTGAAAGTTCCGTCTCCGTTGTTATGAAAGAGCCAACTCGCCATGGGAGTGTAGACGCGGGGATAGCAATATTCGTTCAAGCCTTTGAGAGCGGGAAGGCCGGGCGCTCCGCAATTGTGATGCTTGGTTTTGTCGAAGTCCACGAAGCGGCCGACAAAGAGATCGAGCCTGCCGTCGTTGTCATAGTCGAACCAGACGGCGCTGGAGGCCCATCCTGGGGCCGCTACGCCCGCCTTTTCGGTCACATCGGTGAAGGTGCCGTCGCCGTTGTTGCGATACAGAATGCTGCGACCGTACTGAGTCACGTACAGATCGGGAAAGCCATCGGCATTGTAATCTCCGACGGCGACACCCATACCGTAGCCTCCGCCCACGACGCCAGCCTTTTCGGTTACGTCCGTGAAGGTTCCATCGCGGTTGTTGCGGTAAAGAGCGTTGCGCAATGGCTGGTCGGGAGTGAAAATGTCGCACTTGCCGCTATTCACGAAATAAAGATCCATCCAGCCGTCATTGTCGTAGTCCAGAAATGCGCAGCCGGCGCCGGTCGACTCAGGGAGGTACTTTTCGGGAGAAAGTCCGGCGGTGTGAACAAAGGTGATGCCGCTGGCAGATGGCGGAACCTCAGAAAAGGGATAGGGATTCATGAGGGAATCTGCGACAGAAGCAGACCAGGACACGGCTGGGAGAATCAGCGCCCCTCCCATGACTCTCAAGAATTCGCGTCTCTGCAGGGACGTGAACCGCCGCGACATCGTTATTTCTGCTCCGATGCGGGCGCCTGTTGTTTCTCCTGGGCAATGGCAGCTTTTCGTTTTACCGCTTCCAAGGCTTCGGAGGTTTCGCGTTGCAGCGCGGCCTCACGATTGGCGTCTTCGCGGCGCCCCGCCCCAGCATAAGCCGATGCCAGCTGGTAGTGGCCGGTGGGGCTGTCGGGAGCCAATTTCTCGTAGGCTTCGAGCGGCGCAATCGCCTCAGAGAACTGCTTGGCTGAATTCAGCGATGTGCCGAGTCCCAGGTACGCTTCGGCAAAGCCGGAATCGATCTTGGTGGCGCGAGTGAAATGTTTGATCGCCGTCGCGAAATCATTGGAGTCCTCCGCCAGTTGACCGAGGACGAATTCAGCTGCCGCGTTTGTAGGATCGATTTCGAGTTCCTCTTCAAAATCCTTCCGAGCCTGCTCGACTTCGGTTGGTGAAGGGTGCGGCTTGGACAGCAGAGCACGCCCCAGACGCGCGTGAATTCCCGGTAGCATGGGGTTGATCTCGAGAATCTTGCGATATTCGTTTGCGGCTTCATCCCAGCGGCCTTGCACTTCCAGAGCCTCCGCGTTCAACTGGTGAACTTGAAACGAAAATGGCGCTTCGCGCGCGAGGTCCTCGGACGATCGCATTGACAGGTCGGAATAAGCATGGGTCGTTGCGTAGAGGACTTCCGGATCGCGCGGGAAGTCATGGCTGAGAACCGATAAGAAATCCAGGGACTCGTAAGGCTCGCCGTGGGTCATTGCACAATGCAAGCCCTCCAGACCAAGGCGCTTCTTAAGGTCGCGATTCGTGGTTTGATGAATTGACTTTCGCAAAAGCGGCAGCGCCTCTTTGCAGCGGCCGCTCTGCGCCAGGCTAATTCCCTTCTGGGGATCAGCCGCGGCAGACGGTGCGGCCGGCTTCGAAGGCGTCTGTGCAGCCGCGGCGATAACAAGTGCGAAGCACGAGAATAAACTGAGGAAAGAAAAACCACGCAGCGAAGCCCAGGGAACCGCACGCATCCGTTGATTATATGCCGAAACCATAGACCGGATTTCTATCCCGGATAACCCGGGCAGCGAACCCCCGAACCTCGCATGGGCAAGAGAAAAGCAGGCGCCAGGGAAGCGCCTGCCTTCCTTACACCACCGTCGCAAAAGCAGTTCCGAAGTTAGAAGTAGAATTTCAGGGCGAACTGCAATTCCCTCGCACCCTGCGACCCCGTGATTCGGCCAAAGTTCGGGTTACTGCTTACCTCCTGCCCGTTGACTAAGGAAAAAGTGCCTGGATCGAACGAGCCGTTGTCCGGCCCGCCCATAAACGTCCATACCGGATGGTTAAAGGCGTTCAACGCTTCGAAGCGGAATTCCAGCCTCTTGCTCTCCGTCACCAGGAAGTCTTTGTGCAAGCTGAGATCAACATTGGCGTAGGCCGGACCACGAGCATTGCCCGGAGTGCAGGTTCCGAACGTATTCGGAGCAGCTGGACTCACATTGTCCGGTGAGGGGTCAATGTATTGAATATAGGCAGGAGTACTACCCGAAATAGGCACTCTTTGATTGAGAATCTTAACCGGGCCGTTGCAATCCGGGAGACCTGACAGCGTCTCCGGATCGATGCCGTTGGTGTTGTCTGAATTGCCGCCGACGCCCCAGCCTCCAAAATTATTGAAGGTGAATGCGTTTCCGCTGTGCAGGGTTACGATGCCACCAATCTCCCAGTTGCCGAGAATTGCATTCAAGCCGGGGTTGATGTCGTGGCCAAACTGCTTGCCACGGCCGAACGGCAGTTGATATGTGACGTAGCTGGTCAGAATATTAGTCTGATCGTAGTAGCACGGTCCCCAGTTGAGGTGCGGATTGTAATCGTTCTCCCAGCCTGGCTGGCCACCGGAGCTGGTTGCATTGGTGCTGCCCCAGCCGGTGCCGAAGTATCCGGGAGAGTTGCTCATGCACTTCGACCAAGTGTAAGCAACTTGCCCTTCCAATCCAGTCCCCATGCGCTTTTGCAAGACGGCCTGCAACGCGTTGTACTTCTGATCGGAGTTCGACATATTGGCTCCGGCAAGAGTTTCCGCGCCGCAAATCGGATTGCCTGGGGTTCCGCAGTTCGGAGAGTTAAATTGAGGATTGTCCGCCAGATATAACGAACCGGCAGTTCCGCCGCCGAGGAACGGTCCGGGAACGCGGGTAACGATCGGGTCGCCAGCACCTACGACTTTACCAGCCGCATCGAGCGGTACGGACTGGGCAACGTCCTCAAAGTTCAGGAGGTGGGCGCCGCGCTGTCCCACATACCCTAACTGGAAGGTCAGCGTATTGGTCAACTGCTGCTGAATCGTGAAATTCCACTGGTCAACCATGGCTGGCTTGAAGTTCTGGTCAAAAATTCTGAGCCGGACGCCGCCCTCGTAGCAAGCCAGATTGATTCCGCCAGGACACTCCGTGTTGGTGGTGGGTCCGAAACCTGAAGAAAGCGTACCCAGCCCGCCAGCCGCCTGCTGTTGGAGGATGCCGTACGGCAGGTTGAGCGTAAGCTCTTCGTTGCTGCCGCCGCCCTCCATGAATTCGGAAATTCCAAATCCTGCTCGAATGACTGTCTTGCCTTGCCATATTGCAGGCGACCAAGCCAAGCCTACGCGGGGCTGCCAGTCGCCGATACCGAGGTAATTGTTGTAGAGCGCGGGATTGCCGAATTTAGTGGTTCCATCGACGCCTGTGGCAGTGTAGATGGTTCCGGTGTAGAGACCGAAGTTCACCGCGCGGTTGTCGGTTTCAGCCAGCGGAGTATGGTCTTCAAAGCGCAATCCCAGATTGACGGTGAGAGTGTTGGTCGCACGCCAGTCATCCTGGGCATAAATCCCGTAAACATTGCCCCGGAGTTTGGCTGGATTGCTGACGACGCCACCGGTATCGCGCTGCGAGCCCGATCCTCCCACGACGTTGCCCAGCCAGAAGTCGGCCAAGCCGGACCCGGTCGATGTTCCCAGTCCGAGATAGCCCAAAGCCCCGTTGTTCCCCTGATAGATGTAATCCTGGCGCTCACGGGCGTACTGAAATCCGACTTTGATGGTCTGGCGGGCATGCGTGAAGATGACGTTATCTTCAAACTGTCCCTGCGTGGAATGAAATACCTGAATCAGATTTTGCAGCCCTAGGCTCGCCGCGCCACCGTTGTTGCCAGTGATATTTAACTGCACCAATCCCGGAACTTGAAGATTGCCGCCAACAATTCCCAGTTGCTGGCTGATGTCACCCAAAGAAGAGGTAGGCGTGGATCGGGAGTCGAAGCGAACCGCATTAAATCCAAAGCGAACTTCATTGAGCAAGCTCGGAGTGACCGCATGTGCCCAATCGACAACCGCATTTCTGACCGGCTCATCACTTCCCTCCTCCGCGCCCGCATTGCAGAAGATGCAACCGGTGAAGGTCGGTTCGGTCAAATCCATTTGCGACCAGCGCCCAAACACATGGTCTTTTTGCGAAGGGTTGTAATCGATCTTCAGATCACCTTGGTCGTTGTTCAAATCGTTTCCGCTGTTGTAGAAGATATTGTTCGAGTTAAGAGTGTTTATCGAAGGCAGCGGGTAATACTTTGCCTGGCCGAAGATGTTCGAAGCTACAGGATCAATCGTGTACCCGGCTGCCGCAAGATTGTTGTTCGGAATCGGAAGACCAACATTGGGACCGTTGGGATAAACCAACTGGGTGGGGACACCTGACGGGGCTGCTGCACCGGTGCAAAGTCCGCTGCTGTTAAATGCTCCGCCGAAATCTGTGCACAGTTGCCCGAAATCTCCGCTGCGCGCCGGTGACGTCAAAACCTGAGCTCCCGTCGGGCCGGCATTGACCAGACGTTGTGCCTGAAAATCCGCGAAGAAAAACAACTTATCTTTAATGATCGGACCGCCGATGGTTCCCCCGAACTGGTTGTAGCGCAGTTCAGGTTTGATTGCTACACCCTGGGCGTTGAAACCAAGAATCCCCTCGTTTGCCCCTATTCCCTTGGTCCATCCCGCGGAAGCCAGATTCGCATCGAGCGCGTCGTTGCGGAAAAACTCGAAAAGATCGCCGTGCAAGTTATTGGTGCCGGACTTGGTGCTGACGCTCACCACGCCTCCCTGATAGTTGCCAAACTCCGCAGAGGCGTTCTGCGAGATCAGATTGAATTCCTGGATGCCGTCAATTCCTGGTGTATAGCCGACCTCATTGTTCTTATCTTCGCTGTTCAGAATGCCGTCGATCAGATACTCGTTGGCCTGTTCGCGATTTCCGTTGATATACGGGCGGCCAGAGTTGAGCATCGTCTGCGGACTCCGCATTCCATCCGGATCAACGTTGGTAACGCCGGGAGCCAGCAGCGTTAGCTGAAGGTAGTCGCGGGAGGCCAGCGGCAGGCTGACATTGGTGTTCGCATCGATCAGCGTGCTGACGTCCGTGCTTTGGGTCTCAAGAATCGGCGCGGCCCCCGTCACCTCTATGGTCTCGTTGACCTTGCCAACCTTCATCTGCACATCGACGCGCGCGGTCTGATTCAGGGTCAGCACAAACGGAGGATGGATCGCGGTCTCGAAACCGGGAGACGTAACTTTCACTTCATAGGTCCCCACTGGAAGGCGCGTGATGCTGTAGGCGCCGGCGTCGCTCGTGGTGGCGTTCCACATGGTTCCGCGCTCGGTATCGCGAGCCGTCACCGCCGCGCCGTTGACTGGCGCGCCGCTTGGATCGGTCACGGTGCCGACGATGCCGGCCGTCACTTCTTGTGCCGTCATGCGAACAGCCGCTCCCGCAAATCCAATGGCTACCAACGCCAACCAAACTAAAGACCTGTTTGCCAATGTTTTCATCGCACAGCCTCCTGAGAGCACTTGCGCCTGGGATTACTAAAAAGAGCCCTAATACAATCGCACTATGCTATATAGCACACAGCCATTCTTAGTCAAGGAAAAATGCACGGAAAGGACAAAATTTTCGCCGAGCGTTTCAAATCCGCTCTATATCGGTATGCTTGCGGGCATATTCGTATCGGCAAGAGGCTTTTTGGACCTAGTTTTCCACAAGCAACGTGATGAATGTCACGAAATAACGTGAATCGTGGCACGCAGATGCGGTGCAGCCGTCACCAAAACTTCGAAATGCCCACTGAACCCCAGCTTTCGGCAATTCCGCTCTATAGCAATTGTGTTGGCTGACCTTGCAAAATTAGCCTTCGGAAAGTTTTTAGCTTTACAAACAGGCAGTGGATACGCTATATAGCAGATGTCTTGCGAAATAACGCCGCTTTGCCAGCGTATTTTTCAGGAATTGGGAAAACCGTTGTAGTGTGTGCGCCACTATACTGAACGACCGCCCTATGCCTGGAAATCACCGCAACGGAACCCCGGTCTACAAGCGCATCCAGAATGCTATCCGCAAGCGCATTGAGTCAGCTGAGCTGAATCCCGGGGATCCGGTCGCTTCCGAGCGCGAGCTGGCCAAGACTCATAAGGTGAGCCTGATGACGGCCCGCCATGCCCTCGCCGGATTAGAACGCGAAGGGATTGTCGAACGCCGTCGCGGAGCCGGAACGTTCGTCGCCGCTCCTAAGATCCACTTCAACAAGCTGATGAGTTACACGGAGCACATGTCCAGCCGTGGACTGGTGCCGCGTTCCCGCGTATTGGTGGCCAAGGTAATTGAGGACGAGCAGGAAATTGCGGCGCGTCTCAGTCTCCCTGCTGCTAGCCGCATGGTAAAAATCACGCGTCTGCGCCTTACGGATGAGGAACCATTTGCTCTGGAGACTTGCTATCTACCCGCAGCCGAGTACTCTGGGCTGGTGGATGCTCCCCTGGCGAGAAGTTCCCTGTTTTCCGTCCTGCGCCACGATTATGGTGTGGAATTGGCTTATGCGGATGAGGAGATCGATGCCACGGCAGCCGATGCAGACCTGGCGGAAACCCTTGGCTTGTCGAAGGGTGCGGCCATCCTGCGGATTCGCCAGGTGATTTATTCGACCAAAGGGAAAGCCACTATTTATGGAGTAGGCTACTACCGCTCCGAGCGCCACACGCTATTCATTCGCCGCTTCCGTTGACCCCGTTTTTCAAAGGCTCGAGCTCAGAACCCGAGCCAACGGTCTGCCGGTCCGACAACCGTTTCGTTATACTTGCTGTGACTTTCTGTCTGCAAGAGTTCGCATCCTTTCTGCTGTGCTGCACTTGGCGGAATCTAATCGATTTTGATTTGGAACCTATATGACTCAATCCGCAACCGTACGCAACTACATTCAAGGCGAGTGGCGCGAGTCGGCAGCATCTGAGAATCTGCCGATCATCAACCCGGCTACAGGCGAAGAACTCGGCCGAGTCCCTTTATCTTCCCGCACCGAATTGGACGACGCGGTGAAGGCCGCGGCGGCCGCGCTTCCCGAGTGGCGTCGCATTCCGGTCGGAACCCGTGTGCAGTATCTGTTCCAGTTGAAAACCCTGCTGGAAGAAAACTTCGAAGACATCTCTCGCACTGTGACCATGGAGTGCGGCAAGACTCTGAGTGAATCGCGTGGAGAATTGCGACGGGCCATCGAAAATGTCGAAGTGGCCTGTGGCGCGCCGATTCTGATTCAAGGCTACAACTCCGAAGACATCGCCGCCGGCATAGACGAGCTGATGATCCGGCAACCAGTCGGAGTCTGCGCCATCATCGCCCCTTTCAATTTTCCTGCGATGATTCCCTTCTGGTTTCTGCCTTACGCTCTGGCCTGCGGGAACACGGTCCTCATTAAGCCTTCAGAGAAAGTGCCGCTCGCGATGCAGAAGGTTTTAGCGCTTATCGATAAACTGAATTTGCCCAAGGGAGTTCTCAATGTTGTCAATGGCGGCCGCGATGTTGTGAATGCCATTTTGGATCATCCCACGATTCGAGCCATCAGCTTTGTCGGCTCCAGTGCAACCGCCAATTACGTATATGGGCGTGCCGCTGCGGCGGGAAAACGAGCGCAGTGCGCTGGGGGAGCTAAGAATCCAGTGGTGGTTTTGCCGGACGCGGATATGGCCGCGACCTCAGAAATTATCGCCGACAGTGCTTTTGGCTGCGCTGGCCAACGTTGCCTGGCTGCATCTTGGGCAATCACCGTGGGCGAAGCTGGAAAGACATTCTCCGAAGCCGTGCGTGAAAAAGCTTCGACTCGCGTCACGGGATATGGTTTGGACGAAGCAGTGCAAATGGGACCGGTGATTAGTATGGAGAGCCGCAACCGCATCGAAGGCTTGATCAATCAAGCAATTCAGGATGGCGGCCACGCCGTAGTGGATGGGCGCAAGACCACAATTCCAAAATTTGAAAAGGGATCGTTCCTGCGCCCCACCGTTCTTGAAGGACTACCCATCGCAAGCGAAGTCATGCGTACGGAGATCTTTGGGCCGGTGCTGACGTTGCAGCATGTGAATGACATTGAGGAAGCGATTGCCATGGTCAACGGGGGAGAGTACGGCAACATGGCTTGTCTGTTCACCAGTAGCGGAGCGAGCGCGCGAAAATTCCGTTACGAAGTTGAGGTGGGCAACGTTGGCATCAATGTCGGAGTCGCTGCTCCCATGGCTTTTTTCCCGTTCAGCGGCGCCCGCAAGAGTTTTTTCGGCGACCTGCACGGGCAAGGCCGCGACGCGATCGAATTCTTTACTCAGGAAAAAGTCGTCGTCGAGCGCTGGCCGAAACAGTGGACGCGGAAATTCTGAGAGGGCACAGACGTTCCGGCTGCGGGATCTGCCCCGCGAGCCGGAATCTGGTTGAGTTAGCAAGGTAACGGGCTAGGCTGCCGGCGAAATCTGCTTCAAAACGTCAGCCAGCGCTTGCATTCGCTTTGCGTCAGCCTCGTTTTTCGCGGTGCCGGCGCTCTTTTCAAGCGATGCCACCATTCCCTTCAACTTGGCCATCTTTTTGTCGTTCATGTGCGAACTCTCGGCGCCCGCAATCGTCTTCCGCAGCTTCGAGATTCGGCCTGAACTTAAGGCTTGCGACCGCGACAACTGGTCGAGGTAGGCTTTGGCCACCACAAAGTTTGCCGGCCATTGCAGCTTTTGCTGGTCCTGCACATTAAGCTCAGCGACCTGAACCAACTTCGCCGCGTCGATTTCGTTCTGGGTCAGAAATTGGGTCGGCGTCAGTTCAAACACATCCAGGCCGCGCGCAATCTCCGAGCCGTATATGAATCCGTTGTACCAGTACGCCGACCACTCGCCGCCCAGCACCAGCATCTTTGGATCGATCGGTCCGCGATCGAAATAGGCGATCTCGTACGGTTTGTCCGGATCGGTAAAGTCCATCACCGAAACTCCGCCCTGATACCAGGCCTGCACTTCAATATCTCGGCCGGGAACCGGAACCAGCGAGCCGTTGTGCGCCACGCAGTTTTCAGTGTCTCCCTGCGCTGCCGGCATTTTGTAGTAGTTGGCGAAAGTCAGCTTGTCATCTTTCAGACGGAAGATGGCATCCGCGCCCCACTTGTTCGGGTCATTGGGACGGCAGCGTGCGCCCAGCCCTCCGCCCCACTCATCGGTGAAAACAACCTTGCTGCCGTCGTTCGAGAACGAAGCCGAATGCCAGTAAGAGTAGTTGGGATCGTTCACCGCATCCACGCGCTTGGGATTCACAGGATCTTTGATATCCAGCAGGATTCCATTTCCCGAACAGGCGCCCGCTGCCAATCCTATCGCCGAGTAGGCTGTGATGTCGTGGCACTGGTTGGTGTCTACGGGTTTCTCAGCGCCCTTCTTGCCATGCGTGCCGCCGTTGTTCAGGCCATTGATCGCGCCGGTGCGCGCGTCCATAAAGACTCGCGGGCTGGAGACTATCTTTGCCTCCTGGGGCGTAGCCAGCGGAACTTTGATTACGTCGATACGAAACAGAGATGTGTTCGGATCTTCTTCGGGTTTCTCGCCGGAACATCCGGCCAGCTCTTCCGACTGGCGCACAAACGAGGTTCCAGAGACGTAGACGTAGACATTGGCCGGGTCATTGGGATCCAACACCAGCGTATGGGTGTGCGATCCACGGCAGGTTTGCACGGCCGCGACCTGCTTGGGATTTTTGATGTCAGAAATATCAAAGATTCTCACACCGCGGAAGCGGTCTTTCTGCGCCGCCGGCAAATGACGCTTCGGTTTTTCCTTAGCTTTGTCACTGTCTTTATCTTTACCACCATCGTTATCTTTGTCCGTATCGCTGGCCTTGGCGTCTTTGTCTTTATCTTTATCTTTATCTTTGTCTTTTCCTTCGTCGGCAGCCGGCATCGGCTCTGGAGGAAACCCTTCTGTGCCGCAATCCAGTCGCCCGTTCGGCATCTCCACCGACATGAACAGCAGATTCTTGTAGACCGATACGTCGCCCTGTCCGCCGGGACATACCATGGTCGTAAGCAATTGAGCCTTGGCCGGATCAGAGATGTCGAAGATATCTACACCATAAAAATTTCCCTGGAACAGATGTTTTCCCTGGAATGCCAGATCAGAGTTGGCGAAGGCAAGTTGCGCAATCATCAGATGCACTGACTTCGGAATCTTAGGACTATTCATTCCGAGCTGAGCCACGATCTTCTGCGCTTTGGGATCGTCGGGATCGGTGCCGCTCAGTTGAAACGCCTCCGGCTTCTTGACCAGCACAAGGTGCTTCATACCCCAGGCGGCTTCGCCTGCATCATAAAGTCCCGGCGTAAGCTTGTAGCGCGGATCATTCACATCCGCACCGGTCATGCCAGGCGGCAGTGTGGGCGCGGGCTGGGGAGCGAAGAAGTCGTCGTCATCGTCCCCTTTCTTGTCTTTGTCCTTCCCTTCCTGGGCAGACGGTGGATTGTCAGACTTCTGCGTATCCGCCTGCGGTGGATTCGCGGGCTGGGCCGCCTGCGCCTGCGTACGGTTCACAGCAAAACAACAAATAAGGACGGCTACAACCGCACACCACAAAGCCTTGGGCTCTCGGTTCATCGTTTCTCCTCTGGTTTTTCCTTCTTCAACATGGCTTCCATAATTCGAATCTCGGCCCGCTGCGTGTTATCCGCATCGGTCGCGAAGTCAAACAACTCGGCATCCTGTCCGGCGCCGGCGGTGTCGAACAGCTCTTTGACCATCGTCAGCGCGCCGTTGTGATGCTGAATCATTCCGACCAAAAATAGGTGATCAAACTCGGCGCCCTTGGCCTTGCGAAGAGCTTCCATCTGCTGCGGCGTAAGCATTCCCGGCATCAACTTCATCGTGTCGTTAGACATGTCCATGCCGGGCATGGACGACATCGTGTTGGGAACGGTCTCGCCCCGAGCCGCCAGCCAGCGCTTCATAAACTTGATCTCATCCGACTGGGAACTGCTGATACGCGCACCTAGCGAACGCAGATTCTTATTGTCCGTGTGCGACGCAATCATCGCCGTCATTTCCACCGCCTGCTCATGATGTTGGATCATACCCTGCATGAACTGCACGTCCGCGGACGAACGCTGCGGCAGGGTGGGCCTGGTGGACGGTGGCAGCACCTTGCTCGGCTGGCCTGGGGCGCCCGGTTGCACCACCACCAGCGGAGCCTTATCCGTCTGCTGCGCAGGTGCATTGGACGCTAAGAAAACACCGCAAACACCTACAGCCAATATCGCGCATCGTCGCAGGTCAACAAGTCGCACAGGCCCACGCTTGCGCTCGCGGCAAGCACGTTTGCCATTCGCCGGAAAATTCAAGAGCATCATCAGACGGGAAAGAATCTTGTCACGAAATGAATAGTTTTTATAACGCGATGCTCAATAGGCATGGCGTGTGGACTATTGTATCCATGATTGCGGGCAAACTGAAAGTATGGCCAGAGAAGGATCAGACAACCTTCGCCAAAAGTCGATGGCCAGGTTGGCTGACATTTGGCACCACTCCGTCGTAATTGAGGAAGCTGAGGCTGAACCTAACTGGATTGCTCGGCCATGTCCGCGCTGGACTGATTGCCGGGTAGCGGCTATACGCTGCAGATGGGAATAACTTCTTCGAGGCGTACCTTTTCGGATAGAGAAGAATTCAGCTTTGCCGTTACCTGGAAGGCGTCAGCAACATACAGCACGTCAGCTTTGCCGCGTGCCCAACCACAGTTAGGATCGAGATTGATGGCGCGCCGTTCATTGACAAAGCGCCAACCGACTACGTGCGGCTCTTCGCCGTGGCAACAGGTTGAAAGCCCTTTGGGATGTCGCGGCGTCGCTCCTGTTTGTCCCACCTGATTGAGGTGAGTCATGAAACCAAGCACTGCACCACTTTCCCCTTTCTGGTCGACCAGCGATTTGCTTCCCCCGAGCGATGCCCCGGAACAGCGCAGAAAATTCAAGATGAGCCCCTCGGCTTCACGTAGGTGAGTCTGGCCGTCGGCTTGCTTTTTGCACCAGCCCGCTCCTGCCACGAAAAGCAGCTTAGCGTCCGGTCGGATGGTTTGCTTGTCGCTGTCGGGCATCCGGAGGCCGACAAACTCAGTCCGCCTGGCATCTGCGGAAAGTGGAACCGGAATGGTCTGGACTTCTGCCGTCGCTGCCATTCCGGCCCATGCATCGTGGCATCCGGCATCCAGCACAAGAATCCATGGACGGGCCTCTCGCTGAATCACGGCTTCGAGCCGCTGGCGGTAAAACCAGCGCTTGGCAGTGAGTATGCCGTTAGCCGCCTCGATCGACGCGAGATGTGTATCCACGCTTCCCTTCAGCCGCTGCGCCACGCCGGGCATGACGCGGAGAAGCCGCGATGTGCCGGGAGCGATTACGATTTGCGGCTGGACGGCAGAGCAGATTGCTGCAACCGCTGCGGCGTCACTGGCATAACGAGGATGCGCGAAATCTGCGCCTGCCACTCCCAGGATTTGTGCTCCCGCTGCGGCTAACGTATCGGCGGCAGCTTGTATGCTTTCACCAATCAGGCCAATCGTTAGCGTGCTTCCCAATTGTTTGGCGGCGTCGAGCGCAGATCCCAGCGCTTCGTATGCCACCTTCGGCAGCGTGCTTCCCGATTCGTCCACATGCGCAACAAATAAAATGTTCTGGGCCATATCTTCCTTCACCTTTAATTCGAAAGTCTGCAAATAGCACGCTCGTCCTGCTGACGCTGCTTCTACTCCTGCAGGATCCAGTCAAGAAGCTCGGCGGCGATCTCGTCGGGCGAGCGATCCTTGACGATGCGAGTCTGCCGCTGCTGTTTGGGAGGTGTCACGCTCAAGTAGCGGACGGCATCGTGCGGGAGCGCAGCGGCCTTCGCCTTCTGCAGCGCCGGCATAATGGTGCGTATATTCGCCATGCCAACCTGCGGATTGTTTCTCGGCTCGGGCAAGTTGCCCGTTGCCCAGCCCAGAAGCACAGGAGGGCTCTGACAGACTGACACCATGTGCCGCCCGCCTTCGATGCGCTCCAAAATCTCGAAAGAACCGTCGGGTTGCACCATAAGCTGGTCGACACCCTGGAACTGATCGATAATTCCCAGTTGTTCGCCTACCAGTTGCATGGTCACGCCGGCGCCGCGTGAGGCCGACTCCCAGCCTCCAAACAGAAGCAGGCGGGAACGGTCGAGACCTGGAATGGATTGGATCGCATTTGCAAGCAATCGGGCAACCGCATGCGCATCGGCAAAACCGCTGGCGGGTGCGTCGATGGGAACCAGTTCAAAACTTGCCTTCTGCGCCACGTTCATCATGACTTGCTGCAACTTGGCCTTGGGCGCGGCACTGACCAGCCAAACCTTGCTGCCGGCAATGCGCGTTGCCAAATTTGCGGCCTCATACAGCGCATGACCGGCCCACGGATCCAACACCGCCGGGAGCATCATTTCGTTCTTTAGCGCGGGCCCGGTCGCGGTTGTGATTGGTTCGAGCGTCTGCAGCGGGTCCGGCACTACACCCGCGCACACCACAATGTGATAAACGTTGCTCATGCAATTCCCTCTGCAGAAAGTCGTTTGAAAAAGTTGCCCGCGTTGTCCGCCTGTCTTCGGTCGATTAATTCAGCGTGGAGTGCAATCCTCCCGCTCCCGCCCGAAATTCGACGTTGCTCTTATCTCCGCCGGGAGTGGCGCCGCAATTCCACAGGCACGCGCCGCAATACACGCACTTCTCGCGATCGAATGCCGGCACGCCGTTCTCGTCACGCGTGATCGCCTGCCCAGAGCACATTTCGACGCACAGTTTCGGCTCGCAGTTTTGGCACAGCTCAGGACGCACGAAGATCACGTGATTCGCATACCCTGCAGGCGCCTGTACACTTCCGCCCATCAGCAAGGCGTCCTGATGCGAGATCAACAACTGTCCGTCCAGCGGAATTTCTGGCCAGCCGCAGCGATTCATAATAAGGTCGTGGAGAGCGACGCCGCGAGCCGCGCATTCTTCCTGCAACCGCTTTAGCTCGCTCGGCGTTATGCGTGATGCGTAAAATTTCTCCAGCGTCCAGGTGTCAGGGTGGATGGTGCCCGAGCCGGAGGCAGGAGGGCGCGGGAAAAAAGAAATCGCCCCGCGCGTGAAGCCCGCCATTGCCATGCCGATCAGTCCGCTGACCACCCCGTGCTGGAAACCGTTGCGCGCATCGGCGGCGATCTTTGACTCTGCGTCCACCCAACTCCTGCGCCGGCGGGCCACATAAGCTTGTTCCAGGTTCTCGCGCGTGAACGCCTTCTTATGCTCCAGCAACTCGACCACTGCTTCTGCCAGTTGCGCGCCTGTCGTCCAAGCCTCGTCCACTCCCGACCCCGCGAGAACGTTCGTGCTGCCGGAGCCTTCGCCGATCCGCGCGTATCCGTTGCCGGCAAGGAACGGCTCGCCGCGCCGGCCCGATTCCTGCAACGATTTCGCTCCCCAAGATTTGAGAGTCCCGCCCCGCAGATGCTTCCATAGATAAGGATGCAGCGTGAAATGCTGCAAGTAGCGATAAGCAGTGCGAACCGGGCTGCGGAACCAGGATGGGATAAGAATTCCGACCGAGGCCAACCTCTCCGGATGCACGTAGAGAAAACCGAAGATCTCGGGCTCAGGAAAACCGATGGTGTGCAGCACAGTTCCCGGCTCCAGGCCGGCGTCTTCGCGCAGTTCAACCACCATCTTCATGCCCAGTGCCCACTCTCGTTGGTAGTGCCCCGCGGGCAATCCAAAGTGCGAATCGATTTGACGGCCTACGGCCCCCACCGGACCGTCAGCAACCACCGTGAGCGCGGCACGGACGTCCATGCCGGACATGAATCCCTCGGCAGGCGTGCCATCCAGACCGACGCCCTGATCCGACAGGCGAACGCCACAGACCGCATCTCCCTCGGCCGTCGATTCGAAAATCGGCTCGTTGACCGGCGTTCCTGGCCATATCTGAACTAGCCCGGAGGAAGTGATCTGCTCGCTCACCCATTGATTAAACTGGCCCAGTGACAGGATCATTCCATCGCCCTTGTGCATGAATTTCGGAATGAACGGCAGCTCAATGGCGTGGTCGCGTAGCCGGACGATTGTGCTAAACGTGCGGATTAGCCGGTCTGCGGCGCGCAATGCCAATGAGCGCTGGCTAGCTCCGTTGGGATCAAGCAAGTAGACGAGCTTCTCCCGCGCGACTGGAAGTGCCATCGGAATCTGCCTCAGATCAACACCGGGAAAGCTGGCGCGGATTCCTCGGGCTCGCGTAACCGCGCCGGAGACGCCAAACCCCAGTCCGTCGGCCCGTTCGTAGCAGATCACCTGCAGCGGCAGACCGGGCGAAACGGAACTGTCCAATCGCGGCGTACCATCATCGTTCAAAAGACGGCGCGAAAGCGTGTTCAGAAATCCACCCATCGCAGGTCCGAAGCCCACACCCACAATATCGACGGAAATCTGCTGCCGCTCGACCGGGATCGCGGGCGATGAAGCAGACACGCTCATACCGGATAATCCAGAGCTTCCGGAATCATCAGCTTCGATATGGCCTCGGCGGAGCGATCTTTGGATAATCGCGATCCGGTCAGGCATCCGTCCAGTTTCGCGTGAAGCGAAAGAAACGGCTGTGCTCCGTGGCATTGCGCGCACGGTCCCGCTTTGTCCGGATGCGTGCCATCGCTCTTCACCACATCGAGAGCGTAGCTATTGATACCGGGAATAACCGCTTCCAGCTCATCCAATTCATCGTCACGCCAGCAGCCGCGAGTTCCTTGCTCGTCCCATGCCGGATGCTGGTTATAGCCAAACACCAACTCCGCGGAGATGCGGGCAGCCTCGCCACTGGCGCGCGCCACCTGTACGTGGCAAAGATCGGTGAGGAAGTGGACGAGACCAGCCAACTCCTCCGACAGCGAGGCATCTTCCGCTCCCTGCCTCTCCAAGCGCAGCACGTCGAGAATCTGGCAACGGGCGGCCACGAGCCAGCACAACGCATCGGCGAGAGGGAACGTCACCCCTTGACGGGCGCTCTGATACAACTTTCCGCCATCGGCATCCTTGCTATGCTGCAAATGATCCAGCGTCCACAGCCACATGGTCATGGCAGTCGCCAAAGCGCAGGCCCCCGTGTTCGGATGCTGCGAAGCGATTCCGCGCATCTCGCGAATCCAGCTGCGAAATTGCGCCAGAAACACCGGGTTCGTCATGGTCACAGAAAGTTGGCGCCGCTGCACGGCCTCGGGACCTTCGTAAGTGGCTTCCAGCTGCGCGTCCATCCATTTGTTGCCGAGAAATCCCGGGCAGTCCTCGGTGATGCCATAACCACCCATCAGGCTCACCGCCTCACGCATCATTTGCGCCCCCCAACCTGTGTTCCAAAGTTTCGCGGCCGGGCAGAGAACGTCGGCGGTCGTATCCAGCATTACAAATCGGAGCACTAAATCGGAATCCAAAGGCTCTCTGCGGGAATCGCCCACCGGCAGCCGAATCAGCGTAACTGCCCGATCGGCGGCTTCTCGCAGAAGCTTCGATTTGGCCTTGGCCCCGGTGACGCCCCGCTCGGCATACAACCGGTCCATTTCCTTTTCCAGCGGGTCGAGTTCGTCGAAGGCTCGCGCAGCCGCAAAAGCCAACGAAGCGCTGGCCTCACCCGTGGCCCATATATCGACTAGGCGATGCAGAGCATCTTCGCGCGCCTGCAGTCCCATCTCGTAGCGTACTGATCCCGGCGTCGCTGTTTCCGCGCCCCGGAACCTTCCCCGCTGATAGCGGATCACGGGCTCGACTGCGGAAAGCAATTTTGCCGCCGTCATCACGCCTACCGTAACCCGCGTGCGGCGAAATACAGCTTCAATCACCTCGCTGTGGCTGTAGCGCGGAATTAGCACCCCGTCTTTAATCTCATAGCCGCCCACAATGCGGCTCGCCGGCACCCGCAAATTGAAAATCGGATCGCCCGTCGAGGAAAGCTGGTGAACCATCTTTCGCGTCGGCGTGCCCCGGTCAAAAATGCCCGGATCGCTCTCTTCGAGAATCACGATGCAACTCCCCTTGATGCGCTCGTCATCGGAGTCGACCGCCGCGGTAACGAAATTGGCGAATCCAATGTTGGTGATGAAACGCCCGCGTTTTTCCACCTGCAGGATCGGCTCTTCTCCCGGCTTCCAATCGACGACTCGAATCTTGCCGTTGAGCATTCCCGTGTCGACCCCTACATAAGGGATGGGCTCGGTCAGGCAGAAAGCCCCCCGCAGCGGCTTGCGGTCTTCTCCCGGTTGGGCCGGAGCCGCCAGGCTCATGTAGTGGCGCTGCTGCTCAGGAGTGCCACGCTCATGGATAGGAGCCAGCGCCAGACAGCCAGCCAGGCTGGCCGTGGCCGCGCCACCATCCACCCACGCCAATTCAAATGCGACTAGCGCTAGCGCGATATTCTTAGGACCAGCAAACAGTCCGCCTTGTTCCGGATCCATGAATACGGCGGTGATGCCCGAGGCGTCGAACGCCTCCAACAATTCCGCTTTGGCTTCGGTCCATTCATGCGCATTTCGTCCGCCACTGGCCACCAACCGTGCCACCGGACCGCGTGCCACCGCTCTGGCGGACTGCACCAGCAATTGCAAATCGTAACGACCAGCGAACCCCCATTGCAGTTGGCGCGCTGCATCGGAAGGCAGTGTCCGCAACGTTTCTGGCCGAACTGGGCTCGCGATCGCCATATGATCTCTCCTCGTTTTGGCGGAAGAATATCCGTAAGCGATTCTGCGGTTCTACCAACCACGGGTCAATGACGAGGATCACAAGTCGCTATGATCTTGCTTGTCTGGAGGGCAGTCACGAGAGCGACACTTGCTCGGAGAAAAGATCTGTTTAAAGCGGGGATTTCTAACAGTTTTCGACTTTCGTGTTCGCAGTTTTTCGGCGGTATATATCCACTTCAATCAAAGCCGACTCCCATCCCGGAATGACTAACAATCCCGTCGAAACGGCAAAGGGCGTGTTATCGCCCCGCGTACACCGTTCCGGCAGCCTGGTACGGAGGGTCGGAAATCATCCTTATATAAGACATTAAATCCACTGAAGCAAGCGACCTGATCGTCGACACATCTACTCGTTAATTGTCCGGAAACGGGCTTGTGGGAAGCGTTCGAAGTCGGTGTCCAGGATACGGGCTATGGGCGAACCTCCAAGCCTATGATCGCATTGCGTTCGCCTTGCGCCCTCCTCGAAACCGGACGGCACATGTACCCTCCAGAGAAAAGCCGGAACAAAGTCCCTTTCGACACCCGGCAGTATGTTCTGCGAAGTCCGGTTTGTCGCGGAAGAATCGGCAAAAAATGCACAGCTTTCGCGTATTTTAGGGGAAATGGCAGCGGGTTTCTATGCAGTTAAGACTTACTGGCGGAGAGAGTGGGATTCAACTTTTTCAGGCTAGCCACGACGGCAGGTTCTGAATTCTACGGCCTCCTCTTAGACTCGCGCGCGTGAGACTCCAAAAGCACAAGCCAGCCCTGACAGCAGGTTCTGACGTCCTGCGCCTGACCAGAAGGCCGTTTTTTGGAGAGAAACGTCGGAATTGGAGAGAAAGCGCTCCAACTATTCTCAGGCTCGTTGCTACGCCTCAACCCACAGTGCGCTGATGCTATTGTCCTGATGTGCTGGAAGCGGAGGTGCCGATGCCTGTGAACTTTCCGAAAACCTTACGAAAGATCCCGAGATCGAGTCCCGCTCCCACAAAGAATTGGACTCCGCGCTGATCGGAAGTTGGGAAATTTCCGCTGATGTCGACTGGCACACCCGCCTGGTATGGTTTCTGAAGGGCCGTGTGCACACCGAGGTTCATACCCGCGCTGATCTGCACACCCAGACTGGGTTCGAAGAATCCTCCAATGTAGTAATCATTTGCCTTGATTGCCGACATCGCACCCATCGCCCCGAAACATTGCCACGGATGCTCGCGACACAGCCACGGCTGACCGGTCCGCGGGTAGCTATCGCGTTGCTGGAAGTAAACGTCGAGTCCGACAATTGGGGCCACTCTGACCGACGAGGTAACTATGGGCGAAAAGCAGGTTGTGTCGGGTGTGGTTGACGTTCCCTTGCATGACGTTGGCTGTGCCTGCCGTGTGACGCTTTGATTCTTCAACCAACTCGCCGCAACCGCAGCGACCACGTTGCCCCAGAACAATTCGTGAACCTGAAACGCTCCTTTGGCCACCACAATGCCGGTATTGCCTGATCCAGGGTTGGGTTGTCCATTCGCGGAAGTGGCGGGCGCCGCAGACGGTGTGGGCGTGGCCATTGCCGTGGCAGAGGTCGCCGCAGACGAGTTCACGCTGGTGGCGCTGGGTGCCGGAGTCGATGCAGCCGGCGCGGTAGTCGAGGGTGCGGTCGTCGATGGAGTCGCCGTGGCCGGTGGGGGAAGCGCCATCACCCCGGCACTAGCTTGCACGTTGACGCCCGGCTCCTGCACTTGAGTAATCGTGTAGCGCTGAAAGGATTCGATGCGCCGAATACTGTAATAAACCAGCAGATTTCCGGAGTGACCGCTGAGATCGATCTGTTTAGGCAGGGGGTCGGGAACTTCCGAGTGGTCGTAAATAAAGTTTACGCGATCCAGGAGCTTCCCCTGGCTCTGATTCAAATCATCAATTGCGTCGGGCAGCTCAACATTCATTTGGTCCCGGAAGTCGACCAGCTGGCCGTGAAGTCCATGTAAGGAAGCATCTGAGATCAGTGGCTCGAGGTCGAAATCATCAGCCCTTGCTCCGAGAGCATTCGCATTGTTCAGGCCTGCCTGGCCTAGAGCGCGAAAGGAGTCGAGCAACTGATTCATCTCCGCCTCATCAAGCGTAGGCTTGGAATCAGGCCCCTTCAGCTTATTCAGCAAAAGCACTCTTAACTCCTCCCGGTGTAACCCTCTGCGGAAACCTTCGTTCGCTGCCTGCACAAGATCAGCCGCGTCTTCAGCGGCATGGATGTTTCCCATAAAGATGGTCACGTCGTTGTCGTACTGCGCCAGTGCGGTTTCAAAAACCTTGAGTTTCGAAGGCAGGCCGGTGCTGGCCAACTGCGCGCCCAGTATATTCACAGCAGCAATCAGATCCTGCACGCGCGTGTTGACGTTGCGAAACTCCTGCTCATCTTGGTAGGGAGGGTTCGTCCATACATCGTTAGTCTCAGTCCAATATTCATCGTCGAAACATACCTGGAGCGGGATGACACTCGGCGCTCCTCGCACCGCCGCACAGTTGTCGTCGCCATTGGGAGCCGTTCCAAGGATCAGATCGTAATGTTGAGTAAAGTCATTAATTTGTGCCTCGAGTTTGGCAAATTCCCGCTGTATGACCGCATGATCATTGTTTAGATCTGCCAGCGGCTGGCTCGAAGTTTCTTCATCAATAAGTTGCATCACGATTTCGGCTGCCGTTCTGGCCGCAAGTCCTTCGACTCCGCCCTTAGAAGGCGGAATCGACGCGAAACTAGCCGCTCCCAGCGAAAGATTCTGCGCCTCGTTCAAGTTACGGATATTCGGCCCGCTCTGTAGCTCGGTCACGCCATCTATGCTGATGCTGTAATCGGTGAGAAATTTGCGATTGAAGACATCAAGTTCGATACGCCGCCCTTGAATGAAGTAACCTTCGTCAAGAAACTTCCAAGCGTCACCGGGCTTGTTGAGCTGAATTCGGCGCCCATTGGGGATAGTGTAGTTCTCATCGGCTGGAAAGCCGGGACAGGAGTGTCCTGGGCTAGCCCATGCCCGAGGCACGACGCAAGTGCGGTATTCTAGGTTTCCCGGCCTGGCGCGCAGCGTTTGACCCGCGTTCAGAAACAGGACATTGTCCAGCACTTCATTCTTTACTTTCTCCTTCTCGTTTTGTGCCGGTGCATTCTGATTTTGTGCCAGCACAGGCAAGGCTAGTCCCAGTGCCACCGCCATCGTCCAGTCTGCCATTTTCATGATTCGTGGTTGCTCTCTAGTTCCAGCCGGGATCTCCCAGCAAAATAAATTGCAACAGCGTTTTTTGTTTGAATGGATTGGACTGCGGAGTATCAGTACTCGCCCAGTAATCTGCGCGCGCCTGTCGCAAGGCTTCGCCCAGGCCCACTCCGCTCGCAAGCCCAGTCCAGAATGAACTCGCCAACGCGTCGGCATCATCCAGAAAAAAATTCGGCGCCAGATGGGAACCATAGGCCAAACCCGTCGCCCCTACGAACGCTGCCCCGGCTTGCACCAGCGCCAGCGCGCAACAATTCCCCGGCGTGCGGCCACCGGTTTGTGCTCCATAGCAGTTTTCCGCGAATGCGACCGACCCGGAAACATACTGCGGGTCAAACGCATCGGGAGTCACTGCTGTGACGAAACTCTCGCGCACGGAATCGTACCCTTTCCAGTCCGCCGTCCCGTCGAAACCGTGCAAATTGAAATAGAGATACTCCCGGTCGAACTCGGCGCATGTGCCCTTGCTTAGTAGAAATCCGGGGGAGTAGTACCAATCTACGCCGGGCAACGAACTGGCGGCATCGCCGCTGTACTTGGACCAATCAATCAGGACCAGCGCGGCTGCGCGGCTGCGTGCCGCTCTGGCCTTGCGGCTGGCCGTCGCCCCGTTGATCAACTGCACGAAATCATCCGCCGACCCGCGGGGAAAATCGGTCAGGCGTCCCACGGCCACCGGCGGCGCCATGTATTCTTCGAGAGTGTCGGCATTCGTGCCATAGGGATTGTCGCTCAGTACTACCGCATCGGCGTCGACGCTCCGATCCACAGGGTTGGCAATCTTGCAATAAGGAATGATGTCGTCGCCGCCCACCAGTAAGATGGATTGCACCAGGGGCAAACTCCGGCGCAGGGACCGCAACGCCAGCAACAGGCTGCCCGCTTCCCCTCCTAGTGCCGGAGCAATTCCGTAGGCGCCCATATCGCCCGCGTCATCGAGGGCAATCACATTCTCCCCCTCCACCCCGGCCGCTTCGGCGTAGGAGTCAAGCGCCGCACAAATTTTCTGGTATCCGGATGCGCCATAGCGATCCTTCAGCGCCTGGTTGACTGTGACGGCCAGCATCATTTCGTAAATGCCTTCTTTACTCTTGCCTCTCTTCCAGGTCGAAGTCTCCGCTCGGAATCCGATGCTTGCCAGTCATACCGGAAGTCGCCTTCGGAGGACTCTCCTCTGCCGTTTTCGTTGCGTCTGGCTCAGGGTTACTTTTCAATGGCTCGCTCTGGGAAAGTGCAGAGCCTTCCGATTTCGCATTGATGTTCACCGTAAATGGACTCAGCTCGATTTTCGTCTTTCCACCCCCACCTCCGGAGGGTGATGCAGTCTTGGCGGATGTGCCACTGGTGGAAGTTCCATTACCGGCAGCCTTCTTGGCGTTGAGTTGCTTCTTCCAGTTGCCCAGAATCAGCAGTTTCAGCTCCATGCGAAATTTTTGATAGCGCTCTGTTCCAACCAGAAACAAGACAGTGCACAGGGGAGCAAGGGCTGCACACGTTAGGAACCATGCCAATGACGAGGCCCAATCTATCGTCCCATCCGGTGATTTCAGCCCAACAGGCCGGATTCCTGCCTGGGGGGCAAGAGCCAGTCCGAGCACGATCAAGATCAAGGGAATAATCAGCCCAACGCTCAGCTGGCTTTGCGCGAAATAGTTGTTCTTCAGACTGTTGTAATCGTCCTGGCTAATAATGCCGACGCCGATCGCATAGCTGGGCTGCAAGATCTTCTTCAGCATTTCGGAGTCAACTTTGTCGTCCGTAGATTTCGTCGTCCCCGATGTGAAGGAAAGCTCCTTGATTTCCTTTCCGTTGGCCCTCAGGTTGTCGACTTTAAGCCCGTAGGCGTCATTTCCCGACCAGTTTTCCGGTAAGTGAAGAACGGCGGCTTGTTTTTCGGCATCGTAATCAACGTCGTCGGGATGCATCGGCACCTTGCCAAGCGCTGATACGGTGTAGTTCTTACGTTCCTTCGGGTCGCTGTGTTCGCTTTCGTCGATCGGGTCAGAGAAGTAAACGATCAGAGTCGTGTATGTGGCTTTACACTTCGAAATCGTGACTTCTTTAGCCATTGCCGCCACCCCCTCGCTGCGCCGGATTTTCTTCGGGTGGCTGCGCAGTTCCTGCGTTGTCTTGTTTTTGCTCCCAATAACTCCGAACCAGGTCGACTGCTTCCTTCTTTTGCTCCTCCGTTCCCGGGATATCTGCAATGCTGACTTCAAACAGCTCGGGGCTTCGCACTGCGATACGGGAATTGAAAAAGCCCAACTGATCTAGGTCTTTCGTCTTGTCTAATGCCTTCCGCGCTTCCCCCTCTCCCGGATCCGGAAGAAGATTCGCCTTCAGATAGTGAAACCACTTCGCTCCTCTCGGGGCAACGATGGTTGCTGCGCCGAGGACTTTTTGCCGGTCGAAATCGACCAGGCACCAACCAGCAACCAGACCGAGAATGACCATGCTCAGTTCTGCAAGGAGATACATAGGCCAAATGGTTACGCGGTAACAAACAATAACCGCAATCAGAGATATCAGCACCCAAACGAACATCTTCCACCGGTATCTCCGTAAACGCGGCCATCTAAAGCAGAGCAGTAATAGGACGTATGCTAGAACCCAAATTACAATGATCCCCTCGACGACCGGCAAGACTTCTCGCCTTGGCTGCTCTTGGGTGGAAATCTTCAACATTTCTCTTGGTCGAACGCTGCCGCGCGGCTGGGGTTGCAGTTGTTCATACGCCTTTAGGTGCGTCGCCGGGGTTTGCTCGGTTTGCGATTTTTGTCGCTGCTGCGGAGCGGATTGCCGGTCGGATTCAGACTTGCCCGTATGCGGCCTCGCATCGGATTCGCTTTGTATTAGGTTGCTCAAATCTGCCTCAGAATCCATCAAACAGATCCTCAAAAAGAGCCCCGAAAAGTGCATTGTCGATCGCCGTCACGACGATCGCTGCTGCCAGCGAGAGCAGAATAAAGCCCACCACATGATTGACCAGTCCCGTCAAGAAATCGTCGAATGCCACCCGCGGGCGCAGTCTGCCGGGATCCGTCAGGCGCGCATCAATCACTTTCTGCTGCCGCGATAGTTCTGTAAGTCGCCGCCCCCGCTCATTGATGTCTTCGTTATTCCATAAGGTGGTGTATCGCTTTAATGTGATACACCCTTCGAAATAGTTCATTTCGGTTTGATACCGCCCTGCAACTGGACTGTTTGCCGTAAGAGCAGCAAGATAGTTCGTTTGAGCGGCAGTGCGCTTCTGTTCCTCGATCACAAGGTCGGCTTTGAGCTGGTCATTTTCCGCCTCTTCGCGGCCCTTGCGGCTGGTCTCAAGCTCGGTGCACTCCGAGAAGCTCTGGTCCTCGAGGTCTAGCAAAAGCTGTTCTCTGATCTGCCTTCTGCGACTCGCGGGAAGAGACGGATCGTCAGTTTTCTCAAGCTCTTCGATGGTGAACTGATTCCGGCTGTACTCTGCTTCGTCGTCCGCCAGCTCCGCCGGTCCTCCACCTGAATTCCTGAGGTCCTGAATTCGCGTTCTTAATTGCTCTTGATCGACCTCGATATATCTTTTCGCTTCGTCGATCGGAAACGAGAATATCTGGCAAGATTGAGCATAGGCATCATGGCGGCCAAGAACATTTTCACCCGCACACGCCACGTCCGGAGGTACGTCAAACGCTCTGCCGTGACTTACATGAAACACAAAAGGAATTACATCTACCGGTACTGCCGGCCAGAGGATTAGCGCCAACCCAGCCGCCGAGAGCAGCCCTGGAAGAGTGACCGAGGCTATCTTCGTGAGATTGAAAAGGTTGGTCAGTAGCGTAATGATCTGGCCCATACCGCGCACACCTCTGCACGTTGAATGAATCCAGTCAACTTTCGTTCATACTGGAATCTCAAACAATTGCTTTGCGAACAGTCCTAGGCTGCGCCGCCAGAGAGCAAAGCCCCGTCAGCGCGCCAGAATATCGCGCCGCGAAATTCTTCCAATGTCTGATGGAAGCAGCGAGGAGGACACCCCCTCGAATCGAGAAGTCGTGGCTTCTCAAATGACCGACTCGCTGATGGGCGACACCCTACAAGAAGCGTTGTCACATGTCAACAGGTTTTCTAGCTGCGTGCTAGTTCAGACGTCGACGGGGTTGGACGACTCTGGCTGAGTCTTAGGCCTTGAACTGGTCATATCTCAGGGTCGTTGGATGTAAATTGAGTAAGCTGATTCATAAGTTCCGCGGCTTCCACGTGAGGGTGAACCCCTTAGAGCATGTAAATCCTGCTGCCTCAAC
>CAWFUK010000010.1:0-6494 GCA_963818935.1 uncultured Acidobacteriaceae bacterium
AGAAGAACCGTGTGGCGACTCTCATCTTTTCTCGTCTCCGTAGACGCATAGATAGCTGCATCGGTATATGGATCGAGATTGGATGGAAACTCCACGGTTGCCGCCGAAGTTTCCTCAACGGAGGATCTGCCGCTGGCCAGAACAGCGTCGCCATCGAGCAGATCCGCTTCAAGCGACAGCCTGTTCTGCGCGGACAGATCGCCCGCCAGGAAGCAGTTCACTTCGAGCGACGGGCTTGCGGACAACACCTCTCTGGCTTCGGCAAAGATGTTGTCGATATAAATCTGTGGAACTATGCGAAGCGCGACCTCGCGATAGATTCCGCCAAAGGTCATGTAGTCGATCTCGTAGCCGAAGGGAGGAATGTCAGCTCTCTCTGTCGAATCAACCTGGACCAGTAAGATGTTTTCAGCCTCGGTGCGAAGATGCTTCGTCAGTTCGAACGAAAACGGCGTGAAGCCGCCTTTGTAATCGCCCAGCCGCACACCATTGATCCAGACTGTCGATGCAGTCATCACTCCTTCAAAGTCCACAAAGACGCGTTTGCCTTGCGCATCTTCAGGCAGCCTGAATCTTCGCCGGTAAGTCGAGACAAACTCGTACGTCTTATCGTCGAAGCTATGCCAAGGTAAGTTCACATTCGTGTGCGGAATCGTAACCAGCTCGAATCGGGAATCGTCAAAATCGGGAGATTCAGCTCCGGCTGCACTTGAAGGAAGATATCTCCAGCGACGGTTGAGAGGCAGAATCCGTGTGCCGCCCTGGTGCAGATTCGCGGCTAGAATCGAGGTAACTGGCATTGCTGTCGAGGCTATCGCCGCACCGGCCGATTTGATGAAGTCACGTCGAATCATTGAACTCCTCCCTTTAATGTGGAACTTCGTTGTACAATCAACCCCACGATCTCGCTGGTGCGAACTATAGCTGGCGACGCAAACGCGGCGCCGCACGCAAAGTTATGAAAGCCACAACCGCAGCGAGTCAGCCAGCGCCTCCATCGGAATCGGCTCGGTTGCATCTCTCATGGCGAACTCCGGCGGCGCAACCAGGTAAGCTTCGGCAAGGCTCCCGGCGATACAAACGCACACCGTGGATTGCTTGTATTCCTCGTAGCGAATGGCAGACAACCAGACGTAAGAAGCCAGAATTTCTGCGTCCACCGCGCTCCCAGGGATGTCCTCGACCGGGGGAAGCGGATTGACTTGGTCGGGATTTTCAAATACTGCCACGCCCGTGAACGGCTTGGGCTTGCTGCGCACACTGAATCTTGCCGCCAGAAAGCGCGGTCGCGCCCGCCTCAGCGCCTCCGACGCAGCCCACTCCACAAATGAATTGCCGAAGATTACGGCTCCGTTGCCGCTCAGGTAAAGCGCGCGAACAAACTCCCGCACTGCCGGGTCCGCAGCAATTTCCGGCGGGCACCAGGGAGTCACGTCCACCTTGCGCAAATGATCGTAGACCGCGTCCGCATCGGAAAGATTTTTATGCATGGAGTTCATTTCCCGGGAAAAATTCTCCCGGTAGGCGTCCAGTCTCGCGTAGCTTAGCAGAATCGCGCGCGAAGGGGCGGCAGACGGCACGTAAGCCAGGCAGGCATCCGCCAGGCTCCTCGCTCCATCGATTACCCACGATTCCGCCGGCGATTCCTGAGGGAAGCCATCGCGCAGATTCGACGCTCCACCGGCTTGGGCGACATGGGCAAATAAGCCGGTGAGCGCGCCATCCATTACACTTTGCGAAGATGACGAAGCCAACGGCCGCAACTTCACGCGCCTGCCCATTCCGTGCCAGTGCCGCCATGCCTCCGGTTCTTCCACCGTCAGCGACGGGGGAATGTCCAGCACAATCGCGCGATTGCGCTGCTTGACGGGCTCGGCACCGGTCTGTATCGCGTGGCGATCAACTGCGTCATAGACCGCCTGCACCGCTTGGCGCCACTGCTGAAATTGCAGCGAGCGGGCTAGCTCGGAGGCGTTCTGGATGGTCTGCTCCTCCGTCGAGAATTGCCATCGGCGGACGTCCATCTCTCCTTCAATGCGAACTACCTCGCGGAAGAACTGGGCCGATTCGCCGTGACTGAGGCTGTCAACGTAAACGATGAGCCTTTCCGTCGATCTCTGCTCGTTGGGGAACAGGAACTCCCATTCGCGGAGCTGTTGATTGACAAAAGGAAGAAAGGTCAAGGGAAGCCGCTTGAGAACACCATGTCGGAGCGCGTCCTCGAGTTTCTCCGGCAATTTGTTTGGCGCTTCCATCCCCTCTCTCCTTTGGTCCAACGCCTCAGCGTCTTCAGCCGCGAAGTTCCGGCAGGCTGGCTCCTTGCGATTCAAGTGGTCGGCAGCCAAGCAAGGCGGCCAGGGTAGGGCAGAGATCGACTTGCTGGATCGCCCGCTCCACAATCGAGGGCTGGTCGACCCCGGCCCCCAATGCCATAGCCCACGTGTCGCGCGTTGACTCCTCGTTGGCGCGGTGATTGAAGAATCCGTTCGTCGAAGAGCCGTCGGGATCGCGGCCGAACTCCGGCAGAATGAGGAAAGTGGTCTTGTCTCGATATTCGGGATCGGCCTGGATCTCCTGCCAGAGCTGAAAAACAAGCCGGTCTGCCGTCCTGATTCCTGCCAGATGCATTGCGTACGAACCAAAGTGCGCCGCTTCAACGTCAGAGAACACGGTCACCACCAGACTGGGGGCGAACTTGCGCATAATTTCCCTGGTCATGAAGAAAGTGAGCTCGTCTCCCGAAGTTGGTCCCGCGCCGTGTACAAAGTTGGCAATGGCCGATTCGATGCTGCCGCGCACGCGGGGATCGAGTTGGTTCGCCGCATCGAATACGTTCCAGCCCAGTCCCTCGTAATTGCTCCCCGCCATGGCGGTCTCAAACTCCGCCTCAACCTTGTCGCGATCGGCCATGTCTCCGGTGCGGCCGTTGCGCATTGCGTTCACAACCGCCATCAGCATGAGCTGCTTGGGGAATACTACATTTGCCCCGTATTCCGGCCCGTAGTATGAGGCTGAGCTTGCGCCAATCCTGCTGGTGAGTGCTTTGTTGCTGGCCACAAGCCAGGTGTCTCCCGCTTCGGCGTGCAGGTTCTTGCGATACTGCTCAAACAGAGTCGGAGTTGCAGGGGCCTGATTGCCCCAATCGTCCAGGCGCTGCCAATTGCCAGTGAGGATGCTCGAGATGGCGTTGAAGTGGTCCGTGACGCCCTCGTTGCGTGCATGCAGATAGAGCAACGAGTCTGGGCCGAGGTCCGAGACCAGGTGAGGAATATACTGCAGTCCTTCCGGCGAAAAGCTCTCCGCCCGCCGGATGCCTCCGATGATCGCCACGACCACCTTGCGGCGCGGGCCGCCCGCTTCCCTGCGGCGCACCGCACGCGCTTCAGGAAGCATGACTCCTGCGATGAGCAGTCCCGCTGCGCTCAGGAATCTGCGCCGGGAGGCATCAACAGAAGAGTCCTCGCCCGGGCGCAGCCATGCACCCGCGCCAGCGTCGACCGGAAGGCCGTTCTCCATCACAACGCCTCCTCAGGTATAAGTTCCTGAGGTCCAGCTACAGGCTGGATCTTCAAGTTGAAAGTGCACCTATTATATGCGGGGAACGGGCCGCAATCAATGCGTTGCCGTGCCTTAGCTCAAGGTCAGTTGGAGAAGCCTCTCAATGTCCAACGCGGATGTCGATTCGACGCCGCGGGGCAACGTCGGAGAGACCGCGATGGCCTGCTGGTGATCTTCAAACCAGGCAATGAAGACTGATTGCGGCGCGCCCGGAAGGCGCTGCTGATTGATCCAGTGGTAGTAGGCGCCCATATCTGCGTCGACAAGCGACCCCGTGAAGTCCAGCTCGGGATCGACGTCGGAGTTCGACAGCAGCTCGTTCATCGGGCGCAGACGCTGGCGCGGCGCGAATCGGACCAGCAAAGTGACCGGTTGCGCCCGCCGCAGAGCCTCGCGCGTCGTCCACTGGGCAAAAGTGGTGCTGAAGATCTGCGTTCCCGAACCCTCGGTGAGGAGTTTCAATTGAAAACGGTCCAGCACCGGATCGCCGGAATCCATTCCAAGATCGGAAGGCTCCAGTTCTGCGATCTGCGTGCGCAGTTCCTCGGGGCCCATGCCGGGACGCCGGATCTCCGCCTGCATATTCCGCAGCAGCGCCGCGCGCCCCTGGCCGAGAGCCTTATACGATACGCATGTGACCTGGGAACTGTGTACCGCCGCTTCACCACCGTCCACGTACCAATGTCCATAGGGCGCCGGATGGGCTTTAGCGCGCGCGTCAACCGCGGCGAGCAAAAGCTGCAGGCCGTTATCCGGACTCACCTTGCCGAAGTAGGTTCCGTGGGCGCGGAGATTGCGGAAGAGAGGTGCGTCGTAGGAGGCAACACCTTTCCCGATGATTGCGATGCCAAGTCTTGGCACAGGCGGCTGGCTGGGCGGCGCCGCCGCGAACAGCCGTGCGCCATACGCTGTCGCAGCGTCGCTAAAAGCGTCCTGCTGATGCGTAGTCCAGAGGTAGGCCGATTCCTGTTCCACGAACCGCGCAGGCCGATTCACCCAATCGAAACGTTCGAGCCCTGAGGAGACACTGATATTTGCGAACCCACGAAACCAATTCTCGAGGTCCGCCGGAGAAAGAGAACTTATGGCCGCAAATTCCGTTTCGATTGCGAATCGCTCCGCCGGAAATTTGAAGTCGTAATCGATTGCTTCCCGCAACAGGTTCGGCACGTAACTCAACGGAAGTTGCCGCACTACTTCAAGATGCGCAACGATCAATTGACGCGCCTGCGGCGGGTATTTGGAAAAATCTTCGGGTTTGAGTTTCGATGGCAGCATACGGCTTACAGCAATTCCCTAATCGGCTTTCCTTGCGCAAGCTCCGGCGAAAAGCCCATGATCGCGCCGAGACTGGGTACGAGATCGATGGATTGTATGGGTTGGTCGTAAATCACCGCCTCGCGCACACCTTTGCCAAGCGCCATCATCCAGGTAGTGCGGCTGGCGGCGTCGCCAGTGCGATGATGTTGAAACCCATTGCCACCTTCGTCGTAATCCGCATCGCGGCCAAAGTCAGGAAGAATGAAGAGCGTCGTGTTGTCCTTGTATTCCGGCTCGCTCTGGACGGCCGTCCAGATTTCGCCGCACAGCCGGTCGGTGCGCCGAATGCCGTCGATATAGAGCGAATAGGCGCCGGAATGGGCGATATCGATGTCGTGCATTGTGATCCAAAGCAAGCTGGGCGATTCGTCCGACTACGACAAGGGCGTCGAGGACTTCGTCCGTCTCATCCTTGATGAGAACCTGAACGGTTCGTTCCTGGAAGACTTCCGGTCGTTCCAGGGGCGAGTGAGCCACCTTGGTTTGTTCAACTCGCTCTCGCAGACCTTGCTCTAAGCTGGCCTCGCCCGGTGTCCCGGATACGTATCAGGGGACGAGCTCTGGGATTTTAGCCTCGTCGGTACCCGACAATCGCCGGCCGGTCGACTATCCGAAACGGGCCGATTCGCAAGGTGTACAGCGGGGGAGCGCCGATCCCGGCGGCCGTGATCGCCGACGTCGAGGCGCGGATGGGCTGCTACCTGTACCCCGTGTACGGGCTGACGGAGACGACGTCCCCGGCCCTGATGGTCCCGCTGGGCACCAGGGCGCCGCTCGACCCGGCCGGGGCCTTCGTGTCGGTCGGGCTGCCGGTCACGGCGACGTCCGTGCACGTCGTCGACGACGATCTGGCGCGGCTGCCGCAGGGCCAGACCGGCGGGACTGGTGATCAGCGGCCCTCAGGTCGTGCCCGGTGGGCGTACGCGCGGTCTGGAGAGAGCGCAAGATAGGCGTTCAACTCAGGGTTGCGGCGGTCAATCCGTGCGTAGAACTCTCTAGTTAGCTCCCGCGCCGATATTTGCTTTGTTTGCAGCGCGTTGCGGACGCTGGTGATAGTCCATTCGGCCGGGGCCGTCATCGGTCAATCACCTTCGGAACGCGGAAGAAGGGTTTGGCGGCATCCGGGGCGTGGGCAAGGACGTCGTCGGCGATTTTGCACGGGACCGGGACGTCTGCGCGAAGGTTTGATTCGTGTCCGGCTTCGGCCACGCCATGCGCGGCCGAAACAGAGCCTCCCGGGATTGTTTGGGTCATCGGTTCGACATTAGCGACGTCGAGTTCCTGGAGCTTGCCTATGTACGAAAGAATTTCGTCGAGCTGGCCGCGGTAGAGCTCGACTTCTTCCGCCGAGAGCTCGAGGTGCGCCAGTTCGGCCACGCGCAATACGTCTTCGCGGCTAATTTTCATGGAGCCACCGCGAAACGCCGCTCGCAACGCGAGCCATGAACGGAGAGCGCAGGAATTTCATCTCTCCATCTTAGTACAGATGAGATGGCGCGCAAACGTGCCCGCCGCCGAAATCTTGGCACGCCAGGAATGAAAGATCTAACACGCGACTGCGCCGGGGTAAACGGCGCACACAAAAAAATGCTTGCTCCCAGGCTACGGAGAAATCC
>CAWFUK010000011.1:0-11485 GCA_963818935.1 uncultured Acidobacteriaceae bacterium
GAACGTGGTGCCCGATGTTACCGGACTGCGGCTGAATTTTCTGCTGGAGCCGGCCTACTACATGGGGATGGTAACTTTCCCGGGAGCCATCAAAGAATTCAGCTACACTCGGCTGCTGCAGACGGCCAATCTGCAAGACCAGGATCCATACGACAAAGCGCAGGTGGAGGTGGCGGAAAAGACGCTGCAGAAGTTTCTGCGGCGCAACGGATATTTTCAGGCGACCGTCGACGCGGAAGCGCAGATCGATGACGCGCACCAATTGGTGAATGTGGCGTTCACTGCAAAGTTAGACAAGCGTGCGAGAGTTGCGCAGGTAAGCGTGGAGGGAGTGGATGCGAGCGAAACGGCCCGACTGCTGCACGCGATGCGTTCATTGCGCGCGCGACTGACTGGCGGACTGCTCAAGCCGGGGAAGGCCTATTCACCGGAGCGGATGAAAGCGGCGATCGCGGAGATCAAGCGAACGCTGGCGAAGGAGCACCGCTTGGCGGCGAAGGTGAAGGAGAATCCTCCGGAGTATGACGCGGAAACCAACCGGGCGAAGGTTTCGTTCCAAGTGGAGCTGGGTCCGGTGGTGACGGTGCAGGTGACGGGGGCGAAGCTTTCGTGGCTGCGGATTCTTGCGCGCCGGGAGATGAGGAAGTTGATCCCGATTTATTCCGAGGGGATGATCGATCCGGATCTGGTGCAGGAGGGCGAGCAAAACCTGGTCGATTATTTTCAGAACAAGGGTTACTACAAAGCGCAAGTCAAGACGACGATGCGGAATCAGCCGAATGAGATTGTTCTGGTCTACGAAATCGACAAAGGCAAGAAGTACAAAGTTGGGCGCATTGCGTTTCAGGGAAATCATGAGATCGCGGAGAAGGATTTACTGGAGGTGGTGGCGGTCAAGAAGTCGCACATCTGGACGCATGGAAGCGTGAGCGAGAAGCTGGCGAAAACCAGCGCGGATAATGTGCAGGCGCTATACCGCGATCGGGGATATGAAGAGGCGAAGGTGACGCCGCAGGTTGAGGTGCATGATCCCAACAAAATCGATGTGGTGTTCAACATTGACGAAGGGGCGCAAACCCTGGTGGAGAAGGTGGAAGTGACGGGCAACGAGAATATTCCGTTGACGCAGGTGGCAGCGCCGGTGGGATTGCAGCTGCGCGCAGGGACGCCGTTTTCGCCGCGAAAAATGACGGATGATCGCAATCGCATTTCGGCGAACTATCTGAACCGGGGATATGTGAATGCTTCAGTAAAGGCTGTAGTGAAGCGTGATCCAGCGGACTCGCACCGGGTGGAAGTGACGTACAGCGTGACCGAGCACCAGTTGGTGCGCATCGGCGAGGTGGTGTATCTGGGGCGGGAACACACGCGGCTGTCCTTAATCAAGAAAACCACACAGCTATCGAGCAAAGCGCCATTCGATCGGGAACGAATTCTGCAAGCGCAAAGCCGGCTTTACGATCTGAATATTTTCGATTGGTCGAGTGTGGGGCCGAGCCGGCCGATCAACGAGCAGAGCGAAGAAACTCTGCTGGTGAAGGATCACGAAGAAAAGCGGAATGAAATCACTTACGGGTTTGGTTTTGAAGTGACGCGGCGGGGCGGAAACACTCCGAGTGGAACGGTTGCGGTGCCGGGAGGGCCGACGGTGCAACTGGGAAATTACCAGATCGCTCCGAGCCAGGCGACGTATGCGAGCCCGCTGGGATCGATTCAATTCACCCGGCATAATATGCGGGGGCTGGCGGAGACGTGGACGGGGACGATGGTGCTGTCGCGGCTGGACCAGCGGGCGGTCACGACCTATGCGCAGCCCCATTTCTTGGGTTCGCAGTGGAGTTCATTGAGCACATTGTCGCTGGAGCGGACCAGCGAGAACCCGCTATTCGCGGCCAGTCTGGGAGATGCTTCTTTTCAACTGGAGCACGTGCTGAACCATAAAACCAATACCCGCCTGCAGCTTCTTTATGATTTTAATAAGACTGTTCTGTCGCACATTCTGGTGCCCGAGCTGGTGTTGCCGCAGGATGTGAGCGTGCACCTCTCGACACTTTCAGCCATCTTGCTGCGTGATACCCGAGACAAGCCGCTGGATGCGCATCATGGAAGCTTCAGCACGTTAAATGTGGGGATCACGCCGACGGCTTTGGGATCGAGCGCGAATTTTGCGAAGCTTACCGGGCAATATGCTTTTTACCAGCTGTTGCACGGGATGGTTTTTGCGAACAGCGTTCGCATCGGCATGGCGAAATCGTTCGATAGCAGTTTTATTCCAACGAGCCAATTGTATTTTTCCGGAGGGGGCAATTCGTTGCGCGGATTTCCGATCGATGAGGCGGGACCGCAGCGGCTGGTTCCGTTCTGCAATGTGCTGGCGCAGCAAACGGGTTGCGTGGACATCACGGTTCCGGTGGGCGGGAACGCGTTGTTCATTTTCAACTCGGAGCTACGATTCCCGCTGCACATCGCGAAGCCCCTGGGCGGCGTGATTTTCTATGACGGAGGAAATGTGTTCAGCGCAATTAACTGGAACAACTTCACCACGAATTACACGAATACGATTGGCATTGGATTGCGCTATGCCACGCCGATTGGGCCGGTGAGAATTGATGTGGGACGAAACCTGAATCCGGTGCCGGGGATTGGGGCTACGCAGTATTTCATCACGTTGGGGCAATCGTTTTAGGGGTAATCATGAAGTGGAAGAAAATTATCGGCTGCACGTTAGCCGGACTGTTTGGCCTGATCGTGATCGCGGTGGTCGCGGGATATTTGTATTTGAAGACGTCCAGCTTTAAAGAATTCGCCATGCGCAAGATCGTGGAGGGGGCCGATGAATCGACGGGCGGCCATACTCAGATTGGCAGGCTCGATTTTGATCTATCCAGGTTGACGGCGAATTTATACGGGATTGTGATTCGCGGGAAGGAGGCGGCGGATGCGGCCCCGTTGTTGCAGGTTGACCAACTTACGGTGGGAGTGAATCTGCATAGTCTGCTGCACCGGAGACTTATGCTTACAGAGTTGTTGATTGAGCACCCGGTGGTGCATTTAAGAATTGATCGACAGGGAAAGAGCAATCTGCCGCAGGCTGCGCCAAGTGGGTCGAGCCATACCAACGTGTTCAATCTGGCGGTGGGGCATACGGTGGTTAGCAATGGCGAGGTCAACTACAACGATCGCAGCACCCCGCTAGATGCGAATCTATTTGATTTGAACACCGATATTCAGTTTGAATCGGCGGCGACCCGCTATCGCGGGAAGATTTCTTACGACAAAGGGCAGTTGCGTTATGGCGAGTATGCACCGCTGCCGCATGCGCTGAGTGCGAGCTTCACGGCTACGCCTTCGGAGTTTCGGCTAGATTCGGCGGTGATCGTTGTAGCGTCATCGTCGATTCGAGTGGCGGCGGACTTGAGCAACTACAGCGATCCGGTGGCGCAGGGAAATTACGAGATCAAACTGCACGCACAGGACGCGGATGCGATGACGCCGAGTGTGCATCCTGCGGGCGATGTGGCCTTGGCGGGAAGCTTTCATTATCAGAATGTGAACGGGCAGCCGCTGCTGGCGAATCTGAGGATCGATGGGCAAATGGCGTCGGAAGCGCTACAGGCACCGGTTGCAACGGGGCGAGTTGAAATTAGAAATCTGCGCGGGCATTTTTTACTGGCTGGCGGATCGTTGCGAGCGGAGGGGATTGACGCGGAAACGCTGGGCGGACGAGTGCGGGCGGATGTGGATGTGGATCATCTGGCGGGGACGCCCGCGTCTCATGTGAAGGCGGAGTTGCGCGGAATTTCGCTGGGCGCGATGCAGCGGAGTCTGCGCAAGCGACCTCCGGTGGCGGTATCGGGGATGCTCGATGGAACGGCGGACGTGGCGTGGACTGGAAGCGTGAGCAACGCGCGGGCGCAAGTGGATCTAGCTTTGCGTGGCGGGAGTGCCAAGGCGAATGGGTCGGCGGAAAGCATTCCGGTGGATGGAGCGATTCATGCGGTGTACGATGCTCGCGCCAATTCGCTGACCGTGCGGCAAAGCAGTCTGCGCACTGCGGCGGCGACGATTACGGCGGAAGGACAGGTGAGCAAGCGTTCGCATTTGCAGATCAACGCGAGCGCGAGCGATTTGAATCGAGTGGTGGCGCTGGTGGCGGCGTTTCATCCGTTTGCGGAGGGAACGCCGGTGGTCGGCGGTTCGGCGACGGTGAATGCGACGGTGCAGGGAGAGATGCGGAGGCCGGAGATCTCGGCGCAGGTGAATGCACAGAATCTCCAGGTGCAAGGCAGCGATTGGAAGAGCGCGGGTTTTTCGCTGAAGGCGAATCCTGGGCGCATTGAGGTGTCGAATGGCACGCTGATGAACGCGCAGCGCGGGCAAGCTTCGTTCAGCGGGACGATTGGTTTACGCGATTGGGGTTATCAGCCTGCCAGCCCGATTCAGGCGCAAGTTTCTTTACAGCACATGCAGATCGCGGATTTGCAGCATCTGGCTGAGGTTCACTATCCGGTGAGCGGAGTGGTGTCGGCGACGATTTCGTTGAATGGATCGCAAGTTGCGCCGCGCGGGTCGGGAACGATTCAGGTTGCGAAGGCGCAGGCTTATGATGAGCCGCTGAAATCCGTGGCGTTGACTTTTCATGGAGACGACAATTCGATCATTGCCGCACTTCATTTGAGCGCGGATGCGGGAGCGATCGACGCAAACGCCAGCTACACGCCGAAGACGAAGGGGTACACGGTGAAGGTGGCGGCTCCGGCGATTGTTTTGCAGAAGCTGCGGGCGGTGCAGGGAAAAAATCTTGGGCTGGCGGGGACGGTTGCGATTACTGCGAACGGCACGGGGACGATTGACGATCCGCAGCTTTCGGCCAGCATTCAACTGCCGAAACTCGAGGTGAAAGACAAATCGATTACCGGAGTGAGGGCGGATCTTCACGTGGCTAACAAGCGGGCCGATCTGACGCTGGATTCCGAAGTGGCGCAGACTTCGATTCGGGCTCGCGCGCAGGTGGAACTTACGGGAGATTACCAGGCGGAAGCGTCGATCGATACGGGGGTGGTGCCTCTCGAAGTATTGCTGGACACCTTTTCAAGCCAAGTGCCGCAGGGGTTTTCGGGGCAGACCGAAGCGCATGCGAGGTTGAAGGGACCTCTGAAGAACAGGAATCTGGTGGAGGCGCAGCTTACGATTCCGACCTTGAGCGCGAAGTATCAAGCGCTGGAGATTGGGGCGGCGAGCCCGATTCGTGCGGACTATGCGCATTCGGTGATTACGTTGCAGCCGGCGGAGATTCGCGGGACGGGAACCACTTTGCGGGTGCAAGGCAGCGTGCCGACTGGGGGCGCGAGCGCGCCGAATCTGGCGGTAAATCTGACAGCGCAGGGAACGATGGATGGGCGGATTGCGCAGATGATGTATCCCGGCCTGAAGAGCTCGGGGACGGTGGCTCTGGATATCCACGCGACGGGATCGGCGACCAACCCGCAGATTGGTGGGCAGGTGCGTTTGCAGGATATTGCGTTCGCTACGGCGGCGGTGCCGCTGGGCGTGAACAAGCTGAATGGCACGCTCGATGTAAACAGCGAACGAGTGCAAATTACCAGTCTGACCGGGCAAGTGGGCGGGGGCGAAATTTCGGGATCGGGTTCGATAACGTATCGACCGACGCCGCAATTCAATGTGGCTGTGCAGGCAAAGTCGGTGCGGTTGCTTTATCCCGCAGGCCTGCGGTCGGTGCTGGACGGGAATTTGGCGTGGGTGGGGACGGTGAATGCGTCGCAGATTACGGGACGGGTATTGGTGGATTCGCTGTCGTTCACGCCGGACTTCGACATCTCCACTTTTTCCGATCAGTTTGGAAACAGTGCCGCGCCTGCGGTGCCCGGCTTTGCCGACACGGTGCAGTTGGGGATCGCGGTGCAATCGATGTCGAATCTTAGCGCGACCAGTTCGCAGATCAGCATTGAAGGAAGCGCATTTTTGAATGCGACCGGAACATTGGCCGATCCGGTGATTACGGGAAGGACGGATCTTACGTCCGGAGAATTGTTTTACCGCAACGTGCGCTACCAGTTGCAGCGCGGGATTATTACCTTTAACGATCCGAACGAGACCAATCCGACGCTCGATGTTTCGGTTTCGACGACGATCGAACAATACAATCTAACGCTGAATCTGCGCGGGCCGTTCGATAAGCTGACGACGTCGTATACGTCGGATCCTCCGCTGGCGACGGCGGACATTATTAATTTGATTGCGCGCGGGCATACGAGTTCGGAGTTAGCCGCACAGAGTCAGAGCACGGATTCGATGATCGCGTCGCAGGCGGCGAGCCAGATCAGCGGCAGCGTGCAGAAGCTGGTGGGGATTTCGGCGTTGCAAGTGGATCCGGTGTTTGGCGGGAGCACGCAGACCTCGACGCGCGTGGGCATCCAGCAGCGGGTCAGCAAGAATTTCTTGTTTACGTTTTCTACGGATCTTTCGCAGCCGGGGCAGGAGATTGTGGAGGGGGATTATCAGATTAATAAGCGGTGGTCGGTCAGCGTGGAGCGGGATCAGGTGGGAGGGGTGTCGGTGGACGGGAGGCTGCATACGAGGTTTTGAGGGGAGGGTATACCTTGGCGCCAAGAGAATCTTTACCCGAGAGGACACAGAGGAAGCACAGGGTAGTACGAAGGCTTTATCAAGTTTCGTCAGGCTGAATTTGAGCGCGGGAATGACTCGGGTGGAACGTCAGAATCCTCGATCTGTTCTTCTTGTTCTTCTTGTTCTTCCTCTTCTTCGCGCTCGCGCTGCTGAATGGAGCCTTGGGCGCTTTCTTTGGCTAGTTCGGCATTGAGTTCGGCGCCGACCAGCAGGACGAAGGAGTTGTAGTAGAACCAAGTCATGAAGGCGATGAATCCGCCGAGGGTGCCGTAGGTTTTGCTGAAGTTGGCGAAGTGGCGGAAATAAAATCCTAATAAATAAGACAAGCCGATCCAGCAGGCGACGGCGAGGATGGCTCCGGGCAAAGTGGCGAGGAAACGCTGTTTTACGTTGGGGGCGAGAAAGTAAATTAACTCGACCGCAACGAGAGCGACGGTGACGGCGACGACCCAATGGAAGACGGGCCACAGCAGCGCGAAGTGGGGAAGATTCATGCGAGCGGCGAGCCAGGCACCGAAGCGCGGACCGACGATCATGACTGCCAGCCCTGAGAGCAAGAGCACGCCGTTGGCTGCGGCGAGGCCGACGGCGAGCAGGCGGGTTTTCCAGAAGGGGCGGACTTCTTTCACGTTGTAACAGACATCGAGGGCTTCGATCATGCCATCGAAGGCGGTGGACGCGATCCAGATGGTGCCAATGGTTCCGAAGGAGAGCCAGGCTTTGCGATTTGCGTTGAGCACGTCGAGCAACACGGCTTGGACGACCGGGACGGCCTGGGCGGGGACGAGGCGGTAGATGAGCGCGAAGAGATTGGAGCTGAGGCTGGAAAAAGGGAGCAGAGCAACGAGGGAGAAGAAAAGGATGAGGGCCGGGAAGATGGACAGGACCAAGTAATAAGAGAGGGCGGCGGCCATCTGGAGGGCGCGATTCTCATTCACATCGCAGTAGGTGTTGGCCAGAGCGCGCTTGAGGCCAGCGAAGGTCACGGGGGTTAGATGCGGGCGGAGCAGGCGGGGATTGGGAGGCCGGGACGTTTGGGAAGAAATTTCCGGACGCGGTGCGGACTGCGGATGAGGGGCCCTTCGACTTCTCGCCGCAAAAATACCTGTGAACAGGTGCGCCTGTTCTCACGGAAGGATGACAGGGTTCGTTAGTTGGCGAGGCCGTTGCTATCCAGCACTTTTTGGGCGTAATAGTTCTGCACCTTGGCGGAGTCGCGAAGGACCTCGTAATAAGCGGCTTTGAGCAATTGCTCGCGGCGGTCGTGGAGTTGCGAACGGATGGCTTGCTGCACGCGGGGGTCGGATAGATCGCGCTGCCCTGCGGGTTCCTTGGCCACCAGCTTGACAATGCGGAAGCCAGCCAGCTGCTTGTTGGCGGGATTGATTACCGGAATGATGGGCGTGTACTGCCCGGGCTTCAGCTTGGCGACGGCATCGCGGGTTGCCGGGTCGGTATTTTTCAGGGAGGATTCGGGGATCGTTCCCAGATCGCCACCGTTGCCCGAGGTCTCGGGATCCTCCGAGTAGTTCATGGCCAGAGTGGCGAAATCGTCGCCACTGTCGAGGCGGTTGGAAATCATCTGGATCTTCTTGCGAGCGTCAGCTTCGTTCTGGGCCTTGTTGTTCTGGTTATGAACCTGGGGATTGGGTGCGGGGGTCACGAATACCTGCGCGAGATGATATTGCGGCTCGATGAGATTGAACTCCGCTTTGTGCTGGGCAAAATAATTGGAGACATCCTGATCGGTGACATTGATCTTGGAAGAAACTTCCTTATTCATGACCTTGTCGACAGTGATGGAGCGGCGGATGTCGCGTTTGAAATCTTCGAGGGTGATCTTTTTTTCCTGCAGGCGCTTGTCGAATTCCTCCTGCGTGTAAGGCGACTTGATCTCGTTGAGTTTGCGGTCGACTTCGTCCTCGGTGGCCAGCAAGCCGAGTTTTTCCGCGCGGCGCATGACCATTTCGTCATCGATCAACTGGCGCAGAATGTTCAGGCGGAGCATGGTAGCCTGTTCGCCGACCGGCACCTGTTGGGGCTGGCTGGCCACCTGGTTGTCATAATACTTGTCGACATCGGAGCGGAAGATTTTGCGGCCATCGACGGTGGCCATGACGTCGCCGCCGACTTGGGTTTTGCAGCCCAGCAACGTGGCCAACAGGATGGCGGCAGCCAGAGATGGCGCGAGCCGCGCCCAGCACGGATTGTTTTTCAAAGGATTTTTCTCCAAAAAGCTCACAGAGGAATCGAAGGTTGATCGTGTGGCCGAACTTGTGTCATCCCTCCGGGATTCGCTTCCGCTTCGTACTTCTACCCGGCACTTCCGTGCCGGGCTATCCCATGCCACCCCTTCGGGGCTGGAATTGGGCAGGTTCGCTCCACATCTTTCCCGAATCTAAATTCTCACGCAGGTTGCGAAGCCCCCTCGCGCTTTTTCGGCACGCTGCAGGCCGCCAACGTCGTTAAGGCAGCGCTGAATCGCTGCTCCACCCTCCCAATGCACTCATTTGGAGGCAGGCGTGGCGGCTGCCGTGGCGTTGTGGTCGGGTACGGGTACGTTGGCGTCTTTCAAGGCGCGATCAATCGCGGCGCGCACTTGACCGATGGGAACCGCGCCGCCACTGAGTTCTTCGCCATTGACGAAGAGGGCCGGTGTGGCTTCCAGTCCCAGCGACTCCGCCACCTTCGACGACGCCTTCACCTCGGTTTCATCCTGCGCCTTCATGCACGTCTGCAACCTGGAGGCGTCGAGATTATGTTTTTGTCCCTGCTCCAGACTGATCTTGTCGAGCTCATCAAAGCGCGCCTGCGCGGTTTTCTCGTTGTTCACGCGGCTCTGGTTGGAGTGAATGTAATCGGCGAAATCCCAGTAGGCATCGGGATTTTGCACGGCCAGGCAGTTGGCGTCCACGGCGGCGTGCATGGCCCAGGGATGGATTTCAACCAGCGGAAAATCCTTATAAATGAATTCGACGCGGTCGCCATATTCCTTGAGCAGTTCGGGGAACAGAGTCTGATGCAGGCGGGAGCAGAAGGGGCACTCGAAGTCGTCGAAGTTCACCACCACCACTTTGGCGTCTTTGGCTCCGCGCACGGGCCGGCCCTTGATTTCCATTTTGTTCAGAGCTTCCGCGAAGGGATCCTTGGTCAGATCGAACTTGGTGACGCGCATCATGGAGGAATGATCTTTGGAAATCAAGAAGGTCAGATCCTGCTTTTTTCCGTTGCCGTTATCCACGGTGACGATGACCGACTCGAAATTCGGGAATTCCGGATTATTCGACGGAACTCCGATTGAGATTTTCACTTCGGGCGGAACCTTGTAGGTGGCGCGGATTTGGCGCTCCATTTTCTTGGCCAAATCGGTAGGAGCAGACTGGGCCACGCAGCCCATGCAGATCAGCAACAGGAGAACAAACGAACGACGAATTAGAGTCACCAAAAACCGCCTCAATTTCACAAGTTGAAGGTTTGATTATCTCACAGGGAGCGGGCTTCGGGCGTCGGACCTCGGCTCGCAAGCCAGAGGTGCGCTCGAGTTCTCTAGACTGCTCGACGCAGGAGGTCTTCTGCGGGCAGGAGGGCGTTCATGGAGCCGGAGCGGAAGCCTTCGAGATCGAGGGTGACAAACGTGAAGCCGAGATCTTTGAAGATGCGAGTGAACTGGGCGGCCATGGCGGGATCGAGAGCTCGGGCCAATTCGTCGCGGGAAATCTCGATGCGCACGATGTCGCCATGATAGCGGACGCGGAGTTGGCGGAAGCCTAAGCTGCGAAGGGCATCTTCGCCCTTTTCGACCATGGCGAGGGCCTCGCGGGTGACGGGACGGCCGTATTCGATCCGCGATGACAAGCATGCGGAAGCGGGCTTATCCCAGATGCGCAGGCCGGCGTGGCGAGCGAGCCAGCGAATCTCTTCTTTGCCGAGTTCAGCAACGAGCAGAGGCGCGACGATGTGGTGTGCGGCGGCGGCGTTTTGGCCGGGACGGAAGTCGGCCTGATCATCACGATTCACGCCGTAGGCAATGGCATCGAAGCCGCGCGTTGCGCGCAAGCTTTCCATCAGGGTAAACAATTCGTCTTTGCAGAAAAAACAGCGTTGCGAATCGTTGCGAATGTATTCCGGGCGATCGAGCTCGGCGGTTGCGATGACTTCCAGCGGAATTCCCTGCTCCTGGGCGAAAGCTACGGCGTCTTCGAGTTGGGTGCGGGCAAGGCTGGGGGAATCGGCGATGACGGCGAGCATACGATCTCCCAACGCTTGGTGTGCGGCCCAGGCGAGATAGGCGGAATCGACGCCGCCGGAGTAAGCGACGAGGAGGCCCCCGAGTTGGCGCAGATGGGAATGCAGGGAGTCGACTTTGGTATCGAGATGCATTTTGACGGCTACGTAAGATGTTAACAGGCGGGGGCGGGATGCCGCAGGAAGCGGAGAGTCCGGAAGAGGGCGAAGGGAGCGGCGCACCAGGTCGTAAAATTTCGGGCTTAGATCGGAAGCACTGATCAGTACAGCCGTTCCTGAGGGCGGAGGCTGCCGAAGCCGCCGATGTTGGCCAGAGTGAAGGTGAAGCGGAAGAGATTGTCGTGCACATTGGCCACGGTGTAGCTGCGAAATTCCAGGGTCGCGCCGCAACAATTCCAGTTGTAAGTGGATTGGGCGCTGATGAATTGCAATTGCTGCAATTCGGCATCGACGCCAAAGCTGGTGGCGCCGCTGAAGCCGCGTTTATTGAGCTGGCCGTAACCCAGGGCCACGCGGAACTGATTGAAGCGGGTCGGCTCGGCAAGATTCAACGGTGAATTTCCAACCTGCACGGGGATTTCGAGGAGCGCAT
>CAWFUK010000012.1:0-49523 GCA_963818935.1 uncultured Acidobacteriaceae bacterium
CCGAATGTCTAAAATTTGTAAAAACCAGAGAAGCCGGGAAGTCGATAAGGCGGAGAAGGCGGTATACAAGATTAGGCGTCGTTTCCTTGGTAACTCAACCTCGTCTTGGAAGCTGGTAGCATTGAATTTCCCCCGCGACTATTGTGCGAGTTCTCCTTCACCTCGGTGTGCTCCTGCTTGCTCTTCCGCTGCTGGCGCAGAGCAATGCGGGAGAGCTGCGCCTGAAAGTGAACGGCCCGGATGGGCTTCCGCTTAAGGCTACTGTGAAACTTTCGAGCGACGCCCTGCAATTCCACCGCTCTTTTTCTACGGACGACTCTGGCCAGTTGACGGCACGCAACCTTCCTTTTGCCCGCTACCAGTTGAAGGTGAGCGACGAAGGCTTCGCGCCGTATGAAGGGCTGATTGAAATCCGTTCGACACTTCCGACAACGTATGACGTTACGCTCAGAATCGTTGCGGTCAGCACCGCGGTGCAGGTGACGGCGGAGAACACGCTGCTTGATCCCGAGCGCGCGGGGGCCTCAAACCACATCGACCAGAAAGAAATCGGAGAACGTACGGCTTCGCTTCCGGGGCGTTCCCTGGTCGACCTGATTGACTCGCAGCCGGGCTGGCTGTTTGAAGGCAATGCCGTGCTGCATCCTCGAGGCTCGGAATATCAGACGCAATTTGTGGTCGATGGTATTCCGCTCACCGACAACCGCTCGCCGAGCTTCGGACCGGAAATCGAAGCCGACGACGTCGACTCGCTTACCATCTACAGTGCGGGAATTCCGGCCGAATACGGACGCAAGATGGGAGGCATCGTCGAAGTGAATACGTTGCGCGACACGCAATCGGATGGCAATTCGCACGGTGATCTGGTGCTGTCGGGAGGCAGCTTCGATACGGCGGCAGCCTTCCTGCGGCTGCAGGAGAGTTTTGGAAAAAATACGGTGGGCTTCAGCGCCAACGGCAATATGACGGCACACTATCTCAATCCGGTGGTGCCGGAGAACTACACCAACCGGGGCACGACCGGAGATTTCTCGCTGAGCTACGAACGGGATCTGACTGCCAAGGACCACCTGACGCTGAGCGTGCGCCACGAACTTGCGCGCTACGAAATTCCTAATGAAGAAGTGCAACAAGATCCGCAATTATTGCCGGAGGTTTGTCCGGCAAACTCGCCGCCCGGGACATGCCAGCCGGCGCCACCGCCAGGAACTCCGGCGCAGTTTCAGACGGCTGACAATTTCGAGACGATAGGAATCGCCGCTTACCAGCGCGTGATTTCGCCCAGCATACTGCTTAATCTTCGGGGCATGGTGCGCGATAACTCGAACGATTTCTATTCCAATCCTTATTCGTGGCCGATCATCGTCTTCCAGCACAACTATTTCAATGAGGGGTATTTCAACAGTGCAGTTTCGGTGCATCGCGGGCATCAGGAGTGGAAGGCGGGAGTCGAGTCCGACAATCTGTTCCTGCACGAAAACTACAGCGATGTGATCACGGCGAATCCGAATTATCCGAACAGCTACCCCTTCGACCCGGGCACGGCGACCAGTTTTGCGTTCAGTGGAGATCGTCCTGACCTCGAACAATCCGCTTTTGTGCAAGATCTCCTGCACTACGGCAACTGGACCATGAACGCGGGGGTGCGCTGGGACCACTACCAGCTGCTGGTGAATCAGAATGCGGTCAGCCCGCGGCTTTCGCTCGCGTACTATTTTCCGGCGGCAAACTTGATCGTGCACGCTTCCTACGACCGCATCTTTCAAACTCCGTCGTTTGAAAACATACTGCTGTCGAGCTCGAGCCAGGTGCAATCGTTCGAACCTACGGTGCTGCGCCTGCCGGTGCAACCCTCGCATGGCAACTACTTCGAGGTGGGAGCCAGTAAAAGTTTTCTCAGCCAGTTCCGCTTCGATGGCAATTATTTCCGGCGTGACGTGAATAACTATGCCGACGACGATCAGATTCTTAATACCAGCGTCAGCTTTCCCATCGCGTTCCGCAAGGGCATAATCTACGGGGCGGAAGGGAAGCTCGAAGTGCCCCACTGGGGGCGCTTCTCTGGTTTTTTCAGTTACTCCTACATGTTGGGTAACGCCTGGTTTCCTGTGACAGGAGGGCTTTTCACGGGCACGGATGCGGTTGCGGCAACGACGCAGCTGACGGGACATTTTCCTGATTCGCAGGACCAGCGCAACACCGCGCGGATGCGCATTCGCTATCAATTAAGTTCGCGTGTGTGGATTGCGGGCGGCGCGGAATACGGTAGTGGGCTTCCCTTTGATTTCGATGGGAACGCGCAGCAGGCGCTGGCGGAATATGGTTCAGCGGTTCTTGACCGCATCAACCTCGATAGCGGACGGATTAAGCCCACGCTGTCGGTGGACGCTTCGGTGGGCGCACAGCTTTATAAAACAGAAAAGTTAACCGTGAACTTCCAGGCCGATGCCGAGAATATTAACAACCGGCTCAACGTGATCGATTTCGGCGGGTTGTTTTCGGGCAACGCCATCGGGCCCCCGAGAAGTTATTTCTTGCGGCTAGCCGCAACGTTTTGATTCGGAGTTCCGGTCCAAGCTCTTTGAAGAAAAAGAAAAGGAAAAGGGGGCAGCGGATTTTGTCCGCTGCCCCCTTTCGCTTTGTACCTCCTCAACCTCCGATCACCTACTAGTTGCTCATTGGGGTCTGAGCCAGGCAGTTCGCGTAGCTGGTCGCAGCCGTGATGGTGCCGTTCGGCTCGGTGCGGACCACGCCATCGTCTCCGGCGCAGAACGACTTGGTACCGGTCACGTTCGACAACGGTACAGCAGTCGTGTAGTAGTTCCAACCGGTCAGGGCGGTGCCGCCAGGCGTCACTGCGAAGGTGTAGCCGCTCTTACCATTGCCGGCGCCGTTGGTGGCCAGGTTGTTATCGATCAAGCAGCCGTTGGCCGGAGCCGGAATGCAAGGGGTAGCCGCACCACCGAGCTGAGCCAGCGTGCCGTAGCCAACTGTGGGATAAGCGCCGAGGTAGCCGACTTCGCCGACCACGATGGTGTGCTCGGAAGCAGCCGCGGACGAATCGTTGGCGGCCATACGGGCGCGCATCAAGTTAGGAATAGCGATAGCTGCGATGATCAGGATGATGGCCACGACGATCAGCAACTCAATTAACGAGAAACCTTTTTGCTTCTTCATTGAAATTCTCTCCAGTTTTAGTCCCGCTCGGTGGGTAGCCAGGATGATTAAAGACGCTTTCTCTTATGCAAATGTTCTGCCAAATCGGAAGGAAGCGTATTGACCCCGGCCGAGATAAGAATCCCCATGGTTTTCAATGATCCGCGGAACTTGAGTAATCTAAAGAACGCTTACCGCGGGTGCGCTTGCACCCAAAAACGTCAAGGAGGGTTGACAGAAACGGTCAGCTATCAGCGACATAGGGAAGCGGGTGGGATTCGGGTGGAAAGCTGGTGGCAGGGCAAGCGAAAAGCCCTTCGGCTGATTTTCTTCGATAGAAGCGTTACTTGGGTACTGTTTTCTGGGCCACAAGCGCTTTGTTAACAATCTCCAACGCACCCGTCAGGCGGCTGAAAATAGGCTGATGCAAAGGGAATCCCTACAGCCGCTTGCGAGATCCTTGCGCTAGAACGTCATCCGATGTGGAATGCGGGAGAGCCTCAGGCTACTTTTTTGCTTGTTCCCCGGACACTTTGAAGGACGGTAGCTGGCAGGCGCAAAACCCGGATCGTCCGATTCTTTTTCGAGGTCACGTGAACCGCAATGCCGTTGGCCTCTGGAAAAGGGTCGGAAACAACCTCAAATTCTTCACCGTAAAGGCGGACCCGCCCAGAGGCGGCATATCCAAGATTGCGAACACGAGCCAAGACTTCGGTTACCGATGGAGATTCAAGATTAAGGCTAGCCATGATAATCCCATTATAGTACCTCCAGCAGGTCGAAAACAGCGGTCGCGGGACATGGCGCCGGCTACGGAATCTGCTGAAATTGCTCCGGAATCTGACCTTCCGGATTCCTGCCCGGACTCTCCGCCGCCGATGATGCGAAAACAAGCGATCGCGATGGCAGTCGATCCCGCGACCCCGCGACGCGAGGCGCTGCGCACCATCCGTAACCTGTCATCTACGCTCCGGCGTCCCTAGAATTACAAGATGGGAACAGCGGGAATCATAGCGTCGCTGCAATCGGCTTGCGGTGATGTTTTCGATAAACGCTGGCAACCGGTTTCGCGTCCGGCGCTGGTGGCATGGCTCGTCTTCTATATAGGATTTCTGGCCTATGCCTTCTCCGCCCATGGCGGAATGCTGTTTATTGATACGGCGAATCTTGTGGTACACGAAGGCGGGCACAATCTCTTCGCGTGGTTTGGGCCGACCATGTGCCTTTATGGAGGAACACTGCTGCAATGGATGGTGCCGTTTCTTCTGGCGGTCTATTTCTTTACGCGGCGTGAAACCGCAGCCTTCGTTTTCTGCCTGTTCTTCTTTTTCGAGAACTGGCTTTACACCGCATCCTATATGGCAGATGCGCGGGCGCAGGTGCTGCCGCTGGTCACGACTGGCGACCCCGAATTTGCCGAGCATGATTTCTTTCGAATCTTCTCGAACCTTGGCGTTCTGGACTATGACACCAAGATCGCAGCGGTGGTGCGCTGCGTGGGATGGTTGGGGATGATCGGGATTGTGGTTTGGTTCGCGCGGCAGAAGACGAGCAAGGCTAGGGTCCTGCAGGCGCCGACGGAAGAGACGGATCGATTCGTAGATTTTCTATCTGGCCAATCCGATGGGCGATAAAGTCTGGCACTACGGCCGCCAAATGGGGCAGGCCGAGAGTTGCTCGAGGGCGCGGCACGAGAGGCGATTCGCTACGGCACCCAATCTCCGATGAAAATATTAGTTTCGTGCGGGGCTTTGGCGTTGCGGTTGGAGGCCCATACCAGCTTTTTTCCGTCCGGACTGAACATGGGGAAGCCGTCGAAGCCAGGGCTGTAGGTGACGCGCTCGAGGCCGCTGCCATCGGTATTGATGAGCCACAGTTCGAAGTTGCCCATGCCACCGACGTCGTGCGTGACGGGATCATAGTTCGAGGCAAAAATAATGCGCTTGCCGTCGGTGGTGAAAGCCGGCCCGAAGCTGGCGGCGCCGAGGCTGGTGAGTTGGCGCTTGGCGCTGCCATCGGCCTTCATCAGCATGATCTCGAGCGAAGTGGGGCGAATCAGGTTCTGCGCCAGCAAATCCTTATAGTCGGAGATTTCCTTTTCTGTCTTGGGGTGGTAGGCGCGATAGACGATCCACTTGCGGTCGGGAGAAAAAACCGGGCCGCCATCGTAGCCAAGTTCATGCGTGAGTTGTTTGGCGTGGGAGCCGTCGGAGTCCATCGAGTAGATGTCGAGATCGCCGTGGCGCAGGGAAGTGAAGACGATCTTCTTGCCGTCTTGTGAAATTGTGGCTTCGGCGTCGTAGCCCGGCGTTTTCGTGAGTTGCTGAAGGTTGGAGCCGTCGGGATTGGCGGTGAAGATGTCGTATCCGGGATAGACGGCCCAGACGTAGCCTTTGGAGAAATCAGGACGCGGGGGACAGTCGGGGCTGGCCAGGTGAGTGGAGGAAAACAGAATCTTCTTGCCGTCGGGATAGAAGAAGCTGCAGGTGGTGCGCCCCTTGCCGGTGGAGACCATGTGCATGTCGCTGCCGTCGATGTTCATGACGAAAATCTGATCGCACTTCACGTCGCCGTGCGAGGACTGGAAGATCAGCTTGGTGTTGTCGGCGGAGAAGTAGGCTTCGGCATTTTGTCCGCCGAAGGTGAGCTGGTGGACGTTGCGGAGGTGCTTCTCCTGAGGAGTGGCGAGGTCGGGAGGGTTTACGGTTTGGGCGAAAAGGGAAGCTGATCCGAGGGCGATCATCGCGAGAAAGAGTGCGAGTTTTCGATTCATGGGTGAGCGTTAGTGTAGCAAACGACGCTGGAATCGAACCACAAGATGCCTTGTGAGGCTACCGACGACCCAATCGCGGCGGGCGAGTTAGAATGCTCAGCTGGATTCAATGGAGGTCTTATGAGGTCTTCTCTCTTCGCTCTGGCGATTGCATTCCTTGTTGTAGGGATGGTGGTTTCAAACTCGCGTCCGGTGGCGTCGGCGTCGTCCACGACTGGAACGGGAACTTTGCTGAAACTGGAAGCGGATTTTATGAAGGCGGCGGCGGAACGCGGCTCTGCAGGATATTTGTCTTACTACGCCGACGATTCTGTCGAATTGCCGAACGGGGGGCCGATCATTCAGGGCAAGGTAAACATCGCCAAGGGTATGGGATTTCTCGACCAAAAAGAGAATCACCTGACGTGGACTCCGGTGGGGGCTGATATGTCGGCGTCGGGCGATCTGGGCTACACCTACGGGACGTTCGAGTATCGATCGAAAGACAAAGACGGGAAACTCACGGTTGATCACGGGAAATACACCAGCATCTGGAAGAAGCAGAAAGATGGGGGCTGGAAGGTGGTGCTGGACATGGGGAACAGCGGGCCGGAGCCGAAGTGAGACCCAGCATGCCCTTGCATCGTATGCCTACAATAAGTGTATGCAATACACAATCCGCAACGTTCCGGTCTCTTTGGATGAAGCCCTGCGCAGGCAGGCTCGCGAGCGCGGCAAAAGCGTAAACGAAGTAGTCATCGAAGCGCTCGCCCGAGGTGTAGGAGTAAGTCGGCGTTCCAGCCGACAGCGCGATCTTTCCGACATCGCGGGCTCTTGGCGGGAGGATGCGGCTTTCGACCGTGCGTTATCCGACCAACAGGCCATCGATAAAGAGATGCGGCGGTAGGAATGGACGATATGTGGATCGCGGCGCTGGTGCTGCAGCATTCGCTGGTGCTGTGTGTGCGGGGCGCGCATTTTGAGGCGATGCCGCAGATCATGAGCGCGTAGGGAAATCGGAGCTCCGTTCAAGCTAAAATCAGGCACCGGCGCCGCGTTGGGGCTAATTGGGATCCACTGCTTCCTTATCGCCGTAAAAGTACAAGTCGAAGCTGACTCCGATGCTCCTTTGAGCCAGGGCCGCAACTGTCCCGGCGGGAAGATCGAACCCTCGATTCCACTCTCCTGTATAAGCGGCCACAAGAATGAAGACCTTATATTTCTCCGTCAACATTCGCCATGTTCCGCCGTCTGAAGGAAGCCTCCGCAATAGTTCCTCAATCAGGTGGCTGGGACCGCGCGGAGCCCTGCCTTCTAATGTAAGGATCCAAGCTCCTGTCTTAAACTCAGGTGAAGTTGGCGTTTTTCGATCGCCTTTCCTGTGGCTCCGGGTGGGGACACAGCCGAGCACGCGTGATAAGAAGTGCGGGTCCAAACCGTCTCCGTATATCGCAAGGCTTACATGCGATTTGTCAACCATGCCGCCAACCTTAACGAGAAAGCTGGGGTCTGGGATGGGATCATCTTCCATGGATCGTCAGTTGATTGTGCTCTAACCTGCTTACCAATTCAAATCCTCGTCGCGTCGGTACTTTGTTCGGCGCTGAGACTTCGCGGATCAACCACGACGTGAGAAGCTCTACTTGCGAAAATGATTGGTGATCGCCTCTGCCTGCACCCTCGTCACCACTGCCGACAGCGCGGCAGCGTCGGCCTGTTTCACCGCTTGCAGGCTGCCGAAGTGTTCCAGCAAGCGGCGGGTTGTGCTGGCGCCTACGCCGGGGATCTCCAATAACTCGGTGGAGCGGTCGCGCATCTGGCGGCGTTTGCGGTGGAATGTTACGGCGAAGCGGTGGGCTTCGTCGCGGATTTGTTGAATCAGATGCAGCACCGGCGAATGATGATCGAGCACGATGGGATCTTTTTCCTGACCGTAGACATAGAGAATTTCTTCGCGCTTGGCGATGGCGGCTAGCGGTTGGTTGATGATCTCCAATGATTCGAGGGCTTCGGCCGCGGCATGGAGTTGGCCCAATCCGCCATCAATCAACACCAGGCTGGGCATGGTTTTTTCTTCCTGCTGCAGGCGCTTGTAGCGGCGGGTGACCACTTCTCGCATGGAGGCGAAATCGTCTACGCCTTCGACAGTGCGAATGATGAATTTGCGGTAATCCGATTTCTTCATCTTGCCGTCTTCCCACACCACCATGGAGGCGACGGTCTCGGCTCCCTGGATGTGCGAAATGTCGAAGCACTCGATGCGCTTAGGTGGATCGGGCAGGCTGAGAGCTTCTTGCAATTCTTCCTGAATGGCTTTGGCGTTGGGTTTCAGCACACGGAAGCGCTGATCGTAGGATTGTTTGGCGTTGTTGCCGGCTAGGTCGATGAGGGAACGCTTGTCGCCACGCTGGGGAACGAGAATGTTCACGCGTCCGGCGCGGGGATTTTTTTCGGCGATCTGTTCGGAGAGCAGGTCTTTAAGGGCAGGGCGATCTTCGAAATCGACCGGAACGTAGAGATTGCGGGGAACGTAGGGCTGGCCGATGTAGAGCTGCTTGAGCAGGGCGGAGAAGAATTCGCCGGGATGGAAGTCAGTGCTTGACGCCGTATTGTCATCCTGAGGCCCGGGTTCTGTCCGGGCCGAAGGATCTGTGGAGTTGCTGACGGTAATCCTGGCGGAGTCAGTATCGGTGCTATCAGCAGACTGCATGGGTCCTTCGCTTCGCTCAGGATGACAAGTCATCCTCGGACTATCGATCTCGGGCAGATCTTCCCAAAAGAATTCGCGGCGGTCGAGGATGCGGCCGGCGCGCATGTGAAAGAGATTTACAGCGAGCATGCCGTTTTCGTAGTGGTAGCCGAAGACGTCGGCGTCGTCGCCTTCGGCGGCGGCGATGCGCTGGCGCTCTTGTAACTGCTCGACAGTCGAGATCAGATCGCGGTAGCGGGCGGCGCGTTCGTATTCCTGATCGGCGGCGGCTTGTTCCATGCGCTGATGGAGCGACTTGCTCAGATCGGTGGGACGGCCCTCCAGAAAAAGTTTCACGTCGCGGACGGCTTCCTGATAGGCGTCGGGCGTGGTCAGCGCCTGTACGCAGGGACCGAGGCAGCGCTTGATGTAGTACTGCAAACAGGGGCGGGGATGAAAGCGGGTGAGATCGACCTTGCAGGAGGGGATCAAAAAATTGCGGTGAATCAGGTCGACGATACGATAGGCGAGGTTGGCAGGGAAGTACGGTCCGTAATAGGCGCTGCCATCTTTGCGCAGGCGGCGGGTCACGTAGACGCGCGGCCAGTGCTCGCCGAGAGTTAGTTTGACGTAGGGGTAAGTTTTGTCATCGCGCAGAAGGATATTGAAGCGGGGCTTGCGCTGTTTGATGAGATTGTTTTCGAGGGCGAGCGCCTCTTTGTTATTGGCGACGACGATGTAATCGACATCGACGGCTTCGCGCACGAGGCTGCCGGTTTTCGTATCCTCCCAGCGGCCCTCGTGAAAGTAGCTGGAGACGCGGCTACGCAGGTTTTTCGCCTTGCCGACATAGATGACCTCACCTTCGGCGTTTTTGTAGAGATACACGCCGGGCTCGGTGGGGATAGTGCGAATTTTCTGAAGGAGGTCCATTTACAGGGGGATTGTTCTATTTTATTGGATGAAGCCAAGCCAGTTTCGAAGCGGGACAGCTGTAGGAGCGTGTTACACTATTGCAATATGAGTCACACACTGACAATACGTCTGACGGACGAACTCCTTTCCTGGCTGAAGGAAACGTCGCAGCGGACCGGGATTCCGATGGGCCGGCTGGTGCGCGAACAACTTGAGAGCGCTAAGTCTAACGGAGGAAAGCAGCGGTTCATGCGGCATGCTGGCGCGATCACGGGCGGGCCGCCCGATGTTTCTTCCCGCAAGGGTTTCTCCCGTACATGAAGGGAATCGCGGACACGGGCTTGATCGTGGCTTTTGCCAGAAAGAACGACCAGCACCACGCGTGGGCTCTCGATGTGGGAAAGCGAATTACTGGGCCTTTACTCACCTGTGAGGCAGTTCTGGCCGAAGCGGCATTTCACCTGGAATCGAGTTCCTACGTGCTGTCGTTGGTGGAGGACGGACTCTTGCAAGTCGCGTTCGATTTTATGGAGAACATTCCGCAGTTGCGCGAGTTAGCGCGCCGCTACGCTGATCGCAAGCCGGACTTGGCCGATCTCTGCCTGGTGCGGATGAGTGAACTCTATCCCCATCACTCCGTTATAACGGTTGACGAAGCCGATTTCCGCGTCTATCGCAAGAATAAAAGGGAAATCATTCCACTCATCTGTCCGCCCCGAGCCCACTGAAATCGCGGTCAAAATCTGAGCCGAAGCGTATAAAATTTCCACCACCAATGTGGGCTTTGCGCTGTCCCAGAGGGTTCAATTCTTGGTTCATGGCAATTGCGGGGTTCGCAAGCTACTGAAAATGTATATACTTAGGACGGTCAGTGCCAAGGTGGGAAACTGGCACGTCCCGTGCAAAAGATAAATCCGGGACGGTTGAGTGGTGGTTGTGCGTCCCCGGGCAGGAATACATCTAAGATTGGAGCGCGGCGAGAAGCGTTCGCGCTGAGACAAGACATTAAGGAGCCTCTCCTCTATGAATCGCACTTCGTTAGCAATTTTTCTCGCAGTTGCCATGGCCGCCACTGTTGGCTGCACCAGCAAGAACTACGTCAAGCAACAGACCACGCCGCTCATCAACAAGACCAACGAACTCGATGATATGACGGCGAAGAACAGCAAAGACATTAAGGATGTCGATGCCCGGGCGCAGGCCAGCATCGCCGCCGTGAATGCGAAGACAGCCGATGTCGAGCAAAAGGCGCAGGCCGCCAATCAGAATGCAACTTCGGCGCAACAGGTGGCCGATGCCGCCAACAATCGCGTGGGCGTGCTGACCAATCAGGTCGCCAACCTGGATAACTATCGTCCCGTGGCGGAAACTTCGGTGAAGTTTGGTTTCAACAAGGACAATCTGACAGCTCAGGCCAAAGAGTCTCTGGATCAGCTGGCAGGGAACATTGCCAGCACCAAGGGCTACATCATTGCGCTGGAAGGCAGCACGGATTCCGTCGGTTCTGCCGATTACAACTATGAATTGAGCCAGCGCCGCGCCAACTCCGTCATTCAATATCTGGCGTCGAAATACAACGTTCCGGCGCACAAAATTTACGTGATCGGGCTGGGCAAAGATAAGCCGGTCGAGAGCAACAACACGAAGCAGGGCCGCGCCGATAACCGCCGCGTCGACGTTCGCCTCATGACGAACACGGTCGGCGACACCAATCAGCCAGCCGCGCCGGCAACCACGGGACAAAATAATCCGTCGTCGATGTAAATTCGGAATCCCTCGTTTGGCTCGGGATTTCGGCGCGCGGCTCAGACGCCGCGCAATCGCCTCAAATTTCTCCTCCCTCCTCGGAGGAGTTCGCCAAACAGGCCGCTCGGAGCCTCCCCTGAGCGGCCTGTTTTTTGTTGGCGTGAATTCTGACCTCGTGCAAGCGGTAAAATGGGGAATATGCATCGTTGGCTTTACTTTTGCCTGCTCTTGGGATTCTCTGGCGGGCTCGCGGCTCAGCAGGCTCCCGCGCAGCCTGGCTCGTCGCAAGCGCAAGCTCCGTCCTCGGCACCAGCAGCCTCGACGCCGTCGAAACCGTCCACGCCTCCAAATCAGCCAGCGGCTGGTGACTTATCCCACGATCTCTCGTTTCCCGAAGATGATCCGAAGGCAGCTACTCCTTCGGCTCCAGCGCCCAAAGGACCGAATCTTGCGCCACCGCGCTCTGATACGGTTCAGGCTGACGATTTGGGTGCGGGCGTCGGAGAAAGTTCCAGTAAAGACACACAGATCGACTTGAGTCCGCCCGCGGACGATGACAAGAGGCATCCGCAGAGTTCCGCCGCAGTCGCTTCCGATTTGGCTCCGGGCGGGATCACCGAGCTGCAGAGTTGGGACCCGCACAAGGCGGCAAAAGACGTCGAGGTGGGCGATTTTTATTTCAAGCGCAAGAACTACCGTGCCGCCGAAGACCGCTATCGCGAGGCATTGCGTTACAAAGACAACGACGCGGTAGCGACCATCCGGCTGGCGGTTTGCCTGGAGAAGTTAGGAATTCTAGATGGCGCCCGCGCTGAGTACGAAAGCTACCTGAAGATTCTGCCCCACGGTCCGGAAGCGCCAGAAGCGCAGAGGGCGATCGAACGCTTGAAAGCGCAGAATGCGGGACAGCCGCAGTAAGAGCGTTTAGATGCCGGCTATAGTTCGGCCGAACATCGAGGGGATCGTGGCCTGGTTCTGAGGTCTTGCAGCCGGATTTTAGCTTAAGTCTTCGACCCATTGCCGTTCCGGCCTCCCGGCTTTGCCCTGAGCCTTTTCTGGTTTCCTTTGCCACCAACTTTACTCTGCGTAGCTTCTCCAAGAATCAAGTCGGCCGGCCATTTCGGTCCAGAACATCCCTGGCTTCCCACGCGCTCAGCCTGCGTAACCACAGCTTCTACCGCATCCAGGCAGGCATGAAACATCTGCGTTTGCAGCTGGCCAACGGCTCCTCCGCGGATCAGAAGCATCGCCGTGCCATGCATCAGTGACCATAGCGAGAGCATGAGGCGAGTGTGAGTGCGCGGAGTCCCTCCCAATCGCTTGGTCAGACGTACGCGCATTAAGTTGAAGGTGGGCCAAGGCTCGTAGAGCGAGGGAGGCTCGGCAAATCCGTCGAACAGCACTTCGTAGGCGTGGCGATGGTCCATGGCGAACTCGAGATATTTTCGGCAGGCCTGCGCCAGGGAGCGGGTTGCGCTGATGGCGGCGAAAAGCTCGCGCCGGGTCTTCATGCGCAGAGCGCGTAGAATATCCTCCCGGTCGTGGTAACGCTCATAGACAGTCGGGGTAGTGGTTCCGGCGGCGCGAGCAACCGCGCGCATGGTGAGGGACTTCTCTCCTCCTCGCGACCACAGTCGGCATGCGGCTTCGAGGATGCGCCGTTCTAGTTGAGGGTCAGGCTGCCTGGGCAACGGCCCGCCTTTCTCGCTGATCGTGCACTTCTATTCTCAGAACCACGCCCTGCAAAGGGACTTCGCTCAAGATTATTTCTCCACACGAATGAATTCGCCGGTCGAAGCATTTATGGATACGGTCAGCCTGGCGGTTTCCGGAGTATCGCCATAGACCACGTGCCATGCCAGTTCGTTGGTATTGTGATTCCAGTCGCAGATGTAACGCACAGGCGTGTTGGGATCTTTTTCCAGAAGCTTCGCGCCGCCGTGTTTTTGCGCCTCGGTGAAAGCCTGGTCGGAGTCGATTTTAAGGTAGGCCGGATCGAACACCTGGGTGGACGCATTGTTCGGGTTGTACACATCTTCATTGCCGGGCGAGACGCCGCGGGACGGCGCATCGGGGGCATTGCTGCCGGACCAGAAGAAAGGTTTCACCCCGCGCTGCAGGGCCGAGGCGTAGCCGACCCGCCAGATCGCCGCCTTGCCATCCTGGCCGTTGCTTTCGGGGCTGGGAGTGGACTCGATGCGGAAAGGCTTGACGTCGCCAGCGTAGTTGCGGGCAGCGATAAAGGTCCTATAAAAAGCGGCTCGTCCGGTGAGCAGTTCAGGCGCCTTCACTTCCGGCTTGGCCTCGGCGGGTTTGCTCGGGTTCGAAGTGCAACCGGCAAACATTGCGAGAGTCACCAGCGTTGCCGCAAGAACCAAGGGTAAGCGTGCTAATCTCATACTGTTCCACATCCTCCGGGCGACCTTCCTGTTATAAATGAAATGTCTTAAGGGTCGCGCAACATTCTACCTGAAGCGCGCGGCAGCGCGAGAGCAGGATCCTAGAAAGTGCGGGGGGAAGGCGCGATGGACGCCCGTCTGGAACGATTGAAACAGGCCCTGGAATCGGCCGTGAGCGGCATGTCCAGCGAGCAGTTGAACTGGCATCCTCCAAAGAAGTGGTCCGCCGCAGAAGTCCTCGAGCATTTGTATCTCACCTATACCGGAACCATCAAAGGATTCGATCGCGTATTTGCTGCCGACAAGCCGCTGGCGACCCCAGGCTCGTTGAGACATCACGTGCGCAAACTTGTAGTCTTGGGCTTTAACTACATGCCCGAAGGCCGCCAGGCGCCTGAGACAACGCGGCCCAAAGGCTTGGGCGCGGAGAAGGTGCGGAACGAACTCGCGGAAAAGATTCAGGCCATGGACGCCATCATCGCCCAATGCGAGGCCCACTTCGGTCGTGGCGTCCAGTTGCTGGATCATCCGATTCTGGGTCCGCTGACCGCGACGCAGTGGAGAAAATTCCATGCGGTGCACGGCATGCATCACCACAAGCAACTGGTCCGACTACGCCAGAAGGCGCGGTCCAAGGAGAAAACCAGCTGAAAAGAAAAACGCCAGCCGCATGCTGGCGTTCTTGTTTGAGTAGGTCGTTTCGTAAATCAGGTGCTGGGTGGTGGTTTTCCTACTCAATCATCCCCGCCGGCACCCCTGCCTTGCGCGCCTGTTCCTGCAAGTCGCTGAGTTTCTGCTTGGCGTCATCGACGGATTTTTGCTTGTCGGCGATCTTCTGCTTGTAGTCGGCGTCTTCCTTATCCCAAGTAGCCGCGTTGCGCAGACGGTTACCCGCGTCGGCATACATCACTGCGGCGCGAAGCTGATATTCGCGCTGCAACACGTCGAGTTCGCGCGAAGCCAGGTCAATCGTGTCTTTCTGGGCGCTCAGTTTTCCCTGCCATTCTTTCATCAGGGCCTGCTTCTTAGCATCATCATCGGAAGTCTTCGCGGCTGCGTCCTTGTCCTTGTTTCTGTCGTCTACGACGGCCGCAGTCTCGGGCGCCTTCTGTCCAACCACCGAGAGCTTTTCATCCGTCGGAAGATTATCGTTGTCGAAGACCTTAGGCCTCGCCTTGGCGACGGGATCCTTGCGAACCTTGCGGGCATAGTCGCCGAGCGAAGACTGATCCTGGGCTTGCGCCGGCGCTGGCGCCGACTGCGCTCCAGCGAGCGATGCGAGCAGCAAAGTTGACAACGCGATTACCACTTGCCGAATGATTCGCTTCATAGTGTCATCCTCTGTTTGAACTTGCGTTACCCGTCCTATCGCACGATCTCAAATCTCAAGTTCGAATCCTAATGCCCCGCACTGGCGCCTTTGGCCAATCCGCGGGCGTTATGTTTCGCCGCCAGAAATCCCCCGATATGCCGGTCGAGACGCGCGGCTTCTCCGGCAATGTCTGCGGCCAATTGCGGAGCTAGTTGCGGGTCACGGTTTCGCGCCAACTGTTGCGCGTATCCGGAAATCGTAGCCAGCGAAGTGCGCAGCTCCAGCGCCATTTCGGCGGAAATCTCGCTCTGCAACTGCTGCTGCTGGCGAATCCTCTCAAACTCGCTGCGGTCGCTGACCAGGCAGGCGGCGCCAAGTAGTCCGCCATCGACCGCCGGAACCGGCGAGACCGTGACCGCCAGGCGAAGTTTCTCGCCGGCGGGTGTGGCGTAGTCGGCTTCGATCTGACGGCACTTGCTGCCTTCGCGCAACACAGCGTTCACTTCGTCAGAAACCTTGCTGGCGACCGCTTCATTGCTTGTGCAGGCGCTTGAGCACGCAGAAGTCCGAAAGATATCTTCCGCGCTCATGCCCGCGGGCGAGGAGAAACCCAAAATCTGTTTCGCGGCAGGATTGGCCTGCTTCACCAGTCCATTCACGCCGAAGACCAGCACGCCGGAGGAAAGATTGGAAAGCACCGCCTGGCTGAAGTTTTCCGTGGTGCGGGCGCGGCGCTGTTCGGCCTGATTCTGCACTTGCAGTTCGTGCTTCTGTTGCTTCAATTGCTGGATCACCGTGTTGTAAAGATGCAGCGGCAGGTTATCGAGCTTGGGCGCCACGGCGTCGAGCTCGGCTTCCGCAGCGAGGTTCTGGCGCAATCGCCGGATCAATGCGATGCCGATTACAAAGGCGCCGCCAGCCGAAAGAAAAACCAGCACGGCGCGCAGCAATAGCGGATTGGCCAGCAGTTTCACCATAACTTTCCGTACCAACTCAAAGCTTGATTACCCACAAACAGCGCCAGCAGCGCCATACTGCCCAGGAAAACTCCGAAGGGCATCTGGTAATGCCGGTAAACCATCTGCGCGGATTGCCATCCGCGTTGCCGTGCCGCCTTCAACGTTGCGAAACGGCGAGCGAAGCGGTGCGTGCGCTTAACCCATACCACCATCACAGTAGCGATGCCAAACAATGACCCCGCCAGCGATGCTGCGAAGATGGTGAAGATGGTGAGCTTGATTCCGAGAAATGCGCCGACCATCGCCATCAGCTTCACGTCGCCAAATCCCATGCCTTCGGCGCCCCGCCAGCGCAGATACGCCGCCCCTGCGCCGTAAATAAAGGACGCTCCCAGCGCCGCGCCCAGCAGCGAATCGAGCAGCGAAAGAATGCGAACCGTAAGGTCGGCACTGAAGGGAAGATTCAGCACTCCGGGAAGAAACTGCGAAGCCACGTCATGCACTGGGACGAGCAAGCTGAACAGCACGCCCAGCGCCAGGCCGGGAACAGTCAACTTGTCGGGCAGCAGTTTGGTTTCTGCATCAGTGAAGATGAGGCCGAGCAGTAGAAATCCAAAAACGCAGTATTTCAAGGTTTCGAGAGTCAAGCCGAAGTAGGCGTAAGTTCCGAGAAAGAGACACCCCGTCAGCAACTCGACGACCAGGTAGCGCGGGGAAATCGCCGCCTTGCAATGCCGGCAGCGGCCGCGCAAAATCAGCCAACTGATCACCGGCATATTGTCGTAGAAGGCGATCGGACGCTTGCACCGCGGGCACGCCGAACGCGGCGTCACCACCGATAAATCCAGGGGCAGGCGATAAATACACACGTTCAGAAAGCTGCCAAAGCACAGCCCCAGGAAAAAGATCGCCAATGCAATGAATGGATCCACAATGATAGAGGCGCTCTCATGAAGAACGAGAAACTCGCCGCACCTTGTGAGGATTATAAGTCGGGCTTGGCGTGCCGACTAAGGTACTGAAGTCACTGTCCGGAAGGACGATGGGTCAGAGGTGGATCGAACAATTTAATGCCGAAATTGGGCGAGTCTTCGCGGCCTCGGCGCTTTAACAGACTGCTGAAAGACTCGCTGCTTATGCCGAAAGCAGCCCGCAGGCGCTAAAGCGCGGTGGGTGTTGAAGGGCTTAACGGCACGACTGAAGTCGTGCCCTTCCCAAAATATGACGTAACCGGAGTTTTTCAGCAGCCTGTTAAACGCCCTAGGCTGGCCGCAGATTTACGGCCATACAAATCGCAACAGCTCTCCCTCGAGCGCGGCCGCAGAGGGCTCATCGGCGGGGAGGCCGCCTCGCCACAGATTCCGGCCACGCGGAACCAGCCGTGTTTCCCGCTGCGGCGACTCCTGCCAACCCCCGTCCGCAGCCTGCTCCCGCACGAAAACCGAGAACGCCGCGCCCTTCACGCTGCCGCCGGCCAGAGCGCTAAATTCAAACAAGCTGGCCTGCAAACTCTCAGTAATCGATTCCCCCGGATGCATGCAGAGAATCCAATCATGGCTGGCCAGATAGATCGACTGATCGGCGTCCGAATTGATCTCAGCTTCCAACACGCGTGCTCCGTAGTGGTGCGCAACCAGCTTGGTGCGGTCGGAAGAGTGATGATCGATAACTAGAATTTCGGAGCAGGGAAGCAGCATTTCGAGCGTCCGCCCCAGCCGTAAGGCATCATTCGAACAGTGCAGCAGAGCTGTAATCGGAGGCATGCGGAGTTGGTCCAGGTACGTTTCCTTGCACCCAGAGTGTACGACGAAGGAAAGACGATCTCAGCAGGAAAAAGTTACGGCGGTTATTGGAAGATAGCTACGCCTGGGCCAGCCGTTGTGAACTATTGCACGAACTTGTAATCCACGATCGAGGCAGCCAGAAGTCCGGCGCCATCCTCGGTGTCTTTGTACTGCTCGGCCGCCTTGCTGCTTTGTTCTTCGCCCCGTATAACTCGGCCCTGGCAGAGCACCTTGCGATTCTTCTGGCCGGAGATTTCTTCCGGCATCTCGAATACCAACTCGATCAAGGCATTGACCGGCAAATGTTGTGCGCCATGGAAGAGCAGACCGGTCTGGCTGAGGTTGTCGATCGTTCCCTCAAACCAGGTGCTGGTATTGTTCACCCGGTAGCGAAGCGCCGTGTCGATTTTCAAACGCCGTGCGCGCGGCGTCCACGAAGGCCGCTTCTCGCGCGCATGACTACGCCGGACGATAACGTCAGGCTTAGCGTGCTCCACGCGCTGGGTGCGGCGCATGGTCGTCCAGTCATACTTGTACTCCGCAGCGCACAAGAGGCAAACCTGGTAGTAATCGCCATCGTCGCCGCGCCGCGGCCACGAAAACTCGTGCGAGCAACGCCCCAGCATTAGCACATCCATAATCTTCTGCGGCATGTGGGTAACCCAAGCCCGATTACTGATGGGCTGAAAGTCATCATCTCCCGAAGCGGGAGTTTTGGATAGGTTACCTTCGGGCTACCTTCCGGACAGTCGCGAAGTAATCAGGGATCGACAGTAGCCTGGGCTGGGGAGTGCTCAGGAGATTCGTGAATTTGTGCATGAAACCAGCCATCGCGCCGGCCATGTATCATCCCCCCATGGAAGCCGCACGCGACGTGACAGCCTTCATCCTGGCCGGGGGCAAAAGCACTCGCATGGGCCGGGACAAGGCCTTCGTAGCCCACAATGGACGCACGCTGCTGGCGCGTGCGCTCGACCTCGCCCGCTCGCTCACGGCCAACGTGCGTATCGTAGGAAGTCCGGAGAAGTTCGCGGCCTTCGCTCCGGTGATCGAAGACATATTCCCTGGCTGCGGTCCTCTGGGCGGAATTCACGCCGCGTTACAGGCTTCCGCAACCGAACTAAACTTGATGCTTGCCGTGGACACGCCGTTTCTCTCGCCGGCCTTTCTGCAATACTTAACCCGCCGGGCACACGACGCGCCCGAAGCAGTGGTTACGCTTCCCGTTGCCGATGGGCGCCGGCAGCCGCTGTGCGCCATTTACCGCCCGGAATTCGCCGTCCCGGCCGAAAAGGCTCTGCGAAGCGGACGCAATCGAATCGATATACTCTTCGAGGAAGTTCCAACCCGCGTGATCGAAGCGCCAGAATTGGAAGCCGCCGGATTTTCCCCAACCATCTTCCGCAACCTGAACACCCCCGAAGATCTTGCGGAAGAGAGACGCGGAATCTGATTTATCCTGATCCTGATTTATCCTGACGTATGGCGATCGAGAATCCACCTTCGAACGGCGAGACGAAGCAGCCCTATATCGAGTTTCGCGAGGTCTCGAAAGCCTTCGGCGACAATAAGGTACTCGACCGCGTCAGCTTCAACGTGATGCCCGGCGAGACCGTCTGCATTCTCGGCCGCAGCGGGGTTGGCAAATCGGTTTCGCTGCAATTGCTCATGGGATTTCTTAAGGCCGATTCCGGCCGCGTGATCGTCGCCGGCGAAGACATCACCGATTTCAACGAAGAGCAGATGGAAGCCATCAGGAAAAAAGTCACCATGGTTTTTCAGAACGGAGCCCTCTTCGATTCACTCACGGTCGGCGAAAACGTTGCCTTTCCGCTGCGCGAAGCGGGCGGACTCTCCGAAGATCAGATCATGCAGATCGTCGACGGGCTGCTGAAGATGGTTGGCGTGCAGGAGATGCGCGACCTGCTGCCTTCCGATCTCTCGACGGGTATGAAGCGCTCGGTCGCGATCGCCCGCGCCTTGGCGGCGCGTCCCGAATGCATCCTGTATGACGAGCCCACCACCATGGTCGACCCGCTCATGGCGCAACTGCTGGGCGATCTCATCAAGCGCCTCAAGCTGCAACTGAACCTCACCAGCATCGTAGTAACCCACGACATGCGGCTGGCGCAGAAACTGGCCGATCGCGTGGTCTTCTTGTACGAAGGCCGGGCGATTTTCTTTGGTACCTACGCCGAAATGGAAAAATCCACCGAGCCGATCGTGCAGGAGTTCCTCGAGCTGGACGCCGGCTGGTTTGAGAAGCAGGTTTAGCGCCAGGCCTGCCACTCGGGCGCCATCACCCAGCCCGGTGCCGCACCGCACAGACAGACGGCGGAGCTGATACGAAAATCAGTCCGGGCCATCAGAGCGCCGTCGCTGTGACTCCGCATCAAAGGTCGTCAACCATGCGCCCAAGCCTGATTCTCACGCTACTTCTGTTCTTGCCATTGGCTGATCTGAGCCAAGGCCCGAAGCTCGCGGGCACCTTGGACAAGAATCGCGCAGCCTGCAGTCCCTTCGACGGAGCGAAAATTTTTCAACGTCATTGCGCCGCATGCCACGGTGCCGATGGACGCGGGCAAGGTCCAGCCGCTGCCGCGTTAAAGAACGCCGTCCCTGATCTGACGCTCATCTCGAAAAAAAACGGTGGTAAGTTTCCTGCCAAACGCATCCGCGATCTGATCGCAGGAACTGCGCCACTGTCTGCATCCCACGGTAGCCGACAGATGCCGATCTGGGGGCCGATCTTCCACGAGATCGACGCCGACCAGGATTGGGGCGAAGTCCGGCTCGACGCGATCACGCGTTATCTCGAATCCATTCAGCAAAAATAGGCGGGCGGAATGACTCTCTCCACCTTTGTGGTTCGAAACATTCTGCGCAACCGGCGCCGCAGTCTCCTCTGCGCGATCAGCCTCGCCTTTTCGTTTCTCTTGCTAATCTTCATGATCACGATCTGGCACAGCCTCTACGTGGACCCCTGGACGTCGAAGTCCGCGCTTCGCCTGATCTGCCGCCACCGCGTTTCTTTGTTCCTTTCCATGCCCAGTTCCTATCGCGAGAAGATAGCGAGCGTTCCGGGAGTGGCCAAGGTCGCGCCCATTAACGGCTTCGATGGCGCCTATAAAAGCGGCGAAGGTAAAGACAATTTCGGCCAGTTCGGTACCGACCCCAAGACGTTTCTTGCTATCTACCAAGACATACAACTGCCGCCGGACCAGGTCGCCGCCTGGCAGCGCGATCCTTCCGGAGCGATTGCCAGCATCGATCTTGCCCGTAAATTGGATTGGAAGATTGGCGATCGTATCGCCCTCGAAGGCGTGCGCCACGATCTTAATATCGAATTGAATCTGCGCGGAATCTACACTTCGTCCATGCCCAGCGGGCCGCTATTTTTTAACTGGGAAGCCGTCGAGCGCTCGGCTCACAGTGGCCAAACTCAAGTGTTCCTGATCCTGGCAGACTCCCCGCAAAATGTGGGAGCCATCGCCAAATCGGTGGACGCTCTGTTTCGCAATGCCCCTGTGCCTACCCGCACCGAGGCCGAGAGAGCCTTCAACATCGACATTATCAATGCCATTGGCAACGTGCGCGTATTCATCCTCAGCATTTGCCTTGCGGTGTTATTCGCGATGCTGCTAACGTCGGCCAATGCCATCGCCATGTCGATTCGCGAGCGCACCCGCGAAGTGGCCGTGCTGCGCTCGCTGGGATTCGCGCCGCGAACGCTGGAATCTTTGATGATGGGCGAGTCGGTCGGGCTATGCGTCGTCGGATGCCTGCTAGCCTCACTGGCTGCTTTCGCCATGATCTATGCCATCGTGCACACGGCTGGCGGAGAAGGGTTCCAGGTTCTTCTGAAATTAAAGTGGCCGACGGTCTTTTTCTGCTTGCTGGTGGCCGTAATCGTCGGCTGCATGAGCGCGATAGGGCCCGCTCACCGCGTCTCCCACAAACCTATCGTGGAGGGCCTGCGCCACATCGGGTAACGCGGCGGAATCTAAGGGTGGATTGGACCTAACCGGCCAGCAGCGCTACGCCTGCCGCAACTAACCCGGCGGCGATCCAGCGGCGACGATCTACATGTTCATGCAGGAAGATTTTTGCCGCGATGGCGTTGCCGATGAAGGTGAGGGAAGCGGCGGCGGGAGCGACGAGGCTTACGTCTCCCCAGGAGAGGGCGAAGAGCAGGCTGAAAAAAGCTACGGCCATGGCAGTGACGCCGAGCAAAAAGACAGGATTTTCCAGGATGCGCGCGATGAGGGCCCACAGGCCGATGCGCCGCCGCAGTTCGCCGAGGTCGCCGACCTGCTTCATGGCTCGAGCCAGCAGCACATCGCCGACCACCGACGCGAAGACGATGGCGAGAATGGCGCTCCAGGTGTAGACGGTTTTCATGCTCGCTCGCCCGCTTTGCTGGCAATTTCCAGCTCGGGTGTCCCCGGCGCATCTGCATCGGACAGGGAAGACTTCGCGGGATGCACCGTAATCTCAGGCCCACCCGCGATGAATCCCACGCCGCCGGTTATCAGTGCAATCCCCAACCAGCGCATCGGGCTCACGTGTTCATGGAGCACGAAGCGTGCCACCAGCGCCAAAATTACATAGCCCAGCGACGTCGCCGGCAGAACGTAGGTGAGATCGGCCCACGAGAGCGCGGTCATGTAGGTTGCGAAGAAGGCGAGCAGGAGAAGAATTCCGACCGCGACCCAGGGATTCAATATCGCGAAGATCACGCCTTGCAGATGATGGATGGAAATGTTGCCGGTCTGCTTCATGCCGTGCGAGAGCATCGAGTCTCCGGCCGCGGCAAACACCGTGACCCCCGCCAGCACAAGATATTTTCGAAAAGTCACGGCAGATTCGGTGTTGCCTTCGATTGCGATTACAAGAATTGCTGATGGCTGATGTTTTGTTGCTGCCTGCAACCCGATTCGTCAACCATCAGCCATCAACCATCAGAAATTACCGGTTTACGCTTTGGCGAGTTCCGCCGCGGCCTCGTCGTTATGCTGCTTGACCATTTTGTTGCGCTGCGAACGCAACTTCAGGAAGGTTTTCGCTTCCTTGTAGAGCCGCTTGCGGTCGTTGCTGTCGAAGGCAGCTTTCTTCAAAATGCGGAACACTGCTTTGGGCCGGAAATAATATTCATCGTAGAAGCGATGCACCGCCGAAAGGATGTCATCCGCGGGAAGGCCCGGATATTGGATGTGCGCCAGTTGATGACCGCCCTCGTCCACCATTTTGTTGTCGCCCACCATGAAACCATTCTTCACCGCGTAGTCATAGAGCTCGGTTCCGGGATAGGCGTGCGCCACCGAAACCTGGATGGTTTCCACATCCAGCTCTTTGGCAAACTTAATGGTGTTGTTGATGGTCTCGTGAGTCTCGCCCGGCAGTCCCATGATGAAGTCGCCGTGGATCACCAGGCCCAGCTTGTGACAATCTTTGGTGAACTGCCGCGCGCGTTCGACGGTTGCGCCCTTCTTGATGTTTTTCAGAATCTGCTGGTCGCCGGATTCGTAGCCAACGATCAGCAGGCGGCATCCCGCTTCTTTCATCGCCTTCAGGGTTTCGTAGTCGGTGGTCACGCGTGACGTGCAAGACCACGTCAGGCCGAGCGGCTTCAGCTTGGCGCAGAGTTCAATCGTCCGCGCCTTCTGAATGTTGAAAGTGTCATCGTCAAAGAAGAACTCTTTTACTTCCGGCCAGTACTCTTTGACCTTCGACATCTCAGCGGCAACGTCGTCGGTAGACCGCTTGCGCCACGGATGTCCGCTCAAGGTCTGCGGCCACAAACAGAATGTGCACTGCGCCGGGCAGCCGCGCGTGGTGTAAAGCGAAACATAGGGGTTCAGCAAAAACGGCACGTTGTAGCGAGTAACGTCGAGATCGCGCTTGTATACGTCGGTCACGTGCGGCAGCGCATCGAGATTCTGAATCTGCGGTGCATCCGGATTGTGCACCACCTTGCCATCTTTCAAGAACGAAACTCCGGGAATCTCCTCCAGCGGCTTGCCCTTGGCGTAATCGACCACCGCGTAATCGAACTCCTTGCGCGCCACAAAATCGATCGCGGGACAATCGCGCAACGATTTCTCCGGCAACACGCTGACGTGCGGGCCGACAAAAGCAATCTTGATCTTTGGATTCGAGGCTTTAATCGCCTTGGCCAGACCAATATCTCCCGGAAACCCCGGAGTCGAGGTAAACAGCACCAGGAATTCATAATCCTTGGCGATCTCAATGGTCTGCTCGGCAGAAATGTAGTGGGGTGGCGCATCCAGCAGGCGCGCGCCCTCCAGCATACCGGCAGGGTACGCCAGCCATACCGGGTACCAATAGGACTCGATTTCACGGGTCGCGGGCCAACGGGAACCAGCCCCGCCGTCGAAGTTTTCGAAAGAAGGAGGATTTAGAAACAGTGTTTTAAGGGGCATATTGACTATTGAATATTTTAACATCCACCTGCGCCGGATGCGGTTCAAAAGCAGTGTTTATGCAGGTTCTTCGTCGAACATGGCTTTTGATGCAGCGAATGGCGCAAAAGAGTCATTTGTTCCCTAAGGCCCAGCCCTCCAGATTGCCCTCGGCGCGCATTAATGCGACTTGGCTGCGTTCTAATTCGAATGTAATGTCCTGCAAGCTGATCAGCCGCTCGCTCGCCTGCGACTGAGCGTTATCCAGGTCGTGCAGATTGGCGGTGGAGGACTCCATTTTCGTGCGTATGGCTTCGATATTCTTCTGCGCGATTTCGTATTCCAGTTGAGCTACGTCTCGGGCGGCTTGCATCTGGGTGACGGAGCGCTCCAGGCGCAAGGTCTCTTCGGAGACCTGATTGCGTGTGGCTTCGGCCTCCTTGGTGGCTTTCCGGGCGTCCGACTCGGCTTCTTCAACTCGCGCGTGCTGGGCGAGGTTCAGGAACGGCAAATGGAGTGCGATTCCGACGGTCGCGTTGTTAGGCTGGAAGTGTTTGTAATAGTTCTCATAGTTGTTATAGCTCGCGAGGTTGGCGTACTGGGCGGCGAAGTCGATGCTGGGCCACAGCGACCTTTTTTCTCCATACAATTTCAAAAATTGCGCACGGGCATGTTCCACGGCGGCTTGCACGGTTGGATTTGCGTCCGTGGATTTCGCGATGGATTCGTCCTCCGTTTTAATCGCGGGTAAAGCCGGAATCGAATCAGCATCGGTTTCGAAGGTTGCCGCCGGCAACCCGGTGAGATGGGAAAGACGTTCGCGCAGAACATCGGCTGCGCCCGAGGCTTCGGCGATGCGCAAGCGAACGCGTGCTACGGATAATTTGGCTTGGGTCAAATCGAGTTCGCTGTCGATGCCTTCTTTGAGGCGATCGGAAACCGCAGTTTCGGTTTGTTGTGCCGCTGATTGCACTTCGCGCAAGCGGCTCAAACGCTGTTCCCACTTGGCGAGTTCGGCGTAGCTGAGAACCGTATCTTGAATGACTTGATTGCGCTGATCTTTGGTGCGAAGAAGACTGACTTTTTCTTCGGATTGGGCGGAGCGGATGAAGTCTTTCAGCGCCGGATTGAGAAGCGCCGATTGCGCATTCACGTTGAAGAGCGATGGCGCCGCGCCTTCGAGGCTCAAGGGGAAACCGTCAGACCATCCGATGCCCGCGCCGGCATTGAGTTGTGGAATATAGCTGTTGCGCAGCTCGCGATAGCCTGCTGAAGCGCGCTGTTCGTCGGCTGCGGAAATGCTGATGCCGGTGGCATGTTTCAGGGCGAGGTCAACGGCGCGGTGGAGGGTCACCGGTTCGGCCAGCAGGGAAGCGGGAAATAAAAAAGCCACCAAAATAATTCTACAAACTGCGGCATTACGCCATGATTTTGTCATCGTTTATTACCTTCGCGGTATCTGGGAAGATTCTACGGACTATCTGATGCGAGTGAAATGATTAGGATGGGTCAGGGGCAGGGCTCAGGCATTGTGGATGACCACCGTATCCTGCTAGTTTGGCGGTTGGGCTTAAGGAAATCAGGCCCGTGGAAGGGTGTCGGTAAAATCGTGATCACCATCGTATCGGGGCTGCCGCGTTCGGGGACATCCTTAATGATGCAGATGCTTGCCGCGGGCGGCTTGACGCTGCTCACCGATTTTGAGCGCAAAGCCGATAATGACAATCCTCGCGGTTATTGCGAGTGGGAGCCGGCCAAGCTTTTACCCAAGCAGCCCGAGTTGATTGATGAAGCCGAGGGAAAAGCGGTGAAGGTGATTTCGCAGCTTCTTTTATCTCTGCCCGAAGGCCGCAACTATAAAGTGCTGTTCATGGAGCGTCCCTTGCCGGAGGTGCTGGCTTCGCAAAAGGAAATGATGAAGCGACGCGGAACCGCCGGTGCCGCGAGCGACGATTTAATGACAGCTGCTTTCACAAAACACTTGCGTGAGGTGCGCGCCCGCCTTGAGAAGATGGGTGTGCCCGTTCATTCCGTGGAATATCGGAAATTGGTGGAGGACCCCGAGGTTACGGCGCAGAGCGTCAGACACTTCCTGGGGCTCGACTTGGATACGGCCGCGATGGCGCGACAGGTCGACGCCTCCCTCTATCGCAATCGGCGCCCGTGAACGTTCCCGCCTTCTGCATGAAGCCACAACCTAAGGTGACAACCGTCACTGAGTTTTTCCACCAATAAAGGCAGCCTTTATCTGCAACAGAGCTTTTCGCGCATCTGGGTCTGAGGGCCCTCCACCTGCGCGGCAGTCTCGCGGTCGGACCCCATCGGCCCGCATTCTGCGGCCAACTTCTCTACATCTTCGGAGGCTTGTATGCTTCACCTCGACACCGGCAATACCGGTTTCATGATTTTATGCACCAGCCTGGTCATGCTCATGACGCCGGGACTTGCCTTTTTCTACGGCGGCCTGGTGGGCCGAAAAAACGTCCTCGCCATCATGATTCAGAGCTTCGTCTCCATGGGCTGGACCACCGTGATTTGGTACGCCTACGGCTATTCTCTGTGCTTTAGCGGCGACTGGCATGGAGTCATTGGAAACTTCCATAACGCTTTCCTGCGCGGAATCAACCTCAACACTCCCTCGCCGAATGAAAGCATTCCCGCATTCGTCTTCATCGCTTATCAGATGATGTTTGCCATTATTACCCCGGCCTTGATTTCCGGAGCCTTCACCAACCGCGTTACCTTTAAGGCCTACATGCTGTTTCTCACCGGTTGGCTGACGCTGGTGTACTTCCCCTTCGTCCACATGGTGTGGGGCGGCGGATTCTTGCAGCAATGGGGCGTGCGGGATTTTGCAGGGGGCATCGTAGTACACAACATTGCCGGCTTCGCGGCTCTGGCATCAGTCTTATACGTAGGGAAGCGCCGCGTGCTCGACCGTGGTCCGCATAGCATTCCGCTCGTTGCTCTGGGTACGGGCTTGCTGTGGTTTGGATGGTACGGGTTTAACGCGGGCAGCGAGATGCGCGTCGATTCCGTCACCGCGACCGCGTTCTTGAATACCGATGTGGCTGCCTCTTTCGCGGCAATAGCGTGGCTGCTGGTAGCGTGGCTGAACGAGAAGAAACCGAAGTTTCTGGGATTATTGACCGGTGCCGTGGCCGGACTGGCCACCGTGACGCCGGCGGCTGGATATGTTTCGCCCACTACCGCAGTGATGATCGGTATCATCTCCGGCGTGGTTTGCTACTACGCCGTGGAAATGAAGAACAAACTGCAATGGGACGACGCCCTCGATGTTTGGGGCGTTCACGGCGTGGGCGGACTGCTGGGTATTATTCTGCTGGGTGTCTTCGCCAACCAGGCGTTCAATCCCGCCGGGCCGAACGGATTGCTGTATGGCGATCCGCTCTTCCTGCTGAAGCAGGTTACCGCGGTTGTCTTCTCGTCGTTTTGGGCGTTCACGTTCACCTACGGCATGCTTCGGATCATCGATGCTTTCACTCCGGTGAAAGTAAGCGGAGCGTCGGAAGAGATTGGCCTCGACGAGTCGCTGCACGGTGAACATGCCTACGAGCAACTCACGGATGAAGATGTGGTCCATGGCTTGATTCGTGCGGAAGAGGCCAACCCGCGCAAGTAGTGATCGATTTGGGATGGGAGTGATGCTCGAGCTGATGCATCACTCCCGTCGAGTCAGCGGCCTATCTGGAACTCTTGTCAAAAGGCCGGGCATCGAAGAAGAGCTCGTTGCTGGCGATGAGACCGTCTTTGAACGTCATCCACGCCGCCGCGCGGCAGACTCCGACGGGCTCAGCAAAATCCATGTCATAGGTCAGCATCGCCTGACCGTCAGAGCCAAACGTCGCGTGCACCTTTACGCCTTTCATAAAGTTGAAGATCCGGCTGGCAGCCTCAAGCACCGCATTTTTTCCGGTAAGCGCATCCAACGGACTGATGAGTCGAACGTCGGGGTGCAGGTACTGCGCCATCGCTGGCAGGTTCTTGTCGTTCATCGCTTGGTAATAGCCTTCTGCGGAGGCCGCGTTTCTTTCAGCCGCATTCGTCATGTTGTTCTCCTAAATTAGATTTATTTGCAAATGCACTACCCGCGTTGCGCTTATCTATTTTGATTCAGTATGCCAACCTGGATTGGTCCAATGGCCGTTTTCCCGGACGAAGATTTCCGTGGCTCGGCCCGAGCTGGATGTTCGCTTGCCGCCAACTTCCGTCTCGACCAGGAAGCTGCTCCACACGATCGCTACGTCGCCGAAGTGCTGCACCTCAGTGCGCGGAAATTCAAGCCACACTAGCTTTCCACCCTGCGCGTGAAATTCAACTGCGGATTGAAGTACGTCCGCTTGGTTCTTCCATTTTTCCTCGCCCCCGCTCATGACGATGGTCTCTGCCGGCACCAATTCCGCGAGAGTCTTGGTGTCGCCATCAAACCAGGCCCGCCATACAGTTTCGCGTGCCTGCAGCAGCGCTTGGTCATTTTGTTTCTGAGCGTAAGAGGTTACGCTGCTCAGGGTAGTCATCAAGGCTGCGATCGCCAGGATGCTAATCCGTGTTGCTTTCATGATGGTCCTTTCTTTCATAGATGGAGAAGTCATTTGCCCTTACTACTGGGAAGCCTCGAGCGCCAACAGCAGGGCTGCGCTCGAGGCGGAGAAGACGGAATAATCCATGGGCGATTGCAGGCCAAAGGAAATTGCCATCGCCGTCCCAAACATTGCCAGCAGCAGCGCGCTGGCCAGCGCTACACACCTCGGCCACAATCCCAGGATCAGCAGAATCCCCAGAGACGTTTCAGCGACCGTGGCCGCAACGGCAACGTAAGGAATCACCGCCAGCGGCAGAAATGAATTCACCTGTGCGGCGTACTGGATGAAACCGGAAAAATGTTTCAGGTCGAGCGTTTTGTCCCACAAGCCGAAGCGCGAAGCCACGGCGGAAAGAAACGCTGTACCCAAAGCAGTGCGAGCGTAAACGATGCCTGCGCGGCGCCAATTGGTTTTGCGTGTTCTGGCATCCACGCCTGTCGGGACCGGTCGCAATGCCGCTCCGCCTTGCTGAACCATCCTTTGCTCAATCATCCTTTGCTCCATCATCGGGACGCTCCCTTCACGCCGCTCTCCGGCGCGGTTACGCTAAGGGGTTGGTCGTGATCGCAAATGAAATACGCAACAAACTTTGCCGGTGTTGTCGGACTCGCATTCGCCGAAACCAGGTGGACTCCATTGGGGGGGTCGTAGAAGCTCTCGCCGGCTTTGTAAGTGCTCTCCGGTTCACCCTCGACCTGGCTTCGGATTGCCCCTTCGACGACATAGCCAACCACAGCACAGCGATGGCTATGGGGTTTCGAAGCTTCGCCTGGACCATAGCGAACCTCGACCAACACTGCTTTCAGGCTGGTCCCGTTCAAGCTAGGTAAGCGTTGTGAGAGCAAAATCTGGGCACGGTCTTTCGGCGGATTTTGAGCGGCGGAGGGTTTTCCGCTACCCCATGCGGGATTCGTTTCCAACGACATCGAGAAAAATAGAGCCATCCCGAAGGCGATTGCATTCTTGTTGGACCTCATCACTCACCTCACACTGTGCACGGTACCGTTTCAATGGACCACTCACAAGGTCCATTATGCGATACTGTGGCTGTACCACTTATGGCGAAGCGAACCACCTCTTTTGACCTGGCCCTTCCTTTCGGGGATGGGCGAATGCCGGCCAATCGCTGGCTCTATTCCGCTTTACGCGATCAAATTCTGCAGGGGCGCCTGCGTCCGGGCTCACGTTTGCCTGCTACCCGCGATCTGGCGAAGCAGTACGGGCTCGCGCGCGGAACCATTGTCAATGCTTTTGAGCGATTGCAGTCTGAGGGCTACGTGGAAGGTAGTGTAGGGTCCGGCACATTTGTCAGCGGTGTCCTGCCGGAAGAACTGCTTCAGGTCGAGCGAGTCGTAGCTGCACGAACCGAATTGCAGCTGAGACCGAAGCGCAGGTTCTCTCAGTATGCCAAGCGCGCAAATTTGTTTCCGGGATTCGCCCATCGTCCCACCCGGGCGTTCCGTTGCGATCTGCCCGCGCTTAACCTCTTTCCCGTTCACCTTTGGACGCAAATTACAACTCGCTGTTTGCGCCGCATCACGCGAACCCTGCTGATGGGATGCGACCCGCTTGGCTATATGCCGCTCCGTCAGGCGCTGGCGGAATACTTAAGCCAGTCGCGGGGTGTGAAGTGTGGGCCGGAGCAAGTCGCAATTGTCTCTGGAGTGCAGGAAGCTCTCGCCTTAGTGGCGCGGCTTTTCTTAAATCCAGGAGATCGTGTCTGCATGGAAAATCCAGGGTACCCGGGCGCAGGGCTGGTTTTTGAGGCGCTCGGAGGGAAGATTTCGGCTGTCGGCCTCGATGATGAGGGGTTGCGAGTCGACCAGCTTCCCGGCGCGCCAGTGCGGCTGGTTTATGTCACTCCCGGACACCAGTTCCCCATGGGGACCACCATGAGCCTGTCGCGTCGGCTGGAATTGCTGCAATGGGCGCACCGCCGTGGAGCGTTAATCTTCGAAGACGATTACGACGGCGAATATCGATTTGCCGGGCGTCCCGTTCCCGCGCTGCAGGGGCTTGATAGAAACGACTCGGTTCTATATGCCGGTACTTTCAGCAAAGTATTGTTTCCGGCGTTGCGTTTAGGCTATCTCGTGATCCCCCGCGATCTGGCACCGCATTTTGCGGCGGTCGAGTCGCTAACCAGCCGGCACGCGCCGATATTAGAACAACTCGTACTCACGGATTTCATTGCGGAGGGCCATTTCGGCCGGCACCTCCGCCGCATGCGTGCAGTCTACGCCGAGCGTCTGACCATTCTCCTCGAGGAAGCACGGACGCAACTTGCCGGCTTGCTGGAAATGTCCAGTGTGGAGGCAGGCCTGCAAACTGTAGGGTGGTTGCGGGAGGGCCTGGATGGTGAATCCGCCGCCGCCGCTGCCGCAAAGCGAGATGTGGACGTGACTCCGCTGAGCCGGTATTGCAGAGGCAAGCTGTCGAGGGAAGGCTTGCAGCTTGGCTTCGCTGCGGTCGATGGAAAGGAAATAAGGCGAGGCGTGAGAGACCTTGCCGCCTGTCTAAAGCAACTGAAGCTTTCCTGCCGCAGGCCGGTCTCGCAACAAAAGAGAGAGGTTGATCGCCGGTAGCCGCAATAACAGCCGCGTCCGCAGTGGATGTTAAGCTCGTCCGCGAAACTGAATGATATGACGGCGGTCGCGCTTGGAGGGGCGGCCTGCAGGCAACTGTTCGAACTGCACGGCGGCTCTGCGCTCGGCCGCAACTTTCTGCCGCATCTCGCGGCTGGCGTCGCTTTCGCGGTAAAGCGTCTGCGCGACTGAAGCGGGGCCGCGAATTTCGCTAAGGCCGAGAACCTCGATCTCGAAGTCTCCTCCATCGTTGGTCACGCGCAACCTGTCTCCGATGCGAACATCGCGCGCGGCCTTGGCGGCCTGGCCATTCGATTGGATCCTGCCTAGTTCGCAGGACTTCGCAGCCAGCGACCGAGTCTTGAAGAAGCGCGCGGCCCACAGCCATTTGTCCATTCGTACGCTGGTCGTTGATTCCGAACTCATTGATTCAATCCGTACGCCTGATGAAGATTCTCTCCAAAATCATCTTTTAAATCGTATACCATCGGCTGCGAACAAGCTTTTCAGATCGACATGGATATTCACCTGCTCGACGGTACCTACGAACTATTCCGCCATTTTTTCGCCGTGCCCGCAGCGGCCGACGTGAACGGCCAGGAAGTTGGCGCCGTGCGCGGCGTTCTGAATACGGTCTTATCGATGCTTGAGGGCGGCGCGACGCACGTCGGCGTAGCTACCGATCACGTCGTGGAATCTTTTCGCAACGATCTTTATCCCGGATACAAGACCAGCGAAGGTGTGGCTCCGGAACTGCTTTCGCAGTTTCCGATTCTTGAAGAAGCCCTGGAAGCGATGGGAGTCGTGGTGTGGCCGATGGTGTATTTCGAAGCAGATGATGCGCTCGCCTCGGCAGCCGGCAACGCGGCGAAAGAGGATCGGGTTGGGCGCGTTTTCATTTGCACTCCGGATAAGGATCTGGCGCAGTGTGTCGTCGGTCAACGCGTGGTGCAACTCGATCGGCGGCAAAACCTGGTGCGCGATGAAGGCGCCGTGGTCGCCAAATTCGGAGTGAATCCACAATCGATTCCAGACTACCTCGCCGTCGTGGGCGATAGCGCCGATGGTTTTCCGGGAGTTTCCGGTTGGGGTGCGAAGGCTGCCGCGCTCGTCTTGTCGCAATATCCGCATTTAGAAGACATTCCGAAAGATTGGCAGAAGTGGCATCCCTCGATTCGCCGGGCGCGAACGCTGGCTGAGTCGTTATTCAATGCCTGGGACGATGCTTTGTTGTTTCGTACGCTGGCGACTTTACGTCTCGATGTACCGGTCTTTGACACGGTCGACGATCTTCGCTGGAAAGGCCCGCGTGCTGACTTCACGCAGATCTGCCAGCGGATGAAGTCGCAAGCTCTTCTGGATCGGGCAATCCGCAATGCCGAAAAGCTGCGCAATACTCAGGCGCCCGCTTAGCGAGTAACGCGCCTCAATCCCTCTTGGGCAGGACGGTACGAATGCGCCATCGTGAGGGCTGCGCGATATTGTTCCGCCGCCGCGCTTCGGTCTCCTTGTTTTTCCCGCAGCTCGCCCAGCAAGACGTGGGCCTTGAAAGCAGGAGCTTCTTCCACGGTGGGTGAGTCGAGATAGCGGCGCGCCAAACGGATGGCTAAGGGGTAGTTGCGGTCGATGCGTAGCAGCATGCTGGCGCCGTCGTACAAAGCGGCGGGATGATCGAGCGGGCGGGACTCCATGGTTCGCAAGGCTTGCTCCATCGCGTCCAACTGCTCTAAATGCCGGTAAAAGCCGGCGAGATTCAGCCACGCCCGAACGCCCCCGTGGCTGGCGTCGATGGCGGCGCGGTATTCGTGCTCGGCCGCAGCGTCATCTTTTTCCTTCTCCGCGATGCGCGCCTTTACCCAGTCGGAAGCAGCCAGATTCAAAGTTGCGAGTTGATCGGCCTGAGCACGGGCTTTGTCCTTTCCACCCCCAACAATTCCAGGAGCTTCGAGATAAAACTCCGCCAGATCGGTGCGAGCTTCCCAATTGTTGGGGTCAAGCGCCACCGCGCGTTCGAACTCCGTGCGGACCTTCTTGGCCAGACCGGCGGCGGTAAGGAAACTGACGTGATCGGCCTTTTCGCCGCAGGCGCGCCCCAGCCATAGATGGAAGAGGCTACTATTGGGCGCTAGTTCGACCGCGTGTTCACAGTTGGCGATGGCCGCGTCCCATTCCCCGAGTTCAAAATGCGTTCGGCAGAGCAGGTTATAGGTTTCGCCGGTCGGAGTACTCTCTACCTGCTGGTTGAGGATTTGAAACGCTTGATCGACGTGACCGGAAGCGAGCAGGTCCTGCGGGGATTGCGCTGCCACCGCAACAGGGATCGCCAGCAGAAACAGTATGCACTTCACCAAGTCAAAGACCCCGCGATTCGGCAATCTCAGGGCAGGGAAGGCACGCCGCCAGAATGGGAATCCCTCTTGTTGCAGAAGCCTCATCGCGTTACGGAACCACCCTTACCTTCACGCCGTCGGTCAGAGGTTTTGCATCTGTGGAGCTCAGGGCTACTACGGCATTTTCCGGAAGTCCGCCGTCGATCTCGACGCGAGTCAGGTTTTGCAGAGAGACTTGGACGACGCGGCGTTTCAGTTCTCCATCGACGACCTGATAAACGTAAGGCTGGTCGCCATCGTTGCGCACGGCTTCGCGAAGAACCGTCAGGGCGCCACTGTGTTCGGCCGTGATAATGGTCACGCCCACGTTCACGTTGGGTAACAGGCGCAGATCGTGATTGTCGACGGTGCAGGTGACTTCACCGACGTTGCGCGCTCCACGAAGTTTGACGATGGACGGGACGGTACTGACCGAGCCGGTCCAGGTGCGATTCGGCAGAGCGTCCCAGGTAACTTCAATTTTCTGTCCGGCGGCGAGGCGGCCGATATCGGTCTCGTCGACAAAAGTGCGCACCAGCATCTTCGAGAGATCGCCTTCCTGCAAAAGAAGGTCGCCAGTTTGCACGTACGCTCCTTGCTTGACGGGAAGCGCGTACACGATGCCATCGAAGGGCGCGCGCACGCTCGATTTGCGTAAGGCATCTTCGGCCGCATCATAGGCGGCCTGTGCCTCAGCTCCCAGGGCTTGAACCCGAGCCACTTCCGGTTGTGAATAGCGATCTTTCTGTTTTTGCTCGAGTAGGGTGGCGTCGGCCTGGGCTCGCTGCAAAGTATCTTCGGCCTGCTTGACCTCGCCCGCCGACGCTGCGCCCTCCTGCTGGAGACGGCGTAAGGCATCGAGATTGCGCTGCGCCGCATCGCGCGCATTGCGCGCCTTGACGAGCTGAGCATCGAGAGTGAGAACCTCCTCCCGCGTGCCACCGCCGCTTAAATCAGCTTGATCGGCCTCTGCGGCCTTCATCTGTGCCTGGGCGCGTGCCGCTTGGCTGCGAAGATCGGCGTCATCCAGCTGAAGCAGCAGTTGTCCCTGGCGGACGTGGTCGCCCTCTTTGATGAAAAGGTGCTTGACTGTGGTCGGCGCGGGGGCGTGCGCTTCAAAATTCTGGATCGGTTCGACCTTGCCATTGGTGGAGATCAGGCTTCGAATCGGGCCACGCTCTACCGTGGTGGTGCGAACTTTCAAAGGCCCGGGGCGGGTGAATATAGGAATAATGATGACGAGTGCGGCAAGCACTCCGAGCGCCCACCAGAGGCGGCTTTTGCCCGACGCGGGCCGCCCATTCGAATTATTGTTGCTTGCCAACCGATTATCTTTTCATGCTACAACGGCGACAACTGCAAGTAATAATTTACCACTCGCAGCAGCCCAAGAGGACCCGCGTGTCATTTGCTCTATGTCAACTTAGATGCGGGCCCGGGACGGCGGTTGCGGCAGAACGCGGAGCAGTCGCAACGAATACCCACCATTCACACCGGTCCACCTCATAGAGAGCGGCGATACCGAGCTTCTCTTAATCGAAAGCCGCTACAATATCTTCATGCCAAAATCGAGTCGCTATACGCCGGAGCATGCCGCTGCCGGGCTAGACGCCAAGTTTCCTGAGATCGAAACCTGGCCGAATCAGTTTCCGGGATACGAAATTGTGATCGACGATCCCGAGTTCACTTCAGTATGTCCCAAGACCGGGTTGCCCGATTTTGGCGTGATCACTTTGCGTTACCAGCCGGATAAGGCTTGTCTGGAATTGAAGTCCTACAAAGAGTACTTGCAAAGCTACCGCAACCTGGGGATTTTTCAGGAGAACATCGTAAACCGCGTCTTGGAAGACGTGGTGCGCTGGGCGAAGCCAATGTGGGCCGAGGTGAAGGGAGATTTCCGGCCGCGCGGCGGGATCTCGACCGTCGTGATTGCGAAGTGGCCGAGAGGGAAGTCGAAGCGCTGAGTCCGCGTCGCTCTCGTCATGCTATATTCGCTCGACCGGTGACTTCCGCGAAACTTTATCCCCGCACGGCGCTAGCTTTGCTGACGGCGCTGAACCTGCTGAACTACATCGACCGCTCCGTGCTGTTCGCCGTGCAAGATCTCATCAAGGCGGAATTCCATCGCAGCGACGCGGCCTTCGGCATGCTCACCAGCGTTTTCTTTGTCTTTTATATGTGCGCTGCGCCATTTATGGGGCCGCTGGCGCGCCGCTTTTCAAGAAAGTCAGTCATCATCGTGGGAGCGCTGATCTGGAGCGCGGCCACGCTGCTCACCGCCTTCACGCACGACTTCACGGAGTTGCTGATTCGCCATACGCTGGTGGGAATCGGTGAGGCGAGTTTTGTCATACTTTCCCCGATTTTTGTGGCCGACATGTTTCCCGAAAGTCAGCGCGGACGCGTCATGGGGATTTTCTATCTGGCGATTCCGGTCGGCACTGCAATGGGCTACGTTCTCGGCGGCTTGTTGGGACCTGCGTACGGATGGCGTGCTCCCTTCTACGTTGGGGCCGCGCCAGGCGCATTTCTTGCGTTGCTGCTGTTTTTCATCCCCGAACCGCCCCTCGGCCAATTCGATCATGTGGAAAAAAGTCCGGACCGAGATACGCTCGCCGGATTAGCTAGAAATCCCGCCTTTTTGACGGCAACCTTTGGCATGGCCATGATGACGTTTGCCCTCGGCGGTTTGCAGGTTTGGATGCCGACTTTTCTCCATCGCGTGCACGGTTACACGCTGGGAGAAGCCAATAACTTGTTTGGCTTAAGCATCGCCGTGAATGGGCTGGTAGCATCACTGGCTGGTGGGTGGCTTTCGGATTATCTGCTGCGCCGAACGAGCGCGGCGCACTACCTGGTCTCGGCTGTGAGCTTGGGCTTGGGAATACCGGCCATGTGGATTGCGATCAATGCCAGCGGAAAGCCTATGGTGGCAGCCATCTTTGTAGCTGAGTTTCTGTTATTGCTCAACACGGGTCCGCTGAACGCAGCTGTGATCAACTCGGTGAATGCACCGATTCGCGCGGCGGCGCTGGCTGTCAACATTTTCGTATTTCATCTGCTGGGCGACGTCCCTTCCGCATCTCTGATCGGGTACATGTCCGACCATTACACGCTACGTCTGGCGTTTGTCGCGCCGGTGGTGGCGACCGCACTCTCTTCAGCAATACTTTTCTATGGCATGAAATTTGCGCCTCCGGTAGAACTCGACGGCGCATCAAGGTTGGCAGGGACGGCGTAAGCAGCGATGATTTACTTTCACTGGATTGCCGGAACGATTCTGGCCTTGGCGTGGTTTTCTCGCATCATTGACGCCGCCCTCGGCATGCCCAGCGTAGCCAATATTTCAACCCCCGAGTGGGACCGAAATCCCGTTGCGCCCGCAGGCAATCCTCGCGTTTCGATCATCGTTCCGGCGCGCGATGAAGAACGCGACATTGAACAATCCCTGACTCGGTTGCTCGCTCTCGACTATGACAATTATGAAGTGATTGCCGTGAATGACCGATCGACCGATCGTACGGGCGAGATCATGGAAGCCCTTCAGAAAAATTCTCCAGCGCACGCGAAGTCGACTTTGCAGGTGATCCATCATCGCGAGTTGCCGCCCGGTTGGCTGGGCAAAACTCATGCCATGTGGACGGCCACCAATCAGGCGACGGGAGACTGGCTGCTCTTCACTGACGCCGACGTGCTGTTCAAGCCGCAATCCTTGCGCCGTGCACTGGCCTATGCGGAGGCGGAAAAGGCCGATCATGTGGTTTTATTTCCGCAGATGATCATGAAGCGCCCTGGCGAATACATGATGATCGCTTTTTTTCAAACCATGTTCGTGTTTGGGCATCGGCCGTGGAAGGTGGCCGACGCGAAGGCAAAGGATCACATGGGAGTGGGCGCATTTAATTTGATCCGCCGCAGTGTCTATGAAGCCGTGGGAACTTACGAAGCTTTGCGCATGGAAGTGCTGGATGACATGAAGCTGGGGAAAGTGGTGAAGAACGCAGGCTTCGTGCAGCGGGTTGCCTTCGGCGACGACCTGATCTCGATTCGATGGGCGCGCGGCGCTTCCGGCGTAGTCAACAACCTGACGAAAAACTTTTTTGCGGTCTTGTCGTTCCAATGGCCACGAACTCTACTTTCGGCCTTTGGTCTGGCTTTTCTGAATCTTATGCCGTTCCTTGGGATATGGCTGGCAGAGGGATGGGCGCGATTGCCTTACGGAATCGCGCTAGCATCGATGTTTCTGATTTATCTGGGAATGTCGTGGCGATCGAAGGTTCCGGCTTACTACTTTTTCCTGCATCCGGTCAGCACCGCGCTGTTTGTATACACACTGCTGCGATCGATGTTTCTGACGCTGAGCAATGACGGAATCATCTGGCGCGGAACCAAGTACCCGCTGGAGGAGCTGAGAAAAGGGATGGTGTAGGTTTACTGCGGACTTTCTTCGACGTCTGCTTCATTGCCGTAGATTGCGGTGCTGGCAGGCGTTCCTTTGGATTTTGCGGGCTTCTTGGTGGGACGCATTCTGCCGGCGCTGTAATGGCCTTCTTTTTCCACGTCGTAATTCTTGGGCATAGGCGGGATTAGCGTAGAACCGCCGGTTATCTGACCGACGCGATCGAGGATAATTTCGGCGCGCCCGTTATACAGTTTTACCGGCCCGTGAATTTCTATGACTTGCCCAGTGAGGCGACGGACGTCGCCGACATCTTTCAGATCGCGAGAAAACACGACGACCGTAAACGGGCACGACATCTGATCTTCGCAGAAGTCGACGAAGTGAACGCCGCGAGGGCCAGCTTTCACACGGATTACTTTGCCGGTGACGCAGCGGTTTTCGCCAATGTGCCGGGCCGCTTCGCCGATGGGGAGACAATCGGAGGCGAAAGTGGCAGCAGCGGATAATGCGAGCGCCAAGGAAACCAGGATTCTCCGCGCGATGATCATTGGTCAAAGCTCCAAACGTGAGGAAGCGGGTGGAGCTCTGGACCAGGATCGTTCAAATGAGGGGTGGAGCGTAAGGACGGATGTCACAGCAGAGCTGTGGAAAAAGCAGAGATCGGGAAGCGCACTGCCGACAACAACCTTTACAGATCACACAACCGGGTGCCAAAATCGTCGGGCTTAATCCTTGAGGCCTGGCCATTATGGCTGCTTGCTCAGCTTGCGGAGCGGAGAATTCGGAAGTCGCACACTTGTGCGGGCGCTGTGGCGCTGTCTTGAATCTATCGCCAACCATGTCGATCTCGTCGGAGATGGCGGAAGGCGAGGGCACACCAAAGAAGCCTCAATCGCAGCCACGCACGCTCGTCTTCGCACCTGGCAGCCTGATCGGCGACCGCTACCGGGTCATCTCGTTGCTGGGGCGTGGCGGGATGGGCGAGGTCTATGGCGCGGACGATTTGAAACTTGGCCAGCGCGTTGCGCTCAAGTTTCTTCCTGCGGACCGCCTCAAAAGCAGCAGCTGGCGCGAGCAGTTTTACGCCGAGGTGCGAATGGCGCGGCAGGTCTCGCATCCCAATGTTTGCCGCATGTATGACGTCGGGGAAAGCGATGGCCGGTTGTTTCTCTCGATGGAGTTTGTAGACGGGGAAGACTTGGCGTCGCTGCTGCGCCGGATTGGACGGCTGCCGGATGACAAAGCGGTGGAAGTGGCGCAGCAACTTTGCGCGGGTTTGGCAGCAGCGCACGCTGCGGGCGTGTTGCATCGCGACCTGAAGCCTTCGAATGTGATGCTCGACGGCAAAGGCCGCGCGCGCATCACTGATTTTGGTCTTGCAACCGCGTTAGACCATGCGGCGGGTGAGCAGCCCGCCGGCACACCTGGATACATGGCTCCTGAATTGTTGAAGGGCGCGTCGCCGACCGTGCAAAGCGATATTTACGCCCTAGGACTGGTGTTGTACGAGGTGTTTACCGGAAAGCGCGCGTTCGAGGCTCAGAGCCTGGCAGAGCTTTATCGCAAACAGTCCGATACCAATCCCACACCGCCTTCGAATTTGGTGAAGAATTTAGACCCAGCAGTGGAGCGGGTCATGCTGCGCTGTTTGGATCGCGATCCGGTGCAGCGTCCTCGCTCAGCGCGAAGTGTGGCGGCGGCGTTGCCTGGGGGCGATCCGCTGGCAGCGGCGCTGGCGGCGGGCGAAACGCCTTCGCCTGACATGATCGCGGCCGCGGGACCTCAGGGTTCGCTGCGCCCGGCTTACGCCTGGGCTTGCTTGATCGCGTCACTGATTTTGCTTGTTGTAACGGAAACTCTCACGTATCCGCGAGCTAGCGATTGGGGACGCTCCTTAATGCCAAAATCGCCGGAGGTGCTTACCGATCACGCCCAGGAACTGGCAGCGAAATTGGGCTACGCGGATGCGGTCGATCACGATGCCTGGATTAGTCCGGATCCAGGTTATGCCGACTTCGTCGCCAACAATGTCGGAGGAAAAAAATGGGAGCTTGCTGGCAAAGGGAAGGTATGGCCGTCATCGCTCGTATTTTGGTTTCGGCAGAGCCCCGTATGGATGACACCAACCCAGCCACCTAACTTCGTTCCTGGGGTGACTTTTCGCAATCCTGCCTACGATGTTGCCGGCATGGTCACGATGAAGCTCGATATGGCCGGCAAGCTCATCTATTTCAGGGCGGTGCCGTCGCAACTCGAACTCGACCCGGCGAACCGCGAACCGGGCTGGGACGCGCTGTTTGCAGAAGCTGGTTTGGACAAATCTAAATTTGTTCCGGGCAAAGCAAAATGGGCGCCTCCTGATTTTTATGACAGTTCCGCTGATTGGGACGGCTATCTGGGCGGCGACAAGGATCTGCCTTTGCACGTTAGCGCGGCCGCGTGGCGTGGCCGCCCCACATATTTTCAGGTCGTTGCTCCCTGGAATAAACCATGGCAAATTACGCACGCCTTCCTAGTCGGTGATTCGTCCAGGATCGTGACAATTTGTATGAGCGTCTTTGTATGGACATTCATCGTGGTAGGTGGCGTCTTTGCCCGGAGAAACTTTTTGCGTGGCCGCGCTGATGTGAAGGGCGCATTAAGTTTGTTCGTTTTCTTGACGGCCTGTAACAGCCTCGGCGTTTTGTTCAGCGATCATTTCGCTCCCGTTGAGCTGTATATATGGTCCCTGTTCCAATCGCTGGCGGTCCCGATGCTGATGTCGCTTCTGGCCTGGATCGGATACATGGCGGTTGAGCCGTACGTGCGCCGAACCTGGCCGCATGTGATGGTGTCGTGGCAGCGGCTGCTGAACGGACGCTTCCGCGATCCCTTGATCGGACGCGATCTGTTGCTGGGAATTTTTGCTGGATTCATATTTTCGTTGCTTGCCAGCTGCCTGCAGCGGGTGCAGGTGCAGTTTTCATTTGGAGACGGAGTTTTGCCGTCGATTGGCCGTATCTTCGACGGTTTGTTTGTGGCGTGTCTCGCTCCCCTGCTCATCCTGGCTTTGCTCTCGGCGCTAACCGGCTTACTGCGGCGGAAGTGGTTGGGGCTTCTCGTTGCGGGTCTGCTCTTCGCTGGGATAAGCCTGGGAAGCAGCACGGGTGAATCGGTGGCGAATGTGGCGCAAGTTGTTCTTGTACTCTTCGTCCTAACCCGAGTCGGCCTTCTGGCGGCCGTGGGATATTTCATTGGGACAGCGGCGATAAACGCACCACCGTTGATCTTCTCGCGCTGGTATGCGGGACGCGCGCTGATCGCGCTGGTCCCGCTGGTGGCGCTGCTGATCTATGCCTTTTACATCTCGCTGGGGAGTCAGCCGATGTTCGGGAAGGTCGCAGAGGAGTGAGCTTAGACGGGCGCGAGGTGTGGAGAAGACGCACGTCTTCTGTGCAGAAAAAGAAGGCTGGATTATTGACGCGGGAGCGTGCGTGGCGCGAACGTGAGCGTCCGCGCCACATTGATATTCTACTTGAATGCTTTGACGGCGGCTGCTTCGTCGTCCTTCACGTCGAAGACCGTGTAGAGCTTGGTGATCTGCAGGAGATCGTGCACCTTCTTGGTGAGGTGCAGCAGTTTGAGCTCTCCACCCTGGTTCTTGGTGGTGGTGAAGGCGCTGACCAGTTCGCCAATGCCGGAGCTGTCGATGTAGTTGACCTCGCCCAGGTTCAAGACGATTTTCTTATTGCCCTTGGCCAGCAGGTCGCGAACCGTGTCGCGCATCATGACGCTGCCTTCGCCGAGGGTGATACGGCCGCTGCAATCCACAATGGTGACTCCATCCACTTGCCGAGTGCCTAGTTTCATTGTCACTGAGACCCCTCCTTGCCGCCCCCGGATGTTCCGTGGACGTGCTTGATCAGTTTTATTTCCGTACCTGTCTGGGACGGGCGGATTTCCACCACGTCCATAAATGACCGCATCAGAAAAATGCCGCGTCCTGAAGTTTTGAGCAGATTTTCCGGCGCCAGCGGGTTGGGAATTTCGTTCAAGTTAATGCCGTGCCCCTGATCCCGTATGGTGATGACGAGATCTTCGGGCGTCCGCTCAAAAGCCAGGGTCACTTTTTTATCCGGAGCATAGGCGTTGCCGTGCAGCACCGCATTCACCGCGCCTTCGCGCACCGCCATGGAAATCTGCATCACCTCTTCCTCTCCAAAACCCAATTCTGTGGCAATGCGGGTAGCTGTTTCTTCCGCATGATCCACGGTTTCCAGAGTGGAATCGAAGGTATAGGAAACTGATTGCTCCATGGCCGATGAATACTATTTTAGACGCACAATTGTACTCGCCATCCCTCGTAGGGCCTCGTCGCAGCCCGGAATCAGCAGACTCGGTAGTTTGCCTGTACAAGCGTGGAGTTGTCAACGTGATCCGCGGGCGGGATATAGGCTCTCAACAAAACCGCTGTTTGAGAAACCGCGAACGATACCAGCCTGCGGATATAATCTGGCCGTGAGTTCAGCGCTGCGAGCTAGGATCAAACACTTTCTGAAGCGGTTGCTGTTGATCGGGCTGTCGTCCGTGTTGGGCCTGACGGCGTTGGTTTACGCCGTCGATTACGCTGTCTTCCGCTACCGCGTAGGAGCAAACCGGCAACCCTTCGGCCAGATTACGGTCTACAGCTATGACGCCATCCCGCAAAAAAACGGTAAGACGCAATTCATTTTCGATCCGCCGCAAGTCCAAACTTGCGTGAACTCTCTTTTGCCCCACTCCGGCTACGTGCCTTGCTGGTACTTGCGACGCCATAGCGAGCCCCGCACCGACTACTAAGGAGTGGTTGATTTCCACCACCGGCTGAATTCCACCATTGCGCCAAACCCCTCGTCCTGAGCGGCTTGCGCGAGCATCGAGATTTCACTTTTCATCATCTAACTGAGTGAAAAGTCAAAGAATGCAAGAGGAATCGGTAAGGAGGAACTTTATGCGGCTGTTGCAGGCACAAGTTGTGGGCTTGTTCCTGGCAGCGGTTTTATCTGTGCCCGCGTGGGGTGCTAATGCGAACACAAATTCAGCTGTGCCGGGAACTGTGAATTACATCGAGGGCCAAGTCAATCTCAATGACCAGCCACTCGATCAAAAGTCAGTTGGCAAAACGAATCTCCAAGTCGGTCAGTCACTCAACGTAGAAACGGGTAAGGCGGAGATTCTCCTGACCCCAGGCGTATTCCTGCGAGTCGGCGACAACTCCTCCATCACCATGGTTTCCGCAGGACTCACCGATACTGAGGTAAGACTCGCGCAGGGTCATGCGATGGTAGAAGTCGATGACATCTACAAGCAAAACAACCTGCGCATGGTTGCTGGAAGTGCGACAGCGACATTACTGAAGCCCGGGCTCTACGATTTCAACCTTCGCCAGGGCCAACTTCACGTTTTCGACGGCGAAGCTGAAGTGCAGGACGGCGGTCGAGATGTGAAATTGAAAGCTGGACACGACCTGACGTTGGCCGCTGGAGCGCGGGTGAAAGAAGCAAAGTTCAAAAAGAAAGATTACGAGACAGGCGACCTCTACAACTGGAGCAGTCTCCGCTCCTCCTATCTAGCCGAAGCCAACGTCGACGCAGCCAACACCTTGGCAGCGGAAGGAGGCGGCTGGTGGGGTGACGGCTTCTGGGGCCCGGGTTGGGATGGGGGCTGGGGTTGGGGTTGGGGAGGCTGGGGCGGTTGGGCCTGGGATCCCTGGTTCTCGGCCTACACCTTTATGCCTTGGGGCGGATTGTTCTACAGCCCGTTCGGTTGGGGGTTCTACTCGCCGGGCATGGTTTACCGCGCCCCCTTCTATGGAGGGCATTACTACCACACGTTTAACGCGGCGAATGTCCGTGCTTGGGGGCCGGGACAGCACTATGCCACCAGCAAGGGCTATGCGCATGGCGTTTATAGCGGAGTCGGAGCCATGCGGGGTGGATTTCACTCCGGCCCGGCTATTGCTCGCGCCGGCTTTGGCCGTGGCTTCCACGGTGGTGGTGGCGGCTTCCATGGCGGCGGAGGGGGCTTCCACGGCGGCGGTGGGCACGGCCGCTAACCTGAGCCGCTTTCCAAACAAGGTCGGCTTGAAAGATCGCCGATGGAGCGGGACGCGAAATGCTTCCCGCTTTTTTGTTCCCGGAATTCGGCTACAATGACCTTCATTCGTAAGCTAAGCCGGAACCCGAGGATCGTTCCCATGTCCCATAAGAAATGCTTCTCCAAATCCTTCTCCAGCCCGATCTGTCTGGCTGCTCTGCTTCTATCGTTCGTGACCATTCTCTGCGCCGCTCCGGCATCCGCCGTGGCCACGCAGTCCGATCCTCGACTGGAAAAGGCCTACCGCTTCCAGCGCGGCGGATGGACCTACGTTCATCTCGAAGGATCGCCCTCGGACATTGGTTACCAGCACGGTTATCTGCTCGCTCCCGAGATCGCCGACGCCCTGGAAACGATCAAACTTCTTGAAATCCACGACACGCAGCGCGATTGGGAGTTCTTTCGCAAAACCGGCCGCGAGATCCTCTGGCCGCATATCGACGCGGAGTATCAGCAGGAGTTGCAAGGCATTGCCGATGGCGCCAAAGCGCATGGCATCGACCTCGATGTTTGGGACATCGTTGCCATCAATGCCAACGAAGAGGTTCCCGACTATTACGTGCCGTGGTTGGACAAGCGCGAGAAACAGGCGCACGCGCCCAAGCTTGACCCTCCCGGCCATTGCAGCGCTTTCATCGCCACCGGCTCCTACACCAAAGATCATCAGATCGTCATTGCGCACAGTAACTGGTCGAGCTATCTGGATGGCGAGCGCTGGGTGATGGTCTTCGATATCGTGCCGCAGCATGGGCAGCGCATTCTAATGGATGGCTTTCCTGGGATGATCACCAGCGCCGACGATTTCGGCGTGAACGCGGCCGGGATGATGATCGCGGAAACCACGATCACGCAATTCGAGGGCTTCGATCCCAATGGCAAGCCGGAATTCATGCGCTCGCGCAAGGCTCTGCAATATGCCGAGAGCATCGACGATTACGTGCGCATCATCAAAGATGGAAACAACGGCGGCTACGCCAACGACTGGCTCATCGGCGATCGCAAGACGGGAGAAATCGCTTATCTCGAACTCGGCCTGAAGAATACTCCGCTATGGCGGACGAAAGATGGATATTTTGTAAGCTCGAATTTCGCCCGCGATCCCAAGTTGATCAAGGAAGAAACCAGCGGCTTCGATTACAACGATATGTCATCGTCGATGAACGCCCGCCGCGCTCGCGCGGAAGAGATCATGGCCCAGCAAAAAGGGAAGATCGATGTTCAAGTCGCCGAACAGTTTTTATCCGACCATGTGGACAGCTTCGAAAGGAACTCTTCCAGCATGCCGAAGCAGCTTGCCGACGAGCGCACTCTGTGCGGGCATACCGATGCTTCTCCTCGCGGCGTGAAGGAATGGGGAAGGGAGCCGTATAGTCCCGAAGGCGCGGTGCAGGGCAAAGCCACCGACAGCAAAATGGCTGCCAACATGAGCTTTGTGGCACGAGCCGGGCATCCCTGCGGAGAAGATTTTCTGGCCGGAGATTTTCTGGAGAAGCATCCCGAATTTTCCTGGCAGAAGCCTTTGCTGCGCGATATGAAAGCGGGCCCGTGGACCACGTTTCAGGCGGGAGAGACGAAATGAAAGAGAGTCCGCAGCAATATACGCAACGCATTTTGGCCCACACCGAAGGGAAGCAGCCGATGGCGGTGCAAGCCGCCACGGGCAAGAAGTTGGAGCGCTTGATCAAAGGCATTCACGCAGCCAAATTGCGCAAGCGTCCCGCGCCCGACAAGTGGTCGGTCGCCGAGATACTGGCGCATCTCAGTGAAACGGAAATCGTCGGCGCTTTCCGCATGCGGTTGATCCTGGGCGCGCCGGGGACGCCCATCGCAGCTTTCGATCAGGATGCGTGGGTGGTGAGTGGACACTATGAGAAGCGCGACCCGCGCCGGTCGCTCGAGACGTTCCACGCCGTGCGCGAAGCCAATCTGGCGCTGTTAAAGTCGCTCACACCCGAGCAATGGAAGCATTACGGAATCCATTCCGAGCGCGGCCAGGAATCGATTGAGCACATCGTTCGCATGTTTGCCGGACACGATCTGAATCACCTGCAACAGATTGAGCAGATAATTTCCCCCGGGCGGCGGAAAGCATAGCAGGCGCGAGCTCAGAAAAACGATCTCAGAAAAAAATCCGATGCGCCGCCGCTGAAAATGCGGCTGGGCTTATGCGGGACGCCGTGTTACTTTCGCCAGTGGAATGACCACAAAAATCTGTACCAACCGAAACTGCCCGGTCTACGCCCACTTTGTTTTTACTGTATCCATGCGTTGCGCGCTTTGCCGCTGCGATCTAAGGTCGGCGGAGCGCGGCGTCGAATCCATCGGCCTCACACGCGCGTCAATTCTGCAATGGCCTTCCCAGAGGAGTGGTGATCTCGCATCGAAGCGTCAAAGACGAGCCCGTCGCTAACTGCGCGACCGGGCCAGGTTCATGGCGCAGGTTTTCGCTCAAGCGGCGCGATCGCGCCCAACATCCGGCATCCCAATAGAAATTATGCGGAGAGGTACCGGCGCAAGAAGTCGGTGCTAGCAGGGTGATCTGTTTCGCGGCACGATGGGCTTCCCGTTTGCCCCAGGTAACCGGCAAACGGTAAATTATCTCCTGGATTCGAAACTCTCACAGATGGGGGCAAGAGGTCGAGTTGTAGGAAATTTGTGTCTGGCGACGCGCTACACCTGGCGCACGCCGCTCTGCTCGGACAAATTCCCGGGCGCGACCGTGGGCAACGCCAAGGTCGGCGGTCCGCATGATCGACTTGCGCTTTTTGTATTCACAAACGACTGGGAAGGGTTTTAACCCAAGATTATGTGCAGCGGAGTTTTGAAAGTATGAGCAACAGTTGTGGGATAAGCTGAAACTAATCTCTAGGTAAGCGCTTCACTGTACGCTGCAAGGTAAGCATGTTTAGAAATCTTCTATCCAGTTGGCCGCTCGTTCAGCAAATTAGAACTGGTTCTGATGGAACTGGCCCGGAGGCCATGAGCCAACGCACGCGCACACTCCAGCCGAAAACCGAGAATGCACAGGTAGCGCGTTCCATTTGCCCGTACTGCGGAGTTGGCTGCGGGCAACTGGTTTATCACAAAAAGGGCGAACTCATCTCCATCGAAGGCGATCCTCAGTCGCCCATTTCACGCGGGCATCTGTGTCCCAAGGGCGCCGACACCTTCGAGTTACACACCCATTCCGGCCGTCTGAAAAAAGTGAAGTACCGTGCCGCCTATTCGAAGGAGTGGCAGGAAATCGACTTGGAAAAAGCGATGGACATGGTCGCCGAACGCGTCTGGGATTCCCGCGAGCGAACCTTTCAGGAAACGCGCGACGGCGAGTCTCTGATGCAGACCACGGCGATCGCCCATCTCGGCGGCGCTACGCTCGACAATGAAGAAAATTATCTGATCAAGAAGTTATTTTGCGCTGGACTGGGGATGGTGTGCATCAGCAACCAGGCGCGCATATGACATAGCTCGACCGTGCCCGGTCTGGGCACATCCTTCGGGCGCGGTGGCGCGACCACAGCCCAACAGGATCTCAGCAATGCCGACGCGATCCTCATTATGGGTTCTTCCATGGCCGAAAATCACCCCGTAGGTTTTCAGTGGGTGATGGAGGCGCGGGAAAAGGGCGCGAAGATCATTCACGTCGACCCTCGCTACACGCGCACTTCGGCGATGGCCGACATTTGGGTTCCACTTCGCGCCGGTACGGACATTATTTTCCTCGGCGCGCTGGTTCACTACATACTGGAAAATAATAAAGACTTCCGCGAATATGTAACCGCTTATACCAACGCCTCGACCATCCTGCGGGAGGATTTTCGCGACACCGAAGATCTCGATGGATTCTTTTCCGGATGGGATGCGGACAAGAAGAAATACGATCCCGCGAGCTGGCTGTATGAACGAGAGCCTCGCGCAGAAAAAACAGAGGAACAGCCGGGACGCTCCGATGCGGGCGGTGGACACGCGAAGGATCGCGGCGGGGAAGCGGGCGATGCCGCCAAATTCAATACGGATCCGACTCTTGAGCATCCGCGGTGTGTTTATCAAATTCTGAAACGCCATTTCTCCCGCTACACACCGGAACTGGTGGAGCGCGCGTGCGGAGTCTCGCAGGATGTTTTTCGGAAGGTGGCCGAGACTTTCAGCGCCGCTTCGGGGCCCGAGAAAACAGCGGCGATCTGCTACGCGGTGGGATGGACGCAGCACTCCAAGGGTGTGCAGATCATCCGCACGGCGGCTATTTTGCAACTGCTGCTCGGAAATGTTGGACGTCCCGGCGGTGGCATCCTGGCGCTGCGCGGACACGCATCGATTCAGGGCTCAACGGATATTCCCACGCTATACGACATTCTTCCCGGCTATCTGCCGATGCCGTTCTTTGAGGCCGATTCGCACAAGCTGAAGGATTACATCAACAAACATAGCTCTCGAACCGGCCTGTGGGCGGGCTTTGGCAAATACGTGATTAGCCTGCTGAAAGCGTATTACGGACCATCCGCCACGAAGGAAAACGATTGGGGATTCAATTGGCTGCCCCGCGTGACCGGCGATCATTCGCATTTTGGTTACTGGATCGAAATGTCCGAAGGCAAGATCGATGGACTGTTTGTCATGGGGCAAAACCCTGCGGTCGGTGCCTCCAACGGGCGATTTGAGCGCAAGGCTCTGGCGAAGTTGAAGTGGCTGGTGGTGCGCGACCTAGTGGAAACCGAGACCGCTTCGTTCTGGTATGCGTCGCCGGAAGTGGAACGCGGAGAACTTTCTCCGGAGACGATTGGCACCGAGATATTTTTGTTTCCCGCCGCCGGCACCGCCGAAAAAGAAGGAACCTTCACCAATACGCAGCGGCTGTTGCAATATCGTGAGAAAGCGGTCGATCCTCCCGGCGACGCGCGCAGCGAAGCCTGGTTCCTGTTTCATCTCGGCCGCCGCCTGAAAGAAAAGGTCAAAAATGATTCTCGTCCTCGCCATGCTGGATTGAAAGCTTTAACTTGGGACTACTCTACGGAAGGTCCACAGCAGGAGCCCAACGTCGAAGAAATTCTTCAGGAAATTAATGGCTGGTCGCTGCCCGAGCGAAAGCAACTCGAACACATCAAAGATTTGAAAGATGATGGCTCGACCGCCTGTGGCGCTTGGATTTACTGCGGTGTATTTCCCCAGCAAGGCTACAATCGCGCCAAAGAACGGAATCCGAAAGATTTCCTCGGCCACGGTTGGGGCTTTGCCTGGCCAAATGACTGCCGAATCATTTACAACCGCGCCTCCGCGCGTCCTGACGGCCAGCCCTGGAGCGAGCGCAAAAAACTCAT
>CAWFUK010000013.1:0-45271 GCA_963818935.1 uncultured Acidobacteriaceae bacterium
CTGAATTCTCGGCATCGGACTTCAGGGTGGGGCGCACCACCTGCCCGTATAGCGTTACGGTGTATCCCTCCACTTTGAAGGAAATGTTATCGAAGACGCCAAAATAAGGCAGCATGAGCAACTCATGGCGGACTTCGCGGATGATGCGCTCCTGCGCTTTGGCCGAAGGTTCCTGGCGATCCTGGGCAATTCCTGATTGTGCCCACAGAAGACTGCTCAACACTAACAACAGGGCGCGTTTCATTTGCCTTCTCCTTGCCTGACTTTTTAACTCAACCGAGAAAGTGTACTCACGAATAAATCAGAAGTGCCTACATGATTCACTGTAATTCGCGAACCGTGTAACAAATGGGAGTCTAGTGAGACTCCCCAGGCAGATCGACTGGGAAAGTAGCCTGTGCACAACCACCTGACTCCGCACGATGTGATGACGATGTTCATGGCGCTGGCCACGCTTCTGGGCTGCGCCAAAATCGCGGCAGAGTTGATGCAAAAGATCGGCCAGCCTTCGATTCTGGGGGAGATTTCGGTTGGCATCCTGCTGGGACCAACGGTTCTCGGCCACTTCCGCCCACGCATCTATGAAACTCTTTTCCCCACCACCGGTCCGATGCCGATCGTGCTCGATACGGTCACAACGCTCGGAGTTGTCTTCTTCCTGCTGACCGCGGGCCTCGAGATCGACCTGCGCAGCATCTTCCGTCAGGGCAAAAGCACGCTGTTGGTCAGTCTTTTCGGCGTGGCCTTTCCTTTCTGCGCTGGATTTCTGGCGGCCACAATATTTCCCAACGAAATGGGGGCGGTCGCAGGGGCCAATACTTTTATCTTCGCGCTGTTTGTAGGCACCGCGCTGTCGATCTCGGCGCTTCCCGTGATCGCCAAAATATTAATGGACCTGAACCTTCTGCGCACCGAGATGGGGACGGTCATCATTTCGTCGGCCATGTTTGACGATCTGGTGGGGTGGATCCTGTTTTCGTTCGTGCTGGGAATGCTGCATCCGCCGGTGGGAAGCACGATTCTTCAGAGCGTCAAGCACACCATTTTGCTCGTGCTGCTCTTCGTGGGCATTACGCTGAGCCTGGGGCGATGGCTCATCGACAAAATTCTGCCCGTGTTGCAGGCGCACACGACGTGGCCGGGCGGGGTTCTGGGTTTCATCTTCACGCTTACGATGGCAGGGGCCGCGTTCACCGAATATGCGGGGATCCATGCGGTGTTCGGAGCATTTGTGATTGGCATCGCGATCGGCGAATCCGGACATCTGCGCCGCCGCACCTCGCAACACATCCATCAGATTGTAACGAATGTGTTCGCGCCATTCTTTTTTGCCAGCATTGGATTGCGAACCAACTTCGTGTCGAATTTTCAGCTGGGTCTCACAGCCGCCGTGATCGGCGTGGCTTGCGTCGGCAAATTACTGGGAGCGAGTTGGGGCGCGCGCCTTGGCGGCATGGACCGAACCTCGTCTCTGGCGGTCGGCCTGGGCATGAATGCGCGCGGCGCAATGGAAATTATTCTGGGCATCCTGGCCCTGCAGGCGGGATTGATTCGCGAAAACATGTTTGTGGCCATGGTGGTGATGGCATTGTTCACTTCGCTGCTGTCAGCCCCGGCAATTCATTTCTTAATCCGCCGCAAGCGAAAGCTGACCCTGAAAGACACAGTTTCAGCGCAGTTGTTCTTGCCGGATTTGAAAGCCGAAACCCGGCTCGGAGCGCTCCGCGAAATGTGCCAGGTCGCGGCCGACGCTGTCGGCAACGCGCCGGAAAGATTGCTTCGACTGGTCTCCGAGCGGGAGCGCGTGCTGGCCAGTGGATGGGAGAACGAACTCGCCGTGCCGCATGCCCGAGTCAATGGATTGTCACGGCCCCTGGTGGTGGTGGCCAAATCGAAGGGCATCGATTTCGACGCGCGCGACGGTAAGCCGGCGCGACTGATCATCTTGATTCTTACAGAAGACAATCAGTCGCAACAGGCTTTGCTGGCCGATGCCAGCGAATTATTCAGCCACAGAGAAGCGGTCGATCAGGCAGTGCATGCCAGCACGTTTGTCGAGTTTGTGGCAGCGTTGAACGCACCGGTGCAGTAGGCAGGCGGGGAAGGCATGGTTCCCGCCCACTGCATTCGGAACTTGGTCATGCGGTGACGCTCAGACTCGAGGCCGTCGACGCGCTTGCGTTCGCGGTACTGCTGCTCGCCCCCGATGCGCCTAACAGATTCAGCACAATCTGCTCGTTGCTATTGGCCGGCAGATTCAGGGTTGTGACCTGCTGCGACGTCGACCCCTCACTGCCAATGCCGATCGAGACCTGCTCGCCGCCACTGGCCGGATTGCTGATGTTGATGGTGATCTGTTCCGGAGTGCTGCTGCTGGACGCGCCGATGTTAAGAACAATCTCAGGACCACTGTTGCTGCCCGTGGACGACGACTGGCCGGTCGACGAAAGAATCGGAGAGACGATTGGGGCAGGTCCCTGCGGGGCGGGATTTTGCACGGGCACAGCCTTTTCGAAGGTCGCCTTCAGACTGCTAAACGCCTGTTGGGCGCCGGCCAAATCGCCGGACTGCAAGGCCGTCCCAATCGCCGTGAAATCGGACTCCCGATCGGTCCGGGAGAACGCGTTTCCACTGGCAAAGGGGCCGCTCTGGCCTAATTGCACAATGTCTTGATATTCGGTGGCGGCGTCCGTCGTGTCGCCGGTATTCAGGTCTTTCCCCAGTTGCTGCAGATCGCTCTGCCGGGTGTGAAAGTACTGCTGGAGCTGGCTATACAAAGAAGCTTGAGTAGCCGTGGAAACCGCTGCGGTGGACATAAGTCTCTCCTTAGAAATCGAGGCACGCGACCAGGAACGCTTTCTAACTTCCTGCCTGTCAACAGCCACATCGACATCGCAAGAACAAACTTTAGGACTGCGGTTCAGTACCGCAAGTCTGGTATTGGTACACGCCTGATTAGAAAGCTGAAATAATCCCTCGCACCAGCGAACTCTTGCCTCTGTTGTTCGGAAACAGGGCAAAGGAGACTAGGAGTATGATTCGATGTCTTTATCCTTTCTCTGCAGGAGGGCACTCATGGATGGTAATAAGCGTGGTATGGGTTCTTGGATTCGGGTAGTCTCGCTGATTTCGATGGTCGTTGGATTCCTTGGTACAGCGGCGAGCGCACAGCGAAAGAGCGTGCCTTTGAATGAGGGCTGGGAGTTTCGCGAGATTCTGGAGGCGCCAGCGACTCCATCGCAATGGCATGCGGCCGAGGTGCCCGGAGTCGTGCAGACCGACCTGTTGCACAACAAGCTGATTCCCGATCCATTCTTCCGCTCCAACGAATCCACGTTGCAGTGGATTGAAAATGCCGACTGGGAATATCGCAGCACCTTTCAGGCTACGCCCGAGGTATTGAAGCACAGCCACGTCGAAATGGTGTTTGAAGGCCTGGATGGACCGGCGGAGGTCTATCTCAATGACCGGTTGATTCTGTCGGCAACCAATATGTTTCGCGAGTGGCGCGTCGAAGTGAAGCCGCAATTAAAGGCTGGGGCGAACCAACTGCATATCGTGTTTCCATCGCCCATCACCGAAGCCAGAAAAATCGCGGCAACCGACCCGTGGCGCTTGCAGACCCAGACTCCCGAGAAATCTTATTTGCGCAAGGCCGCTTATGAATATGGATGGGATTGGGGCCCGCGCTTCGTGCTGAGCGGAATCTGGCGTCCGGTAACGTTGGACGCGTGGGATGACGCGAAGATTTCCGACCTTCATGTCCGGCAACGGGACATCAGCGCTGACACGGCGCACCTGGTGGTGGAGACGGAGATCACTTCAGCGCAGAAAGGCCCTGCGACCATCGCCCTCGACTATGAACAGGGCGGCAAGAAAGCCAGTGCCGCGCGGGACGTAGAATTGAGCGCCGGAATCAACCATATCGATCTTCCCATTGACATCGCCCATCCTGCGCTCTGGTATCCCAACGGATACGGAGCGCAAGCGGTTTACAAATTTCATGCGCAACTGAAAGCTGCGGGTCGTGCTCAGGATGAGCAAACGGTGCGAACCGGGCTGCGCTCGATTGTTTTGCGGCGCGATGTCGACCAATGGGGACGGTCGTTCGAATTGGTGGTCAATGGAATTCCGGTCTTCGCCAAGGGTGCGGATGTGATTCCATTCGACAGCTTTCCGACGCGTGTGACTATGGCGCAATACCGGCGCGTGCTGGAGTCGGCGAAAGCCGCCAACATGAACATGATCCGCCATTGGGGCGGCGGCTACTACGAGACCGACGAGTTCTATGCGTTGTGCGACGAGCTCGGAATCATGATCTGGCAGGATTTTATGTTTGGCAACGAATGGCAACCCGGCACCTACGGCTTCAAAGAAAATGTAGCGCACGAGGCCGAGTATCAGATCAAGCGATTGCGCGATCATCCCAGCCTTGTGCTCTGGTGCGGCAACAACGAGACCGAAGCCAGTTGGGATTGGCATAAGGACATAACCAGCAAGCTGAGCGCCGAATCGGCGAAGCGCATGTGGCAGGATTACTTAACCCTTTTCAGCGGCGTATTGGCGCGGGCGGTGGAACGCTACGCGCCTGAAACTCCGTACTGGCCGAGCTCGCCCAGCGCGGACTACGAAGATATCTCTGACAGCTACCAGTCCGGCGACATGCACAACTGGAGCGTGTGGCACGGCATGCTTGACTTCCGCGGTTATGAAAAATCGACTCCGCGCTTCATGACCGAGTACGGCTTTCAGTCCTTTCCGGAAATGCGCACGGTGGAATCGTTCACCCTTCCCGAGGATCGAACCGGCATTCTCACACCCGTGATGCTGGCGCACCAGAAGAACACGTCGGGCAACGCCAAAATCCGCGACTACATGCTGCGCGACTATCCCGAGCCCAAAGATTTCGCCTCTTTCTTATATGCCAGCCAGGTGCTGCAGGCCGAGGGCATCAAGATCGGGACCGAGCATTTGCGCCGCAATCGTCCACGAACCATGGGCGCAATCTACTGGCAGTTGAATGATTGCTGGCCGGTAGCCTCGTGGTCGAGCATTGATTATTACGGGCGCTGGAAAGCTTTGCAGTATTACGCCCGCCGCTTCTATAACGACATCTTGGTTTCACCCCACCAGGAAAATGGTGGATTAGCGGTTTACGTTGTCTCCGACAAAACCACGGCGGTGGCGGGTGAGCTACGTCTGCGAGTCATGACGTTCGACGGAAATGTTCTGCTCGAGAAAAAGCAGAATGCGGAGGTTGCACCGCTATCGAGCCAGATTTACTTACAACTTCCGATCGACGAAGCCTTGACCGCCAAGGGGATTGATCCGACCAAGGTATTTGTCGCAACCGACCTCACCGTGGGCGGCAACGTGCTCTCTTCCAACCTCATCTATCTGGCGCCTACGGTAGAGATCCATCTGCCCCCTGCGCCACTAAAGAGTGAGTTGACGAAAATCGATGGTGGTTATCGCCTCAGAGTTTCATCGCCGGTTCTGGCGCGAAGTGTTTATGCCAGCTTCGGTGATCTCGACGTGGATGTTTCCGATAACTACTTCGACCTGTTGCCCGGGCAGACCGTAGAAGTCACAATCAAAACCGGAGCCAGCGAACAGGCTCTGCGCTCGGCCATGAAGGTGATTTCCCTGGTGGATGCATTCGATCAAGACGCCGTAGCCAAACCCATAACAGCGTCAGGAGTGGCCGACCCCAACTGGGTTAAGTAGTTGGCTGAAGTAGCTGGGTGGAGTAGCGAAGAAGAGGTCGGAGATCAAAAGTTAAGGGCGGCCTAAGGCCGAAGCGAGCCGCCCGGTTTAGCTTCGCGGCGATGATGGCTTTGACCTTGCTGCCTCACTCGATCCCTGCCCCTGCATCCGGCAACAGGTTTATAATCTCCAGAGCGTACTGCACGCCTGGCACGACGCTGTTTGACGCAATAACTCATTGACGCAATGACTGACCAACTCAGGAGAAAACTGCAGGAAGAGATCGACGCGCTCGAGCACGAGCTTGTCCACGACCTTCCCAAAGAAATCAAGCGCGCTGCCGCTCTTGGCGACCTCAGCGAGAACGCCGAGTACCACATGGCCAAGCAGCGCCAGGAGTTTGTCAAGGCGCGCTTCCGCCAGCTCGGCAAGCGCCTCGCCGACCTGTCGCTGACCAACATGAACAACATCCCCAAGGACAAAGTGGGGCTCGGCTCTACGGTCAAGGTCTACGACAGTATCAAGAATGAAGAGATGGAATACAAGCTGGTCACCAGCGAAGAGTCTGATGCAGCCGCAGGAAGAATTTCGACCACGTCTCCGATTGGCCGCGCGCTGCTGAATAAAAAAGTGGGCGACGAGGCCACCGTGATCACGCCCAATGGCAAACGTGAACTTGAAATCTTGAGCCTGACCACAATTCACGACGAGACGACGGACGAAGAAGCTCCTGAAAAGGCGGGCGATTAATGGCCCCCAGCTGGACCAGCGCCTTCGGACGCGCCTGCGGTGTGCTGCTCAATACCATCGTTCGCTGGCTGGCGCTGTCGCGCATTAATCCCAATGTGCTGACCTTCATGGGGCTGGTGGTGAACACCTACGCCGCGATTTTATTCGGCTCCGCCACGGCCTTAACCCAGCGCCGCCTCTTTTTTTACGCGGGATTAGTGATCATCGGCTCCGGATTTTTCGACCTAGTCGATGGAGAAGTCGCGCGCGCCACCAACCGCGTCACCCGCTTCGGAGCATTCTTCGACTCAGTTGTAGATCGCTACAGCGATGCCTCGCAATTCCTTGGCCTGTTAGTCTTCTACGCTCGCGGCGACCGCTTCTTCTACGTCGTGCTCACGGCTTTTGTCATGGTCAGCGCCATCATGGTGAGCTATACCCGCGCCCGCGCCGAATCTTTGATTGGCTCTTGCCGCGTTGGATTTATGGAGCGTCCGGAGCGTTTAGTGCTGGTCATCATCGGTGCGCTTTTTAATCGCATGGCTCCCGTTCTCTGGATCATCGCTGTGCTCTCCACGTTAACGGTGATCCACCGCATGCGCTACACCTGGACCCGGACACAGGATGCACCATCCCCCTCGGTTGCCAAGGCAGGCCAAGCCGCGTAAATTCTAGACCCATAATCTTGAGGACGAACCTTGTCTACTGATCCCGTTCTAGTCGTTCATGGTGGCGCATGGGCCATGCCCGATGACATGGTCGACGCCCACATTCGCGGCGTGCGCAACGCGCTGGCCGCGGGTTGGCGCGTGCTCGAGCGCGGAGGCGCCGCGCTCGATGCGATTGAGGAGGCGGTCGTCGTCATGGAAGATGACGACACGTTTGACGCCGGCCGCGGCAGCTTTCTGAACCGCGATGGCAAGGTTCAACTCGATGCCCTGATCATGGATGGCGCCACCCTGCGTGCGGGCGGCGTCGGATGCGTCGAGCGCTTGCGCCATCCGGTGCGAGCAGCGCGGAAGATTCTGAGCGAGAGTCCGCATGTATACTTCGTGGGCGAAGGCGCCGAGCGTTTCGCCGCGGAGCATGGCGTAGAACTGTGCGCGAACCAGGACTTGGTGATTCCGCGTGAAGTGGAGCGTCTGCGCGAGTATCAACAAGACGCCGCGGGACATGGTCACGAACTATTCGCTCCTAACATTTCCCATGACACAGTCGGCGCCGTCGCGCTCGATCGCGACGGTAACATCGCCGCGGCCACTTCCACTGGCGGAACTTTGAACAAGGCTCCAGGACGTCTTGGGGATTCGTCACTGATCGGCTGTGGTTGCTACGCTGACAACTTGAGCGCAGCCGTTTCCACCACCGGTTGGGGCGAACCCATCATGAAGCTGGTACTGGCCAAGTGGACGGCTGACCGCGTGCAAGCAGGCAATCTGCCCGAGTGGGCCGCGCAGGAGGCGATGAATTATCTGAAGCAGCGCCTGAATGGGCACGGCGGCATCATCGTGCTGAATGCGCAGGGACAATTTGGCATCGCGCACAACACGCCGCGCATGGCTTGGGCGATTAAGACCGTTAGTAAGGAAGACGCAGGGATCGAACGTGGGCAGTGATCTGTGGTTAGTAAGCCTGAGTAAAGAGCTGTCTTACTTAGCAGAACACTGGCCGCTGTTTTTTCACAACCAGCCTTTGGTTCTGGCCAATCGCGAGGCTTCGACGCGGTTGCTGGCGCCCATTTTGCTGATGGCCTCGGATAAATAATTTCTCACCGTGCCTTCGGACAAGCCAAGCTCGGAGGCGATGTCTCCGCTTTGCATGCCTTCGCCGGCTAGGCGCAAGACCTGGCGTTCGCGATCCGTGAGCGGATCCATTTCTCCCCAAGCTTCTGTGGCGAGGTCGGGATGAATGACGCGCAAGCCTTGCTGCACGCGCCGGACGGCCTCGGCGAGTTCTTCGGCCCGCATGTCTTTCAGCAGATATCCCAGAGCGCCGGCTTCCATGGCGCGACGCAAATATCCCGCGCGCGCAAACGTGGTCAGAATGATCACGCGCGTGCCTGCGCGGCGCCGCTTGAGTTCAGCTGCGGCATCAAGGCCAGTCATCAGCGGCATTTCGATATCGGTAATGAGCACGTCGGGCTTGTGGGCAAGAACCGCCTCCAGCGCCTGTTTGCCGTTACGAACCTGAGCCACGACCGAGATGTCGCCTTCGATCTCGAGCAGCGCGGCCAGCGCTCCCAGCACCATGCCCTGATCTTCCGCCAGCACCACACGGATCGTCTTGCGGCCCTCCTTCGGAGTGGGATTCACTTGGCCCAGCCTTCAGATTCCGCAGCAGAATTCTTCGCCGCAACGTCCTTAAGCGGCAAAGTGATGGTGATTTTTGTTCCCGCCTCACAATTCCGGTTGAGCGTGCCACCCAGCATCTCGACGCGCTCGCGCATGCCGCGCAATCCATTGCCTTCGTTTTGCGATCCGCCGCGGCCGTCGTCTTCGATTTCGAGACGGCACGAGCCGTTCTGCTGCTGCAGGCGCAGGTTGCAATTGTGCGCATGAGCGTGGCGGACCACATTGGTGACGGCCTCCTTCACGGCCATCGACAATACGCCTTCCTGTAAAGCCGGCAAGCTTAATCGCACGACGTCGCATTTCACCTTGACGCCCGCGGTCTCGAGCGTGGCTTTAGCCTGAGCAATCTCGGCTGGCAAGCCTTGCGCGCGATACCCGCGGATGGCATCGCGAACCTCAGAGAGCGCCTGGCGGGAAATTTGTTCGACTTCGCGAATTTCGCTGCCGGCGCGCTGCGGATCGCGCTCCATTAATTTTCCGGCAAGTTCAGATTTCAAGATAATGACCGAGAGCGTATGCCCCAGGACGTCGTGCAGGTCGCGGGCGATGCGCTCGCGCTCGGCCACGGTCGCGAGATGTTCGATTTCTTCCTGCGCTTTTATTAACTTCCTGTTGGTGCGAGCCCGCTGCGCGAAATGAACGTTGCTGATGCCGATGACAAAACCCAGGCCGTTGGCAAACAACAGAAACCAACCGGAAAGGTGAAATGCCCACCAAGTGAGCAATCCCGCTGCCTCAATTGCAGCCAGGAGCTTCAACCCGTCGGCCTCATTGTCGACAACAAAAGGTTCGCTGGCGCAGGCAAAAATAAAAAAGGTGGACGCTCCGCCGTTGAACTTGGCAAAGGCAACGCCCAGTGCAACCATGCCCGCGATTCGCAACAATCCCTGCCGGCAACTTACCCAGAACATCGAGAAATACAAATACAAAAAGGCGGCGGTACCGAGCAGGGTAAATGCCCAGACTCTCAGGCCAGCGTGGTTCAAGATAGGATCGATGAAAAAGAAACCGAAATACAAAACCGAATACATCGCCCACGTGTATTCGCTGTTTTTAGGAACCAGTCTCATGTATCTGCACGCCTTCAGCGCGATCGAACTTGTGCCAAATCAATTTAGTTCATTTTCGAAAGTCTCTGCGCACCTTTATTATCGTCCATCCTCTTTCCGTACATCCGTCGCTTCCCGATTCGCGGCAGATGACCGGGCCCCCAACGAGGACCGGAGTCTTCAGGCCGCGACCGCCCGGGGTCTCGGCGAGAATTTCTTTTTGTAATACACCGTCCAAATCGTAATTGCCGGCAAACCCACGATGGTCGGCCACAGCCACACCCACCACGCAGCTCCAAACCAGCGCGAAAGATTCACTGCGGAAAATGCTGTCATGGCCGCAATATAGCTGCCCATCATGCCTTGCATATGGCGAAACCACCAGAACATCTTTTCTGCGGGCGGCTTGAGGAACAGGGAGATCGAAGCCTGCCCCAGGCGCATTCCGATGACTCCGAAGACGATGGAAACAACGCTCACCGAATGCCCCGCAACCTCGATCAGGCCCACGCGTATCATCTCTGGCCTGATAAATCCCATAAGGAACAAAAGGAAGCTCGCCGCCACGGTGACGATCGCTGCCGCCCAGTCCAGCGCCTTGGGTCGCGCTCCTTTATACATATCTTTCAGGGAAAGGACGCGATACGCCGCAAAGGCCGCATAGAAGCTGAACACCGCGACCAGGGTGAGAAAAAATACGGGCAACGCCAATGACAGAACCAAGGCCGTTGCCGCCACTCCCGCCATCGCCCAAAAGTAGATTTTGCCCCAGCGCCGGTGGGTCGCACCGCCCTTGGCTGTCGCGAGGGCCACCGGCGCGCATACAAAGCCCACCGTCCCACACGCGATATGAAGTGCCAGCAAGACTCGCAAGAAAGCTACCCCATCGGAATGCATCATCGTCTCCTCAATTCCGGCTTCGACCAAACGACGTTCGGCCCGTGGCGTAGCAGACCAGGATTGCTGCGGGAACCAACAGCATGAGCCATTGCCACCTGCAATAGAGAGCCAGTACACCGAGGACAAACAGAACCAGAGTCGATCCGTAGCTTCTTTTGCTTTCCGCGCTCATGAGTGCATCCCCTTTCCACGACCGGTCGTGTGTTGAGTAAAATCCAACGACTGAAGACGAATCGTTACGCGCATCGCAGGCACGCACGAGCGCGTGCGCTGATACGAGTCATGCTATTCAGCCGTAGAGCTTTCCCTGATCGCGCTGGAAGCCGATGCGGGCTACGCCCAGACAGATCAGCGTGAAAGCCAGCAGTACCTCCCAATGGGTGGCTGCGGATTCGTGGCGTCCAGCGCCCACAACTCCCAGCGCTAACTGCGACAAGTGATACGGCGGAAGCGCCAGCGCGATCTGCCGCACTACCTTGGGAAGAAACATGTACGGCACCCACAGTCCGCTACAAAACGACATCGGCAGGTAAATCAGATTGATGGCCGAAGGCGCGGAGTTCGGACCTACGAAGTAACCAATCGCCAATCCCATCGCAGAAAAAGGAAGCGATCCAGCCACCAGCGTGCATAGAAGCTCCGCCATTTGCACGATCGGCATTCGTACTCCGCCGAAGATGATGCCCAGCGCCAGCAGCAGCCCGACCACGATCGTGCTGAAGATCATCGCGAGAATAACCTTGGCCGCGAAGTAGGCGAAAGGGGGCATGGGGCTGGCGCGCTTTACTTGCAACCATCCCAGGCCGCGGTCCGCGGCAAGGCCAGCGGCGGTTCCGAACAGCGACGCCCCGATGACTCCGAATGTGCCGTACGTCGCAATCAAGTAAGTCGGAACTCCCATGCCGTTGATCGATTCCTTGGACATCAAAACCAGTCCAAACAGTATGTAGAACATCAGGGGAAAACTGATTACCGACACACTGTAGACACGCAACCGGAAGCTTTTCAGGAACTCATACTTGGCTTCTTTCAGATAAATCGTGGCCGTGTGGCCGCTGGTGCGCTCGATTCGAGTGTTGGTGAGGACTGCGGCAGCGGTGCTCATAATCTTCTCCTCAATTCGTTCAATTCTGTTGCTTGATATTGGTCAGCGACTTTCCTGCGTGAGTGCGAGGAACGCTTCTTCCAGCCCAGCGCTCGAGATCTCCAGCCCTGCGAGTGCGACGTCACGAGCCAGCAGTTCCCGCAAGACTGGCTCTGCCTCGCGGGCATCGATCTCCACTGCCTCGCGATCTTGTCTTGCATCCGTCACTCCAGGAATTTGCAGCAGGCTCGGCAGGCTGAGTGACGTGATGCAGCGGATGCGCTTGCCACTAGTCTGCGCTTTGATGGTGGCGGGCGTGCCTTCGGCGATGATTTCTCCTTGATTGATGACAGCGATGCGGTCGGCGAGCGCGTCGGCCTCTTCCAGATAATGCGTAGTGAGCAGGACAGTTTTCCCGCGCTCGACCAGGCGGCGAATTTCTAACCACAGCGCGCGGCGGGCTTCTACATCGAGTCCCACGGTCGGTTCGTCAAGAAAAAGAAGGTCGGGATCGCCGCAGATGGCGAGGGCGAATAACGTGCGCTGGCGCTGCCCCCCGGAAAGATCGCCGAACTTGCGGTCTTTTATTTTCTCCAACCCAGCCGCCGCCAGCACCTCGGCCAACGGCATCGGCTTGGGATAATAGCTGGAAAATAAATCAATGTGCTCGCGGACGCGCAGTGTTTCCGGCACTCTGCCGACCTGCAGCATGGCGCCGGCGCGCATGCGGTTCTGCGGATTGGTAGGATCTCCTCCGAAGACGCGAGCCTTGCCGGAGTTGGGCTGGATCAACCCCAGTAACAGTTTTACCGCGGTCGTCTTGCCTGCGCCGTTGGGGCCGAGCAGCGCCACGACTTCTCCCACTCCGACGGAGAAATTCACATTGCGTAGCGCGCGGACTTCTCCGTAGCTCTTGCTGACACCTTGCAGACTGGCGACCACGGTGCCGGAAGAGACCGGCCGCAGGTTTTGTGTTTGTTCCAGAGTCGCGATCATAGGAGCCTTCCTGCCTACTGGATTGCCGGGTGCCACTGTTCTCTTTTGCCCGGTGCATGCATCATCGCGGAGGGCGGGGCGCAGCACCAGTGTGGTTCATCATGCGGCGGGCGTGACAAATGTCATAACCGGGGAGTCCACTTGAATTCGACAACTGGAGTGCACGCGAAAGATGATGAACCAGCTGTCATCCCGACCAAGGAGAATGAGCAGCGAAGCCGACCGTTCTCCGCGTGGAGGGAGCTGATTTCCTAAGATCCGAAATCGACAATCGTCCGCAGGGACGCAGAGCCACGATTTTGCAACTTCGAGGCAGCTTGTTACGAAATCCGAACAAATCGACCTCCAACCGCCCGGACGTGCCTTCCCATCCATTCGCAGCTTTCGGCCGCGGCGGCGACCATTCGTTCGGCTGGACGCGGGTTAGGCTTGTTCCGAATTCGTAACAAGAACTCCGGGGCGAAGATTTTTGCACAAATCCTCGCCCGAAATTGGGCTCGGCCTGCTATGATGGCCACTTCTGTGGAGGGCAGGTCATGCTTCCGGCCGGAAAAAGCCTACGTACGCTGCGCGAGAAGCTCGGTTTGACGATGCGGGATATCGACGCTTCGAGTGCCCGCATACGCGACAAATATCGTAACGAGGAATTTTATATTCCTCCCAGCCGCCTGTCGGATATCGAAACCAAGGGCGTCTTACCCAGCATCTTCCGGCTTTACACGCTGGCCGTGATTTACCGCCGGGATCTGGTGGAGTTGCTCTCCTGGTACGGCGTCGATATGAACAACGTGGCAGCCGACCTGGGCATGATTTCGCCGCCCAAATCGCATGTCTCCGAAGCCCTCGCTGGACTGTCTTCCGTGCAAATGCCGGTGCGCATGGATCCTGGCTTCGATCAGCAACGCACTACCAATTTGGGGCGTATGGTCGAGCAGTGGGGCTTGGTTCCGCTTTCTTATCTGGCTCAATTCGCCCATACCGACTTCACCTACGGCTATATCGGAAACCAGGATTTTACGATGTACCCGATCCTGCCTCCGGGCAGCTTCATTCAGGTGGATGAAGAGCGCAATAAAGTAGTGGAAGGCGTTTGGCGATCGGAATACGAACGGCCCATCTATTTCGTGGAAACCCGCGACGGACACACTTGCTGCTGGTGCAGCATGCGCCGCGACGATGTGATTTTACAGCCCCACCCGCTCTCACCCGTGCCCATTCGGATCTTGCGTCATCCCCAGGAAGCAGAAATTATCGGGCAGGTCGTTGGGGTCGCCATGAAGTTGACCGAGTGGCAGCCTTTTGGTTCCGCTCCAGGCTCGAAAGCGCAACCAGTACTGAATTAAGGTGGCGGGCGGAAGCTGCGTCCTGTTGTGACGGGAGCAGTTGCTCGATCCGTTCCCGCATGCTTTCCACGTAAGCGACGGAAGTTTGCGGGCTGTTCCGGCTCGATTCGCGCAAATCCTCCGCCAGGTTCGAAATGGGCGTCCGCAGAACCGTGGACAGAACCTCGCTGTGCACGGTTTTCAGCGCGCGGTCGGATGCCTCCTCCCCATGCACCAGGGACATTCCCCAATGTAAATAGCCGCCATCCGGCCGGCGCAGAGATCCCAAATAAGCAAGCTTAGCCAGCAGCCCGGAAATGGCAGCGATCGTGGTTTCCCGTAAATCCTGGAGCGCTGACTTTAAGGTCATTTTCGTGTTACGAATTCCGAACAAGCTAAGGACCAATTGTGATCTATCAGGCCGGGAGGAGACATGAAAGTATCACGGTTCGTTTTTAAACCACAAGGAGAAAACAACCGTGAAACGTTTGCTACTCGTCGCAGCCGCAGCCCTGATGTTCCTCAATACCCTGGCCGTCCCATTTGCCCATGCCGATGGTGGCGCGGGTGGAACCAATTGTGGCGGAAATACGGTTTGCAAACCGTAATTCTTCATTAGCGTTACGAAAAACGAACAGGCTAAGGCCGGGTTGCCGGCCTGCAGCAAGGCGCGGTATAGTCCCTGACTACGACCATGCTGCAGGCGCACTCATCGCTTTGGCATTACCTTTGGGTAGCTCCGAACGTGCTTCTTCTGGCGCTCGCCATTCTCCTTTGGCGGCGCGGCCTGCAGAAGCTGTACCCCGCTTTCCTGCTGTTTGCTTTCGGCATGGCGATTGAGCAGCTGATCGTCTACGCCGCCGACGTCATCCCTTCGGTCGGACCATTTACCTTCTGGTACGTGTTTTGGGTAGGTCTGCTGATCGAAGCGCTCCTCAAGTTCACTGTCATCGGCGAGATATTCGGCCACGTCTTCGGCATTTATCCGTCGCTGGCGAAGCTCGGCAAATTGCTTATCAGTGCAGTTGGCGTTCTTCTTGTTCTCGGGGCCGCCGTCGCTGCCGCCTACACCCCAAAAGACAATACCTACTGGATCGTCTCCGGAGCGCATGTTCTGGAGCAGACCATTTATTTGATCGAGTGTGGATTGATACTGTTCCTTTTTGTATTCGCCGCGTACTTCCGACTCAATTGGAGCCGTCTTGCCTTCGGAATCGCCCTGGGCCTTGGTATTTCAGCTTGTGTACACATGGCGACCTGGGCCTCGATGGCGAATGGAAATCTCTCCCCCCAATACCGCGTCTACCTCGATTTCGTTAACATGGGCACCTATCATATTTCGGTTCTCATCTGGTTTTACTACCTCCTCGCCCCCGAGAAGAGGGTCATTCCCACAGCGGGAATACTCGTGCCCGGCAACAATCTTGAAATTTGGAACCGGGAATTGGAGCGTTTACTTCACCAATGAATCTGTCCGTGCTGATTGTCATCGCCGCTGTAGCTGCACTCGTCGTTATTTTGGGTGCAGCCGTAACTCGCAGCCTTCGGATCTCGGGGAAGGGCGCCGCAGTGTCGGGCGAACTGCAACCGATCGACGTGGAAGCCTTTCGCAATTTGATCGATGCGGCTGAGGATCGCTACCTGCGCCTCCGCTTGCCGCCCGCTCAGTTCCGACTGGTGCGCCGCGAGCGTTTGCTGGCCATGGCTGCTTACGTCCAGGTGGCAGCAGACAATGCGACGGTATTGTTGCGCGCCGGCAGGAGTGCGCTGGCCAGCGGAGATCCGCGCCTTGCCGAAGCCGCCCACCAACTGGTGAACGATGCTTTGGCACTGCGCCTCAATGCCATCGTGGCTTTGGCGCGGATTTACGTGGAATACGCGTGGCCGATGTCCGGAATTGCGGCAGCGCCCGTGGTCGCTCGTTACCAAAGCATTAGCGGCACGGCCATGCTGCTGGGGCGGCTACAGAATCCTTCCATCCCGGTGCGCGTCTCTGCTCGTTTTTGACCATCCAACCTCAGCGCGACCCATTGTGATGAAAATCACAGACAGCCCCATGTTGTTTTTGGCATTCTTACGCACGGCGTCGCCGTGCCGCCGTGCAATTTTCGGTTAACTGGGTCACTACCTCATTCATTCCGTTCTTGTTTTCAAGCCACGTTCTGGTGTACAAACCACCGGGAACTGGCGTTTCTTGAATCGGACGCGCCTTCGGTCCATCGTTCGGGCCGTGGGAGTTGTTTCTTTACGTCACCGCGAATTGACGAAGTAAGGGAGACTCGATGATCCGCAACGTAGACGCACGCAACCTGAAAACTTTCCTGGTCACACCTCTCGCCGTCCTTTGTGTCTTGCTGTTGGCAGCCATCGCCTTCGGACAAGGCGGCGCGGCCACCGGCGATTTACACGTCACGGTGAAGGACGCCAAGGAAAATTTAGTGGCGAACGCCACAGTTACTGTCAGTGATGTGGCCAAGGGCCTGGTGCGCACGGCCACCAGCGATAGCCAGGGCGGCTACAATGTTCGACTGCTGCCTCCCGGAACCTACGACGTTACTGTGGAGGCGCCGGGCTTTGGCAAAGCTGAAGCTAAAAATGTAAGCATCACGGTCGGCGGAATCGTGGATCTCCCAATCTCCCTGACCGTGGCCAGCGGCAAGGAAGTGGTTGAAGTCAGCGCTCAGCAGGAACTCATCGAGACCTCACGCACTTCCACCACCGATACCATCGGCCAGCGCCGCATCGACAATCTTCCCATCAACGGCCGCAACTACATAAATTTCACCCTCACCGATTCCCAGGTAGAGCGCGACAACGCCCCGAATACCGGCGCGGCGCCAACCTCAGGCCTCAACATGAGTGGACAGCGGGCGCGCTCCAATCTTGTCAATGTGGATGGCGCTGACGCCACCGACAACTCAGTGAATGGAGTGCGCTCCACCGTATCGCAGGAAGCGGTTCAGGAATTCCAGATCATCACCAACAGCTATGCCGCGGAATACGGCCGCGCCGCCGGCGGCGTAGTCAATATCATCACCCGCTCCGGATCCAATCAGTTTCACGGCGATGTCTTCGGCTTCCTCCGCAACCGCAATTTCCAAGCCGTCAATCCGTTCAGCACGGTGCCGAATCCCGCCTACACCCGCGTGCAAGCCGGCACCGGCTTCGGAGGACCAATCAAGAAGGACAAGACATATTTCTATTTTGCCTACGAAATCACGCGCCGGCACGAGACCGGATTTTCATCCATTGGACAATCCGACCCAGGCCTCTGTTCCTCCGCGGGTCTAACGGGTTCGGGCAGCTTCGGCCTGTGCGCCTTTGATGCATCGCCCTTTTTCGGCGCCCCCAGCGGAACCTTCCCCATTCAAGTTACGCCAGACCAAGCAGCCTTTATCGCCAACCCGACAACGCCACTCGCTTTAGCGCAGCAATATGCAATCCTTGCTGGTGGCACTTCCGGCGTTGCGCTCAATGGACAATATCCCGCGTCGTTCGCCTATCTGGTTGCCGGAGGCTTTCTGCCGACACCCGCCGGCGGCGGCAACCCGCTCGCGCAATTCGTGGACACTTGCCTGCCTACGGCCCCAATTTGCGCCGGCATTCCCGGATCATTCCAGACTTTAAACTCACAGATTGGCAACTACCCGGTCTTTGAGGGAACCAGTGTCTACTCCCTCCGCATCGATCACAACATTAGTGTCAACAATCGCCTGATGATGCGCGTCAACGTCAGCCCCAGCACCATCACGGGCATCGAGGTCGGCGGACAAGACCAACCGTTTGGGCAGAACGCTTACTCCCGCACCTCGCAACAAACTTTTCGCGACGTTGCCGGAACCCTGCAAGACACAGCGACCATCGGCAACAACAAGGTGAATGAGTTCCGCTTCCAATACGCGCGGCGCGGCCTCGCCTATTTCTATAACACCGCCATTCCGGGAGGCTCCGATCCCGCCGTCAACATTCCCGGCTACGCCTATTTCGGCCGCGAGCCGTACTCCTACGTGCAACGCGTCGAGCAGCGCTATCAGTTCACTGACAATTTCTCCCTAACCAAGGGCCGGCACAACACCAAGTTCGGCGTGGATGTGAACTACCTCCCATTAACCGCGACGTTCACGGTGAACTATGGCGGAGTCGTTGATATTGGTTCGCTGACCGCTTCTGACCTCGGATTGCCCGCCGGGCCTGGCCTTTCTCCCATTCAAGCCTACGGCGCGGGCATTCCCGCCGATGTCATACAAGGCCTGGGCAGTCCCAGCGATTCGTTTCATAACACGGCGATCGGCGCGTTCTGGCAGGATTCCTGGCGGGTAAATCCCAACCTCACCCTCAACTATGGTTTGCGCTATGACATTGAAATCCCGCCAACCTTGAAGCCGATCGGTTCGCCTCTGGCACAGGCCGCGTACAACACTCTCGGGCTCCAGAAAGGAATCAATACTGCAACTCACAATTTCCAGCCGCGCTTCGGCCTGGCATTTGATCCCGGGGGCGACGGCAAGACTGTGATTCGCGCTTCCTATGGCGTCTTTTTCGACCATCCGTTGCTCGCTCTGTACTTTCTCGGCGACGCTTCTGACGGATCGACCAGCGGGCAGCTCGCCTTCGGTCCGGGCGCGCCCTGCCAGGGTGCGGGAAACCCGGCCAACCTGAACGCGGTCGAAATCTTTCAGGGACTGGTCCCGCCAGCCAATGGCTCTGCCGCCTCTCCTTGTTCTCCTGCCACCAGCGCTGCGGCGCTTGGCCTTCTGAATTATTCCCCCAGCCAGCAGCTTTTTTCCTGCGGCGCGGCCGGTCCAAACTGCGGCGTCGCATCCACTTCGCAATCCATTTTCCTGAACCAAAATTATCTGAACCCGGCCAGCTTCCTTCCCTTGGCTTTTCAACCCTTCGGCTATCCGCAGTCCAAGAACTTCGTGTATGCCTACGCGCAGCAGGCTAATCTCACGCTCGAGCGTGATCTTGGCCACGGCTACGCTCTCAGTCTTGCCTACAACTTCAATGGCGGACGTCATCTCAATCGGCCGATCAATGCCAATACAATTCGCGGCGATCTGATGACCTCCAATTTCTTTGCCGCTCTGGCCGACGGCCAATCGTTTACCAGCCCCTTCACGGTGGCAGGCAAATGCAACCCTGCCGGCGGTCCCTTTGGACCGGCTCCGTTTGTGGATGCCTCGCTCTTGAACTTTTTCCGGCCCGGCGGCCTGAATCCCTCAATCGCCGGCGCTTACCTGTCAGTGGGTGATCCGCTGGGATGTGTGGCCCAGGCAGAAGCTCTGATCTCCACCCTTCCCGGTTTCAACACCGGATGCCAGCCTCAGACCGGATCGCTGCAAAACTGCGTTCCTTTCGGCGATATGGATGCCAATTATTCCAACGGCACCTCCGTCTACAACGGTCTGACGGTGAATCTGCGCAAACACTTCAGTGACCACTACGAATTGCTCACCTCCTACACTTACTCTCATGCCATCGACGATTCGACTGACTTGCAGTCCACGCTCACGCCGCAAGACAGCTACTATCCCGCACTCGACCGCTCGACTTCCCTTTTCGACCAGCGTCACCGTCTCGTCTTCAGCGGCGTTTATCAAACCGGCAAGCTGGAGGGCAAGGGCTTTGCCGAAAAGTTCTTCAGCGACTGGACAATTTCTCCGATCCTCGAGATCGGCTCCGGCCGTCCCTTCAACATCCTCACCGGCAACGACGACAATTTGCAGTTATCCTCCCTCACCGGACGCCCCAACACCATTGTCAATCCGGCCTGCTCTGCGGCCCCGTTTGGCAATGCTCCTGTGGCTTCCAAGTACTCCCCGACCGGCGTCTTTCAGGAGCCGTGTCTGGCAGACTTCAACGGCAGCCTGCTTTCGCTCGACGGCAATCTGGGCCGCAACGCCGGAGTGCAGCCTTGGGTCGTATTCGGCGATATGCGCTTTGCCAAGCGCATTTATTTCGGCGAGCGCTTCAACACCGAGCTGATCGCCGATATGTTCAACATTGCCAACAAGTACAACGTGTCCGCGGTCAGCCCGCTCTTCACCAACGCGGGACAGGCAACGGCTGCCTACGATCCGCGGCAGTTCCAATTTGCGCTGAAGTTGTATTGGTAGCGTTCGGGCGGAACTTAGCGCCGGTTGGGCGCGTAGATAGATCATATGAACGAGCAACCGATTGTTCTTCCGCCGCTAACCGTCCCACCCCCCGCGCCCCCGAACACTGTCTTCCGCGGCCCCAACGGCATCCGCGCCGGCTGGCGGGTGCTGATATTTCTGGCGATCATGGCGGCGATGATCGGCATCATCAACCTCACCATCTTCGTCATTTTCCGCCTCCTCGGACATCACTCCAGGCAATTCGCGATCTCGTCGCTGACACCAACGGCTGCAGTTTTGAGCGACGGAGCCATTTTTGTCTTCACTGCGCTGGCGGCTCTGATTATGGCCAGAATCGAGCGCCGCAAGTGGAGAGATTACGGCCTGCCTGCCTCCTCCGCTTTGGGACGCGATTTCTGGGCCGGGCTGTTGATCGGTTTCGCGGCGATCAGTTCTACCCTGCTGATCATTTTCTCCTTCCACGGATTTCATCTCACCGGCCTCGCCATTCATGGCCAGACCATCCTCACTGCAACCCTGGCGTGGAGCGCCGCTTTCCTGGTCGTCGGCCTCGGAGAAGAATTCGCCTTCCGCGGATATCTTCAGTTCACCTTAACTACTGGCATGGGCTATTGGCCCTCCGCCATCCTGCTCTCGATCTTGTTTGGCGCTGCTCACGCAGGCAACCCAGGAGAAAGCAAGTTTGGCTTGCTCTCCGTAGTCTGCTTCGGCGTCCTTTTCTGTTTCATCCTGCGCCGCACCGGCAATCTGTGGTGGCTCGTCGGCTTTCATGCCGGATGGGATTGGGGACAAACTTTCTTTTACGGCGTCTCCGATAGCGGCCTGCGTCCCTATCACAATTTGCTGAACTCAACCTTCAACGGTCCGCAATGGCTTACTGGCGGCAGCGTCGGGCCCGAAGCCAGCATTTTCACCCCAATGGTTCTTCTGCTCGTCGGCATCGGAGTAAGCCGCATCTATCGCGACACCAAGTATCATCCCCCAGGCGAAAAGGTCTGGTAGCTCTGGCGCACGTAACTCGAAGCTCGCAACTCAACGCTCGCACTCGGTGCTACACTTCTGTTTCACCCATCCTTGGCGCTTGCCCGGAGTTCGCTCCTCCATGTCCCAAACCCATACGCCCACGCCGCGCACCCGTGTGATTCGCGAGGCCCATCGTGCGGTTTATGATCGCGAAACCGCTTACCAGATTCTCGACGAAGGATTTCTCTGCCATGTCGGCTTCGTCGTCGATGGCCAGCCTTTCGTGATCCCTACCGCCTACGGCCGCCACAGCGATTTCCTTTACCTTCATGGCTCCGCCGCCAGCCGCATGTTGCGCCAGATGAAAGAAGGCGTGTCGGTTTGCGTGACCGTCACGCTTCTCGATGGCTTGGTATTCGCCCGCTCTATCTTCAATCAGTCGATGAATTACCGCTCGGTCGTGGTGTTGGGGAAAGCCACGTTGATAGAAGATCCCGCAGAAAAGCTCGAAGCCTTGCGGCTGCTTTCCGAACACATCATCCCCGGCCGTTGGAACGACGTGCGCCCACCCAACGAACGCGAGTTAAAACAAACCGCGGTCCTGCGCCTGCCGATCGAAGAATTCTCCGCCAAGGTGCGCCAAGGCCCAGCCATCGACGATGAGGAGGATTACACCTTTTCTACCTGGGCGGGAGTGGTCCCGCTGGAGATGATTGCCGGCGCTCCGATTGATGATGCGAGATTGATGGAAGGCCAGATCGCCCCAGAATATGCGCGCCGCTACAAGCGAAAGGCTCGCCGTATTTAACCTATTGATTTAATTGGTAAAGATTGATATCTTTACCGTAAAGAGCGTCGGTAAAGATGAAGATGAAGATGAACCCATCCAGCACCCTAAGCAGCAAAGGCCAAATCACCGTTCCGCAGGAAGTTCGCAAACGTCTCGGGATCTCCGCAGGCGACCGCGTCGAATTCGTTCTCGAAGGCGATCAGACCGTCATTCGCCCCGTGCGGTCCGAGCCTAATCCATTCGCAAAATACAAAGGAATCCTCGGAACCTTCCCCGGCGGCATCGATGAAATTAATGCATGGGTGGCCGACATGCGGGATGACGAGCCCGAACCGAAATGAGGACGGCCCTCGACAGCAGTGTCGTTTCCGCCCTTTTATCCGCCGAGCCAACCGCGTCTTTTATCGAGCCTCATTTAGCCCACGCCCGGGATCGTGGTGGATTGGTCGTTTGCGGCCCCGTCTATGTCGAACTGGCTGCGCATCCCAAGATAAGCACGGGGTGGCTGGATAGCTTTCTTCTCGAAACCGAAATTGCGGTGGATTTTATCTTCGATGAGCCGATCTGGCGACAATCCGCGATCGCATTCGCCACCTACGCCGCCCGACGCCGTCAATCAAAAGTAGACGCACCCAAGCGCCTTCTTGCCGACTTTGTGATTGCCGCTCATGCGCTTCTTCGCGCTGATCAACTCATGACCTTGGACTCGAGACGCTACGCTCGCGACTTCCCCGATCTACGCGTCGTGCCTCTTCCCGGCCTACGGAATCAATAACAACTTCCCGGTCGTCTTCCGCCCTTCCAGATCCCGATGCGCTTGCTGCGCCTCCGCCAGAGGATATGTATGCTCGATGCGCAGCTTGAGTTTTCCTGCCGTGATCATGCCGAAGACCGCACTGGAGCGCGCCACCAACTCTTCCCGCGTGGCGATATAGTTTCCCAGCGAGGGCCGAGTCAGAAACAAAGATCCTTTTTGCGTCAAAATAATCGGATCAAACGGCGGCACCGCTCCGCTCGATCCGCCAAACAGCGCCATCATGCCGCGCGGCCGCAGCACATTGAGTCCTTTTTCGAAGGTCGTCTTGCCCACCGAATCGTAGACCACGTCCACGCCTTTGCCGCTGGTCAGACGTTTGGTTTCCGCTTCGAAATCGGATTGCGTGTAAAGAATCACATCGTGGGCTCCGGCGCCGCAGGCCAGTTTGGCTTTCTCCTCGGTCGAAACCGTAGCGATTACGCGGGCGCCGATGTTGTGCGCCATCTGCACCAGCAACAATCCCACGCCGCCGGCCGCGGCATGAATCAGCGCCGTCTCCCCGCTCTTCACTGGATAAGTATCGTGAGACAGGTAGTGTGCCGTCATCCCCTGCAGCATCGCCGCCGCCGCTTGCTGATCGCTCACACCCTGCGGAATCCGCACCAGCCGGTCGGCCGCGACTGCCGCGTATTCCGCGTAGGCGCCGAGCAGTCCGCTCCACGCTACGCGGTCGCCGACCTTCACCGATCTCACCTCGGCCCCGGTTGCCGTTACTACGCCAGCACCCTCCTGCCCCGGAATAAACGGAAGCGCTGCCTTGTAACGTCCCTCACGATGGTAAACGTCGATAAAGTTCACTCCCGACGCCGCCAGCTTGACCACAGCCTCATTTGCTTTCGGCTCGGGAACCGGCAGGTCAACCAACTCCAGCGCCTCGGGGCCGCCAACTTGTTTTACTTGAATGGCTTTCATGTCTGGGTTGGATTCGTTTTTCGCCGCGAGGATTCCGGATCGGCTCCTTAGTCTCAGTTCTTAACAGGCTGCTGAAAAACTCCGATTGGGTCAGCTTCTTGGAAGGGCACGACTTCGGAAGCTGCGGAAAAACTCAAACGCGAGCAGAATCGGGAAGGGCACGACTTCAGTCGTGCCGCTAAGCCGTGCAAAATGCGTTCGCGCTTCAGAGCTGCTTTCCATCAGCAGCCAGCTTTTCAGCAGCCTGTTAGCTCTTAGGTCTTCGTCTTAGGAAAAGCTGAGGGGCGCGGTTTTGCCGAGAGCTGACTACCGAGAACTTAGAACTTTCCAAGAACTGCTGTTACACTGTCCCGTCCGCTCAGGAGCCTCCCCAATGGCTGAAAAGAAACTCCAGACTTTCGCCAACCACGCGCGCTTCGATCCTTTGTTTCACTTTCTGATGGCCCCGGTATTCGGCATCGCCACGATCGTAGCTACAGTTCACTTCCTCTGGCACCCTAACCCGCATTCGGCGGGATTCTTCGTTGTTTCCGTCGCTGCCCTGGTTGCGATCTTTAAGATCCGGCTGTACGCGCTCAAGGTGCAGGACCGCGTGATTCGCTTGGAAGAGCGGTTGCGCCTGGCCACGCTCTTGCCCGAACCATTGCGCTCCCGCATTCCGGAATTGACAGTTCCGCAGCTGGTCGCCCTGCGCTTCGCTTCTGACGGCGAAGTAGCCAATCTGGCTGCGAGAGCGCTGGCGGAAAACTTGTCCAATAAGGACATCAAGAAGGCGATTCAAACTTGGCGTCCGGACTACTGGCGGGTCTGATTTCTGGGGCACGATTGCCCCAACCCCCGCGCGGGAAGCGGCAAGGGATCAAACCTTTGACTGCGTTCTGCCGTCTGACTAGTAACCGGATGGGGGCCGATGGGCCGAGTGCCAAAAGTAACGTGGGAGTTCCCTTTTGTCCTTTGACCCACGCTACCCTGCAGGATACGATTTTGGTACAATTCACCGGGCTTTAGCTTTAAGGAGTGCAATCCGTATCTAATTGGAAATATGCGAGTTGCAAAATTCCCAATACGGGTCGCAGGCTTAGCCGCGATAGCCTTGCTGGCTTCCGCCTGCCAGACTGCCCAAAAGCCAGCGGCATTGCTGCCGGTCAAGAGTGCGCCGCCTTTGACCGCGAAGGCAACTCCTTCTTCCACCGCCCCGCAACAAGTTCAGCCAGCGCCTCCGCCAGCAGATACAGCGAAACCGCAGGCTGAAGCTCAATCCCAGGCTCAGGCGCAGCCGGAACCTACACCGCTTGCGCCCTCTTCCGATCCGGTTGGCGATCTCATCACGCAAGTCGAAAAAGAGTATCAGGCCGGCTTGACGGCTTACCACGCCAACCAGATTGAGACCGCCAAGCAGGATTTCGACCGCGCCTTCAACACTTTGCTGGAAAGCAATCTCGATGTTCGCTCCGATGGCCGTCTGGAAAAAGAATTCGATCGGATGGTGGAAGGGGTCAATCATCTCAATCTGGGCGACACCGCCGCCGACTCTGAGGCGCAGAAGTCAGAACCGGCGCCGATCGATGAGACCTCCGGAATCACGCCTTCAGCCGATCCCAACGTGAAGGTCAAGGCGCAGGCGGAGATCAAGTCCACGCATTCCGATCTGCCGCTCATGATGACCGATCAGGTCGCTGGCTACATCAGCTATTTCTCCAATCGGGGACGCGGTACATTCGAGCGAGCCTTTGCCCGCTCCGGCCGCTACCACGACATGATGGTTTCGATCCTCAAGGAAGAAGGCGTTCCGCAGGATCTGATTTATCTGGCGCAAGCTGAATCCGGATTTCATCCTCTGGCCGTTTCTCGCGCGGGAGCCCGCGGGATCTGGCAATTCATGGGAAGCCGGGCGCGCGGTTATGGACTAGAGCGCACTCCATGGGTCGACGATCGCCAGGATCCCGAGAAATCCACGCGCGCCGCCGCCCGCCACTTGCGTGATCTCTATGCCCAGTTCGGCGACTGGTATCTCGCCATGGCCGCTTATAACTCCGGGCCCGGCACGGTGCAGGCAGCCGTCAAGCGCACCGGCTACGCCGATTTCTGGGAGCTCTACCGCCGCAACGTTCTTCCCAAAGAGACGCGCAATTACGTTCCCATCATTCTGGCCGTCACTTTGATGGCTAAGAATCCATCCAACTACGGTTTTGATGACGTCTCGATGGATGATCCGGTGCCTTACGACTCTGTCACCATCGATTATCCGGTGGATCTGCGGCTGGTGGCCGAATGCGTCGACGCCACAACGCCTCAGTTGCAGGATTTGAATCCCAGTTTGCTGCGGCTGAGCACGCCCCGGGAAGGCAAGTTTCAGCTTCATCTTCCGCCCGGCACCAAGGATCAATACCAGACCACCATCGCTTCCATCCCGGCTGACATGCGGCTGTGGTGGCGCTATCACAAAGTTCAGCCCGGCGAGACGCTGGCCTCGCTGAGCCGGTCTTATCGGGTTAGTCCCAAGTCGATCGTTGCCGCCAACAGTTTCGCAGGTTCGGCGCTTCAGGATGTCAACCTGCAAAGCGCATCTCTGCAAAGCCTGCAGCTCGAGGCAGGCGGCCGGCTGATCATCCCGGTGCCGGCGAATCATGCGCTTAGCGACACCACCGCCTACGCTCATCGCATCACTCGCTATAACGTACGCAAGGGAGATACGGTGGAGACGGTGGCGGAAAACTTTGGCGTGTCCGCCCAGATGGTGCGCCGCTGGAATGGTCTGCGCGGTGACAGCCTGCGCGGCAGAAAAGTGCTCGCGTTGCACCTGCCGGTAACGCCCGGCAGCGAAATCGCGTCAACTGCGGCCAAATCCAGAACCTCGGCCCATAGCCGGAAAACGACCCCCAGTTCCAGGGCGGCGGCGAACAGGTCAGCCTCGGCAAAACAAGTTAAGAAATCCGAAGAAGCCGAACCCACCAAAACCGCGGTTCTCCATCACACCGTGAAAAGCGGCGAAACCCTCTACTCAATCGCCACGACCTACAAAACTACGGTAGACGCGCTCAAGCGCAATAACGGCAACGTAGCGGTCCTTCGCCCTGGCATGATTCTGATCGTTCAAAGATAAATTCTTCTTCCATTCCCTCGCGCCGTGTGTTAACAGGATAGTCAGGCAGCCATGTGATGGCGGCCCTTGCAGTGGGCACCAAACGTCGTGCTATAATCGCGCGCCGTTCGAGCACAAGTTTTTGTGGTCTTTTAATTTCTCGTGTACGGCAACCTGGCGCCGTCGCGTCCGGCTGCCCAGCTGGTAACGAATACTGGTAGCACAAATCAAGATCAGGAGGAGCAATGAGGTTTAACGATCCCACACTCTACGGACGTGATGAAGAAGAAGAATTCGGCGACAGCGGCGCCTACAGCGAGTCGCTCGAAGAAGATTTCGAAGAAGAGGAAGAAGAGGAGGAGGAAGCCGGCACTCCGGAGCCGGAAATGACTGAACCGGCTGAGCCCGAGCCGCCAGCGCCTCCCGCGCCCAAACCCCCAGCTCCGGCGGCGAAGAAACCACCCGCCAAGAAGAAAGCGCCGCCCGCTAAGAAAAAAGCGGCCAAAAAGCCGGCTAAAAAGGCTCCCGCGAAGAAGAAAGCCGCCAAAAAGCCGGCAAAGAAAGCAGCCAAGAAGCCAGCGAAGAAGGCTCCCGCAAAGAAAAAAGCGAAAAAGGGACGCCGCTAAATTTTTCGGATGGTTTGCTTCAAAAAGCTTTGCCTCAAAAGCTGGCAGGCTTGAGCCGGTTTATCATCTTAACCGCGGCCTTCGGGCCGCGGTTTTTACATCTGTCCATCGCTTGAAACCCTGAGCTGGAAAGTCAAACGAGAGTGGCTCGCCCTTCCCGCCTGGGGTCGTACGCTGCTTGACCTTAGGTAGGGTGCTGGCTACTACTTCCCCTCCACCGCCGCCCTGCACTTTCCGTACAACTCCAGCAGGTGGGCAGCATACTCCTCGGGCTTTGCCGTCGATCCCGTTCCCTGAAAACCTACGCCAGACGAAGTCGTCCGTCCGTAGCCCGTGGTCATGGCAATGAATTTCATCAAATCCAGCGCGATATCTTCATCCCGGCGCGCTCTTCCCTGCGATCCCGTACCTTCCTCCATGATTCCCTCTCCTGTACCGGAAATATAAGGACTTTCTTTCTCTTCTTCGAATTCTTCTTCGTCATCCAGCAAAATATTGTTCACGGCAAGATTCCAATCTGTTTCCCTCAAATCATAGCAGGGTCCCGATCGCATCGTCCCCGCGCACTCAGCTTTTCTCGGCCGCTATCTTTTCGCCCAGCATCCGGACGCGCTTGCCATAGATCGATCCATGAATCCACAGCACGGGGCCGATCAGCGCGTAAACCCATCCCGCCCATTCCGGACTTCGTAAGGCCACTAGAAACGAGAAAAGGCCGATCACCGTCATCAGAGCGTTCTCCCGTATCTCGAAGCGCGTTTCCAGCACCTCGACGGGATTCAATTGCAGCTCCCGGCGCAAGCGGTAGGCGTGTCCATACATCAGCACAAAAAGGAAAAATACTGACGCGAAGCCGACGGCATAAAGGCGCATGAGCACGGACCCTTCATGCCATCCCAAATCGGTGCCTTCTATGCCCATCAATGCGTGAAAGAGCAACGTAAAAACAAACTTCAGCGGATAAACGTAATACAGCACCAGAAAAAGCAGAACCACATTCAGGAATACGGTGTAGGGGTCCTCGAGCCCATAGCGGCGGGAGAATCGGTAGTGCGCCCGCCAGATCAGGATCAGCTGGGCGAAACACGCGGCAAAGGGCAGGAACTCGCGCATCGCGGCCATGAGTTCGGCGTAGGTATGCGGGACTTCCAGCGAGACCACCAGCAGCGTGATGGCAAAGCCGAAGACCACGTCGCAAAAGGCTTCCAGCCGCGTAATCTCGCCCGAGCGCCAGCGGAAATACTTCTCGGGAACGATGCTCGACCCATGGGCCACTGCCTTTTCCATGCCGTAGATTGTGCCGAGTCAATCGTTGGTTGGCAACCGAAAAACCCAAGCGCCTGCTGCAATGCTATCCGATGGCGCGCCGGAGCAAAGTCGCCACATTGCTCAATCCCACCGCCGATGCCGCAGCCAGCATCGACATGACCGCTCCCAACGCCCAGAGCAACCGCCGATCTTTCGGAATCCAGTGCCCCAGCGCAACCAGCACAAACGGCAGAATCGGAATCGAGAAGCGCTCAAAATTTCCCCGCGCCCAATGCGGGTAGTTGTAAGTGTAGAGACACCACACAAAAGGAATAAGAAACACCATCTCGACCGGATGCGCCCGCGCATATTCGCGAAACGCCGCGCTTCGAATCATGACTACAACGGCAATCAGCACCAGGAAAATCCAGCCAAAGCTGATGATCAGATTGGTCACGGGAGCCGGTTCCGTCAGCGTGCCTTTGATGATCGCGTAAAAAGGAAATCCAAACAGCCACCCTCCCTGCCACTCCGGGCTGTGATAGCTGTGCACCGTCGCCAGCGCGTCGCCAGTTTGCCGAGCCAACGGCAGAGCGTAAAGAATTCCAATCGTGAGCCCGATCGCGACCGCCGGCACGAGCCTGCGCCAGTCGCGCTTCCACAAAAGATAAATCCCAATGCCGATCAGCGCGAAAATTCCCAGCGGCCTAACCACCGTTGCCAGCGCAGCCAGCAGCGCAGCCAGCCACCAGCGTTGCCTGCGCACCGCCAGAAACGAACCGAACAGCAGCGCTACGAATAAAGGTTCCGATCCTCCCAGAAAAGATCGCTGCATCCAGTCGAAATTCAAAATCGTAAAGAATCCGGCGATCCATCCTCCCCACAACCGGTACGCGATGACCACGCTCGCCAATGACGATGCGAAACAAATCAGCAGAAGTGCCGTACGCTCGCTCACGCCGGTCAGTAAAGACAACGCAGCCATCGCATAAGGCAAGCCCCAAAACTGTTTGATCATCAGGCCGTGAAAATTCCAATGGCGAATAGCGGACGCAATCGCCATGTAGGCCGAGGCGTCTCCAGAATTATCGACCAGCGCAAAATAATTAGTCAGCCGCGATATGCCGGCGACAAAAATCAGGCAGGTCATCAGCCAGAGCGCGATCACCTCGCGCAACCAAGGCTGCCGAGACAAGATTCGAGAATTCGAAACTCCCTTCGCAGCCTCGAGTCGATCCGGATTGGCTAAGCTTTGCGTCATGCTTCGCGAGTTCTCGCCCGCCAACCTCTCGCCGGCCGAATCTGATCCAACGCTTGCCGCAAATCGGCAATCAGATCCTCGACATCCTCGATGCCCACCGAATAACGAATCAGCGCCTCGGGAATCCCCGCCGCCGCACGCTCTTCTTTCGTGGATTCGACGTGGCTCGTAGTCGCCGGAGGCCCCGCAACCGTCTCGACCGCTCCCAGATTCGCCGCCAAATGCGCGCAACGCAAGCGCGGCAGAAAACCCTTCACCGCGTTAAAGCCGCCGTCAATCGCGAAACTCAGCACTCCTCCAAAGCCCCGCATCTGCTCGCGCGCAATCTTGTGATTCTCATGCGATTTCAGCCCGGGATAGAAAACCTTCTCGACTCGCGGATGCGATTCCAGAAATCGCGCAATCTTCAGCGCACTCTCATTCTGCCGCGCGATTCGCAGATGAAGCGTCTTCATTCCCCGTAGCAGCAAATACGCAGCCATGGGATCGAGACAGGCTCCCGTGATTTCGCGGAAGTGATAAATCTTCGCGATCAGATCGGCCGCGCCACAGACCGCTCCGCCCAGCGCATCCGCATGCCCGCCCAAAAACTTGGTAGCGCTGTGAATCACCAGGTCGGCACCCAGCTTCAGCGGTTGTTGATTGATCGGCGTGGCAAACGTGTTATCGACCACCACAATCGCGCCGTGACGATGGGCAACGGCAGCCAGGCGCGCGAGATCGACAACTTTGATGGTCGGATTGGTCGGGCTCTCCAGGTAAACCACTTTGCAATCCCGGCCGATTTCCCTCTCGATTGCCTTGCTGTCGTTCGTATCGCATAGCACGACCTCAATACCGAATCGCGGCAGGAATTCGATGAAAAGTTTGTTCGTCCCGCCGTAGGTGTCTTGAATCGAAACTACGCGATCGCCCGGACACAGCAACGTGAAAAGCGTGTTGCTGATCGCGGCCATGCCGCTGGAAAAACTGGTGGCAGCTTCCGCACCCTCAAGATCTCTTATTTTTTCTTCGAATGCGGCCACGGTTGGATTCGTGTTGCGACTGTAGATATGGCCCTGCGCCCCGCCCCGCGCCACTTTGAGCCATTCATTCACATCGTCATAGCCGAACGACACGCTCAGAGCCACAGGGATTTGCGTGGCGTGCTCCCATTGCTTGCCGCGCTCTCCGGCCCATACAGCGCGTGTCCCGAGTCCCTGAGGTTCGTTTTTGGGTTCCCGTCGATTCATCATGCGGATTATAACTGGCATCGCCGCGAAGGATGCTAGGCTGATAGTGTGAACCGGCGGCTACTAAAAGATTCTCTTAATCACTTCGCTCTCCTTCTTGTCCTCTTCACATTCTCCGGCGCTGCTCTCCCGCTCCACGCATCCAATTGGAGCGCGCATTCGGAACCTTCCCGGCTGGTGAATGGTGGGCCAGTTTTATTTCAGGTGAAGCCGCCGGAGAAACTGAAGTCCCTGCACGGGAGCTGGCTGGGGCACGAAGTTCCCTTCAGCTTCGATGCCAAAAGCAAAACCTGGTTCGCTCTCGCGGGAGTGAGCATCGAAACTGCTCCCGGAAGTTATGCGCTCGAGCTTACTGGGGAAACCGCGAACGGAAAAACTCCGGGCAATAAAATTTCATTCAGTCACCAACTCTCTGTTGCTCGCGCCAAGTATCCGAAGATCGAAGTCAAGCTGAATGTCGAGAGCAAGTTCACCGAACCTACGCCTGAGCAGCAGAAAGAGATCGCAGAGGGACAAGAGGTTAAGAAAGACTATCTGAATCGGGTCACGCCCGATCGCGAGTGGTCGGGCGCATTCACGGCTCCCGCCGACGCACCCATCTCTGACGTGTTCGGGTCTGAGCGCGTCTTCAATGGGAAGACTTCGAGCCCGCATCAGGGGCTGGATTTTCGCGTACCGAGCGGCACCCCGGTCGCGGCCATGAACGATGGCACAGTGCTGCTGGCGCGGCCCCTATATTTTGAAGGAAATTTTGTCGTAATCGATCACGGCCAGGGTCTGTTAACGCTTTACCTGCATCTTTCGGAATTCAAAGTGAAGGAGGACGAACAGGTAAAGCGTGGAGAGATCATCGGCTTGAGCGGCGGCACTGGCCGGGCGACCGGTCCGCATCTTCACGTTGCCGTGCGCTGGCAGGGCACGTATTTGGATCCGGCGAGGCTGTTGCGATTGCGGCTGCCGTAGAAGAGCGTGCAGCCCGAGCTTGCCGCCTCCGCGATCGGCTCCCCGAATGCCTTTTCTCACGCATTCCCGCCGGAGATACCGCCGAGTCCTCCCGATCCAAAATCCCGCAACCCATCCTTCAGACTCTCTTTCAGTTCGAGATTGCGGATGAGCCGGTGCAGGTAGTTGGGATGCACTCCGAGTAAGCGGGCGGCGTCGGCATAGCTTGTACTGTGTTCGACGGCGTCGCGGATCAATTGCTTCTTCAACGCCTTGACCGCGGCATGATATTTTGCCTCGGTCATCTCGGGCGGAGGAGTGGGATCGAGCAGCGACTCGGGCAAGTCCTCGGGCAAAATCATGTCTGATGCGCCCAGAACAAGCGCGTGCTCGATAGCGTTTTCCAACTCCCGCACATTCCCGGGCCAATCATAATTCACCAGGCGACTCAGAGCTTCGGGAGAGATCGGACGCGCCTTCACTTTGCATCGCTTGGCATGTTTTTGCACGAAATGTCGCACCAGCATGGGGATATCATCGCGCCGCTCGCGCAGCGACGGCATTTTGAGCCGCAACACATTCAGCCGGTAATACAAATCCTGCCGAAATCTGCCTTCGCGCACCGCCTGCGCCAAATCGCAATTCGTAGCCGCGATTACGCGAACATCCACTTTAATGGAGTGCGTGCCGCCCACTCTTTCAAACTCGCGCTCCTGTAAGACGCGAAGCAATTTGACTTGCAGCGCAGGGGCTAGCTCGCCGATCTCGTCCAGAAACACGACGCCCGCGTCAGCGACTTCCAGCCTTCCTCTCTTCATGGCAGCGGCTCCAGTGAATGCGCCGCGCTCGTGGCCAAACAACTCGCTTTCCAGAAGCGTCTCCGGAATTGCGGCGCAGTTGATGGCGACGAACGGTTTGTTGCCTCGCGGACTGTTGCGATGCACGGCGCGCGCCGCCAGCTCTTTGCCGGTTCCACTCTCGCCTTCGATCAGAACGGTCGACTCCGCCGGCGCCACGCGCTTCAGGAACTGGTAAACCTCTTTCATGCGAGTTCCCTCACCCACCAGGCTTCGGTCCTGGCTAACCTCGACCGTCAGGCGCTCATTTTCCTCTTCCAGCCAATGCAGCCGGCGGGCATTCTCCAGGGCCACTGCGGAGATACCGGCAATCGCCGCGACCAATTGAAGGTGGTCTTCGTTCAGGCGGCTGGCGGCGCTGTCGCTGTCCAGATAAATGCACCCGATGACCTTCTGAAACACCGTCAACGGGACGCACAATAAAGAATGCACATGGGATGCCGCCAAACTCTCGACCTCGCGCAGTTCGTCGCTTCCCGGAACGTCGCTGCCCAGAATCGCAATTCCCTGCTCCAGCACCCGGCGCGCGATGGTGCGGCTTACCTTTACCAACTGCACCTGCCCCGCCTGGCGCATGCGGGCGAACATGGAATTGAATTGCTGGCCTTCCCGGTCGGCCAACAAAATGGCTCCTCGACCCCCCGGAACCACCTCAAAGATTTGATCGAGCAATTGTCCCTGGAGTTCGTTGAGATCGCGAATGGCGTGTACGATCCGGCTGATCTTGAGCAAGGCGTTGAGATTGCGGGCTACGCGCGAAGTGGCGGGCAACTCGCGCAAGAGGCGGTCGGGCTGCAGATAAACCACATCCTTGGGATGGATGATGGTTGTGGCGGCCGTCGATTGGGTGTCTTCGAACTCAACCCGACTCCCAGCCGGCGAGAGCTCTTCTTCTCCGAGCAGAAACAAAAAAGAGGAGTCGCCCGTGACGATCTGATCGCCATGCTCCAGCCATTGTTCATGAACCACTATGCCGTTCACCTGCGTGCCATTGCGGCTTTCCAGATCCCGGATCTGCAAGCGTCCGTCTTGCCAGCTCAGCTGACAATGCTTTCGTGAAACGGAGGGGTCGGTAACCGGGATTCCGTTAGACCCTTCCCGTCCAATGGTGATTTCACTCTCGGACAGAGGAATCAGTGTGTCCTTCAGCGGACCGGAAAGCACCAACAGTCTTGGGCGCAAGCTTCACCTCGCGCCTCTTCTTATCACACTTCCGGGGGAAATTCATTCTTGAACTCAAGCTTTTCCAATATCCGAACAGATAGGAACGCTATCCGATTGGATAGTAGTAGGAAAGCGCCCTGACCGCGGAGCAACAGTGGGCTTGTGGGGCTAAGCCAGATAAGCGCTTAGCCTGGAACGAGTTGGGGAGATTGCCGACTTTCTGACACCGCTCTAATAATCTGGCATGGCGCATGCATATGCAAAAATGCGCCACGGCTCGGCAAAAAGCGATGGGGGAAGCGCTTTTGGTTATGTTCTTACCGAGTTTTGCGCAAGCCAGGGATCCGAGGGGCCCCCTCATCGGATTCCTGGCTCTTTTTTTGTAGCCGTTTTCCGCTCAAAGTGCCCGGGCCTCCACTCTACCCAAGCCCATGCCTCAACCTATCCCCGTCACTCTTCCCAAGGCGTTGAACTGACCTCCAGCAATTCGGGGAGTTCCTCGGCTAACCCACTGTCCTATTTCTTTCTTATTCAGCGATTTAGCCGGTGACGTTTTGCTGAGAAGCGGTTGAGCCTCCGTGCATTGTCCCCGCCTTCAGAAATCGGTCAGATTCGTAGCGAGAGGGCGAACATGTCGGCACCGATCAGCGTTTCAGAATACTCACAGCAACCATTCGTAGCAGCCACTCGTTTGCAGGAGAGCTTGGTTGCCCCGGCGGAAAAACAAGTCCTAGCCTGGCTGGCTACACGGACTCCGGCGTGGATCAATTCCGATCACTTAACCATGCTCGGCTTCTTTTCCCAGTGTTTCGTTGGAGTCTGTTACGCGCTGTCCCGTCTGAATCCGGACATGCTCATCGTTGGCGTCGCCTGCATGGCGCTTAACTGGCTTGGTGACAGCCTCGACGGCACGCTTGCCAGGATTCGAAACCGGCAGCGCCCGCGATACGGATTCTACGTCGACCACATCAGCGACACGATTGCCGCGTTCTTCCTTACTGGAGGCCTGGCTCTGTCAGGCTACGTGCATCCCGTCATCGCCTTCGGCATGTTGATCGCCTTTCTGATGCTTTCCATTGAAAGTTACCTCGCGACCTACACGCTCGGGAAATTTCGGCTGTCCTATTGGATATTTGGTCCCACGGAGATTCGCATCCTGCTCGCCCTCGGAAATCTCGCACTGCTCAGACACTCGACCGTCACTGTTTTCCACCACCGGGTTCTTCTGTTCGATTGCGGAGGACTCATCGCAATCGCCGGCATGAGCACGATGCTCATCATCTCGACGATCCGCCATACGGCGAAACTCTACCGACAGGAGAGGGTCCGTTGAGCCGGCCACGATATCTTCGGCTCGCGAAGTTTTCCCTCGTCGGTGGAATCGGCGTGGTCGTACAACTAGTCGCGCTGGCAGCTCTGCTTGCGATGCAGCTCAATTATCTGATAGCGACGGCATTGGCCGTCGAGTGCGCCGTGCTGCACAATTTTCTATGGCACCAGCGCTTCACGTGGAGCGATCGAGCCTACGGAACCACGCGCGATTCCATCGCTGCCCTGTTTCGCTTTCACCTGAGTAATGGGCTGATCTCGCTGCTCGGCAACCTGCTCCTGATGCGGCTGCTGGTAGGAAGAGTGAGTTTGCCGGTCGTGCCTGCGAATTTCGCGGTTATCTCTGCCTGCTTCGTGGCGAATTTTCTGGCCAGTGATCGTTGGGTTTTCCTGGCAAGTTCAGCCCAGGATTCCGCTCGAGGACAGGCGGATAAGACATCATCCGCCGAAAATTGCTCGCTTCATTGAGCAGACTGGCTGCGCTCGCGCATCAGCACCAAAGCGCGCTGGGCGAATGGGAGATAAATCAGAGCTGCGGTCATGCCGAGCGCCAAGCCCAATCCAATCTGCGGAGCCAGCAAAAACGGCGAAAGCGCCCACAGTTCGTCCAGCACCAGCAAGCCCGGAAAGAGTCGACGAAACTTGGCGCTCAAATCTTGGATACTGAACGACATGGCCGAGAGCAGATATAGACGGATAGGAATGCCGACTCCTGCTGACGCAATCAGAACGATGATGGCCACTGGACGCCCGCCCAGGGCACGCTCCAGCAGGTCTTCGACGACCGGCAAGCGCGCCAAAGCGATGACGTAAAAGACCAGGTACATGATCTGGATCAAAAGAAACAGGGCGCGGACGTAGGAGAGCGATACAGCCGGCAACTCCTCTTGCCGGCTGAGGCGAAAAATTGATGTATGTGAAGTTTCTTGTGTCGATGGGGCCGGGGGGTCAGCCTTGCTGCTGAAGGCAGCGGGGGGATGGCTCACCGCTTCAACCGGAACGAGAAACCGGTAGCCGCGTTTTGCCAGCGTTTCGATGAATCGCGGATTCGCAGCCGAGTCGCCCAGCCCTTCGCGAATCTTATTGATGATCGTGTTGAGGCTGTGATCGAAATCTACGAAGGTGTCCGACGCCCAAAGCTTCTGGCAAATCTCTTCTCGAGTTACCACCTCCCCGGCATGCGCCAGGAGAAGGATCAGGACTTGAAAGGGTTTCTCTTGCATGCGCAGCCGCATGCCCGACTTCCGCAGCTCGCCACTGCTGGTATCGGCTTCAAAGACGCCAAAACGAAAAACCCTTTTCTCGACCTCGACCATCGCTCGCCATCATAACTTAACTGGCAGGCTGGCCAACCCTTGCGTTACCACGAGGCAGGCTGTCCCGCCCATCGCAGTTTCGATGCGTGGCTGCCCCGAACCTCGTCGCCGCCGCCTTGGGAATCCGTATGAAAACTGAGGGGACGAGCCTATCAGACCATCGTCCATGGTGCCCACGCTTCGAAAGGCGCGAAGCGTGGGGCAACCACGATTGGGAGGGTGCCGACAAAAATTCGAAGGCGGCCAGCACCCACTTCCTTCGTAAATCAGAGATCTGACTGCGGACCCTAATTGACGGTGAAGTCGGTGGAACTGGTAACGCTGCCACCTTTTGTAGTCGCGGCTATTTTGCCGGTCGCAGCCCCGGTGGGAACGGTCAAGGTAATCTCGGAATCGGAGACCACCGTGAACGACGCCGATATTTTGTCCACCGTCACCTTCGTGGTTTGAGTCAGGCCGGTGCCGTTGAATGTCACGACGGTTCCGACCGGGCCACTCGAGGGCGTGAAGCTTTTGTAGGTCGGAGTGATCTTGTAGCTCGCGGTCGTCGACAGCACGGTCGATCCAGTGGTGACGGTGACATCTCCCGTTAAAGCTCCCGTTGGCACCGTAGCCAGAATGTAGGTGGTGCCCGTGAGTTTCGTCGTGGTGGCCTCGGTCCCTCCAAACTTCACCACTGATTTCGAAGAGAAACCCTGACCGAGAATGCCGACTGTGGACGCGACTTTGCCGGAGTACACAGGTGTGACCAGCGAGATGAACGGAGCCGCGCCGATGTTCAGTTCGAACAAGGTACCACCTGTCACAGCATTGCCGCTGCTGTTGCTTCCATAAATGATCCCGTTGGTTGTCTGCACCAGCGGGGCCTCGGGGCCGCCACCCATATTGCTTTCCGTGGCGAAGGAGTAGGACGAGAAGACATTCTTGGAAGTAAGTTCATACAAGCCGCCACTGGCGCCAGTTCCTCCGTTATAGCTCGCGCCGTAAAGGTTTCCGTCGCTGGCCTGCATCATGTTGTTGGCCGACTCGTCGAAGTTGAGCGAGGAAGGAAAGTTGTAGATGTCGGTGACCTTGCCACCGGTGGTCACGTCATAGAGGGTCCCGCTGCCATCGGTACCGGAGGGAAAGGCCGTGGTTCCGTAGAGTTTTCCATTGGTGTCCCGGACGACGCCCGAGCTTGGGTAATATACGTCGGTTGAGCTTACAAAGCCGTAGAGCAGCTTGAAGGTACCGCCCGCGGTGATGTGGAAGACTCCGCCCACATTGCCGAAGCCATCGGCGTCGGCTTCGGTGCCGTAGAAGTTTCCGTCGCCGCCCGCGGTCAGAACCGACGGTAGCGAGTTTCCGTTGGCGAAGGTGTACAGGGTCTTGTAAACGCCGGCGGTCGAGATGCTGAACGCTACTTGTGGGCTATAGGAGCTGCCATACTCCCCGGTCGTCCCATAAAGATCGCCGTTCGCGCCCAGAACCAGCGCGCCCAACGGGCAACAGGCTTCAGACGTCGTGTTGATGAAGTCGTAGATATCAGTCAGAACTCCGGCGGGGGTTACGCGGTAGATGAAGCCCGCGTTATTGGCTCCGCTTATTGTGCAAGTACCGTAAAAGTTCCCGTCCATGGCCAGCGCGAGCCCACTATAGCCGCAAGCGACCCAACCGGCGGGAAAGCTGGCCACCAATGTTTCAACGTTATCAGGGGTGAGCTTAAATACGCCGCCCGTGCTGTTAGCACCACGGGATGTGCCGGTGCCGTAGAGGTTCCCGTCCTGGCCTTGTGCCATGGGACCCCAAGGGTTCCAGACGTCGGTGGTGCCGCCCTGAAATGTGTAAGCAACGGTTGGCGAGGGAATCTGAGCACGGCTCGGGATGGCCGAGGCAGCGATGGCGACGACAACGGCGATCAGGGCGAGCGCGAATCTGGCGCGGTTGCAAGTCTCGGTTTGGCGGCGGATGCAATTCATGGAAGTTTCTCCTGGGAAAGCGTAGGAACTCGTTCGCATTAAACGCTGCCGGTCGGTGGTTCTGTTTTCCGGCGCGGGCCGCTCGCCCACTGGCTGAGACGACCGCGAATGCACGCCGACTATCGCCTGAATTGGGCCCTGGGTAACGCGACGCCTCGGCTATATCGAAGCGACGATATATTTTGTTTGTCTACAGTGGGTTACCAAGAGTTCTTGTCTGGAACGGAGTAACCCAAAAGCGGTTGGCCGACGCCATCCGAAAGGCCGCGAACAGGGGAGGGGAGAAAGACTCAGGTGGCACAGACCGGGCGGATCCCTGACAAAAGAGACCGGGCCGATTCCTGACACCGTGATCGATTCGCAAAGGCGCTTAGAAGAACGGCATGCCTTTCGACGATTAACTCCTGGCACCACCACGAAAAAGGCTGCCCCACCACGGCCGCCGATCCCTCTGCGGAGCGCGGGACAGAGGGGACTGTCAACGTTGTTTTCTTCCAACGGGGCGTCTTCCACACCCACCCTGTGACATCTGCCCTTGCGCTTAGCCCATGACCTCGTCGATCATGAACTGGGCAAGGTTGCCAGCTTTTTCCGGCGAAGGCCTAGCAAAGCTCCGAAGTCCTTTGTTTCACGGATTTTAGCGTCGATTTCCGGCAAAATACCGCGAAACCGTTGAGCTAGAATAACTTGGCAGCCTTAGGTCTAAGTCCTTTAAAGCACGTATTTTACCCGTAAGTCGCTGATTTTAAAGATTCGGCATAGGGGGGTAGGGGGACCCACTCAAATCCAGAAACACAAAAGCACCGGGCCAACTTGTTAACTGGCAACGGCTTCATCCGCAGCCGGGGGCGGGGCCACAGGCATCACTACCGCGACGCCGTCACGATAGGTAACGCTGTTTCCAGAAATCGCAGCCACGCGCTCGCCCGGAACCAGGATTCCAATCAGGTTCAAGGGATCGGCAGCCGACAAAGTGATCGACCCCCGGCCGCCATCGAGTTTGCGCAACGCCCGCACCGACTCCACCGCAACCGGGAGTGCAAACTGCTCCCCCAGAAATCCATCGACGAAACGGCCGCCGCGAATTTCTCCGCGATCTTCGAGCCGGCGAAAGCCCATCAGCAACTCGCGCCACGGCGGAAGGTTCGCTTCGCGAGCCAGCACATCGCGCACCACGATGCCGTAACGGCGCAGCAGCATCCAGCAGGCCGCTTCGATTGCCCGCGGACGTTCGACTGCTTCTTCGGCATGCAGCAATGCCCAGCGCCCGGCATTATGCCGCGGACGCATCGCCCGCCCGCTCCCCTGCCCGGCGCGCCGCTTGGGATCGATCAACGAACGCAAATTATCGAAGCCGTCGGCCGTTACGAGCCCGGCCGCAACCAGTTCCCACAACGCAGTTTCGATTTCTGCTTTCAGCTTTTCTGTGCCGCGAACGATGTCGGCAAAGAACGATGCGCCACGCTGCCGCAGAAAATCGAGCACCTTCTGCGCTCCGTGACTCAACCCGTTATTTTCGGAGAGCTCGGCGCCGGGATGGCGTGGGATCATCCAGTCGGCATCTTCGCGTACAAAAAAGGTGATGGGCGCAACGCTGGTTGGAATCACACGCCGCTGGCGCGGCGCAGCCTCGCCCGTGCCGCGATTTGCACTGGAATAATCCAAGGTCGCAGGATGCGGTGAAAGCCTTCCCCAGCCCACCGCGCCAGTCAGGCAAAGCTGGTCAAGCCACTTGGGATCATAGTCAGTCACGCGGCGAGCCAGCACCTGGCGCTCCCAGGCATTCGCCGGAATTTCAAAGCCCTGTAGCTGGCGCAAAACTTCGAGCGTCCCCCGCTCCCCGGCGACCTGAGTTCCCGGAGCTACATGCTGCCATTGCAACAGCCACTGCATGAACTGTGCCGCCGTGACCGGCTCGATCTGCTTGCGCAAAGTGGCCACGGTGAGACGATGAATGCGAGCCAGCAACCGTCGCTCGCACCACTCCGGCTCCTGCTCTTGATCTTTTAGATTTCCATTGTGTGGAGCGGGCACTCCCTTCGGCAAGCTCAGAGCAAGTTCTGCCCGCGAGGCAGCGCCAGTGAAATTCCCCCGCAGCACCGTGCCACTGGCTTCCATCCGCAAAAGAGCGCCGGAAATCTCAGACGCCGCAATGCCCAAACTGTCGCCCAACTGCGACGCCGTAACCGGACCTGAATGCGACATCCATCCCGTGACTAGCGTCAGCAAGGCATCCTCGCGCGCAGGAACGGCGCCATCCACTTCGGTCAACGCCGGCTCGAAGCGCGCATCCGGGAACAACCTCGAGAAAGCTTTCGCTCGTTCGGCAGCTACCCAATACGGACGCCCGTTGATGTACGCCGACCCCGCGCGGCCTTCGTCGACCAGTCGTTCGAAATAAAATCTCCACTGACCTGCGCCGAAATTGACCGCAGTTTCTGGCAGCGCTACCAGCGTATGCAGCACATCGTGCAACTCATCCGCATCGCGCACATCCGGCCAAGCCTCTTCACGCACCTGCGCAATCGCCGCCGGATCAAGCCCGCCCACTTCTTCAAGTACAGATTCCGGCAGCATTCGCCGCATCTGGACGGCGCGTGCGCGGCGCTCTTCCAGGGGCGCGTCATCCAGATAGGCGTAGGGATTTGCATTCAGAATCTCGTGCGAAAACTGCGACGGCACCGGCGTGTCGACCGCGATGCAGCGAATGCTTCCATCCGCCAGGCCGCTCAGCACGGACTTCAATCCATCAATATCCATCGCCTCAGTGAGGACATCTTTCATCACCTCACTTACGAGGGGATGATCGGGAATTTTGCGTGCGCCCTCGATGTTCTCGAAACACGCGGCCGCGTCCGGAAAAACAGAGGCGAGCAGATCGTCGGAGCGCATGCGCTGAATCTGCGGTGGAACTTTCTTTCCGTTTTGAAAGCGCAACAGGGCCAGCGCCCGGTTGGCATCCCAGCGCCAGCGCGTCGCAAATATCGGAGAATCGAGTGCCGCCTGCTCCAGAAGCGGCTGCACAGTTGCGGCCTGCAAAAATTTGAAAACGTCGGCCAGGGGAAAACTGTGCTGCTCGGCCAGCGCGATATTCAGGCCGTTATCGGTCGCCGCAGCCTGCAACTCGAAATTGAATCCGACGCAGAAGCGCTTGCGAAGCGAGAGTCCCCAGGCTTTGTTGATGCGTCCCCCGAAGGGTGCATGGATGACCAACTGCATGCCGCCGCCTTCATCGAAGAAGCGTTCGGCAATCACGGTCGTTTGCGTCGGAACCGCACCCAGCACGGCACGGCCTTGCAACACGTATTCGATGGCCTGCTCCGCACCGGAGTCGTCCAAGCCGCATTCTTCTTTCAACCAGCGCACCGCCTGCGCAACGTCAGGCTGCGTTGCCGAAAAACCCACCGGTGAAGTGTGCGGAAGCATTTGGCTGATTTTTTCGCGCAGCGTTCCGATGTGCTCTGAGAGTTCCTGGGTACGCGCCGGAGCTTCACCTCGCCAGAACGGAACACTGGGCGGAGCGCCATGGGCATCCTGCACTAGCATGCGGCCAGCATTCGTTTCGATGCGGCGAATCATCCATGAAGTATTTCCCAGCAGCATGATGTCGCCGCGATTGCTCTCCACGGCAAAATCTTCATCGACCGTGCCCACGACAAGACCATCCGGCTCTGCCACGACTGCGTAAAGCGAATTGTCCGGGATCGCGCCGCCGCTGGTAATAGCGGCCAGCCTCGCTCCGCGCCGTGCGCGCAGCTTTCCATTTACCCGATCGCGATGGATGTAAGCGCCGTAACGGCCGCGCCGCGCGGCGATGCCCTCGGCCAGCATCTCGAGAATCGAATCGAACGTTGTTCGAGTCAGGTTGCGATACGGATAGGCTCGCCGCACCAGCGCGAACATATCTTCCTCGCCCCACTCTTCTGCGGCACATGCCGCTACGATTTGCTGCGCCAGCACATCGAGCGGGGACTCTGGAATCATCAACCGATCAAGATCGCCCTGACGAATCGCCCACACTAAAGCCGCACACTCAAGAAGATCATCGCGAGTGGTCGCGAACAGGCGCCCCTTGGGAATGGCGCCGCGCCAGTGGCCTGATCTTCCTACGCGCTGTAACGTGACAGCAATCGCCCGCGGAGAGTTGATCTGCACAACTAAATCCACCGTGCCGACATCGATGCCGAGTTCGAGTGAAGCTGTTGCAACCAGCACGCGAACCTGGCCTTCTTTCAGCTTCTTCTCGGCCGCAAGCCGCAACTTGCGCGATAAGCTGCCGTGGTGCGCTGCGACATTGTCTTCTCCGATGCGCTCGCCGAGGTGATGGGCCACGCGTTCGGCCATGCGCCGTGTATTCACAAAAACCAGCGTGGAGCGATGTTGCTCGACCAGCGTGACGAGGCGGTTGTAGACCTCGTCCCACATCTCGTTCGAGGCCACCGGACCGAGCGGCATCGAAGGAACTTCGACCGCCATGTCGAGTTGGCGCTTGTGCCCGACATCGACGATGATGGGATCGGGGCGCGCGCCGGTGAGAAAGTGCGCGACTTCTTCAATCGGCTTCTGGGTAGCAGAAAGGCCGATCCGAACGGGCGGCTTATAGGTCAGCGCCTCCAGGCGTTCAAGGGAGAGCGTGAGATGCGCGCCGCGCTTGTCATCAGCGACGGCGTGGATTTCATCGACGATTACGGTCTCGACATCGCGCAGAATGGCGCGGCTCTTATCGGCGGTCAGAAGAATGTAAAGAGATTCCGGCGTGGTCACCAGAATATGCGGCGGGCGCTTCAACATGGCGCGACGCTCGGGCATGAGCGTGTCGCCGGTGCGAACGGCGGTGCGAATCTCCGGCATCAACAAGCCACGCTCGCCGGCCATCGCCAGAATTTCACTGAGAGGAACTTCCAGGTTTTTCTGGATGTCGTTGCCCAGCGCCTTCAGCGGTGAAATATAGAGAACTTCGGTACGGTCGGCGAGATCTCCCGCGAGAGCCTTGCGGACAAGGCGATCAATACAGGCCAGAAATGCTGCGAGAGTTTTGCCGGAACCCGTCGGCGCGGAAATTAGCGTGGTGCGTCCGGCGAGAATGTGCGGCCAGCCCTGCTCCTGCGGCTCAGTGGGAGTGCCGAAATGCTGAATGAACCATTCCGCCACGAGCGGGTGAGCCCATGCTAGAGATGCAGGAGGGAACGACATCTGAATAGTATAAAAGGAAGTCGAGGTTTCGTAAAATATTCGCCTAAGGCGATTTGGGATGAACGCGGGAAAAGCCCACCGGAGGCTTGCTTGGGGCGTGCTCGGGTCAGCGTCCGATGGGCTATGTTCTCCTTACTCACCCTGTTGTTTTCAGGAGCAATTGAAGTTATTAAACCTGAGGCGGGGATGAAGTTCCGTCTAAAATTGTAAAACTTTGTAATTCTCTATGTGGCCCGCCGATCGCTGCTAATCCTAATCCGAGATAGCTACGGTCTTGGTGGACATTAATTCGGCGAAGCGCGGACTCTTTCTCAGCTCGCTGAACTCCACATCCTTATACACATTTTTCAAATCCTTGTAGCCAAGTTCCATCGCCTTGCGCAGGTATTCGAGCGATTGGTCGGGCAATCCCATCTTCGCGTAGAGCTTCGCCACCGTGTAGTCATAACGCGCGCGGTCTTCGGGGCTGGGCAGTTGCGCCTGCACGCCGGCGCGGGAAGTGCGCATGAATACGTCGGGATCGATTTCCATGGCGTGCTGATAGGCCTTCATGCCGGCGTCGAAGTCGCGCTTGGCGAAGTAGGCGGCGCCAAGATTGCTGTAGAAGGATGCCGAGTTGCTGTCTTTGGCGATCGCTTTCTCGTAGTCCTTGATGGCGGTTCCGTATTTTTTTGCTTTGTAGAAAATCACGCCAAGATTGTTGTAGGCGTCGGGATAGTCACGATCCGCATGGATGGCCTTCTCGAATGACTTGCGCGCTTCTTTGTAGCGCTCGAGCAGGAGTTCGGTGATGCCAATCTTATTGAGCACGTGCGCGTCATTGGGCTTTTTGGCCAGCGCGGCGTGATAGTAGTCGAGCGCATCGAGATAAAGTTTTTCCATGCGCAGCTGGTCGCCTTGTTTTTCGAGATCGGCGGCGGTAGCGTCGGCAGCCGGAGGATCGACGGCGCGCACCAGGGGCGGCGCTATCTGAACTTGCTCGGGGTGCGAAACTTGCGCGATGGCCGCGGCAGAGAAGACTACAACGAGAAGAAGCAGGCAAGCCTTTCGGTAGGACATAAGACCCTCCGAACGTTACACAGATACCAGTTTTCAGTTGCCGGCTCTCAGTTCTCAGTTAGAAGGGAACTCCCCAAGGACTGACTTTCGGAGCCCACGAGGCCATTCTGCCACAGTTTTGGGCGGGTTCAGCAGAGAAATTTAGAAACCTGTCCAGGAACGCTCGTCCCTGAATCTTGTAGGTCGGCCCCATCCAAGCCTCCGCAACTTGACAGTATGCAAATTTCTTCACATTGACGAGTTCTCCGACATCGATTATCTGG
>CAWFUK010000014.1:0-12950 GCA_963818935.1 uncultured Acidobacteriaceae bacterium
AAGGCGCCAAAGTAAATCGGACTGCTTGCCACCTTTGCGCTCGGGGAGCGTCTAATCGTGGGTAGCGAGGCGTAACTGGTCGGTTTAGGCGAAGGCGAAACGTCCGCGACTGCCGGCAGGACCCCGGCGCTACGGGGAGACACGGAATGAATCGGAGCTCGCGTTGGTTGGCGGTCACGGCCGCAATTGGTTTTTCGGTAACTGGCACTCTTAACTTGAATGCTCTCGCCGGCCACAAGCAGAGCTTTACTGGCGAGGTAGGCGACGCCATGTGCGGGAAAAAGCACATGGAGGACACGCCCGCCGCAGAGTGCACGCGGACCTGCGTTTCCCATGGATCCAAGTACGCGTTGATTGTTGGCGAAAAAGTGTATGTCCTCGATACCAGCGACAAAGCGGCGCTCGCTACTCTGGATCAACAAGCCGGCAAGACTGCGAGGGTGACTGGAGTCTTAGACGGCGACATCATTCAGGTGAGTTCGGTTACCGCGAAGTAACGCTGATCGCTGTGCAAAATGAGACTTTGCCCGACCTCGCGACTGGTTTCGTAAATCCAAAAAAACTGCGCTTCTCTCTTGACGGCTGCAAACTTTGTGTTACATTAAGTGCCGTTCTGCCCGGAGCCCTCCCCCGAAGAGTCCGGGCACATATGGTGGGACGCCGCGCCAGCGGTGGTCCCGCCATTTTTCTTGCTCACAATTTTCCTTCCCTTACGCGAAATTCATCTTTCCTTTACAAACCTTTGTGTTACGTTGGTGAATTATTCATCCTAATTTGTGCGGAGGCTACAGCGTTGGGCAAAGACATGGTTCCCAAGCGGATGTTTTTTACCAAGGGAGTCGGAAAACACAAAGAGCGGTTGACCTCATTCGAGTTGGCTTTGCGCGACGCCGGCATCGCGGCGCAGAACCTGGTCCGGGTTTCTTCCATCTTTCCTCCTAACTGCAAAATGCTGGCCCGGAAAGAGGGAGTGAAGTATCTGAATCCCGGCGAAGTGGTATTTGCCGTGGTCGCTGAAAATTCCACCCACGAAGCGCATCGCCTGCTGGCCTCGTCGATCGGCGTGGCCATCCCCGCAGACAAAAATACCTATGGATATCTGAGTGAGCACCACTCCTTCGGCGAGACCGAAGACGCCGCCGGAGAGTACGCCGAGGAGCTCGCCGCTGAAATGCTTGCGACTACGTTGAACGTTGAGTTCGATCCCGACCGCTCCTGGGATGAGAAGAAGCAGATCTACCGGCTCTCAAACAAAATCGTCCGCACGGCGAATGTGACGCAGTCGGCGGTAGGTGACAAACGCGGCCTGTGGACCACCGTGATTGCGTCGGCGGTGCTGATCTTCGATTAGCAGCGGACGGTCTGCAGTTTCTTGATCTCGATGTACTACTGCAACAAGCGACGCGGCATATGGGCTGTAGTTTCTCTGGCCTTCTGCGCTTTTCAACTCGTCTGCGCCCAATCCGCTGCTCCAACCATCCCAAACCCCACCGTGATTCACCTTCGGGACTATGGTTGGGAGCCACCAGGCCGGTACGAACATAACAGACCTGCCATTGTCGTGGACAACGCGAGTTGCGTTCTCGTCGGCTTCACTGCTCTGGCACGAACTGGCCTTGTAACTCGAAACCAGGCGAGCTTGGATTTCCGTATACTGCGTTTCTCGCCTAACGGTAAGTTGGAATTGTCCCTGTCGCTGCCAACGCAGGCGGAGACGACCAATGGTATCTATCTTTCCGACACCGGCGTGATCATTGCCAAGGCGAATGACAGCCTTCAGTACCTACAGGACGACGATGGAAATTTTGATAAGGGAGTCTGGAAGACCCTATGCACGGGAGGGTGCGGCGTTTCGCAGTCTCCGACCAGACATACGCTGGTGTTTCACACGAAAAACGCTGATCCCCCACTGACATTCGTGCGTTTTTCCCCGCAAATACAGTTACAACAATGCGGCAAAGCGCGCCAACCCGTCGAGTCGGACGACGACAGAATTCAGAACTACACTCAGTCAATTACTGACAAATTCGTCTATTTTTATCACCCAAGCCCCGAAGGGGTCGGCTACCGTTGGCCGATTTGCGATTACGCTCGCCGGGTGGAGTTGCGGCATGGTGGTTTTACGGTGCTCCACGATAAATCCTTCGTAACGACAACCCGCAGTCTGGAGGGGGGAAAGGAGCGTTGGGGCCCGGAAGTGATTTCGTTAGATGGCCAGGTGAAGTTTCGGCCGACCCTGTCGGAGCACGAATTAAGTATCGACTTTCCCCCAATCCGTGGCAGCGCGCTAGGCAATCGAATGGCGGTGAATCTGGCAACGATGCGAGGCGGGAACCGCATACTCGATATCGGAAGCCACGCGACGGCGCGACGAATGGCGGTATACGACATCGAGGGGAAAAAAGAGATTGCATCGATCCCTTTGGCCACGAGGCAAAGTTATCGCTTCGAATTTGATCTCAGCCCGGACGGCCACCACTTGGCGATTTTAGAGGATGACATTATAAGACTGATCGACGTACCCTGAGGGTAACCATGCAGCGCAGATCCTTCCTCAAAGGCGCAGGAGTTGTGACGGTTGCCATCCTGGGCGGTGGGGTTTGGCGCGCCTACGATCAGGGAGTTTTCAGCATCGGCCAAGGCCCGGCCTACGAGCCTTGGAAGGACTGGCGCAACGCAAGTAATAGTCCTCTGGCCCTGGTGCGAGCCGCGATTCTTGCTGCCAGCCCGCACAATACCCAGCCCTGGCTCTTCAAAGTCTCCGATTCCGCAGTCGAGCTATACATCGACACCAGCCGAAACGTCGGCGCACTCGACCCTTACCTGCGTGAAGAACACATTGGCATGGGGTGCGCTTTGGAAAATCTGATGCTCGCCGCGCCCGCCAACGGATACGCCGCGACGGCCACGCTGCTGCCGGGAAAGCTCAATCCGATTCCCGCTAACCCGAAACCAGAGCTCCTCGCCCGCATCGATCTCGCGCCCGGAAATCGCGAAGAGAGTGAACTGTATAACGCGATTCCCAGCCGTCACACCAATCGTGCCGCCTACGATCCGCACAAGCCACTTCCTTCCGATTTCATGGACGCGCTTGCCCATTTGCCCGGAGACGATCCCGATCTGAAGTTGTTTTTATTCACCGCAGAGTCCGATCGGAAGAAGATGGTCGACATCAGTTCTGCCGCAAATAACGCGATATATTCCGATCCAGCTGTAGTGCAAGGCAGCAATCACTGGATCCGATTGAAGTGGAGTGACGTGCAGAAGCGTCGCGACGGCCTGACGATTGACGCCTTCGGCCTGCCTCCCATAGCCGACGCTGTGGCTAAGATGATGACTCCGCGAATGCTTGCCTGGGCTGCTTCGCGTGGCGAGACGAATGGCTATTCCAAATTAATGCTCAGCGCTCCGCTGATCGGCGTTATTGCCGTCCGCGACAGGTACGACCGGGAGCAATGTTTGCAAGCCGGACGCCTCTGGCAGCGGGCCCATCTGCTGGCGACGAGTCGCGGCATAGCGGGACGCCCCTGCAATGAAGCCGTGGAAATGATCGATCATGAGCGGACGCAGGGCAAACCACCTACTCATATCGCCCTCCTGCAGGAAGTCATGCGCGACTCCGCTTGGCAGCCAACCTTTGTGTTTTATATGGGTTACGAGACTTGGGCCGCCCATGCGAGCCCCCGGCGGGGGATCCAGGCAGTCATCATCTAGGCCACAGGTCATCCACACGCACAAGGGCATGGTATAATTAACACTTAAGTAACCATTATGATCTGCCAAATGTAATCTTCCGTTAACACCTTTCCTTTATCATTCAACCAGTGAACGACATTCAAAGTTAGGCAAGAGGAGAAGTTGTGGATATTAGTACGCGCAGGAAAAAGCAGCAGGCACTGATGACCCAGTTGCTGGAAAGAAAGATTAGGCTTCATGCCCAGAATTTGTATGATCAGCGTGGCGAAGCCGAGGGCTCTGAGCTGGAAGATTGGGTTCGGGCCGAGTCGCAGGTTCTGGAAAAGAGCATTCTGGCGCCCCTTTATCGCAAGACTAAGGCAGCGACCCAGGAATCGGACGGGTTCGAGGAGAACTCGAACTCACAACCCCATCTTACTGATTCAATTACACGTGAGGCTTATTCGTAGAGGCGTAGCAAGCTACGTCTCTACCCCACTCATTTTCTGGCCGTCGCAGTCTTGGTCTTGTTGACCTTACTTCCCTTCTTATCCAGCCGCTCGAAGACCGCAGCCACGATCAGCGGCAATCCCACGGTGGCGTCGACAAACACTTCGCCAAAGCGTCCGCCGTCCGCCGGAGGCACGAATTTGCCCCACGAAACCGCCTCGCTGTAAGGACTCCCCGACAATCCTCCCCAGTAAACGGGCTCAGGACAAATGCGCAAGCCGTAGTGATACCGCTTGAGCGGAACATTTTCGCCCAGCCGACGGTGCCGCAGCTCGCAGAACGGACCAAACTGCTGCGACCAGTTGCGGGGCACTCCTCCGCCGATGGTGACGATGCCCAATTTTTTCTGCCGCAGCAGCGTCGCAGCAAAGTGCTCCAGGTCTTCGAACGGATCGAAGCGAATCTTGTGGCGTCCGGTCGACTCGCGCAGGCGATTGTTTAGAGCAGTATCGAGGCCCATTTCTGAATCGGTAAAAGCGGGCACGAAGACTGGCACTCCCATCTGATGGGCCGACTTCAAGATTCCGCGCTGGTCTTTTGTGTTCTTCGCTAGAAAAGCGCCGATGGCGTGATTGAGTTTGTAGGAACACATGACCTCGTTGTGATCCCAGCCTTCGAGAACGGCTGACATCACCTCTTCCACGTCATCGAGGTTCTGCTCGGGTTCCAGAGTGTCATAGACGCGGTTGTAGCCCTGCTCGTAGAGTTCTTCGTCGGAAACCTCGGGATTGGCGCGGAAGTGGGCGCGTCCGGTAGCCTCGACTAGTCCATGCGCCATCAGGGCGCCGGTGGAAACTACGGCATTGACGATTCCGCGATCGATCAACTCCGTCACAATCAGCCCCTGCTTGGCCACGGTCATTGCACCCGAGAGCGTCATCACGACGAAACATTCTTCGTCGCGCGCCATCGCCTCAAGCACGTCGGCAGCCTCGCCCAGTTGCCGTCCGGTGAAAGCGGTCTTCGACATCGCGCGCACGAGGTCGTCGATCGACTTCACCTTGGTGAGATCGAGCGGCTCCAGGGGAATCAGCTTGTCTTCAATGGGATTGTGCAGGTGGCGATCGATGCCTTCACCAGCGTGGCCTGCACTACCGTGTGCTGCGTGGCCCTGGGCCTTACCGTCGTGCGAGTTGCCATGATTGCCCTGTTTCACGGGGGATGCCTCCAACTTTTTCTGACAGTGAATACTTCCGCTACCCTACTTTACAGGAAGCTGGGTTCCCCATCCTAGTCGTGTTCTTTGCGACTAGGGTGGGATTCCACGAACGCCGACCTTTGGGGGTTTCGATCACTTATCTCCCACCCCAACGCCTCTCCCCGCGCCACACTCTCTCCATGTCCGGCAATCGCAAGCCGAGTAGAATTTTTCTTCCGCTCACACGATGCTATATTGATCGTTCGCCATCCAATGACGAGGAGAGAGCCGAGCGTGCCCCCTGATAAATTTCGCGTGGCGTTGATCCAGATGTCGTGCGGCCCGGAGCCGGAACAGAATCTCGCGAAGGCATTGGAACGCGTGGCCGACGCGGCCGGACGCGGCGCCCAAGTGGTCTGCCTGCCCGAACTGTTTCAGGCGCAATATTTTTGCCAGCGCGAGGATCACACTCTGTTCGATCTAGCCGAACCGATTCCCGGACCTTCCAGTGAAAAGCTCGCCGCTGCCGCGCGCCAGCATGGTGTGGTATTGATCGCGTCTTTGTTCGAGAAGCGCGCGCCCGGGGTTTATCACAATACGGCTGCGATTTTTGATTCCAATGGATCGCTTAGCGGGCTGTATCGCAAGATGCACATTCCCGACGATCCGCTCTATTATGAAAAGTTTTATTTCACTCCGGGCGATCTTGGCTTTCGCGCGCTCGATACCAGCGTGGGCCGGCTCGGTACGCTCGTCTGCTGGGATCAGTGGTTTCCTGAGGGCGCGCGTCTTACGGCACTGCAAGGCGCGACTATTCTTTTCTATCCCACTGCGATCGGCTGGCATCCGTCGGAGAAAGCCGAGTTTGGCGAGGCTCAGCACGACGCCTGGCGCACCATTCAGCGCGCCCACGCCATCGCCAACGGCGTTTATGTGGCCGCGGTCAACCGTGTCGGCTTCGAGACCGGCAACGTGGGGGGCAAATCTGCTCCCGGGCAGGGGCTGGAGTTCTGGGGCGGATCATTCTTCTGCGATCCCTTTGGCCGAGTGCTGGCCGAAGCTTCCCACGACCGCGAAGAAATTCTGATGGGCGATGTGGATGTGAAAGCGCTGGAAGATATTCGCCGCAACTGGCCATTTCTGCGCGACCGCCGCATTGATGCTTACGCGCCCATCTCCAACCGCTTGCTCGACGGACGATAGCAGCGAGTAGAAGCTTGACCGCACCGGTTACAACCATTCGTTCGCCACGACAAATGACGCCAGAGGACGACATTTGGCGACAGTGCCTTGACAGTCCAGTCTGCGGAGTACATCTTAGTAGCGCACTAATGTAGTGCGCGGTGCCACTCGTCATAACACTCCCCCGAGAGCCAACCTAAATCTGTAAGGAGGTTATTGCGATGCGCTTTCATAAATTGATTATCGCGGTTGTTTTTGCCGCCAGTTCTCTGCTCTCCGCCCAGACCGTCACCGACCTCATTACCTTCAACGGGGCCAACGGCGCAGACCCGCTCTACGTCACCTTCGTGCAGGGGCGCGACGGCCGCCTTTACGGCACGACCTACAGCGGCGGGGCGAACAACTTGGGAGCGGTCATCAAAATCAACCTGAGCGACAATAACAGCATCGTTCTGCACAGCTTCGCAGGCACGGATGGCAGCAATCCCGGCGGCGGCCTCACTCTGGCCACCAATGGCAACTATTACGGCGCTACTGTCACTGGAGGCACCTCCAACCTCGGCGTTCTCTATTCCATCACCACAGCCGGAACCCTCACCCTGCTGCACAACTTTGCCGGCGGCAGCGACGGCGAATATCCCTATGGCCCTCCCATTCAGGCCACGGATGGCAACTTCTACGGCGCTACCGCCGGCGCGCCCGATACCGGGAACCCAGCAACCATTTACAAGCTCACCAGCGCCGGCGTGTACAGCGTCATCTTCACCTTCAGCCAGTCCACCACCGGAGTCGCCGTTTACGGCCTGGTTCAGGGAGCCGATGGCTTGCTCTATGCCGCCGCGAATGTGGGCGGAAGCAACGGTTGCGGAACCATCGTCAAGCTCACCACCGCTGGAGTGCTGAAAGAAACCCACACCTTCAGTTGTACCATCGGACCCCACTATCCAGTGGCCCCGCCCCTCCTGGCTTCGAACGGCACCCTATACGGCACCACGCCAAGTGGCGGAGCCCACGGCCAAGGCACCATTTACGACATCAGCAAGAGTTTCGGAGTCAACGTTCTTTACGGCTTCACTGACATTCCGGGCGATGGCGACGACCCCAACGCCGGACTGGTTCAGGCCAGTGACGGCAACCTCTATGGCGTCACTTACTACTACTCTCAGGTTTTTAGCTGGAACCTGAATGGCACGTACACCGCTTTCCCTGGCTACATCTATGGAGACACCGTCGCCAACCTGATGCAGGATACCAACGGCCTCTTCTATGGAGTCTCGGGAGGGACCGGCGGTTATGGCTTCGTCTACTCTTTTAATAACGGCCTCAGCCCATTTGTCGCCTTCGTCAAGCCGCAAGGCGCAGTTGGCGCCAATGTTCAAATTCTCGGCCAGGGATTCATCGGCTCAACGTCGGTCACGTTTAACGGCGTCCCCGCGACATTCTCTGTCGTCAGTGACACGTATATGACGGCCATCGTTCCCGCCGGCGCTACAACTGGCCCAGTCGTCGTAACCACACCCTCGGGAACCCTAACTAGCAATCAGAGATTTATGGTGACCGAGTGAGCGCAGGATTTCATGGCGGACCCTCATGTCGACTTAGGCGACCGATTTTGCCCAGAAAGTATCCTCGAACGATTTAACCGCGAGCTAGGGGTGTGCAAGCCGCCGCGGGCGAGGCTGTGGTCACCAGAAAAACTATTCAAGCCCCTTATCCAGCTTGGATGAGGACGGAGTCGGAATCTCTTCGGCTTCTGACTCAAATGTCAAAGCCCGCGAGTGAACACCGCCTTGATGGCGAGTGACCCGAGCTTCGGTTTTATCGTCCTCTGCAATAAACTACCTTGGTGCCCCGATCCACTTTCTCAAGCAACGCTTCAAACTCTGCCGGAGAGACCGTCGCCTACCGCATGCCCGCCGAATGGGAGCCGCACTCTGCCACATGGCTCGCATGGCCGCACTATCACGCCGACTGGCCGGGAAAGTTCGAGCCGATTCCATGGGTTTACAGCGAGATCATCCGCAATCTGGCGCGGCACGAGCGAGTGGAGTTGATCGTAAAAGACTCTGCGGCGGAGAAGCTGGTTCGCAAGCTGCTTGATCGAGCCGACGCGTCTTTGAAAAACGTACGCTTCCACCGCTGGAGCACCAATCGTATCTGGGTCCGGGATTCGGGATGCATTTTCGTGGTGCCGGCAGGACGGGGCGTCGCCCGGCCGGACAGCCCAGAGCCTGCCCTGAGCCTGCCGAAGGGGCAGCTGTCCCCACATGAAGACCGGGAAGGGCACGACTTCAGTCGTGCCGATTTGCAGCCAACAAGGATCCGGGCTTTAGCCCCTGAGGGTAGCCTGCTCGCCATCAACTTTCGCTTCAACGGCTGGGCAAAATATTCGAATTATCGTCACGACGACAAAATCGGACGCCGGATGGCCGACGTGACCGCAGCAGAGGAGATTCGCCCTGCGTACCACGCCACCCGCGTAGTCCTGGAAGGCGGGTCGATCGACGTCAACGGACGCGGCACCATCCTCACCACCGAGGAATGCTTGCTCAGCAAAGTCCAGCAGCGCAATCCCGGGATGAAGCGTAAGGATTACGAAAAGACATTCGCCGAATATCTTGGAGCGCCCAAAACAATCTGGCTCGGCAAAGGAATTCAGGGTGATGACACGCACGGCCATGTCGACGATCTGGCGCGCTTCGTGGCGGCAGACACAATGGTCACGGTAGTCGAAACCAGCCCTAAAGATGCGGATTACGCTCCGCTGCGGGAAAATCTGCGGCGTCTTAAAGCGGCTCGGGATCAGGACGGTAAGCCGATCAACATCATCGAACTGCCGATGCCCGGTCCGGTGATTTTCGAGAAGCGGCGCTTGCCCGCGAGCTACGCCAATTTCTATATCGCGAATGGCATTGTGCTGGTGCCCGTGTTCAATGATCCCAATGACCGCATCGCCCTTGATACTTTGGCTCGCCTGTTCCCGACGCGCGAAGTGGTTCCGATTTACTCTGGAGATCTCGTCTGGGGTCTGGGGACGATGCATTGCATGACGCAGCAGCAGCCCGCGGCCAGCTCTGAGCGATCAGCCGTCGGCTAATGCCTGTCGATGACAGGCGCACAAAAAACGGGCCCGCCAAGCGGGTCCGTTTGAGCATTGATCAAAGCTGCACTATTTTCCAGGTCCAGCAGGAGGAGCGCTGCCGCCAGATCCTGCGCCTGCACCGCCCGGATTCGCATTTCCTGCGCCACCCGGATTCGTGCCACCGGGATTAGCGCTGCCGGGGTTCGAACCGGGGTTCGTGGTTCCAGGACTTGTCGATCCTGGATTCGTGCTGCCCGGGTTATTGGGATTCGCATTCGGCGTCGTTCCGGGATTGCTTGGATTCGGATTGTCCGGATTGGTCGTCGAAGGATTCGTGCTGCCGGGTGTATTCGGATTGCTTGGGTTATTCGGATTATTCGCACCATTTGGATTGCTCGGATTCGTATTGGTAGGGGGCTTCACGCTGCCCGTGGGCGGTGTGCCCGTGTTTCCAGTGGGCGGAGCCGAGGGTGAAGCTTGTCCGGGCGTTGTTCCTCCCGCCGGCGCTTGTTGCGCCACGACCCAAGTTCCGCAAAATACAACTACTGCTGCCAGCAAAAGCTTTTTCGGTGACATCATGAGGTCTCCAGCATTTGGATTCTTCTGCATTCCTTTGCCAGCCTGGCGCAAGGGACTGGCTCAGAAAGTCATGATTTGTAGTCTGAAGGCGGTGAGGCACTGCGAATATCCGGCTGATGCCGTATCGGGGAACAAGTGTTCGGGTAGTTCACGCGGGAAAGATTGTAAGCCCCGAAAACCGCTTGCGCGTTACTTCTTGTATTGCGTCGGCAGCGGACCCTTTTCGAGCGTCTCGCGATCCCAGATCCAGCCTTCGCGCGTATAGCTGGCGAGCTCAAAATCCTGCGTGAGTTCGAGCGCGTCCACGGGACAGGCGTCCTCGCAAAGCCCGCAGAACATGCAGCGGCTCAGATCGTAGGTAAAGGTTGTAAGTTCCTTGCGACGGGTTTGCTCGTTGCGCGCGCTTGAAACGACGATGAGATGCTCCGGGCAGGCCAGCGCACAGAGATCGCAGGCGATGCACATGGTCTCATCGGTATCGGGATTGACGTTGAGCCGCGGCGCACCACGGTAGCGTTCCGCAACCTGCGGCCGCTCCATGGGATATTGTTCGGTGCAGATTTCTTTCGGATCCTGATAACGGAAGGTGACCTTCAATCCCTGAAAAAGGTCAACCAGAAAGACTTTGCGCAGAAGGCTTGGCATCCCCATAACGCAGTAAGCATATCACCGAGCCGTTCCCCATGTCAGTTGCATGTTGCGGAGCTGGCAACTGGGCCAAGGCTTGGCCATGGAACCTGTGCACGCTTGCTTGCGTATCTCAATCCAGAGGATGTTATGCGAGCCTATCTCGCCAAATTGTCGCCGACGGTGCGCATGCTGCTCGTGCTGCCTCTCCTCTTGCTCGCGTATCCCGCGGTCACAATGCTGCTGCCGGCCCTGCTACGGGCGATGGTGCCGGAGGTAGTTCGCTCGATGTGGAGGCTGATGTGATCGGAAGAAGTTCCACCACTCCGGATCTTTGTTTTGGCGCTCTATATCGGATGTTGCTGGCCGTTTGCGGAGGGCACTAATTGAAAGTAGAGTTGGTCGGGCAGATGTGTTTCCCAGACGCCGGTGATCTTCGCGTATCCGATCATGCCAAAGAAAATCGCCGCGATACTTACGGCCAGGATCCAAGCCGGAACAGGACGGCGGAACTTCCCTGCAGTTGCGGCGATGGCGAGCGTATCTTTGGCTGGGCAAACGGCAACGCATTCCATGCAAGCCATGCACTCGGCGGAACGAATCTGCACCAGGCGGTCGACGGGCAGAGCGGCAGGACACGCTTTCGCGCATTTCCCACAATCAATGCAGGCATTTTCGTTGCGCACGATGCGCAGCGGGCTGAACCACGACACTAAGCCCATGAGCGCGCCATACGGGCACAGGTAGCGGCACCAGAAGTTGCGGACGAAGACTGAGGCCAAAGCTATCAGAAGAATAATTAGCCCGACCGTGCTTCCGAGGTAGCGGAAAAAGTTGAGCATGCGAACGTCGACGACCAGCGCATAAGGGCTGGCTAGGAACTCTGCGATCGCAGCCGCGGACATGTTCACGACCGCATAAACAAAGAAGCCCAACAGCAGGTATTTCAGCGCGCGCAGGGCCAAGTCAATTGGGCGAGGCAAATCGAAATTTCGTCGAAAGATCGTGCGGCCCATCTTCCATAGATACTCAGACGCCGTTCCCACCGGACAGAGCCAGCCGCAGAAAGACTTTCGCAACAGCAAGGAAATGACGACGAACGCCAGGAAGAGGACCAGGCTGGCGGGATGAAGGCGCGGGAGCTGTCCCGTTGCCAACGTGTATTTGAACTGCATCAGACCTTGGATCGGCAGCCAGCCTTCCACTCCAGCCGGGCGGCCTACCGCAGCGGTTCTGCCAGCGCTTTCGGCCCATCGTACCCAGAGATAAAATTGCGCCCCGATCCCGATGTTCAGGGCCAGGAACCCTAGCTGCACACCCCGGCGCAGCGCTTGGGAGTATTCACGATCGTCGCGACGAACCAGTTTCTTATGCGGAATCCGAGCGGGTTCGACGCGGTCTCCCACCTCGCATAAGACATTTGCTGAGTTCGAGACACTCGTCGAGCCCGTTTCTGGTTTCGTAACGTCGGTAGGCTCCGCTATCTGCATGATCGAATCCTTTGATTTCAAGGCTACGAGAAGGATTGGCGGAGCGATGTGATTTAAGTCACAGCTCGGGGCTGCGGGTCTGGCGACAACACAACGATGCCAGCGATCTGCCTGCGCAGCGCTCGAGTGAGCGCCTCTCTTGCGTCGGTGATACCCTGCTGCGTGGGTCTTTCCGTGCAGCCCTTCGACGACGAGCAACGAACCAGCAACGACGAACTGTGGATGGAGGAAGCCCTCCGCGCCGCGCAACGTGCGCTGGAGGCGGGCGAGGTTCCCGTGGGAGCCGTGGTCGTGCGCGAGGGAAAAATTATTGGCCGCGGATGGAACCAGAACATTAGTCAATCTGATCCCGCGGCCCATGCCGAGATCGTTGCCCTGCGCGAGGCCGGAGCCACTATAGGGAACCATCGTCTGGCGGAATGCGACCTGTTTGCTACAATTGAACCGTGCCCGATGTGTGCCGGAGCGATGGTACACGCCCGCATCAGGCGCCTGGTATATGGCGCGGACGATGCCAAGGGAGGCGCAGTGCAGTCGGTGATGCGGGTGCTGAATCATCCGCAACTGAATCACAAAGTGGAAGTCCGCAGTGGAGTTCTGGCAGGGCGATGCGCCGAACTGCTGCAAACGTTCTTTAAGAGCCGTCGCTAGTTGAGGCAGTTAGGGG
>CAWFUK010000015.1:0-17090 GCA_963818935.1 uncultured Acidobacteriaceae bacterium
GGTCGGCGGCCCGGCGGCGGCGGGCCTGCCTGATCAGGACCGGATGGCGCAGTATCCAGGCGATCGCGCCGAGGTGGGCCAGGGCCTTGCGCTGCTGCTTGGTGACCAGGAAGTACGCCGCGCGCAGCAGCGACCCGACGAGGCAGCCGCCGACGACGGTCAGCATGGCGCCGAACGGCAGGTTGACGGCGAACACGTACAGCGTCCCGCGCCGGTCGAGCAGGCGCAGGTGGCCACCCCCGACCGTGGCCTTCCGCATCTGCCGGGCGGACAGGTCGCGGTGATAGACCACCGCATCGGCCCAGGCAAAGAGCGTCAGGTTCGACGACATAGGCAGAATCTGACGGTGCCTACCAGCGAGAGCACCTCGTTGGCGATCAGCACCGCGCTCGACGGGTAGACCAGCAGCTCCAGCGTCGACAACTGCGGCGCAATGCCGTAGCGCATCGTTACCGGGTCCTGCGCGGCCAGCAAATCGGTGGCGTCGATCTCGATCTCGCACGAGATGGTCTCAATGGGCGGACCCTTCAGACGCAACACCTCGGTCCGGTCCGGCTGATCGCCCACGCTCTGCGGCTGCAGGCTCCGCTTGATCGTCTCCGGGTTGTACTCGAAGTCGATCGTGCTCAGGGGAATCCCCGTGTTCGGCTCGAGCACCAGGATCGCGCCCTTCACCAGCAATGGCGAGATGTTAGACATGGCCGCGCGCCTCCTGGCTGCCCGTTCCGTTCGGTTCCTGCGCGGTCATCCATTCGGCGCTCTCCATTTTCCTCCATGTGCTCGTGCGCATCGCCCCTCCAGCTCTCTGTTCTCTGATCTCTGATTCCCGTATTCGCTTTTTGTTCCCCTACCACAACCGCAGAAGGGCGTCCAGACGGGGAATCACACCAGTAAACCCCACATCTTGTGGTGCCTCAAATTTTGGCTCTATTAGTCGGCGTTTCCGCAGAGAGCCCGATTTTCCACGGCTTTCCACCGTTTTTTTACTTGGCGGAGACGAAATTCAGGGGTACTATCGACCGAGGTGGAACATTTTGGAGTTAGATGGAACCTTATGGAACCAATCCATAACCCGTCTTTCCTCCTAAGTTTAACTCCGATTTCCCCAAGGGAATCGCCAACCGGGAAGCCGATTTATGTGGGGAACCACTTTGGCTAACCCGGAACAAAAGTTTAGGGAATTCGGTTCGCGGTACGGCAGCACGGGTCGCCGCGGAAGACAGAACGAGGACAGCAAATGTTTCGCGGCAACCATCCAGCAAAGGTCGAGGAGAACGGGCGGCTCAAGCTCCCGGTGCCCTTTAAACAGTTGCTGGACGCGGCCAATGTGACCGACCTGTACGTGACCAGCGAAGACGGCAAGCGTGCCCAGATTTGGCCGCTTGGTGAGTGGGAAAAGATTGAAGCTCAACTGGCAAAACACAGCACGATGAACGACTCGGTAATGAGGTACCTCGATTTGACCAGCTATTACGGCCAGCAGGTAAAGATGGACGCCCAGGGTCGGATCATGCTTCCGCAGATCCTGCGCTCCACGGCCAGGCTGGAGGGCGATCTCGCCGTCGTGGGCAAGATCACTCACCTCGAGGTGGTAAACCGCTCGGCATTTGAACAGGATTTGCCCACCAGCAATCTCACTTCGGACGATCGCAGGCAGGTAGGCGGAATTCTGGCCGAGGGGAGCGGATCGTAAGCCCCTCAGGGGGGCGCGCACCCGACGTCGATGGCTCCCGGACCCGTAAAGCCGACCTGGGATTCGCTGAAAGAGAACTACAGGGTTCCAAGTTGGTTCAGAGGAGCGAAGTTCGGTATCTTCATGCACTTTGGCATATTCTCCGTGCCCGCGCATGGCAATGAGTGGTATGAGAAGTTTCTGTATGCGGGTGGGAACGACAGTGTCTTGAAGGTGCTCGGCGGCAACGATATGGCGCTCGGCGTCAATGATGGTCCCAACAGCACGCGCGCCTGGCACACGGAGCACTTTGGTCCGCCCGACCAATTCGGCTACAAAGATTTCATCCCGATGTTCAAGGCAGAGCATTTCGACGCTGATGCATGGGCGACCTTGTTCCAGAAGGCAGGCGCGCGGTATGTGATGCCCGGAGCGCAGCATCATGAGAACTTCGCGATGTGGGACAGCAAGGTGACGCCCTACAACTCGATGCAGATGGGGCCAAAACGCGACATTATCGGCGAACTTGCAGTGGCCGTGCGAGAACACGGGATGAAGCTGGGAGTAGCGAATCACGGTATCGAAAACTTCGAATTCATTAACCCGCCCGCTGAATTAGCCGAGAAAATGAAGGAAGAGAAGACCGATCTCTACGACCCGAAGTGGGCGGATTTCTACAATTACGCGGACCGCAGCAATGCGGCCATGAAGCGCTTCCTGGTGAATTGGTATGAGCGCAATGTTGAACTGATCGACAAGTACCAGCCCGACCTCATCTACTTCGATAACGGCGTGGATCAGCGGCACATTGATCCTTTGAAGCTGCAGATTGCCGCGTATTACTACAACCGCGCCAAGAGCTGGGGTAAAGAGGTCTCGTTCACCACCAAGAAGGCGGCCTTTGCTCCCTCCGGCACGAATACAAAAACCATCGCGTCAATCCTGGACTTTGAAGGCGCGCCGCCGGACGGCATTCGCAACGGCTCATGGGTGGTGGACAGACCAATCGGAACGAGAAGTTGGGGATATGTCGACGGGCTGAAGGCCAATTCGCCCCAGACTGTCATTGGGTGGCTGGTTGATACCGTGAGCAAGAACGGTACGCTTCTGCTTAATGTCTCGCCCAAGGCGGATGGAACGATTCCACAAGATCAGCAGGATACCCTACTTGCTGTTGGCAAATGGCTGGAGACCAATGGCGAGGCGATCTACGATACACACGCCTGGACGAAGTTCGAGGAGACGGGCAAGGATCACATCTACTTCACCGTGAAGGAGCACGATCTTTACGCGATCGTGATGGGCAAGAGTGCTGGAGCGGTGGTCGCGATCAGTTCACTGCCCCAGGGTGGGCCGACCGGCTCGGTGCGTTCTGTGGAACTGCTCGGCGGAGGGGCTCTGCGTTACAAACAGGATGCTGCCGGGCTCACAGTGATGCTGCCTGACTCCACCGAACGCAAGGATGCCTTTGTACTTAAAATCACAGGACTGAAGACCAATCCGGATACGAACACGGATTCCGGCAATCCCTTCTGCGATTGTAAGCAACCGCAGTAAGTCACAAGCTGTGCGTTATGCCGGCGAATTCCAGTGGACACCACAACACGTCCTTGCGTGTAAAAGTTCCTGCAAACATCCCGCTCAATCTGGAATCCACACTGAAAGTCGATATAGCGTGATTTTGGTGGATATGAAATTCCGAGGTTGGAACCAAGGCGGTTGGATAATCAAACTGAAAAGAGTGTGAATCTCCGAAAGGGAGAAACGCAAAAATGACCGCAGATCCTTCTTCAAAGGTGGACTTTCCATCCTCGCACTGACTCGCATGGCGCATGCGATGGGAGACTCGCAATTTTTTCATGGAGAAGTTCCCCAGGGCCCTTTCCTTCCATTTTGGGAGTCTCTAAAGTCCTATCGTTGCCCGGACTGGTTCCGGGATGCGAAGTTCGGGATCTGGGCGCACTGGAGTCCGCAGTGTGTACCCGAACAAGGCGACTGGTATGCGCGGAATATGTACATCCAGGGTACGCGTCAATATGAGTATCACGTCAAGCAATTCGGGCACCCGTCGCAGTTCGGCTACAAAGATATCTGCCATCTATGGAAGGCGGAGCGATGGGATCCCGACGCGCTTGTCAAGCTGTACAAACGAGCCGGTGCGGAGTATCTCGTCTCCCTGGCCACTCATCACGATAACTTCGATTGCTGGAATTCGAAGCACCAGGTTTGGAACGCGGTGAACGTCGGTCCGAAGCGCGACATCGTTGGGACCTGGGCAAAGGTGGCGCGCGCAAATGGATTGCGCTTTGGAGTCAGCTATCATGGAACCCCGCATCGCACCTGGGATGAGTTTCTCCCCGTCCGCTACAAGAGCGATACGACAGGACCGCTGGCCGGAGTTCCCTACGACGGAATGCAGACGATCGCCGATGGCAACGGCAAGTGGTGGGAGGGAATGAATCCCCAGTTGCTCAATGGCAAGCCGCACAAGAAGAACACGCCCTGTCCGGAATTCGTCCAGCAGTTCATGCTTCGGGTGCAGGATGTGATCGATAGTTACAGCCCGGACATCCTCAACTTCGACGACGGAACAAAATTCAGCTTTGACGATGGGGGCACCGGTGCTCCGGACTTGAAGGTCTGGTTAGGCATTCCGGACCTTGCGCCCCAGATCATGGCTTACTACTACAACAAGAACATCCAGGCTCACGCGGGCCATCTGGAAGGCGTGGTGGATCTGAAAGAGGTTGAGGAGCCGATCTGGGGCACACTGACTCGTGACCTCGAAGGTAGCCTGACAGATACGCTGCAAGAAAACCCATGGCAGACGGAGGCATGCATCGGGGAGTGGCACTACAAGCGTGCTCTGCTCGAGAACCACGCTTACCAGAAGCCCTCGCTGATGATCCCTCTGCTGGTCGATATTGTCAGCAAGAATGGAAACCTGCTCTTGAATATCCCCTTGCCCGGCCACGGAGAGCCTGACAGCGATGAGTTAGCTTTCCTGGATGAGCTTGCCCAATGGCAGGCGATCAATAGCGAGGGAATCAAAGGCACTCGTCCGTGGCAGATTTTCGGTGAGGGACCGTCGACCGAAGTCAAAAACATCCCGCATATCAATTCTCCAAATACAAATTCGATCACACGGACATACGCTTCACGACTAAAGGGGATGTTCTTTACGCATTCGCCCTCGGCTGGCCATTGGACAACCAGGTGTTGATCAAATCACTCGCCAGCACCGCTCCGAGCTACGAGCGCCAGATTCGCAAGGTGGAACTGCTGGGGGCAAAAAGCGACGTCAGGTGGACGAGAGAGATGGAGGGACTTAGGATTCGGGTTCCCCATGATCCCCCTTCCATCACGCCTATTGTTTCAAGATATCGCCGGCATGACAGCAGGCGGGAGTCGTGTTTCAAGCAACAAGAAACATTGGCGACTATTTGACTTTCGGCAAAACATATGGGGAATTCCAGTTGAAGTATGCGCTTCTGCATTTGGTTGTTGTGTCCAACCTGCTGGCATACGCGGGGTTAGACACCTTCGGCCAATCTCAGTCTGGAATTAGCATCACCACAGCGGATCACCTTGAAGCTCCTGGATGGTGGCCGACCAAGGGCGATGCGGACAGAAAGCTCTTCTTAGGGAATGATCGGTGCAAGCAATGCCATGTGAGTGTTGCAGCCACTCAAGAGACCACCCCGATGTTTCACAGCGGAACGCCTGCATCTCAATCGAGAATTCTTAAGGCGCACGAGTCTTTAGACTTTCGTGAGGGGGATTTCAAAACAGTCATCGCGTGGACTCCGGAAGGAGATTCCTATTCGCGGAGCAACGGCAGCCAATCTGCAATGTTGACAGCGGATTGGGCATTTGGATCGCCGCAGAAAGGTCAGACATATTTATTGAAAGAGGAGAGTGCCTACTACGAAAGCCGTTTGAGTTATTTCGTAAAGCTTCAATCACTGGATGTAACCGTTGGACACTCGCCGTCCGTGCCAGAGGACATAAAGGCGGCTGTCGGCCGCAAATTGCAAGCGAAGGAAATCCGCCTTTGTTTTGGTTGTCATACCACAGCGTCCATGACCTCGGGTATCCTCTCGCCGGAAGATGCTGTTCCTGGTGTCACCTGTGAAGCCTGTCATGGCCCTGGAGCAAAGCATGTCGCGTTAATGAAATCTCGAGAAGGAGAAGGACGCTTGAAGGCAATTCTAAACCCAGCCTTACTTACTCCTTCCGATTCCGTGGACTTTTGCGGGGCATGTCATAAAACCTGGGCAGATGTGCTCGAGATGCCAAAATTCCAGGGCTTGCTTGAGATTCGATTTCAGCCTTATCGCCTGGAACAAAGCCGCTGCTGGGGTGCGAAGGGTTACTCGCGCTTGACATGCGTGGCATGCCATGACCACCATAAACCATTGGTCCACGATCCGGAGGCTTACGATTCCAAATGCCTGGCATGCCATTCTCGACGACCAAGTTCGACTGCGACCTGAAGCGCAAAATCTGTGTGCAAGATAGCCACCGGTCAATGTGTTACATGCCACATGCCAAAGTATTCGTTACCGCAGATCCATGGACTTTATACAGACCACGAGATTCGGATCGTTGATAGTCGGAGTGTGAAGTGAGAAACAGACATCCAGATTCTCCAATCAAGGGGGGAACAGCCTCGCAGTCGCTTTGCGCGAGTTCGAAGGGATCGACTGAACTCTCTTCACGTCGGCATGGTTTGAAGGCGAAGCATCGAGTTTGTATTCGACTCGCATAAGGACTAAGAAAGGAAAACAAAGATGAGAACGGTTTTGCTGACAATCACCATCGCGGTCTTGTGCGCTTCCGGTGTTGCTGGGGCTCAGCTGACAATCTCGTGCTCGGATCTGGGTCACCTCAAGGTTGATGGTGTCGAGATCACGAAGACGGCCATGGTTCCGGCCGGTACAACGATTCCTCCTGCGTATCCGGGCGCTCAGGCTATCGGCCCATTGCCTGCGCATTGCCGCGTGGATGGCGTTATCAACCGGCGCAGAGGCGCGGACGGCGAGGAATTCGGTATTGGTTTCGCACTGGCCCTGCCCGAAGCGGAAGCATGGAACGGTGACTTCATGATGCAGGGTGGCGGAGGCGGAAACGGCGTTGTGGCCTACCCTCTTGGAGCGTCGTATTCGGGGGACAAGCCTGCTCTCGTTCGCGGCTTCGCGGTTGTCAGCACGGATACGGGACACAAGGCGAAGACCGGGCCATTTGATTTTTCATTCATGCGCGATCAGCAGGCGTATCTTGATTTCGCCTATCAGGCCAATGCCGAAGTTGCTGCGGTGGCGAAGAAGATTGTCGCTCAGTACTACGCGAAGTCCGCGGCATACTCCTACTTTGTGGGCTGTTCGACAGGCGGACGGGAAGGCATGATCCTCTCGCAGCGCTTTCCTACGGTCTTCAATGGAATAGTTTCGGGCGATCCGGCGATGCGAACGGGCTTGTCGAATCTGGCTATCAGCCAATGGATTCCGGTGGCGTACAATCAGGCGGCACCCAAAGACGCTTCGGGAAAGCCCTTTATCGACAAGCTCCTAACCGATGGCGAGCGCAAGCTCTTTATGGATGCTCTGTTGAATCGCTGCGACGCAAAAGACGGCGTGGTCGACGGGATGATCTCCGATCCGCTGGGCTGCGATTTCGATCCCGCGGTGCTGGCCTGCAAGAGCGGCCAGAACGATCGCTGCCTTGCACCGGAAAAAGTTGCTGCCATCAAGAAAGCTTTTGCGGGCCCCAAAAACTCGTATGGAACCCAGGTGTACCCAGGGTTCCTCTACGACACGGGTATCGCGGAGTCCGCCATGGTTCCGGGACTGCTCGCTCTCGGTACCCGAGGCATTTTCGGTTCATATCCGGTCGCGACTGAGATTGATGTAGACAGAGAGGCTCTGCACGCCTCCGATCCGCTGGTCGAGCCGGCATCGACCAATCTATCCACCTTTTCCGCAAATGGCCGCAAACTGCTGTTCTTCCATGGTGACAGCGACCCATGGTTCTCACCGCTCGACACGCTCGAATACTACAAGTCCCTCGCCGCGGCAAATGGCGGCGCCGAGAAGGTGGCCGAATGGAGCCGAATGTACTTGGTTCCGGGAATGGGCCACTGCGGCGGCGGCCCGGCACTTGACCAGTTCGACATGCTAGGGGCAGTGGTGACCTGGGTTGAGAAAGGAACTGCGCCGATGTCGGTAATTGCCACGGGTAAGGCATTTCCGGGCCGAAGCCGACCGCTGTGCGCTTATCCCAAACACGCGCAGTATTCCGGGAATGGAGACACGAACGACGCTAAGAACTTCAAGTGTCAGTAAAGCCAGCCTGTTCCATCACCCAGGCGGACTTTGGGCCGTCAGCTCTGCTTTTGGGGGCTGTGCATCTGCCAATAGACCGAGTAGCGCTGATTGGCGATCTCATACATCGGAATCAGCTGGGATTTTGCGCCATCACCGGCGGCAGTGAAGCGCAGCTCCGATGGCGAATCGACCTGAATCCATTGCTTCGTGTCTGCGTCCGCCGTGGCTGCAACTTTGGGCAGTGGGGAAGCGGCGGGCAGGTTTTTCGGCACCGTGTCACCGCTATGGATAATGCGGTGAGCATCTTCGGTCGGCGTTGCACCCAAATCGGCGGCAAGGACGAGCGGACCATACAGCGCGGCTGTTACGGAGTTATCGCCAGGCAACGGCTCCTGCCACAGTTCCATCGGCAGACTGACCGTGATGGTATCGCCGTCCTGCCAGGTCTTTCGCAGGGCGAGATACGAACCGGGATCCGCGATCGCTTCGAGCGGGCGGCCATTGATTCTCACCTGCGTTTCAGCGGTCGTCCAGCCGGGAATGCGAACGTGGATTGTGCGCAGAGCTGGCCGGGAGGATTTGATTCTGAGCGTTGTGCCCTGCTCGCGCGGGAATTGCGTTACCTGCTCCACGACAAGTCCTTCTTCCTTCCAATCCAGCGTGGATGCGATGAATTGATTGACAAAGATGTCGGACCCGCGCCGGTAATATATCGTGTCCGCGAATTTGGCGAATTCTTCGGCGCCTGTACCGGTACAGCACCAGAACGATTCCTCCGGCGAGCCGTAGGCGCGCCAGTAGCCCGTAGCGAGCGGGAAGAAATACTGCTTTAGGCCTTGCGTGTTTTGCGTTCCCAGCCTGCAGTTGAAGAGAGCGCGCTCGTACGCATCCATCCAGCGCGCGTCGGCGGTCCAGCTAAAGACATGCCGCTGCAGCTTCATCAGGTTGTAGGCGACGCAGCATTCTGCGTTCGTCCAGGCGAGTGTTCCCTCTAAATGTCCAGCCGGCGATTTCCAGTGCTCATCCTGACTGGTGTTGCCGATGACGTAGTTGCGTGCAGCGAGAACCTCCGACAGGAAGTACTCAGCGATTTCGCGGTAGCGGCGATCTCCGGTAACCTCGTACATCCGGGCTGCGCCGATGATCTTGGGAACATGCGTGTTTGCGTGCAGACCCTGCAATTCGTCGCGACGCTCGGCGAGCGGGTCAAGGAATCCGGGCTGCTCAAAGAGGCGGGCGGCATCGAGATAGCGGTCCTTTTTTGTCGCGGCGGCGAGGTTGACCAGTACTTCGTTCATGCCGCCGTACTCTGTGCGCAGCATGCGCAGGCGTTGATCGTTGCCGATGCCCACGAAATACTCCTGTGCCCACTGGCCCATGCCTTCGGCGATTTGGAGCGCATCTGTGTTGCCGGTGAGAAGATACATGTCGAGCAGACCGACCATGATCTTGTGGTAGGTGTAAAAGGGCGCCCAGACCGGCTTGCCCTGCGCAAGGTGCTCGAAGAGCTCGGTGGGATAAGCGCTCAGATAGCGCGTACCGATCTTCTTCTGGCATGAAGCAAGACCAGCTACGAGTTCATCGCCGCGGTTCTTCAAATCGGTATTTGCAGAGCCCGCATAGGTCAGCGCCACAGCAGAAAGGAAGTGGCCGCCCGCGAAGTGGCCGCGCAGTTCGCAGGTTGGATCCTCCCAGCCTTTGTAGGGTGTGGCGCTGGAGGAAATACCCGCGGTGACTCGGAAAGTATGCAGGAGCCGATCGACCGCAAGCGAGTCGAGAAACCGCGCATTGATTTCTTCCTGATCGCGGAAGATGCCAGGCGATAAACGAACCGAGGCGAGCGGGAAGGGTTCAAGTCTTCCCAAAAAGTGGCCAGACTCTTCGGCAGCCAAGGCTTGGATGGCTGCCGAAGATCCTGCGATGCAGAGACCGGCGACGCCGGCAGAAGTCTTGAGAAAGTTACGACGCGATCGAATCATGATGGCGGTACTCCTGCCTTTTCCACTACTGGCATTTTGCATTGAAGCAGAGATTTTTGCTGAAGAATGGGAGCACGTGATTCTGAAATCGATCCGCGACGGCGCTGGTATGCGTGCCGGAATAGATCTCAAAGCTGTTCGCAATTCCGTACTTGTCGAAGACATCGTGCAACTTGCCGGCATCAATGCGCAAGCCGTCCTGGTCGCCCACATCCATGGCGATGGCGCGATACTGCTTCAGGTTTCCGATGTACTGATCGACGAAGACCAGAGGCGCATTGGCGGCGTATTTTGCCTGTATCTCCGGAATCGGAACCCCATCCTTCGTTGGCAGGTCGAAGTAGAGCGGCGGGTTCTTTGGATTCGGCGCCCACGCCGCTGCGGTTGCATATTGGGCCGCCGCGAAGCCGGGTGACTGTGCTGCCAGGTCGGCCGGGGACTTGGCCGCCGCAACTTTCTTCTCGCTGGCAATCGCCTGCTCCTTCATTTGATCGCTGGGGCCGGGCCCCCCGCCGGTCATCGGCGAAATGCAGCAGGGGCTCATGATGTAGAGGGCTCCGAAGACATCCGGGTGTTTCATCCCGATGCGCGAGGCTCCATAGCCGCCCATCGAGTGGCCCACCAGGCCGCGGCTGTTGCGCTCGGCAATGGTTCGGTAGTGCGTGTCAATGTATTCGACCACATCGTGCGAGATGAACCGCTCGAAGTCTCCCGTGGTCACGGAACTCGAATACATGGAGCCGTTAAAGACGGTCTTGGAATCGGGAAGAACGACGATGACTTCTTTCGAACCCTGCGCGAATGCGCCCTCAATGGTCTGCGGAACATGGATTTCATGCGTCCACTGCTCTGCCCCGATAAAGTATCCGTGGAGTGCATAGACCACGGGATAACGCCGATGTTTTTCTGTGTTGTAGCTGGGCGGCAGGAACACGATTACGTCGCGGTCCACGGCTTCGCCTTCCAGGTTGCCCTCCATCGCAGCGGAGTGAATCTTAATGTGCTCTACCGCAACTGGTTTTGCACCCGGAACCGGGTCAGGGACAATCGTCTGCACCTGTGCCGTGAGCGCTACTCCATGCGCGATGAACAGGGTAATTGCGCAGGCAATGAAAAGCTTGTTTAGTCTCATTTGGGCTCTCTCGATAAATCGGTTATTGCACGGGATATGAATAGATGTTGACGCTAAATGGGCGCACAGTGATGATGGCGGGCAAGACGCCGAGCGTCTGTTCTTCAACTTGAACTTCGGGCTTCTTATCCACCTGCACAGTTGCGTCGATGGAGTCAGGAGCTATGCGATAAAGGTGTCCCGAACCGGCGAGCTTTGCTCCGTTAATTGCAACCGTGATGCTCTGTTCGGAGTCGGATGGATTGAGCACTGCGATGGCCAAGGTCTTGCGATCTTCGCTGAAAGCGGCACTGACATCGAGTGGATAGGTATCGCTGCCGGGATTGACCGCCGGCTGATCGCCACCAGCCGGAAATGTCGGCTTTGGCTGCGGTGAGTCTCCGGTCACCTCAACAGGGATGGTGCCGAAGTGATCGCGGTACATCTTGAAGAGCATTCCAGTGGGATTGAGTACGGCTTCGGTGCGATTGGAACTCATCATCGCGGTTGCGAAGGTGAACGCGCCCATTTGGAAAATATCGGAATGGCGGAACATCTCGTGAAAGGCCCAGGCGTAAGCAGGGACAACTTTGTAGGAGTCGCGATTGCCACCAAAGTAAGCCCACTCGTCGATGGCGATGGGAACGGGCTTGGCGCGCAGGGCCGGAATGCGCTTGAGGTACTCCTGATAGTGCTCATATTTTGCGCGGACCTGGACGGCCGGCGCGCGTTCCCATTCGATCAGCGATAGAGGAGGATCGATAGGCACCTTCTTCTGCAGCTTCATGTCGGTATGCTGCGTGCCGGAAGCGTAGTAGTGCTCGCTGACCATGTCAATGTTATCGAGGCAGTTCAGCAGCATCTGGCCGGTCCAGTCCGCAGCGGAAAGATAATCGGGAACATATTGGCCGTTGATGCGTCTGGCCTGGTCGGCGCCCTCCATCACGTCGGGCATGGCGCCACCCGCGATGAGCTTGATAGATGGATCAACCTTACGCATCTCCCTGGCGAAGAGGTTGTGCTTCAACTCGAATTGCGGAAGTGACATTGCGCCCATCTGATAATCGCCCCAGGGCTCATTGCCAACGCCCCAGAACTTTACGTGATACGGCTCGGGATGGCCGTTTGCGGCGCGCCATTTGCCCATGGGCGTGGTAGCGGCTCCGTTGGTGTATTCGACCAGTTCGCGCGCGGACCAGGCATCGCCGAAGCCTGCATTGACAGTGATGTAGGGATCGACGTCGAGCAGGCGGCAGAGCGTGAGGAATTCATCGGTGCCCACGTCGTCGGGCTGCACCGCGTGCCACACGGGGTCAAAGATGGGCGGGCGCTTATCTATTTCGCCGACACCGTAACGCCATTCATACGACGAGACGAAGTTGCCTCCAGGGAAACGGAGAATGCCAAAGCGCAACTGCTTTAGCGCGGCGATGACCTCGGGGCGGAAGCCTTCGATGTTGTTGGCGGGCATAAGTGACACCGTGCCAACATGGAAGGAGCCGGTGCCTGCGCCGGTGATCTCCAGAGTTGCGTCATCGGTGTCGGCGGCGGCAGTATAGCGAAGCGGGAACTTTCGATACACCGTGCTGAGCGAACGGATGGTGATGGTCTGGCGATCGGTGGCTTCTTTGCCCCAGATGAGTGTGACATTGACCACTGCGCCGGGAGGTCCGGCCAATACGATGCGCCCCGTGTATGCGTTGCCTTTGCGAACCGCAATTCCGGATTGGCTGAAGCCATGCGGTTCCTTTGCATTGAGCCTGACCAGTGGCGTCTGCTCTCCGGTATAGGGCGCCTTAGCGTCCATGGTTACGACGTCGTCGCCGCCGATGGGAGCCCACCAGCGCGTAGGTATGCGGTTGAAGCGCGGATTCCCAGCCGCATTGCCCATGACCGGTGGTGGCTTGGGCGCGCTGGTTGAGACCGAGTAGAAGAACTTGCGATCGACGAGCATCTCAGACCAGACACCGGTATTGACGATGTCGCCGCCGTGCTCGAGGAACAGTCCGTAGATGTTTTTCGAGATCGGCGCACCGGTCTTGGTGGTGTCGATGGCTGCATTGACCGCGGGTGCCTGGGATAGTACGGGGCCCGGCGAGGCCAACAAAGGAGCAAGAAGCAGCCCCAAAACCAATGAGAATGTATCCGGAACTGCGATGTTTTTTAAGGAGTGCATGACTGGTATTCTCCGGCTCGCGGCTACTGCTCGATCGAAACAACAGTGATTGATCTCGGTTCAACAGTCAGGGAGATCTTGTCTCCCTGAAGCTTTACTGCTGCCTGCTTCGGCGCAACTGTGTTTGGGGATTCGAATGTATTGATACTGTCGACTTTGGGGGCAGTTAATGTCTCCGCCCTGGCGGACTTCGCCTTGATGCCGGCCAGGTCTGCATCAATGGCGACGGGGGTTTCCGCGTCGATGTTGGTGATTTCAAGCAACAGCTTTCCATCCGCGCTTTTTGCGGCGATGGCATCAATGCGTGGCAGGGATATGCCACCATGCGTGTAGGAACCTTTGTCGAAGGCGACCGGAATAAACGTGGCGTTCTGAAATGGAACGTACATTTTGAAGACGTAATAGGTCGGCGTGAGAATGAATTTCTCTTTGTCGGTGAGGATCATTGCCTGCAGCACGTTAATCATCTGCGCGATGTTGGCCATGCGGACGCGGTCGGCGTGGCGGGCGAAGATGTTCAGATTGAGCGAGGCGAGAATGGCATCGCGGATGCTGTTCTGCTGAACGAGAAATGCGGGATTTGAGCCGGTTAGCGGCGCGTGCCAGGCTCCCCACTCATCCACGCTCAAGGTCACTTTTTTCTCCGGATCGTATTTATCCATCACCTCCTCCTGCCTGCGCAGGAACTCATCCATAAAAAGCGTCGATTTGAGACTCTTCGCGTAGTCGTCCAGTCCGAACTTCTCGGCGGGGGTTGATGGCGGCCAGCCGTTGGGAACGGTATACCAATGCAGCGAGACGCCATTGATGTCCCAAGCCCAGGTGTGCTTCTTCCAGGCCTTCATCACGGCTTCAGTCCACTCGGTGTCCGGCGTGCCGGGACCCACGGCAATCTTCAGCATCTGGTCTTCACCCCGCTGCGCGGGATTCATGTTGAGGACGAAGCGGCTGTATACCTTCATCAGGCTGACGTAGTAGTCTGGCGTCATCGCGCCGCCGCAGTCCCAGCTTTCGTTGCCGATACCCAGGAAACCGACTTTATAGGGCTCGGTATGGCCGTTCGCGGCGCGCTCTTTGGCAAGCGCTGTGGGCGCCGCTGCAGTCATGTACTCCAGCCACTCGGCGGCCTCTTGTGGTGTACCGGAGCCGAGGTTGATGGACACATATGGCGTGCTGCCAATCTGCTGAATGAAATCCATGAACTCATCGGTGCCGAAGGCGTTCGTATCAATCACATCGCCCCATGCCGAGTTCACGGTTGCTGCCCGCTTGTCGCGCGGCCCGATCCCCTTGCGCCAGTGATACTGGTCGGCGAAGCAGCCACCGGGCCAGCGGACAATCGGCACCTTGAGTTCCCTGAGGGCGGCAACGACGTCGTTTCGGATGCCTCGTGTGTTTGGGATCGGCGACTCCGGCCCAACCCAGATGCCCTCGTAAAGCCCGTGTCCAAGATTCTCGGCGAACTGGCCGAAGATGTTGCGGTCGATCTTCGCTCCAGTCCTGGAAGCATCGATGGACAAATGAGCTGTCTGTGCTGCCCAAAGAGGTGCGGACGATACCAGAAAAAGCAGACTGATGCGAACGACTAACCCTTTACCAACGCCGAACTTCATGACGACTCCCTGCGAGAGCGCCGCTGATCGGCCGAACGCAACCCTCGCTGCCCGGATGACAGTCCGTGGAATGGACAGTCCATTCGCGTAAACGTTCTCTGAAATTCGGACTATACAGAAGTCTTGGGGCAGTGAGCAAGTAATAAATCGATGTACTGGATGAGAAAATAGACTATCATTTACCTGCCTCAATCGCGTACCATGCCGCTGTCAGGAATTATGAGAAGCGACGGGGGGCGTAAATTACTTGAGGCGGAAAACGATTCCTAGCAGCGCGTCCGATCCCGATCGAGCCCTACTGACGGGTCAATCTTCGGGGCGGCTGTTCTATGAGCGGGATTCAGGATGGAGAGAATTCAATGAAGAGATTTGCAATCGCGCTATTCTTGGTTTCGTGCTACTGCAGTGCACAAACTCCTGATGAATTCCAGCCTGCATCCACCAACGTGTGGGGCGCGCAGTACCCTCGCGTCGATGCTGGCGGCAGAGCCGAATTTCGCATCAGGGCTCCGAACGCAACCGCAGTGAAGCTCAATTTCTGGAGTAATCCGAAGCTGGATATGGTGAAGGGGCCCGACGGATTCTGGACGGCCACTACTCCACCCCTCGTTCCAGGTTTCCACTACTACAACTTCGTGATCGACGGAGTGGACGTGAACGATGCGGGAAGCCATGCCTTCTACGGCGGCGGCAGAGACGCGAGCGGCATCGAGATCCCCGAACCAGGAGCGACCTATTATCTGCCGCAGGATGTTCCGCACGGCGCCGTGCGCGAGGTATGGTATTTCTCCAAGGTCACCGGGAGCTGGCGGCATGCCGTTCTCTACCTACCGCCGGGATACGACACGCAGACGAAGATGCGCTATCCCGTGCTTTATCTTCAGCACGGAGGCGGCGAAGACGAGACAGGTTGGATTAAACAGGGCCATGCCAACTTCATTCTCGACAACCTGATCGCAACCGGAACCGCCAAGCCGATGATCATAGCAATGGCCTACGGGTATGCGCGGCGCGGCGGTCATGTGGATCCAGACCTCACGGGAAAGCCATTCGGTTCGCCCGAGATGATGAATGCCATGCAGGAGATGTCGCAGGTCTTTGAGGACGACCTGACCCAGGCCCTGATTCCATACATCGACGCAAACTTCAGGACGATCGCCGACCGCGACCATCGCGCCATGGCCGGTCTTTCGATGGGCGGAATGCAGACCTTTCAAGTCACATTCGATCACCTTGAACTCTTCTCCTACATTGGCGGATTCAGCGGCGCCGGCGGAATGATGATGCTTCGCAGCACCGAGAAGCCCGATCTGAAAACTGCCTTCAATGGCGCTCTCGCCGATCCTGCGGCCTTTGCCAGGAAGGTCCACGTGCTCTGGATCGGCGTCGGCACCGAGGAGCCGGCCCAGATGCATGCCGGCATCGTCAGACTTCACGATGCCTTCACAGAGGCCAAGGTCGAGCACGTCTTCTACGAGTCGCCAGAAACCTCGCATGAGTGGCAAACTTGGCGCCGCGATCTGAAAGACTTCGCGCCACGGCTGTTTCAGGCCGGAAGCGGACAGGCCTAGGCGGTGCAATGAACTGGCGGACTTAAGCAGGAGAGTCGCCGACTATCACTGTTGGCCTGAATTTGGCACCAAGCTTATGGCTCGGGTCCCGGAGACCGAAGCAAGCGGTACGACACTGTGGGTCTGCGGCAATAAGAGGATAGTTCGACCCATTTGAATCGAATCTCGATGAAACTTCCCAACTTGATTGACATACATCCGCCGCGCTTGCTCCGGATGGACGGCAACCGTCGGATTCTGCTGAGGAAAGAATGCTGCAATTGATAAAACGTTCCAGTGACACTAAGAGGAAACCCAGTCCGCTAGCGATCCGGCTGCTTCTACCGGAGGGACAGGCTATCGCGACCATCTGCATCCTGGAAGGAAAACGCGTTGCCCCTGCAAAGGACGGCACGATCCACATGCGGACAGGAGCGTCTTACACGGTAAAGTTTTGTTAAAAGGAGTAAGTCAATGATGACACGGGCTTCGACCCTTGAATCCTTGCGGTCCATAACTCATCTCGCCGTTGGAGCTATTCCAGTTCTGGTGTTTTTTTTGGGCGCCGGTAGGGCCGGTGCTCAAATGCCCGGCCAGAACCTTCCCGGCTTGCCGCCGATTTCCGCGGCGCGATCGGACCGTGGCATTCGCGCCACAATGGGC
>CAWFUK010000016.1:0-9597 GCA_963818935.1 uncultured Acidobacteriaceae bacterium
GCAGCCCCGGCCGCCGCTCCGCAATCGCCACCTGCCCCCACTCCCGTCTCCGCCAAACAAGCCTCCACCGAATCCGAAACCGTTATCGAAAACGATCTCTACAAAATCACCTTCACCAATCGTGGAGCCCAGGTTAAATCCTGGGTCCTCAAAAAATTCGACAACGATACCCAGAACGGACTCCTCGATCTCGTCAACCCGACAGCCGCCGCAAAATTCGGCTACCCGCTCTCGCTTTATCCCTACGACGATACCCTGCGCAACCGCCTCAACTCCGCGCTCTACGTGGTCTCGAACGAAGGCACCGTCTCTACCCCCGCCACCATCACCTTCGAATACGCCGACCAGGATCTCGTCGTCCGCAAATCCTTCCACTTCGACAACAGCTACGTCCTCAACGTCGAAACCTCCGTCCTCTATAAAGGATCAGAAGTCTTCGCCCCGCCCGCCTGGCCCTCCGGATTCGGTGACCAACTCATCCCCGCTGCCTACGCATCGGCTCGCATCGACTATCACGACGACGCCTCCACCGATCGCACCGCCTTCATCTTCCCCAATTACGTCCCGCGCCTCGCCCTCAAAAGCATCAGCGGGGGTAACACCATCAAAGGCCCGTTCCAGTGGGGCGGTCCCGGCGATCAATATTTCGCTGCCATCTTCATTCCCAACGATCCCGCAACCGCGGCCATGATCACCCTGCGCAATTCGATGGAGATTTCGCAGAAGCCCGGCCTCAGCCCCATCGGCGCAAGCTCCAAAGATATCGCGACCGTCGATCCCATCGGCGCCGCTGTCGGCGACCTGCGCGGCCCCACCGTCGAGCGCATGTTTGTCGGCCCCAAAGAACTCGCCGTCCTCGATGCCGTCACCGTTCCCACCATCCGAAACGGCGACGCCGATCTCCGCGGCAGCGTCGACTACGGCTGGTGGGGCATTCTCTCCCGTCCCCTCTTTATCTGGCTCAAGTGGACCTACAACCACATGGTGCCCAACTGGGGATGGGCCATCGTCATCCAAACCCTGATCATCACGGTCCTGCTGCTCCCGCTGCGCATCACGCAGATGAAGTCGATGCTCAAGATGCAGCGCATTCAGCCCCAGATCAAATCGATTCAGGAGAAATACAAGAAGTACAGCCTGCGCGACCCGCGCAAGGCCGCCATGAACGAAGAGGTCGCGGCCCTCTACAAGAAAGAAGGAGTTAATCCCGCAGGCGGCTGCCTGCCACTGCTCATCCAGTTCCCGTTCCTCATCGCCTACTACCGCATGCTCGGCGTCGCCCTCGATCTCCGCCACGCCCACTGGCTCTGGGTTTCCGATCTTTCCGCGCGCGATCCCTATTTCGTGCTGCCCATCCTGATGGTGATCAGCATGTTCGCCATGCAGCGCATGACGCCGCAAGCCGGCATGGACCCCAGCCAGCAGAAAATGATGATGTGGATGATGCCCCTCATGATGGGCTTCCTCTTCTTCAACTTCGCCGCCGGACTCAACCTTTACTACGCGGAAACAAATTTGATTTCCATGCTGCAGCAGTCCATCATGAACCGCACCAAGCTAGGCAAAGAAATGCGCGAGATGATGGAAAAGCGCGCCAGGAAGAAAGAGAAATAAAGCTCTGCAGCAGGGTCACTCTGTGCTCCCCTGTGCCCTCTGTGTTAAGGATTTTAAGGTTTAAGCGAAAAGCCAAACGCCCTATGGACAAACTAGCCGCCGCCAATAAAATCAACGAATTCCTCCAATCCGTCGTCACCAACGGAGGCCTTCACCTCAAATACCGCATCGTCGTCGATCCTCCCCCGCAAGCCGGATGGGAGACACCCGAAATCTTCGTCGACTTCGCCGGCCCCGATTCCACCCTGCTCCTCGATCGCGGCGGAGAACTCCTTCGCGCCCTCGAACTGCTGGCCTTCGAGATCCTCCACCTGCCGTCCAACGAGCACGAAAAGATTTCTTTCGACTGCAAAAATCAGCGCGCCACCCGACTCCAGGAACTCCGCCTGGCCGCCAGCGTCGCCGCCGAAAAAGTTCGCCACACCGGCACCCCCTTCCACTTCGCTCCCATGTCCTCGCGCGAGCGCCGCATGGTCCACCTGGCCCTCCGCGATCAACCCGATCTCCGCACCGAAAGCGACGGCGAAGGCTTCAACCGCTGCGTAGTCCTCTACCCCGCCGACTACAAAACCAACAAACCCGCCCGCCGCTGACAGAAAACACGTGGCTCCGGACGCCTTCGTCCGGGGCGTAATTCACTCGGTTATCCTCAGCGAACTGCCATCAGTTTTGTCATCCTGAGCGCAGCGACTGCAAGCGAAGCGCAGCAGTCGTGCAGTCGAAGGATCCCTATTGGTTCTTCCGCGGCGTCGGCAAAGTAACGCAATTCGGCAACGATTCCTGTGAACTCAAAGAACCTCTAGACAAGAGCCGATTCGCTGGCGACAATTCGGATCATGAACCGTTTCGCATTTGCCACGCTGCTGTTGCTTCCATTAACCTTGGCCGCATCCCAGTCAAAAGAAAATCCGTGCTGGAAAAAAGCGGTGGCGCAGTCCGAGTTGAACAGTTGCGCCGCTCAGGACTCCTCAGCCGCCGACGCGGAACTGAACCGCGTTTATAAGGATCTCTTGCTCAAGAATAAAGGCGACGATAACGCAACCAAGAAGCTCAAGGACGCCCAACGCGCCTGGATCGCGTTCAGGGATGCGGAGCTAGAGGCACTCTACCCGGCACAGGACAAACAACGGGAGTATGGCAGCATCTATCCGATGTGCTATGCGATGGTGGCCTCAGCAATGACGAAGGAACGCACCGCCCAGCTTCGCAGAATCTTGCAAGACAAAGACCCCTGCGACATCGGCGATTAGCACTGGGTAACCAAACCTGTACTTACCCGCCCAATCTCAGGCAAAATAGATCGCCAACTCATTCGTCTCGAGGCCCACATGCACCCACTCCGCGCCGCCATCCTATTCGCGCTGCTATTCTCGATCCAGATCATGCTCTCTGCCCAAACCATCACCTACCCCGATGCCCGCCGCAGCGACCAGACCGACGACTACCACGGCACCAAAGTCGCCGATCCTTACCGCTGGCTTGAAGACACCGACTCCGCCGAAACCCACGCCTGGGTCGAAGCCGAAAACAAATTAACTTTCGGCTATCTCGATAAAATTCCCTATCGCCAGGCGATTCGTGACCGGTTAACCAAGCTGTGGAATTACGAACGCTTCAGCGTTCCCGAAGAAGAAGGCGGACGCTACTTCTTCCAGCACAACACCGGCCTGCAAAACCAGAGCGTTCTCTTAGTCGCCGACTCTCTCCACGCCGAGCCCCGCGTCCTCCTCGATCCCAATCTCCTCTCCTCCGACGGCACCGTCGCGCTCTCCGCCACCGCCATCTCCGACGACGGCAAGCTCATGGCCTACGGCATCGCCACCTCCGGCTCCGACTGGAACGAGTGGCATGTCCGCGACGTCGACACCGCCAAAGATCTTCCCGACGATCTCAAGTGGGTAAAATTCTCCGGCGCATCCTGGACCAAAGACAATAAAGGATTTTTCTACAGCCGCTACGATGAGCCCAAAGGCGCAGCCCTGCGCGAAGCCAACTATTTTCAGAAACTCTACTATCACCGCCTCGGCACCCAGCAATCCCAAGACACGTTGATCTACGACCGTCCTGACAACAAAGAGCTGGGTTTCGGCGGTGACGTCACCGACGACGGCCGCTATCTCATCGTCACCGTCTGGCAAGGCACGTCGCCCAAAAATCGCTTTTACTACAAAGACCTCACTCAGCCGGATTCGCCCGTAGTAAAACTGCTCGATGACTTCGACGCAAAATACGATTTCATCGACAATGATGGTCCTGTCTTCTGGTTCCAAACCGATCTCGACGCGCCCCGCGGACGCTTGATCGCCATCGACACTCGTCATCCCGAGCGCGCCAACTGGAAGACTCTCGTGGCTCAAGGCCCCGACACACTCGAGTTCGCACATGCGGTTAACAATTCATTTTTTCTGGGATATCTGAAAGACGCCCGCTCTGAAGTCCGCATCCACGACCTTAACGGAGCCTTCCTCCGCAACGTCGATCTGCCCGGCATCGGCACCGCCGCCGGCTTCGGCGGCAAGCGCAAAGACAAAGAAACCTTCTACGCCTTCACCAGCTTCACCTATCCCACGACGATCTATCGCTACGATCCTATCGCCGGCAAAAGCGAAATCTTCCGCCAGCCTAAAGTTGATTTCGATCCGACCCGTTTCGAAACTAAGCAAGTCTTCTACCACAGCAAAGACGGCACTCGCGTTCCCATGTTCATCACGTATAAAAAAGGCATCAAGCTCGACGGACAAAATCCCACACTGCTCTACGCCTACGGCGGATTCGACATCTCCCTCACTCCGAATTTTTCCGTGCCCAACGCGGTCTGGCTCGAAATGGGAGGCATCTACGCCCAGCCCAACCTCCGCGGCGGCGGCGAATACGGAGAAGAGTGGCACCAGGCTGGCATGAAACTGAAAAAACAAAACGTCTTCGATGACTTCATCGCCGCCGCCCAATATCTCATCGACAACAAATACACCTCGACTCCCAAGCTGGCGATTCGCGGCGGCAGCAACGGAGGCCTGTTAATCGGCGCTGTCGTCACCCAGCGTCCCGATCTCTTCGGGGTCGCCCTGCCCGAAGTCGGCGTCATGGACATGCTGCGCTTCCACAAATTCACCATCGGCTGGGCCTGGACCTCCGACTACGGCTCCTCCGACAACCCCGAAGAATTCAAAGCCCTCTACGCCTACTCCCCGCTGCACAACCTCAAGCCCGGCACAAAATATCCGCCCACGCTGATCGCAACGTCAGATCATGACGACCGCGTCGTTCCCGGCCACAGCTTCAAATTCGCCGCCACCATGCAACACGATCAAGCTGGCCCCGCGCCCATCCTGATCCGCATCGAGACCAAGGCCGGCCACGGCGCCGGCAAATCGATCACAAAGTTAATCGACGAAACTGCCGACACCTGGTCCTTCGTAGCCCACAACCTCAATATGAAGGTAGACCTGCAACCATAGCGATGCTCATGTGGGCACGATGCTCGTTTAGGGACGATACTCGTGTGGGGACGGGCGCCTTCGCCCGTCCAGCGAGCGACGCGAGCCCTCCTGCCCGCAGCTGTCATCCTGAGCGCAGTGGCTGGTTCGCGAGAGCAACCCGCCACGCAGTCGAAGGATCCCTAATCCCGCAGATGCACCGGCAGCTCCGAAGGCATTTTCCTTGCGCCCAGTCGGAGAAAGGTATTTCATAAAAGAACCGGGTGGAGCATATCCTTGGCGTACGGCTTGGTCTCGTCAGTTTGTACGACAGCCGGAACGCGGATGTACTCGCCATGAAGCGGACAACGATTGCTGCACTTGTGTTCTGGATTATCTTTATCGGCTCTTTCGGACTCTACAGGCGCTTCCCCTTGGTCGACACGGTTTGGGTTGTGGTGGGGCGGTTAAGCATTCTGGCGCTGGCGATTTTCGCTCTCATCAAAGCATGTCGTGATCACGAGAAGGCCGGGCGGCTTACATATCAAGGATTACCCCGTTGGTTGGAGCGATTTTTGATGGACGAGGAAGAGAGCCGACCGCCCGACCACGACAAACCAGATTCCGGGTCACACAACTCTACGCAGCAAGGCCGCAAGTAAGAAACTGCGTGAGTTCAGACAAGGAAGTTCCAACATCGTTGCAAACAGCAATCGAATCGGTCCAACAACGGCTCCCAAACTCCACTCTTACCGACTTGGTTCCCTCCCAATTCACACCTGCTCCAAGCTCCCAAATTCCACTTCGATCGATTGCCAGGCGCAGCAAGCCGAAAACAAGCGCGCAAACCACGCTAAGTCCCACCAGTTAACCACCCAGATTCGTACCAAGAAGAATTACCCCGTGACCCTCCATGGCCCCCGTGTTAGAAAGTTTTCCCGCCCAAAAAGAAAGAGCGGCCCCCAAGGCCGCTCCAATCCCGGTACTCGCAACTCGGTGCTATCTTCCCGCCCCTGCTCCCACCGCCGCCGGAATCACCCCCGCAATCGCCATCCCTTCAATCCGCGTCAGCACGTGCTCCGCGCTGCACCCCGTATCCATACAGGCGTCCACATACGGATGCCGGCTCCCATCCGCATGCATCACCAGCACGCTAGTCTCGCCTTTCGCCTTCTTCACCATATAAGGAAGATGATGCCGGTCATTGCGGCTCAGCGTCGGCCCCAGCACAACCAGATCAAATCCCCCCTGATCAATGGCCGCTTGCACCGCCTTCCTGCCGATCGCCTTCAGCACCGTGTGCCCTGCCTTCTCAAACGCCGCCGCCGTCGCCGACTGCGCCTCTGCATCCCCTTCGCCATACAGAATCTTCAGCTTCGCTGCCTTTGCCATGAGTGCCAATCCTCGCGCGGTACCGTCATTCCCATGCCCAGTACTCGACCCCTCAAGGTAGCAACGCCCCCCCACTCTGAGTACATCACCGAAGACCAACGACGAACGGGGCTTCTCTATCAGTAAAAACAAAATGTCATCCTGAGCGCAGCAAAACCGGCGAAGGAACGTCTGTCGCAGTCGAAGTATCTCTTGCAGGTACGCCTCCTTTCCAGACTTGACAAGGAGTTTTCACCAACAGGCCAAAGAAACCGCATCCCCCAACCGCTGCCCGCCGCGTGCCGGGATTTGTGACTACATACCAGGTTCCAGGTACCGAATCCCGGCCCCAATCTTGCTTCCCCCCGCCTAACACGCTACACTCACTCCCCGAAGGAGATTTCAAATGCCGCGCGCCCGCTCCGCCGTCGCCATATTTTTTATTCTCGCTCTCGCTTCCCTTTGTTCCGCGCAATCCAACACCACCACCTGCACGCAAGAGGACGGACGTCAAGTCTATATCCGCTACAACCCAGTCAGCTCCAAGGAGAGACCTGCCTACGGCAAACCCTGGTCTCCCGGCGGCGCTGCCATGACTCTTTTCACCGAAGCCCCGCTCACCCTCTCCGGCACAGCCATTCCCATCGGCGCCTACACCGTCTACCCCATCCCTGCGAAAGAGAAGTGGACGCTCGTCGTCAACAAGAATGTCACGGCCGGCGCAGCCTACGACGAGAAACAGGATGTCGCCCGCGCCACCATGGAAACCGATCAGGTTCCCGACGCCGCCAACACGCTCGAAGTCGCCTTCGCCCACTACGGCGCAAAATGCACTCTGCGCATCTACTTCGGCAAAACCGCCTCCTTCGCCGATTTCATGGTGAAGTAGGCGAAGCACGACTAAAACTAGAATGTCATCCTGTCGTTAACGCCGCCGCTGCTGTCCACCAATGCTCCGGTCCAAGGATGATCACGATGCGGCTGCTTACGTGGCCTATACGTCGAAGATCCGATATACCATCCCCGGATTCTGCGATTGCAGCAGCGTGATCGCCACATTGTGCACCGGAATCCCCGCCGTCGTCTTCCCATCCGGCTTGCCATTGTGGGCGTGTCCGTGCACCACTAGATCCGCGCCATGCCGGTCCACCACTTCCGCCAGTCGCGAATTCCCCAGGAATGGATAAATTTCCCGCGCCTCTCCTTCCACCGTATCGGCGATCGGAGAATAATGTAAAACCACAATTCTCTTCCGCGTTCGCAATTGCGACATGGCGCGCTCCAACTTCACCGCTTCATCAATTCCCGCCCGCACGAAAGTTTTGATTTCACTTTCGCCGAAAGCCGTCAGCAACCCGCGCCCAAAGCCGCCCAGAAATCCCTTTGTCCCCGCAAAGCCCACCCCATCCCGCTCGTACCCGCTGCCATCGAGCACTTTCACCCCGGCCTCGACCAGCATTTGCATCAGTTGCTCTTGTTTATCCGATTCGTAATCATGATTTCCCAGCACCACCACCACCGGAATGCGCAAGCGCACGAACGCATTCAGCAACGGCTCCATTTCATCGGGACGCCCGTAATTCGTCAGATCGCCGGCCACCACGAAAATATCCGCCTCATCGCGCACTCGATTCAATTGTTCGTGCAGCGCCGCATAGCGTTGCGCGGTAAAGTGCAGATCGGCGGTGGCCGCAATTCTCATCTTTCATTCACTCCCAGCCCCGCACTTCGCAATCGGCTCCTGCTTTCCCCCGCGTCCGCCATCGCCGCAAGCCCCGCCAATCGCGCCTCGCGATAACGCGCCTGCAGATCTTCCAGCCCCCACTCGTTCACGTCAATCGCAAAGATGCACGGATCAATCAGGCTCCCGCGAAACTCCTCTTTCGCATCCTTCCGCGAAATCGAAGTCGTCAGCCGCTCGATCAACTCCTGCCACAACTTCGCCGGAACATATTCGCTCTGCCGCGGATACACATAATGAAACAGCATCAGCCCCCACAGCAGAAGCTCCCAATGGTCGTTCACGCGTTCCAGAATCCGCTCCCAGTCCAGCTTTCCGCGCGTCGCATAAATAAGGTGCGCAATGTCCGATCCATCAAAGCGCTCCCGCCGGGTCACAAATAATTTCGAAACCAGCAATTCTTCGGGAGCCAATAGCCGCGTCGCCACACCCAGCACCGTGGCCGGCTGGGCACGCTCAATCCACCTTGCGTCCACCCAGATCGCCGCATTACTCATCCCCGTGATCAGGTCCACAAAGTATCCGTCGCGACGCACTTTTGCCAGCCACACCGGATCGCACATCTCGAATTCAAATCCATGCTCGCGCAATATTCTCGCCGCATCCCCAATCTGGTCCGCTGGCAGAAAGATGTCGAGATCCTTGGTATCGCGGCAAATCCCCGTATGGTGCTGCAGCGAAAATGCCCCGGACACCGCCAGTGGGAGCTGATTCTCCTCCAGCAGCGATAGCACTTGGCGGAACACTGCCTCCTGCTTTTTCGGCAATTTTGGCGGCGTCGACGAGGTCATCGGAGCGGAATTTGCGATATATTGCCGGCGTTTGGGCATGGAGCATTTCGATGTGCTTTCGCCTGCCCATGGTTGCCGCCGCGGAAGGTGAGAGTTACTTCGCAAATAGGCGCCCGAAGGGCACGACGTTCGTGCCGTTCCAACGATAATCAATAAGAAGGGCTTTAGCCCCTGAGGGCCTGGGTCTGATTCACGAGATTACTTCTACTCCACTACCCACACCGCTACCGGAAACTCCCTCAACAACTCCGCCATTCCAACCTCGCCGGCCAATTCCAATACCTCTCCGCTAAAAACATTGCGATACGAATTGCGGCACTCGCGGCACGGCAGCGCTACCCGTGTGTTCTTCCAGACCTCCGCTCCAACCGGCGCACGCTCGCCATCGCCGAGCAATCCCGCGATCAGCCGCGGCGCAATCACCAGAAGAACGCGGCTCCCGTATTTCCGGGCGAATGCCACAACATGCTCAGCCTTCTCTCCGAAAACTTCCACCGGCACGTACTGCCCCTCCTGAAAAAGCTCCGGATGTTGCTTTCGCAAACTCAAGACCGTCCAGGTCGCATACAACTTCATCCGCCCATCATCAGGAGACTCCATCCAGCGTCTCATCGAAGCTTCATCCGCGCCCAGCAATACGGTACGAAGTCGAAGCAGATGTACA
>CAWFUK010000017.1:0-11578 GCA_963818935.1 uncultured Acidobacteriaceae bacterium
GCGCTCCTGGCGCGCGTGGCGCTCTTCACGCGTGATGGGGGCAGCTTCGGCCTTACGCGACTTCAGGCTTGCCAGAGAAGGCGGCAGGGAGGCATTGTCGATCTTCTCTACGGCGGCTGCGGATGTCAACCAGGGACGAGAGACTACAGCCAGCCCTGCCGCGCTGCCCACTTCAAGAAACTGCCGTCGTGAAACCATGAGGCCCTCCCCATGCGAGCGATAATTGTCGCATGGAAGCCGGCTTTCAATGTGCGGGCTGCGGCGAATGGAATTCGGTCATCGTGGATGAATCTGCCGGTAGCCGGCAGAGCTATGTCGAAGACTGCCAGGTCTGTTGCCGAGCCAATTTGTTGCGAGTTGAGTACGATCTGGCGGCGCAAGAGTTCGTGATCGCGGCGGCGCTGGAGTAATTCGCGAATCCTCTAGTCGGGATATTCGTAAACTCCCATATCGATCGCTCCGTCGATGATGCGCGGCCCCCCCGATAGATCCTTCGCGGGAAGATCCGGCGCGGAAGCGTCGCCCGCGGCGATGATCGGCGAGCCCGCCTTGACGTGGAAATTTTTCGTTCCCTTAAATTTTGGGTCAACGGAAAGATTGCCGTTCTCGCTGGCTTGCCCGGAGCATGTGCCTTCGAGACCACTGCCGGCCGCGCTATAAGCGTCGTTGTTGGTGAAAGTGGGCGGGGTCGTGCTGTACGTCGAATCGCAGTAGACCGCGTTGGAGCCGCTCGCGCCGATCATCAGATTGTTATAAAACTGCACCTGGCCATCAAAGCCGCCGGCATAAACGGCGGAGCCTTCGGAGGACGAACTGGTTCCAACGATCGTATTGTTGACCAGAACTGGCCCCGGATATCCATCGGGTACAAGAAAATATATTCCGGAGCCCTGAGCGGCGATGTTGTTGTAAATCAAATTCTGAACCATCACCGCATTGGATTCATTCACAATCCAGATGCCACCGCCCTGGTCGTAGGCGGAGTTTCCCTGAATCGTATTGTTTTCGAGCGTCGGCGTTCCCGCAGCGAAAAGTGTCATGCCACCGCCTTCCGCCGAGTACCAACTGTTGTTCTCTATGGTATTGCTGACGATCTGGGCCGCGCCGGCTCCGCCAACTTCGATTCCTCCGCCTCCGACGCCGCCGGAGTATCCGAGAATCTGCGAGTTGTTCGTAACCGTATTTTCCTGGACCAAAGCAGAAGAAAAGTCTACGGCGATTCCTGCTCCGCCGTTACCCGCAGTGTTCTCAGTCACGATATTCTTTTCGACGGTGGGCGAAGAACTCGAGATGTAAATGCCACCGCCCTCGTTGGACGCGCTTCCATGTTGGATCGTGAATCCTCGCAGGATCGAGTTCAGGCTCTCCCCGGACTCGAAGGTGACCACCGACCCGGCATTGCCACCATCGATGATAGTGGTCTTGGCTCCATTGGAGCTTTTGACCGTGATTGCCTTGCCATCGAAATTGATGGTCTCAAAATAAGTGCCGGGAGCAACCAGCACTACGTCGCCGTTGCCAGCCGCGTTGATGCCGGCTTGAATCGTGGGCTGGTCCTTTGGGACATGAATGGTGGCGGCCGCTGCATGGATCGAAGAGCTGAAGATAGAAATCGACAGGAGGAGAGAAGCGCAGAAAAACGGTTTCATCGAGGACCTCCAACATGAATTCCGGGGAACGAAAGGGACGGGGGAAGAAACTGGCACCTTTACTCCCCTTTCTTATATAGCAAAAGCATGGGCGCAGCCTATGAAAATCTCCTCGCGCATGGCTTCCCGCGTTATAGTTAGCTGTCGCGCCAACGGTAGCGTGCGGCGCAGAAAGGAATGACAGCGATGGCAACCTACGCAGGCAGTGGACGCATGGTCGCGCACAATATGGTTACGACTCAGTTCGAACTGGATGGTTTTCGCGTGACCCGCACCCTGGGAGTGGTGCGCGGTATCGTAGTGCGCTCGCGCTCGATCTTCGGCACGATCGGCGCAGGCTTGCAGACGCTGGTCGGCGGCAACATCACGCTGCTCACGAATCTTTGTGAGAAGACTCGCGCCGAGGCCTTCGACCTGATGCTGGTGCACGCCGCCGAACTGGGCGGCAACGCCGTGGTGGGCGCGCGCTACGACGCGACCGAAGTGATGCAGGGCGTCACCGAAGTTCTGGCCTACGGCACGGCCGTATTCGTCGAGGCGGTAAAGTAGGCGAGCTTCCTCGAGCCTTCGCCTTTAATCTTTATAGATCCAGCCGGCGACCAGCGCGGCCAGAATAGCGCCAATCCACATCTCCACCATCCAGCCAAAGGGAAGTGCGCGCCCGGCTACCGACCAGGTGGCCTGCGCAAAGTTTTCCGGAAATCCGGCGAAGAATCCCGCCAGAAATCCAACTCTCAGCGCCGTGCCCGGACCCGCTCCCAACCCTTGGCGCGACCACGCGTAAAGGTGCGAGACCGCGATGGCCAAAATAAAGACGAGCACAATCCATTGGCCTACGAAGAAGGGATAGCGCGGCGTTTTCAGGAATACACCGGCATTCTGCGCGGCCGCGTAGCGTGCCGGGGTCACTACATGTTGGTTAATGATAAAACCCCAGAGGTTCCAGACCACGCCGCCCGCCAGACCACCCAACCAGATCCTGCCTCGGTTCAGATGCATAAGCGCCTCCGAAAACCTGTTGTCTCGAGAACCGAGCAGTGTACACCAGCATCCAGCCGTCAACCATTGCCAACCTGCGGACGCAGGACCCCAGACGCTGGCCTGGCGACCGCAACTGTGAGGTATAGTGGCGAGCATGAAATCTCTGCCAGCGTTCCATCTTGCGTTATTGTTTTGCGCCACTGCGGCATTCGGTCAGTCTGCTTCTTTCGAATACGTTCGCCAGGGCAATGCGCAGGACGCGCAACCTCACGCCGAGTTCGGAATCGCCATGATGGGCGGCGGCAGCGATCTGGATGAAGCATTCCGCTGGCTGTGCGCCAAAGCCAACGGCGGCGACTTTCTAATTGTGCGGGCGCACGGCGATGCTGACTACAACCCGTACGTGGCCGGCTTGTGCAAGACCAATTCAGTCGCGACGCTGATTATTCCGAGCAGGGAAGCGGCGCTTCAGCCGCGCGTAGCTGAGATTATCGGGCAGGCGGAGGTCATTTTCATCGCCGGCGGCGATCAGTCGCGCTACGTCAATTTCTGGAAGGGAACTCCGGTGGAAGAGGCCATCAACGCCCATGTGGCTGCGGGCAAGCCGATCGGAGGAACCAGCGCCGGGCTGGCCGTGCTCGGCCAGTTCGTCTACGGATGTCTCGAAGACAAGCCGGACGATCCCGATCTTACTTCGCGCGAAGTTCTTGCCGATCCTTATATGAAGCGGGTGACAGTAGTGCGCGACTTCCTGAAGGTGCCGGGGCTCGAAAACATTCTTACTGACAGCCACTTCGCCAAACGCGACCGCATGGGCCGCAGCCTAGGCTTTCTGGCGCGCATCGTGCAGGATGGCTGGTCGAAAAATCCGCGAGAGATTGCCGTCGATGAGAAATCCGCGTTTCTGGTCGAAGCCGATGGCAAAGGAAAAGTCGTGGGCTCGGGGCGGGGAGTATATTTTCTGCGGGTCACGCAGCCACCGGAAATCTGCAAACCCGGTTCGCCGCTCAGCTTCGAGAAAATTGCGGCCTACCATGCACCCAGGGGCGCCACATTCGATCTTCGAGGCTGGGACGGCGTCGGCGGCGAAGCATATTCGATCTCGGTTCAGGCTGGAAGCGTTCGCTCGGTTCGGGCGATGTATTAACTTGCCCCCGGGCATTTAGGGAGCCGACCCTATCTTAGATGCATACCGCTGGCTTAATCCCAAGTGCAGGTGACCGAGGCTGTGCCCGTCAACCCCTGGGCAGTCGCCGTTATGGTCGCGGTTATTACCCACCCAGGAAGACCCTGGATGTTGCATCCCACATCTGTGGTCGTGGGATTGCCGGTCTCGATGCCGCCAACACCTACATAAGAATTGCTCGTAGACCATTGAACGTCGGTAGGGCTTTGACCACTGCTTAGGACGGCCTGTAAGGTTACCAGTTGTATCTGTCCAGTTTGAACGTCAGTGTTGATGGCGGCGACGCTAGGCTTCACTGCTAAAGTAAGTGGGCCGGAGGATCCGCCGCCACAATTCAAGACCAGCGAGCACGCGGCAATCAATGCCACGATTGCTAGTAAGTGGGGCCTCATGCCGACCAACGCTAGGAATCGCGCCCCGGGCCAGTCAATGGTCGCTGTCACACAGGTTTGTGAGTTCTAAATGGACGAGCGATGGGATGTCATTCTCTAGGCTTCTCGAACTTCCTGTGCTGCTTCGCGATCGTGAGCTCTCTGGACCAACATTTCAGGCAATTTGTTTTGCCGGTCCGCGAATGTTTGCCGCAACTGGCGCTCAATGAAGAGCGAATTGGCGATCGCGCCCAAAAAAAGAAATCCTACCTCGTATTCGATTACATCGCGTACGACAGTTCCGTCGACTCCATTGCGACGGTCCGCCACAAACTCGTGCCGATGATGCCAGCTTTTGAACGGCCCTTTTTCTTGCACATCCGCGAAGTGATGGTTCCACTCGAATTCAGTGATGCGGGCGACCCACCGTGCCCGTAGCGGCAAGAAAGGAAACATCCGAAACGAAGTCTCAATCAAAGTGCCAATTCCCGCTGCGTGGGAAAAAGTGGAAGCATCCGGCGGAGGCGGAGGCGCAAACAAAGTAAGCCGATCGATTTTGGTCACGGTCGCAGACGGCATAATGCGAGGTAAATTTTGCGGGTCGCAAAAGAAAGCAAAGACGCGCGGAAGCGGAAAGGGAACCCAATCAGCGAATTTGAGGTGGGTCAAGCTCATCTCAATCCAAGATGGCCCTCAGCCTTCTCTCGGGGACAGCGTCAAGGCGTGATTCCAACCATTATTTCCACAACAAAATCCGCGCCCTGCGCCGCATGCAAGAAAAATCTTAGCGAATGAATAGCGAAGGAATCCGAAGTCTAAACCCCACATCTTGTGGTGACTCGATTGATTAACCACAAGGCTTCGTAGTTTGCCCAATCACCCACGAAGTGGAACTTCGACCCTCAAGTTTGTCCTTGACAATAAACGACTTACGGGCCAATATGTGGTACAAAGTGGTAGAGAGTGGTAAGAAAAGTTGAGTTCGTGGGAACGGGAAGCTGAAAACGAGGAGCCGGTGGAAATCCGACCCAATAGCACGGCCAACAACCCGAACCAACCAAGTTTGACCAGTTTTTGCGTTGTTTTCGCCTCCTGCGGGGCGGCAGTCGTGGTTAGGAGATCCTTCGGCGACAAAAACCGTCACCTCAGGATGACAAGTCATGTTTCGCGGCAATCACCCAACTCGCGTCGACGAAAAAGGACGGTTGAAGGTCCCCGTCGAGTTCAAGCGGGTGATCGACGAGAAATACAGCCAGCAATTTTACATCACCAGTCTCGATGGGGATGTTGCTCAAGTGTATCCCTTCGAGGAGTGGGAGCGGATCGAGCAGAAGCTGGCGGGGCTCTCCACTTTCAATCCTACGAAGAAAAAGTTTTTGAGCAAGGTGAACTACTGGGGACAGATTGTGGAGATGGATGGCCAGGGGCGGTTGCTGATTCCGCAACTGCTGCGCGACGCGGCCAAAATCAAGGGCGAAGTAGCGGTGACCGGATACCAGACTTATCTGGAAGTCCGCAACATGGAAGCGTACCAACAGAAAGTTCAGGAAGAAAAGTTCACGCCTGAAGATGAGAAGACGCTCGACACGCTGGGCATCTAGTGAACCATCTATCGGACGGGGGATCAACCGACACCCCTCAGGGGGTAGGGCATGGTGGCAGGAAAGCGAGCCAGCTTCTGGCCGATCATGTTCCAGTTCTTTTAAAAGAAGCGATCGACTTTTTAAACGTGCGGCGTGGCGGGACTTATATCGACGCTACGGTGGGGCTGGGCGGGCACAGTTACGAAATCGCAAAACGCCTCGGCGCACCGGGTCATTTGATTGGCTTCGATAAGGATCCAGCGGCGCTGGAAATTGCGGCGGAGCGACTGCGGGGGCCCGGCGTCAGACCTCTGACTTCGGACCTCGGCAAAACCGAGGACCCGATTCCAGATTGGCCGACGATCGAGCTGCGGAACGAGTCGTTTGCGAGTTTGGCAGACGTCCGAAGTCTGAGGGCGGACGGCATTCTCGCCGACGTTGGAGTGAGCAGCTTGCAACTCGCAGACCCCGCGCGCGGATTTAGTTTTCAGGCGGAAGGACCGCTCGACATGCGGATGGACCCGCATTCCGAACGAACCGCCGATCAAGTGGTAAACCACCTCGACGAGCGCGAGCTTGCCGATGTGATTTACGAATTCGGAGAGGAAAGGAGGTCGCGGAGAATCGCCAGAGCCATTTGCCGGTCGCGGCCGATACGATCTACCGCACATCTTGCGGAGGTCATATCAGCCGCGGCCCGGCCAATGAATTCTGAGCAAAGGCGAATTCATCCGGCGACCCGAACTTTTCAAGCTCTTCGAATCTTCGTAAACCGCGAACTGGACGATCTGAAGGCGCTGCTGGCAGCGGCGCCGCGGATCCTGAAGCCAGGAGGACGCGTGGTGGTGATTAGTTTTCATTCGTTGGAAGATCGCATCGTGAAGGATGCCTTCCGCGAAGGCGCGAATCAGGACATGCACTTCCGGATTCTGACCAAGAAACCGGTAACGGCATCCGAAGAAGAGCAAGATCGCAATCCGCGGGCCCGCAGCGCGAAATTACGGGCGGCGGAAAAAGTTTAGATTCCGGAAAACCTGCCGGAGTCCCCGGCATAGCTGTAGTGGCCGTGCCGGGCATACAGGTTTAAGCGGACAAAGATCCGTAGCAGTAACCCGGAAGCCGAGAGCCGGACGCGGGTAGAGGGTTCCGTGGTAGGAATCCAAGTCTGAGGTTAGGAAATGTACACAGGAACGTTGATCCGGGATTTGATGGCGACTGTAGAGCGTGCTGAACGTGGTGCTCAACAGAAACGCCTCGCCGACGAAATCGAACTGCAGCGCATGTTTGAGTTGCAAGTTATAGAGATGCAGGACCAACCCGTTTTCGCAGGAGCGGCATAAATGGCAGCGGCAGCCACATTTCAAATCCCGGCAGCGCGGCGCAATACCTTCTTCACCGGAACGCCCGAAATTTATTTCGCGAAAGCGATCGATAACTCGCGTTTAGTGAAAGTCGAAGATCCCGGTCGCAATCGCGAGATGAAGCAGTTTGGCACCGCGCTCGCGTTTCTGTTCCTGCTGGTATTCACCTATACCTGGCAGCACTTCCGCGCTATTGAATATGGTTACCAGATCGAATCGGAGAAGCGCCAGCTCAACGATTTAACCGAAATGAATCGCGCGCTGCGGCTGGAAGATGCCTCCCTGCGCGATCCTGAGCGCATCGATGTCATGGCGCGGCGCATGGGGCTGGTGCCGCCGGAGCCGGGTCAAGTGATCCGCATGGATACGGCCGCGATGGATTCGAGCGCCCCAGTGATGGCGAGCGCAGTGCCGGCGGTATCGATCGGCCAGTAGAAGTTGCAGCGAAGCCGTGTGTGTTTTTAAAAGCACCGTTGCGAGGACGGCACACGTGCCAGTCCCATACGAACTTACTTGGCGGCCCGCCGGAATGGTGGTCCGCCATGTTTGTCTAAGCAGGCTGACGACGAACTACTAACGACCAAACAACGGTTTCATGTCTTCCAACTCCAATCCCGGCAAAAACTCCCGCCTCTATCTTCTAGGCGGAATGCTGGTGTTCTGGTGCGCGCTGATCTGCGCGCGCCTGATTTACTTGCAAATGTTTTGTTACGGAAGCTTCGTGAAGCAGGCCGAGCATCAGCAGCAGCGCGCGATTCCGCTCTCCGCCAAACGCGGAGTGATTTATGACCGCGCTGGCCGCGAATTGGCGATGTCGGTGCTGGTTGATTCGGCCTTCGCCGTGCCCAGCGAAGTTAAGGACCTGCCCACCGCGGTATCTCTTATTACCCGCATAACAGGCGAGGATCACAACGTAGTACTTGCCGACTGCCAGAATCACAAAACCTTCTGCTGGGTAGCACGCAAGGCCGATGACGAAACCATCGAGCGCATCAAGTCTTTGCACCTGCAAGGCATTCATTTTCAGAAGGAGCCAAAGCGTTTTTATCCCGCGCGCGATCTGGCGGCGCAGGTCGTAGGTACAGTCGGCATGGAAGATTCCGGCCAGAGCGGCATCGAGCACGAGTTCGACGATCAACTGCGCGGCCGCGACGGAAAAATGTTTATCTCGGTCGACGCGCGGCGGCAATGGTTTTCCGACGTGGAGAAGCAGCCCGAGCCCGGGGAAGGCATCGTCCTCACCATCGACAAGAACATCCAGTACATTGCGGAGAAAGAGCTCGATCAGGCGATTCAAGATACGCACGCCATCGCGGGCACAGTCATCGTCGAGAATCCACACACTGGAGAAATTCTGGCACTGGCCAACCGGCCCACGTTCAATCCCAATCTGCGCAAGGAGATTACGCCGGCGAAGCTGACCAACCGCGCCGTGAGCTATGTCTACGAGCCGGGATCGACTTTCAAGCTGGTGACCATCTCGGCGGCGCTCGAAGAGAAGTTAACCAATCCCGATGAGATTTTTGATTGCCAGATGGGATCGATCGTCTACAACGGCATGCGCATTCGCGATTCCAGACCGCACGGACTGTTGCCGGTGTGGGGCGTGCTGGCCGAGTCGAGCGATGTGGGCGCGATCAAAATCGCGCTGCGCCTGGGCCCCGACCGGTTCTACAAATATATTCGCGCCTACGGCTTCGGCCAGCAAAGCGGAATCGAATTGCCGGGAGAAACCCGCGGCATGACCAAGCCGGTGAGCCGCTGGTCGAAAGTTTCTATCGCGGCAATTTCTATGGGGCAGGAGATCGGCATCTCGCCCCTTCAATTGTCAGGATTGATCTCAACCTTCGCGAACGATGGCGTGTATGTCTCGCCGCATATCGTGGCCGGGCCGGTTGACGCGCAGGGCTCCCCGCAAAACGTAGCTTTTCATCCCGGGGCGTCGCATCGCGTGATCTCGAGTTTCACCGCCGCCGAAATGCGGAGCATGATGCAGAAGGTCGTGCTCGAGGGCACGGGGCGCAAAGCGATTCTCGAAGGCTACAGCTCGGCAGGAAAAACGGGAACCGCGCAGAAAGTCGATCCCGACACTGGCGCCTATTCGAAAACGAAATATATCGGCTCGTTCGCCGGATTTGCTCCAGTCAACAATCCGCAGATTGTGGTCGCAGTAATTTTGGATTCCGCAGTCGGACTGCATCAGGGCGGGCAGGTTTCAGCCCCGGTATTCCACCGCGTAACCCAGCAGGTGCTGGAATATCTGCATACGCCTCACGATCTGCCGCTGGCGCCCAAACACCAATTGCTGCTGGCGCAAGCGAAGATGAAGGATAAAGATCTGGAAGAAGGAACGCCGGATCATCCCGGCGAGCCGCTGGAGACGGCGGATATGAGCGGGATCGCGCCCGATATGAAGCCGAATGTGGCGCGGGCGCCCTCGACCGCGACTGGCGACAGCAAAGGAAATGTAGTGCAAGCGGCAATGCGGCAAAGCGAAACGGTCGCGCCGTCGGGCAATTCGGTTCGAAGCGCGCCGGCAAAAACCCCCAGCCCAATTGCGATCGCGCAACCTGTACCACCTGCGACTGGAACCGTAGTTCTCGATGTCGAGCAGGGCGGAATGGAAGTGCCCTCCTTCATCGGGAAGACAGTTCGAGGCGCGGTCGAAGCCGCGCAAGATGCAGGGCTCGAACTCGAAGCGGTAGGCAGCGGCGTAGCGCGCCAACAATCCCCAGCGCCGGGAACTCACGTGGCTGCGGGCGCGCGCGTCACGGTGCAGTTCGGACGCTAGTATTTTCCTCAGAAACCCCGTGACTTCTGCGGTTGTTTGACCCGCCGAAAAAGCGCGTGATACGGTAGTCAGTCACACTATCCAGCAGACCAGCCACTGCTTGCCGATTGAGGTTTGGACTTGTCTTCCGTAGAAGCTACGCCCGCCAGTGCAGTCCCCGCCGTGCGCAAGACTGCGCTGAATGCCGTCCATCGCCAGATGGGCGCGAAAATGGTCGACTTCAATGGCTGGGACATGCCGGTCGAATATCCTGCCTCGATCGGATGCGGCATTGTCAACGAACACCTGGCGGTGCGCACCGGCGTCGGCATTTTTGATGTCAGCCACATGGGCGATATTCGACTCGCGGGTCCGCAGGCATTGGCTGCAGTGCAACACATCTCCATGAATGACGCCTCGCGGCTGGCGATCGGCCAGGCGCAATATTCCGCGCTGCTCTATCCGCAAGGCACGTTTGTGGATGATGTAATTGTTCATCGCCTCGGGGAAGACGATTACCTGCTCGTGATCAACGCCGGCACGCGCGAAAAAGATTTTAACTGGGTGCGCGACAATGCCCGCCAGTTCGACTGTGCCGTTGAAGATCTTTCGGATGACTTTACCCAGATTGCCATCCAGGGACCAAAGGGCGTAAACACGCTGCAAAAGCTCACCGATGCCGATCTGAGCGGCGTCAAGTTCTACTGGGTCACGCGCGGCACGGTCTGTGGCCTGAAGAATATTCTGATCGCGCGCACCGGATATACCGCCGAAGACGGCTTCGAAATTTATATTCCGGCCGACGAAACTGTCAGCGCCAAAGTTTGGCAGGACATTCTGAATGCAGGCAAAGAATTCGGGATCATCCCCTGCGGTCTCGGCGCCCGCAACACTCTTCGACTCGAAGGCAGCCTATCCCTCTACGGCCACGAGATTTCCGATACCATTAATGTTTGGGAAGCCGGACTCGACCGCTTCTGCAAAATGGAAAAGTCCGAATTCATCGGTCGCGATGCGCTCGAAAGAGTCAAGGCGGCGGGATTGAAACGAACTCTGGTGGGATTAGAGATGGTTGAACGCGGCATCGCGCGCGACGGATACAAAGTTCAGGATGGCGCCGGACGCGAGATCGGCTACGTCACCAGCGGTTCGCCCGCGCCGTTCTTAAAGAAAAATATTGCAATGGCGTATGTGCCGCCCGAGTTCGCGCCAACAGGAACGCCGTTAAAGGTAGAAATTCGCGGACAAGGTGTGGGAGCACATTGGTACCTTTTCGCTTCGCCACGGTAATTGATACGGCGGGGTATTGACGCGCTCCCTGCTGCGCGCCTGCGTTGGTCGTGCCGAAGACTACGTAGTCTGAAGGCTCCGCGGCGCCGTCCACGATTTTGTCGGCCACATCCCGCAGATACACAGGACGCCCGCGCACCACGCCCACAACGACAGCTTCCAGATCCTCGCGGCGCGTGAAAAGGTTTCCGGCATCGACGCGAACTTCCTGGTTGTCATCGGAAAAGTTTCCAGCCTGCACGCTGGCATTGGCAGCTTGTAAATGCCCGACGATAGACATGGCCGACAAACCGTAAGCACTCAGCTTTTCCGTGCTCAGCACTACGCGCATGGTGCGCGGAAGACCCGCCGATGATGTTTGTCTCCGATAGATCGCCAATCTGCGCG
>CAWFUK010000018.1:0-19273 GCA_963818935.1 uncultured Acidobacteriaceae bacterium
CCGCCATCCCATTCTCCCCACCGCAGGAAGAACACTACCTGCCCAAGGTCGGCGACTTGATCCGTGAGGCACGCCGCTTGAAAGCGTATTGAACTTCATGGAGCTTATCTACCTAGGTGGTGACAGTCGCCTCGGCCGTCCGGCGAGCCAAGTGAGCCGCTCAGGGGAGCAGCCTCTGCCCGTTGGTTTCTAGCCAAACCACTTTGCTTGGCAACAACCGCAGAACCTCGACACCCAACTGGCGCCCCACCCGTCCCATCTGCCAAAATAGGCAATCTCGGAGGCGATCCATGGGCAAGTTCATTCTCGGGGTTATTATCACTCTGCTGGTACTCATTCTCGGCGTGCTCGGTTTCGGCATGCTGGGCTTCTTCCCGACCACTGCGAACAAGCCCCCCAGTCATTTCGAGACCCGCATCGCCAACGGCGTCGTCGATGCTTCCATGCATCGTCACGCTCCCCACGTCACCAATCCCGTCCCCCCCAACGATCAGAACTTTGAAGACGGCATGAAACTCTACACCATGAATTGCGCGCTCTGTCATGGAGGACTCGACCGCAAGCCCGCGTCCCTCGCCGACTCTCTCTACCCGCCCGTTCCCAATCTCATCACCGATCCTCCCGATGATCCCGAGTGGCACCTCTTCTACACCATCCGTACCGGCGTCCGCTACAGCGGTATGCCCGCCTGGGACAAAACTCTCACTGAGCAGGAAATGTGGAAGATCACCAGCTTCCTCTCACATATGGAAAAGCTTCCCCCCGCTGTGCAAGAGTATTGGAAGACGAATTTTGGCGTGGCCGCTCCGGGTGGGGAAGAACAAGAAAAGAATTTAAAACAATAGCAGTAGCGCGGAATGGAGCCCTTACGTCGATTGAGCGCTCAGCTGCGAGCAAAAGCTATAATAACTAGTTTGCGCCCGCGTGAGTCTGAAACCATTGAGGCGCCTGGAAGGAAATCATGCCGACTGACATCATCATGCCCCAGATGGGCGAATCCATCGTCGAGGGCACTATCACCAAGTGGTTGAAGAAGCCTGGCGATAAAGTTCAGCGCGACGAACCGCTCTTTGAAATCTCCACCGACAAAGTCGATGCGGAGATTCCCGCGCCGGCCTCCGGAGTTCTTCAGGAAATCAAAGTGACCGAAGGAACAACGGTAGGAGTCAACACCATCGTGGGCACGATCGCGATCGATGGCGAATCCGCCGCTGCCCCAGCAAAGCCCGCGCCTCCCGCTCCGCAAGCAGCGCCACAGCAACCGGCTCAAACCAAGGAAACGAAGCAGCCCGCGCCTCCCGCTCCGCCCGCCCCCAACGCTCCACCTGCTCAAGAATCAGAAGAAGAAGCCCGCTCTTCGCCGCTCGTCCGCAAAATCGCTCGCGAGCACGGCGTCAGCCTCTCGCAAATCTCTGGCACCGGACTCGGCGGCCGCATCACCAAGCAAGACATCATGGCCTTCATCGATCGTCAGTCCTCTGCCCCAGCCGCGCAAACTGCTCCGGCAACGGAGTCGGCACAGGCTCCCGCGACCCCGACCACGACTTCAGCAGCTGCACCGCCGCGACCATCCGCTCCCGCACCCTATCCTGGCGACCTCGTCCCCATGTCGAACATGCGCAAGCTGATCGCCAAGCATATGATCGAGTCGCGCCGCACCAGTGCTCACGTCCACTGCATGTACCAAGTGGATTTCAGCCGCATCGTGAACCTGCGCGCAAAACACAAGAACGCCTTCGAGCAGCGCCATGGCGTCCGCCTCACCTTCATGCCCTTCTTTGTGCGCGCCGCCATCATCGCGCTTCAGCAATGGCCGATCATTAATGCGTCGATCGACGGCGAAAACATCCGTTACCATCGTCAGATTAATGTCGGTATCGCCGTTGCTCTCGATTGGGGACTCATTGTTCCCGTCCTCAAAAACGCCGGAGACCTTAACTTCCTCGGCCTGCAACGCGGCATTACCGACCTCGGCGAGCGCGCCCGCAACAAAAAGCTGAAGCCCGAAGACGTCGAGGGATCCACGTTTACGGTGACCAACCCGGGCCAGTTCGGTGCCGTCTTCGGCTTGCCGATTATTAATCAGCCCAACTCCGCCATCATGGGCGTGGGTGGCATCACCAAGCAACCGCTGGTGGTCACAGATAAAGAGGGCAACGATTCCATCGCGATCCGCTCGGTGGTTCACCTCACACTCGGCTACGACCACCGCCTCATCGACGGGGCCGTCGCCGATCAGTTCATGGCGCAGGTGAAGAAGAACCTCGAATTTTGGAGCGAAGAGATCGGTTAGTTTGTCGAAGGCGCAGTGGGCGCGGTCTGTGGCTTGCACCACGTCGAAGCGTTGAGGCAGGCTACAGTCCCGTCGATGATCTGCGAGATGCCGCTCTTGAACCCTGCTGGATCAATGATCTCTCGTGCGGCGATCGCGTCCACCGTGGAAAGAGCATTCTGCAGAAACGACATGGCCGCATCTTTTTTCTCCACGCCAGTCTTGTTGCCAAAAAGCCCTTCGATCCCGTTGACGAGCGCCGGGACGAAAGCAATTCCTCGTAACAACTGCGATAAGAAATTCATAGATTCTCCTTCGTGATCTGCACAAAAACTATGCGGCAGCCGCGCTGCTGTCGGCACGGCTGCCGGCGCCTTAGCTGAGGCTGGCTAGAACGTCGTTCAGAGTAGTCAGGTTGGGATCTGCGCTGTCTGTGAATTTCGCGATTTGCGTCAGGCAAACTTTCAGCTCGTAGGCCTTGGTCAGCGCTAGCGAAAGCATGCCTGGCATGTCCATTCCTTCCGCGTCCGCGTCGGCCAGCGTATTGGCAGTAGGAGCGGTCACATTTTTCAAATTCGTAATGATGGTCGTGCTCGGTATCGTACTCATAGTTCTCCTCTTGTTTGTGATTGATTTTTAAATCGAACTTTTGGAATTGATTTACTCACTTAAACCAGTACCGGTGCAACGCGATTGCCAGACTCACCGTAACGCTGATTGCGCCATTGACCACCCGGTTGTGAACGCTATTACGAAAATCGTTGCGTTCCAAGATCGCCAGCTTGTCCTCCACGATCTTCACTCGTCCCGGCTGCCCGTTCCCCACCAGCGAGTCCATCTTCGTTTCCAGCCGCACCAGCTTGTCCAGCACTTCTCTCTGAAACTCGATATCGATGGCGCGCAACGCCATTTCCCGATCGCTCACTCCCATGACGATGTCCTTCCCTCATCCAAATCCTCAGAGCGGATAATCAACGTGCAGCGCCGCCGAATACTGCGAATACTTTGGTGGTGATGAATTGTCATACAGCCGCAAAAAATAATTCTGCGTTTCCGCCAGCCGCGCCAGGGTAAAAGTCTGCGTACTGAAGCGCCCCAGCAGATTTCGGTCATTGGCCTCGCCCCACCCATAGTCATTTTCGCGGACCTCGATTCCTTGCCCGCTGGCCGGCGCTAGCCCCGCATCCACCGCCACTGTAGTCGGAGCGACCGACGTAATCTGCGCCTCCGCCAGATTGGCTTGGTAGTACGCGCCCACCTGCGTCGTCTCCAGCAGCGGTGGCATGTCTTGGATCGGGATCGTGGTCGCGCTCGCTTCATACTCGATTCCCAGCGCGTCCGCCAGATCGTTGGCGAAACCAATCGTGTAAAAGCCGCGATCATCAGCAGGATCGGCGATCTGAATTTCAACCTCTCGCACAATCGCCGTGAACACCGCGTTGCGCGAGGAAACATCGACGCTGATCGCGTCTCCCGGAAAAATGTCTCCCGCCGCACCCGGCAAAAAATCGCTCCAGGTCTGATACGTGCCCGACCATGCCGCGCCCACAGCATCATCCAGAATCGCCAATGCAGCGTTTTCGCAATCCACATCCGTGCGCGACACCGGATTCTTCGCTGCCCGCACTGCCCCGCGCGTTCCGTCATCCGCGCCATTTTTCAGCGCAGCTACACTCGCCTCGTTCTCCACCTCCGCGACGGCGCGTCCACTTCCTCGGTAGCTCGCCACAATGAGCTGATTCAAAGCTGGGACGTACGCAGGATAAAAATCCAACGACGGGTCGCTCGTGACCTCGCACTCCGCACCATCCGAAAGCGCGCCCACCAATTGCGTTACATAGGGCGCATACTCCGCTGGAGAAGTCTGCACCGCGGTCCTCACCTCCGCCAAAGAAATATGCGTCACATACGTGTACGTGATACTGCACTGCAGGTTCGCCGCATTCACCAGCGCATAGGTGCAAAATCCAGGCGCACTGGCAATTACATCGTCATAAAGCACCGTCGCAGGCGCAACCAACGTCTCCGGATTATTCGGATCAACGTCCTGCACCTCCAGCACGAAGCGCACATCCGCCGTCACCGCCACTCCCCCCCACCCATTCCCTGCAGGATGCAGCGACGAGTGATAGGTCTCCCCGCTGCGGTACACCTCCATCGAATATAAGTAGGTCGTGAAAAAATATTGGTGGCCTGGAATGGTCGCAATCACCGGCCCAGTCGGTGATCCACTGATCAGAGCCTGAATCGCCGAACCCGTGCCCGATGGCGTTATCTGAAAGCCAGCCAGACAGCCCGCCACTGAAATTTCCCCCGCATACAATCCCCCCAGCACCCCTTGCGATGCAGCCGCGAAGCTCACGTCTCCATGCTGTAACTCCAGTGCGCCCCCCAACTCGATCTGCTCCGATACACTGGTCAGTGCGGGCCCGCTCTCCGGTGTGACAAAAGCCGCCATGGAAGAAGTCCCGGCGGAACTCACCCCTCCGGATCTTCCCGAGGGATCCTCCGCCCGCGCCGTACCCATCAAGCTCCACGCCATGGCCACCATCGCCAACAGCCAACAAAAAAGCCGCCCCGTAAGGCGGCGTGCCTGAAACATACTTCCTCCTCAGTCTCGCTTTGTCACCAATGTCGTTTTTCACCTTGAGCGAAGGTTGCGCCCATCAAAGCGCAACCGCCCAGCTCTGTCATCTTGAGCGGAGGTCGCGCTGAGCCAAGCGAAACGCAGTCGAAAGATCCCTTACCTCCCGCATTACCCCTGCCACGGTAAGACATTTAAATATGTTGAATATTTTTAGCTCGGAGGAACCAGCGTAAACACAATTGCGAATTAGAAAGATCTCCCTACCTGCGCCCCTTCAAATAATCCTCCACACTCTGCACGTAAACCTCCGCAAAATCCGCCACCGGACGCCGTCCCTCGATCAAATCCATCGCATCTTCCACCGTCCATCCCATTGCTCCCAGCAATGCCAGCGTCATCATCGGCGCCCGGTGCACTCCCGCCGCGCAATGGATAAACAACTTCGCCCTACTCTCCTCCAGCGCCGCCAGCCCAAACTCCACTCCGCAATCGAACACCTCCGCCGGCTTGGGCTCAAAATCATCGTCCACTGGATTCCAGCAGACTTCAATTCCGTGCTCCTCCGCCAGCGCCGTGTCGTCGAACTCAATCTGCATGTCGATAATGTGCGTGATCCCCGCCCGCGCCACCGCAGCCATATTGTCCGCGTTCCAGATTCCGCCCCCGACCGCGATCCGGTCGGTCACCCACGTCATGTCCATCCCAGCCTTGCGTCCTGTGCCGCGGACGTCTTTCTTCGCATATTTTTCCCGCGAGATCTCAACCCGCAGCGCCTCCTGCGGAATCTCCGTCGTCCGCTCTCTTCGGCGCCTTCCCACTCGCGGCGAAACCGACAGCGCGCTCTGCCCGCCCGATGCAACTGCGCTCCAACCGCCGCTCTTCATTCTAAGGCATCCTCTTCGCGCCCCGGCTTGCCAGGCAGCGCACTTTGGTTTGTGTCCAGGTGTCGTGCGGATTTCCATCTCTGTCATCTTGAGCAACGCTTGTGTGAGCGAAACCAGCGCGACTGCACTCGAAAATTCCCCCCCGCTCTCTCCGGGATTAAGCTTTGAGCCCACAGCGACTCACTCCCAAAATCCTCGCGATCTCGCCGCCATGTCGTTCCCCTCGCCCGTCGGCCCTTCCGCCGCCAAGCCCTTCTCGGGAACCACTGGTTCCACCGGCAGATTCAGCCGCCTTAGCAACACTTGCGCCAAAGATTCTTCCCCAACACCCGCTCGCGATTCTTCCCTTGGCGGATACACCCCCGCGATCTCGAACAGAAACTTCGCTTGCGCCACTCGGCCGCTTCCTTCGGAATCGATCACCTTCTCCACGATCTCCACTGCCCGGGTCCGCACAACTCGCTTAATACTGTCCCGCGCCGTCGCAGCATCGGGTGGCTCCCCGACTGCTGCTTCCGTCGCCGCCTTCGCCCGGACTTCCACGTCGGACTCTTTCTCTCGCGTTGCGCCCCCGCTGGAGCACCCGTCCTTCACTGCTCGTTTTGACTTCTTAGCTATCACTTCTCGACTCCTCGCCGGAAACTGCCACTTCCCCTCTAACCGTTCAATCCCGCAGCCCGCAGCCTCAAAACGCGAAGCGCGCTTCTAAAGCGCGCTTCGCGTGTATTTCTTTTTTCTTTACTCTATATATTTAGAATAGCATTTTGCATTGACCACTCTGGACATTTTCCTTGCATTTATTTTCCCCCTGCTTTCTTTCACTTACCAGAATTTCGTTCGCCAACGCCACTTGACAACGCCTCGTTAATCTCGCCGCCGCGGCGGAATCGCCACCAGCAACCCAACCGCCAGAAAGCTTTCGCTCAACAAATCCAGCGCCTCAGGAACTCGGCGGTCAATCGTTTTCCGGCAACAGTTCAGCAAACACGCAGCTTTCTCCGCCGTGTGTTCCTGCAGAATGACCCGCGCAATCAACTGCTGATCCCACTCCTCCAACTGCCCCAAAATCTTCTCCACATCGCTCACAAAGATGACGCGGTCCTCGAATGTCACCGCCCGGTAAGACGTCACCGCCGCCCGAAAAAGCTCCTTCCCTAGAATCGACGGCAATCGTCCCGTCTCCAGCGAAAGGCGCATATAGCGCCGCAGCAGAGCCACGGTCCGGCCTCGATACATCCATAAATCCGGATTCCGATCGACCGCATCCTCATACAACCGTGGCGCAAAACGCGCAGTTCTCCCGGCCGTATACCCTGTGTCCGCTACCGCCGCAATCCACTCCACATGTGCGCTCATGCCACCCCTCCATTCGCGTCGAACTCCATTTCGTTATCCTCGCCGTCGATCCCGTAATCACCCTCTCTCCATGGTTTTCCCACTGGCATTCTTGCGCGCCGCCCCTTGGGGGACGCCTCCGGCAATTCAGCCATCGCCCGCCCGCAGGCCACGCAATAAATCTGCCCTCCACCCGCCCGACGCAGCCACAGCCCGCCGCACCGTTCGCAGTACTTCAATTCCAATCGCAACTCATTCGCATCGCCTTCTCGCGCCTTCGTTGTCATTACGCCTCCTGAATTCCCGGGTCCGCGCTGCGACCCTTTTGTCGACCTTCGACCGCGCTTCTCCGCATTCTGCAAAGTCGCGGACGACAAAAAAGCCCTGCGTCGGACTCCGCTTTCCAGCGGAACCGAACGCAGGGCTCGTTTCTCTTACGATGACCTGCTCAGCTATTTAATTGTTGTGCACGTTCCTCGTCGTCTTACGGTTCGATCCTTAATCCTCCCTCCACCATCGCCCCGGCCCCTCGTTGCCGGAAAAATCCCTCCTCATATCCCGACTTCAGCACCCGCCCATTCTGCACCACGACGCTAATTCGTCCGCTGAAGTTCACCGACCTCACCAGTTGTTCCATCGCGCCTGACAGGACCTCCGCCGCTCGCACCTTGCGCCGGAATTCCACAAAGCCTCTTTCTTCGTCGTGTTGATCCACGCTGCCCATGGCCCGTATTCCTGAAGAACAGATTAAGTTATAAACTTTCGTGATCGTATAGCTCCCAATTTTTTGAGTCAAGGTCGATATACCAAAGAGGCTGTGGAAATCTCTTAGGATTAGCGTAAGGCTATATCTGTCATGCTATACTCCAGCCATGAAATTCCGCGTGCTGCAAGAGAATCTCCGCGAAACTCTTTGGGATCGCATCCATGAAGGCGAATTGACCGGGCTTCGTCTAGCTGAACAAACCGGCTTTAAACAGGCTCACATCTCCAACTTCCTGAATCGCAAGCGCGGCTTGAGCCTCGAAGGCATGGACCGCGTTCTCGCCGTCCAGCATCTCTCAGTCCTCGATCTTCTCGACCCCTCCGAGGTTAACAAGCGCGCTTCCATCGTGGCTCCTAGCAACGATGAATTCCAAAACGTTCTTCTCACCGACGGCGCCGTCGCCGCCACCCAACCCCTTATCACCAGCATGAACGTCAAAGAGATTCTTAAATTCAAGAAAAGTTTTTTGAAAAAGCTGAGACCCGAGATCGAAGGCGATCGCGAAGGCTGGGAACGCTTCGTCGCCATCAAGGTGGACGGCCGCGAGGGCATGAGCATGTACCCCCGCCTGCTCCCCGGCGCCAATCTTCTCATCGACCGCCACTACAACTCGCTTAAGCCTTATCGCCGAGGCGAATTCAATATGTACGCCATCCTGAAAGACAACACTTGCACCGTAAAATACGTGGAACTGGCCGGCAACCACTTAATTCTGCGGCCCCACAACCAGGCCTATCCCATCGAAGTCATGACCCTCGCAGACGGCAAATCTCCCTCCGATTACATAGTCGGCCGCGTCTGTCACGTAGCCATCGAAACCTAAGAACCAGCCCGTGCTTTAGCGGCCAGCGCTCCGCGAAAGTCTCGGCGCCAGGCTCTTGACCCAGCTGTTTTCGCGACTCCCCACTAATCACTAACCGTTGTTCTTCTCACTGCTCGCCCAAACTGTCGAACAACTTCCAAAGCTTATCCGCGGTAGCCCGATAAATCACATATCCACTGCCCGCATCCGTCTTCTCGCCGAATAGCAACTCCCCGCGCCCATCTCCATCTGCATCTACCGCGTCAATTAAATGCAACTCCGGCGTGACATCGAGATGGAATTTATCCGTCACTCCTGTATATAGCGGGCGCAGGTTTCCATAGATGTCGGTGGTTGCGGCCAGCGTGATGCTGTAATTTTCCAGCAACGTCGTAGCTCCCGCCGCGGCAGGAAGATGTGCCTCAGCCGTCAAGACCATCACCGGCTGGCTTTTCCCCCACAAATCGAAGGCCCGAAAGTTAATGTCTTCGAAATCCGGTTGCACGGGTTTGGGCGGCTTAGCCGATTTGTGAGCCGCCGCAGTCTTCGTGCCAGGCGCTTTGGCCAGGATGCGATTCTTTACCAGCGCTGCCGCGTAATTGCGCACATCCGTCGCCGCCAGCGCCAGCATCTGCGTGCGTCGATCGTCCTCTTCGCCCGGCTTCCAAAAAAATGTGTAGGATCGCAGTTCCGGCCCACCCTCATCGGAAATGGCTGGAACCAGCTTTACTGGGGGGACGTTCGCGGCGGCAGTAGCGGAACCTGCAGAACCTCCTGCCTTGCCTGATTGCCCCTCCTCTTCCGGCTCTTGCGGAGCCGGCTCCGTCGGCTTTCCTCGCCGCAGGGTCGGTCGATAATAATTTCCTGCCTCCGGCGATGGCGAGGGTTGATCCACCTGCGCCTTCTGCGTCTTGTCGGAAGCGGCTGGGGACGCGGGCCCTTGCCCCTCCTGTCCGGGTGATGCACCGCTCGCTTTACCAGAAGATGTCCCAGAAGATGCCCCGCTCGCCGGTGGCGAAGCGCCCGGCGGTGCGCTGGCAGCGGGTTTCTCCGCCGCTCCCGATCCCCCCGGACTGCCTGAACCAGCCTTCGCGGTCGGCGCTGTATCGTTACTCGCTGGCTTCGACCCGCTCCCTCGAGTCAGCCGCGGCGGCTCGTCGCCGCCACTACTGTCGATGCCTACGGGCTTGTCTTCCGCTTTCCGTGTGGTCTTCGCGGCCTCCGTTCCATTCGCCAAATACGATCCTGATGCCATCCAGGGATGCACACTGTTGGGCGACTTGCTGTGCAGCGCTCCATTTATCGTGAACAATCCTTGCGATTCTCCCGTCTGCTCTGCCTCGTAGACGGTGCCGCGCTCTAGCGCCATCGGCACTGGTTCTGCTTTGTAGGCGCTGGCGTCATAGAACCTGCCATCCACCAGGATGGCGACCGGAATTAGCGTCGTGCTTTTTTCCCTGAACTGCAAAATCGCTACCGCCCGCGGTCCTTTCACTTTTTTCTTCGGCGGCGCGGGAGGTCTTTCCGCAGGAGGCTCGGGCCGCTTCAGCTGCGGCCTCTGCGCCACGGCGGGGAAAACGACCACGGCTAAGAATGCGACAAGGGCAATGACGGACGGCCCCCATCTGCGGTATAAAAACTTGCTGGACATAAATCGTTCAGTGCACCGTAAACTTCCCCGAAAAGAGGAATTCATGCTTAACGTCAATGATAAGGCTCCTGAGTTTACTTTGCAGGACGAGAACGGAAAGGAAATCTCGCTGAAAAGTCTGCGCGGCAAAGTCGTGGTGCTCTATTTCTACCCCCGCGCCGACACTCCGGGATGCACCATCGAGGCCTGCGAATTTCGCGACTCCTACAAACAGATGCAGAAAACCGGCGCCGTGTTACTCGGCATCTCGCCCGACACGCCCAAGGCCCAGAAGAAATTTCAGGACAAATTCAAGCTGCCGTTCTCGCTGCTGGCCGACGCCGATAAAAAAGTCGCCAACGCTTTCGGTGTCATCCAGGAAAAGAATATGTACGGCAAGAAAGTCATGGGCATCGTCCGCAGCACCTTCATCATTGGCCCGGATGGAAAAATCCAGCATGTCTTTCCCAAAGTAAAGCCCGAAGGCCACTCCGAAGAAGTGCTGGCTTACCTGAAAGCCTCAGCCAAAGGCGCAGCCTGAGAAAATCGTAGCCCCGGCAGAAAGCCGGATCTATAACCTGCCCGATAACCATGTGAAGATAGCCAGCTTGGCTATCGCGTAGCTTTGTGCTGCGCAGCTTACGAGCACCGCAACGTTTTAACGCAGCGGTAAGCTGTTCCTCTTCCGTTGCCACTTTGGCCCCCGATGACGCCCGCCCTTTGACTTCCTCCCGCCCCATTCTGCATTCTTACTTGTGCCCTCGCCCGCATCTTTTCGCCCGCTCGACCGCTCCTTCTTCGCCCGCACGCCGCGCCGTGTGGGCCGCGAACTCCTGGGCAAGGTCCTGGTCCGCAACCTCCCGGACTCCCACCTTGCCGCTCGCATCGTCGAAGTTGAAGCTTACCTCGGAGAGCGCGATCCCGCCTCCCATGCCGCTCCCGGTCTGACTCCGCGCAACGCCATCATGTTCGGGCCCCCGGGCTTCGCTTATGTTTATTTCATCTATGGTGTTCACTACTGCCTGAACGTTTCCTGCCAGCGCGAGGGACTTGCCGGAGCAGTTCTTTTTCGTGCACTCGAGCCCCTCGTGGGCATGCAAGAGATGGCCCGCGCCCGAAAAATTCAGTTGCACGGTCCCGCCGATCTCCGCAAACTCACCAGCGGCCCGGGACGTCTTGCCGACGCTTTCGGCGTGAACCGCATTCGCGATAATGGCTGCGATCTCACCTCGCCCGCCTCCGGTTTGTGGATTGGCGACGACGGCTTCCGCGCAGGAAAGATCCTCACCACGCCCCGCATCGGAATTACGAAAGCGGCCGAACATCCTCTCCGATATATTCTCGCGGGGAATGCCTTTGTCTCTGGCAGGAAAATGCTAAATACCGGGAAACCCCCGCGAATTTGACAGCGGGTGTAAACTTGCGTCCGGGTCAAACGCGCCGGAAATGGCTCTGCTCAAGCCGTTTGGGAAGGGTAGCCTAGGCTGTCTCGCGAGCGCAGCATATCGACCGCAGCGCGTTCATCCCTGCCGCCGCTTTGGTTGGCCATCGCTTCACCGCTGCCATTACTCAATCTCGGCGACGACTTTTACAGCATCCCGGTAAACGAACGCGTCATCTCATCGCGTGGGAGTTCGCTTGCTCAGCTTCGCCCCATCTCGGGTCTTCCGCTTCACCCTGCTGGTTCTGACCGTAGCGACTGCGCCGCTGCTTTCCTGGGGAGCGGCGCCTGCGCAGTCCGAGACTCCCACCCCTTCCAACATCGTGATCGGCTTCGTAGGCGGTTTCGTGAGGCACGACAACCAGAACCACGGCCCAGTGCAACTGGCGCAGCGAATCCGCCGCACTGTTCCCAAAGATACGTACGTGCAGGTTTTTGAAAATCGCCGCAGGAAGCAAGCTTACGAGACGGTCGTTCATTTACTCGATACCGATCACGACGGAGTTTTGTCCGCGCGAGAGAAAGCAGGCGCCCATATCATTCTCTTTGGCCATAGTTGGGGAGCATCCGCGGCGGTTCTGCTGGCTCGCGATTTGCGCCGTAAAGGCGTTCCCGTTGCGCTGACCGTGCAGGTCGACAGCATCGCCAAGGTGTGGCAGAACGACCAGGTCATTCCCGACAATGTGGCCGCCGCGGTCAACTTTTACCAGCCCCATGGCATCGTCCACGGGCGCAAGCAGATCATCGCTGACAATCCCCAGAAGACTAAGATCCTGGGAAACTATCTCGAGGATTACAAGAAAAATCCCGTCGCGTGTTCGGGCTACACGTGGGCGGACCATTTTTTTACGCGCGGTCATATGCAGAGTGAGTGTGACCCACGCCTCTGGTCCCAAGTCGAGCAGATCGTGCGGCAACGCCTATCGCCAGAAACCTCCTCCGTCACCTCCGCCGCCACCGCCCACTCTCGACCCTAGGCTCCTGCCACACACGTCTACGCTCCCGCGGCCACCGCCTCTTTTCCAACCTCGATGCTATCCAACGTTTCGTGCAAATACCGCTCGAACTCCACCAGCTTCGGCGCAATCGGCCGCTCTACTTCGTAAACCCCAGCCAGCACATCGGTCGTCTTCAAACCGTTTCCGGTGACGCATAGCACGGTCGTTTCTTCCGCCAAAATTCGATCCTGCCGATAGAGTTTACCCGCGCAGCCTACGGTCACGCCTCCTGCGGTTTCCGTGAAGACACCCTCGGTTTCCGCCAGCAGTCGAATCGAATCGATCACTTCCGGATCGCTCACGTCCTCACTCCATCCTCCGCTCTGCTTGATGGCCTTGATGGCATAAAGTCCGTCGGCCGGATTGCCAATGGCCAGCGACCGCGCAATGGTGGTTGGCTTCTGCGGCTCGATCTCCGAGTTGCCGGTTTTCACCGCCGTCGAAATTGGAGAGCATCCCGTGGCCTGCGCGCCGAAGAATTTTACCGGCTTCTCTTCCACCAAGCCGAACTGGATCAGTTCGTTAAACGCCTTCTTGATTTTTGTGATCAGCGATCCGCCCGCCATCGGCACCACCACGTTGTCCGGCAGCCGCCAGCCCAGTTGCTCCGCGATTTCGAAACCTACGCTCTTCGAACCTTCCGCGTAATAAGGACGCAGGTTGACGTTGACGAATCCCCAGTTGCGCTCTTCGGCAATCTGCGAGCACAACCGGTTGACTTGGTCGTAGTTGCCGGCGATGCGCACCACCTTCGCGCCGAAGACTTGGGTGCCCAGAATCTTTGCCGGCTCAAGGTCGGAAGGAATGAAAATCCAAGCCTTCAGGCCGAGCCGGGCGGCATGGGCGGCGACGGCGTTCGCCAGGTTTCCAGTCGAAGAACACGCGACCGTGTCGAAGCCGAACGCCTGCGCTTGCGCCAGTGCAACCGCGACCACACGATCTTTGAAACTCAGCGTGGGCAGGCATACCGCGTCATTTTTTATGTAGAGATTCTGCGCGGCCGTCTCCGCATCGTTCGCACCCGCCAGCCGTGCCGCCAGTCGCGGGGCCCGGATGAGTGGCGTGAATCCCACCGGCAGCCGCCGATTAAAATCTCCGGGCAACGGCAGCAACTCGGCATAACGCCACATGTTCGGTGCGCGCTGCCCTATGCACTCCCGAATCGTCTTCACCGGATCAATCGTGCCCTGCCCCATCACGTAGCGAATCCAGTCGTAGTCATAAACCACCTCAAGCGGCGATAAACACTCGTCGCAAAACGACCGCGGCTGGTTGCCCCAGCGCTTGCCGCACTCGCGGCAACGCAATTCGTAGTGAGCGTGAGTGGAAGAATGACCGTTGCGGGACCGATTGTCCTGAGACTGACCGTTGTGATTCGGCATGGGCTACTCGCTTTCCAAAATCATCGCGAATAGCTGAGGACGAGCCGGAGAAAGTTGCCCCTGAAACTCAAAGGCCTCTTTCCCCGGAAATAGGAAAAGAGGTTTTCGGAATGCAGAATAAATTAAGCTCGCATCCGAATCTCATGTTCCCCGTTTCCGGGCGGGAGTTGGCACCTGGCGGTCGGGATATATGATCCCGATCCGGTTGCCGTGGCGTCATAGGGCTCGTCCCTCAGCCACTCTGCATGAAATTCTGTCTGCCCCGAAGGGCAAACTTGTCTTCACGATGTTACACAGCCTGGTGGTGCTCGTCAACAGAGAACTTCGGGCCGGTCTCGCATGAGCAGGCCTTTTTCACCATCCTTTTCTGCTCCTAATGAAACCACATACAAAATCCGTGCGGATTTTCCTGATTGACTGTCGGTTGAATTTGTAACAAAATCCCCAGCCATGACCCCGGATGACCGCGAACGGTTGGCCACTCTTTGCCAGCGCATCGCAGCAGAGAAAGATTCGGATAAGTTCATCCAGTTGGTCGAAGAACTCAACGAATTCCTCTCCCAGAAAGAACTGCGCTCCGGCATTCACTCTGCGAACGAGAAAGCCAGCTGATTCAAACTGCGCCACTGGCAGCCCTTAGAACCCTACTTGTGGGCCGGCAACAGGGTCCAGACTTCCGGGTCCTCAGTTCCGAGCACCCACGAACAAAAGCCCTGTAGATTGTGCTCGCGGGCAAGATTCAGGCGCTCTTGGAATCCGCGTTTGTCGGTGTAAAAGACCCACTCCCGCGTGTCGTCTTTGTAGAAATAGAACCAGGCAGTGCGATCGAACGAATCCCATTCGAGATGCGGATGGTAAGCAGCCAGATATTGGTCGATCTCTTTCTGCCCGATATATTCTGCGGTCGGATTTGGTTTATCGTCGAGCCCGGGTTCGCCGGCAAACCAGTGATATCCATAGATCGGAATTCCCAGCGACAATTTTTCTTTGGGAACCGATTGCAGTGCGTACTCCAGTTGCTGCACGGTCCACGGGAAACCTGCAACCGGCCCGGGCGCCGTCCAGCGGGTGTTTTGATCGTAGGTCATCAAACAAATCAGATCCACGGATTGCGCCAGCGCCTTCAGATCGTATCCACCGCGCCAGTTGGCATAGATCCAGTGCGAATACCCGCCAATTCCCGGAGCGCCCGGCGCGTTCGGCACCGTCGCGATGCTGAGTTGGAACCCTGCCTTGTGGAGGGCGCCCGCGGTATCGGCAACGAGGCTGGACAGAAGATCGCGATCGGTCCACTTGATATTTTCGAAATCGATTTGAAATCCGCTGTAGCCGTTCTTTTTGCATTCGCCCAGAAGCGCAGTGATGAAGGCCGTTCGCGCCTCCGGTGTGGTAAACAGCTTATGCAGATCACCCTGCACCATGCTGGCGACGATCGGCATGACCGGCACATGGCGTTGCGCCGCGACCTCCAGCACTTGCGGATTCGGCCCGCCCCACATCAGTCCATTTCCATCCACGTGGTACCAGGCGGGAACGATAATGTCGATTTTATCGGCGTGTTCGATGAAGGAGCGGACCGAGTCGGGGTTCTCCGTCATGTAAAACAGCGCTTTCGGCTGCGCGAAAGCGATAACTGCATGGACGAAAAAAAGAATGCTAAGAACGCAGTGCTTCATCTGGCGGCTCCTGAGTGGCGTATTCATCGTTGATCTGGAAAGCAATGCTACCGCCTTAGCCGATAGCTGATGGCTGATGGCTGATGGCCTGACTCCCTATCATCTGCGGAATGGTCACAAAGGCATAGCCCTCGGATTTATAGCGTGCCAGCAGATGATTCGTTGCCAGCACCGTTTGCGAGCGATCCGCGCCCATCTGCTTGTGTCCACCATCGTGCAGCAGGATGACGTCGCCCCCGCGAATATGTCTTTCGACCTTGCCTTCAATCACCGCAGCCGGTGGCGCATTCCAATCATACCCAGTGACATTCCACATAACCGGCTCGAGGCCGAGCTGACGCGCGATCCGAAGAACTGCCGGACGGCGGCCGCCGAACGGCGGACGGAAAAGATTAGAGTATCGGCCGACAGAGTCCTCGATAGCAGCGCGGCATTGCGTAAGTTCCTTGCGAATTTCCGCTTCGCTTTTGAAAGTCAACAGCGGATGCGTGAACGTGTGGTTCCCGATCACATGCCCCGCCTGTGCAATTTCGCGAGCGATTTCCGGACGTTGCCGAACATAGCGCCCAATCACAAAAAAAGTTGCTTGCACACTGTGCTTGGCCAGGACCTCGAGCAGTCGCAGCGTGTGCGGATCGTTCGGCCCATCATCATAGGTCAGCGCCAGTTGCCGCGAACCACGCCCCACTCCCGTAAAAGTCCGCCCATACCACTGCCCCGTCGGAGCCATCGATTGATATCCCGCCGCAGCCGCAGCCGCAACCGTAGCCGCGCCGGTGAGGGCTAAGGTCAGCATCAGGAGGATTGTAACTGCATTTCGTAATTGGGTAATTTTGTAATTCGGTAATCGAAACCGGCTTTGCAACGCCTTCAAATTACAAAATTACCCAATTTCTCAATTTCCTCTCTGTTAACTCTTCCCTCAATTGCCCTTCGCGCTCATCCGAGCTATCCTGCAAATTCCGAATTGTTGCAAGCCCATGGCGAATCTTTTCGAGCTGCCCCGTTACATTGCGGTAGAAGGACCCATTCGAGTCGGCAAGAGCACGCTGGCCCGCATCTTGGCCGAACGCTTGAACGCGCAACGCGTGATCGAGCCCGAGTCCAACGTCTTCCTCGCAGATTTTTACGACGGTAAGCGCGGTGCAGCTTTTCAGGCCCAGTTCGCTTTTCTGGTGCAACGCTTCGAGCAGTTGCAGGCACTCGACCTCGGCCCGCGCTCCAACAAAACCGTAGTCGCCGATTACATCATCGAGAAAGATAAGTTATTCGCCTGCCTCAACCTCACCGACCAGGAACTCGATACCTACAACCGTTTCTACAATCTGTTCCGCGAGAAGCTGCCCACTCCCGATCTCGTGATCTATTTGCAAGCCACGCCCGAAGTCCTGAAAAAGCGCCTGAGAAAAAAGAACGCCGCCAACGAACGCGCCGTCAGCGACGAATATCTGGAAGAAGTCGTCAAGGCTTACGAACATTTCTTCTTCCACTACACGTCTTCCGACCTGCTCATCGTCAACACCTCCGACATCGACTTCGTCGACAGCAACGAAGATCTGCAGGAACTCCTGCGCAAGGTCACCGAACCCATCAAAGGCACGCAATACTTCCTGCCTCTGGGCGGCCAGGAAGCGGTGGGAGCTTAGGGATCTGGTCCAAAGGCCCGTGTGGGGGCAGCCGCCCTCGGCTGTCCGTCGAGCGCAGCTCGACTGTTACTTTCCCAAGGTGCGAGGAATGTTGCCACAGCGTTTCATAATCTTTTCCGCTTTGCCGTTTTTCTCTTGAACTCAGCATCGCGCCGCCTTAAGATCCCCCCACCGCCGCTCGCTCTTTGAACGATTCCTCAAACGCAAATGGCTCGCCGGAAAGGGGACGTTGAGAAGACCCTCACCCTCGCTTGTGGAAATCGCATCACGTAGGCCGAAGGGTCGACCCCCTCGGAACTCCTCCAACCCTCTGATTGACAATCATTTATGCGACTAGAAAATGCCTCCACAAATGACTGGTCATTGTCTAGGCATAGGGTCTAAAATGTCTCAGCATCCAAGAAGATGCAAACAGGCTCTATCCGGCCAGCCGGAGGGGCACTGGAGGAAAAATGAGCCTCACCCCGTTTCACGGGCGTCTCCCCGACGAGTCTGCTTCCGGCAATTCTCTTCCCGGCAAGTTCCAGCAGAAAATTACGACCGCTTCGTTACGTGAGCTGAAACTCCGCCACGAACCCATCACTTGCCTCACTGCCTACGATTACTCGACGGCACGCCTCGTCGATCAAGCCGGCGTCGAAATGATCCTCGTGGGTGATTCTCTTGCCCAGGCCATGCTCGGCTACGAAAACACTCTCTCCGTCACCATGGATGAGATGCTTCACCACGTGAAGGCCGTGCGCCGCGGTGTCAAGCACGCCCTGCTGTTAGCCGACATGCCGTACGGCTCTTATCATTTGCACCACAATGACGCCCTTCTGAATGCCACGCGTTTTATAAAAGAGGGCGGAGCCGAGGTCGTCAAAATCGAGGGCGGCGAAAAGCGCGCCGACCTCATCCGCCGCATCATCGACGCCGAAATCCCTGTCGCCGGCCACATCGGCCTCACGCCGCAATCCGTGAACATGATGGGTGGCTACAAAGTGCAAGGTAAGGATCTCGGCGCCATCGAGCAACTCATGCGCGATGCCGTCGCTCTTGATCGCGCAGGCGTAGCTTGCCTTGTACTAGAAGGCATTCCCCGCGAAGTAGCGGCTATGATTACCGCCGAAGTAACCACGCCGACGATCGGCATCGGCGCCGGCCCGGAATGTGACGGCCAGGTCCTTGTCATCCACGACCTGCTCAATCTGACCTTTGGCCCTCCGGCCAAATTTGTTCGCCGCTACGGCGATGCCGCTGGCCTGATCACCCACGCCATCCGGTCCTTTGCCGCGGATGTGAAGTCCCTGCAATATCCCGCAGACGAAGAGTCTTACCATCTCTCGAAAGACACGAAGTCTGGATTGGAGACGGTTCTCGCGCGGAAGCGCTCCATGCGGCCATAAGGGCCCACGCGTCGGGTTTTGCTTCATCCGCGCGAATCCGTGAAATCCGTGGCCAGCGGCTTTTCTGGATCCCGTACTCGGTGCTGGCAATAGTGCTAGTCTATGTTTGTAAGGAGACAGTCATGACCCACTTCTTGCCCGCCTTTTTTCTTCCCATCTTCAGCTTCGGCTTCGTAATGTATTTTCTGCCGTCCATTATTGCGCTCGCCCGCAGCAAGCGGGACATCGCTGCCATCGTTTTGCTGAACTTTTTCTTAGGATGGACCATGATCGGCTGGATCGTCGCCCTGATCTGGGCGGTAAAGACTGACGTTCCCGTGGTAGTGCGATGAGACTCGCGGTGAGGTTCGCAGCGAAAGCTTTGTTCGCGGCATGTCGTCCGCAACGTAGGCTTTCCGCATTCTTCGCCGCTTTCTTTTTGACGGTGAGCTTTTCCCTGGCCGCGTGCACCCGGCAAAATGCCCCT
>CAWFUK010000019.1:0-29140 GCA_963818935.1 uncultured Acidobacteriaceae bacterium
ATGTCTATGTAACCCTTGACTCATCATCCTGTAAGGGTATTGTGCGCCTTGGAGTGAGGGATGGAGTTGGCGTCACAAACGAAGAGGAGAAGCGCTTGTGGTTCGTCGTCGGGCTTCTCCAGAACTGGAGCAATGGCGAGCTAAAGCGCCCCTTCTCTCAGATTGCCGAATAGCTATCCCAAGCGGGGGTGAGCATCACGAAATCCAGTTTGAGCACTGCTGTCAGAAAACGAGCCCCTGTGAAGAGCGTCGAACAAGCAACGTGATACCGGAGTAAGGGTATTGTGCGCCTTGGAGTGAGGGATGGAGTTGGCGTCACAAACGAACAGGAGAAGCCCTGTGGTTCGTCGTCGGGCTTCTCCAGAACTGGAGCAATGGCGAGCTAAAGCGGGCTACACTACGGCCGCGGCTGTCACTTAGGCGTGGGCCAAACAGCGTTCGGATCAACGGAAACAGAAATGCAATCAGGCCTGAGCGCGTACATCGTTCTGATGCGCGTAGCTCGCTGAACGAGCTAACAAGATCTCTCACGTGCCCTTAGTTCTCCCTGGTGCTCTGGCTCGCCTCTGGCAGTCGATAGTTTCTACTGTCGAGATAGTCCTCAAGCAATCGAAGGAACAACGAACGCCAGTCTGTGTCTTCGAGTGCAAGCGCGATCTTTCCGCGTTGCCACAGCTCAAATGGCAGCGGTACGTTGATTACTCTGGTTTTGCCGTGAATATCTTTAGATGCGGCAGTCGTGGCAGCGGCAGTGTTCGCGCCCTGAGCAACTGCGGGCTGCTGGCTGTTCGGCTGGCTAGGTGCGTCCCGTGGCGTGGCTTCTGCTCTCTGCTCGTGTTCAGCCGCTTCCTCCTGTGTTCTCCGTGCGCCGAACTGGGCCAAAGGGTTAGGCCGTTCTAAATTGGTTGGTTTCACTGCCATCGTATTGTCCTCGTTATTTTTTATGCAACGCTTTGCGCTGCTGGTTGCGGTAATTGCGTGTGTGGAAAGAGCTGGCGCACTTCAGCGGCAAGCGACATGTAATCGCTCCAGCCGGCAGCCGCCCGCTCGTCACGGATTCGGTTCACTGACGTCCCAAATTCAGTTGCCGTCCGAAAACATTTGTAGGACCGAATCATCGAGTCGAAGATCGGAGATCCATACTCTGTCAAAAGGTCGCGTGTGCGCCGGCCGTCTTTCTGTGGCTCCGGTGGAACATTCGTAATCAACAGCCGGTACTTCGCGCTCTCGCCCCTGTTCTTCGCAACGATATCCTCGATTTGCGCGATAAGCGGCGGCAACGTTCGTAGCGACTGGTGCTCGGTGAATGTCGGGATGATTACCAGATGGCTCTCTGTTACGATCTCTTCAAGAATTTCCGGCCTTGGCCGCGCTTGGGAGTCGATGATTACAAAGGTTTCGTCCGGATTGTACTGTGAGGCGATTTTGGCGAACTGTGCATCTGAAACGACTTGAAACGGTAGCTGGTGGGGCGTGTTCAGCCCTGTCTTGTACCAATTGACGGCCGACCGGTTGTCGTCCTTGTCGAGGACGACCACCTTGAAGACGTCGGAATGCAACGCAGCCGCCAGGTGGATCGCGCTCATGGTCTTGCCTACACCGCCTTTATTGCTAGTGATTGTGATAACCATTACACCTGCTCCTCACCATACGCCTGTAGCGTAAGTAGTAGCCTACAATAGCTAGCGCGGTATGTCAAGCCCTTTTCATACAAATGTTGTTTATGGTTCCTATGTGGTACGTCCAACCGATGACACACAGAAGCTACTAGTAAGCGTTCCACCAGATAGCACGTCTCGACCGGAAGACTGTATGGTAGCAACCGTTAGCACAGTGATGTCTGTGCGCTTGCTGATCGTTTACGCGCATTACAACCGGCTAGGGCATGGAAGTGCTACAGATGTAGTAAGAGCATACCGGTGTTCTTGATGTATTCCTGACAAAGCATCCCATTCATACTGTACATACTGACGTTGTTTCGCCACCTTCGCACCAGGAAACTGGCTCACACGGCACCCACGGTAGGTACTTCCCACCCTCGCGAGGGTGCGTATCAAGTATTACTATTACTACTTTTGAGTTTCGATGTCGGATGCAACAACTAGATGAGCCAGAACGCGTTCGGCATGAATAGTGGGGGTTAGGCCCGACAGCACGATGTGTGGCGGGCTAAGAGGTGGGCTTTGACGGCGATAGCGCGTCTCTACACTCATGTCGATTCACTACAGGAATGTGGGGAGAAAGTCCTGGTACGCTCATTTTGAGCCTAGGGCCAATTCAGTACTTACGTTTGCATGGTAAGTGGGGTATTACTAGGAATTCGGAGTCGGCTGACCTGAATTTGAGGAGGCATGGACGCGAAGCGGGCGCCCTGGGCTAGAAGCGAGTCGGTTTGCATGTAGCGTTGGTTGTATGGTCCTCTTTGGCAATCATGTTTTTTCCCGCCGTCGCCGGAACACTCGATCAATTCGGGTTCACGGCACGCCTCCCGTAAGTGCGCTGGTCTGAACGTTCCATTTGAATTGTAATGACAAAAAAAAAGCTCTTGTGCAGACGCTTTCCGGAGTGGTACATTTGTCTCTGCTTTGAAAAGGTGTATATTCTCGGAGTTTTCTGCAGACTGACACTTTTTGCGGGTGTCATGACAAAGAGGATCGACACAAGGACCAGATGAGAGCAATCGATAACGTACTCATTGACCAGGACCAGCGGGACGAGGAGTTGCACCGTCGGCAGCTTGCGATGCTAGAGCGCAACCTGGGCATCGACATCCTGGAAGAGCTAGACGATCCCCTTGTCGAAAACATCGTGCTCAACCCCGATGGGGTCGTGCGGGTAGACCGAAGGGGCAGCGGTTGGTCGGAACTGAGGAAGATGACCGCAGGGCAGGCGCTCAGGCTTATAGCGGCCGTGGCCGGATGCGTTGATAAAGTTGTTGACGAGCGCAGCCCTTCCTTGGAAGCTACGCTCCCGACTTCTGGCGCGCGGTTCACAGCGTTCATCCCGCCGATTGTGTCGTCTCCTGGGTTCGCCCTTCGCCGGAGAGCGTCAGTCATCTTTTCGCTTGAGGAATACGTATCGAGCGGAACACTCTCTGAGGAGCATTATGCGCAGTTGTGCATCGCGGTTCGAACTCGGCTCAATATCATCGTGGCAGGAGATACGGGAACAGGGAAAACGACGTTCACGAACGCGCTTCTACAGAAGATCGGCGAGATTTGCCCAGCGCATCGGCTCCTGATTATGGAAGACACCCCCGAGTTGCAATGCGCGTCGGCCAATCATGTGATGTTCCTTTCTACGATCCATTTCAAGCTGAACGACATTATCGCCCTGTCCTTACGAAGCCAAGCGGATCGGCTGATTGTCGGTGAGATTCGCCACGGGCACGCTGCTGATAGTCTGCTGACGGCGTGGTACACGGGTCATGCGGGCGGCGTTTGCACACTTCATGCGCCGAGCGCTGAAGCGACGTTGGGACGGCTCGAAACGATGTTGGATATGTCGGGCATCACGCGGAGCAGGGAAGCGATGCGCGGCCTGATCTCCGCTGTGGTCAATCTGATCGTGTACATCACTAAGGATTCCGATTGCAAATCGGGGCGCCGCATTAAGGAGTTGCTTTGGATTCGCGGTTTCGATAAACAGTCTCAAAAATACATCTTTGGGGCTGTTTAGGTTTGTGGGAAAGCTGGAAATAACTCATCTAAGGAGAGAGAACGAGATGCTGAAGATCACGAGAAAGAGGGCGGTGCTGAACCTGGCCGTTCTGGCGGTAATTTTTTTGCTGGTTCCGTCCCTGGCATTGGCCACCGGCGGATCGGTGAGCGCGACAACCGGTAGCGATACCACTCTTCCGTGGGAGAGCGGCTTGCAAACGCTGACAAACTCGATCACCGGCCCTGTTGCCGGCTTCATAGCGGTTTTGGGAATTTGTGTCTGCGGCGGCATGTTGGCGTTTGGTGGGGAGTTGAATGAGATTGTGAAGCGGTCCATGCAGGTCATCTTGGCAATCTGCATCTGCGTCGGTGCCGCCGCGATTGTTACAAAGTTCACGGGAAGCGCGACGACGGTCTCGGGGGCAACCATCGGGCACGTCACAACTGCCGATCTCGCGCGTTAATACTTTCCAGCCATGAGCAACGTTACCGATACTGACAGCCCGCACTGCACTGTACTGCATAAATCGATAAACAGGCCCAATACGATTATGGGTGCTGACCGCGAATTGTTCCTTCTTCTAGCCACGATCTGCGCGGCATTGGCGTTCGGTGCGATGACGAAGTACACGATAGTCATTGCCGCAATCTTGTGGGTGGTGGGGCTGGCGGTGATCCGGATGGCAACAAAGGCCGACCCGTTTTTTAAACTCGTAGGGCAGAGACATACGAAATACAGGTCGGCCTATCCTGCGCGCTCCAACTACCAGCGCGTAGGGCAGACAACAACTCCAGCGTGGAAATAGGAAATCAATGAAACTGTTTGAACACCGTCGTTACCCGAAGGGTCTGCCGGACTTGCTGATGTATGCCGCTGTGGTGGATGACGGTGTGCTCTTGTTGCAGGATGGAACGCTGGTCGCTAGCTGGTCCTATCGCGGTCCCGACATGGCTGCTGCAACGTCGGATGAGATGGCCATTCTGAGCGATCAGCTCGGTCGGCTCTTACGGCTCGGGTCGGACTGGATGATCCAGTGCGACCAAATTCGCACGTCCGCTCCGGAGTATCCGGACAATTCGCAGTTCAATAATTCCGTTAGCAAGCTCATTGATGATGAGCGTCGCGAGCAGTTCCTGCGCGCTGGCGCCCATTATGAATCGGAGTATTTTCTGAGTCTCAGTTGTCAGCCGCCGCGAACCTCGGTAGAGAACGCCTCGGGGTGGTTGTTTTCGTCGCCAGAGAAACAATTGAAGCAGTCGGCCGCGATGAAGGCGCTGGACGACTTCAACGCAGCAATTGAGAGGTTTGATTCGCAGTTCAAGACCAGATTCAAGGCGCGGCGGTTGAAATCGATTCGAGTCGAGGATGATACCGACGCCGGTTTTTGGGGTGTTTTCGATGAGCAGTTGCGGTACGTGCGGCGGGTCATCACGAATGAGGATTATCCGTACGTGCTTCCCGCTATCCCCGTTTTTTTGAACGATCAGATGGGAACGAAGGATTTCCTTGGAGGCATGGCGCTCAAATTGGGCGACAAGCATATCAGGGTGTACGCTATCGATTCGTTCCCTGGCGTTACGTTCCCCGGCTGCATGAGCGTTCTGGACGAGCTGCCATTCGAATATCGCTGGCACACCCGCGCTAAGACCCTTGACAGCCACGTAGCTATGGCGATGATTTCGACGCATATGAAGCGGTGGCAGGCGAAGATTCGCGGGTTTTTCGACCAGCTTATGAACAGGCCAACCGCTAATCCAAATCTCGATGCACTGAACATGCGGGATGACGCTAACAACGTTCTGGCCCTGGTGTCGTCAGGAGAAGTCCAGGCCGCTCATTATGACAGCGCCATCGTGATGATGGACGAATCCGAACAGGTGCTCGATGACCAGGAATTGAAGTTGATAAACGCTTTGTCGAAAGTCGGCTTCACCGTTCGGAAAGAGACGATCAACGCTGTCGAGGCCTGGCTGGGCACGCTGGTTGGAGAGGCGCGCTGCAATGTACGGCGGTCGATGTTGGTTACTCGCAATCTCGCGGACATGCTGCCAATCTCATCCATCTGGAGCGGCAACCGCACAAACCCGTGCCCGCCTCCAAAATTCCCTGCTGGCTCCCCGCCTCTTTTGTTATCGACCTCGACCGGCGCGTCGGTATTTCGTTTGAATCTCCATGTCGGCGACGTGGGGCACAGTATCGTGCTTGGCCCTACCGGCTCGGGAAAGAGTACATTGCTGGCAGCAATGGCGGCTCAATTCCTACGTTACGAAGACGCTCAAGTGTTCGTTTTCGACAAACGGTACAGCATGTGGGTGCTGAGTCAGGCGTGTGGAGGTACGTATTTCGATATCGGCGCAGAGGATAGCACGTTGAGCTTTTGCCCGCTCCGGAATCTTGACACCGCAGCAGATCGGAATTGGGCTGCGGAGTACGTAGAGCTGCTGTTCGGCCTGCTGGGAATTACGATCAACACTGGCCAGCGGAACGAAATTTACAAAGCGGTTGTCGCGCTCGCAGATTCGCCCGAGCGCACACTGAGCGAGTTCATGACGCTCTTGCAGGATATTGACCTGCGGGCCGCTCTGAAAGCGTACACACTCCGGGGCGCGTACGGGAAGCTCTTCGACGCAAGTTGCAAAGGAACGGAGTTTTCCTTCAACGGCTTCACGGTTTTTGAGATGCATCACCTGATGGGGATGGGAGAAAAGGTGGTCGTCCCGGCACTGCTGTACATCTTCCGTGAGATCGAACGGCGGTTGACCGGACAGCCCACTCTGGTTATCGCCGATGAAGCCTGGGTGTTTCTCGACCATGAGATGTTCCGGGACAAGATGAAGGAGATGCTAAAGGAGTTCCGGAAGCTCAATGCGTCGCTGATTTTTGCCACGCAGAATCTGACGGATATCTATCACTCCAAAATCCGCGATGTGATTCTTGAGCAGTGTTTCACAAAAATCTACCTACCTAATCCGGAAGCCGCGAACGAGTCGAGCAAACAGATCTACAGCGCTTTCGGCCTGAACAACCGGGAAATCAACATCATTCGACGTGCACAGCAAAAATCGCAGTATTTTGTTTCTTCCCCAGAGGGACGAAGACTGTTCTCACTCGGGCTTGGAAAGGTAACACTTGCTTTCGTCGCCGCCTCCGATCCCGCAGAGATAGCGCATGTAAAAGATCTGATGAGAGAGTATCCGGACCGTCGTTGGGTCACCGCTTACGTGCGCGAGAGGTGCGGCGATAGCTGGGCTGAGTACCATCAGCGGCTCAGAACAACATACGATGTGCCAGCGATGGAGGAAGAGGAAGGAGTGCGGGTATGACAGTCACAATCAAGAGAACGGTCTCGATTGGAATGGTGGTGGCTCTGCTCTTCAGTGGCATGATGTTGCCAACAGCCTCGGCAGGCGGACTTCCGTTCGCGACCGAATTCACGCAGCTATTGAACAACATCGCCCTGATCGAGAGTTACGCTACGCAGGTGCAACAGTTGGAACAACAAATCCAGCAGTTTGAGGTTGAGGTCAGGCAAGCGACGCAGCTAAATATCGTCCTTTACTCGAATGTGATTGGTGCTATTAACGGGGCTGAACAACTCGTCAAGGTAGGGAAGGGCATCGCGTACAACATGTCAAACCTGGATGCCGAGTGGAATATCACCTTCGCTGGGCAGGGCTACCAGGACCAGGGTAACTTCGCCCAAAAGTACCAACAGGTAAATCAAGCGACGATGGATTCGATGAAAGGCACGCTGAACGTTGTCAATCAACAGGGCGATGACCTCGATGCGGATGCGGCGATGGTCCAAAACCTTCAGATCGCCGCGCAAAGCGGTGTGGACGGTTCTCTTCAGGCATTGCAATCACTCGAACAGATCTGCGCACAGATGCTCTCGGAACAGATGAAGCTGAGGCAATTGATGCTAGCCGACCTCCAAAGCAAAGAAGCGTGGCAGGCCCAGCAGATCGCATCGCAAACAGCAGGGCAGCAAGTCGGTGTGGTTTATCAGCTCGATCCGAGTTTGCAGAACTACGATAGCTCGACCCCGTTTCCGCAAAGTTTCAAGAACGCAATGAGCAGCGTTGACTCTGGCTCGGGCGCGGACAGTAATTAGCAAAGGGACACTGTGAAACAGTCACGTTGGTTTGCGGTCGTCATCGGTCTTGCGCTGCTCAGCGCTTGCCACAGCACGTCTTCTCACGACTACATGGTGGAGAGCGACGTGATAAGAAACTATGTGGCTGGGGGCGGTCCCATGAAGGGCTCGGCCGCTGATACTCAGAAGTTCTGGGCATCCCATGAGGATCTCATTGACAAGTTCGGAAACCCCGATATCGGCTATTGTCGCCACGATGCACACTATCCGCCCGGCAACGTCGATCCGCGGCAATGTAGTCCGGAATATCGCCTGGCGGAGGCTATTTGCATGTCGGCTCATCTTGCGGCTTTGGACAAAGATGCGCGTGATGCGCAGAAGCACGCTGTTTCCGCTCGGAAGAAGTATGGCCCCATCGACATGATGGGCCTACCGACGAATTACGAACAGCGACAAAGGTACCTTGCGGACAAGAAGCAGGGGCTGATTCAGTAACTCTCGGTCGTCCCCGTACTGAAAAGGGTGTGCGCGTATGCGAAGACAGGTGAGACTTTTTGCGACTATTTGCGGCCTGATGGCGGTAGGAGCGGTGTGTGCTCATGCTCAAACCGGGGCTGTCGAGAACATTTTTAATCAGTACGCAAGCCAGCAGTCGCTATGGATTAGCGTCGCATCAAAGTACGCGAAAAACCTCTTTGGATATTTGGCGATTCTGGATTTTGCGTGGACAGCCTGCATCCTGGCGCTCGAAGGTCACGAGCTTACGACTTGGACGGCTCGGATCATCCGAAAGCTGATGACTATCGGCTTCTTCGCAATTTTGCTCATTAATGGGCAGAAGTGGATGCAATGGATCATTGATAGTTTCACTCAGATAGGGCAAGACGCGGCCGGAGGAAACGGAACCGTCATTTTGGACCAGCTTAATAAGGCCGCGCTGAGCCTAGCGTCAAACATGTTGATCTGGTGTTCGCAGAGCGCAACTGCCATGGGGATGTTCGCGCTTGCGCCAATTGTGCCTATTCTCGTGTGCCTCGTGATTCTGGTCTCCGTGTACGTCGGGTTCCTGATTGTGGCCATCAATTTCATGGTGACTCAGATCGAAGCGTTCATCGTGATCGGTGCTGGTTACATATTTCTGGGTTTCGGGGGCTCGCAATGGACCCGCCCCTACACTGAACGGTACCTGTCCCTGGCTATTTCGGTCGGTACTCGACTCATGATCCTGTACATGGTGATGGGGCTGGGCGTGAACCTGGCAAACAACTGGACTACCCAGATAGGAAACCTCCAGACCATGAATGGTTGCACGGTTAGCTCTGTTGGCGCTCCTGGTTCTGCACCGTGCACAGGAGATGGCACGGCTTCTGGCGACAGTACAACTACCGCCCTAACTACATTCTGGGCCGTGTTTGCAGGAGCGCTGTCTGTACGTAGCAGTCTGCATGTTTGTGCCGCGCTTTGCTGCGTCAGTGCTAAGCGGTGCGCTGTCGTTATCGGGTAACGAAGTTCTTGGGATGGGTGCCGGCGCGGCTCTGGGCGCTGCGGCTATTGCTGGCGGTATAGCCAGCGGTGGCACATCGTTAGCAGCGACCGGCGCCGCTAGCGCGGCCGGAGGTGGCTCGGCAGCCGGGGGTACTCTATCAGCCGGAAGCGCTATGGGGTCGGCCGCTGCAACGAGCGGCAGCGGGTCCACGGCAATGGGTTTGGCGACAGAAGTGGCACCCCCGAGTGGGTCGGCTGGTGGCGGCGGGGACGGCGGCATCTTCAGTGCGTCGGTTCCACCTCCAACCGGTTCCGGCAACGGCACCGATGCTGCACCTCCTGCGCCTGCGGCTGAACCTCCCTCTGGCGGAGGCGGACAAGGGATGTCGAAGGCGGGAAGTGGCATTCAAAGAATTGTGGATGCCGCCAACATCGGCCCCGTTCACACGACGCCTCCGACGCTGAACATTCATGGAGAAGATTCGTGAACCACTGGGTGAGGATCGTAGGGTGTTTGCTGTTGTACGCGCTGGCATTGGCCGGCTGCTATGGGCTGTTCCGGATAAAACAGCGTTCATCGGAAGTCTTGTTCGTGCGAGCACCGTATCGGGCCGCTTACATGTTGATCGCGGTCCTAATAACGGGGTCGGTCTGGGTGTTTTGGGGTTCTGTACTGAAGTCGTACGATTTCAATACGAGTAGGTTCGCGCTGGTATTCGCATCTTCGCTGTGGCCGATGGGCGTTCTTTACGTGCTGAGGAAAAGAAGAGGGAGAAACAAATGAATAACGCAAAGCGGGCTGGCGCTGCAGCACCGATCTCGACGGCGGGAATCGCGCGTCTGGTCGATCCGTACGTTCTTGGCCGCCGTGAATGGGACGAACGATACGGCGAACTGGTGAAGCGGGCTGCAAACTGGCGCATGGCCGCGTTCCTGAGTATGGTGGCAGCGATTGTTGCCATTTTTGGAATCGTCGTCGTCAGCAGCCGCGCCCACCTGGTTCCCTACGTCGTCGCTGTGAATCAATTCGGCCGCGTGGAAGGGCAGGGAGTAGTGACGGAATCCCCTGCGGGCACCAACGATCCACGAATTCTTAAGGCGTCATTGAACGATTTTGTAATTTCACTGCGCCAAGTGAGCGCAGATGGTCAAGTCGAGCGCACGGCAATCAGTAAGGTGTACGCGATGCTTGCAGCCTCGTCGCCCGCGCATCGGATGGTTGACGACTATTACCGTAGCAACTCGCCCTTTGAACGAATGGAGAAGGGTCACGTTGATGTGGAGGTGTCTACCATTCTGCCCGTTTCACGCAATACCTATGAAGTCTCCTGGCGTGAGAAGGTCTACGCGAGAGAGGGTACGTTCCTGGAGAACCAGTCCAAGTTTTACAAGGGAACGTTCAGCGTTGTCGTGGCACCGTCTAAAGACGAGCGCATATCGAGGCTGAATCCAATCGGCGTATTCGTAACGAACCTGGAGTGGACCGAAGATTTTGTGATGAACGGCGCCCTTTCTGCGCCGGAAAACGGAGCGAAGCAATGAAACAACTTTTCTTAGTTCTTTCACTTTTTGTGATTCTGGCCCCAATATTCGGCCAACAGACTACGCCGGTAACGCCACAGCCGACAGCGCTTGCGCCCAGGCCTGCGCGGCTGAGCCTCGATCAGATGCGGCTAACGCAACAGGCTTTGCAACAAGCGTCTCAAACATTGCGAAATCAGAATGCTGCTGACCCTGTTCCATCGGTCTCTGAGGTAGTTCTACCAGCCCCAAGGGTTGCTGAGCCTGGTGCGCGGCTGAATGCGGTTTCCGAAACAGTGCCGGCATCTTTTCAACCGGTGCTGAGGCAACCATTGTCCCCGACAGCGATGGATGGTGTCGCCTTGTCGGCAAGGTCGATGAGCGAGCGGAATTCTCCAACGCTCGATAAGGACGGCCGCGCTCTGTATACGTTCGGTGTCGGGCTGCCGACCGTCGTATGCGCTCCGCTGAGAGTGTGCACGGTGGAGCTGCAAGCGGGCGAGCGCGTTGTGGGTGAACCGCAGTTGGGCGATTCGATGCGATGGATCGTATCTCCATTGACGAGCGGCGCGGATGCGGACACAACCACAGTGATTGTGCTCAAGCCGAAAACGGCGGGGCTGGACACGACGATGGTTATCGCCACAGATCGGCGTACGTACTATGTCCGTCTCGTCTCAGAGCCCGAACAGTTCATGGCCCGCACGGCGTTCCAATATACGGACGATGAACATTACCTGTGGAAAACCTTCCTGGTGAAACAAGAGAAGGAACGTGCTGCACACCAGGCTCAAACCCAGATCGCGGCCCTCGGCAAAGAAGCGGTCGATTGCCTGCATTTCGATTACAAGATCAGCAAAGCGAAAGATCCAACTGTTCGCCCGGTGCGCGTGATGGATGACGGCGACAAGACGTACATTACAATGCCAGACTCGACAACCCACCATGACCTGCCAACGCTCGTTGTTGTGAAAGACGGTCAGAGCGAGATGGTGAACTTTCGTGTCAAGGACAACACGTACATCGTAGATCGGCTCTTTGATCACGCCCAACTGCTGATTGGAACAGGAAAGCATCAGGAGCGCGTATCGATTGATCGGTCTGAGAAAGGGATCTGATTATGGCACTAAATCTCCCTCCTGAAGGCACGCCAGAGGACCAACCTGAAGCTCCCCCTGCTGAGTCCATGAGCGGCCCTACAACTCAGGTAACGCACAAAATCGAAACGCAGGGAGCCCTGAGCGGCGTCACGCGCATCAAGCCACAGGTGGCCGTCTTTGGAGTGCTGCTAGTCGCGACGCTAATGGGTGTCGTCTACTTCGCACTGATGTCCCGGAATGCGCCCACGGTCAGAACTGCGGCGGGTGGTGGCCCCCTTAACGTGACCGCTGCCGGTTCGGAGGGCGCGGACAAAGTCGAGCACGAACTGCAGGCCCAGCGGCAAGACAAGCTGTCGAGGGCCGGTCGGCCAAGCCCCGCCCCTATAAGTACTCCTCCGCTAGCGGTTGCCGTCCGCAAAGACGTGCTGTCGAATAACGGGATGCGGGGCGGGGGATCGGGCCGTCCCTACGAAAGCTCAGTGTCACGGCAGCCCACGGCCGAAGAACGCTATCGAGAGGCCATGTACAAGGAATACTTGGCTGCGCTGGGCTCGGATACTGCGGCCTCTAGCAAACACAGCAGCGCCACGCGCCCTGACGCGAGTTCTCACCGGCTGGTAGACGCAGCGTATCAGCAGGACGCGGGGGCGTCGAACAACCCGTTAAAGGACGAGATCAGCTCACTGCTCGCAAGCCGGCAGGGTACAGGTGGTTTCGGTGGCTCGACCGGTCTAATGAGCCCCGGTGGGAGTGGCGAAGGTCCGGTTGGTGGTGAACAGTATGCAGCGCAGAACGCGCAAGCTCAGAAGGTTCACTTCACGTCGTCTGAGGGCGTCGATACGCTGATGACGACGCGTGAAAGGCCTATATCTCCCTATGAAATCCGCGCTGGCTGGGACATTCCCGCTGTATTGGAAGGTAAGCTCGGCTCCGATCTTCCGGGCAACATCAGAGCTTTGGTGCGTGAGAACGTCTACGATACAGCCACTGGAAAGTACCTCCTCATACCGCAAGGGGCGAGGTTGCTGGGGATTTACAACAGCCAAATCGTCTACGGCCAGTCACGCGTACAGGTGGTGTGGACCCGCCTCATCTTCCCCGATGGCAGCGCTGTGAATCTCGGGAAAATGCCCGGTGTGGATGCGCAGGGCATGGCGGGCTTTCATGACCAGGTTAATGAACATTTTCTGCGGCTGATATCTGAAGCGCTCTTGGCGAGCGCCTTCGCAGCGGGGATCGAAATATCCCAAAAGCAGCCGACCAGTGTGCTCGCGACACCGAGCACAAGTCAGCTCGCGTCCGCGGCGGTCGGGCAACAGATGAGCGAGATGGGCGCACAAATGACGAACCGGAACTTGAACATCCAGCCTACCCTGGTTATTCGTCCTGGTTATAAATTCAACGTTCACGTGACGAAAGATATCGTGTTCTCTTCCCCTTACAGCGCCTTATGACGTTATAATCTGAGACTCACCATTGGGAGCATCAACATAACGTCAAGGGGAAGAAGGCCGCAATGGAACAGAGGCACCTGACGGTGCGGTTTGCGACCGTCGTGAACGATGCGATTCGGAAGAAGACTCGTTATAAGGGTGATATCTCCCGGATCATCAAGGAGTGCATCGCGGCAAGCAATTTGGGCCGGGTGAAGATTATGGAAATTACGGAGTACACAACGCCAACGAAAGTGACGCTTCCTACAGAAGTGTGGGAAATATTGGATCACGCAAGTAGTCTCCGTAAGTGTTCTATCAACACGCTGCTCAACAGCGTGGCCGCGGAACAAGTGCATCGGGTGAAGTGAGAAAATTATGGCCAAACAAGGATTCACCACAGACGTTATTCATGCGGCGATTGTCGGCTTCGAACAGCAGAAAAAGCAGATTGAAGCCAGAATTGCCGAACTGAAGGTGATGCTCTCGGGAATATCCAGCGAACCAGATACGTCCAGCGAACCGCCTCGGCCTCTCGGCCGACCGCGAAAAGGGATGAGTGCCGCTGGTCGTGCCAGAGTCGCCGCCGCGCAAGCGCTGATAAAAGCGCAAGGGGCGGCAGCTCCCGAATCGAAAGGCTTGACGAAGCCGAAGCGACGAATCAGTCCAGAGGGGATGAAACGTATCATCGCCGGCACAAAGAAGCGCTGGGCGTTGAAACGGGCGGCGGCCGCAAAAGAATAACGGCCGTCGTACCTTATGAACACCACTGCACGGCGAGAAGTCGATAATTACGATGATTACATGGATGTGGTTGTCGGCCGCATGACGCGTTGGAACTGGTTCCTGAAGTACGAATTCTGGGAATCAGTCGGAACAGGTGGTGTTTTATGCGCAAGCTGGGCGATGGGTTTTGTGATCGGTAAGGGCTGGCTCGGAAGTGCTCTAAGAAATGGTATTCGGAGCGACGAAGCGACTTATCTGGTGTTGGCGTTACTGTTGGGGATTGCGATCTGGTGCGCTGGTGGCGGGTGGCATCGTCATATATGGGATCGTGTGGCGTGGTGGCGCCGACCGCTGGTGTGGCTACTGATGCCAGTGTCGGTGATTGCAATCGCGAATCTTTGCTAGAACGCCCAAAGTGCACATGCTCCGGTAATGCAGTGATCCCTGGAGCCCTGAGATCAAACGGTAGCCTAACGTCGGCCGCGACGCGAAAGACAGAACCGCTGTCCGTAACGTAATGCTCGAAGCTGATGCCGTGGAAGACGAGCGTGCCGGCGATCCCAGCGGCCTGGCCGCTGGCCCTTACAAGGAAGTCCTGCGTTGTGGAATCGGCTTTGAAGGTCATGTGTTATCTCCGTCCTGTTGAGTGAGGGCCGCTGCCCCTTCAGAACGGAGTGAGGGGCAGGGGAGCGCACGAGGACGGAGAGACACCCGGAGAGGCGTCAGTTGGGCTGCGGTCTGCGCGTGCCGTGCCAACGCGGTTTGTTGGCGCGTGGCGTGCTTCGCAGCCTTACGCCTCGATGGGCATGTATGACCCGCCGATTCCACAACAACGGAGACATTGTGGGCCTGGCCCTGGCCGTAGCACGATTGGCGCGCGATCGCGCGAATGCCGGCGAGCTGGCCGTAATTTCGGAGCGCAGCATTGGCGTAGAGTTGAGCGCCGAGCGGAAAGAACACCCGTAGCACGAAGTGGCAGGTTTCGACAGAAAATGGGGACCGCAGGCGTGCGTGGATGAGTCAACAGGAGATTCATATCTGTGGAGACGCGGGGTCGATCAAAGGGTAGCCGGTAAATGACCCGCCGGAGGGTAGTGCCACCTCAGGATAAACAGATCTTGATTGATTGTAAAGAACATTTTTGGGAATGGAATGGTTTTGCGGAGTCTGCGGAGTCTTGCGGTATCACTTGTGGCCGGTAACGCTTACGTATAAAGTTTCGCCCATTTCTTTTTCTCGTGCGTAAGCCCCAAAGTGATACCGCAGATACCGCACGACCCGCAAACAGCTCTAGGCTACTGATTCAGAATGGGTTATTTGGTAGAAAAGTTGCGGAATTACAAAACGCAACACCTTTTCACGACCCGCACGACCCGCAAGTTTTGTTGATTCTAAAGGAAGGTCACTTGCAACTATAATACATATTTATGGCACTGCCTGTGGAAAATAAGTTTTGATTACACACTAATGGGGGGTAAAAACAGAGCCATAAATAGGGTGAGTTTTATAGTACTTGAGATAGCCGAGTACTGAGTTACGCAGCTCCGCACGGCGCAAAAATAACGCTTGACATAAACATAGCGCTACGTTATTATGGTCTTGCGGTTGAGAGAAAAAGGAGATATTGAGTCATGAGCAACCCCACACTGCAACTCGAAAAGGTAATGAAAGACGGCAAGCCTGCTATCCGACTGGTCGTCCGGTACGCAACCCCTGAACTCCGGGAACTGCTGGACACGCTTGGCGTCACTCCCGATTGCTCGATTGCCAACTGCCGCACGATAGTTTGCGGCACTCCTGCCGAGCTTGACGCGGTACGTAAGCCCCTGATTCCGATGTTTGACAGCAAAGGCCAGTGGCTTGGGATGGTGGCCTAAATGACCCTCTACATCTACGACACGAGCAGCCGGGAGGTTGTCGCTGAAATCGTCGGATCTGACAATACGTCCTGCGAAGCGGTTGCAGCAGAACGATTTGGCGATACCGATTATTTCGGGTGGACCTACGCGCCAGCGTTCGGCGCATCGGATGGCCTGATTGAGATTGCCGAGCCGGAGAGGATTGAAGCGTAAATGTCTAGCAGGGTGAGCACAGCCCATCGCGCGGTAATCCATGTGCCATCTAATTATGAGTTATTGCTAACTGATTGATTCCACGTAAAATATAGTTTAATTTTTGTTATCACCACCTCTTGACATAAACCTACCGCTACGTTATACTGGTCTTGCGGTTGAGAGAAAAAGGAGAAACGAAAATGGCACTGCAACTGAAAACATACACGGTAGAGCACATGGTCGGAATCGCTGGAGTCACCGAAAAGGATGTCGAGACGTACGAGGGCATCCGGGCAGAATCGCCCGAACAAGCTGTCGCTCAATTCACCAACTGGCCCGACGGCAAAAATCCCGACAGCACACAGGGCGGGAGCGGTCGCTACAACGATTACTGGATGGCGACCGAACTTGACGAAGAGGCGACCGAAGAGGAGGCCCGCTAACGCGGGAGAAACGGAAATGGCAAACAAATACGCAATCTATGTAAGCGACGCAAACGGCTGGGATGACGGATGCCCCGATAGCGAGAGCGTCTTTTTCGGCTCTCCGAAAGAGCACGGTGGGCAGTTTTTCCGGACCGCATGGGATGACGGGGCACCATCTACCACCGCCGATCTCGGATCACAGGGATTCGTCGTGGTTACTGGCTATCGCGCTGCCGTGGCCCTGCGCGCCACGCTGGATCGCTCGGGGGACTGGGTCGCGCCAGAAGAGGTCAACCCCGAGGGGGAAGAGACGCGGCCGCGCTACGCGGTCGTGAAGTTGAGCCCCGACGAGGCCCGCTGATGGGCACCCCCAAGAACCCCGCCGCCGTCGAGCTGGGCCGCAAGGGCGGTCAAGCGCGCGCCGCGCTTCCGCCGGACGAGTTGAGCCGCATTGGGCGCATGGGCGGCCGACCCAGGCTGCCGCGCTGCCCAGTGTGTGGGAGGACGGAGCGGAAATGCGGTTGCGCAGACCCATCCAGAAAAATGTCGCGTTAAGAGCAGGCTACATCTTGCGGGAAAGCCAGCCCCGTGCAAGCACGGGGCCGGACGTGTTTTTTCAGTTCAGCTCGGCTGGAGTTCGCGGGCAGTCTCGTTAAGAAACTCCATTGCGAGTGCTTCCGCATCCTCAGCGAACCGGGGCGCTCCAAGCGCTCTAAGAGCGTTCCCGAGGGTGAAAAAATGTCGCGCTTTCGATCCTGCGAACATAGGCCACTCGGTTCCATAATCACGCCGCGCCTTCGCAAAACGGAGGTAATTTTTATTATCTTCCACGCTCTTTGAGAGCGCTTCAAGAATGGCTGCTTTCTGTTCGTCCGTCAGTTTGACTTGCATGGTGTTCCCCCGTCGCCATCGGTGAAGAGAATCAGGTCCATAATCAAGAGTTCTTCGAGCCCATAGACCTGGCGGACCTCGCACCTGTATTGGCGTGCATCGGGTTCGACGCCGTCCGCTTCCGAACCGCAGCCTAAACAGAAGCCCTTGCCGGACTCCAAGAAACTCGACAATATTTCTGCTTCGGTCGCACGCGGCCTATACTGCATTCCGTTCGGCCCTCGGTATTGAACTGGTTCCATGTGTTCTCTGCCTTTCAAAATGGATTTAAGGTGTTGGTGAACCCAACACCTTCGAGCCCATCGGCGGAGAGATCGGGGGTAGCAAGAGGCAGGGGGAGGGGGATCACCCACCGGAACGGCGGCGCGGAGCGCCGTCTTGCAGCGAAGCGAAAGATGGGGATACCCCTTGCCTCGCGCGGGGGGCGGCGCCCCTTAGGGCTTTGGATCGAATCGGAGAGGGGTTCGGAATGAGGCTGTATCGCAAAAGCTTCCGGTTCTCAATTTTGTAGCGCGGCTCCGAAGGCGGTTAAGGCGTTTGCGTCGCTCGGTTGTGAGCCCTCGGCCGGAGGTCTGCGCCAACCAGCGTATGCCGCGCTGCACGGCTTCGGAGCCGATGCGCTGGGCGGCAAAAGCATCGGCCTGATACTCGCTTAAAATGCTGATGAGGGTAAATGCTCGCAAGAAAGATGCAAAGAAACACGTCGCAAGCACAATAGGGAGAGTGTGCGACGCTCTAAGGACTGACAGCCAACTGAAGTGAGGGGCTAACAAAGAACAACTCACACAGAACGCGGCAATGGTCAGCGCCATCATGAGCTGTAGGAAGTGAACGCGTTCGATGTGGCCGAATTCGTGATGTGAAAGATAGTGCCTCATCTCGGCTGGGCAGTCGAGGAGTTCTTCGGATACGAAGATTAGATTCCAGAATGTCCATGCTCCGGGGCGGCTCTCGAAGCGCAGGAGCGGCGGAAACCACCAGGGCATGGTATTTGTCCGCCGAACGATAAGGCGCGGTGGCCAGCGCCGAACCCACCAGTGGCGCGATTGTGCGGCTAAGGAGTTAAGCTCGGACTGCCAGAGGGACTGAGAATTGTCGTTCATAAAAACACCCCCTCGCTACTAATCGGATCTTATCGCTGAATCCATGAATCTGTCCTTGATGGCCGTCGTCAGACGGTAGATTGTCGCCGGGTGAACCTTAAAGGTCTCCGCAATCTCCCGGATGTCCCTGCCCTCATGGATGAGACGCTGTGCAAGCGAAGCTTGCTGCGGATTCATCTTTCGCGGCCGGCCGAACAGGACGCCTCGGCTCTTGGCCGCGATGCGGCCGGCCTGGGTGCGTTCGCGTATGAGGTCACGTTCGAACTCGGCAATGCCGGCGAAGACGGTCATAATCATCTTGCCGGCGTGGGTTGTGGTGTCGGCCCATGGTTCTGAGAGCGATTGGAACCGGGCACCCACGTCTGAGATGGTCTCCATGGTCTCCAGTAGCGCGCGAGTGGAGCGTGCCAAGCGATCAAGCTTCCAGACGACCACAATGTCGTCTTGGCGGAGCTGGTCAAGCATCCGCTGGAATTCGGGCCTCTGGCGGCTGGCTCCGGAGACCTTTTCCCGAAAGATCTTCGCGCAAGCTGCTTTTTTCAACACCTGAAGCTGTAAATCGAGGTTTTGATCTAGAGTGGAAACACGCGCGTAGCCGATTTTCACGATCTGTGGCTCCCTTCAAAACTGCTTCGCAAATGTCCTTGCAAAAGCGTACACTTTTGCAGTAGAGTTTTGCAAACAAAAAAGGCCCGGAAAGCGCGATTCCTCGGCTGGTCGCAAAACTTAGAAGTTTTGCGACTCAGGCCCCGCGCGGAATGGACGCCCATTATGCGGCCTCTGGCGTGATCGGTATGCGACCGGACTACGAAGCCTCCTGGCGAGCGGCCAACGTGCCCTGAGCCGCGCCTTGCGCAGCGGGGTGGGTTTTAGCAGTTGTTTTCAAAGGATGGGGTCTTGGAGCGGTGTGGGCGTCAAGGCCGCAGAGCGAAGCGTGCCTTGACGCAGCGGAAAGCCGCAAGCTGGGCTCGGGGGTGTGCTGGGTTTGAGCACATCCCCCGAGCCTGCCTGGCGGCGAAGGCGGAGTGATGGGGGGTTGGGGGAAGCGGGGAACCCCGCTTTCCCCATATTGGGTTGGGTTGACTCGCCGAAGGCGCACCTTTTGGGTGAGAGGTGGTTTGGAGGGGAGCGGGGAACTCGCTTCCCTCCATGTTGATTGAAGCGGGCGAAGCCTACCGATTGGGTTGTGGTCCCGTTAAGTTTTGCACAAACTCACAGCTTTGGAGCGCCCTACTACTGTTCACTTGATTACACATGAAATCTCTTGCTTCCTTATAGGGAGTCCCGGAGGTACGGCGGATTAGTCCCGGAGGTACGGCAAAACCGGTCCTGGAAGTACGGAAAACGGGTCCCGGAGGTACGGTGCAAATGTTAGATTTCCACACCCCTTGCTGTGAATAACTGCGCCTTCATGGTGGTCCCGGAAGTACGGAAACAAGCGGTCCCGGAGGTACGGCGAACTGGTCCCGGAAGTACGGAGGTGCGCTGTGGTGAATTGAACGAAAATAGGTGGTCCCGGAGGTACGGAAGACCGATTTGGGGCCTCCCATCAGCTCTAACTCGTTCTTCCCACGGCACCACGGGAAGGCAGGTGGTCCCACAAGTACGGAGGTAAGTGATTGAAATTAAAGTGCTAGTGCTTTACAAGCCTTCGGACGCGGTTTTTGCCGGGATCATCCGGAAGCAACGGCTTGGTAGAAGGGCCGATTAAAAGACCTTCGGCTAGCACTTGAACATTGACTTCAGGCCAAATCGCCTTCAGGAAGCGTACAGCCTTTGTGAAGCGCATTTTGATGCGGTTGATTTTCTTGTCAGCCTGCCATAGCTGATCGCGCAGCTTGTCCCATGGGATAAAAGTCTCGCTCTGGGCACAGTAGCAGCGGTACAGAAGCCAGAGGATGTAGTCTTGCATCTGACTGCCGATATTTCTCGTGCGGAGCCAAAAACGCCTGGGGATCACAACATGGTTCTTCTTCACTTCTTGGAAAAGCTTCTCATTCATCAGGAAGCCATAATGCTCGCGGACGGCAGGCAGCCTGTCCTGGCCCGCCTTTTCGGCCTCAAGATCGACCGAGTGCGGCAGATTCCATTCCTCGATGAAAGCGAGCATCTTGCCGCGCTCACTGGCAAGTGAGCGCCGCTCGATGGTGATGAGCAAACCAGCCAACCTGCGAAACCGCTGCTTTAGCTCACGGAGGTTGTTGCCGGCGTCAGTAAGCCCGATGTCCCGCATGTATTCCGTGGCGGTGTGCCACTCGATCAATGGGACGTCCGACTGGATACAGCGATCAATCATCCAAGTAAGTAGCTTCCGGTCCGCGCCGTAGGGAAGTGGCACATCCTCGCGGCCCGCTGTAAATGTTACTGACAACATCGAACCGTCAGAAAGGCGGGCCTTCTTGGTGATCTGCCTCTCTCCCTCGGTTGGGCGATATGGAAGCGTACAGAGAATCATGGTCTGAGCGATTTTGAAAACGTCGTCGCCCAAAGAGTCGTCTTCCCGCGCAAGCCTTAAGTCGGCAGCAGCCTGAGCGAATTTGTGTTTCGCGGCTTGTGCTTCTGCTTTGTGATCGCGGGGGCCGGAAATCTTCGTCTGTCGTGGCTGTTTTTCCGGGGTCTCCGGTACCGTGTTTATGGCATCGAAGGGCAGCACACCATTCATCGCCTCGGCCGCTTTGATAAGGCCGCGCTTGGGTGTTTTGGTTAGAATTGTCATAGGGTCGGGGGTCCCTTCCTCGATCTCTTTCGGACGGCCCTGGGGGTCGCGCTCCGGGGCCGCTTTTCCTTTCCTTGCAATGACATCGGTTTATTGGGTCTTTTCACTTTCCAGTTTTCGAAAGTCCCATGGAGCAATCGGAGCGGAATCGGCCCAAAGGCCGCGCCGCGCCGCGCGAGCTTGTTCCTCCAGCTCAGCCAGCTCGCGGTCGGCTGGCGCATAATGGCGATACCACCAGGCAAGACCGGCGCGGACCAGCTCGCGGTTGAGCGAGCGGCCGTCGGGCAGGATCACTTCGGCGACAGTGCGGCCGTAGCGGTCGGTATCGTGAACTTGCAAGGTAACGGTCTGCCCTTCGACGCGGGCGGCGGTGAATTGCTTGGCTTCGGGTCCCCAGGCCTGCGCCATCTCGGGCGCGTCGATGCCCCAGAGACGGATGCGAACGCGGTGGTCATCGTGAAATACGGTGATGGTATCCCCGTCCGCGATATGCACAACGGAAGCGCTGTATGACGTGAGAACGCGCTGTCCGGCAACACCTGCGAGCGCGGACAGGAAGAGTACAAGAACAAGACCGGCGATTCTCTGGATGGAGTTTTTATTCATTGTGCGACCTCGTTGATGGCGAAGTCAGAGAACTGTGTCATAAAATCTTCATCACTAGCAGTTCTAGAAAGAGGACCGGATACAGGATCGGCCAGAGCACAAAGAGGTTGAACTTGGTCGAAGCAACATTAGAAACGGTATTCCAAAGTGGGTGCCACGTAATGATGTGGCGCAAGACGGCACGACTCAGCGTGAAACCGAGAGCGAAATAAACACAAGCGCTCGCGATGACCAGCCACGAAAGCCTAAAGTCATCGCGCACCAAAAATTCGATCCGAATGAGAAACACAAAAATGAGCAGGCAACCGCTGTAGATGAGGAGCGCTCGGCCAAGCGTGCTGCCCTGAGCCTGGCGCGCACCGTGGAACATTGCTGGCACGCTAGTTTCCGCCTTTCGGTTTCAGAAGAGACAAATGTACCACATACTGAATTGGGTTCATTGTGCTTTTCCTGGGCCGCTCTTGCATCCGCACCTGCTTGGAACTTTGCCGCAACGCTTACACCTCGGCGCCTTCGGCCGACCAGGCCCAGCGTGCGGCGTCTGGCGGCTGCCGATAACCGATTTATAGGCTCGGACGATCTCCTCCTCGGTGTGGTCCTTCCCGCATGAAAGACGCACTACCGAGTCTCCAGGCGGACCCTCTCGGCTGAATTTCTGTGGCATTCCCTTTTCTCCTGTTCTGCCCTATAATTGCTGGTAGCAAGGGCCGGGAGCTGGCGGCTCCCGGCCTTTGCGTAGCGCCTACCGCTGGGCCTTACGGTTCCAGACGACGAGCGCCGTTATCCGGCCAAAGAAAGCTGACCGGATCTTTACCAGTCACAAGGATCATAAACTGATCCTCCTTTCTAGCTTCTTGTGGAAGGCCCGGACCGAACTCCGGGCTTTCCCGAGTGAAGCCCTAGGTTGCTCCCTCAGGAACCGCCCATTCCACATCCACTAGAAATCCGTTCAGAACAAGATCTAGAGTAAACCACTTAGCGGTTTTCGGTCAAGGAAAAAAGAGCCTCCTATCCATCTTTGGTGGGGAGTTGTACGCTCGTCTTGCAGCGAAGCGAAAGATGGGGACACCCCTTGCCTCGCGCGGGGGGCGGCGCCCCTTAGCGCGTTTGATCGGATAGGCCGTAGCACGTTCCGTGCGGGGGCCTGCCGGCCAGCTCGTCGCGGTCGTTATTTCGGAGTACAGCATTGGTAGTGTAGCCGATGCTGAAACCGAGAACTAACCCGAGTGCAACACCAAGACGAAAACGTGCATGAAAGCGCTTGCGGGCGTGTTCGGTGGCCATAGCGAGGCGTCCCCGGTTTCTCGGAGCATCCTGAGACTATCCGACAAGCAAAGAAGCTCTTTTTGTATATCATCCGGCGCTGCTGATGATGGGCCGTTCACTCTTTTTCGTATCGACTGGGTGCAAGGATAGTTGAGCTATATGTCTCAGATTTCCATGCCGCCGTCTCGGGAGTGTTCGCGCTGCTTCTGCTGTTTGCGGTCAGGGTGGATATCCTGATGTTTCCGTGTTGCGGCTGCCGTGAGCAGCTCAGCCGCTAAACCGCAGTCTACGACCTGGCCAGAATGACTCTCAAGCGTTATCCAGGTGAGTTTGCCGTCAACTCGTGGTTCGGATCGATTAGCGAATCCGGCAAGGCGGCCGTACTGGTCTGTGGTGGCAGCGTCAGCGTGGAATTCATTGGCGAGCATCTTGCCAACGTCATAACGGACCTGGCGCGGTACAGAATCGGGGCCTAGTTTGATCCAAGCCTGAAAGGTGCCGTGAGACGACTGCACGACTACCGCAGGGTCAATCCCTCGACCGCGCATTTGCTGTAGCGAGTCGGCGCTTAGCCCATCGATCATCACCACGGCGTGGTCGCCGGCCGGTCTGAGGAGAATATCGTTTCCTTTGTAATTCTCCTGCTTCAAAAATTTGATGTTGTCGAGAACTTCACCTTTGGACAAGTCGATCAGCTTGACCTGTCCGCTTTCCGGGTTGCGAACGGCAATGCGGAAGGCATCGGTGCCGAAAGCGTTCAAGTGATTCGCGGCATTTCGGGTAGTGGCGTCGAGTGGAGCCGCGATCTGTGGCCCCTGGATGTCCTCGATCTGTTTCCTGAGCTGGGGCGTGATTGCGAAGTCCGTCCCCTGGAGGGCGTGTGAAAGCCAGGACGGAGTATCATGTTCCGGCGCGACGTAACAAGGGTGTTTTTCGACGGTCTGGTAAACGAGTTCCGGGCCTGTTCCGTCAAGGCTGTTATCGTAAACCCAGACGCTATCGAAGGTACCAAGCGCGGCGGGTAAATTCCCAAGACTCTGCCGATACGTCTCCTCGATGAATTCGGCTGGCGCTGAGTGCCCGCCCTCCAGGGCGCGCATCGTCACGCGTTGAACATTCTTGAGGGGGTCGTTCAAGGCAACGTATATCATGCGCGTTTCGAATCCGTGCGCTTTGGCTTCCTTGGCCTGCTCGATGGCGACTGGAACTCTGAGCGTCGTCTCGATAGCAAAGCTCCGATGCTCAGCGATGTTGCGTTCTAAAAAGTCGTGGGTTTCACGGATTGCTTGCTGGCGAATCTCCGGAGGGATGTTTTGAGATGAGCCCTGGTTGAGTGCCTTGCAGCGGTCGTCTGTGTTCCAGGCGGTCTCACAGAGTTCGTAAACGGGAAAGGCAACGGACTTGCCGGACCCGGCAGGACCGGCAACGACAGTCATTGTCGGGCGGGCCAACGTTTACACTTCCGTCTTAGAATCAGGCCGCATATCGTTGGGGAGATCCTTCCGGATCAGCCGCCCGTTGTTGTCACAGATCCCGAGCGCGTGAAGGTTTTTCACCTTGGCCTTCACGCGCTCGCGGGCGTTGCGGCCCGCCTCCAGAGCCCTTTCTATTTCGGTGTGTATCTCGTCACGATTGCATCCGGGCATGCCGCACCTCAAAATGTGTTCCTCCGCGCTGTTCGCGCTGGATGTTCTCATTGTGCCTCTTCTCCTAATGTCGTGCTGCGGTAGCCGGTCGGGGTGCAAGGCTCCTAGCAGCCCAGCGCATCAATTTCCCAAGCGCTAGCCCGATCAGAAAACAAATCATCATGAACCTGAGGATGTTACGCATGTGTTTCTCCTTCCTGTGCCGCTCGGTCGGCGGCGTTGCTGGCCACTTCAGCCCGACTATTTAGCAAGTTCTGCCACCCTTCAGCTCTCGCGCTCGCTAAACAGTCGGCGTGGCGTAGGCTGTAATCGTATTCGCCATTTGGACCATGGAATTCAAAGCGGCGATCATCGTCCGTTTGAGCGCTTTTCGGCAAAACGCATGGTTGCCCGCTGCTGGGCGTGCTCGTTTACCTGTTGTTCCTGGCATATCTCCCCGTTCCCACCTGGCCGGCCGTCGTCATGCGCCGGGGGCGGTCAGGTGGGATCTCCCGCTCTCCTTCCTAATAGGCTGCCCACCGGTCAACGAGGCGTCGCGGTGGTTTTTGGTATTCCGTACCGTTTTCGAGTGCGACAATCATTTCCCACAGATCGTCACCCGCGCGGGTGAATCGCGGCACGTCCATGCGCGCGAACCCAGCGTTTATCGAGCGTTGGGCGGGTACATCAAAATTCGTGGCGAGGGCTTTTCGAATCTCTCCAAGTTCTGTCCCGTGGTTCTCCATGACGTTACGCGCTGCCTGCTCTAGACTGTTCACGATGCTCTGTTCTCCTATATCTATTTTAACCGCTTAGTGGTTTTATGTCAATCTAAAAAAGAGTGAGTTGTCCGATGTCTTCCGCTTCACTCGTGGGATCTGCATCCTTGCCACGGGAACGCAAAAACTCTTCCCTCTCGCTGCGTTTCTTATCGGTGAACTGCTGTGGAAGCGGCGCTCCGTTGAGGTATTCGGCCCACGTTCGTATCTTGTTGGCCTCGGTTGGAACCTGGGGCCTCCAGGTCGGATGAAAACCAGCATCGAAAGCTGTCTCCTCCGCTTCTCTGGCAACGGCAATAATCGCGGCGCTCCGTGCGGCCTCGCGCGTCTGCCAAGTCGTGGCTTCCGGGTTAGTGGAGTAATTATGCTCGGGCGGGTAAACAGCCCGCCATGAGCCGCGTCCTTCTGTATCGCCGCAATGGACACTACATCCGGCGCGGGCGTAAAAACCGCCGTCCTCAATTGAGAGCACAACCTCAGCCTGGCCGAAACGGCCCTGATAGAAATACGTCTCGACCGTGGCACCCTCGGGACGCCTCCGCACGGTGTAGTCAGAGCCGATGTATCCCTCAGCCTGCAAGCGAGCAAGAATAGCTTCGCGGTCGCGGTGTCGATAGATCCCAGCGCCGTATTGCACGCAATGATAGCTGAGCGTCGGCGCGATGTGTTTGTGTGCCAAATAGTCCAGCGCGGTTCTGTAGAGATCCCGCGTGTCAGTGGGAAGCCGTTCGCTGTTGATGGCGAAGCTGGTAGAATTCTCGGTGGCCGGCGTGAGAATTCCTTCGGAGATTAGGCGGGCAAGGGTGGCCACCTTCGCGCCGTCGTTGTGGTCCAAGTCGGGACAGTGTGTGTTCAGGCTCAAAAGAGCCTCGTTGGTCACGCCTACATCTTCGAAATTCCGGGCCTGGCGCAAGTAGTCTTCATAAAGCGCCTGGGGCGCATCGGCTGGGTTCGCGGCAGCTAACGCTATACCCCGATCACGCCTGTATGCCTTTCGTCGGGCTGCCTCTTCCGCCTCTTTAAGCTGGCGTCGGCTTGGCTGTTCCTCTTCCGCGTCGTCCGCTAAATCATCGCCCTCTATCTCGTCACATTCACAGGGCGACAGCCCGCAAACCTCGCACGCTTCAGTTTCGGATTCCGCTTGCACTCGCATCTTCATGTCCTTCTGCCTTTCGAAATGGATTTAAGGTGTTGGTGAACCCAACACCTTCGAGCCCATCGGCGGAGAGATCGGGGGTAGCAAGAGGCAGGGGGAGAGGGATCACCCACCGGCACGGCGGCGCGGAGCGCCGTCTTGCAGCGAAGCGAAAGATGGGGACACCCCTTGCCTCGCGCGGGGGGCGGCGCCCCTTAGCGCGTTTGATCGGATAGGCCGTAGCACGTTCCGTGCGCGATCGCACCCGTGCCGGCGAGCTGCGCTGAATTTCAGAGGCCAGCGCTGGCGCAGAGTTGAGAGGGGTAGGGGAAAAACAGCCGTAGCACGAATGTGCGAGGCTGGGCGGTCGGCCGAGTCGGCCGCCCTGCGCAGCGGCGGGTTGGACTAGACTCTAGGACTATGAACTCCTTTTGCCACGAATGTGGACCATTGCAAGACAAGTTGATAACTGCTCTGTCAGAGTACGGCACTGTAGTGGCGGGGCAGAACAGGTGGTACCGAGAGGGGAACCTGCCAAACGCGAAGGGCGCGCAGGAAGCGATTAATCGGGCCGATGAAGCGATAGGCAAGGCCAGAACCGCGCTGGACGAGCACATAAAGCAGAAGTACCAAACGCCAAAACGAAAGCTCGCAATTGTTGTAGCTGAACATCGCCGGGCACTGGCGATAGTAGCAAAAGGCGGGCAGTTGGACAAACCGAAAGCGAGAGTCGTCCTAGAGAATACGGCGGAGGAAATCCTGCAACACTTCTGGGCGAAAGACGTGGAAATGAAACACATGGAAATGGATGAGGCGGACAGAAGAGCAGAGCAATGGCTTTACGACAATGCGGAACCCGAGTAGCGGTCTAAAGGCCACGAGCGGCGGGGGTTTGGAACCGTGAACTTGGGTGAAGATCAAGAACCCCGAGTTACAGTCAAAGCGGCTGGCCGCGCGGGATTCTTCGCGCGGATACGGCGTTAGCCGTGGAAAGACGAGGGTCGGCTGCCGATATGTTCAGCATGACCAGCTTGCGAGAGGAGCCGGAAAGCTGCACAATTTGCGGAGAGCCAATCGAGTCGGCAGCCGACGCCTCGGCTCCGGACGCGAGAGCCCACAGCGTTTGTAAAGAGGCTGTCGAAATTGGCCTTCTGCAGGCGGCGGCAGAGGACGGCGGCTGCCCGGTAGAGTAAAGACGCGGCCGACCAGGTCGGCCGCACCCCTGCAGGCGGCTTTTTGGTGCGGCTTGCGTTGTGGCGTTCTGGACGGCAAAACTTCGCATTTAGAGGCGCTAGGACGAGCCGGGAAGGGGTGGGTGATGGCCAGCACCCCCCCTTCCTGTACCTCTAGGCTGCTGTGCGTTGCGATAGCAACGTCCCAATGGTTGATAGCAGTCAAATCCAAGTCATAGCCCATTGCTTCGCAAGCGCTCCGAAGGCCGCTGCTGGCTCCCCCTGCCCCGCAAAATAGATCGGCTGCTGTGATTGCCCTGGCGTTCATGGTGTTCGGCGGCGGGGGCGTCGTCTGACGCCCCTGTGATGGCCCTGATGATTCTGGCGGCGGTCGCCTGGATCGCGCTGAGCGATTCGGCAAGTACGGCCTTGTCGCCGTGGTAGGTCAAGATGTAATCGGAACTGGCGCTGTTAGTGTCGAGGCCGATGGCTTCGGAGACCACGAAAGCAACCGCCTCGGCTTCGGTCTCTCTGACGGTGCGGGAGTCGGGCCGCTTGCGCTCGGTTGACCGGTGTAACTGCTCGTGGGCGTATTCGTGGACGAGAACAGAAAATTCCTCGGCCGGTGACAAACCGGGCAGCACACGGATAGCCCCGCCGCAAGAAACGCCGTTTGCCGGTGCAATGCTCGCATCGTAATCCAGCGTGATTCCGCTGCCAGTAATAAGCGCTCGCATACGGGCCGTGTATTCGGCGGGATCGCCTTTTACGGTGGCGAAGTCTGGGAGCGGTTCGCCTTCGGTCTGGACCCGATCAAAAACGTACGCGCTCCGAAAACCGAATAGAGTGGAGGTCTCGTGCTCGTCGCCCTTGTCGTCGCGGATGCGCTTCTTGCCCACCATGGGGGCAAGGATTAGAATTCCCTTCTCGCCCTTTCGGACGTGTCGGCCGAAACGATTCCAGGCCCTGAAACCGGCTACGTCGGTAGCGTCTGGCCGCTGGGCAGCGATAAGCAGGCAATTGCCGAATGAGTACCGATGAAATTTAGCCATTACCGACAGGTAGGTCTTGAGGGTTGCGCTTCCGCCTTCCTCAAGCGCGGCCTGAAGCTTCGTGAGTGCGTTGTCAATGAGTTCTTTTCCCTTTTCGCGGTCCATGTGTTTTTCTGCCTTTCAAAATGGATTTAAGGTGTTGGTGAACCCAACACCTTCGAGCCCATCGGCGGAGAGATCGGGGGTAGCAAGAGGCAAGGGGTGGGGAATCACCCGGCCTGCACAAGCGCAGCGCGGAAGGTTGGGGACACCCCTTGTCCTCGCGCGGGGGGCGGCGCCCCTTAGTGTTCGTAGT
>CAWFUK010000020.1:0-19917 GCA_963818935.1 uncultured Acidobacteriaceae bacterium
CCAATCATTAAGATCAGGAGCACGAATGCTGCGCGATTTCTGTGCAAATAAATCCCTTATGCCCGTTAACTACTTTCCCTGAAGGGCTGCTGACTTTTATAGTGCCTCTGCGGCAAAAGCAAACCCGACACTTATAATAAAGGTTTCGTGGTCGGATGCTGATGACCGCCTTGAGTAGTGCCTGATCCAAGACAGAGTCACGAAGGCAATCCTTTGGGAAAAGATAAATTCGAGGAACGGTATTCACGGCAGATTTTGTTTCGCGGGATCGGCGCGGAGGGCCAGCGCCGGCTGGCTGGGAGTCGAGTTGCGATTGTCGGCTGCGGGGCAACCGGGTCGGCGCTGGCGGGATTGCTGGCGCGGGCCGGCGTTGGATTGCTGCGGATTATCGATCGCGATTACGTCGAGCCCAGCAACTTGCAGCGGCAGTCGCTGTTCGAGGAGGCGGATGCGGCGGAGAGTTTGCCCAAGGCAATTGCCGCTGCGCGCCGGATCGCAGCCTTCAATTCGCAGATTGTTGTGGAAGCGAAGGTCGACGATCTGATTCCGGGCAATATTGATACTTTACTTGAAGAAATCAATGTAACCCTCGATGGAACCGATAACTTCGAGACGCGATACCTGGTCAATGATTATGCGGTGAAATATTCCAGACCATGGATTTATGCGGCGGCTGTGGGCAGTTACGGGGTCACGTTAAATGTGCTGCCCGGGAAGACGGCCTGCCTGGCGTGCATCTTTCCCGATACACCGGGCGGCTTGGTTGAGACCTGTGAAACCTCGGGAATTCTCAACAGCGCCGTCAACCTGGTGGCCTCGATTGCCGCCACCGAGGCCGTCAAGTTGTTGATCGGCGGCGAGGCGGCTGAGAAGTTGCGCCAGACCCTTTGGTCCCACGATGTGTGGACGAACGAGCAGGCGGAAATTGCAGCAGATAAACCGCGGACCGGTTGCCGGGCCTGCGGCCAGCGGGATTTCATTCATCTGGCAGGCAAGGGACGACCGCATATTACGATGTGCGGGCGGAATTCGGTGCAGATCCACGAGCGCGCCCGGCCCATTGATTTTGCCGAGATGGAGCGGCGGTTGGGTCCGCACGGCGTCGTCCGGCACAACGAATTCGTATTGAAGTTCTGGCGCGAGCCCTACGAGATGACCTTGTTTCCCGACGGGCGGGCGATTATCAAGGGGACGACCGATGCCGCAGTGGCCCGCAGTTTATATGCACGGTTTGTAGGGAGCTGAGACGTTAATCTTCACGACTGAACTTCGCGCCCTCCCCGGTACTCTCCTTGACCTCGTTACTTCCCGGTTTTCTCATTCCACACAGGACTGCCTTTGTCGTCGCGAAAGACAAGCGTATCGGTGCCCTTGACCAGTTCACGCACCAGGATCACGTCTTGTGTATCTTGTTTCACTTTTGATCCGGTCACAGAGATATCGTCGCCCTTGGCGAAGGTGACGCCGATCTCGTCTTGAAAAGCTTTAGGACAGACATAAACGTGGAGTTTTTCTTCGCCGCTTTTGAGGATCAGCTCCGTGATATCCAGCTTCGGACCCCAGGGAAGCTGATTCACCTCATCGATCAGTCCCTTGGCCTTGGTCTCGGTATGAAGATCATATTTGGGAGGGACACTGGCGCTAGGGGCTGTTTTCTGCGCAGCTCCCAGCGCCGCGGAGAGCATTACAACCAACAGGCAGGCGAAAAAAGAGCGTTTAGACCGAGAGCACAACGCGGTGCAAATCCGATCGGTTGGCACGGTTCCTCCTTAGCAGGATAAGAACCTCTGACTTCCATAATGCCGATCGCTATGAAAAGAAATTTTACTTATGGAGGCAACGGGCAGCCGGAGCCGGCCGTGCCGAATAGGATAAGAAAATAAATTATGAGATTGGCCCCAACAAGCTAGTCCCCCAGCATAGGCCGATTGTGTGCCTGTTCGAGCCGATTCGTCAAGACGTTTTGAAACCCAGGGGCTTCGGGAGTCCGGCCGGGAGAACGCCACCAAGACAAATCCCTTGCCGCTGGCGAATGCGCGGCAAGGGATGATAAAGGCTACCGAGGCGGACGCTGTGGCCCGCCGCGGCTATGCGGTTCTTCGTCCGGTCACGAAGTGCAGAATTAACGATATGATCGCGAATATCAGCAGCAGGTGAATCAAGCCGCCGGCAACGTGGAAAACCGTGAAACCGGTGATCCAGGCGATCAGCAAAATCACGAATAGAATCGTCCAAATGCTCATTAGCTTCTCCTTTGTGTGGAAGCCTCCCCATCGCGAGTGGACCTCCGAATTGCCTTCAGCGCCTGAGCGCTGCAATTGGTCACAGCTTCGAGCCTAGCCTCGGCGGCGGGGCCTGTCATTACCGCAGAGCGGGTAGGGAGGTCAAAATATGGCTGTACGAAATGGCTGGATCGCAAATGGCGGTTGATTTTTTGAAGGAAGGCCAGGTGCCAGTTCTCCCAGTGAACCGGCACCTGTTTGGGGGCGTGTACTGAAGAGGATTCCAACTTAAATCACCCATGCATGCCTCACAATACCGTGAGCACTGTAGAGTACGGCATCAAAAAAGGGGTCTTAGACTAGCAAGTTTCTGTAGTACGGCAAGCTCTAGCGGCGGGAAAAATCTGGCTGCCCCCCAGGGATTCGAACCCCGATAACCTGCTCCAGAGGCAGGTGTCCTAGCCGTTGAACGAGGGGGCAACGAATTCATTATCCAACGAGCGCGAGAGGCAGTCAATGCGCAAAGCAGTGGCCAGTGCCGATGGTCAGTTGCCGGTTAACAACCATAGGGCCGTTCCAGTCCACCACCCCCGGCCTTGTGCTCCGGCCGCACGCTCGCGGTAAACTCTACGGTTATCCCGCAAGGAGATCTCTATGGTCACTATCGTCGAAACTGCGGAACACTACTCCGAACTTGTGCGACGCGCGTTGGAGCCTGAGCAGTGTGCGCTCGTCGTAGTGGATATTCAGGAGAAGCTGCTGCCGCCAATTTTCCAGAAAGAACGACTGGTGCGCAACGCGCAACTGCTGATCCGTGCGGCGCGGGTGCTGAAGATTCCTACCCTCGTGACCACGCAATATGCCAGGGGGTTGGGACCAACTGTTCCCGAGGTCGCCTCCCTTCTGCCGGAGACGCAAGCGATTGATAAAGATCGCTTCTCCTGTTTTGGCAGCGATGCTTTTTGTGGCGTTCTTAGGGGCTTGCCGGGAAATCGCAACACTCTTCTTTTATGCGGCATGGAGAGCCACATCTGCGTGACGCAAACCGCCCTGGCCGCTTTACGCGAAGGCTACCTGGTCCATGTTGCATCGGACGCGGTGAGTTCACGAACGGAGTGGAATTGGAAGATCGGCCTGGAGCGAATGCGCGACGCCGGAGCCGTGATCTCGTCAGCTGAGATGATGATCTACGAGTTGTTGCGCTCTTCCGGATCGGCGGCGTTCAAGGAAATGCTGCCCTATTTCAAAGGATAGAAGATCGACCTTCGTCAGCGGTCATTTGCTGCGCGCTTCCTCGACGACCTGCCGAACTGCCACGACGATGGAGTCCGGCGACGCAGCCATATCGTGCTCCGCATCCACGATGACTTGCCGACCGCGAGTTGACAAGCCCGCCAGGCTGGCCTGCAATTGATGTACCCAGATCTCGTGATACTCCGCCGCCTCCTTTTCGAAACCCTCCGGAGCCCAGTACCTTCCTGCCGTCAGCACGATCAGCGGGCGATTACCCAGGCTACCAGCGCTCCGCGCGGCGGCGTCGATATCCGGGTTTCCGCCGCCCGCTTTCGGGACGATTCTGCCCTCGTCGGTGGCCGCGCAAGCCTGCTCGACATCGGCCCGGAACGCCTTGGGCTGCGCTCGGAGCTTCGCCAAGATGAAAGCTTGCTCGGGGGTGAAATCCGGCGGAGCAGGGCGCCGTTCTTGGCTTGCGATGAAACGTAGGATGCCAAACCGCGCCATTACTGGCAAGGCTACGCAAAACAGATGCCTCTTGCTGCTCGACATGCGATTCGCTTTCCCAAGATAAAAATCCGGTTCGTGCATATCCGGGCTCGCTGAATCGATTAACACTAAACCCACAACCTCCGAAGGGTAGTGGGCCGTGTAGATGTGAACATATTCGCCACCGACGGAACCGCCAGCCATCACGTAGGGTGGCAGAATCCCCGCACGCTGTAGCGCCTGGTGCAGATCGCCAACAATCGTGGCGCTGGTTCGCGGAGACGACGGCGGATCGCTCCACCCTACGCCCGCGCGGTCGTACCAGCAGGTACGAGAGAACGACGCCATCTTGGACTGGAGTGGCATCCATTCGTAACCGGGCGAATTACCTCCGGTTTCAAGAATCACCGTCGGCGTCCCCTGACCGGAGCAGTACAAGTTCAGAGTGCGCCCACCCACGTCGACCGCCTGACCCACTCGTGGTGGCAGTTGACGAGCATCCCTGGCTTGACCGACCTGTTCATACGTAAAGCCCCCGGCCAATGCCAACAGGAGGAGAGCCAGACCTACGTACGAGATGTTCCAAAGCCACTTTCTCATGGGACGACCTCAGAAGCGGCCGATTCGCGTTCGGTCAAAATCACGGATGTATGGGACATGGAAATAAAAACGCTCCAAATGCGATAAGGAGGGGCACGACTCCGGCGATGCCTCCTAACACCCACTTCCACATTCCCGATCGAATCAGCCACTGTCGCAGCAGAGAAGTGGCAGCGTCATAGAGAAGCGTCGCCGCGCCCGACGCTTCACTGGATTCGTCGAATATCCAAAAAAGTTCTTCCTCGAAGCGCAGACGAAACGCAGGCGGATGCAAAACAATGAGCCATCGATAGAGGGTGCGCGTCATCGTGCGCCCTCGGGACGAGGCTTGAGATGGAGTCTCGCTTCGCGGACCAAGCTTTCGAGTCGGGCAATCTCCGCCGTCAGCAGAGCGCGGCCAAATCGTGACAGGCGATAATAGCGGCGCCTCGGGTCATCGCCTGCGGAGCACGGAGAACGCTCTTCGACAATGTCTTGATCGAGCAGTCTTTGCAAATTGTCGTAGAGAGTACCCGGACCCAATTTGTAGCGGCCCTCCGACTGACGGGCCACCTCGCGCATAATTCCGTATCCATGACGATCTTCACTTGCGAGAGCAAGCAAGATGTGCAGGGCCGCAGGGGAAAGAGGCAAAAACTGGTTAAAGTCTTCTTTCATAGTCGGATTCCGTTATATCGGACTCCGACTATTGAAGTCAAGACCTATCTTTCCGAATCGACGACCGCACGCAGATTCCCTGCGTAGAAAGGCGCGGACACAGGGTGGGATTAAGAATTCATCTCGATGGCCAGGAAATAAATCTTTCAAGATCTGGCGAACCCTGCGCTCGAGGGACAGCCAAGGCGACCAATGCCACGCAGTCCCTTTTACTGTTCGGTCTTCGCCTCGCTCGGGTGGGCCGCTTCCGCTTCCTTCTTCTTTACCCGGACTACCGTGATTTTCGCGATGCCTTCGTCAAACGTGGGCGGCTTGAGTTTGGCCGCCATGCGGCGCATTACATCTTCGGGGACGACGCGGTCGCGGCGCTGGTGGCGTTCGATGCAAACTTCCAGCGGTACGTCGAAAAAGACGGCGTGCACTTCGTATTGGTAATCCTTGGCCAGCTTGATCCAGTGCTGGCGTTCCTGCGGGGTGAGGTTGGTGGCGTCCACATAGTTCATGGGGCGCTTGGCGATCAGGCGCGCCTTGAGCATGGATCGCAAATTGGAAAACACCAGATCCTGAAAGCGCTGCTCGCGTACATCGTCAAAAAGCAACTGGCGCACCATGTCGCTGGAGAGCGGAACTAGATTGTGGCGCTTGAACCACGAACTCTTGCCCGATCCCGGCAAGCCGATGGCGAGCACAACTACGCCTTTGGGCGCGCGTTGCATGGCCGGTGCCGCGACCACAGGCGTTTTAGGTGCGGCTGCCACGGGAATCTCGGCGGGAGCTGCTTCTGGCTCGGCAGCCTCGGGAACTTCCTCTTCGTCGGTTGCCGGCAGAATCGGTATCGAGCCTTTCACCGCTGCCGGAGCGAACGCCTGGGCGACCGCTTGCTCTCGTCCGCGCCCCCCGCGTCCCCGGCCACCACGGCGGCGCCGGCCGCGACCGGAATTTTGGCTACCGGCAGACTGCTGCGAACTGGCGGCGCCGACTGGCTGCTCTTCTCCGGCGGCCTCTTCTGATCCTTGCTCTTCAACTTCCATGCTCGCCAAGCGCGCACGCGGAGTGGCCTGCTCAGGCTCCGAGCGAGCGCCGGATTTTTCTGAGGCGTCCGCGCTGTCGGCGGAGGAATCGGGCTGCTGCTCGGCGTCGAAATACGCCGGTTGCAAGGGTGGGGGGGCGGGTTGGTCGGTAGGCTCCTGCGGAGTTTTTTTGCGGCGCGCTAGGCGATCGCGCATCCATTTACGCATGTACGGCTTTTAACACAGAATTGAGGGTGGGAGCAATCCGTGGGGAACCCCGGGGAACCATCCGCGACAGCCAGTCACCCCTAGCTTCGGATTATCCTGACTGAAAGCCTTATCGCGGAGTTCGCAGAGAAAACTCGCGGAGGATGTCAAGAAAGCGATTTATATGTCCGCAACCATCCCCGTTTCCATTCGCGCCCAGAAATACATCTCGCTCGCTACCTTCCGTAAAACCGGAGTGAAGGTGGCTACACCGGTATGGTTCGGCGAAGATCCGGAAAGACTTTATGTGATGACCCGAAGTGATATGGGCAAGACCAAACGGATTCGCAACAATCCCCACGTGACCGTTGCGGCCTGCACCATTCGCGGAAGAGTTACTGGACCAGAGCTCGCGGCATCGGCGCGCATTTTGCCGCCTGAAGAGCAGGCCCATGCGAGAGAAACCATCAACCGGAAATACTGGGCAGCGCGGTTGCCCCTGATCTGGGGCAGGACCGATACCTATCTCGAAATCACCTTTAACGCCGAGGCTGTCAAGGATCAGGCGCACACCGTTTCGTGACCGATCGTTGCTTCGTGGGAAACCGAATTCGCTGAACCGTAGCGCCCGTCATTTACGTCGCTCTTGTCACCTGCTAACATCATCTGTCCGTTGTTCGACTCAGACGAATTCTGATTTCGTTTTCAAATTGCATTCATAAAAGACGGAGGAACCATGGCAATTAAAGTAGGCATCAACGGCTTTGGACGCATCGGCCGCAACGTGCTGCGAACTTCACTCAAGGATCCTAACCTGGAATTTGTAGCCGTCAACGATCTCACGGATCCGAAGACGCTGGCGCACCTGCTGAAGTACGATTCGATCCTGGGAAACCTGCCCAACGAGATTACTGCGGGTCCCGACAGCATTTCCATCGACGACAAGGTCATCAAGGTTTTCAAAGAGAAAGATCCGGCGGCGCTGCCCTGGGAGTCTGTCGGCGCGCAGGTTGTGATCGAGTCGACGGGCCGCTTCACCGATGCCACCGATGCCAGGAAACACCTGCGCGGCTCAGTGAAGAAGGTGATCATTTCGGCTCCGGCAAAGAATGAGGACATCACCGTGGTGCTGGGCGTCAACCAGGAAAAGTATGATGGCGCGAAGCACCACATTATTTCGAACGCTTCCTGCACCACGAATTGCCTGGCGCCAGTCGCCAAGGTCATCAACGACGAGTTCAAGATCGTTTGTGGGACGATGACCACGATTCACTCCTACACCAACGATCAGGTGATTCTCGACTTCCCGCACAAAGATCTGCGGCGAGCCCGGGCCGCGGCGATCAATATGATTCCGACTTCCACCGGCGCGGCCAAGGCGCTGAAGTTGGTGCTTCCCGAGTTAGCGGGCAAACTCGATGGCTTCTCCATGCGCGTGCCAACACCGAATGTTTCCGTAGTCGATCTGGTGGTTTGGGTGGAGAAGAAAACCACGAAGGAAGAAGTGAATGCAGCATTGAAGAAGGCTTCTGAGAGCGGGCCGTTGAAAGGCTACCTGGGCTACGAAGCCGGGGAACTGGTGTCGTCAGATTTCAAAGGCGACTCCCGGTCATCGATTGTCGACGCGCCTTCGACCCTGGTCGTGGGCGGCAACTGCGTAAAGGTGATCTCCTGGTATGACAATGAGTGGGGATATTCCTGCCGGGTACGGGATCTGATCCACTACATTGCCGACAAGGGTCTGTAAGGGTTGCCCCATGTCGCGCTTCTTTTGCGAGACATGGGATTTGCGACTATCCAGAGCGCGGGCGGGGCGCCCGCGCCACGGCCGCCTTACGGCGGCTCTGCGGTAACAATTCTATCTAGTACACACATTTCAAGGACGACCAGCCAATGTCCAAGCTATCCATCCGTGATCTTCCACTCAACGGCAACCGTATTTTCATGCGCGTCGACTTCAACGTTCCGCTAGAAGACGGGCGCGTCATGGACGACACTCGCATCCGGGAAACGTTGCCTTCGATTGAGTACGCGCTGCGCCACGGAGCCAGGCTGATTTTGGCTTCGCATCTCGGGCGTCCGAAGGGCAAACCCAATCCAAAGATGAGTTTGAAGCCCGTGGCCGAACGCCTGCGCATGGTGCTCGACAAGGAACTGGCGCGCGGCGAGAATGTCGGCTTCTGTCCCGACTGCGTGGGGCCTGAGGCCGAAGAAGTCGCCATGCAGTTGGAAAAAGGCCAGACGCTGCTGCTGGAAAACTTGCGCTTTCACGCCGAAGAGGAAGCGAACGATGAAAAGTTCGCCAAGCAACTCGGAGCCCTCGCGGATTTCTATGTGAATGATGCCTTCGGCACGGCGCATCGCGCCCACGCTTCCACCGTGGGCATCACCAAGTTCGTGAAACAATCGGCGGCCGGGCTGCTCATGGAAAAGGAACTCCAGTATCTGGGCCGCGCGCTCGAAATGCCGGAAGAGCCATTTGTCGCGATCCTGGGCGGTGCCAAGGTAAGCGATAAAATTCCCGTGATCCGGAATCTGCTGACCAAGGTGAATTCGCTCATCGTCGGCGGCGGCATGGCTTACACATTCTTGAAAGCGCAGGGGCAGGAAATCGGCAAGTCGCTGCTCGAGGCCGACAAGATCGATCTGGCGCGGCAACTGCTGGCGGAAGCGAAGCAACGAAATGTTAGATTCCTCTTGCCCATCGATCACATTGTTGCCATGAAACCGGAAGCCAACGCCGTGCAGCAGCAGATTGGCGAAGGCCAGCCCATTCCGGCCGATCGCATGGCCCTCGATATCGGACCGAAGACCATCGACCTGTTCGCGGATGAAATTTCGCGGGCGCGCACCATCGTTTGGAACGGGCCAATGGGAGTGTTTGAGGTTCCCGGATTCTCCCGGGGAACGTTCGAAGTCGCTCACGCAGTAGCAGAAAATGTGGGCGCAACTTCGATCGTGGGCGGCGGCGATACGGTGTCTGCGGTGCACGCCGCTGAGGTGGCCGACAAGATGACGCACATCTCCACCGGCGGCGGAGCTTCCCTGGAATTTCTCGAAGGCAAAAAGTTGCCTGGAGTAGAAGCACTGACGGATAAAAAGTGACGACTCTCGAGACGGCCGTGCGCGATTTCACAACGCGAATCGTATTGGATGGCGGCCACACGATCGAGTTCCACGGGCCCGCCGACATTACTCGCGAAACCACCGACGCCATTGTGAATGCCGCCAACTCTTCCCTTCTCGGCGGAGGCGGCGTCGATGGCGCGATTCATCGAGCCGGGGGCCCGGCGATCCTCGCCGAATGCAGGCAGATCGTCAGCAACATTGGCCGGCTGGCGGCAGGAAAAGCTGTAATCACTACCGGCGGCCGGCTTCCGGCCAAACATGTAATCCACACGGTTGGGCCGATCTATCGCGGCGGAGGTCAGGGCGAAGCCGAAAAACTGGCCAGTTGCCATCGCGAGTCGATTCGCCTGGCCGATGAGCATGGGCTGCAATCTTTGTCGTTCCCTGCCATCTCCACTGGAGCTTACGGATATCCCATTGCGGAAGCCGCGCCGGTTGCGATCTCCGCCAGCATGGAATCTCTGGTCTCGGCAAAGCATGTAAAAACCATTCGCTTCATTCTGTTTGACGGTGAAGATCTGGATACCTACGCGCAAGCCGCAGAAACTTTCTGCAGTTCTAATTCTGTTCATCCCTGCAAAATTGAAAAGGCCCATTCATGAGAAAGAAGCTGATTGCCGCCAATTGGAAGATGTACAAAACTCCCGAGCAGACCGGAGAATTCTTTCGCGACTTTTTACCCTTAGTTTCCGGCCATGACCGCGACGAGATTGTAGTTTGTCCTCCGGATATTGATCTGGCCACGGCGCTGAATGCGGCCAAGGGATCGAACATCGCCATTGGCGCGCAAAACGTCCACTGGAAGGCGGAGGGCGCGTTCACCGGAGAAACTTCGACTGAGATGCTGCTGGCCTTGGGTGTGACCCACGTCATCATCGGCCACTCGGAGCGGCGGCAGTATTTTTGCGAGACCGACGACACCGTCAACCTGCGCTTGAAGACCGCGCTGGAAGCCGGCCTGTCCGCCATCTGTTGCGTGGGCGAGGTGCTCGAAGAGCGCGAAGCCGGACTCACCGACGACGTGTTGCGACGACAATGCGTGCGCGCGTTCCATGCCATCTCTGCAAAGAAGGCGGCGAAGCTGGTTGTGGCCTACGAGCCGGTCTGGGCCATTGGCACAGGCAAGACGGCGACTCCGGAATTAGCCGCAGAGGCGCATGCGGTCATCCGCCGCGAAGCGACTGAAGTCTTCGGCGAGGAGTTCGCGGCTCAGCTTCGCATTCTCTACGGAGGATCGGTGAAGCCGGAAAATGCCTCTTCTCTTATGGCTCAGGAAGAAATCGACGGCGCTCTGGTCGGCGGAGCGTCTCTCAACCCTAAATCGTTTGCCGCGATTGTGAAGTACTGAGCGCGCCTCATTCTATAGCGCTTGAGACTAACGGAATCGGGACGGTCTTTGAACTGACGCCGTCGCTCGCCCTCGGGCTCCGGTCGGAATGACAATGTGTGATGACATCCTGGGACTGCTGCGAAGTGCTCTTCAATCTGCTAATCTTCCTCCTTCGCAATCTTTGAGTTGAATCTGCTCCAAGATAGAGAGCGTGGATGACGGAAACTGTTCGTCCTGATCCGAGCCGTTTGTACCGCTGGCTGGTGCTGATCGTCGTCAGCCTGGCGATGTTTGGCAGCTATTATGCTTACGATGCCCTGAGCCCGCTCGCCGACGTGCTCAAACAACAACTGCATTTCACCGATGAGAATATCGGCCTGCTGCAGGCGATTTACAGCTTCCCGAACATTTTCACGGTCTTGATTGGTGGATTCATCATTGACCGCATCGGCCTGCGGAAATCGTTGATGATCTTCGGCCTGCTTTCTTTTATTGGGCCCGCGATCACGGTGATGTCCGGGCACCTTTCTGTTATGGCCGCCGGGCGCCTCGTCTTTGGCATGGGAGCGGAGTCGCTCAATGTGGCTGTCACCACCGCTCTCGCGCGCTGGTTCCGCGGCAAGGAACTGAGCTTTGCCTTCGGCTTGAATCTGACGGCATCGCGGCTGGGAACGTTCGCAGCACTGAATTCTCCGACCTGGGCTCGGTCGGCCTATGCTCACTGGCGTGATCCCTTCATGATTGCGCTTGCTTTCTCGGCGCTGTGCGTGGTGGGCGCGGCCATCTACTGGATCATGGAAGTCTGGGCCGAAAAGAATTACACCCTGGGAGCGGTTTCCACCGACAAGGTAGTTTTCTCCGACCTGTGGAAATTCGGCGTCAGCTACTGGCTGATCGTGGCTTTGTGCATTGTTTTCTATTCGGCGATCTTCCCTTTCCAAACGTTTGCGGTGAAATTTTTTATGGAGGCGCATGGAACATCCCGCGAGTTTGGCGGCTTCTTGTCGAGCATGCTGACTCTGTTTGCCATGATTGCGACTCCATTGTTTGGCCTGTGGGTGGATCGTATTGGCAAACGCGCCTTATTGATGATGTTTGGCTCGGTTTTGCTCATTCCCGTGTACTTGATGATGGCCTACACGCAGATCAATCTGTACATCCCGATGGCGATGATGGGCGTCGCGTTCTCCTTGATTCCGGCAGTGATGTGGCCGTCGGTCGCCTACATTGTGGATCAATCCAAGCTGGGCACGGCTTACGGCTTGATGACGATGATTCAGAACATTGGACTGTTTGGCCTCAACTTACTGATCGGCTGGGCAAATACTCATAGTGGCGCCGACGCGTCGAATCCGGCCGGCTACCGGCTGGGTATGTGGATTTTCTCCATCCTTGGAATATTAGGAGTCCTGCTCGCATTCCTATTGCGGCAACGGGAAGTAGGGCCGCATGGCCATGGTTTGGAGACGATTACGACCAAGACGCCCAAAGGGGCATAGCGCAGCGCTACCAAATTTCGTAGAGTGCGACTCTGGAGACGCATTCGGGTTTGCACTGTTTGGGGACCGGCTTGGCCAAGCTTCGGGATGCAAAGGTTTTGCGGCCAGTAGGAGGGACCGAGAATCGAACTAAAAGCGCATCCGCGGATCGGTAGAAATACTCTGATATTCTGGAAGTGCAAGGACCGCCCGCTCCTTACCAAAGTCACGCAAACAATACAACATAAACTACTTATGCCGCATCCCAGAGAGTGCGGCCGGAAAAGGCAGCTTGACGGAGCCACGAGAGCGACCAGCTACTGATCTTAGCGAAGCCGAGACCATCGAACTGGCGAAGCAAGGCGACGCGAGAGCGTTCCAGGCGCTCTATGAAAAGCATAAGCGCCGGGTCTACTCGTTGTGTCTTCGGATGACGGCGAATACGGCCGAGGCCGAAGATCTGGCGCAGGAGGCGTTTCTTCAACTCTACCGCAAGATCGCAACCTTTCGCGGGGAGTCCGCATTTTCGACCTGGTTGCACCGGCTTTCGGTGAACGTGGTCTTGATGCATCTGAGGAAGAAGAGCCTTCCGGTGGTTTCGTTGGAGGAGACAACCCAGGGAACAGAAGACGATTCCCAGAAGAAAGATTTCGGGGCGGATGATGTGGCCCTCGCCGGCTCCATCGATCGCATGCAGTTGCAGAGGGCAGTCGAGAGTCTTCCCCCGGGCTACCGCACGATTTTTGTCCTTCACGATATTGAAGGTTACGAGCATAATGAGATCGCTAAAATTGCCGGATGCTCGATTGGCAACAGCAAGTCTCAGTTGCATAAAGCACGCATGAAATTACGCGACCTGCTGCGGATGGATAGAGCCGAAAAGGCCGGAAAGTCGAAGGCAGGGTAGTAAAGCGCCGGTGTGGGGCGGGCACTCATGCCTGCGCTGCCTCCGGCGTCGAGTTCGCGGGCTAACGTGCCCGCGTCACAAAGTATCACCTTAGGATTGCAAGGCTTGGGGAGAGGTCATGAATTGCGTTGAGCTGGAACAGAGCTTGGCGGAAGTGGAAGATGGCAGCAGCGCGGAGCAGAGAGCGCATTTGAGGACCTGTCCGGCGTGCTCGGCGCTGGTGAAGGAACTGGATTCGATTATTAAGGCGGCGGGAAACCTCCAGGCTGCCGACGAACCCAGTCCGAGAGTCTGGAACTCCATTGAAATGGCGTTGCGGAAGGAGGGATTGATCCGTCCGCAGCGCCCGCCAATCTCCTCCTTTGGAGCGCGCTGGGGAGCCGTCCGCTGGCTGGTGCCCGCCGCGGCCATGCTGTTGCTCAGCCTCGGTCTCTACTTACATCAGCAGCAGACTCACAATCAATTCGCCGTGCATGAAGTGGCGCCCTCGGTGGTGGTGGTGAACACTCCGGACTTAAATGACGAAGAGCTGATGCAAGTGGTTGCGGAAAACGCGCCGGCGATGAAGACCCAATACGCCGAGAACCTGCGGCAGGTGAACGAATCCATTCGCGATGCGCAGGGCATGGTGCAGGAAAGTCCGAACGACGAGGACGCTCGCCGTCTTCTGATGGTCGCCTACCAGCAGAAAGCGATGCTTTTTCAACTGGCAATGGATCGGTCTCTGCAATAATGCTGACACGTTCGTATCAGGCTCGGGGGAGTCGTATATGTTGAGCAGTCGGGCGGCAAAGTTCGTGGCCGTGGGTGTGGTGGTGGCGGGCACATTGGTGGCCGAGACCAAGAAGGAGTTCCACTTCACCGTCGGGTCCAAGGCCGGCGTGTCCGTGATGAATCCCTATGGTTCGATCTCGGTGAAGCCTTCGACCAACCGCGCCGTCGTGGTCAATGCGATTTTGCACTCCGACAAGGTCGAGGTGGATAACAACCAGAGCGGAAACCGCGTGGATATTCAATCGCACCTGCTGCCCGGCGCCGATGCAGATTCTGGCCGCGTCGATTATGAAATCCTCGTACCGCCGGATGCGAATGTGACCCTGCATTGCAGCACTGGCAGCCTGCGTGCCGAAAGGTTGCACGGCGATGTCAACCTCGAGGGCGCCGACGCGACCGTGGATGTGCGCGACGTTTCCAACGCACACGTGCACGTGAAGACGATGAACGGCAATGTGAACCTGGATAACATTCAGAATGGTTACGTCGAAGTCGATTCGCTGAGCGGGGATGTGACTATGAAAAGCGTGAACGGCCCGCTGGTGCAGGTGGTTTCAACCAGCGGCAAGATTTTCTACATCGGCGACTTCGGCAACAGCGGCGAATATCGCTTAACCAGCCACAGCGGCGACATTGAAGCCACTATCCCGGAATGGACCGCCGCCGACGTGAGCGCCCGCTCCGTCAAAGGCGAAGTTCACGATGACATCCCTCTGCTCCCCAAAAACCACGTCTGGTTCCCCGTCGATAAGGGGCGTGCCTTTGCAGGTACCATGGGGCGAATGGCCGTCTCCTCGACCGTGGTCCTGCGCAGCTTCAGTGGTAAAATTCACCTCAGAAAACGCTCCGAAAAACAATAGCGAAAACGAAGCGCAAACCGGATCGGCGTGAGCGGCATTCCAGACAGCCGGGTAAAGCGGCGGGTAGCAGTGTCGCCGAACGCCCGTCTCCGACCCGAACCCGAAAGCCGCAAGTCGTAGTCTTGATTGGCTTCATGGGGGCGGGCAAGAGCAGCGTGGGTCGCATCCTCGGCGAAATGCTGGGCTGGACCTTCGAGGATCTTGATGATCGCATCGAGCGGCGGGAGCGGCGCACCGTAGCTGAGATTTTCCGCGATTCGGGTGAATCAGAGTTTCGCCGGGCCGAACATGCGGCTCTGCAAGCTTTGTGCAACGAACTGCGAGCGGGAGAAGAAAAAGTCGTCGCCCTTGGCGGCGGAGCCTTCGCGCAAGAAAATAATGCTCGATTGCTCGACGACGCCGGTGCCCGAACGATCTTCCTGGACGCCGGGGTTGACGAACTGTGGCGCCGCTGCCGCCAGCAAGCCGAGCAGCAAGGAATTGAGCGTCCGTTGTTGGGTAGCCTGGAAACTTTCAGGAATCTTTACCACAAACGCAGGCCAAACTACCTAAGAGCGTTGTTGCGACAAGGGACCGACGGTAAGAGCGTAGATCAGATCGCGGCCGAGGTGCTTCGAGCTTTGGGCTTAAATCCAAAACGAACAGATCCACAACCAGGACGATCAGGAGAACAGACGTGACTTTAAGGGCTCGGTTGCTGTGGGGAACGGTGCTGCTTTTAGCGTCGACCGCAACGTTGTCGGCACGCGACAAGAAAGAAAAACCGAAATCAAGCCCGAACGTCGACTCCGGAGTCTTCGGAGTTTATGTCCGAGGCCAGCGCGTGGTGAACGAGACCTTCAGCGTGCAGCAGGAGGATGGCGTCAGTATTATCAAATCCCACCTGCAAGAAGTCGGCACCAGCGGTCAGGGGCAAAAATCTGAGATGCGCCTGACCAGTTCCGGCGAACTACTGCGCTATGAGTGGACCAATGGCACCGGTTCCCTTTCCGTGATGCCCAACAACGAATTCCTGCTGGAAAAAATTACCACCGGACCCTCGGCCAAGCCCGCAGAACAGCCCTTTCTAATGCCAAACACCTCCGTGATTCTCGACAACAACTTTTTCATCCACCGCGAAGTGCTGACCTGGCGTTATCTGGGGGCAGACTGCCATCCCGATCCCAGCGGCATGAAGTGCTCCCAAAGCGACGAGTATGGAGTTCTGATTCCGCAGGATCGAATCTCCATTCGCGTGCGCATGGAGTTGGTGGGTCGCGAAAAAGTAAACATTCGCGGAACCGAACGCGAACTGCTTCGGCTGAATCTAAAGGGCGACGAGTTTTCCTGGGCGCTTTGGGTCGATGACAAGGATCAATACAAACTAATCCGCGTGTCCATTCCGGACGCGAATACCGAAGTGATCCGGGATTAAACCGGGCAGTGCTGGGCGAGATTTGATACCGTGGTAACAGGGTAAAAGCTTTGCCACTGGCGGATGCACGAACGGCGCGGGTCCTGATCACAGTGCTGCTGTTTGCGCTCGGGCTGGGCTTTCTCTACGCGGCGCGCCAAACCCTGATCGCCTTCCTATTTGCCATCTTTTTCGCTTATCTGATGAGCCCGCTGGTTTCTTATTTAGAAAAACCATTGCGCGGACGAACCCGTGCCATCGCTGTAATTTACCTCTTATTACTTGGCCTGTTGGTGCTCTTGTTTGTGGCCATCGGCCCGCGCATTGGACGCGAGGGCGCTCGCCTGGTGAAAGCGCTGCCCGCTATGTCCCAGTTGAGTTCGGGTGAAATCGCCGAGCAACTGGGAGAGCAACACGGTTGGAACCTTCGAGCTGTCACCATGGTTCACGACTATCTGGCGAGTCATAGCGGCCAGATCGCGAGTGTGGCACAGACCGTGGGCCTGCACGTGGCCGATGTGGCAAAAGAAGCGTGGCTGCTGGTGGTAGTTCCGCTGTTGTCGATTTTCTTTCTAAAAGATGGGCGCTCTTTCAGCGATGTCTTGCTCGGCTTGGTGCAATCGCGGCCGCAACGCGAATTCTTGCAGGGTGTGCTCAGCGATATGAACGAGATGCTGGCCCACTTCATTCGCGCGCAACTCACGCTCGTCGCGCTCACCTTCGTAGCCTACGCGACAGCTCTGGGCATCATGCACATACAGTACGCTCTGGTACTGGCAACCGTGGGTGGCATGCTTGAATTCATCCCAGCCCTGGGGCCGCTGGTCGGCGCGATTACGATCCTCGGCGTGGCGCTGTTGATGGGCTATCAGCATTGGCTGGCGCTGATTATTTTTCTCGCCATCTGGCGCCTGATCCAGGATTACGTTTCCTCGCCTCGCATCCTGGGACACAGCCTGGAACTGCATCCCTTGGCCGCCATTTTCGGAGTAATGGCAGGCGCCGAAGTGGCCGGACTTCTCGGCATTTTCCTTTCGATTCCCGTCATGGCCAGCCTGCGAATTGTATTCCGCCGCTGGCGCCTCTACGGCGAGAAGAGAAAGACCGCGGCGACCAAAGAGCTCGAAGATCGAACACCTCCGCCAAGTGGCGTTAAAGAAGTAAACCATCTCTAGCCCTCTACCGCCGTTGCCGCCGCCGCTACGTCCTCGGTTTTCTCCACGCTCACATTGCGCAAAAATTCCGCCGCCGCTTCCGGCAGCACCGTATTGATGAACATGCCGGAGCCCAGCTCGAAACCGGCCACGCGCGTCAGTCGCGGGATCACACTCACGTACCAGTGAAAGTGCCGTGCTCCCACGTAATCGGAGGGCCCGCTGCGGATGGTGAAATTGAGATCCGGGTTCTCCAGCCCAACATAGATCTTAGCCAGCAGCGTGCGCAACACGTGTGCGAGGTCGCCAATCTCCTCGTTCGAAATCTCCCCAAAAGTAGCGGTGTGACGCAGCGGGAAGACGTAAGTGGCGAATGGTGTGGCCGAAGCAAACACTTCCATGGCAGCGAAAAAATCGCTCTTGATGACCATCCTGGTTTGCTCCGCAATTTCGTTTCTTACCATGTGGCAGAACATGCACTCGCCGGCGTCATCATAGTGGCGCAACGCTTCGTAGAGCCGGTGCCGCACCTGACTCGGGATCACCGGTGTCGCGACTAACTGCGAGTGCGGATGCTGCAAGCTGGCGCCGGCGTCGGCTCCGTGATTCTTGAATAATGTGATGTGGCTCACCCTGGGGTCAGCGCTCAGAAAATTGTAGCGCTGCTTAAATACACTCAGAATTCTCGCGACGTGCGCATCCGGCAACAAAGCCATGCAACAGGCATGATCAGGACTATCGATAATCACCTCGTGATAACCGAAGCCGTTCACCGTCCGCCATAAATGGTTTAGGTCTCGCGTGAGTTCGGCCTCACGGTTCAGCGCAGCGAACTTGTTCGGAATCACGCGTACAGCCCAGGGCTCGCGCCCCAGCGGAGGTGACCGCATGATCTCGGGCGGAGTCTTGGTTTCGTTGCCCGGGCAGAACGGACAAGTTTCCACGAACGAAGGCACGTCTTGCACCTTCCGGTGCGTAGCCAATTCCTCAGGGCGCTTGGCGCGCTCGGTGGCGATGATGACCCACTCTTTGGTGAAAAAATTCTGGCGTAACTCGGGCATGAGGTCCTCCCGTTTGGTCTATCGGCGGTAGGCTAGAACGCTTCAGGAACGGAAGACCGCCCAGCTTCCGCGAGCGAAAAACCATTGTGCTTCGCATCTTACGCTTTTGGGCTCATGCCGGGGCACAGAATCGATAACATTCGGTAAATACTCGCTGTTGTAGAATCGATAGACATCTATGAGCAACAAACTTCCGATTGGAATTTTGGGCGCTACCGGCGTCGTGGGACAAAGATTTATCCAGATGCTGGAGCGTCACCCGTGGTTCGAAGTGGCGTGGTTGGCGGCGTCTGACCGGTCTGAGGGCAAGACGTATGGCGAAGCGGCGCGCTGGCGCCTGAAGACGCCGATTCCGGAGAACGTGGCTTCCATGAAGGTATCTCCAGCCACGCCCGAGGGTGCGCCCAGGATTATTTTCGCGGCGCTCGACTCGGCGATTGCCGCCGAAATGGAGCCCCGCTTTGCCGACGCCGGCTGCTGCGTAGTCTCGAATTCCAGCGCCCTGCGCATGCAATCCGATGTGCCGCTGGTCATTCCCGAGGTCAACGCCGACCACATCAAGCTCATCGATACCCAAGCGTGGCGTAGAAAATCCGGCGGATTTGTAGTGACGAATCCCAACTGTTCGGCGATCGGTCTGGTGCTGGCGCTCGCGCCATTGCACCGGAAATTCGGCCTCGAAACCGTGATGGCTGTGACCATGCAGGCAGTCAGCGGCGCTGGTTATCCGGGCGTAGCTTCCCTCGACATTCTGGGCAATGTGATTCCCTTCATCCGCAATGAAGAAGAAAAAATGGAGGAGGAAACGCACAAGCTGCTCGGAAAACTCAATGGAGCTGGAATTGTTCCGGCCGCATTTGCCATGAGCGCGCAATGCAACCGCGTCGCAGTGGAAGATGGCCATACGGAATCAGTTTCCATTCGCCTCAAAACCAAAGCCAAGCCGCAAGAGATTATCACCGCTTGGAAAGATTATCGTGCCGAACCTCAGGAGTTGAAGCTGCCCAGCGCCCCTGAGTTCCCGGTTGTGTATTTGGATGCGAATGACCGTCCGCAACCGCGTTTCGATATTGACATGGGCGCCGGCATGACCACCGTCGTCGGCCGCTTGCGACCCTGCGGAGTGCTCGACTGGAAGTTCACTGTGCTCTCGCACAATACCATCCGCGGAGCCGCCGGTGCTGCCGTATTGAATGCGGAGTTGCTCCAGGCCAAGGGCTATCTCGGCACGGGCAACGCAAAATGAAATCAGCGCCTCAACCGCCAAACTCCGCAAGGAAGCCACGCCGATGATCGTGATGAAATTCGGCGGCACCTCCGTGGAAGACGCGCGCGCCATCGAGCGCGTGGCCGCCATCGTCAAAGACCGGTCGACGCAACAGCCGGTCGTGGTAGTCAGCGCCATGGCCAAGG
>CAWFUK010000021.1:0-40472 GCA_963818935.1 uncultured Acidobacteriaceae bacterium
TCAACGGACCCGGAGGAATTAACGCTATTAATCCATACGGAAAAAGTGATCCACTTTCTGTTCCGCAAGCCTTAACCGCAGGGTTGTTAGTACAAGTAGAGTCTCCAAATTCATTGCAATCTCTCCAAGCACAAGATGCTGGGACGCTGCCGCCATACATTAGAGCCGCAATCGCACTCAATCTAAATCTTGCTAATAATCTCTCCCCTCCAGACGATAAACAAAAACCCGTCGGAGTCGTACCAGGGACGGCTACAGTTGTAAGTATCCTAGTCGGTAAAAAGCAGTGATCCTCGCCTGGTAGACGGAAGATCAGCAATGCGACCATCATTGCTATGCCTGTGCAAATGAAACGGCACCAGTACCAGTTACCACCGCAGCAGACGTCTTCATCCCCATTGTCATGACCTCGACCCCTTGGAAAGCCAGCCTCTCCCATGGCGCCGCTTCGCACTGGAATGGATGGCAACAAGCGGCCATGGTTCGGCATCGAAGGCCCAAGTTGAATGCGCGTCGCGCCTTCCGACCGGCGCGGTGCATTCGAAAGGAAATTATGGCAGCGAAAAAAAAGAGCAGTGGCGGGCGGAAGTATGGAAAGGCCGCGGGCAAGAGGGTCGAGAGTGCGATGCGGCGGAAGAAGAAAGGTACGCTCCGTTCCGGCAAAGGGGGCAAGGGCGGGAAGGTGCAGAGCCGCAAGCAGGCAATCGCCATTGGCCTTTCCGAGGCCAGAAAGAAGGGCGCAAAAGTTCCCACGAAAAAATCTTCGTGATCGCAGGGCTTGATTCAACATTCAGGCGCTAGGAATCCTCCGGCAGGATCGGGGCAGGCTCTTCGATTTCGCCGCTGCTTGCTTCGTCGCGCCGCTAAGCTCAAACGACCTGGAAGCTGTCTGTGGGTGAATCCCGAGTCCTTTGTATCGCATCGAACAGAGCGCCTGAAATTCTTGTTTTTTGTCCCTCCAGGGTAGTAGCATCTTGAGACCTGATTGGAGCGTTTTTCCCCCTGGCCGCACTAACGTAGCGTCATGCGCACACTGAAGAAAGACGCAGTACGGTATGCCCTGGCAGCGTTAGCAGCAATCGCCGCGCTAGCACTGCGTTATTTGCTCGATCCACTCCTGGGCGAGAAGAATCCTTATCACACGCTGTGGCTGGCAATTGTATTTACAGCCTGGTATTGCGGGATTGGTCCGTCTATTTTGGCAAGCGTGATTGGATTGATTGGGCTGAAGTATTGGTTTCTGCCGCCTTATCATTCGCTAGGGACCAGCGATCCACAGGAAGTCTTTGGCATGCTCGGATTTCTGGTCTTTTCCGGGGTGATTGCAGGTTTAGGAGAGTCGACGCGGCGCCACATTCAACGCCGGCAGCAAGCCGAAGAAAGGTTGAAGGAAGCGCAAAAGGAACTAGAAGATCGAGTGACGGAGAGAACCGCGGAGCTAGAGCAAAGAACCGCCGAACTTTTGGAAAAAGCTATGTTCTTGGATTTGGCGAACGATGCGATCTTTGTGAAAAGCGCGGGAGGCACAATTTCTTATTGGAACGAGGGAGCGGAACGATTGTATGGCTGGACGATGGCGGAGGCAGTGGGGCGGACGACGCACGAATTACTGCAGACGGAGTTTCCCGTTCCATTGAGTGAAATTGAAAGCAAAGACGTTTGGCAAGGCGAACTGCTTCACACCAAACGCGACGGGATGCGAATCATTGTGTCGAGCCGCTGGACGACCTTGCGGGATAAGGACCGCAAGGCGGTAGGTTGGCTGGAAATCAATACCGATATTACTGCGCGCAAGCGGGCGGAGGATGCGGCGCGCAGTCTAAGCGGCCGCATTTTGAATTTGCAGGATGAGGAACGGCGTCGCATCGCAAGAGAGTTGCACGACAGTCTGGGGCAGTATCTCACCGCGCTCAAGTTGAACCTCAGCATGTTCGGGGCGGCAAATGGCAGTCAGGCCCGGCTCGCCACGGAATGCTCCGATATCCTCGACAAGTGCCTGATGGAAACTCGTACAATCTCTCATCTGCTGCATCCTCCGTTGCTGGACGAAGTAGGATTTGTCTCGGCAGCCAAATGGTATGTGGAGGGATTTGCCCAACGCAGCGGCATTCAAGTCAATCTTGATCTGGATGCAAAGCTGGGAAGGCTTGCCAGCGAGGTGGAAATCGGCTTGTTCCGGGCAGTGCAAGAGGCGCTGACCAATGTTCACCGACACTCGGGGGGAACGTCAGTAGAGATACGGCTAAAGTCAGATGGAGAGAATATCCTTTTGGAAATCGTTGATAATGGGTGTGGGATCGCGCCGGAACGCTTAAGCAGCCTGAATCGCGGAGATATTGGGGCGGGAGTAGGAATCGCGGGGATGCGGGAGCGAGTGCGCGATTTGGATGGAACCGTGGAGATTCAATCCAGCCCAACCGGGACCAGAGTGATGGTTGCCATCCCAGTGCCAGAAGCCGGGCGGTTGGGTGTCCGGCAGTAGCTAGTACCTGGTATCTACTACCTTGAAAAACTTTTTGCGTTTCTAATCTAACCATGGCGCGGCAAACGACCATCCTCTGCATTGACGATGAAGCCGATATACTGCTGCTTCGCCGGAAGCTGCTTGAGAGCCATGGTTTCAGAGTGATCACGGCGCTCTCCGGCTCAGAGGCATTGCGTCTGCTGGGCGAAGAGCTGCCGGTTGACTTAGTTCTGCTGGATTACGTCATGCCGGAAATGAATGGGGATGAGGTCGCGGAACAATTGAAACGGCTGCATCCAACATTGCCGGTCATCATGATGTCGGGCCACCCCGATCTACCCAACTCCCTCTTGGAAAGGGTGGACGGCTATGTGCGCAAGGGGCAAGATCCCGAGGTGGTAGTGGGAGTCATTCATCGCACCTTGGCCGCCCGACGCTAAAAACGCGTTACTCCGGATACCTTGCCCTCTTCAAAATCTACAGGGATTACTGTATTGAGAGCTGAAGAACGTGGTGACTAACATCATACATTGTGCTCTGCAGCCCCTTCCCCCAAAGGGGTTTGCGCCGTTCGTCGTCTATCCTCGATTCTGGGGAAATGCCGTGTTCGCATGAATCTGAAAACGCCGATGACGGTCCTCTGTGTGGAAGATGAGGATGAGCAGTTGACTCTGCGCAAAATGCTGTTTGAGTCGGCTGGCTTTGAGTTTCAGGGTGCGCGCTCCGGCAAGCAGGCTTTGGAGTTGTTCCTCAATTCGAAGATTCATGCCGTGGTGCTGGATTACTGGATGTCGGGAATGAACGGATTGGCTCTCGCATCAGAGATGAAGAAACAGCGTCCGGATATTCCTATCATTATGTTGTCGGGGTTCACCGCATTGCCGGGCGAGGGCGTGGGCACGGTGGATGCATGGCTGCAAAAGGCGCGGGTTGAGCCCCAAGAATTATTGCAGCAGGTGCGTGAACTGATCGAGCGCAAGAAGCCGAATGGCGGTGAAACATCAGTATCGAAAATAGCTGAGCCGTAACCCGCACTGATCATCATGCAAGAATCCGCCCCTCGGAGTTGGATCCAACCATCGACCTTCGTCTTCCTTCTTTTTTTTCTCTCCTGCTTTTCAGGACTCGCTCCCGCTGAAAATGCCGATCAAACTGGCGGCAATCCCGTAAAACGGCTCACGCTTGAAGAACTGGGAAACATCGAGGTCACAACTGTCTCCAAAGAGCCGGAGCGGGTGATGAACGCCAGCGCCGCGGTTTATGTCATAACGCAGGAAGACATCGAACGCTCGGGGGCGACGACAATCCCCGACGCCTTACGTCTGGCGCCGGGAGTGGAAGTGGAACAAATTGACGGCCACAGTTGGGCAGTCGGGATTCGCGGCTTCGGAAGCAATCTCACACGTAATGTCCTCGTGCTCATTGACGGCCGGACTGTCTACACCACACTTTTCGCGGGGACTTTCTGGGAAGTCCAGAATGTTCTTATGGAAGATATTGACCGGATCGAAGTGATCCGGGGGCCGGGGGGCACAATCTGGGGGCCGAATGCGGTGAACGGCGTCATCAACATCATTACTAAGAACGCCAAAGACACGCACGGTGAAATGGTGAGCGCAGGAGCCGGAAATGTAGAACAGGGCTTTGTGAACGCCCGTTATGGCGGCAGCAACGCCCACAACCTCGACTATCGCATTTATGAATTCGCCTTTGACCGTGGCCCCGAGTACCATCCGGATGGAATCAACTTCGACCGTTGGCGGACGATACAGGCTGGGTTTCGCACGGACTGGGCAAAAGACGCGCGCGATAATTTTACCTTCCAAGGCGACATTTACGACGAAGGCGCGGGTTCTGGGGTAAATGTCTCCAACTACACGATGCCCTATTCTCAGAATCTCTACGGCACCGAACGGCTTTCTGGCGGAAACATTCTGGGACGCTGGCAAAGGGTGTACGAAGAGGGAAAGGACTTCCGGCTTCAGGCTTACTACGACCGCACTAATCACTACGATCCCCAAACCACGGACCTTCGCAGCACCTATGACGTCGATTTTCTGGATCGTTTTCGTCTGCCCGGCCGACAGCAGATTTCGTGGGGATTCGGCCTACGTTTCAGCCACGGAGACAATCCGATTGTGGTTCCGAGTGTAACTTTTTTGCCTTATTCTCGAACCGACCGGCTGTTAACCGCCTTCTTGCAGGATGAAATCGCACTGGTCGATAAGCGGCTCACCTTCACCTTTGGCACAAAAATTCTAGAAACAAATTTTACCGGGTTGCAATTTCAGCCCACCGGCCGCCTACTCTGGACGCCGACCAAGAGGCAGACCTTCTGGACAGCCTTTACTCACGCCGTTCGAACGCCATCCGATGTGGAGGAGAATTTCACTGAACTCGGGTACACAGGCGCAACCGTCGATGGCTTGCCAGTATTTGGCCAGCTCAATCCCAATCCTAATTTCCGGTCAGAAGAGCTTAACGGTTATGAAGCGGGCTATCGGCTGCTGCTGCGGAAGTCGCTCTATTTCGATGTGGCGGCGTTTCATAACCATTACGGCGATCTTCTGAGCGAAGACATCACCGGAGCGCCATCGGTCGAGACGAATCCGGCACCGGTCATTATTTTTCCGGCCGCTTTCGGAAACGGGCTAGTGGGGACGACCAAAGGAATCGAGTTCGCCCCGGAGTGGAGACCTTTGCCTTTTTGGCGTTTACGCGCCTCGTATTCCTATTTGCAAATGGATATAACAAAGTCCGCGAATTCACAGGATGCCCTCGCGCCTTCAGGCATCGTAGGCTCCAGTCCGAAACATCAGGTGGCCCTGCAATCGGGGCTGGATTTCGCAAAAGTATTCAGCTTTGACCTGACCTACCGTTACGTCGATGCTCTGCCCGCGATCATGATTCCGTCGTACTCGACCGCCGATGCTCGGCTCGACTGGCACGTCAACCACCAATTCAAATTGTCGGCAATAGGCCGAAACCTGTTCCAGCCTCATCATCCCGAATATGGCGGTGTAGATCCCGGGCCCCCGATCGGTGTCAAGCGCAACTTCTACGGCGAGCTCACGTGGATACGGTGAAAATTCCGGCGGCTTGCGCCCCCCAAGTGCAATGTGCGGCGCTTCGCAGTGTGCCGATTTCTCTGCCAGGCTCGCTCCGCCCGCCGGCCAGCCCTACCGGCCTTCCTCACCTGCCGCGGCCGCGCCGCATGCTCGGTTTGGCCTTAGCTATCCTCTCCTTGCTCATCTCGCCGGTTCAGGCGCAAGACGCCCGCCCTACCGAGTCCCAAGTGAAGGCAGCTTATCTCTTCAACTTCGGCAAATTTGTGCGCTGGACCACGGAGCGCAACTCGAGGCCGGAGTCGTTCGAAATCTGCATCCTGGGAAAAGATCCCTTTGGCGGGGTTCTGGATTCGACCGTGGCAGGCGAGAGCATTAATGGCAAGCGGATTGTCATCCGAAGATTGACCACGCTGCAAGAGGCGTCACCATGCAGCGTGCTGTTTATCAGCGCCTCCGAAGAAAGCCATCTCGCGCCCATACTCGCAGCCGCGCAAAGCATGAGCGTGCTCACCGTCAGCGACATCCACGACTTTGCTGACCGCGGTGGGACCATCGGGCTGGTGAGCCTGCAAGGCAAAATCCGCTTCGAAGTGAACCGGCGCGCGGCGCAACAGGCGCATCTGGAGCTGAGTTCGGAGTTGTTGAAAGTGGCGATCCGGGTGATTGAAAAACCGCTCCCGGGTACATAGCGATGGCGACCACACAAACGCGATCGATCTCGACCCGCCTCACCATGATGAACATGCTGGTGAGCGGCGTGGCCCTGTTGCTGGCCTGCGCCGGATTCTTCGCCTATGACCAGGTGACCTTTCGCCAGAGCCTGATTCGAACCTTGTCGGCGCAGGCGCAAATTGTTGGATACAACAGCGTGTCCGCGATCATCTTTAATGATCCGCAGTCGGCGCAGAGAACCCTGGATGCGCTGAGAAGCTCTACGAATGTAGCCTCTGCGGGAATCCTGACGCTGGACCGGCGTCCTTTCGCGCAATATAACCGCGACCAAAACAATGAAGTAACCGAGCTTCCTCCCCTCTCGGCCGAACGAACCGAGACCTACCGCTTCGGAAGCACACACGTTACCTTGATGCGGGAAATCCTGTCGGAAGGCAAGCCGATCGGTTTCGTTTACATCCGAGCCGATCTGGTCGAGCTTGACCAAAGGCTTAAGAGATATGGGCTAATTTCATTGGCGGTGCTGCTGATTTCGTTACTGGCGGCGTTGCTGATTTCTTCCGGCTTTCGCAAGTCGGTGGCGCAGCCCATTGTTCAATTGGCGGAGACGGCGCGCCAGGTTTCCCGCGACCGGGATTACAGCGTTCGCGTCGCGCCCAACCGGGAACAAAACGAATTGGCCGTGCTGATTGATGCCTTCAATGAAATGTTGCGGGAGATCCAGCAGCGGGACAGCGAACTGCAAAAAGCCCACGATGAACTGGAACAGCGCGTCTCGGAGCGTACCCGCGATCTGGAGTCCACCAACCGGGAATTGGAGGCATTCTCCTATTCGGTTTCGCACGATTTGCGTGCCCCGCTGGAGACCATGAGCGGCTTCAGTTACTTGCTGCTCAAAAATTACGAAAACAAGCTAGATGACAACGGCAAGGCGTCGCTGATGAGCATCCGCGCCGCAGTGCGGCGCATGGCGGAGTTGATCGACGATCTGTTGAACCTGTCGCGGATTACCACCAGCAATATGAGCCGCAAGAAGATCGATTTGACAACCTTTACCAGGGCCGTCATGGAAGAATTGTGCCGTCAGGAACCTGCGCGCCGGGTGGAGTTCGTTGCCCCGCCCTCCGCCGAAACTTATGCGGACCCGCGCCTCACCAGAATTGTGATCGAAAATCTCTTGCGCAACGCATGGAAATATACCTCACAGCATGCCAGCGCCCGCATCGAGTTCGGGGTGGACGCGAAAGATGGTCAGGCCGTGTATTACGTCAAGGATGATGGCAGCGGTTTCGATGCGCGGGCGAAAGATCGCTTGTTCCAGCCCTTTCAGCGACTGCACTCTTCGGCGGAATTTCCCGGCAACGGAATTGGACTGGCCACCGTCCGACGCATTATTCAGCGCCACGGCGGTCGGGTTTGGGCCGAGGGCGCGGTCGAACAGGGGGCTACTTTCTATTTCACACTGGAACCGGGCCCCGGCGGCGCTGCGCTATAGCCCGCGCGTGAGCCCGCCAGGTGAACCTTACGGGGATTCCCAGTCGAGTGAGTAGACGTCCTGCGTCCCGGTGTCGCGCAGTAGTAGCGGAGAATCGTCGGGCGCGAGCGCCAGTGCGCCGCCATAGCGCCCAGTGACTACAAAGTTCTTCAGATCGACCACCGCTTCTGCTTTGTGATCGCTGATGCGAATTCTAAGTACGGCACCTTTTCCCCGGAAATCCAAAACGTAAACGTACTCTCCGTCCTTCGACCAGTTGAGCCAGCCGAAGGACCCGGTGGCCAGCTGAGTCCACTTCTGGCTTTGAAAATCGAACAGCAGCAGACGCTCGGAGTCCGCCGAAAATGCGGTGACGTAGCGGCCGTTCCTGGACCAGCGCGGAGAAAAATATCCTTGCGAATCGGGCAAGGTGGTCACTTGGTGCGTGGTGAGGTCGAGGATGCGAATCGCTGAGGACGGGTCGTTCGATTCGCCGCTAAAAACCAGCTTGCTGCCATCGGGAGAAAAGTTAGGATCGAATTGCTGACCCGGATCGTTGGGCAACAGCAGGCTGGGATTTCCTCCGTCGGGAGAAACTTCATACATCCGGGCGGCTTTGCCGGCATTGCCGAATTCAAAAAAAACAATTTTCTTGCCGTCGGGCGACCAGCGCGGCAAGACGGCATACAGCGGCGGATCCGTCAATTGCTGGCGCTGGCTGCCGTCTAATTTGCTGCGCCACAGAGTTCCCTCAGGATAAGAGACATACGCGACCCATTGGCCGTCGCGGAAGAAATCAACATACTCCGCGGAAATGCCCGCCAGGAAGGGAAAGAACTGGTGAGTCTTCCCATCATAGCGAGTCAACTCGCCGCGATATCCCTGCCCGATCAGGAAAAGCTTTTTGCCATCCTTGCTCGGTAACGGAGAAGAGAGCGTGAGTGGACTGGAAGTCAACTGAATGGGTTGCACTTTGGAATGCAGCCATCTGCTCTTTTGCGCAAGAGCCCACAGCTGGCCTTGGGACTGGAAGACAAAATATTTTCCGTCGGCCGTGTAGCGGCCGCAGCATTCATCGGCCGGATTGTGCCAGCCCGGGAGCAGGCGATGCAGCTTTGTGCCATCCGCGTTAACCTCCCAGACCAGTTGTTGTCCAAGACTGCCTACGCTTTCCGTTGTGTCGAAACGTAATTGATCTCCGTCCGGTGACCATGTGATGTTTTTTATATCGCCGCTGGCAGTCAGCAGCTTGCGAGATTCAGTCCCGTCGGTCTTCGCCACAAACAGCTCGCCGAGATTTGTGTAGGCGAGCATTTTTCCATCGCGAGACCAGGCGCCAGTTTCTCCGATCGCATCGGCTAGGCGGCGCGGCGAACCTCCGAGAATGGGCAAGCTCCACAGCGACCCTACCGGAGGCACGCCTTTCCCATCCACAACCAGGAGTTCAGAACCATCCGGCGAAAGATCGACGGGAACCATGTCAGGGGAAGAGAGAATGGAAATCTTTTTTGGCTCGCCGCCCGACACTGACATTTCGGCGACACCATGGGCTACGAAACTGCCGGAGCTGCCTGCGGCTCCCGCGCCCAGGCCGAGATAAAGACGTGCGCCATCGGTTCCGATGAGAGATTTTTGTGCGCCATCGTGGGTGAGCTGGAGGTAGTTTGCGACTCTAGGAACAGCGGCCGGTTGCATCCAGAAATAAAGGAGCGCGGCTGCGGCGATGAGAAGGATGACTGAGCCGAGCAGCCAGGTGAGTGGCTGGCGCCTCGGCATGGCTTCCTCTTTCCGGATGGCATGCGAGCTGGTCTGCGACGGCGTAGCTCCATCCGATAACGCTTCGAGTGCAAAAGCCAGATCAGAGGCGGATTGAAAGCGCTGCTCGGAGTTTTTCTCGAGACAGCGGCGGACTACGCGTTCCAGCGCCACGGGCGTGTCCGGAGAAAGCTGCGTTAGCGGCGCCGGTTCTTCGTTGAGAATCGCGCTGATGGTGTCGGCCGAGGTTGGCTTCTGGAAGGTCGCCTTGCCCATCACCATTTCGTAAAGGATTGCCCCGAAGGCAAAAATGTCGGAGCGGTGATCGACGTTAAGTCCGCGCACCTGTTCCGGGGACATGTAGCCCACGGTTCCCATGGCCACGCCGGGCAGCGTGACCGTGGCAGCCGCGTTGCTGAGCGTGTCTTTTGGCTCGCGAAGCTTAGCCAGGCCAAAGTCGAGGATCTTAATTCGTCCTTCGCGAGTAACGAAAATGTTGTCGGGCTTCAGGTCGCGGTGAATGATGCCTTTTTCGTGGGCGGCGGCGAGGCCATGGGCGATCTGAACTGCGTAGTCGATGGTCTTGCGATAGGGCAGCGGCGCGCGGCGGATGGTCTCGGTGAGAGTTCGACCTTCGAGCAATTCCGACACGAGATACGGGACGCCATCGTGCGTTCCCATCTGATAAACCGCAAGAATGTTGGGATGATTGAGCGCGGCTGCGGCCTTGGCTTCTATCTCGAAGCGATGCAGGCGGCCGGCATCGAAAGAAATCAGCTCGGGCAAGACTTTGATCGCCACGTCGCGGTTGAGGCGCGAATCATGGGCGCGGTAGACCTCGCCCATACTGCCGGCTCCAAGGGGCGAGATGATTTCATACTGACCGAGCAGCGTGCCAGGGGTCAGGGGCATTGAGCTGATTATAGCCTTGCGAGTAGCGCTGTCTGGAGCCGACAGCAATTGTCAGTCGGCAATGACTCGGTTGGGATGAAGATGTGGATCTGGTTTGACTTCGAGGCTGCGGACCGCGTAGATTTCTCGCACTACGATTTCGGGTTCTTTGAAATCACATTGTCCTTCGGTTTGCGCGTCTTTGCCACTTGGCGGAGACAGGGAAGCGGGTGAAAATCCCGCGCTGCCGCGCAACTGTAAGCGAGAAAATCGCAGCCGGTCACTGGGAGCGATCCCGGGAAGGCCGCCTGCAGAAGTCGGATGAGCCGCCCGGTACGGGTCTTGCGTACTGGGTTCATCCTTAACTCGCAAAGCCAGGAGACCGGCGTAAACCGTCCACCTTAACCCCTTTCGCGTGAAAAGGAGGATGGTTATGCGCGCTCTTAGCGCTTCGTTGTTTCTATTGATTGCTCTTGCGGCGGCCTCTGCTGCCGATCTCAAAGTAAAAGTTATCGATCCTCAAGCGGCCGCCGTTCGCGGCGCTCAGGTTTCTTTGATGTCGAAAGGAGCCGGTGCCGCGCCAAGAGTCGCGACCACTTCGGCGGAGGGGATCGCTGTGTTCGCCGGGTTGAATTCCGGCGACTTATCCTCGGGCAAATTTCAGATTCAGGTTCTTGCGCCCGGGTTCGCTGCGTACAGCGAAAACCTTACGGGAAACAGCGAGATGATCACCGCTCAGCTACATCTGGCGGTGCAATCGGAGACCGTCGTCGTGACCGCGACTCGCGCTCCCACAACTGCCGACGACACGGGCGCAAGCATTTCCACTTTGGAAAGCGCGCAACTGGAGACGATGCGGCCAGCGGCGGCCAACGACGCGGTGCGGTTTTTGCCGGGCGCCGTGGTGAACACCGCCGGCCAGCGCGGAGGATTGTCGTCGCTCTTCGTGCGGGGCGGAGACTCTACTTATAACCGGGTGATTGTCGATGGCGTCACCGTCAACGAACCCGGCGGAACCTTCGATTTCGGCACGCTACCTCTCACGCAGGCGAATCGGGTGGAGTTCTTGCGCGGGGCGCAGAGCACGCTCTATGGCTCCGACGCGATGACCAGCGTGGTACAGGTCTTCACTCGCACCGGCAGCACTGCCACGCCAGAACTTCGCGTCGGCGCGGACGGCGGAAATTTCTCGACGGCGAACGGATACGCGTCAGTGGCTGGTGCCCGCGGGCTTTACGATTACAACCTTTTTGGTGACCAGTTCAATACCCATGGCTCCGGCATCAACGACGGCTACTCGGATTCTGCGCAAGGCTCGAACCTCGGTGCGGCACTGAGCGACAAAGTTTCTTTGCGCCTGCACCTGCGGCACTCGAACAGTCACACGGGGATTCCGGGAGAGTGGAATTTTAATGGCTACGATCCGCTAGTCAGTCCGGCGCCGGGAGTGACGATTCCGCTGCCGCCTGATCCGAGCGAGTGGGCGCAATTGAACAGTTTGCTGGGAAGCGTGGAACTTGCGGTAACGGCGCCTTCGGGATGGCAGCATCGTCTGACGGCATTCGATCATCTCTACCGTTACAACGACGTGAATCTGACTGGCGATGCGGACCGGGTGAGTCCCTTGTACGGGCAGTTCGATTTCCCGGCGCATGAGTACGACCACATCAATCGGGTGGGAGTGGAATACCAGGGGAACTACTCGGAGCGCACGTGGGCGCAGACGACGTTTGGATATCGAATTGAAAATGAAAACGGAGTGGTGGGCGATCTGCTTTTTCCACCGTCCGCCTCGGGACAGCGTCTGAATCAGGATGTTTACCTGCAACAGCGGCTCAGCTTGGGTCGGCTCTCGGTGGTTGCTGGTGGCCGTTTTGTGCACAGCAGCCTGTTCGGGAATTCTGGCGTGCCGCGCGTTGCTCTGATCCTGCTGGCACGGCGCGGCGGAGAAATTCTTTCCGCGACGCGGCTGCGCTTTTCCTACGCTACCGGCTTTAAAGAGCCGCGCCTGGAAGAAACCTTCGCCGGGCCACCGTATTCGGTTCCGAATCCGGGCCTCAGGCCCGAGCGAGTGCGGGCGTTTGAAGCCGGCATCCAGCAGAATTTTCTGCGCGAGAAGTATGTCTTCAACGCCACTTACTTCAATAATCTGTTTCACGATCAGATCAATTACGAAACCGTGAACCCGGCAACTTTTGTTGGCGAGTACTTCAATGTCAATCAGGCTTTCGCGCAAGGGGCTGAGGTCGAACTGCAGGCGAGAATCCGGCCGCGGCTTTTGCTGGACGCCGCCTACACTTACACCTCGACTGAGATTCTGGTGAATCCCGCGCCGATCGACTCGCAGTATCTTCCGGGTGAGCCGTTGCTGCGCAGACCGAAGCACGCGGCCACGACTTTGTTGTCGTATCTCGGGCAGCGATGGGGGGCGAACTTGAATGGCAGCTTCGTGGGCCGGCGGGCGGATGATGATTTTTATGGCTTCGACATTTTTCATGCCGCCGGGTACGTGCGGGCTGATCTCGGAGGATGGTATGACATCAGCAAGCGGGTTACGGCGTACGCCAATGTGGAGAATGCTTTGGACCGCAGATATAACGAAGTGGTGGGCTATCCGGCACTGCCCTTGAATTTTCGGGCGGGCTTTCGATTCAGGATCGGAGGAGAATGATTTCAGCAGGCTGCCTAGGGGCTGGCTGCGCCGCGCTGGACAGCCGAAACGGCTGCCCCACATGGTTCGTGAGTGTTGTTTTTACAGGATCAGCTTACTTTTTCGGGAGGTCTCGTCATGGCGAGGGGCATCATCGATGCGCTTATTTTGCCACCAAAATACTTTGACCGCGCCAGCAGCAGTTTTTCGATATCGACGCCGCTCAGCGGTTGCTGCCGCCCTAGCAGATGCGTGACCAGTGCGACCTGGGCGAAGTGCTCCACGGTCTCCATCTTCATGTAGGCGTGCTCGATCGTATCGCCATAGGCGACCACGCCGTGATTCGACATCAGGATGGCGTCGTAGTGCGGGACGTAGGGCTCCAGAGTCTTAGCCAGTTCCGACGTGCCGGGCGTGCCATACCGCGCCAGCGGAATGCATCCCAGGCCCATCACCACTTCGCAGACCAGGGGCTCGGTCAGCGCCAGGCCCGCGGCAGCGAATCCAGTCGCAGTGGGTGGGTGCGCGTGCACAATAGCCTGGATGTCGGGGCGCATGCGGTAGATCAGAAGGTGCATCCCGATCTCGCTAGTCACGTTGCGCCGGCCCGCCACCCGCTGCCCTTCCGCGTCAACAATCACCAGGTCCGTAGCCCGCATCGCGCCCTTGCTCAAGCACGTTGGCGTAACCAGGATGCGATCACCCTTCAGCCGCACCGACAAATTTCCGTCCATCGCTGCCACGAAGCCGTGCTGGTGCAGCATCCGCCCGTAGCGAACAATTTCTTCCCTGTGTTTGCGTTCCGTGGACATCGAACTCTCTCGGGGGAGTCAGTGGACGATTCAGCGGCTAAAAGATACAGCACCCGCATAGTACCGCACCCCGCTGTTAGAGACAAATAAATTTACCAAGACTGGCAAAAATTGTCAGTGCGGTCAGCCCCTGGGCTCCGGGATCTCTCGATCCAGCCCGTTTCTAAGGTAATCTGGCTGTGTGTTGGTTTCTGATTTTGGCTTTCATCTGCCCGCCGAACTGATCGCGCAGCAACCGCTGCCAGCACGCGATGATTCGCGAATGCTCGTGCTCGGGCGCAGCACCGGCCATTATTCTGACCGGCAGTTTCGTGAATTGCCCGACCTGCTTCAACCGGGCGATCTTGTCGTGTTCAACAACACCCGCGTCTTTCCTGCCCGGCTTTATGGGCGGCGAGCGGGAGCCCGGGCGCAACCCGTCAGCGCTCGCAATCCTGCGGCACGCGATTTCCTTCAAGGCCGGATCGAGGTTTTGCTCACGCAGCAAATCTCTGCCGAGCCGAATGACTGGGAATGTTTGGTTCGACCGGGGCGAAAAATCGGGGTGGGGGAACATCTGTTTTTTGGGGAGGAGAATGAACTGCGGGCTGAGGTTCTCGGCCGGGGAGAATTTGGTGAGCGCCGCATTCGCTTCCTGCCCGCTGCGGGATCCAACAACGCTCCGTCGCCCCCAGATTTTTTTGCGACCCTGGAGCGGATCGGACACATCCCGCTGCCGCCTTACATTGATCGAGCGGATTCCGCAGGGGATCGCGACCGCTATCAGACTATCTATGCGCAACCGCGTGGATCGGTGGCCGCACCCACTGCCGGCCTTCACTTCACTGCCGCGATCCTCGACCGCATGCGCATGCGCGGCGTCGAGACTGCCGAGATCACGCTGCACGTCGGGTTGGGAACTTTTCAGCCGGTCCGGGTCGATCGTGTCGAAGACCACACGATTCATTCTGAAAGGTATTCGATCTCGGCCGCTGCCGCTTCCGCGATTCACCGCGCGCGCTCCAACGCCCGCCGCATCGTGGCCGTCGGCACCACTACCGTCCGCACCCTGGAGCACGTCATTCGTCTGGGAGACGGAAAGATAATTGCGGGAGAGGGAGCGGCTGATCTGTTCATCTATCCAGGCTTCGAGTTCAAAGTGGTAGGGGCGATGCTGACAAATTTCCACTTGCCGCAGTCTTCTTTACTGATGCTGGTAAGCGCTTTCGCGGGGCGGGAGAATGTTTTGCGGGCGTACGAACACGCGGTCCGCGAACGCTACCGCTTTTACTCCTACGGCGATTGCATGCTTATCGAATAAGGGCTTTCATCGGCCTCCGCGGCAATCCTCCCCGATCCCCGCGCTGAGAAGCGGGAGCCTTTGCGTTATACTTTTTCGGGAGCAGCCATGGCCACCGCGGTAAAACAGCTTTCCATTCAGGATTTCGTCGCGCAACTGCGCAAGTTTCCCGAGTCTGCTTTCGACCAAACCGAACAACTCCGGCAGTTTATGCAAGTGAATCCCGTCGACCCTGCAACGCTCGCGCCCTATCTCTGCTGGGACGGCCAACACTATACCCGCAATCTGATCGACAAAACTCCGCTCTACGAGTTGCTCGCGATTTGCTGGGAGATTGGCCAGGCCAGTTCTATTCACAATCATCGCGACCAGAATTGCTGGATGGCCGTGCCGGTCGGCCGCCTGCAGGTGGAAAATTTTCGCGTTGTCCATCAGGACATTGCTGGTGGCAAATGCGCGCTTGAGCCCGCGGAGATCGTCGAGATGAACCTCTCCCATCCCTGCGCCGTCGATCCGCTCGAGCCAGTCCATCGCGTATTGAATCCCCGCGAATTCAATCAACGCGCGGTGACCCTGCATGTGTACTCGCGCCCCTTCGACAGTTGCGTGGTCTATTCCGCCGAGCAGGGCACCTGCGGCGAAATCGATTTACACTACACCACCGCGTATGGAAAACCCGTGCGGCCATGAGCGTCATTAAGCACTTCCGCCCCTGCATGCTCCTACTGGGAGCGGCGCTCATTCTGGGTTTTACCGCGGGTTGCAAATCTAAAGATCAAGACAAGGCGGCGCAAGGGGAAATTGCCTCCATCGACCGCGTGGGCTCTTCTCCTCTGGGTACCAGTCAGGTGGTTTTGCATAAAGATTTCGTGGTGCGCGCGTCGTCCGTATTTTCTTTTGAAATCCCGGCTCACGCCGCTATGCCTCACCTGCGCGGAAGCTACAAATCGTTTGTCACAAAGCTCGGCGTGCAGACCAACGAAGACGCCGCGAATGTGGACTTTTTTGTGCTAACAGAAGAACAGTACGCCGACTTTGTGCAGGGCGGTGCCGGTACCGGCGACATGCTTTTTTCCGTAGACGACTCCCATCAGCAGAACGTCGATGTGGTTCTTCCCCCGTCGTTAAATCAGACCAGGAAGTTTTATTTAGTTTTCCGAAATACTCCCGGCGGCGACGCCAATAAAGCCATCCGGGCTAATTTGAGAGTGGACTTTTAGTCAAGTGCGGGCGACCGCCGCCGCCTCGGCGCATGTGGGGACGGGCGCCTTCGCCCGTCCCGCATGCGCAACGAGCAAACACCTCACATGCTCCGAGGCCGCCGTCCCAGATGGGCTGCGCTTGCCTCTGTTCCTCCGCGAGCTGTCACGGCTGATAAAATATTTTCTTGCCCCCACGTACAAAATCTTCGAAGCCGGCGCCTGCCAGCGCTCCTGCGGTCGTATCGCCGGACCCGAACCGCATCTTCCTGATCGATACCATGAGCTTCATTTTTCGCGCCTATCACGCCATGGCGCGGCAGCGGTCGATGTCGACCAAATCCGGTTTGCCCACCGCGGCGGTATACGTTTTCGTCAACATGTTGCGCAAATTGCGCGACGACTTCTCTCCCCATTATCTTGCTGCGGTTTTCGATGTCGCCGCCAAGACCTTTCGCGATACTCAAGCGGAGGCGATTACTACCATTCGCAAGTTCGACATCAAAACGCAAACCTTTACCGAGATTGAATACAAGGGCTACAAAGCCAATCGAGCCGCCATGCCTGAAGATTTGGCGCAACAGATTCCCTATATCCGCCGCGCCCTGGAGGCGTATCGCATCCCGATTCTCGAGCTCGCCGGCTTTGAGGCCGACGATGTGATCGGCACCTTGGCCCGGAAAGCCGCGGCTGCGAAGCGTCCAGTCTTCATCGTGTCCAGCGACAAAGACATGATGCAACTTGTCAACGACGATGTTCGCATCCTGAATCCCCCAAAAGACAACTTGATTTGTGACGCGGCCAAAGTGGAGGAGATTCTGGGAGTTCCTCCCGGGCGCGTGGTCGACATTATGGCCTTGCGCGGCGATTCCATCGACAATATTCCCGGCGCGCCCGGCATCGGGGAAAAAGGCTCGGTCGAAATTATTAAGCGTTTCGGCAGCGTGGAAGAAGCGCTCGATCGCGCCAACGAAGTGGAAAAGAAAACTTATCGCGAATCGCTGCAAAATAATCGCGACACGATCTTATTCAGCAAGAGCATGGCGACCATCGATACCAATGTTCCGGTCGAACTGAATGTCGATGCGATGCGGGCCGGCGAGCCCGATCTTGATTTATTGCGCCAACTGTTTACCGAGCTTGAATTCACTTCGTTGTTGAAAGAATTGTTGCCGGAAGTTCAGATCACGGAAACGCAATACCGCGAGGTGGACTCCGCGGCAGAGATAGAAAAGGTTCTTAACTCTTTGTCGTCGGATCGCGCTCTGGCCATCGCGGTGGAATTGGATCAGACAAAATCGCTGTCAGAGGTGGAGGAAGAAATCGCGGAAGAAGAGCCCCTGACCAGAATGCTCGCGCTAACCGATGCTGACGGCCCGGCAACCCACGCCGAGCCGGCTTCGCGACGGGTTGCCATCTCTGGCGCACCGGGTGCGGCGGTTACAGTTAAGCTCGATTCCGGTGGCGCTGCCGACAAGCTGCGCTCGCTCCTGGCTTCGAACGCCGCAAAATCGATACACGACTATAAAGCTGCGATCCATGCCCTTGCTCCGCTCGGGATTCATCTGCGAGGCGTGGAGCACGATCCGATGTTGTATTCGTATCTGCTCGATCCGACTTACTCGTCGCACAGCCTGGCGAATGTGGCGCTGCGCCGCTTCAATTTAAAACTTAGCCAGCTTCAAGGCAGTAACGACCTTGCGGAAGCTGCGGACGTTACTGGCAGGCTGACCATTTCTCTGCGCGAAGAAGTGGAGCAGGCAGGATTGACCAGGCTTTATGAAGAAGTCGATCTGCCTCTCGTGCCTGTATTGGCTCGCATGGAGCACGCAGGAGTGAAGATCGACACTACGGCGCTCTCAAAGATGTCGTCTGAACTGGAGCGCGAGATTGCGGTTCGGGCAAAAGAGATTCACGAAATCGCCGGCAACGAATTCAATATTGGTTCGCCTAAACAACTCGGCGATGTTCTTTTCAACAAGATGAACTTGCCGCGACCGGTCAAATACGGCAAGGGGCGCGTTACATCCACGGCCGTCGATGTTCTCGAAGCGCTGGCGGAAGATCATCCCATCGCGCGAAAGGTTTTGGACTACCGGCAGCTTACCAAGCTGAAGTCGACCTACGTCGATACTTTGCCTGCACTGATCAACCGTTCCACCGGCCGGGTGCACACCACTTTCGGCCAGACGGGGACGGCGACCGGACGGCTTTCTTCGGCCAATCCAAATCTGCAAAATATTCCCATCCGCACTGAGTTGGGACGCGGCATTCGGGCTGCGTTTATCGCCGAGCCGGGCCACGTTTTGCTGACCGCCGATTATTCCCAGATCGAACTGCGGTTGCTGGCGCACTTTTCGCGCGACCCGCTGCTCGTCGAGGCTTACCGCCGCGGCGACGACATTCATACGCTCACCGCATCGCAGGTGTTCGGCGTGCCTCCGCTAATGGTCACGCCAGATCACCGGCGGCAAGCCAAGGTCGTTAACTTCGGCATCGTGTATGGCCTCTCGCCTTTTGGGCTGTCGCAGAATCTCGGCATTCAGCCTGCGGAAGCGAAGCAGTTCATCGCGAATTATTTCGATACTTATAAAGGAGTACGGGCTTTTCTGGACCAGATTCTGGAGCAAGCGCGGCGCACATTGAAAGTGAATACTCTGCACGGGCGCGTGCGGCCGATCCCGGACATCAATAGCAAGAACTCCATTCAGCGCGGAGCGGCGGAGCGGACTGCGGTGAACACGCCCCTGCAAGGAACTGCCGCGGATTTAATAAAGGTAGCGATGATTCGCATCGATGCGATTCTCCGGGAGCGGGGATTGAAATCGCGGATGACGCTGCAGGTTCACGATGAGTTGGTGTTCGAAGTTCCCGAGAATGAAGTGGATGTGATGCAGTCGCTGGTGCGCGAGCAAATGGAGAAGGTCCACGCGCTCGCGGTGCCTCTGTTGGTGGAGATGGGAATTGGCCCAAACTGGAGGGACCTGGAGTAGCTTCGTGCTCCCTCTTTGATTATGTTCGGAAGCGATCATGGCTAGAGCACTTCCGATTCTTGAATAAGTGGCGAGGTCGCTTACTCCGTCTCCACTGAGCACGGCCGGTCTCACTCTGCCCGATACACCAGCTTGCCGCCTACGATCGTCGCTGCTACTTTTCCAATGAATTGCCACGCGTCAAACGGTGTGTTGTGCGATAGCGACCGCGATTTCGCGGCTTCGAAGGTCCAGCGCTTTTTAGGGTCGAAGATGGTTACGTCGGCGAAGTTGCCGCGTTCCAGCGAGCCCCGGCTGCGTAGATCGAAAACGCGGGCCGGGCCGGCAGTGAAGAGTTCGACGATTCGCGTCAGCGGGATTTTGTGATCGCGGTGGAGTTTCGTGATCGACAGCGCTAACGCGGTTTCCAGACCGGTAATGCCAAAGCTGGCGCGTTCGAACTCAACTTGCTTTTCGTGGATGGCATGGGGCGCGTGGTCGGTGGCGATGGCGTCGATAGTCCCGTCGGCCAGGGCTACGATGATCGCTTCCCGATCTTGTGCGGCGCGTAGCGGCGGGTTCATCTTGAAATTTGTGTCGTAGTCCCCGACATTTTCGTCCAGCAGCGTGAAGTGGTGCGGCGTCACTTCGCAGGTGACACGGGCGCGCGCCCGCTTCCCGCGGCGAACGGCCTTGAGCGCGTCCGCGGTGGAAAGATGGGCAACGTGCAGGCGCGACTCGCGAATCTGCTGCGCCAGCGTGACATCCCGATCGACGATGTTGGCTTCGGCTGCAGCCGGCATCCCGTGAAGCCCCAGGCGAAAACTGGTCGGGCCTTCGTGCATGGAACAGTGCTCGGTCAAGCGCGTATCTTCCGCGTGTTGCACTACCGGCAAATTCAATTCCGCCCCCAGTCGCAAAGCCGCGCGCATGACTTCGTCGTCGAGGATCGGCTTGCCATCGTCGGTGACGGCGACCGCTCCGGCGTGTTGCAGGGCGCCAAAATCGGTGAGAGCTGCTCCGCGCGAGCTGCGCGTGGCGGCCGCGATGGGGAAAACATTGACCATAGCGCCGCGCTCGGGACGTCGCAACCACGCCACCCACTCGGCGCTGTCGACGACCGGGTCGGTATTGGGCATGGTACACACGGAGGTGAATCCTCCAGCGGCGGCGGCGGCGGTCCCCGTGGCGATCGTCTCTTTGTAGGATTGTCCGGGCTCGCGCAGGTGGACGTGGAGATCGATGAAGCCGGGAGCGACGATCAGGTCGCGGGCATCGAATTTTTCGTCGGCCGAGCCGCGGATTTTGTTGGTCGGGGCGACTTCAGCCACACGGCCATCGCGCAGCAGGATGTCCATCGGCTGATTGATCTTCGCCGCGGGATCGATCAGGTGGCCGCCTTTGATCAGCAGGCTGGGGGCGCGTTGGGACTTAGTCAGCATTTTGAGAATCCGGTCTTGATTCAGCTCTTCGGCGTCAGATCCTGGGGTCTTAGGTGATAGCCGCTTGGTTTTGGACCTCAATTTCAAAACTTACACGAAGCAACGGTTTTGCCAAAACCTGAGCCTCACAACCGACCCGCTCAAATTTCCTATCCGTGCTAATCCGCGGCTCATTTCGCCTTTCCCAGCGCCCGCGCCAGAATTGCCATTCGCGTCGGCACTCCATTGTGAACTTCATCCACAATCGCCGATTGCGGGCTGTCGGCTACTTCGGCAGTCAGCTCCAGGCCGCGAATGATGGGGCCGGGGTGCATCACGATGGCATCGCGCTTGGCCAGCTTCAAGCGAGCTGGCGTCATCTGATAGTGCGCAATGTAATCTGCCAGGCGAATTTTCTGTCCGGCTAGACGTTCTTTTTGCACGCGCAGCAGCATGATCACGTCTGCTCCGCGGACTGCGTCTTCGATGTGGCGCGAGACGCGCAGCCCCGGTGCCAGCGTGGCGGCGACTTCGGGTACGAATTCTTGCGGACCGCAAAGCGTGACCTTCACTCCAAACCGGGTCAGCAGATGGCAGGCCGAGCGCGCGACGCGGCTGTGGAGGATGTCCCCGATGATGGCCACGTGCAGGCCTTTGAGGGATTTTTTGTGCTTCAGGATCGTATAGGCGTCGAGCAGGGCTTGCGAGGGATGCTCGTGCATGCCGTCGCCGGCGTTGATGATAGGGATGTCGAGATGCTGGGCCATCAGGTGCGGCGCGCCCGCGTTGGGATGGCGGATGACGATCGCGTCCGCCCCCACGGCGCGCAGGGTGTAGCCGGTGTCGAGCAGGGATTCGCCTTTCTCAATGCTCGATCCCGAGGACTGCACCAGCGTGGTGATCGCTCCCAGCGATTTCGCTGCGATTTCGAAAGATGAGCGCGTCCGCGTGGAAGGCTCGTAAAAAAGAAGAATGATGCGCTTGTTGCGCAGCAACGGCCGCGGCTTGAGCGGGTTCATCCGCCGCGCCAGCTTGAGCAACGAGAGGATTTCCTTCTCCTCGAGGTGCTCGATGCCAAGCAGGGATCCGCGGGCCGGTTTGTTTTTGGTGGAAGAATTCAAACGAGGAATCATACGCGGCCGGGACCCGGTGGGCAAGCGGCCACTTCGCGAAGCAGTCGCGAAGTCGAAAAGCCTGCCCTCGGCCTCGCCCGATTTAGGGACGATTTTTTCGGCCGAGGAGGGTTGCGCCTATCGCTCCCCCGATGCTGCCCAGGGCGATGAAGGCCAGCAGCCCGAAAATCAGGGAGGCGATCAGCATGGTGGTGAAACCGTTCGGGGATTTCACGAAATCGAGAAAGGGCTGGACTTCCGGACCGGGGTAGCGCGAGGCTGCCTGCTGTATCTTGTCCATCATTTCGCCCCGAATTTCTGCGCCTTTGTGAAGAACCACTACAGCCAGAAATTCGAGAATTGTCGATACAGCGAAGAGAAGCAGGCCGGTCAGGGCTCCCAGTTTGGCTCCGGCGCCTGCGGAAATTGTGATTTGGCCTCCGCGGCGGGAGAACGTTACGGCTAGAAAACCTGCGCCCAGGACGGTCACAAAGGGATTCAAGCCGAGGAACACCAGCAGGACGGCTGCTCCCGCGGCGAGGGCGCAGGGCTGGAGCGCGTGCAGCTTGACCATCGGCGAAGGATCGGCGGGAAGAACCGGATAGTCCAGCTTCAAGGAATTCTCCGCAGCTGCCACCGACCCGGGTAGCGGCGAAGGACGCGGGGCTGCATCCTCGGGCAGAATCACGCGAATTTGCGGCGCGCCGCATTGCGAACAGAACGCCTTACCGTCTTCGACATCGTGGCCGCATTTGTGGCAGGGATGGTCCATCGAGAGGGAGCAGGGCTAGATTGAAGGTATCGTAGCCAGACCGGCGCGCGCAAGAATCGAAGAGGAGAATCGCCTATCCATGCGCGACCCTCGCCTCCCCCCGCTGGACCCTTCGGCTCCGCTCAGGACGGGCTTTTCCTAGGCGCCCGTCCTTGCGCGAGTCGATTAGATGTCTCCTTGTTTGCCATGGCCGTAAAGGTAGACGAGGGCGAAGGTTGAGCCTTTCTGGTTTTCCGGCGATTCAATGGCTACGATGTGCTGGTTGTTCTGGCTTCCGACTTTGAGTTCATTCACCGGGCCCTTATTGTCGCCTTCGCATTTCAGCTCTTTGGATTTGTTTTTGTCGTCATCATTGAGATCGATGCCCCCGTCATCGCTGGCGCCGTGGCATTCGAGCACCTTCCCGTACTTCTTCAGTTTGTCCCGATAGAAGTCGAGGACTTTTGCCGGCGGATCGTCGGATTCGTATTTGACCACAACAATCTTGAACCCGAAGGCTTCGGTGAAAATGCCGAAGTTGAGGGGATCGTTGTTCTTTTCGACCTTGATGCGGGCTCCAGGGTAGAGGGGGAAACCCGCGGCTTTGGCGTCGGCGTCTTTACCTAGGTGCATGTCGCCTACAGAACTGCGGACGTCGAAGCTTTTGTCATTGTCCTGGGCCATCAGCGTAGAGACCGCCGTTACGAACAGGATCGCAATTGCCAGGATCGACTTGCGTAGGGCTGAGCGATGCATATGCTTCTCCTTGAGGCTGAAAAACTCTGATTTGGGCGGCGCAGCGTTCAACCTATGCGTTTCGATCCGGGCTTTAGCCACCCCAGCGCCAAAACTAACCCCTTCCAAGCAACCCGCTCGGGGCTCTTAGATATCCGCGTCTTTGCCATGCGTGCGAACGTAGACCAGCGCGAACTTTGTCCCTTTTCCGCGCGACTCGACTTCGACGATGTGCTGGTCGTCTTTCCTGCCCGCTTTGAGTTCGATATTGTTTCCGTGCTCATTGCCGCAATTCAGGTCGTTCGAGCTGGAATCGTGCGAGTCCATTTTCATGTCGAGGTTCAAACCGGACGTATGGCATTCGAGAACGTTGTTGCCGTACTTCTTCAGCTGGTCGCGGTAGAAGGCCAGCACTTTGGCCGGTGAATCGTCGGACTCATAGTCGAGCGCGACTACCTTGATTCCATAACCGAAACCGGAGATGTTTACATTCGCGCTCTTGTCGCTGCCGTCGGAACCTTCTTGGCGCAGGCGTGCCCCGGGGTAGACGGCGAGGCCGGTATCGGAAGCGTCGGCCTGCTTGTTGACGTGAATGCCGCCGAAGGGCGAATTGATATCGACTTGCTTGTCCTGGCCGTTGGCTTCTTTCTTGACGTTGACGCTGCACGCGGGTAGGAGCATCAACGTCGCTGTGGCCGCTGCCATTGCAATGCATCTAGTTCTGCGCATGATGACCTCCATCGGCGGCTGGCCGCGAAAGGCCGAAGCCGCGTTGCGCTACATTGGGAATGCTCACCGGAAGATGCCCGCGAATCGCGGTTTCTCCAAATAGCGCCTTCACTGCGGCAACCTCCGATACTGTCGCGTTGGAAAATGTGCACAGGTACGTCTCGATCTTCGGAAAATTCGAGGCCAGATACGGATTCCCCATGGCGATGACCACCGTCTTTTCCGCCGCCCTATCGAGCACTTGCTGCAGCAGGGTGCTCGTCGCGTCCGCCATCGCGACCGTATTGCCGATCTTTCCCGCCGTCGGAATTACATACACGGCGGCGATTACGGTTTGCGCCTGCTCCACAGCCTTCAGCACCTCTTCGCTCATTCCCGCCGCGATTCGCGGATCCACATACAACACGCGGGCGTCGGGGATCCGGGCGCGAAATTCGCGGTCCAAGGCCCGACCTGAATCCGTTCGCACGTCGTCGGAAAACAGAACAGCCACCGTCTGGTTGTTGGTCTGCTCTTGTGTTGTATACGGAAGGCCGGCCTTGGCGGTTCCCTTGGATTTCAGGGGCAGAACCTTGCCATTATCGCGAACCAGGGTCACGGCGGCCTCGGCGATCTGCTGGCCGGTGGCGAGGTTCTGTGGGGTGCCCACGACGTCTGCTAAACGGTCGATATCCACTAGGCGGGCATCATTCAGACCGAGAGACGCTTTCGCCTTCAATATCTTGAGCACCGAACGGTCGAGCCGTTCGCGGGAAATTTCGCCGCTCTGCACCGCCTGGATCATGGCGCTGTACGACGCCGGAAAGTCGGCCGGGATGATCAGCAGATCGTTGCCCGCTTTGAAGGCTTCGACAGCAGCCCGTCCGATGTTGTTGGCGAAGAGATGCGTGAGTCCGGCCATGTCGAGCGCGTCGGTGACGACGATGCCTTTAAACCCAAGTTGTTTTTTTAACAGCTCATCGACAATGGTGGGTGAAATGGTGGCTACGTGGTTGGGATCAGAGTCGAGAGCCGGGACGGTGACGTGTGCCACCATGATGGAATCGACTCCGGCAGCGATGGCCTGGCGAAACGGCGGAAGCTCGATGGAATCGAGGTGGGCCCGGTCGACGTTGACGCTGGCCACTCCCAGATGAGAGTCGGTGGCCGTGTCGCCGTGTCCAGGAAAGTGTTTGGCCGTGACCATCATTCCACCCTCGTGCGCGCCCTTGATGTAGGCGGCGGCCAGATCGCCGACCTGGCGGGGGTCTTCGCCGAAGGAGCGCGTATTGATGATCGGATTCACCGGATTCGAGTTAACGTCCGTGTCAGGAAAAAAATTCCACTGGATGCCGATCGCGCGGGATTCGTCAGCGGTGATGCGTCCAAAGCTTTCGGCGTCTTCGAGTTTGCCGTCGGCGCCGAAGGCCATGGCATGCGGGAAAACCGTGGTGCCCATTAACCGCATGGACACACCGCGTTCGAAATCGGCCGCGAAAAGCAATGGAAGCTTGGAATTCGATTGCAGCCGGTTGAGCAGCTCCGCAGCTTCGTAGGGTTCACTACGCAGAAGATAAGGTCCGTCGACATGCACCGTCATGGCGAAGTTGCCTACGTGGTACTTCTGCATGGCGTCGAGGAGTTGCAGGTATTCGGGATTTTCCACGTTGAGAAAGCTGGCCCGGCACCAGATCATGAAAACCTGTCCGACTTTTTCTTCGAGCGTGAGCTTGTGCAGAGTTTTCTCCGCCCATCTTTCGCCTTCGTGCGTCAGATGGATAGGACCAGGGTGTTGATATTTGTCTTTGGTCTTGGCAAATGCGGGGGTCAGAGCTGCAACCAGGGTCAGTAGGAGGGCGATGCCTTTGCGGTGCATGCAGAGACGATAGCAGAAGGTCTTCGGTCTTGGGTGTTAGGTCTCAGCTGTCGGGCTTTCAGCTCCACCTCGGGAATATTGAACGATCTCTTTGCTTTAGGTGATGGCTGTCACCGGAACGCGGTGGCCGCATTCGCTAGGGTGTGGCAATGCACGGATCGCTCCCGATTTCCAGTCGACCCTGAGCGCCTAAGTCCAAAGACCCAAGACCCGATCAGCCGCTTCCTGCTGGATTTTTGCATCGTCCCCGAAGCCTCGCAGCCAGTAAACCTCCGGCTCGCGGCGAAACCAGGTCATCTGGCGCTTCGCGTAGTTGCGGTGGGCTTGCTGGGCGGCTTGAATCGCTTGCTCGCGGGTGAGTTCTCCGCGCAGTAATTGTCCGGCTTGTTTGTATCCCAGAGATGACAGCGCTCCGGCGGCATCGCCATATTTTTCCAGCAGACTTTTTGTTTCTTCAACCAGGCCGCCCTCGAACATCTTCTGGGCACGGAGGTTGATGCGGCCATAAAGAGCCTGGCGCTCCGGATCGAGGCCAAGCCGCAGGATGCGAAAGTCGCGCAGGGGATCGCGGCCTTGTTGCCAGAGTTCGCTCATTTTGTTTTTCGAAGCGAGGCAGACTTCGATCGCCCGGATCAACTTGGGCGTGTCGTTGGCGTGAATTTTGTCAGCGGCGGATCGATCGAGACGTCGCAGAATTTTGTGAAGATGATTCGAGCCTCGATTCGCGGCTCGTTCGCGCAGGCGCTCGCGTAGTTCTTCCGAGCGCTGGGGGCCGGGGAAAAGTCCTTCGAGCAGAGCGCGCAGATAAAGCCCGGTGCCTCCAACGACAATTGGTAGGTGTTCGCGCGTTTTAATCTCATCCAGCACTCGCCTCGCCCGGCGGGCATATTCGCCGGCTGTGATATGGCTGGTGGGCGCGATGCAATCGAGCAAGTGATGCGGGGCGCGAGCACGTTCCGCGACCGGCTTGGCTGTCCCAACGTCAAACTCCCGGACCATCGCGACGGAATCGCAATTCACGATCTCGCCCGCGAAGCGTTCCGCCAGCGCCAGAGACAGTGCGGTCTTGCCGCTGGCGGTAGGGCCGAGCACAGCCACAAGCGGCGGGTCAGGGTGCGGTGCAACCACCGTCAGCGCCAGCTCCAGTGGATGGCGTGCCAGTAGCGAATCAGAATGATCACGAGCAGCAGCAAAGCGATGAACAGCAGGCCAAAGGTTTCGGTGGCGTAGGCGGCGTGCCGCCGCCGCTTGTCAGGCAAGTCGTAGTTGCGCCGGGCGGCCACACGCGTATTGTACGCTCGGCTGTCCAGCAAGATGCTCATGGGAAGACTGCCGCCTCATCTGTCCAACTCGCGAAGCGAGCCCACACTCAATCCCACAGTGGAGCACATGGACTCCTCCCATACCACTCGAACCTACTCACCGCCCCGGCCTGCGGGTGTACACTTTTCGTTCGCTTCCCGACATTTTCTATTTTCTTCTTCCGGGGTTACATGGTGAAAAAACTTCTCCTTTCTGCTGTCGCTGTGTCTTTTTATGCTCTCTCACTTTCCGTCCTTTCTGGACAGGCTGCCACGCCGGAAAAACTAAAGCCGCTCACCATTGAGGCCATGTTTGCTCCGGGAGGGTTGACCGGGCGCGGTCCGGAAACTCTGGAGTGGAGTCCGGACGGCACCAAGCTCACCTTTGTGCAGCGCGACGATCAGGGCGAACACGGCGAACTGTGGTATGTGGATGCCGCGACCGGCCAGAAAAAAGTTCTGGTGAGCGCTTCCAAACTGGCTTCGCTCGATCCCGATGTGAACAACTTGAAAGACGAGCGCGAGAAAGAACGGCTCACGCGCTACCATGTCGCGGCTTATCTGTGGGCGCCCGATTCGCAGCATATCCTTTTCGACTCGCAGGGACAGCTATGGCTTTATGATTTGGGAACGAATACCGGCGTGCAGTTTACCTCCGCGCCCGACCCCAGCGTCGATCCCAAGTTTTCTCCCGATGGGAAGCGTGTCTCCTATATTCGCAAGCACAATTTGTATGTGCGTCCGGTGAGCGGAAATGGCGAGCGCCAGCTCACCAAAGACACCAGCAACGATCTGTTCAACGGCGACATCGATTGGGTCTACGCCGAGGAGTTGAATGTCCGCAGCAATTATTTTTGGTCGCCCGACAGCAAAGAAATTGTCTTTTTGCACATGGATGAAACCCGGGTGCCGACCTATCCGCTGGTGAATCTGCTGCCAACCCATCCCACGGTCGACAACGAAAAATATCCCCGAGTGGGAGACCCGAATCCGGTGGTGAAGTTGGGAGTGGTGGACGCCGACAAAGGCAAGGTGCGCTGGATTTCTCTGACAGCTGATGTTGAAACCTACATTCCGCGCTTCGGCTGGCTCCGCGACGGCGTAATCTGGGCCGAAGTCGAGAACCGTGACCAGGATAAGGCGGACCTGTATTTCATCGATGCCAAGACAGGAAAGTCGCGCCTGGTTCTCACGGAGACTACTCCCGGCGCGTGGATCGACTTCGATCATACCGAGCCTCGCTTTCTCCATTCCGCGAATGGATTTATCTGGCCGAGTTGGCGCGATGGCAACATGCACCTCTACTACTACAGCTTTGATCAGCAGAATCCGATGGCTGCGGATGCCAAGCTGGAGCGCCAACTGACGCGCGGGGAGTTCGAAGTCTTGGGCGTTGAGGGTGTGGATGAAGCTGCCGGCGTACTCTATTTCGCGGCCAACAAAGATGATCCGCGGCAACAGCATATTTATTCAGTCCGGCTGGATGGAACCGGCTTTCAGCAAGTGACGCCAGGGGAAGGAATGTCGGATGCGCTATTTTCCGATGACGGCAAGCACTATGAGCAGACCTTCATGGGGCCTGCGACTTCGCCCAGGATGACGCTCTGTACTGTGGGCGGCTCTTGCGCGCCGGTGTGGGAGGGGCGCGATGAGATTCAGGAATACGGTCTGCGCACTCCGAGTTACCTGGAGTTCAAAGCGGCCGACCAGACGACGACGCTTTATGGCCGCTTATTGCTGCCTCCGGATGAGCCGGCGGGCGGCAAGATTCCGTTGATCGTTTACCTCTACGCCGGGCCAGCGGGACAGACTGTGCTGAAAGAGCCAACCAGCCCGGAACCGGTCGGCGCGTTCGATGAAATTCTTGCCCGCAAGGGCTTCGCCATTTTTTCTGTCGACAATCGCGGAACCCCCGGCCGCGACCGCAAATTTCAGACGGCCATCCGCCATGAGTTTGGCGCAGTCGAATTGAACGATCAACTGGCCGCTCTCGATCAGCTGCTCGCCAAATATCCGCAGCTCGACAAAGACCGCATCGCGATCTGGGGATGGTCGAATGGCGGCTCCATGACGCTCTACGCCATGACCCACTCCGACCGCTTTCGCGCGGGAGTCGCGGTGGCTCCAGTGACGAATCAGATTAACTACGACAGCATCTACATGGAGCGCTACATGGGCCAGCTCAAAGAAGATGCGGCGGGATATGAAATGTCGGATGTGGTTAAGGAAGCGGCCAAGCTGCATGGCGAGTTACTGCTGGTGCACGGCACCGGCGATGACAATGTGCACTTCCAGAACAGCGAACAGATGATCGACGCCCTGATCAAAGCAGGGAAGCAATTCCGGCTGATGATTTATCCCAACAAGACCCACAGCATCGCTGGGAGCGATGCGCGCGACCATTTGTTCAATCTGATCCAAGATCACTTCGAGCGAGAATTAAAGTAGGCTCGAAGAACCACGTGAAGACGAACCATGGGGGCACGGACGCCTTTCGTAAGCCTGCCCCGAGCGCAGTCGAAGGAGCTTGCCCCGATTCGAGCACTCCGTCTCGCTACTTGCGTTTGTCAGGTTTGCGCGACGAACTCACACGATTCGTGCTTTCTTTGTGTGAACTTTCTTTGCTGGACGTGTCTTTCGAAGACGACTCTTTGGCAGCACTTTCTTTCGCCGCCCCCTCCGCCTTCGGCTTTTCGTCCTTCTTCGACTCGCCGCCGACGCTTCCATCGGAAGCCGGCGCGTGCGACTTTTTGGCGTAGTCGGTCACGTACCACCCCGAGCCCTTAAACTGCACCGCCGGCGCCGAGATCATCTGCTCGACTTTGCCCCCGCACTCTGGGCACTTCTTGACCATCTTGTCAGAAAATTTCTGTATTTTCTCGAAGCGGTGACCGCATTTTTCACACTCGTATTCGTAAAGAGGCATGGGCTCCGGAATCGTTCAGGAAGAGTCTTTTCATATTGATTCTAGGGTCGCCCCTTCCATTGCGTCAATTCAGCCATGGGACAGGCATTAAGGAGACGGCAAAATGCTCCCCGCCCACCCGAAGCCCTATCCTTTCCGATTTTTTACTTTAGCCGAGACCCGCTCCCTCGCGGCGCGCTGGCGGATAGCTGCGGCAGATGGGGGAATGGAAGAGGACGCGCAAGCGCGAAGGGGTTTTGAGTGAGATGCCCTGCTTACAATATCTGGGCGAAATGCCGGTCGACAGACCGGCTTAACGGACTCCCACCGGGAGACAGTATTCGAGTAAGAGGAGCCGGGCAGTCGTGCCCGAAACGTGGATGTGCGGCCCAATTTTCACAGCACGAGAGTAACCTACAATCGGTTCCCAAGAAGTTCCGCTGGAGATGTTTTTTCTTTGCATTCGTGTGATTTTCCTCATGAGAATCATTCTAATGGGGGCTCAAAGGCTTGCATTTGGCAGCCGCGCCCAACGTGTGCCAACAAAAAGCGCACGCAACCTTGCAAGCGCAGGCACACTTCTAAAGCATTGATGAAAGTGATTCATCGCAGAAGCAAAAGTCACTTGATTTTGCTTTCGAAGTACGGTAACTACATACGCAACAAGGATTGAAAGCCTTCCGCAACGTGGGGACGCAATTAAGGAAAGGCTTTCAGGGGCCCAAAGACGAATGATTCCAGAATCGCATCCACTGTGCCAGTTGTTTCAGGAGTTGGTGGGACGACACTACGCGGAAGAGATCGGGATACGGGATCCACAAGTGGTCGCCTATGTGGCGCATCTGCTCACCGAGTTTTGCGAGACCGATCAACTCTTCAAGATTCATGACGCGACCGATCGTCCGCTCACCGATGTAGGCGAGATGCTTCTGGAATCCGACCCTGTTTATGGTCCAGCGCCGTCCTTCGATCGCGAGCGCCAGGTGCGCAAACACATCGGCGACTACGCGTTGTTCTGCGCCGGAATGTTCCCGGAAAGCATCAATCACTTCCGGCTGCGGCGGCAGCGCCTGGAAAGTTTTGTGGAGTGGATGAAGGCGGGGAAAGAGAGCTATTACATCGTGTCGAAGTTCGAACACTTCGAATACGCCAACGTCGCCCCGCTCTTCGCCCGACTGGCGCATGAATTCGAAGGCTGCGTTTATGGGCTCAACATGGTAAAAAACGACTTGCAGGAGATGCAGCATCCGATCTTGGGGCGTAGCGGAGAGCTGCTGATGTAAGAAGACCCGCGTGGCGACGGCCGCCCTTCGACTTGCGCTCAGGGGAGGCTCTCGGATGTCCCCCGGCGAAGCGAGAGATTTGGCAAATACGTAAGCACAAGAATGTGGACAGTTTCGAAGAGTAGCCCTCAACGCCCTCGCAAGTAACCCTCCGCATCCACCAACTTAAATCCGGGAGTCTGCTCCACCATCGTGCGCAGCCAAAACGCGTGACCCTGGCCGAAGATAACAATGATCCGATCGCCGGGCTTCGCGATCTGCATCACGTTGCTCCAGATATGCAGATTGCGCTCGTACCACGCCGCATTCAATTTTGCAGCGGGCTGATCGCTTCCATCGGCTATCGCAAGCATGCGCATGTAAATCTCGTGCGCCTCTTGGATGGCGACCGGGCGGTTCATCCCCGCCAGCGATTGCGCAATCGTCTGGGTGTGTTGCTTCTTCTCTTCGTCTTGCACGGTCTGCTGCACGCTCTCAAATATCGCCTTCATGCGCGCGCCACCCGTCATCTTCTCATCCAACTTCTGCACCGCATCGAAATCCAGATCGCCATCCGTATTCACGCCATAAAGCTTGTCGAAGCCTTCTCCGAGCGCGACACGTTCGCCAATCTGATAGACCTCGTCGTTCTTGGTCTTCAGGTCTGCGGAATCGAGCGGTGACTTCCAAACGAAATCCGCCCCAGTCGAGTTTTCTTCCACCGCAATCTTCGTAGGATGGAAGCGCTCCAGCGCCGCAGCAACCTCCTCGAGTTCATGCTGCCGCTTCGGTTGCAGCACGTCATCCACATGCATGTTGACCACATCTCGATCGCGATTGGCCATGTGATAGGTGCCCAGCACCATCACCTCAATCGGAGCCGTCTACGGCACAGCATTTTGTGCCAGCGTGGTAGCGACTGCGGCAGCAACGAAAAAAGCAAGCACGATTTTCTTGAGCAAGGGGAATCTCCTGACAAGCGTCATTACGCAGGAAGAATCAGAGAAGTTCCAAACAAGAAATGAAGTGGGTGACAGGCTCTTGGTGCAAGACCTGCTCAGGATCGCGTCGAAGGTCGAACTGTGGAAAGGATGGGGCACGCGCACCCGACAATCCCGCGCTCCTGAGTGGGCGGATTGGAGGTTTCGGTTCTGGATCGACGAGTGTGAATCGCACGAACAAGCCTCAGTACGGAGGAAGAGTGAAAGAAGTTTCAGACCAGGAAATCCATCACCGGCTCAGATCAGGCTGGCCGCCGATACGGTAGAAGCTGAGGGCCGAATCCCCCTGTACCAGCTTTCGAATTCTGCGCAGAGCTCCAAAATCCGCACCCGGGTCGAATCTCTTTTCATGCTCGGCAACCACCAGCGTCATGGCCCAAACCACCGACGAGTCGGCGAGCGCGTTGAGCGACCGCTCGTAGGCGTCGCGCAGGCGATAGGGTGGATCGAGGAAGACCACATCGGCGGCGAGGCGCTCGCGGCGCAGCCGCCACAGCACGTCAACCAAATCCTGCCGAAGAATCTTGTAGCCCTCAACGATTCCCAGGCGCTCCAGATTTTGCCCAATTAACCTCGCCGCCGGATCGGCATTCTCGACGAAATAAACCTGCTTCGCCCCGCGGCTGAGCGCTTCAATTCCGACCGCTCCCGTGCCCGCGAAAAGATCCAGCCAAACCGTGCCTTGCAGAGCTTCAGGATTTCCCGCCGTGAGAATGTTAAACAAGGTCTCCCGCAAGCGGTCCGACGTAGGACGAATATCTTCCCCGCGCAGCGAGCGCAGGGTGCGGCCGCGATATTTTCCGGCGATTACGCGCATGGCTCTGTACCTTGGTTACAGTCCGGCTGACGCGCGTTGTCCAAAGCCAGCCGATCCGCCCATGTAAAATAACAGTAGCAGCGGGGAATTTGATAGCTGGGATCGATTGCTGGATTATGAGAAGTTTTTCCATTCACGTCGGGCGCCTGTTCGGAGTCGAAGTTCGCATTCACCTGACGTTTTTTATCCTGCCATTATTTGTTTTCTGGACAGAATATAACGCGCAGCATCCCGCCAACGGGCCGCGTGACCTGGCGCTGGTGGGGCTGGTATTGGCGTGCGTGGCGGCGCATGAAATTGGCCACATGCTAGTGGCGCGGCGCTCCGGCTATATTCCCAAAGCCGTGATTCTGTTGCCACTCGGCGGGGTCACCGTTTTCGATGAAGCGCGTGTGGAGAAGCCGGCGACCGTTGACGCTGCCTGGAAGCGGGAAGTCGGCATCGCCATGATCGGCCCGCTGGTGAACCTGGCGTTCGCCGTGCTCGCGGCGGTCGTGATCTTCGCCGCGGTTCCAACCGCGAACCTTTGGCAGTGGCCTTTTTTTCAGTCGAGCAATCTGCCGCGCAGCCTGGTGTGGGCCAACATTTATATTGCCGGACTAAATTTTCTTCCGGCTTATCCGCTCGATGGCGGGCGCGTGCTGCGGGCTTTTTTTGCTCGAAGCGTGGATTCCGCCGCAGCCACGCGCCGCGCTGTTTCGATCAGCCATGCGCTGGCGATGGTTCTGATGGTGGCCGGTTTGTTCAGCAACACCTGGTTCACGATGGTGGGCGTGATTATTTTCTCGGCAGCGCAACTCGAAGAGCGCGCAGTCATTTTTCAATCCGTGTTGGATAATGTGCGTCTCGAAGAAGTTATGCTCACGGATTTCGCCACGCTGTCGCCGGCTGACACCCTGGAGGACGCGCTCGATAAAGCGGTCCACTCGCTACAGGATGATTTTCCGGTGGTGCGGGGCAGCGACATGGTGGGAGTCATTTCACGCCAGCGTATTCTCGAAGCGCTGCGCGTGGAAGGCAACGGCTACGTGCAGGCCGTGATGAACAAGATTTTCGAAGTTTCCGCGCGGCAAGAATCGCTGGCCTCGGCCTTTCGCAAGCTGACGGCGCGCAATCTGAGCATCATCCCAGTAGTTGAAGATCAGCGCCTGGTGGGCATTGTCACGCTACAGAACCTGATGCACTCGATGGCGCTGCTGGCGGAAAGTAGAAAGCTGCGGCGTGACGAGTCGAACTCGTAGCCAGTTTGATCTACTCTATGACCCTCTGGGGTAAAGATTTTAGATTGTCACACGAATTCAGAACAGCCGGACAGCTTTAGCTTGCCGCACTGCAGGAATCTCCTCGAGCTTCTTCAGCACGTCATCCGGGATTGGACCATCCACGTGGACTACGGCGATGGCCTCGCGAGGTTCGGAAGAAATTCCATCACCACGCCGCCCCAAAGAAAAGTCGGCGATGTTGATTTCGCTCTCGCCCAGGATCGTACCCACTCGACCGATCACGCCGGGAACGTCGCGATTGCGCAAGTAAATCAAATCGCGCTCGAGCGGAGCCTCTACGTCGATGCCATCGATGTGCAGCAGACGTGGGGCAGTCCCGCGCAGAACCGCGCCTTTGACCAGGTGCTCTTCCTTCGAACTCTTGAGCAAGATTGAAAGCACGCTGCCCGCGCCGCCCGTAGAAGCCTTCGCCTTGTGCGCCTCATGCACGCGGAGCCCGCGAGTCTCGGCCAAGGACGCGGCGTTGACCAAGTTTGCTTTCTCCTCCAGCGCCTGGTTCAGGATGCCCTTGATTGCACCATTGCGAATGAGTTCAGTTTTCCAATCCGCGATGTGGCCGCTGTAGCGGAGGGATATTTCTTCGATCGAGCCCTCGGAAATCTGCGCCAGAAACGCGCCCATGCGCTCCGCCAAAACGATGTAAGGCTGCATCTGGGCATACTCTTCGGCCGAGACCGAGGGCACGTTCACGGCATTCTGAATCACGCCGTGCTTCAGATATTCCCGCACCTGCTGCGCGATCTGCACGCCCACGGCTTCCTGCGCCTCGAAGGTCTGACCGCCAATGTGAGGCGTGAGGATGACATTTTCCATGGCTTGCAGGGGCGAATTCTTGAGAGGCTCTTCCGAGAAAACGTCGAGCGCAGCGGCAGCAATCTTGCCTTCTTTCAGAGCCGCAATCAGATCAGCCTCGTGTACCAGCTCGCCGCGGGCGCAATTGACCAGCCTCACGCCCTTCTTCATCTTCGCGATTGCAGTGGCGTTGATCATTCCTGCAGTTTGCGGAGTAAGACCCACGTGCAACGTAATGTAATCCGCCGCCGCGTACAACTCATCCAGGCTGGCGAGGCGGATGCCCTGTTCTTTGGCAACGGCGACCGAAACAAAGGGATCGTGCGCCACGACCTCCATGCCAAAGGCGCGAGCCCGCCGCGCGACTTCCATGCCAATGCGGCCCAGGCCAGCGATGCCGAGCGTTTTGCCGCGGAGCTCCGTGCCTTGCAAAGATTTCTTTTCCCACCTGCCGGCATGCATCAGAACATCGGCGCGGCAAAGATGGCGCGCCATGGCGAGCATCATGGCGATTGTCTGCTCCGCGACGGCTACGGCGTTGGCGCCGGGCGTATTCATCACGGCGATACCCTGCCGCGTAGCCGCATCGAGATCGATATTGTCCACGCCGACGCCGGCGCGGCCAATCACGCGCAACTTCTGCGCATGCGAGAGCAGCACTGCATCGGCCTGCACCGCGGAACGCACGATGAGCGCGTCGGCAGACTCGAGGTGTTCCGTAAGTTTGCCGTTCAACTGATCCGCGGTAAGGACAGTCCAGTGTGGCTCTTTCAATTGTTCAACCGCGGCGGAAGAAATTTTCTCTGCAATGATGATTTTCAAAGTGAGTGCCGATCCTAGGTAAGATTCACAATCGTGATGAATCGAAAGCCGCGCGCCTCAGGCTCCAACCAGTTGCCGTTTGCCGGACCGCGCAGACGCGTAGACTTCTTGCGCGGCGCGCACCGCCGCTCCGTACTCGACGGGTTTCCCGGTGACACGGCCCAGCACATGTTCGAGCGCGCCGAGAATTCCAATGGTGTCGAGGTAATCGTAGTAACCGATGTGCGCGATGCGGAAGATCTGCCCTTTCATCTCGCCCTGCCCGTTGGCCACCACGGCGTCGAAGGAATCGCGGAAGTCTTTCACGATTTTTCCGGAGTCGATTCCCTCCGGCGAACACACGGCGGTGAGCGCGGCCGCGGGCGAAGCGGCGTAAAGTTTTAATCCTACCGCCTGCGTGCCGGCGCGGGTCATCTCCGCGCAGAGTTCGGCATTGTTGACGAGAGCTTCGCGGCCCTTCGCCAGGTCACCATTTCCCATGCCACGCACAAACTCCAAAGCCGCGCCCAACGCGGCAAACAGCGAAGTCGCCGGAGTATAGGCCGACTCGCCCTTGGCAGCCGCCTTGCGCTCCTTGCGCAAATCGAAGTAGTAGCGCGGGGAGGTGGTCGTCTCCATACGCTGCCACGCCCGCTCGCTGACCGCGCAATACGCCAGTCCCGGAGGAATCATCAGCGCTTTCTGCGATCCGCCGATGATGACATCGACGCCCCAACCATCGACATCCAGGTGAGTCGTGCCCAAGCCGGTGATGGCATCGACGATCATCAATGTTTCATCGCCCGCGGCGCGCACAATTTTCGCGATGCCTTGCACATCGTGGCGGGTGCCTGTCGAACTTTCCGTCGCCTGTACGAAGACCGCGCGTACCTCGGGAGTGATCCCCGCGCGCACGTCATCCAACGAAAATGTTCCGCCATAGGGGGCGGATAGCACATCCACGTTGCAGCCAAAAGCTTTGGCCAAGCCCGTCCAGCGCTCGCCAAATTTTCCAGCTGTCAGCACCAAAACTCTGTCTCCCGGTGATGTCAGATTCGATACCGACGCTTCCATCACACCCGTGCCCGAGCAAGCCAGCACCAGCACATCATTCTGCGTGCCGATAAAATCTTTCATGTCCACCAGCACGCGCTGAAACAGCGAGCGAAAATCAGCCGTGCGATGGTGCGCGGTGAACGCGGCCATGGCGGTTTGCGCCGCGGGCAATAACGGGGTAGGGCCGGGAGTAAAAAGACGATTCTTGTGCAACATAGTAAGGAGTCCTTATAAGCGGGATAGTTTATGAGTGTACCGGAAGAGTGTGCTTAACGCGGTGATACTCGTCACACAGGGAGATGGAATCGGGCAGGAGCTTATAATTCTTGCATGAGCCTTATCGAACAGATTCAGCAAGACATGACCGCTGCCATGAAGGGGCGCGAAGAGCAGCGGCTCTCGACCTTGCGCATGGTTAAAAGCGCGCTGCAAAACCGCCAGATCGAAAAGATGGCGCCGCTCGATGAAAAAGAATCGCAAGCCGTTTTAAACACGCTGATCAAGCAGCGCAAAGATTCCATCGAGCAATTCACCAAGGGCGGACGGCAGGAGATGGCGGACAAAGAAGCCGCCGAAATCGTGGTCATCGAAGGCTACCTGCCGAAGGCGGCTGGAGACGACGAAATCATCGCCGGAGTGCGGCTCGTGATCTCAGAGATGGCCACGCCGCCTGCGATGAAGGATATGGGCACGGTCATGAAGAACGTGATGGCCCGCTTCTCGGCCGCCGGCATGCGCGTGGATGGCAAAGTGGTCAGCGAGGCGGTCAAGCGGGAGTTGGCAGGAAAGTAGGAATGCTCGGGGACAGCCGCCCTCGGCTGTCCATTCGAGCGAAGCTCTCGACACTGATCCTTGTAGCTCTAGCCTGATGCTCCTTGGAGGCGTAGGCTAGCATTTCCATGAAAACGATCACTCTCATTCTGTCTGCGATTCTCTCTTCGACCATCGTCTTCGCCCAAGACCCGCCACCGTCCTCAGCGAAGCCCTTTCCACCACCCGATTTCACTCTCCACGACGCCACCAGGCAGGAAGAAAAACCGCACACAGTCCTCGGCCCTATGACGACAGACAAACAAGGCAAGGTGGCAGGCTCTTTCGCCGTATACGGCGGGTCGTCCCTGATTCAGGTATCAAGCCTTTCCTTCAGCTCCGACGGAAAATTGCTCGCGGTCGGCAGCACGCCCAGCATCGTCGACATTTGGGATGTTGAAAAGCGCACAAAAATTCGATCCTTCGATTACGGAGCGACGGTTGCTCTTTCGCCGGATGGACGTAGCTTCGCCACGAATGGACGCGACGTCCGAGTTTGGGACGTCGAATCCGGCAAGCTACTGAAGAGCATGAAATGGAGCGGCGAGACGATTTGGCGACTTGCTTTCGACAGTACCGGCACGCGTTTGCTTGTCAGGGCGAATGGAAAGGAAGATACAGTTTTCGATGTAACAACCGGTCAGTTGCTTGCCGTCCTCAAAAACACCCAGGAGGCTCAGTTCTCACGTGACGGCGGGCTCTTGATCGGTGGGAACGGCAAGCACCTCGTTGTGTGGAGCACGAAGGACTGGAGTCAGATTCGCGATCTTCCCAACGGCCCAGACTACGTTACACGATTCGCGGTTCGACCCGAGAATGACATGGTTGTGATCGGCGGACCAAAGTCGGCCCGGCTCGTCCGCCTGTCTTCGGGCGAGGATATTGCGAAAGTCGGGGACGGATATACCAACTTTGCCGCATTTGACCAGACCGGCTCCTTCGTTCTGACCTATACAAGTAGCGGCTTCGCCATCTGGGATACGACCGGCAGACGGCTGTGCGGAGCATCCGATGTCGGGAGCGGAACAATGGCACTAAGTTCGAACGGCCGGTGGCTGGCTTCGGCTGGAAAGATGACAGACGTCACGATATGGGATGCTCAAATCCTTCTGCATGCTTGCGGCGCTACTGCGTCCGCAGGCGAGCAATAATTCCGAGCACCTCACTTGCTCCTCTGTAATTCGCGATAGGCTTCACTCTTGGAGATGCCGCGCTCCTTGGCAACTTTTTTCAATGCTGACTTTTCGTCGATCTTTTCCTCGGCCATGATTTGGTGAATTCTTTGACGAACAGAAATTCGGGCGGGCGGGGCGTCCGCCGCCACATGAGTCTCGTCGGCCTTCCCGATGAGAAGGGTGATCTCGCCTTTCACTCCGTCGCGCGCCTTCAGCGTCTCTAGCACATCGCCCGCGCGGCCCCGCAAAAACTCTTCGTGAAGTTTGGTGACCTCGCGCGCGATCACTACATGCCGGTCCGCTCCTAAAACTTCGACGACATCCACCAGTGCTTCGACAATACGGTGCGGAGCTTCATAGAAAACCTGGGTGCGCGGCGAGGTCTTGATCGTTTCGAGCGTGGCTTGCCGTTCGCCACGCTTGGGGGGAAGAAATCCGCTGAAACGGAACGAGTCCGTGGGCAATCCGCTCGCCACCAGCGCCGCTAGGAATGCCGCTGCTCCCGGAATCGGCACCACCGGCACATGATGCCGAATGGCGAGAGAAATCAGGCGAAACCCGGGATCGGAAATTCCGGGCATGCCGGCGTCGGTGACCAGCGCGACGCTCGCGCCCTCTTGCAGGTCTTTTACTAGTTCGGCGGCGCGCGTCATCTCGTTGTGCTCGTGGTAGCTGGTAGTGCGGGTGGTGATGCCGTAGTGGTTGAGGAGTTTCTGGGTTTGCCGCGTATCTTCACAAGCAATTGCGTCGACTTCTTTAAGGATGCGGAGGGCGCGCAAGGTGATGTCTTCGAGATTGCCGATTGGAGTGCCGACGAGATACAGCGCCGGACCCGCGGAGCGGTTCGAAGTTTGAGAGGGAGCGTCGAGCGCGGCCGGGGGGTGGGAAGAATCCTTCATGGGCGGAGTCTACCACCTCGCGCCACAGCGATTGTGCCGTAACCTAGGCAGCGGCTGCGCCGTTCTGTTTGCGTACGCACATTTATACGGAGAACGCCCGCATGACTGCTAAGGACTTTCGCCGGCTCGCGCTCGCTCTTCCTGCATGCACGGAGAGCGCTCGTATTGAGACCGCGTTGCATAAAGCTGGAGCGACGATGAAAGACGTTGTGCGCACCCGAATCTATGTCACCAACATCGTGGAGTGGGGGAAGATTGGCCGAGCGCACGGAGAATGTCTTGCGGAGATTCGTCCCGCGACTTCGATGGTCCAGGTGAGCGCGCTGATCTCCCCGGAGATGGTGGTGGAGATTGAGGCGGAGGCTTACCTCGCGGCAGAGTGACGGAATGCTGCTAACCAAACTGGGCAGGCCAGTTTCCTGGCCTGCTCAGCTCCACGCATCCTGTAAACTGCCGAGTTCCTTCACGACCTCGCTGACAATCTCCCGCGGTATGCTAAAGTGGCTTTCAATTGCGGCAATCAACTCCTCT
>CAWFUK010000022.1:0-96536 GCA_963818935.1 uncultured Acidobacteriaceae bacterium
GAGATGCGTTCCTGCAGCCGCTGCACAGCAGGAGAAACGGAGACGACCGGAGACGCTGAAGAACGGCTGAGGACGACCGTTCCGGGGAAGACTGCACCGAAGACGATGCCGGCGAAGATCCGGCAGCCGTCGCTTCAGAAGCACTCGCCAGTGCAGGCCGTACGGCAATGGGCGAAGCGATCAACGCCGCCGCGCCCAGCACGGCCGCAAACAGCAGGCGCGCTATTGGTCTCCGGCGAAGCATTGCCCAGATTGTAACACCCGCATGAATACAGCTCGTTTTACAATGGCACATCGACATGCGCGCAATTTTTCAGTGGAAGATCGGCTCCCGCACGCTTGAACTCGGCCGCCGTACCATGATCATGGGCATCGTCAACGTCACGCCCGATTCGTTTTCGGACGGCGGACAATTCATCGACGCCGCCAAGGCGGTCGCACATGCCGAACACCTGCTCGATGAAGGTGCAACCATCATTGATGTCGGCGGCGAATCGACGCGTCCGGGAGCTCTGGTGGCCGATTCCGTGGGATCGCAATCCGCGGGTTCTTCCGCGTCTTCGTCCGCGGCCGCGACGCCGCCCCTCTCCGAGGAAGAAGAACGCAAGCGTGTCGTTCCCGTCATTCGCGACCTCAAAAAACGCCGCCCACAGGCAGTCATCAGCGTCGATACCTACAAAGCTAGCGTGGCCCGCGCGGCTGTCGGTGAGGGCGCCGAGGTTGTCAACGATATCAGCGGCTTCCGCTGGGACCCGAAGATGGCGAAGACTCTCGCCGAGTTGAAAGTCGGAGCCGTCCTTATGCACACGCGCGGCCGTCCGGAAGAGTGGCGCAAGTTGCCGCCCATCGGCGATCCAGTTCTGCTTGTCAAGCGCGAACTGCGCCAATGGGCCGAGGCTGCCACGCTCGCCGGCATCAAGCGCGATCATCTCGTGCTCGACCCCGGCTTCGGCTTCGGCAAACGGCTTGAAGAGAACTATCCGCTGCTTGCCCATTTTGCCGAGCTCCAGCAAATGGGCTTCCCGCTCCTCGCCGGAGTCTCCCGCAAGTCCTTCATCGGACGCGCCCTTTCCCGCAACAGTCAGGATGCTCCGCTCGAAAAGCGAGCGTATGGAACCCTGGCTGCCGAAGCGCTATTGATTCTGAAGGGAGCGCACATCATTCGCACCCACGATGTGGCGATGGCCTCCGAAGCGGCCCAGTTGGTCGATGCGATTGTAGCCAGTGGAGGGTGAGAGGCAGCTCTAAGCTTCGAGCAACCGCCTCAAGTGGCAGGAATCCAGGATGGCCCGCCCTTTGGAAAGAATCACAAGACACCGCTGAGGCTTGAGATTCAAGCCCAGGGCTCGTGCTCAAAGCTCGAAGCTCAACTCATAGTTCAAAGCTGTTCTTACGCCATCGCCGCCGCGGCCGCTCCCGGCTTGAATGCCGGCAGTCGAATCTCAAAGACCGCTCCGCCCTCGGGACGATTGAAGCAGGTAATCTGTCCTTTATGGTCCTGGACCACCCCATAGGTCGCGCTTAACCCGAGTCCCGTTCCTTTGCCCACCGGCTTGGTGGTGTAGAACGGGTCGAACACCCGTCCCGGGTTCTGCAGACCCGGCCCGCTGTCGGCAAACTGCACGATCACGTCGTCGCTCTCGCGCCACACCGCAATCTGCAACTTGCCGCCTCCAATCTCCTGCAATGCGTCCACCGCGTTTTCCACGATCTGCACGAACGCCTGCAGCAACTGGTTCGAATTGCCAAGCACCCGCGGAACCGTCTCCGTGTTTTCCACGATCAGGCTGATGTTCCGGTTTTCGAGCTTGAATCCCTCCATCTGCACCGCGCGTTGCAGCAGCGGTTTTACTTCGAGAGGAACCTTTTCTCCCGGAGTCTGTTGCGCAAAGCTCAACAGATCGCTCACCAGTTCGCGCGTCCGCCGCGCCTGTTGACCGATCTTCTGCGCATTCGAAAGTTGATCGATCGTGAGGTTACCGCTGGCAGACATGCACTCGCTGCTCTCTAGAACCGCTGCCAGCGGATACTCCAGTTCGCTCGCCGCCAGCGCAACCAACTCTCCGAGCGAAGCCAGCTTCGCCTGCAGAATCGCCCGTTCCTGTAAGCGTTCGAGATTGTCGAAGCTCTGGCGCGATCGATTGAGCAACTGCACCAGCCTTTGATCGAGCAGATATTGTTTGAGAAAAAGGAAGAATGCCAGAATGGCCACGCCCACCATGGCCACCCCAAACCGCACGTGCCGCAGATAAAGCGAGTCGTGACTCAGGAACAGCGCCGCATATGCCAGCACCGGCAGTGAGAGCAGCGCCAGCTGCGCGAACATCGGAACCACCACGCCGCTTCGTTTTGACGCTACCGGCATCGCGATCTTCTCCGTCACCAACTCGCGCCCAATCAGCGTGACCGCAAGAAAAATCAGCACGGACGCAAGAAAGGGAATGTCATACACCCCCCCCGTCTTGTAAGTTCCCCGCGCGATCGCGGCATTCATCGCCTCGGAGGCGAGGGTGTAAAGAAAGCTGCCGGCCAGGATGCAACCGTAGAGTTTGCGCCATGCGCCCGAATTGGCAAAGTACGCCGCCGCAGAAAGCCCGACCACCATCAGCCCTTCCGCCAGGTAGAGTAGGTCCCAGCGCAACGTGTACAGGGGGATGTTGGTGACAAGATATTCGTCTGGAAATACAAAGAAAGCGTAAACAACAACCCACCAGCCGAGCAGGATCAGAACATTCAGCGTGTTGAGAAATCGCCCCTCGTTCCCATCCAGATCGCTGGGCCGGAGCACGACCGCCGCCATCATCGGCACGATATGCAGAAACAGAACGATATCGCCCGGAAACGGATCCGGGATCGTCTGCCGCAAGATGATCTCATAGACCGCCCAGCAGCTAAGGTTGAGCCACCACATCGCCAGGCTAGTGGTGATCAGTCCCCAGAACAGCCGGGTATGGCCCGTGGATCCCAGGCAGTTTCTTAGGGAAAAGTAAGTCGCCGTTCCCAGAACCGCCAGCGGAACCAGGTCTCCCATCACGAGACGGAACAATGTCCCATGGATCAGCATGGGCGCGAGAGCAAAGGCCGCGAGCAGTCCGACTCCCCACACTACCGCCGACTTGGGACGAAGGGGCACCATTTGTATCTTAATGACTTCAGGAGGTTATGTTGAGGTCACGGTGGGAGTACTCGTGGTTACTGAAGTAACCAGTTCAAGCCTCCCCCTGTGATCGATATCACTGTCTGGTGTGACGCGTCCAACCGTGGCTGCCGGCTACGCGGCTGCTAGAATTCGGCTCATGGCATTCCCTGTGACCCGCTTGCGCCGCTTGCGCCAGTCTGAAACGTTGCGTTCCCTTGTCCGCGAGACCCGGCTTACGCCAGAAGCTTTCGTCTACCCGCTCTTTGTCTGTCCCGGCAAAGGCGTGCGCAAAGCCGTTGGTTCGATGCCCGGCGTCTTCAATTTGTCGGTGGACGAGGCGGTGAAAGAAGTTCGGGAGGCGCGGAGTCTCGGCGTCCTGTCCGTCATTCTCTTCGGCTTGCCGGAGCACAAGGATGAGATTGCCACCGGCGCCTGGGCCGAGGACGGCATCGTGCAGCAGGCGGCGCGGGCGATCAAAAGGGAGGTTCGCGACGTCATCGTGATGGGCGATGTTTGTTTGTGCGAGTACATGTCGCACGGGCATTGTGGCATTGTTCGACAGGCGAGTCATCCAACATTGCCGGGAGCGGCTGCTGCCGGCCGAGCAGCTAAGGGTAAGACGGTCGTCGTGAAGGGTCGCAAGAAGCTGAAAGATGCGATGGACGCGGTGGTTCGCGCGGCGCAGGATGAGTACGAGATCGTCAACGACGAAAGCCTTAAACTCCTTGCCCGGGCCTCGGTTTCGCTGGCGCGCGCGGGAGTCGACGTGATTGCGCCGTCGGATATGATGGACGGCCGCGTCGCCGCCATTCGCAGCGCGCTCGACAAAGCCGGGCTCGAAAACACGCCCATTCTTTCCTACGCCGCCAAGTTTGCGTCGGGATTTTACGGGCCCTTCCGCGAGGCGGCTGACTCGACGCCGCAGTTTGGCGACCGTCGCTCCTATCAGATGGACCCGGCAAACTTCCGCGAGGCGATGCGCGAGATTGCGCTCGACATCGAAGAGGGCGCCGACATGATCATGGTCAAGCCGGCGCTGCCGTATCTGGATGTGATCGCGGCCGCTCGCGAGCGCTTCGACCTGCCGCTGGCTGCTTATCAGGTGTCGGGTGAGTTCGCCATGATCGAAGCTGCCGCCCGAAACAACTGGATCGATCGGGATCGGGTGATGATGGAATCGCTGGTGAGCATCCGGCGGGCGGGCGCCAGCATGATCCTGACTTACTTCGCCAAGGACGCGGCCAAGTTGCTGGCATAGGCAAAAGCTCACGGCACGGCTAGAGGCCTTTCCCTCTTAAGAACCGATTCAGACCGCCGCACCATTCCCAATTCAAGCCGCGACGAATCACGATGCGTGTCCAGCCACTGCGGCGAACACCTCTTGCACCTGGCGCTCGGTTGCTTCGAGGGAGCCGGAGTTGTCGATCACGAAATCGGCGGCTTTGATCTTTTCCGAGTCGGGCATCTGGGCGGCCATGCGTCGTTTTACTTCGGCTTGGGCCGCTTCTTCGGTGATGCCCAGACGTTTGGCGACACGCTGGACGCGCTGCTCTTCGTTGCAGGTAACGACGATCAGGAAATCGAAGCGGTCGGCGGCTTTGGCCTCGAGGATGAGCGCCGCTTCGACGATGGCGATGGCGTGGGGATCGCGAGCGCCGATCTCCTCCATCCAGCGATTCTCATGCGCGATCACCGCGGGATGAACGATGGCATTCAGTTCTTCCACCCGATGCGGATTCGCCGAATGCCGCCTCGGCCAGCCGGGCGCGGTTGATGGTGCGGTCGGGATTGAGAATGGCGGGTCCGAAGGCGGCTACGATTGCGTCATAGACTGGCTGGCCGGGCTCTCCATGGGCCGTGCGCGATCGCGTCGGACTGAATGAGGTGCGCGCCGAGCTGGACGAACATCTCGCCCACAACGGATTTACCGCTGGCGATGCCGCCGGTGAGGCCGAGCTTGAGCATGGAACGGAACGAATTTATCACGGCAGAAGTCAGAAGAGAGGTCAGAAGTGAAAACACCGGTCACGCGTGACTGACTACTAAACTCTGCAGTCCGACCTCTGACTCTGATTCATTTCGCTACCCGCCGCAGTTTCGCCGCCTTTACTGTGTTCGCCATGAGCATCGCGATGGTCAGCGGGCCAACGCCTCCGGGGACGGGCGTGATGGCCCCGGCTACTTCGGCTACTTCGGGATGCACGTCGCCGACAAGCGTCGAACCTTTGGCGAGGAAGGTTTCCAGGCGCTTGGCGTTGCGGCTGACTCTCCGGCAAAGAAGCGGTCGAAGTCGGCGCGGTCGGTGACCTGATTGATGCCGACGTCAATGACGGTCGCCCCGGGCTTCACAAAATCGCGCGTGACCATGCCCGCGCGGCCGATGGCGGCGACCAGAATGTCGGCGCGGCGGCAGACGGCCGGGCAAGTCGCGGGTCTTCGAATGGCAGACCGTCACGGTCGCGTTCTGATTGAGCAGCAGCATGGCGACCGGCTTGCCGACAATGTCGCTGCGGCCGACGACCACCGCTTCCTGGCCGGCCACGGGAATGTTGCTCCGGCGCAGAATTTCCATCACGCCCGCAGGAGTGCAGGGCACCAGGCCGGGGCGCTGCGTGGAGAGATAGCCGACATTCATGGGATGAAATCCGTCAACATCTTTGGCGGGATCGACGGCGAGCAGAACTTTCTTGGAGTCGACCTGCGGCCGGCAGCGGCAACTGCACGAGGATGCCGTCGATTTCGTCGCGCTGGTTGAGCGAGTCGATCAGCGCCAGCAGTTCGCCGGTGGAAACGGTATCGGCCGGAGAGTGCTGCTCGCTGTAGAGGCCGACCTCGTGCGAGCTTTTGACCTTGCCGCGCACGTAAACTTCGGAGGCCGGATTATGGCCGACGAGGATGACGGCGAGGCCGGGGCGAATGCCGGAAGCCGCCAGCGCTTTTACTTCGGCTGCTACCTCGGCGCGAATCTCGGAAGCGAGTTTGGTGCCGTCCAGAATTTTTGCGGTCGCGGTCATTGCACCTGCCCTGCGGAAAATTTCTTGAATGGAGCTTGCTTTGATAGAACCTGCGATTTTATCGCACGAGTCGGGCGAGCGAGCGGATCGCGGCGCGGGAAGAGTTTGCGGACAGAGTGTTTTTCAAGAAACGACTTGCCCAGCGGCTGGAAGCCGCTGTTGAATGGACGCGATTTACGGCACGAGTGGAACTCGTGCCCTTCCCGTTCGTGCCGGGTTCAGAGTTTTTAGCGAACCGAGAGGCCCCAACAACATACCGTAGCTTTGGAAGCGCCGCGCCGCCCCAATGGCCCAAGAGGTACATCAGCCTGGGAGCGCTGCGTAACCGAGGGGAGCTGCGGCGAACTCCGATTGAGCCACTGCCAACGGGCTGGCGTAAAATAGCCTCGCTATGATCGCTCAGGATCTGCTCGACATGTTGGTGTGTCCAGTCTGCAAAACGCCGGTCGTGCTCAACGACAGCGGCACGGGTCTGAAGTGCGGGCAGTGCCGGCGACTCTATCCGATCCAGGATGATATTCCGGTGATGCTGGTGGACGCGGCGAAGATTGAGGGGGCGCAGTTGGAATCGAGTGTGAAGGCCTGCTTATGACAGTTACCAACTGGATTGCGAAAGTTGGGTCATAATTACTCATGGACACCCGCGTCTGACGTTGAGGTTCACACGTGAAAACATGGCAGGCGATCCTCGCGGCACTGGTACTCTTTGCGGTGTCCTCATACCTGTATTTCAAATCCCCCGAGTGGCACCTTTGGCTGTACTTTGGTTTGATTTACGCGGCCATCGCCGCCATACCGGTCAGTCTTGCCGGTGCATGGTGGTCTTGGTGGCGTCGCCGTAGATTCCTGCTGGGATGGCGTCAGTGGCTGTTGCTGTCTGGTCTAGTGGCCGCGTCGTGCAACGTAGTCTTGTTTGGAATTGTAGGGTTCTTACGTTCTAGGCATGGCTACGGCTTGCCCAACTTCTGGAAAATAGACAACGCTTGCGGCACAGCCGGGTGCGGTCTTGCGTTTTGGGGGCTGCTTGGAGGGGAGGTTTCTCGTGAGCGAGGCCTGATCCCGATTGCCCTACGTGTAAGCTTCTGTCTGGGCATACTCCTCTGGATTCCGATTGGCGTCCTTTGAACGATCTGCGCTCAATTGGCGCTAAATCCCCATCTCACTTATCGACGCTTGCGGTCACCCCAGATCCCTGATTGATCGACGGAAGTCGAAGACTCGGATTTTCTCCTCACCAGACTTTAGTGCTACATCTGCCAGAGCGCGGTGCGCCTTTTGTGTCGTGACAAAACGACGCGTTGCGTCAATTTGGCGACGCAGTGCTTGGTCTCGGCCACGAGCTCCGCAAATTGCGTTCTCCGCAACCTTCTGCGAACATTCGGGTTTTCATTTAGAGAGGCGTCAGGAAAACCCGCAGGGCGCAATACCATCGTGACGGCAATTGAATTGCATGCAACGAAGCAGGTTGCCGATGAGTCTAATGACTAAGAAGGCCGGAGGTGAGGACGGCATGAAAGATAGATTCTCAGTAACGGAGTTGTCAGCCCTGCGCAACGATCTGCTGCAGAGCGGCATGGTCGACTCGCGCGAAGCGGCCGAGGTCCTGCAGGTTTTTCTGATGGGCCGCGGCTATGGCGTTTCTGCGCAGGCTGCCATGGATGCGGCGGGCCGGGTCGAGATGGCGGGATGCTCTCTGCCGGTCATTGAACGCGAACTGGAGAGTTTGGCCTTGGTGATGTAGGGCCGACGGTGATGCAGGAGCGGACATAAAGAAGCCCGGCGAATTTTGCGGTGGCAAAAGTTTGAATCGCCGGAAGGGCTGTTGGAACGAACGTTGAGTTTGAAACGAACGTTGAGTTTAGAAGAAACGCTGAGTTTCATCGGAAGCTGTTCCGGCCGAACCTGACAATTGGACAGCTTCCTAGTACGAACAGCCGGGCGAATTCGCCCCCGGTCTGATCCCTCGCCCGCCCGAAATCCCGCCGCATCCGTCCGCTATACTCAACCGTTATGCTCCGTGTGCGATTCGCGCCCTCGCCTACCGGATTTCTGCACGTCGGCAGCGCCAGCACGTTCATTTTCAATTGGCTCTACGCTCGCCACAACGGCGGAACCATGGTGCTCCGCATCGACGACACCGACGTCGACCGCAACACCGAGGCCTCGCTCGACTCGATCTTCGACGGCCTGCGCTGGCTCGATCTCGACTGGGACGAAGAGTACAGCAATCCGACCGCCTCGCTCTCCATCGCCAGATCGCCGAGGCGATATTTCAGAAAGGTCTCGCCTATCGCGACTTCACGCCCGCCGATACCGGAGACACCGAAAAGCGTCGGGCGCCGAATCAAACCTGGCTTTTCAATGCCGGCATGCGCGAACTCAGCGCGCGAAGAAAGCGACCGCCGCGCCGCCGCCGGCGAGCCCTTCGTCCTCCGTTTCCGCGTGCCGCGAGATACCGCGCGTAACGTCAATTCCAGCGACGCCGTCTACGGCTGCAATCCAAATCCACCGCCGACATCGAAGACTTCGCGCTGCTCCGCAGCAACGGCGTCCCGACCTATCACATGGCGTCCTGCGCCGACGACATCGATCTCAACATCAGCCACATCATCCGCGGCCAGGATCATCTCACCAACACCTTCAAGCACGTCCTGATCTTCGAAGCCGCACAATCGGCGGACGCCACCCTGCCTCAGTTCGCGCATCTCCCGCTCCTGATCGCGCCCGACGGCTCCAAGCTTTCTAAACGCAAGCACGGCCCGGTCGTCAGCGTCACCACCTATCGCGACGCCGGTTTCCTTCCTGCCGGCCTTCATCAATTTTCTGTGCCTGCTCGGCTGGTCGCCGAAAGACGATCGCACCAACATGACGATGCAGGAACTGATTGACGCGTTCTCCTTCGAAGGAATCAACCGCGCCAATGCCGTCGTCAATTTCAAAGAGCCCGCCGCCACACCGGAAGACACCTTCGACCCGAAAGCCCTCTGGCTCAACGCCGAGCACATTCGCGCTCTCCCAATCGCGGATTTAAGCGCGCAACTGCTGCCCATCGTCCAGCAGGCAGGCTTCAACGTCACGCCCGAAAAGATGCTGGCCATTACGCCACTCATCCGCGAGCGCATCAAGCTGCTTCGCGACGTCCTCACCGCCGCCGACTTTTTCTTTGTCGACCAACTCCCGCCCTACGATTCGGCCGAACTGATCCCGCAAAAGGGTGACGCAGCCATGGCGCAAAAAGCCCTGACCAGAGGCCGTGAAGTTCTTGCCCAAACCGAATTCACTCACGACGCATTAGACCAGGCCTTGCGCGCCGCCGCCCAGGAACTGGGGTTGAAAGCTGGACAGATGTTTCAACCAATCCGAGTAGCGGTCTGCGGAAGAAAGAACGCCCCGCCACTGTTCGAAACGTTAGCGGTGTTGGGGAGAGAGACTACGCTGAAGAGGATTGACCGGGCAATGCAAGAGGTCTGATTGCAAGGCTGTCCAGTTCAGTCACGGAACGATATGGTCCGCCTTAGGCAAATGCCTGTTATTCTTGTTTTCCGATGGAGACTCCATTCGGCAAGAGACTTGAAGCTAGGGCGAGACAATCAAGGTTCTTCGCCCTACTTTTATTTGGGCTAGGATTTCTCTGGGAGGCCTTGGCACATGAGTTCTTCAAGCTGTTCGACGAGCGAGTAATTCGGGCGATCCAATCCTCCCTGCCGCTTGCGGTTACTGCAGTCCAATGGACAAGCGGTCATCCCGTCTGGTTTATTGTGGGGCTGGGCTCTTGCTACTGTGTAATTCTCGTTTTTTGGGCGCTTTTCTGGCACACTCGGGCGCCGGTGGAAATAGTAAGTGTTTGGGAGAACGATCCTGTTGAATACCGACAAACGCTCTCTGGTGTCGTTAGACATCCATCAATGTCCATTCAGGTACTAGTCGGCACTGCAAGCGGGAAATGGCATCGACAATGGCAGCCTGAGGTTGATGGCCAACGATGGCGGGCGCAATGCCAATTTGGGAACTTGGGTAGTCGGCCGGGCGACCTGTTCAGAGTCGTCGCCATATTAGGCGCTGACAAGGTGGAGCAACCAATATCTGAACTCCCGGACAAATGCAAGAAATCAGAGATTGTGACGGTCCGACGCTCCGCCACCGCGCCTGCTGAAGTTGCGCCAGGGATATACCTCGGCCGAACCCGTAGGTCCCTCAGAGACGGTTGGGTGCCATATACGACAAAGGTCGAGAGTTAGAGGAGCGCGATGACGGTATTCGCTTCGTCGGGAGCATCGAGAATGGGTGGCGCTACCCGAAGCACGACAATCCGTCTATTGCTCCGGCCGCAATACTGGGGATACGCTTTCGGGCGGAGGGTCCAGTAACCCTCTACGCGCACTTTCGAAACTCAATAGTACTGCTCAACTCCGAGTTCGACGATTGGGGCTTGCGGGGAGAGCCCAACGAGTTCCGCGTGCCACTCCCTACATCCGTTCTGAACGAAGAGTGGCACGTGCTCTTTCTATTCCTACCCTGTCTTGAGCAGATGTTTAATCGCCAACTCGACTTCGTAAACAGATTCAGCGTCCGTGGTAATCTCTGGCTAAGTCACCTGTGGTGCCTGCAGAACCTATGTGAAATGCCATCCCAGTTCCTGCAGGACGCGGTTATCATCCGCCCGCCCCTCACCAGAACCTGATACGCTGATTCTAATGTACCGGTAATGCAACGTTACTCTACCTCTTCGCGCTCAATTCCTCCGCCTTCGCCCGTGCCGCATCCGCTTCTTTCGTCATACCCTTCGCTCGATAGACTGCGGCCAGCAGGCGCTCATTGTCGGGGTTGTCCCACGCCTGCTTTTGTTTCAAGAGGGCAGCCAGAGCTTCGTCGGCATGATCGAGATGCGCCTCGACCACGCCAATGTTGTAGTACACATCGTGGTACAGCGAATCGATCTCGATCACCCGCTTGTACTCGGCCAACGCTTCTTCGTAGCGGCGTTCATCGCTGTAGGCGCTCGCCAGTCCGGCATGGCCGTCGGCGCTGTTCGCATTGATTTTGAGCAGCTGGTTGAAAATCTCCTCCGCCTTTGCCGGTTGCTTCTGTTCGAGATAAACCAGTCCCAGACGGTCATAAACATCCTGATTCTTCGGATCGAGTGCCAGGGTCCGGTTCAACTCCGCAGCCGCGTTCTCGAAGTCACCTTTCGCCAGATACGCGTCCGCCAGCACCTCATGCGTCCCCGCAAATCCCGGACGCTGCTTGGCTGCGACCTGCAATTCCGCGATCCCTTTATCCAGGTCGCCCTTCCTCAGGCTGGCGACGCCTCGTTCTCCGTGAACCAGATAAGCGTGCGAGTGCGCAAGATACAATCCGCCGCTTCCCACCAGCGCCGCCCCAAATACCAGGATCCCGATCCGTTGCAGAATCGCGTCGTGTGCCGGAGCCACCTTCGCGATCAGCGCACCCAGAATCAATCCCATCACCAGTCCGCCGACGTGAGCCGCATTGTCAACGTGCGCAATCATCGCCCCAAAAACCAGGTTGTAGCCGACGAACGCGACCACGCTCCGCAGCATCCCTGAGACTGCCGCCCGCGGCAAAGAGAACTCGCCCAGGTAAAACGAAGAAATCAGCGCCCCGGCAATTCCAAAAATCGCCCCCGAGGCGCCGACGCTCAGCACCATCGGATTCCAGATCAGGCTTCCAATGCTCGCCGACAGTCCGCACAAAAGATAAACCAGCGCGAAGGTCCATTTCCCATACACCGATTCGGCCAGCCGGCCCAGGTCCCACAGGCACCACATGTTGAACCCAATGTGCAGCAGGCCGCCATGCACGAACAAACAAGTCAGCAGCCGCCACCATTGCCCGCCAATGGTGAGCGGTCCAAAATTCGCGCCCCATGCCACCAGCGCCTGTCCCGGAGGATCGCTCAACATCGCGCCGCCGATCGCCAGCGTCATCGCGATAAACACCGCTACGTTTGCCCCAAAGATCGCCTGCGTCACTCCCAGAGACGACGCCTGCTGCTTCTGCCAAGGCACCGTCTCCACCCGCTGATACTGCACGTCTTCGCCACGCTGCTGTGCCTCGTGCTGTTTGCACCACGGGCAGATCTTTTTGCCAAAGGTCAAGCCCGGCATTTGCCGCCCGCACTGTACGCACTGCGCCATAAGACAATAGAATAACAAGAGCATGACCCCGACTAACTCTCTTGTCCCCAACGAGGCTGCGCCCGAGCCGCCCGCCGAGCCCCGTCCCTCCAATTTCATCCGCGATGCGATGATCGAGGATCTCAAGACCAAAAAGTACGGCGACGCCGTCATCCAGACCCGTTTTCCTCCCGAGCCGAACGGCTATCTGCACATCGGCCACGCCAAGGCCATCTGCCTCGACTTCGGCCTCGCCGACGAGTTCGGCGGCAAGACCAACCTGCGCTTCGACGACACCAATCCCGAAAAAGAAGAGCAGGAGTACGTCGACTCCATCATGAAAGACGTCCGCTGGCTCGGCTTCGAGTGGGAAAGCCTTTGCTATGCCTCCGATTATTTCGACCAGCTCTACGAGTGGGCCATCAAGCTGATCAAAGACGGCAAAGCCTACGTCGACGATCTGAGCGCCGAACAAATCCGCCAGCATCGCGGCACGCTCACCGAACCCGGCAAGGAAAGTCCCGTACCGCAACCGCTCGGTCGACGAAAATCTCGACCTCTTCGAGCGCATGCGCAAAGGCGAATTCCCCGACGGCACGCGCGTCCTCCGCGCCAAAATCGACATGGCCTCGCCCAACCTGAACATGCGCGATCCGGTCATGTACCGAATCCTGCACGCCGACCATCACCGTACCGGCAGCAAGTGGTGCATCTACCCGATGTACGACTACGCGCACGGCCAGTCTGACTCCATCGAGCACGTCACCCACTCCATGTGCACGCTCGAATTCGAGGACCACCGGCCCCTCTACAACTGGTTCATCCAGAATCTCGGAATCTTCCCTTCGCAACAATACGAATTCGACCGCCTCAGCCTCACCTACACGCTCCTCAGCAAGCGCAAACTGCTCAAACTCGTGCAGGAAAAACTGGTCAGCGGATGGGACGATCCGCGCATGCCCACGCTTTCCGGCATCCGCCGCCGCGGCTACACACCCGAGGCGCTACGCAATTTCTGCAACGCCATCGGCGTCTCCAAAACCAACGGCATTCTCGAACTCGCCATGCTCGAGCACTTCGTCCGCGAAGACCTCAACAAGCGCGCCCCGCGTGTCATGGCCGTTCTCCGCCCGCTGAAGGTTGTGATCGATAACTATCCCGAAAACCAGACCGAAGAGATGGAAGCAGTCAATAATCCAGAGGATGAGAGCGCGGGCACCCGCAAAGTGCCGTTCTCAAGAGTTCTCTACATCGAGCAGGATGACTTCCGCGAAGTTCCGCCGAAAAAGTATTACCGCCTCTCGCCCGGAGTCGAAGTCCGCCTGCGTTACGGCTACTTCATCACCGCAAAAAGTGTGGTGAAAAACGAACAAGGCGAGGTGATCGAAGTCCACTGCACCTACGATCCCGCGACCAAGGGTGGCAACTCGCCGGATAACCGCAAGGTGAAATCCACCATCCACTGGGTTTCCGCCGCCCACGCCATCGACTCCGAAGTCCGCATCTACGACAATCTCTTCAGTAATGAAGATCCCAACCGGCTCACCGAAACGCAGATCGCCGAAGGAAAAGACTTCACCGCCAACCTGAATCCCACTTCGCTGGAAGTGATCGCGCACGCCAAGCTCGAGCCGTCTCTTGCGAATGCGCCCGTAGAACGCCGCTACCAGTTTGAGCGTCTGGGCTACTTCTGCGTCGACTCCGATTCCAAGCCCGGCAACCCGGTCTTCAACCGCACCGTAGCGTTGAAAGACGCCTGGGCCAGGATCGAAAAACGCGGCTAGCATGCGCAGCGCGGACACTCCTGTCCGCGTTGCAGATCGCGGCGCGCCACTAAATAGCCCTTATTCCCGACCGCCCGCCGCGCGTCCCCGCGCCGATTGGGCTGGCTCCTGCCGGCTACGCTCCTCCATCTCGTGTCTTCTCTTCATGTCCATCAGCGCCAGCACCACCGCCGATGACGCCAGGCTGAACTCGCTCCCCACTCCCAGCGCGAACTCGCCTCTCATGTCGTCGCCACAGTCCGCCCGGCGTACAATCTCCGCCGCCGCTTTGTGAAAGCGCGCGTGCTCCGCGATCAGCTTCGCATACTCCGGGTACACGGAATATTTCCTTCCTTCGCCGCGGATCCACTTTCCCGTTTTGCAGCGATCGCTCGCAGCCACTTCGTCCACCTTCAAACTGTGGTCCGGACTCTCGGCATATTCATGCAACCTTCGCTTCCATTCTGAGTGGCAAAGAACCGCATCCTCGAAGTTCATCGATGGTTGCTTCCACCAGCTCATGAGAGCGATCCCCTAATGCCTCTTATCGGCCAAATCAATGAATGTCTTTACCGCTCGGCGCCCCGCCCAAAACCCTGAGTCTTAGTCCCCTTAGAAACAAAAACGGCCGGGAAAATTCCCGGCCGCAATCTCAAACTTCCAGACCGCCTACTTTTTCAGTGTCCGAATGTACTTCACGATATCGTTGATCTCTTCCCTGGTCAGCTTGCGATCGTACGCCGGCATCTTGCTTTTACCCTTGCTGATGATCTCAGTCAGTTCCGCGTCCGACTGCTTCTGCACCTCCGCCGATCCAAGGTCGCGGACACGGAGATTCTCACCGAGTTTGGTATCGCCCGCTCCTCTTGCCCCATGGCAGGGAGCACATCTCGTCTTGAACTCCGCTCCGCTATCGGCCAACCCGTAAACCGTAGTAAGTACCAATACCAATAGCGCCAAACACCGCCCCAGAATCTTCACCCGTAGTCCTCCCCAAAAAACAAGCGGCCCTCGCATCGAGCGGCCGCTTCTTTGTAAGCCTTCTTAAACTTACTTCTTGAGCGTCCGGATCCATTTCACCAGGTCGCTAATCTGATCCTTGGAGAGTTTCCCGTCGTAGGACGGCATCTTGCCCTTGCCCTTGGTGATGGTGTCGGTCAACTCCGCATCCGACTGCTTCTGGACATCCGCGGAACCGAAATCCACCGTCTTCATCGCGGCCTTGCCTTCGCCATTTGCCCCGTGGCACATCGCGCACTTTGCCTTATAGTCCGCGCCCGCGTCAGCAAATGAGTATGTGGAAAAAATCAGCGCCAGTGTCGCTAGCGCCAGAGACGCCCGCAAAATCGTCTTCATCGTTCTTCTCCTATGAGTAAAGAATTAAGCGCCCACTCTCTGAGCGCTCCTCCGCGACGCAGGGCTTCGAGCGGGTGATCACCCGTTAAAAGACAATTCCCGATAGCAGAGGGTGTGCGGTACGCACAATATCACAAAACACTAACCCTCCACATCTTTATACCGGCTTCCACCCCGTCTCGCAGCCCGCTCCGGTTCGCCTCGACGGTCCTTCCTCCATCCTGCGCCTCCGTTCATCGCTCACTCATCGCGACACCATCCGCGATTCCCCCACCGTGTCATTCCCCACCCAGCGGGGGTGATAACTCGCAGTCAACGCCATTTTCACGCACTATAGCGAAATTCAACAGACCGACTAACACTATCATTGTGTTCGACTTACCCGTCCGCGTTAGGGTTGTCCCCTTTGGCCCTAACGGTGCCTTAGACACAATGAAAGCGCATTCAGGGAGTGTGTCTCTTGGAACCGACTCTGGTAGTAGTCGGCCTCAATCACAAGACGGCGGCCGTCGAAATTCGCGAACGTTTCTGGATGAGCGGATGCCGTCAAGCGGAAGTGCTTTCCATGCTTGCCCAGGCCGAGGGCATTGAGGAGGCCATCGTATTTTCGACCTCCAACCGCACGGAATTTGTCCTATGGGGTGATGCCACCCTCGCCGTCAATTCCATCCTGCGCCTTCTCACCGCCGAGTACGATCTCAAACTCCAGGAGTGGAACAGCTTCTATCGTCTCCTCGACGAGCAGGCTCTTATTCACGCCTTCCGCGTCAGTTGCGGCCTCAATTCCATGTACATCGGCGAAGGTCATATCGCCCGCCAGTTTGCGATGGCTTGGCAACAGGCACGCAACGCAGCGTGCACGGGGCGTCACCTTGATGCTGTTCTTCGCCGCTGCCTCGCCGTCCGCCGCCGCGTGCGCAAGGAGACCGAATTCGTCTCGCACCTAGTCTCCGCCCCGCTCGCGGCCACGCGCTTTGCCGAGCAGGCCTTTGGCTCCCTGGCCGGCAAAAATATCGTCATCTTCGGCGCTGGCCACATGGCCGAAAGCGCCGCCCGTGAACTCTCCCAACGTGCTCCACAGTCGCTGCTCATCTTCAGCCGCAACGACTCTTCCGCGCAGGAACTGGTCTTTAAGCTGCGCGCCCACTCGCCTGCCGTTCACGCCGGTACCTTCGCGGAACGCTGGGATCGACTCGCCGACGCCGATCTCGTCATCAGCGCCACCTCTTCGCAGGAATTTATTTTTACCGCGGATGATATGCGGCGTCTGGCCATCGCTCGCAACCAGGGCAGCCAGCGCGAGAACGATCACAGCGCGAATGACAACCTGGACGGCCACCCCGGCAATGACCCGAAGAAAAACGAGCCGGTTGCCCGTAAGCTCATCTTCATCGATCTCGCGCTTCCGCGCGACATCGATCCTGCGGTGCGCGCCTTCGAGGGAGTTCTCCTCTACGATCTCGAGGATCTCGAGCGCGCCGTCGAGCCGCGCAAGGACGCGTCTCAAAAAGTTGCGTCTCAAACGGAATCGCTGCGAAAAGAGGGCCGCACCCTCGAGCTCCGTTCTCCGCGTCGCGATGACCGCATTCGAAATTTTCCGGTCGATGAACCTTTGGCTGGCGCCCGCCCCGGCGAACACGAGGCCGAACAGATCGTCCAGTCCGAAGTGCGCGAATTCAAAAAGGAACTGCTTCTCGGCACCGTCCCGCCCGAGGTGAGCGCGCTCCGCTCCCGCCTCGACGAGATCTGCCGCCAGGAACTAGAGTCCTTCCGCATCGAGCAAGGCCCGTTCCCTAAAGATCAGGACAAATTAATCGCCGCCCTCGGCCTGCGCCTGACGCACAAGATCGCTGGCACGCTCGCCCGCGACCTCAAAACCGCGCCAGAATCGCGCGCGCCCAGACGCATGATCGCCGGCGCCTAACTGTCCGTCGGAGACGTTCACGAGGACGCTACGAAAGACAAGGACGACAAGAAGTGAGAAGTACGAAGAGAGTAAAGCGTAGCCGTCGACCAAATGATCCGTACACGATGGTCGGTCCAGCGGGCAAGACGGTTGACGGAGAAGCTCGAAGAAGAAAAAACTGCGAAGAATAGAAAAACGCTGTCGTAGAGACGGGGTTCGCCCCGTCTCTAACGCGGCGAATGTAACGTGAAGCCGCCGCTCGAAGCACTAGCCGCTTATTTCAGGCGCTTCTTCTTCCAGCGCGCCCAATGTTTCCTCATCCACATCCCACTTCTTCAGAATGGTGAAGATGGTTTTCGATCCAAATCCCGCGCGCATCAGATTGCGAAAGACTCGGGCTGCTTCTTTCTGATCCTTCGGTTTCTTCAGCCGCTTCCGCTTCAGATAAGCTCGCGCCAGTTCTTCTTCTCTAACCTCGTCATACACCGAAGCCACGGCCTTCGCGATGACCTCGCCATGCACACCCTTCGCCTTCAGGTCGCTCACCACGCGCATGCGGCCGAACTTCTCGGTGTCGCGGCGATAGGAGGAATACGCGGCGGCATAGCGCGCGTCATTGAGATACCCCTGATCCTTCAGGCGAACGATGATCAGCTCAACCAGCGTCTTGCCGAACTCCGTATCGGCTTCCACCCGATTGCGCAGCAGCCGTTTTAACTCGGCAACCGATCGACTTCGCCGAGCCAGCGCGCCCACGGCATACTCATACAACTCCGCTTCGGTGAAAAGCTTTCGCGGACGCGCAAATGCCATACCGCAGCTCCGTTCAGCGAGTTGGCTGTGTCCCCGTCACCGGCGCAGCCGCGGAGGATGCCGCCGGGGCTGCCATTGCTCGCATTCGCGGGCGGACGGCGCCGCCAACGCCGATTTCACCGACGGCGGCAGCTTGTCGGCATTCGCCAGCAGAAGCGACACTCTGCCACATCTGATTTTCGTTCAGCGACTTGCTGAACCCCGGCATGCCAGTCAGACGAAATCCATTGAAGATCTTCCAGTACGTCTCGCCCGGTTCGTCGTCGGTCACGCCTTTCCCCTTGAACAGCTGAGGCGGCCGTGGATACATTCCCGTCGCAATTGCCGTCTTCTTCGAGTCGGGCAAGCCGTGGCAAACCGCGCAGTGCTCTTTGTAGAGTTCGGCGCCCGCCAGATAGTTGGCCTCGGTCGGCTGAATCGGCACATTCTTCGGCATGTCTCTGTCGATTCGTACATGTTGAGCCTTGCGCGCCAGATAGTGTTCAAACGGCATATCGGGATCGGTGGTCGCTACCGGAGCGCTGCCGCCAACCAGATAGAAATAAAGTCCCGCGGGAAACAGAATGAGTCCAAGCACCAGGCCAGCCACGAATTTCAAAGGTCGAGTCCTCCCTTGCGTCTTCCGATTAACTTTAGCATCTCTCAAGCTTCCGCCCGCCTCGCAGCATCTAAATCGGAAGCCAATTGGCTGCTCTGGAGTCCGCAACTTCCGGCGCGAGTTTACAAGCTATTGACACCTTGGCGGCGCCCGAGGAATGATACTTCTCTTCTGATAATCGAGGAACACGGGCCAGTTGACCTAACTATGCAAATCCTCAGCACAGCCAGCGCGTTCCCTCGTCACTACTATTCGCAGGACGAACTCCTGGACGGTCTCCGCCAATTCTGGGGCGACCGCATCGAGAAGCCCGAAGTCCTCCGCCGCTTGCACCGTCACGTCGGCGTCGATGGCCGCTATCTATCGATCCCCAAAGAGGACTACCTGACCATGAGGACCTGGGGCGAAGCCAATCGCCACTGGATTCGTACTGCCGTCGAACTCGGGGAAAAATGTGTTTCTGGCGCGCTCGCGACTGCGGGATTGCAAGGTCAGAACTTGAGCGCGTTCTTCTTTACATCCGTGACCGGCATTTCCAGCCCGTCAATCGATGCGCTCCTCATCAACAAGATGGGTCTATGCAGCAACATTCGCCGAGTTCCCATCTTCGGTCTTGGCTGCGTGGCCGGCGCTTCCGGAATTTCGCGCGCTGCCGATTACGTCAAGGCTTATCCCGATCAGTTCGCGGTCGTGCTGTCGGTCGAACTCTGTTCGCTCACCATTCAGCGTGAAGATCTCTCGATGGCCAATCTGATTTCCTCCGGCCTGTTCGGCGACGGTGCTGCCGCCGTGATCGTTGGAGGCGAAGAGTGCGGCGTTTCAAGTTCAGGCCCTCGCATTTTAGCCACGCGTTCCGTTTTTTATCCCAACACCGAAGAAATGATGGGCTGGGACATTAGCGAGAAAGGTTTTCGCATCGTGCTCTCGCGTGAAGTCCCAAATCTTGTGCGCAAGAATCTCGCGCAAAACGTCGATGATTTCCTCGCCTCGCGCGGCCTCGTTCGGTCCGATATCGGAAGCTGGGTTCTGCACACCGGCGGACCCAAGATTCTCGAAGCCACCGCGGAAGCCCTCGCGCTCAACAACGGCCAGCTCGATGCCTCGTGGGACTGCCTGCGGCGCACCGGCAATCTCTCGTCCGCGTCCGTGCTCGTGGTGCTCGAAGAGGTCATGAAGAATCGCCGACCGGCGCCGGGCACAATGGGCATACTCGCGGCCATGGGTCCAGGTTTCTGCTCCGAGTTCCTGTTGCTCGAGTGGTGAGCGAGAGCAGGCGGGAAGGGCAGCCCCAGCGAAGATAGCTACGGCCGCGAGAGGGCGGAGCAAGAAGAGGTAAGGGCACGCGAGAGGTAAGAGAGGAAGGGAACACGAGAGGCAGAGCGGGAAGGGCATACGGGAGGCAAAAGCGGGAAGGGCACGGCTTCAGTCGTGCCGCTAAACACGACAAGAATGCCGGGGCTTTAGCCCCTGAGGAATAGTTGCAGCCCAGGAACTCAGTCGACGTTTTCATCATTGGCGGTGGCCCGGCCGGCCTTGCTTCCGCGATCGCCGCGCGTCGTCGCGGGCTGAGCGTGATCGTGGCCGACGGCGCGACCCCGCCAATCGACAAGCCATGCGGCGAAGGCCTCATGCCCGATGGACTCGCCGCCCTCCGCGAACTTGGCATCGTCATTCCCGCGAGCGTCTGCCATGCCTTCCGCGGCATTCGCTTCCTGAGCGGAGGCAAAACCGCCGAAGCCGTCTTTCCCCGTGGCCAAGCCTGCGGAATCCGCCGCACCGCATTGCATCGCGTCCTCATCGATCACGCCGCCGCCTGCGGCGTTTCCATGCTTTGGCAAACAACGGTTTCAGGTCTTCAGCGTGAAGGCGTTCTTCTCTCGGATGGCCTCATGCCCGCGCGCTGGATCGTCGGTGCGGACGGCTCCAATTCCCGCGTCCGGCACTGGGCCGGTCTCGATCGTCATCGCAAGAAAGATATGCGCTTCGGATTCCGCCGCCATTATCGCGTTGCCGCCTGGACCGATTTCATGGAGCTGCATTGGGGCGACGATTCCCAGATCTACATCACGCCCGTCGGTAGCCATGAGATCTGTCTCGCCCTCATCAGTTCCGATCCGCATCTGCGGCTCGATGCCGCCCTCGCGGATTTCCCAGAACTCAGCGCGCGCCTCGCCCATGCGGAAGTCACGTCGAGTGAGCGGGGCGCGATCACCGTTAGCCGGCAACTGCTCCGCGTTTACGCCGGCAACGTCGCTCTCGTCGGAGACGCGTCAGGTGGCGTCGATGCCATCACCGGAGAAGGCCTCTGTCTCGCCTTTCGCCAGGCCGCGCTGCTGGCCGATTGTCTCGCCAGCAAGAATCTTGCGCGCTATCAATTCGAGCACCGTCGACTCCTTCGCCGCCCGGCCATGATGTCTCGTCTGATGCTGCGGATGGGCCGCCACCCGAATCTGCGTCGCCGCACTATGCAGGTGTTCGAATCGAGCCCGCGCGCGTTTGCCCGTATGCTGGCCATGCACGTCGGCGATGGCACAGCCCGCGATTACCTTGCCAATGGCATTTTTCTGGGATGGAAACTTCTCACCGCCTGATCTCAGGGGCTCACTCGACATTCATGAAAAAGCTTCAGATCCTTACCTCGCTGATTTCCCTATTTTTGCTGGTACTGGCCGTATCCGCGCAAACCGCGCCCTCTGGATCGCATGCGCACGCACTCCAGTTGCAACTCGATCCCCTTGACAAGTGGTCGAGGCTCATTCGGGTTGCACCGCGGCACCTTCCAGGCGATCCGGCCACGGGCAACTGTGCGATCGTCGCCGACGGGATCGTCTTCGACGCAGCGGTGGATGCAGCGGAGACGTCCTCGTCGCAGATGCACACGCCAGCACGTCGTCGAGGTCCGAGTCTTTGCCGCCATCATTGAATTTTGCGCTCACCAGTCGGGCAGCACCAGCACGGACAGCCCACACGCGGTCTCGGCGATTTGCAAAATATCGGCAACCAGACGCTCACGGGCGCGCTTACGCTGGTCTCGACAGCCGACTTCCTCGAACCCGGGCTGCGCCACGTTTACGCTCGCTCCCGGCGCCATCTGCTCGACGAGCTTCAGCTTCGGGCCGCAGACGACGGGCTATCTCGACGGATACTGCGTACTTCAGCGACAACAATTTGAACCTTACCACTTTAATCCGCTGGCCGGGCAGTTTTCGCTGCTCAGATTTCTTGCCGGGATGCTTGTCGGTGGCGGACTTCCTGCCTTCGTTGTGTACGAGCGAAGTCCTCTCACCCTGTGGGTGCGAGCGCTGGTCGGCGCGGATGGTTTCGTCGCCCTCCCTCTGCTTACGCTCGCCGCTTACACGCTCGCCGGAATTTCCATCGGCCTTTTGTTCTCGCGCAGAACGTTTGTTTGGGGAATGCTGCTCGGAATACTGCCCACGCGTCTGCTCTTCGGCACCTCTGAAATGGGCTATGGGCTGTGGATGGCGATGACCGCCGACCTGACGGGCCGGTTTCACAATCGCCGCAAGAATATTCTGTAGCCAACCTCACCGTTCCCGGAGGAACGCCGCCTCGGCTGACCGAAGGCTGCCCCACGAAACTTCCTCGGCTATAATGCTGTGTAACGTTTGGCTGGAATTTCGCGTCTTATACTTTGAGCTCGCGAAAGTCACGATCCGCCCTCGTTAGACGAACGAGCCCGAAGGAGTACTCATGGCGATCCAGAAGTCGGAAAGTATCTGGCACAACGGCAAGCTCATCCCCTGGGATGACGCCACCATTCATGTTATGTCGCACGTGGTTCACTACGGCTCCTCGGTGTTTGAGGGGATCCGGTGCTACGCGCCGCCTTCGGGGCCGGCGATTTTCCGCGCCCACGAGCACATCCAGCGGCTGATTAATTCGGCCAAAGTTTACCGCATCGAGCACAACTTCACGCGCGAGCAACTGGTGGAGGGCATGCTCGAAATGGTGGGCGCCAATGGCGTGTGGCCCTGCTACGTCCGTCCGATTATCTTGCGGGGATATGGCGAGGCGGGGGTGAATCCATTTAATTCGCCGACCGAGATTTACATTATCAATTATCCGTGGGGAAAATATCTGGGCGGCGAGAATGACGGCTGCGACGCTTGCGTCTCGTCGTGGACGCGCATCGCTCCCAACACGCTGCCGGCGATGGCAAAGTCGGGCGCGAACTACATGAATTCGCAGCTCATAAAGATGGAAGCCATTGTCAACGGCTACGCCGAAGGCATCGCTCTCGACATTAACGGGTTCGTGAGCGAAGGCTCGGGCGAGAACGTATTCATCGTGCATCGCGACAGACTGATCACCGCGCCGCTGGGCAACTCTGTGCTGCCCGGCATCACGCGCGATTCCACGTTGCAGATTGCGCGTGATCTGGGGATTACTGTGGTCGAGCAGATGATTCCGCGCGAGATGCTTTACATCGCCGATGAAGCGTTCTTCACCGGGACCGCGGCCGAGATCACACCGATCCGCACCGTCGACAAGATTAAAGTCGGCAAGGGCGGAATCGGTCCGATCACCAAGACGATCCAGAAGGAGTTTTACGCCATTGTGCGCGGCGAGAAGGCCGACCGCCACGGATGGCTGACTCCGGTACCGGTGCGCAGCAAACAACCGGTCGGCGTATAATTCCATTCGCAGTGAACTATTCGGAGGGGCGCGCCAAGCGCCCCTTTCGGCTTCTCAAGGCCAGGAAGACATAACATACCGACAGGAGGAACTCATGTCCCAGCAAGGTTTGACTCCAGAATTCGCCGCCGGTTATTGCGCGATGATGCTCGATGGCCTCGCGCGCGAAGCGGAAACTACCAAGAAAGTCATCGCAGCCATACCCGACGCGGCCTCCAGCTACAAGCCCGATCCTGCGGCGAGGACAGCCAAAGAGCTGGCGTGGCATATTGCGAGCGCGGATGTTCATTTTTTGGATGGAATAGCCGAGCTGAATTTCGCCACGACTGGACAGCCGCCACAACAACCTGCAACCACGGCCGAAGTCGTGGCCTGGTATGACGCGAACGTGAAGCGCGGCATCGCCCGCGTGGCGGCCATGACGCCGGAGCAGTTGCTCACGCCCATCAACTTCTTCAACGTGTTCAACTTGCCGGCAGTGTTATACCTCGGCTTCCTCAACAACCACAGCATTCATCACCGCGGTGAACTGGCGACGTACCTACGTCCCATGGGATCCAGGGTGCCCTCGATCTATGGCGGGAGCTACGATGAGCCGCTCCGACCGCCGACTGCAGCGGAAAACGCAGCGTAGAAATACTAGGCTGAAAGTAAGAGCCGCCTGCGAGGGCGGCTTTTTTGTTTGGGCGTTCACGGCCGAAGGACGCGTTTAGAATTCAAGCTTGGGTTTGGCTTGATCGGCGCCCACCCGGCCCACCGTAATCTCTGCCTTGTAATAATTCTCCGATTTCACCGGCTCTCCCGCAAGTCGCCGAAGAATGGCGATCTGCCCAATGTGGGTGAGCGCATCGGCGAGCGGACCCTGAAAGAGTCTCTCCGGCGGAGCCTGCAACTGCTCCCGAGAAGCGAGGAAGTCGTCGAACCTGGTCAGCGAAATGAAGAAGCGCTCGACCTCCTCGCTCCACGGCAGCGGCTTGGACTCGCGCCATTGGCGTTCCCCATTGGCCATGGAAAGTCCCCAGTCCATGAGGTCCCCAATGTGGGCGAGAATCGAGATCGGCGTGCGCGCGGCTCCGGCAGCTTGAAAGGCGGCGAAGCGTTCAGGCGCGTTGCGGACGGCCTTGCCGCCGCGATAGGCAACGGTAGCCAGCGCGTGCCGTAATAATTCTCGCTTCGGATCGGAGGTCGAAGATTCGTTCATAGGTCAGTTCTCGCTTTTCAGATTTCTCGGAACTTGCTGCCGGCGCTACTGAAAGCTACAGTCGCTTATTCCGCACGATACCCGCGGCCCGCAGCGCGCCACGCAAGCGTTCGCCCCAGCCTCGGGCAAATTGGAAGTCGGTGACGCCTTCCATCTGGCGCACAAAATTTGTGCCATAGCCGTACCACCAGGGCTTCTTCGTTCCGGGGGCGAGATCGGAATCGACGTACTTCAAGCGCACCATCTCTTCGAGGCCAAAGCGACCGTGGGCGCGGCCCACGCCACTGGATTTTATACCGCCGTGCGGGGCTTCGGTGATGCCGAAACACGCGACGACATCATTCACCATGACCGTGCCCGCTTGGATGCGTCGAGTAAGGCGTTCTCCGCGATCCCAGTTGCGGGTCCAGATGCTCGCCGCCAGGCCAAAGTCGGAGTCATTCGCTAACTCTACGGCCTCGTCATCACTATCAAATGCCATCACCGGCAGCACCGGGCCGAATGTTTCCTCGCGCATGATGCGCATCTCGTGGCTTACATCGACCAGCACGGTAGGCTGGTAAAAATTCTTACCCAACTCGGACAAGCGCGAGCCACCGGCGAGAACCCGCGCCCCGCGCGCTACCGCGTCGTCCACGTGCGACTCCACAATTTGTAACTGGCGTTCATGGATCATCGGCCCCACATCGGTATCGGGATCAAGGCCATTGCCGACGCGCAGTTTCTTGGTCTTTTCAACACACAGTTTCAGGAACTCTTCGTACCGGCTACGATGCGCGTAACAGCGCTCGACTGAGAGGCAAGTCTGCCCGGCGTTGACGAAAGCTCCCCACACCGCTGCGCTCGAAGCCACGTCCAAATTGGCGTCGTCGAGCACGAGCATAGGATCTTTGCCGCCCAACTCGAGCACCACCGGCAAGAGGCGCTCGGCCGCGGCCACAGCAATGCGTTTGCCGGTCGTCACGCTTCCGGTGAACACCAGTTTGTCGATTTGCGAGGCGATCAGCGCCGCTCCGGTGGCGCCGTCGCCGACGACAACTTGAAAAACATCGCGAGGAACTCCCGCCGCATGCAGCAATGACGCCAGTTCGAGCGCCACCAGCGAAGTGAATTCGGAAGGCTTCAGCACCACCGCATTTCCCGCTACCAGCGCGGCAAGCGTTTCTGTGGCAGGAATCGAAAAGGGATAATTCCACGGCGAGACGATCGCGATCACGCCGTAGGGCTCACGAAGCAAAGTTCCGCTTTTCAATTTGGCGACAAGATTTCCATGGGGAAGCGGCTCGTCGTGGAGCAGGCGATAGGAGTGGTCGATGAGGAAGCGCGCCGCATCCAGCACCACCAGTACCTCGGTGGTAAGAGCCTCGGCCACGGGCTTGCCGGACTCGCGCGTAATGGTCCCGGCGATTTCTGTTTTCTTCTGTTGCAGCCGGCGCTGAAATTCGCCCAGCACTGCGATTCGGTTTCGCACTCCGGACTCGGCCCAGGCGGCCTGCGCCACGCACGCGCGCCTCACGGCACCTTGAACCCCACTGTCGCCCGCGCACTCGAGTTCGCGCAGAACCTCGCCGGATGCTGGATTCACCGAGACCACCTTGCGCGTTGCGATTTGAAGATCAACCGCCATCGGAAACACTCAGCAAAATGCACTTTCTACGTCTGGCAATTGCTACTCTTTCAGAATTCAATATTCCACGTTTACCAAATACAATCCACTGGCCGGAGCAGTCGCGCCCGCGGTGGAGCGGTTGCGCGCCTCCAGTATGCGCGTAATGTCCTTAGCGTGCAGGGTTCCTTTGCCCACAAGGATAAACGTCCCTACGAGATTTCTCACCATGTGGTGCAGAAATCCCGAGCCCTTCACGGCATAAACAAACTCGTCCGCCTCGCGCTGCCAGTTGGAAGAAAAAATCCTACGAACATTGCAGGCCGGATCGCCCTCTCTTCCCCGCTCTGGATCGACCGCGGCGAAGGAGGTGAAATCGTGCTCACCTTCGACCCCCGCCGCTGCCTGGGCTATCGCCTGCTCATCCAAGGGAAACGGATAATGCCACACATACCTCGCCAGAAACGGGGGGCAGATGGCTTCGCGATAAATCCGGTAGCGATAGGTCTTTGCTTTCGCGGATTTGCGCGCGTGAAAGTCGGCCGCAACTTCTAGCACTTCGAGCACCCGCACCGAGGCGGGCAAAATATCGTTCAACGCCTTCATGAAATTCGCTGTCGGGACCGGAGACTCTGTGGCAAATGTCGCAACCTGGGCCAGCGCATGCACCCCGGCATCGGTTCTTCCCGAGCCTTGCGGCAATACCTTTTCTCCGGTGATTCGTCCAATGGCTGAGGCCAGTGTGCCCTGCACGGTCGGCATTTCGGGCTGCACCTGCCAACCGGCGAAGTCGGATCCGTCATAGGAGAGAGTCAGTTTGAGATTGCGCATGCCATCTTTCGATCATGTTTCGAGTCCCACGGTATGGCCGCTTCATCCAAACGATTTCACGCGCTCGGTTCTTGTGGTGCAAGCTTGCCCGCACTTTACAGTTTCGATCGCGTGTGGCCACAAAGAGAGAACGGAGTCTCGGATATACTAATGCGTCCACCGAACTTCGGGAGCTTTTCCGGGAGGTTTCCGGCGCTTTTTCCCGGAACCCAGACATCTCAGGTTGCGTATCAATAACTGCGTAACCTGGGCTGACTAATTTTCGTTGTGCTTTTATCCGGCACTCTCAAGATACAACCAAGTCTTTTTGTTGCATGCTTTTAAATGAATCAAGCTTTTCGACGAATGGAGACGAGTAGATGCCATTTGCACGCTTCACTTCAAGCATCCGGTTTCTGACGGCAATTTTATTCGGAACACTGACCCTGACCGCTTGGGCCCAGGAGCCGCCCGCCGCGCCGACTCCGCAGAATACCCCGGAAGCGCGTCCTGTGCTGCAACTGAATTATGCCAAGCCGGTGTCGCAGTTCCCGAACCCGATTGCGCCATATGTGCCGCGTACCGTGGCTCCCCCGGATTTGCGCAATAGTTCGCGCATTACCGATTTGCTGCACGATGGCAAGCTCTATCTGTCGCTGAACGATGCCATCGCGCTTGCTCTGGAGAATAATCTCGATATCGCGATCGCACGGTACACGCTGAATATTGCCGACACGGATGTGTTGCGAGCTCGCGCCGGGGCACCAATTTTGGGTACGCCGCTAGGCACGGTGCTGAATACACCTGGAGGCGGTGTGGGCGGCATCGGAGCCAATTCGGGGGCGTCGACTGGAGGCACCAGTCTGGGCGCGGGCGGCATCGGAGCCGGTACCAACGGCTTGGTCAGTTCGACACTTGGACTTGGCCCCCCGGTCAACAGCTTCGATCCGGTCATTACCGGAACGTTGCAGGAAGATCACAACAGCCAGACGGCGACCAGCATTTTTCAAGGTGTGTTTCCGGGTACGAGTTTGGCGCAGAATACGGGCACAGTAGACTTCGCCTACAACCAGGCATTCCAATGGGGCACGAATCTGCAGGTGGGGTTCAATAATACACGGCAGACTACGAATAGTTTTTTCTCGGCGCTCAGTCCTGCATTGAACTCGAACTTCAGGGCAACTGTCACGCAACCGCTGTTGCAGGGATTTGGATTCGCCCCCAACACGCGCTTCATCCGCATCGCCAAGAATAATCGCGAACTCTCCGATGTGGGTTTCCGCCTGCAAATTATCGAGAGCGTCGATCAGATCGAGAACATTTACTGGGACCTCGTTTATGCCTACGAGAATGCCCGCGTCCAGAACGAGTCGCTGGCCTTCGCGCAGAAGACGCTTTCCGACACGAAAAAGCAAGTGGAGATTGGCAGTCTGGCCCCGATTGAAACGGTGCGAGCCCAGAGCACCGTGGCGCAGGATCAGCAACTGGTAACGGCCGCGCAAACCAACCTGCAGCTGGAACAATTATTGATGAAGAATGCGCTGACGCGGACCTTGAAAGATCCGACGCTGGCGACGGCCGAAGTGATCCCGACTTCGACGATGGATGTTCCCGCGCAGGAACAGATCGCGCCGACCGAGGATCTGATCAATGAAGCGCTTCGCCACCGCGCCGAACTGGTCGAGTCGCGCATTGACTTGAACAGCCGCGAGCTTAGCAATAAAGCGGTGCGCAGCGCGCTTTTGCCCACAGTAAATCTGTTCGCCTATTACGGCGGAGCGGGCGTCGGCGGCAATCAGAACCCGACGCAGCTTTGTTCAACTCCGGAGACCGAATTGCAGCAAGCGTTTGGATGCGCCAGCTCCGCTCCGGGCAACCTCGATCAGATCTTTCCGACCACTGGCATTGGAAGCACGCTAAACCAGACGGTGAATTCCACCAATCCCGATAAAGGCGTAGGCCTGTCGTTGAATATTCCCTTGCGCAACCGGGCGGCGCAGGCGGTGCAGATCCGCTCTGAACTGGAATACCGGCAGGCTCAGATGCGGCTGCAACAAATTGAAAATCAGGTGGGAATCGAGATCCGCAGCGCGCAATATAACGTGCAGCAAAACCGCGCCAGCGTGGATTCCGCCAAGGCCGCGCTCGACTTGGCCCGCCAGTCGCTGGATGCGGAGCAAAAGAAGTATCAGTTCGGCACCTCGACGACCACGCTGGTTTTGCAATATCAGAGCCAGCTAGCGACGGCCGAATCGACCTTGGTGAACGCCATGGTCGCTTACGAGAAGTCTCGTGTCGAACTGGGGCGGGCCACTGGATCGCTACTCGACGAAACGGGCGTCAGCATCGACGACGCAGCCCGAGGTCAAGTCACGCGCATGCCCAACGTCCCATTCATCGCACCGCGCAAAGAGCTGCCGTCCGTGGCCAAGCCGGCGGGACAGACAGGAACTCCGCAGCAACCACAATAAGCGGAATGGAATACCCGACACGATCCCTTAACGGGCGCGGCCAGAAGCCGCGCCCTTTTTTCTTTCACCTTCCGTTCCCCAACAATTCTTTACAATCACCCTCCGCATGCTTGGCTTCCTCCCAGCTAAGATGGAGTGACGTTTCTTTGCCGTGCGCATCCAGCTCTCAAAATCCATCTTGTGCTTTCCCACGGCGATTGCACGATCGTTTTTACAGCGCTTCTACTTCAGGAGACGAAATATGTCTTTGTCTTTTTCTTGCATGATCGCGGCGAACCGGCGTTCCATACCAAGGCCGTTGGCATTGCTGATGTTCATTTCACTCACGCTTTTGCGCGCCCAGGATGTGCCTGCGGCGCCGGCGCCGCAGACCACGCAGCAGGTCGCCCAGCCGCAGGCCGTGCATCTGCAGGATTATTCCAAGCCGCGGCCGGCCTTTCCGCGCGTCTTGCAGTCCTACGAAGTGCAGCGGGTGGCCCAGCCCAACCTGGGCAATTCGCCCCGCATCGACTCCCTCATGCGCGATGGAAAGATTTATCTTTCGATTGACGATGCCGTAGCTCTCGCGCTGGAAAATAATCTCGATATCGATATCGCCCGCTACAACTTGAATATCGCCGACACCGATTATCTGCGGGCAAAGTCGGGCGCCAGCATCCTCGGCGTCAACGCCGGAATCGTGCAGAACACGCCCGGCGGCGGCATTGGTGGCCTGGGCGGAACCGTTGGCTCTGGCGCTGGCGGCACGACCGTTGCCCCCAGCGGCATCGGAACCGGCACCAACGGGTTGGCTCAGTCCACGCTTGGCATTGGGTCGCCCATCACCAGCTTCGATCCAGTCCTCACGGGCACGCTGCAACTCGATAAGAACGACAGCGAGTCCGTCAGCGCCTTCAGTCCTGTTCCTGTCATCGGGCAAAACACCTATACCGCAAATTTTGCATACACGCAGGGATTTCAGTGGGGCACGGCCATGTCGGTGGGATTCAATAACAGCCATATCACCACCAACAACACCACCAGTTTGTTGACTCCCGAAATCAGCTCTAACTTCCAATTCAGGCTGACTCAGAATCTTTTGCAGGGATTCGGCTCCCTTCCCAACCTGCGATTTATTCGCATCGCGAAAAACAATCGGCAAATTTCCGACGTGGCTTTTCGTCTGCAGACGATTACCACCGTCGATCAGATCGAAAACATGTATTGGGATCTGGTTTATGCCTACGAAAACGTGCGCGTGCAGCAGGAAGCTCTCACCTATGCGCAGAAGGCGCTGGACGACTCCAAACAGCAGGCCAAGGTTGGAACTGTGCCGCCGATCCAGGTGGTAAGCGCGCAGAGCACGCTCGCAACGGATCAGCAGAACCTGATCCTGGCGCAGAACAATCTGCAGCTGGAACAATTGCTGATGAAGAACGCCGTGAGCCGCAGCGTCGAAGATCCGATGCTGGCGGAAGCCGACGTCATTCCCACCTCGACCATGCAACTGCCGCAGCAAGAAGAGACAATTCCGATTCAGGATTTGATTAATCAGGGCCTTAGCAATCGCGCCGAACTGGCGGAGTCGCGCATCGACCTCAATTCGCGCGACCTCAGCTCGAGAGCGGTGCGCAATGCATTGCTGCCGACGCTCGATGCTTTCGCGTATTACGGCGGATCCGGCGTGGGCGGGAATGTAAATCCGGCCTGCCAGTTTTCGGGAATATCCTGTTTTAATCCCGCCACCGCGCCTCCTCCCTTCGTAAACGGCGGTCCCGTTGGCTACGGCAGCACTTTGAACCAACTCGTCAACTCCACTGCGCCCGACAAAGGTGTGGGCCTGACGTTGAGCATTCCGATACGGAATCGCGAGGCGCAGGCCAACCAGGTGCGCGCGGAGCTGGAATATCGCCAGGCCCAGGTACGTTTGCATCAGTTAGAGAATCAAGTGCGCATCGAAGTGCGCAACGCGGAGTTCGACGTGAAGCAAAATCGCGCGGCCGTCGAATCCGCTCAATATGCCGTGGACTTTTCCCGCCAGACGCTGGATGCCGACCAGCAAAAACTGAAAGTCGGACTCACCACCACAACCGCGATCTTGCAGGACGCTTCCGTGCTAACCACGTCTGAGTCGAATCTGGTCTCGGCCAAAGCCGCTTACGAGAAATCGCGAATCGAACTGGACCGCGCCACCGGATTGCTGCTCGACCACTCTGGGATCAACGTCGCCGAAGCGGCGCGCGGCCAAGTCCAGCATCAGCCGAATGTTCCGTACGTGGCGCCGAGAAAGGACCTGACGCCGAGAGGGAAGCAGAGCGAAAGCACACAGCCGCCCGGCGAGTAAGCCTTAATGGCGGTTGCGTTTCTTTGCGACTCAGCGAAACTTCCCAGCGAACTCGGCTATTGATCTTGATCTCAAGCGCGCTCGTAAAAGCGAAAGAACAGCGCCTGCTTCGAAACGGGCTGCGCCTTCTCGCTGAGCGACAACATCTGTTGCTGATTCAATGGGGTGAACTCCCGCGCCAGTTGCACATTCTCCTGCAACTGCTTCACCGAATCGCAACCGATGATGACAGTACTGACTGGCAGGGAAAGTGAATAGTACATCGCCTGGCGCATGTTCAGCGTCCCCGGCGAAGTTGTCTGCACCATCCCCTCCCACATATGTTTCTGATCTTCCAGAGGCGGCGGAGTCCACGACGAGAGAATGCGGCCGCGCGCCGGAACTTTCATGCCAATAATGCCCATCTGCTGCTCGACCGCCAGCGGCAGCAACTGCTCGGAGAAGCTGAAGTGGTGCGGGTCGGCGGCATTCACTGCCATCAGGATCGTGTCGAAGGGATAGCGCCGGATTGCCTCGATCAGCGCCTCTGGCCGGTAGTGGCCGGTCACGCCGAGGTAGCGCACAATCTTCTGCTCGCGCGCTTCCAGCAGAGCTTCCATGGCTCCGCCTTTGGCAAATATTTCGTTGACATCCGTCATCGTCCCAACGTCGTGCAGTTGCCACAGATCGACGTGATCGGTCTGCAACAGCGTGAGCGACTTCTCGATCATGCGCATCGAGCCCTCACGCGTGCGCTCTTTGGTTTTCGTCGCCAGAAAAGCTTCGGCACGGCGGTGTTTCATCACCTTGCCCACGTATTGCTCGCTCCAACGCTCAGGACCGCCATAGATCGACGACGTATCGATGTAGTTGACGCCGAGATCGAGAGCCTTTTCGATAATCGGGACTGCGACGGCTTCGTTGCTGGCTTTCTCCAGCGACGCCTGTCCGCCGAGGGAGAAGATGCCGACTTTGTATCCCGTCTTGCCCAGATTTCTGGTCGGCATAGCGCTCGAAGTTGCAGAGTTCGAAGGAAGATTCGAAGTCGCATTCGGAGCCAGCTTCGACTGGCCTTTGGCAATAGCAGGCACGGCGGTTGACCCAATTGCGGCTGCTGTGAGAAGGCCGCCGGCTTTGAGAAAAGCACGCCGCTTGGCGTTGGACGGCTGGTTGGACGGCAGATCTGCAATAGGATTGCTCATGATGAACCTCCGCGCCCGATTGGCTCGTGCTGCGAGCCGAGAACAATCTGATCGTACACCGATCTTTTACGAAAATTACACCGTCATCCTGAATAGGTATCGAGGCATCCATTGCCGCTAGCGGGTTGAATCGTTAGACTTGGGTTGCAATCAACAATCAGAACACAGCCGTCAACCATGTCTAACCCATGACCCTCTCCGTGGCCATTGTCTGCCAGGATGAAGAGGCCAATATTGGCCGCACTCTGGCCAGCGTGCGCTGGGCCGATGAAATCGTGCTGGTCGACTCTGGCTCGAAAGATCGCACCTGCGAAATTGCCCGCGAGTATGGGTCGCACATCGTCGTCGAGCCGTGGCGCGGCTACGTGGCGCAGAAGCAGTATGCGATCGACCTTTGTACCAAGGAGTGGGTGCTGCTGCTCGACGCCGATGAAGAAGTGAGTCCAGGCTTAGCGGATGAAATTCGTGCAGCCATCGCCGATCCGAACGCGGCGAGCGGTTACAAACTTCCGCGCAAGAATCTGTTCCTCGGCCGCTGGATGCGGCACGGCGGCTTCTATCCTGATCCCAAGCTGCGCCTGTTTCGTCGGGGGCAAGGATTCGTCACCGGCCACGACCCACACGACCGCTGCGAACTGAAGCCGGACGTCCCACAAAATACAAAACAGTTCCGCAACGCGCTGGTGCACTACACTTACCCTAACCTGACGCTCTATCTCGGCCACATGAACCGCTATTCGTCGCTGGGCGCACAACTGGCGATTGCGAAAGGCCATCGCAGCTTCAGTTTCAGTGATATCGTAGCGCGCCCCCTGCTGACTTTCTTCTACAACTATTTCGTTCGCTTGGGATTTCTTGACGGCCGTGAAGGATTGCTGCTGCACCTGTATCACGCCGGATATGTTTCATGGAAGTATGCGAAGGCGTGGGAACTTTCTCGCAATCGGCCAGAATAAGGGAATTGTTTCTCGGTTAGAATGCTTCGGGCTCGCCAGAGAGAGTGTGGTTACGTTCTGGGGTCTGCGTCTATCCAGTGGAGTCTCTATGTTCACAATTCGATGGCTTGCGCTAGTCCTTCCCTTTCAGCTGTTACTCTCAATTCTTGTTCTTGGACAAGCCACGCAATCGCCAGCCACCGCGAGCCGCATTCTGCTGGCTCTCAACGCTGATGAGGCGGAATCGGTCCTCGCCATTCTTGACAAACGTGGGGCGGGAGGCAACGTCACCGTCGATGACTGGCAGCACCTTTTCGCCACCGAGCCTTACCAGCAATTGAAAAAGCGCGAAACCAGCTTGCATCGTGATTTTACCGACGACGATTTCAAGAAGTTCGTGATGTCGCCGGAACTGGCCGCGAAAGCTTTTTCGCTGCGGCACACGCTCGACGTGTGGCGGCAGGCTGATCTGGAAGCATCAGCGCGACGCGTACTCAATTATTTACCCCAGCAAGCTCACATCAAAGCCAAGATATTTCCCATGATCAAGCCGAAAACGAACAGCTTCGTCTTCGAGACTCCGACCAATCCCATGATTTTTCTCTACCTCGATCCGGACGAATCGGCGGCCAAATTCGAAAATACGGTCGCGCATGAGTTGCATCACATCGGACTCGCTAGCGTCGATTCGCAGATCGCAGCCAAGTTGAAGGATCTCCCGGCGAACGTGAGGCCGGCGGTCGATTGGATGAGCGCATTCGGCGAGGGCTTTGCCATGCTGGCAGCCGCAGGGGGGCCGGATGTTGATCCGCACGCGACAAGTTCGCCTGCAGATCGTGCGCGCTGGGAGCACGACTTGTCGGACTTCAACCAGAATCTGGAGTTGCTCCAAAACTTTTTTCTCGATGTCATCCACCAGAAGATAAAAGGTAAAGATCAGATTGACGAAAAAGCGTTCACCTTTTTTGGAGTGCAAGGTCCCTGGTACACCGTCGGCTACAAAATGGCGGTGGTGATCGAGAGGCGTTATGGGCGAAAGCGTTTGATCGAATGCATGCTCGATCCAGGGGATTTATTGGCTACCTACAACCGCGCGGCGGCGGAGATTAATAAATCGGGCAAGGAGAATTTAGCGCTTTGGTCGCCAGAACTCATGGAGAAAATCTGTGTGCCCGCAGCATCGAAGAAGCATTCGGCAGCGACGAAGAACGGAGGCATCAGCTGACCGACCGGTCGTTCTATTCCGTGCTGACGTCTTGCTCCACCGCGTTCACTTCCCTATTATCGAAACAGAACACTGGGGTTCGCAATGCCGGAAAAGAAGCCACCCAAGCCGCAAGTCGCTGAAAGTCCTATCGCTGAGGTTTTTGAAAGTCGCCATCCTTCGACCGCCGAGAAGAACTGGGCGGAGAAAACGCTGGCGCCGACGCTTGAGAAAAACCCCGAGCGCCCGATCGGCGCGCCCACTGGCGTGAATCTTGATGAGCATGGGCATGCCCGGTTCACGACGATCTCCGGCGTACCGATTCGCCGCCTCTACACGCAGGCCGATCTCCCCGAGGACTGGAGCGAAGAAAAATATCTGGGCTATCCCGGCGAACCGCCCTATACGCGCGGTATCCATGCCACGGGGTATCGCGGCAAGCTCTACACCATGCGCCAGTTCTCCGGGTTCGCTTCGCCGGAAGAGACCAATCAGCGCTATAAATATTTGCTCGAGCACGGCGGCGGTGGACTTTCTGTTGCCTTCGATTTGCCCACACTCATGGGTTACGACTCCGATCATCCTGCGAGCGAGGGGGAGGTGGGTAAGTGCGGCGTGGCGATTGATTCGCTGGAGGACATGGAAATTCTCTTCAGCGGCATCGATCTGGAAAAAACTACGGTCTCCATGACCATCAATTCGCCCGCGTCGGTGCTGTGGGCGATGTATTTAGTAGTGGCAGAAAAGCAGGGCGCGGACTGGAAAAAGATTTCCGGCACGATTCAGAATGACATTTTGAAGGAATACATTGCGCAGAAAGAGTATATTTATCCGCCCGCCCCGTCGATGCGCCTGGTGATCGACACCTTCGAATTCGGATCGAGATTCACGCCGCGCTTCAACACGATTTCCATCAGCGGCTACCACATTCGCGAGGCTGGTTCGACCGCGCTGCAGGAACTTGCCTTCACCTTGTACGACGGAGTCGAGTATGTGGAGTGGGCAAAGCGGCGTGGGCTCGATGTGGATGATTTCGGTCCGCGGCTCAGCTTTTTCTTCAACGCCCACAACGATTTCTTCGAAGAGATCGCGAAGTATCGCGCGGCGCGAAAGATTTGGGCGCAGGTGATGAAAGATCGATTCGGCGCCAAGAATCAGCGTACTTGGCTGATGCGTTTTCACACGCAGACTGCCGGCGTGTCCCTGCCCGCGCAACAGCCGATGAATAACATCGCGCGCGTGGCGCTGCAGGCGCTGGCGGCCGTTCTCGGTGGCACCCAATCGCTGCACTGCGACTCGTACGATGAAGCGCTGGCCCTACCCACGGAAGAGGCTGCCCGCATTGCGCTGCGCACGCAGCAAATCATCGCATACGAGTCGGGCGTGACGCAGACGGTGGATCCGCTGGGCGGTTCTTATTTTGTGGAAGCGCAAACCCTGCAAATGGAAGTGGGCGCATTCGATTATTTTGGCAAACTCGATGCCATGGGCGGCATGGTGAAGGCCATCGAGCGCGGCTACCCTCAGAGGGAAATCGCCGAAGCATCCTATCAGTTTCAGCGCGCCGCAGAAGCCAGGGAGAAAATAATCGTTGGTGTGAACGACTTCGTGGTCGAGGAAGAATCTCCCCATATTCTTTACATTGACGAGAGCGTGGCACGGCAGCAGTCGGCCAAACTGAAAGCTTTGCGGGAGCGGCGTTCGAATGACGCAGTGCGGCGAACGCTGGATGCTTTAAAGAAAGCGGCGGCCCAAGAGCCGATTGCCGGCACGAACGGAAATGTCTCTCCGGCGAATACCATGCCCTACATCATCGATGCGGTGCGGGCCTACGCGACCGTAGGAGAGATCTGCGAAGCGCTTCGAGAAGTGTACGGAACTTATACGGAAGTGAGCATTACTTAGGTAGAAGTTCAACTGTTCGCGCCAGACCGGAATGGGAATAGAGCAAAATTGTCGTTGCTGACCCGACAAAAGTTCGCCACCTTCAGGCTATGATCGAGGTTACGACGCGTAACCTCAACATGAAAAAATCAAGCAATGCAACCTTGCTGCGGATGCCGCGACAGGGTGGACCACGCTTCGCAGTGGAATCGCGCATCTTCTGTCTTCGCCGCCAACGAGTCATTCTTGACGCCGATATCGCCGAACTTTACGGCGTGCCAGTCAGGGCCCTCAACCAGGCTATCAAGCGCAATCTAGGACGGTTTCCTTCAGACTTTCTGTTCCAATTGACCGCCACAGAGCACCAACTCTTGAGATCACAAAATGTGATCTCAAGAAAGAAACATGGCGGGAGGCGTTACGCTCCGTACGCGTTCACCGAGCATGGAGCGATTATGGCCGCAACTGTTCTCAACTCGAAGCACGCCGTTCAGACCAGCGTGTTTGTTGTGCGAGCCTTCGTAAGATTGCGCGAACTGCTTGCCACCGATCGCCGTCTCGCGGCCAAGCTTTACGAATTCGAGAACCGTCTGGGTACGCACGAGTCGGCGATTCAACAGCTTATCGCAGCGATCAACCAGCTCATAACGCCGAAGAGAAAGCGGAGAGTACGCATCGGGTTCGAACTTCCACCAGCCGCCAACGCGATGGCATGACCTGTATCAATCCGCATCGACCCTATCCCTGCAATTTTTTCGCTATCGATGCTGTTCGTTTTTTATTCACCCGCATTCGTTTCTGTGGTAAATCTGCTGCATGCGCAAAGCAGTCAACCACCTCAAGAAATCTGATCCCGTCCTGCGGGCACTTATCGAGCGCATCGGGCCATGCCGCATGCAGTTTGGTCCGGCCGAATTTCACAGCCTGGCAGAGGCGATTGTCTACCAGCAGCTTAATGGAAAGGCCGCGGAAACCATCTTTATGCGCTTCGCGGCGCTGGCGGGTGAACCGCTCACGCCGCAAGGCATTCTGAAATTAACCGATGAACAGATGCATGCGGCAGGGTTATCGAAACAGAAATCGGCTTATCTCAAAGACTTAGCCGCCAAAACCGCAAGCGGCGAGCTCGATTTCGCTCGTTTACCGGAGTTGTCGGATGAAGAAGTCATCGCCCATCTGACGCAGGTCAAGGGCATCGGGGTGTGGACGGCGCAGATGTTCCTGATGTTCTCACTGAAGCGCGCAAACGTGCTGCCCACGGGCGACTATGGCGTACGCATGGCAATGTTCAAGCACTACCTGGATCGGCAGCGGGCCAAGGTGGTGAGGAAATCCTCGGCTCAACCGAAACCTGCTGCAAACAAGACGAAAAAGTCCAAAGCAAAGATCAAGCTGCCTAGCCCGGAACAGATGGAGAAGATTGCAAAACTTTGGTCGCCTTATCGCAGCATCGCCTGCTGGTATTTGTGGAAGAGCCTGGATACGAAGACTCTAAGGCCGTAGCTTCCAGTCGGACACCTGTGCTCTACAGTGCTGTCTGTGGTTAAATGAATGCGATGCCAGATATGAAAATTCGCGTGTTGGTCGCCAAGCCCGGGCTCGACGGACATGATCGCGGCGCGAAAGTGATTGCGCGCGCATTGCGTGACGCCGGCATGGAAGTAATTTATACGGGCTTGCGGCAGACTCCTGAGATGATTGTCAGCGCCGCGCTGCAGGAAGACGTGCAGGTGATCGGGTTGTCAATTCTTTCCGGCGCACACAATGCAATTGTTCCCCGGGTGATGGACCTGCTCAAGAAGAACAAGATGGATGACGTTCTGGTGCTGGTGGGCGGCATCATTCCCGACCAGGACATCGGCGCACTCAAGCAATGCGGCGTGGCTGCGATCTTCCAGCCGGGGACCGCCATGGACGACATCGTGAAATTCATCCGCGACAACGTGAAGGTCGCGGGCGTGGCAAGCTGATCCGATCATCATCGCGCCATCGGGTAATTTTTGGATTTAGCAGTGCGAGAAATTATCGACCCCCAGATGACCCGATCACCGAATCATCCAATTTCTGCCGCCATTCGGCAGCAACTTGAGAGAACAGTCGGCCCGGCTCCGTGGTATTGGAAGACTTTTCCCGCATTTCAATCGTTATCAGGACAGCGCTTTTTCTGGACCCATCATGGCGACCAAGGTCCGCTAGCCTATCTGATCACTCTGGCGCTGGCTCAGGAGCCAGATCGGCCACGGCTGGCACTGAACACCTACTGTCGGCCATTCTTGGCAGCACCACACTACCTGGGCATCTGGTGCCCCGAGGGCCGCAGCATTCGCGTCGCCAGTTTTGATCCCGATCAACTCGGGGCATTCGATCTCGTGGAAATTGCCGGATGGTTCAAACAATCTTCCGATCGCATCTATGCGAAAACTGCGCCAGTGGCGGAGTTCGAGGTGCCGCTCACGCTAGCTCCAGGCATGCACAAAATCGAGGTGCCGCCGGAACTCGCACAAATGGATGAGTTGATTGCGCCCACCAGTTACAAAGCGATGGCAAATGACGATCCCGCGTTCGCGTTGTTTGTTTTCTACCTTCAGGCGGGGCTCGTAGAGGTGTTGCCGCAGAAATGGTTCACCGCTTCGCAATACGAAGTCGGAAAGCAATGGATTTCGCGTGCCGGGCGCGATGCGGAATCGCATCGCATCTTCGGGGAATGTTTCGGGGTGGGAACATTTTTGCTGGAAGAAGATGGCTGCCGGCTGGCGACGATGGAGCGAAAAGCTTAGAGTCTACGGTGCTTATGTGGCCGCGCTACGCCAGGAAGGCGATTGGATGACAATTTGAAGGGATCGCCAATTCTCACTTCTCGCTTTTATAGTTTAGAGCATGGAGGAGTGACCAGAGTTCTGCGGCTTCAGTCCGAAGATGGGACCAACCGGCTGAAACGAGCGTGCGTTCTGGCGCTGACCTATGCCATTGAGCAACTGGCGGCGGAAGCGAGGCCGCTGGTAATCGCCGGGAATTCTAAGTTTTTTTCGGCTGGCGCGGAGTTAGCAGAAATCGCAGCGCTCAATGGCCCGGCAGCGCATGAATTCGCCAGGATGGGACAGCATCTGATGCAAGTGATAGCTGATTTTCCGGCTCCGGTGTGGGCTGCGATTTCCGGCTACTGTATGGGCGGTGGTCTCGATCTCGCGCTGGCGTGCCACCGGCGAATCGCCTCCCCTCACGCGGCATTTGGCCACCGCGGTGCGGCTTTGGGGCTAATCACGGGCTGGGGAGGCACGCAACGTTTGCCGCGTTTGATCGGTAAAGGGGTGGCGCTCGAAATGTTTGTCGCGGCAGAAAAAATTAGCGCTCAACGCGCTCTCGCAGTTGGCTTGGTCGACGCGGTAGTGGATGATCCCGTGGCGCATGCGTTATCGATAGTAAACAGAGAGTGCTTCCCCACGGAAGATGGAGCCCGCCCTCCGTTGCGCGCGCCGCTGTGATTGTTATACGTTAAACAGTCCGACTTGTTTACCCATGGCCAACCGCAGCGAAACTTCTCAAGAGCATCCCGCGCAGCCGTCCAACGTCCTGACGACCAAGATCGACCCCACGTCGGCTCGCTTCGAGGCCAATATGCGCTTCCTCGCCGATCTCATGTCCCAAGTGCGCAATGAGGGCGAGACCATCTGCGAGGGCGGCGGGCCCAAAGCTATCGAGAACCAGCACGCCAAGAAACGGCTGACCGCGCGCGAGCGAATTGAATTACTAATCGATCCCGGAACCTTTTTCGAGCTCGGCCTGTACACGGCACACCGCATGTACGAAGAGTGGGGCGGCGCGCCAGCTGCGGGCGTGATTACGGGTCTGGCGCGTGTGCATACCCGCATGGTGATGATTATCGCGAACGACGCTACGGTGAAGGCGGGCGCCTTTTTCCCATGACGTCGAAGAAAGTGATTCGCGCCCAGAATATCGCGATTGACAACCGCATCCCGACGATTTATCTGGTCGATTCCGCGGGCGTATTTTTGCCGCTGCAAGAAGATGTTTTTCCCGATACCGATGATTTCGGTCGCGTCTTCCGCAACAACGCGGTCATGTCGGCGATGGGCATCCCACAAATCGCCGCCATTATGGGCATGTGCGTCGCCGGCGGCGGCTATCTTCCAGTGATGTGCGATCACGTTTTGATGACGGATGGCAGTGGGTTATTCCTGGCCGGGCCGGCGTTGGTGCAAGCGGCGATTGGACAAAAAGTTTCGGCGGAAGATCTAGGCGGGGTGGCCATGCATGCCGGCATTAGCGGTACGGTGGATTTTCGCGAACCCGACGATCCCGCCTGCCTGGCGCGGATTCGATCGATCGTGGAAAAATGGGGCTATCGCCGGCAATCTCCCTGGGACCGTAAGCAGCCCATCGAGCCGACCTTGGCGGCCGAAGAGATTTATGGCATCTACGATTCTTCGCCCGCGCGCCCGTATGACATGAAAGAGATTCTGGCACGCGTGCTCGATGGCAGCCAGTTCGACGAGTACAAACCGGAATACGGCAAGACCCTGATCTGCGGTTACGGACGCATTGGCGGCTTTGCCGTAGGAATTGTCGCCAATCAGAAATTGCACGCTCAGCAAACCGATCATGAAGGCCATAGGCGCATCGAGTTTGGGGGCGTGATTTATACGGAGTCGGCCGAGAAAGCAGCCCGCTTCATCATGGATTGCAATCAGAATCTGATTCCGATCATTTTCTTTCATGATGTGGCTGGATTTATGGTGGGCCGCGATGCGGAGTGGAGCGGCATCATCAAAGCTGGCGCAAAGATGGTGAACGCGGTGTCGAACTCCGTGGTGCCCAAGATCACGGTAATTATTGGAGGCTCTTTCGGGGCAGGACACTATGCGATGTGCGGAAAGGCCTTCGATCCACGATTTGTTTTTGCGTGGCCAACCGCGCGTTACGCGGTGATGAGCGGTGATTCGGCGGCGGGAACGCTGGTTGAGATCAAAGTGAAGCAACTGGAGCGTGGCGGCAAAAAGCTGAGTGACGAAGATAAGAAAGAACTCTCCGAATCGACGAAGCGAAGCTATGACGAGCAGACCGATCCGCGCTATGGGGCGGCGAGGTTGTGGATCGACAAGATCATCGATCCCATCGAAACGCGAGATGCGATCACGCAGGCGCTGGAAGCGGCGGCGCTCAACCCGGACGTCGCTGAGTTCAAAGTGGGAGTGCTGCAAACGTAAAAGCTCTTTGACACTGATTTACTGATAAAGATCAAAGCAAAACCGGCTCTGTTTTTATTCCTGGTGTTTTGGTCCGTGAAAATCCGTGAAATGTAGCAAGTTTTTGTTATGTCGACCGTCAAGCTCATCGAGTGCCCGCGCGATGCCTGGCAAGGGCTGAAGGGGATTATCCCGGCTGATATCAAGCGTGCCTATCTGCAAGCTTTGATCAGTGCAGGATTCAAGCACATCGACGCCGTGTCGTTCGTCTCACCCAAGGCCGTGCCGCAGATGGCGGATTCTGAAGAAGTGTTGAAGGAACTCGATCCACCCGATGATGTCGAGATTATTGGCATCGTAGTCAACGAAAAGGGCGCGCATCGGGCGATAGAGACGCAGGCAGTGCACACTCTGGGATTTCCGTATTCGATATCGGAAACATTCTTGCGCAAGAACCAGAATCAATCCCCCGAGGGCGCGCTCGAGGAACTGGAAAAAATCCAGAAAAAGGCTGACGATGCCGCGCTCGACGTCGTGGTGTATATTTCGATGGCGTTCGGCAATCCTTATGGTGATCTGTGGAATGTGGATGAAGTGATTGAGGCCATTTCGCTGATGGAAGTGGACAACCTGAAGATGATTTCTCTCGCCGATACAGTTGGCATGGCCACTCCAGCGCAGATCAGCGAACTGGTGAGAGCAGTGATGGCGAAGTATGACTATCTCGAGATTGGCGTGCACCTGCACAGCCGCCCTGAAGATGCGGCGGCAAAGGTTCTCGCTGCATATGACGCGGGTTGCCGACGCTTCGACTCCGCCATCGGCGGCCTGGGCGGATGCCCCTTCGCACAAGATGCACTGGTGGGAAATATCGCCACAGAAAAAGTGATCGAGGCCTTGCAGCAGCAGGGCGCGGAGCTGCCGCCGCTTAAGCCCTTAGATACCCTGCTGCGCGCGAGCAACGAAATGGCGGCGAGGTATGCGAATTCGATCGCCGCAGATTAAGTCATCATTATCGATATGACCTACAAAACCATTCAGCTCACGTATGACTCCAGCGTCGCGACCATCACCCTCAATCGTCCCGACAAGCGCAACGCCGTCAGCTTCGAGTTGATTGACGATCTGCTGGCCGCGCTGAAAGAAGTGGAGACATCCGACGCGCTCGTGCTCATCGTAACCGGCGCGGGCAAAGCTTTCTGTTCGGGGATGGATCTGGAAAACTTAAGAGCTCTGCTCGGCCGCCATCCCCAGCAGAACCTGGAAGATTCCAGGAAGATGGTCCGGTTGTTTCGATCGCTTTATGAATTTCCCAAAGTGACGATTGCAGCCGTGAATGGGGCGGCCATTGCTGGAGGAACCGGGTTAGCGCTACTCTGCGATTTCACGTTTGCAGTGCCGGAAGCGAAGTTTGGCTATACCGAAGTTCGCATCGGATTTGTGCCCGCCATCGTTTCGACATTTCTGCTCCGCCAGGTGGGCGAAAAGCAGGCGCGCGACCTTTTGCTCACGGGCAGAATCTTTGGTGCAGAAGAGGCCGCGGATATGGGATTAATCAACGAGATTGTCGCTCCGGAAAATCTGATCACTCGGGCGCGGGAGTTGGCGGCGCTGCTGATGGAAAACAGTCCGAGCTCGTTGCGGGCGACGAAGAAGCTCCTTACCGATCACGCACGGGCGGAGATCGATACCCAGATCGAAGCGGCCATACGTGAGAATGCCGCGATCCGGGGCACAGCCGATTTCCGCGAAGGGATTTCGTCGTTTCTGGAAAAGCGCAAACCGGTATGGACGGGAAAATGAAGCGGAGCGGGAAATAAGGATGACTGCGAATCACTCGCAAGCGATCAATGAAAGCCGGCTGCGGGTGCGCTATGCCGAGACCGATCAAATGGGAGTGGTTTACCATTCCAACCATTTCATCTGGTTCGAGGTGGGGCGCGTCGAACTTCTGCGGCAGCTGGGTTTTTCCTATCGCGATATGGAGAGCCAGGATAACTGCTTCATTGCGGTCGCGGAGGCGAATTGCCGCTATCGCGCGCCGGTGCGCTATGACGAGGAGGTAGTAGTGCGCACGCAGTTGCTGAATGTGCGCGAGTCGGTGCTTCACTTTGGATATGAACTACGGCGCGTCGCGGATAACTTGCTGCTGGCGGAAGGCGAGACTACGCACATCGTCACCAACAGCGAGATGAAAATCGCCGCGCTGCCGGAAAAATATTTCACCGCCTTTCGCAAGGCGCTGGGCCGCTGATGTTCGAAGAACAACTGCTCTGGAAACCGGAAGCTGGAAACGGGAAACTCTCTTGAAGGCACTTCATATCAACGGAAACGATCTGACACTGGAAGCGGTGCGCGAAGTCGCCGTGGAACGCCGCGCTGTGCTGTTGTCTGCCGATGCGCGTGCGGGCGTTGATCGGGCGCGCGCGCTGGTCGACGACATTGTCGCCGGAAACAAATTGGCATACGCGGTCACGACGGGGGTTGGCAAGCTCAGCGACGTACGTATCGTCGGCGATCAGATTCGTGAACTGCAAGTGAATCTGGTGCGCTCGCACGCGGCGGGGGTTGGCGATCCGCTGGCCGTAGCCGAGATTCGCGCCATGATGCTGTTGCGGGCAAATTCTCTCGCCAAAGGATTTTCCGGCGTGCGCGCGAGCATTATTGACACACTGTGCGAAATGTTGAACCACGGCGTCACGCCCTATGTGCCGTCGCAGGGCAGTGTTGGCGCAAGTGGCGATCTCGCTCCGCTGGCGCACCTGGCGCTCGTTTTGATCGGCGAGGGGGAATGCATCGACAACAACGGCACCCGCATTCCGAGCCTCGACGCGCTTAAGAAGGCGCAGGTCAGGCCGGTCACGCTGGAAGCGAAGGAAGCGATCTCGCTGATTAATGGCACGCAAGCCATGCTGGCCGTGGGCACGCTTGCGCTGCTTGCGGCAGAGACCCTTTCCGATTCCGCTGACGTGATTGGCGGGCTCAGCTGCGATGCCCTGCAAGGCACCGATGTCGCGTTCGATGAACGCATACACCAGGCTCGTCCGCACGCGGGACAAATCAAGACGGCGTCGAACTTGCGGAAAATGTTCGAGGGTAGCGAGATTCGCGAATCGCATCGCGCCTGCGGCCGCGTGCAGGACGCTTACTCGCTCCGCTGCATTCCCCAGGTACACGGCGCGGTGCGCGACACGCTGGCGCACTGCCGCGAAGTTTTCGAGATCGAAGCCAACTCAGCGGTGGATAATCCGCTGGTCTTCATCGCGAGCCAGCACCATGTGGAGACGGGCGCCTTCGCCCGTCCGGCGAGCGGAGCGAGCGCAGCCACCACTGGCGATGTCATCTCCGGCGGAAACTTCCATGGCGAGCCATTGGCTTTCGCCTTGGATTTTCTGGCCATCGCCCTGAGCGCGATTGCGGGAATCAGTGAGCGCCGCATCGAGCGTCTGGTGAATCCCGCACTCAGCGAGGGTTTGCCGCCATTTCTCGCGGAAGGCGCAGGGCTGAATTCCGGTTTCATGATGGCGCAGGTTACGGCCGCGGCGCTGGTCAGCGAGAACAAAGTGCTGGCGCATCCCGCCTCGGTGGATTCGATTACGACCTCGGGCAACAAAGAAGACTTCGTCTCGATGGGGATGACGGCAGCGAACAAGCTGAAACGCGTTGTCGACAACACACGCAACGTGCTGGCCATCGAGGCTATGGCGGTAGCCCAGGCCATCGACTTCTTATCTCCGCTGAAAGCGTCGAAGCGTGGTCAGGCGGCGCACGCGGCGATTCGTGCCGTGTGCCCAACGGTGGATAAAGACCGCGTCATGTATAAAGACTTCGCGCGGCTTGCTGAGTTGATTGCCAGCGGCAAGGTGGCCGCAATCATTCGCTAAAGCTTCACCCAGGGAATGCTGGGTTCGTCCCGTGAACAACCCCTTCGACTCCGCTCAGGGTAGGACGGCTGTTCCACTCAAAAACCTAACTTGCTTTCGCTGCGCTTCCATCCAGTCCTAACTTCTCCGCTATCGGCTTCAGCGCTCCAAGGCAGAAGCCGATGTGCTCATCGAGATCCACGCCCAAGGCGGCTGCGCCGTCGATGATGTCGTCGCGGTTGACTTTGCGCGCGAAGGCCTTATCTTTCATCCTTTTTCGCACCGACTTCACGTCGACTTCGGCCAGCGACTTGCCGGGCTTGATCAGAGCGACGGCTGTGATGAAGCCGGCAAGTTCGTCGCAGGCGAAGAGAGCTTTTTCCATCGGCGTGTCGCGCGGTACGCCGGTGTACTCGGCGTGAGACATGATGGCGCGTCGAATTTCATCCGGCCATCCGCGCTCTTTCAGGATTTCGTTTCCTTTATAAGGATGCTCTTCGAGGCTGGGCCACCGCTCGTAATCGAAGTCATGGGTCAATCCAACAATTCCCCAAACATTTTCATCTCCGCCAAACTTCCTTGCGCAGGCGCGCATGCAGGCTTCTACAGCGAGCGCGTGCTTGCGCAAACTTTCCGACTGGGTGAACTCAGTTAGTAAACACCACGCTGCTTCGCGATCGATCATGCAGTTTGCCCTGTAGTTGCCGGATTCGGCCGCTTCATTCCCTTTTTGGGTCGCAAGATTGCGGCTCTATGCATTTTACCCTTGACATCCACAGGCTCGGTAACGCAGATTGTCTTTGCGGTTGGAATCACTCCCCCAGTGCTTGATTCCGCTGCACAGCTGTAAGGAGTAGCCTGCTCTGGCACTCCCACAACCCGATGGCTACGACTCTTGCCCCGGTAGATTCTAGGGAAGTCGTCCGTTGCGATCACTGCCTGCTGGTTCAATTCCGTACGGTCAATAACAATTGCCGGCGCTGCCACTCGTCCCTGGATGAAGAACCTGAACCCGAGCCGGTGGTGCTGATGCAGCCGGTGATGATGCCGATGCCCGGGAGCGGGCGGGGGCATCTTAACCTGGCCACCTCGATCCGCTCGCTGCGCCTGCGCAGCGGCCTGAGCCAGCGCCAACTCGCGGGACGCATGTCGGTGCCGCGCACCTACGTCTCCAAAATTGAGAACGAAAAAGCCACGCCCACGCTGTCTTCGCTCAAGCGGCTAGCGCGCGCCCTGGAGGTGACCGTGCCTGAACTGCTCAGCGGCGGCGAGAAGAACCGGCAGGACGAAATCAGCGAACTGATGAAAGATCAGTTTATCGCCGAGATCCTTCCCTTCGTTTCGCAGCTGAACGGCATGCAAATGTCCAGCATCCTAACCCAAGTGCGGGATTTGACCATCCGGCCGAGAAGGACGGCCTAAGAAAAAGATTGATGTGGGGGACAGCCGCCTCCGGCTGTTCAGCCGGGCCAGGCCCGACAGCATATTCCCACGAGGCTTTATCCGGGCAACCAGCCAACTAAGCGCCGGGACCAGATTCTTGGTCCCGGTTCCTTGCTTGATGAAGGCATGTCATTCGCCGAGCTGACGTTCCGCTATTTCCCACCCGTCGCGAGAGATTTCGAGAACAGCCACGGAAATAGCTTTGGTTCGTCGTGAGCTTTGTCCCCAGCTGTCGTGGCCGACGCCGGGGTACTCGGATCACCGCAAAACTCTTTCCCAAGAGCGAGGCCAAAAACGAACGCCAGGGGAAAGCACAAATCTCTCCTGTCAGGGCAGAAAGTATCCGTGCGGTACCATCACGTTCCGCGCAAGCCAGTTGACATCAACGTGTGCCACTGATCACTGAATTCTTCTTTCCCAGCGCGTAGAAACATTTGGTTATCGTTCGTTCGCGAAAGGTGGAAATATGCCGGCTCACGCATCGCTCGAAATCATTGAGGATTTTCTGGCTCAGAAACGCATTGCGATGGTAGGAATTTCACGCGACCCGAAGAACTTTAGTGGGATGTTATTCGCGGAGCTTTGTCGGCGCGGCTATGACGTTGTTCCGGTGAATCCCAACGCGCCGGAGGTGCAGGGAAAACGCTGCTTTGCGCGTGTGCAAGACATCCAGCCTCCGGTGGAGGCGGCACTACTGATGACTTCTCCGGAAGTTACCGAGGCTATCGTCAAAGATTGCGCCGCCGCCGGAATCACACGAATCTGGATGTACCGCGCCGGGGGAACGGGGGCGGTGAGCGCGAAGGCCGTCCAGTTCTGCCAGGAAAACGGCATTGCAGTCGTTCCGGGCGAGTGTCCGTTCATGTTTTTCCCGAAGCCAGGCTTGCATGGCATCCACGGCTTCGTGCGCAAGATCATGGGCAATTATCCGCGCCGGTCGGCGGTTGAACGGTCGCCCGCTGCGTAGGAAGATTCTTTGCAGGTCGCCCCTGTTGTTATTAGAAAGAGAAAAGCCCCGGTCGCAAGGCCGGGGCGGAGTGCGTTCATCGGTTACTTGCTGATTTTCTCCGATGTGTCGATCGCCGGATTCTTGCTGTGGCAGCAATTCATCGCAGTTGTTTCGGTTTTCTTGTCGCAGCAGCCTTTCTCGCCATTCTTCTCGCACTTCTGGCTTCCGCAGCAGCCAGCATCCGTCTTTCCCTTGCCCGCATTGCAGGAAGAACCATCTTTACCGTTGCAGCAGGATACCTTGTCCTTCATATCCATTCCAGCATCTTTGTCTTTCGCCATCCTCGCACATGACATCGGCTCTTTTCCGTCCTGGCCAGTCATGTCGTGATGCGCGCAACAAGAGTGCACCACTTTTGCTTCCGTAGTACCTTCTGCAGCTTCTGCTTTGTTTTTATCGCAGCACGCGCAGGCAGGCTTTTCCGGCGATGCCTTCCCGGCTTGCAGCACGGTGGATGTTTGGTTTGCGGTTTGGCCCCATGACGTCACGGTCAAAATCAGCGCGAAAGCGATCAGCTTGTATTTCATGATCCAAGTCTCCTAGGAATGCGCGGGCAACAGGGAGAACTTTGAAGTGGTGAACCCCCAGCCCTTAATCAGCCTGACAGGACCAAAACCAAGCGTCCGTGATGATAATCACAGGACTATGTGATGTGCTGTCCCGGGGTCTAGTCCCGCCTGCGCTCGGCGGTGGGGTGAATCCGAGACTGCGTGATCGACATCTATCCAGCATGAATTTGGGAGAAATTGGAAGTGTTTCTGCTTTGTCCGCCTTCCCCTCGAATCAACCGCAAGCGAATGAATGGAAAGGCGATTCGCCTGGAACGGCAGGCGGTCACCCTTCTGCCGACGACTTATTGCTCGACGCTTACTCGCGCGCGGTCACCGGCGCGGTCGAGCGGATCAGTCCTTCGGTAGTGAATATTGGGGTCCATTCGGCCTCTGGCCGCACCCGTTCGGGCGAAGCGCACGAGCGCCGCGGCGGAGGCTCGGGATTTGTCTTCACGCCCGACGGATTGATTCTCACCAACAGCCATGTCGTGCACGACGCGCGCCGCATTGAGGTCACTCTGGCCGATGGGCGCCGCATGCCGGCCAGCGCCATCGGGGAAGACGCGGCCAGCGATCTGGCAGTCATCCGCATCGACGAGCCGCGCCTCGACGAGCCCAGCCTGACCGCGGCCACCCTGGGCGACTCGCAGCAGCTTCGCGTGGGCCAGGTGGCGATCGCGATTGGCGCGCCCTATGGATTTCAATCCACAGTGACAGCCGGAGTAGTCAGCGCGCTGGGCCGCTCCCTGCGCTCGTATTCTGGACGCCTGATCGACGACGTCATTCAGACTGACGCCGCGCTGAATCCCGGCAACTCTGGAGGTCCGCTCGTCGATTCGGCAGGCCGCGTGATCGGAGTGAACACTGCAACCATTCTACCGGCGCAAGGAATCTGTTTCGCCATCGGCATCAACACGGCGAAGTTTGTGGCCAGCCGCCTGCTGCGCGATGGACGCATTCGCCGCAGCTATATCGGCGTTTCTGCACAGACCGTCCCGGTGCATCGCCGCGTGGTACGCTTTTATGATCTGCCCAAAGAGTCGGGCGCGCTGGTGTTGTCGGTCGAGGAGAATAGTCCGGCGAAGCGCGCAGGGCTGCGGGATGGAGATGTCATCGTGACGCTGGAAGGGCACCCGGTAGCCGGAGTCGACGATCTGCATCGTGTCCTCACCGAAGTCCGCATGGGCGTTGGTTGCGCGCTGACGGTGCTGCGGCAGACGCAGAAGCTGGAGTTGAGGATTGTGCCGGAAGAAGCAAAGACCACGTAGCGGTGGACGCCTTCGTCCGCGCCGACATTCTGTGGCGCGCGGCACTCCCCTCATTGCAACCCCCTTCCCGCCCGTGTTAGCCTCTAACCGAAGGGGATCACTTTGCAGCACAAAGTTCCCGCCGGACTGGATCGCAAGGAAGCGGACGTCTACCGGCATCTGGATCCAGAGCGGCTCCCGAAACACATCGCCATCATCATGGACGGCAACGGGCGCTGGGCCAAGCGGCGTCACATGCCGCGTGTGGCCGGACATCGCGCCGGAGTTGCGGCGGTGCGCTCGACAGTCGAGACCGCGGCGCGCATCGGCATTCATGCGCTCACCCTCTACGCATTTTCGGAAGAGAATTGGAAGAAGCGTCCCAAGAGCGAGGTCGATTTCCTGATGCGCCTGCTGAGCCGTTATTTAAAGGCCGAAGTGCCGACGCTGAACGACAACAATATTCGTCTCGAATATATCGGGCGGCAGCAGCAGTTGCCGGAAGATGTGCAAGAGCGCATGGAATGGGCGCGTCAGGCGACGGCGCAAAATACCGGCACAGTGCTCACGCTGGCGCTGAACTATAGCGCGCGCAGTGAGATAGTGGATGCGTTCCGCTCCATGGTGGAATCGGCGACACAGAATGGGGGCATCGAGCACCTGCAGATTGACGAGGAAACCGTTGGCCAGCATCTGTACACGCGAAACTTGCCCGATCCCGACCTGGTCGTGCGCACCTCCGGCGAGATGCGGCTGAGTAATTTCCTGCTCTGGCAGTTGGCCTACGCCGAGATTTATGTGACGCCAACCCTATGGCCCGATTTTCGCGGCGTGCATTTGCTCGAAGCCATCGCCGAGTATCAGAAGCGGGAGCGGCGTTACGGTGGGCTGAACCATAATTCGCTCGACCATGGCGGTTCTCATCATCATGCGTCAGAAACGGACGAACCGCATGCAGAAGCCGTCACTATAAAGACACACAAATAACTCCATCCCCAAAGGCAGATCAGCTTTGCTGAAACGCATTGCGACCGCGGTTGTCCTCATCCCGATTGTGATGCTGCTGGTGCTGCGCGCCCCCGTGCCGCTTGTGGCCGTGGTAGTGGCAGGCGTGGCGCTGCTCACGGTGCAGGAATTTCTCAAGCTTACCGAATCCTATGGCGTGCAACCGTTGCGTCTTCCTACTTATGGTTTCTTCGGGTTGTTTTTTCTTTTGCTGATCGCGCTCACAGCGGTAGAAACGCCGCAATTATCTTCGCTGAAATTTGTCCTCGGATTGGCATTCGCGTGCGCGCTGGCTCCATTTCTTTTTTTGACGATTGCCATGCGCCGGGCACAGTTGAGCAGTGGGTATCCAGCAGCCGCTGCGTCGTCGTTTGCCTTTGTCTATATTGCCGTTCCCATGGCGATGCTGGTGGAATTGCGGCTGCAATGGGCCGGAGCGTTTTGGCTGCTCTACTTGCTACTGGTGGTTTGGGCGGGAGATATTTTCGCGTACTTTGTAGGAAAGTCGCTGGGCCGGCACTTGATGTCGCCGCGCATCAGCCCCAAGAAAACCTGGGAGGGAACGGCCGCGTCGCTGGCTGCGAGCCTGGTCGTGGGCAGCCTGCTTTTCACCTATTCGCTACAGATCAGTTCGTTTCTTTTGCGCGTGGGCCTGATCCAGCGCCGGGACGGCCTGTTTGGACTGGAAAAGCCTGAGCTGTGGCCTATCGTCTTATTGACGATTGGGCTGAACGTCGCGGCGCAACTCGGCGATCTGGTGGAATCTTTGATCAAGCGCGGGGCCGGAGTGAAAGATTCGGGCAGCATTTTGCCGGGCCACGGCGGCATGCTGGATCGCATCGATGCGCTGCTCTTTGCCGCCCCGGTGCTGTGGTTCTATGCGATCTGGCGCGCACTCCAATGACCTGCCTTCCCCTTCCCCGGCGGACGAATCAAAAGCGCGTAAAATAGACTTCACTCTTCATGAAACGCATCGCCATCCTGGGTTCCACCGGATCGATCGGCCGCAGCACGCTGAGCGTGGCGGAGTCCTATCCCGACCGCTTTCAGATTGTCGCGCTGGCTGCGGGAGCAAACGTGGAGGCGGCCTTCGAGCAGGCCCGGCGCTGGCAGCCACGCATACTTTCGATTGCGGCTGAGGCCGATGCGGACGTCCTGCGTGCTCGCCTGAAGCAAGCTGGCCTCGTCGAAATCGAAGTTGTTTACGGCGCGGCTGGAACCGTACAGGTCGCGACCCTCCCAGAAGCCGATTTCGTTGTCAGCGCCATCGTTGGTGTGGCTGGGCTTGAGGCCACTTACGAAGCAGTGAAAGCCGGAAAGACGGTTGGCGTCGCCAACAAAGAATGCCTCGTCGCGGCCGGCGAGTTGATTACGGCTGAAGCGCGACGCCAAGGCAAGCCCCTATTGCCCATCGACAGCGAACACAATGCCGTCCACCAGTGCCTGCGCGGCGGCCGAATGGAGGAAGTCGAGCGTATCTGGCTCACTGCCTCCGGCGGGCCGTTTCTGAAGACCCCGCTCTCAGAATTCAGCTCCATCACTGTCGAGCAGGCCTTGAATCATCCCACCTGGAAGATGGGCAAACGAATCACCATTGACTCGGCGACGCTCATGAACAAAGGCTTTGAGGTGATCGAGGCCTGCCGGCTATTCAATGTGCCGCCGGCCAAAGTGGATGTTCTTGTGCATCCGCAGTCGACCATTCACTCCATGGTGGAATTCATCGATGGCAGCATCCTGGCGCAGTTTTCGGTGACCGATATGCGTCTGCCCATCTTGTACGCCCTAACATATCCCGAGCGAATTGCGTCGGAGATGCGCTTTTCCGTTAGTAACCTGCGTCATCTGGACTTCTGCTCTCCCGACATGAAAAAATTTCCTTGTCTCCGTTTGGCATATGAAGCGGTAGAGGCGGGAGGGGCGAAAACTGTGGCCCTGAATGCCGCCGATGAAGTCGCGGTAGCCGCGTTTCTCCAGGGCAGCATTGCTTTCGATCAGATTCCCAGAATCATCGAAGAGACGGTTTCCGCATCTAATTCGGGGAAGCTGGAGTCCATTGCCAAAGTGCTTGAAGCCGATGCCGAAGCCCGCCGATATGCGGAAGGCCGGGCGGCGGCTGTAAGAAAGAAAGCCGGACGACCGCGGGCGACATCCGTAGTCTAGTAAGCTGAATCTAATGGGGGAGCTGTTTACGTACCTTCTATATGTCTGATTTCCTGATCTCCGTCGCCGCCGTCGCCGTGGTCCTGGGCTTCATGATCCTGATCCACGAGTTCGGCCATTACGCCGTGGCCAAGCTGCTGGGAGTGCGCGTGGAGCAGTTCGCCATTGGTTTCGGCAAGCGACTGGTGGGCTTTCGCCGCGGAGGAACCGATTACCGCATCAACGCCCTGCCTCTCGGCGGCTACGTGAAAATGAGCGGCGAGAATCCCATGGACGAGCGCACCGGTGATCCGGGCGAATTCATGTCGCATCCCCGCTGGCATCGTTTTCTGATCGCCATCGCCGGCCCGACGATGAACATCCTGCTGGCCATCTTCCTGCTCACCGCGGTTTACATGATCCATTATGAATACCCGGTGTTTCTGGATAAGCCGGCTGTGATTGAAGGGGTCAAGAAAGACTCCCCCGCAGCCAACGCCGGCTTGCAGCCGGGGGATCGGGTCGTGAAAGTCGATGGCATTGACAACCCGACCTGGGAACAGCTTCAGCCTCGGGTGTGGCTGAGCGCCAATCAACCGCTGACAGTCACGATTCAGCGAGGAGACCAGGTCTTTCAGAAGACAATTGTGCCCCAGGCTGTGACTTCCTCCGAAGTCGGCTCCGCAGGATGGTTTCCGGCCGAGCCGGTTGTGGTCGGCCGCATCGAGCCCGGAACGCCCGCAGCCAAGGCGGGCATTAAGGAAGACGATCGAATCGTAGCCATGGATGGCGAGAGTCTGCCTTCCATCGAAAGCATGATCGAACGCCTCCAGGAAACCAAGGATAAGGCCGTCGACCTCACCGTGATCCGTGGTAATCAAAGCCTTAATTTCCACCTGACCCCGGTGCTCTCGGCCACGGAAGATCCGAAAGAGCAGAGGTATCGCCTGGGATTTCTAAACAAGAGCGAGACCAAGGTCACTACATTGCCGTTCGCTCAGGCGCTGAGCTTGTCGCTCGATCAGAACAAAAAATATTCGCTGCTGATACTGGAACTGGCGAAGAAGCTGATTCAGGGTAAGGTTTCGCCCCGCATGGTCTCCGGCCCGATCGGCATCGCGCAAGACGCCGGTTACGCCGCCCAACAAAAGGGCTGGACCCCGCTCATGGAATTAACCGCGGGAATCAGCCTGAATCTGGGCATTTTCAACCTGTTGCCCATCCCCATTCTCGATGGTGGTGTGATCCTGTTTCTTCTGATTGAAGGGCTGATGCGCCGCGACGTCAGCTTGCGCATCAAGGAGCGCGTCTACCAGGCGGCTTTCGTCTTTCTGGTACTGTTCGCGGTAATGGTTATTTATAACGACTTGATGAAGACGCTGCCGGGGCTGAGGGATCGCCTGCCCTAGTCAGCGCACTCCCTCAACCAGAAACAAGTCCGACAGCTCTCGATCGAACGAGTAGGCATAGGCCTTGCCGTCGGCCGTCATGCGCACGCTCACGACTGCCGTTACTCCGGCCGGATCGCTCGGGATCAGCATTTTGACTTGCTCTCTCTTTCCCGTAGCCAGATCGAGTTTGAACACCGGGGCCGATGTTTTGTCGTCGTGAAAGACATAGGCCGAGCTCCCATCGGTCGACCAATTGATCCAGATATTTCCGGCACCCATCCCGGAATCGGCCGGGCTTCACCTCCCGCGAGAGGATAGATCTCGCCCTTGCCGTTCACACCGCGCGCGAAAATGAACTTACCATCGGGAGAAACCAGGTGCGATTCAAAATGTGCTGTCGCCACTGAAATTACGGGCGTAACCGCGCGCTCGGGGCTCCCGGAAACGTCCTGGAGATACATCCGCCATCCGTGGCCATCATTGCCCGCAAAATAAACCGATTTTCCATCTGGCATGAAGCCGCGGGCTCCGGTTTGTTGCATTTTGTCGTCCAGTTTCTGAATTTCTCCTACGCCAGTTGGTAACAAGGCTTTTCCACCTACACCTACGGAGTTGGCATACGACGCCAGCACTCGCGTACCGTCGGGGGAAAGAACCGGCAACCACCATGGACCCAGCTTCACTGCGGGTGATCCATCGGTCTTTCGCAAGTAGGCCAGCGATGCAGCGCCAGCCGCTTGTCCCCAGTCGTCGAACGTAACTTCAGAGCCGTCGGTCGAGAGATCACGCAAGGCCGCATAATCAAGCCATGCCAGATCCCGCTCTTTGTTGTCGCCCGCTCCTTTGAATTGCAAGCCACTCCGCCAGGACTCTCTCGTCAAAAGAATCCGTCCGTCACTCGACACATCGTGCAGACGAAGCATGCCGGGCAGCCGGATCACAATTCGATCTTTGTGTTTGCCCTTCAAATCGAAGGCATGAATCGCATCCGACCAACCCGCAACCATGGTCTCGCCAGCCCACACTTCTTCCCCGGACGGAGGCCATGCCACGCCTTCCAGGCTCGTGAGAATCGGCGAGCGCAGCAGCTCTTTCCCGGTGCGATCGACTGCGACCACCCAGCCGCCATCGCCATCGATGCTCACGAATTCTCCGAACGCGACCGCGTTTCCCTTGGGCGAGATGCGCAAGTATCCCAGCGGACGGTCGCTTTCGTAAATCACCTTCCCGCGCGGAAATTCCACGCGATATTTTCCCGCTACCTGGCGGATCACGGCCATCTGGCTGGCATCGGCCGTCCAATCGGCGGAGAGCGCATCTTCTACAATTTCGCGTGGCGCTCCGCCAGCCACCGGAACCAATCCCAAGGTGCCCTGGCAGTTTCCGATATATCGATCTTTGCAGCCCAGCGAAATCGCCATCTCGGAGCTGGACACGGCGAACAAAGTCGAGTTGAGAAGATTCAGCGACCGTGATTCCGGGCTGTCCGGGACAGTTGAATAAAGTTGAACCGGCTGCCCGTTCCAACTCGCGCTGTAATAAATCGAACGGCCATCCGGCGCAAAGCGAGCTGCATAGACGAGACCGCGCTCGAAGGTAAGTTGATGGTAGATCGGAAAACCACTTGCAGCGGCGCCTCGACCTAATATCCAGCTGCCAGCCCCAACGAGCATAAGCAGAAGCACAGCGGCCGCGATCGGCAAGACTCGGCTACGGCGCGGGCTCTGCGGGCTTACCGCTGCTTGGGCGGTTGTGGAAGAAATTCCAGAGACGCCTTCCAGATTGAAAGCTAAGTCCCGCGCCGATTGAAAACGCTGTAACGGCTTTTTCTCCAGACAGCGCCGCACAATGCGGTCCATGGCCGGCGAGATTTGTTTTCCTGTCGTGCTCAACTCCGGCGGATCTTCTTTCAGGATCGCTGTCATCGTCTCAGCGGAAGTATCGCGGCGGAAGGCGCGCTGGCCGGAAAGCATCTCGTACAGAATCGTTCCCAGGGCAAAAATGTCCGAGCGGGCATCGGTGGCCTCGCCCTTCACTTGCTCGGGAGACATATATCCCACTGTACCCAGAACCACGCCAGCGGAAGTTGGAACTGCCTCGACGGTTGCACCTTGGTCCGATGCAGCTTCGGGCCGGGCCAATTTGGCGAGGCCGAAGTCGAGAATCTTTACCCGGCCATCGCGCGTAACAAAAATGTTTTCCGGCTTCAGATCGCGATGGATGATTCCTTTGTCGTGCGCTGCGGCCAGTCCCTGCGCGATCTCTGTGCCGTACTCAATCGCTCGCCGGAGGGGCAGCGCGCCCCCACTCAATTCCTGGCGCAGCGATTGACCCTCCAGGCACTCCGACACCAGATACGGTGCGCCATCGTGCGTGCCGATGTCGTGGATCGAGAGAATGTTGGGATGGTTGAGCGCCGCGACCGCGCGCGCTTCGGTTTCGAATCGCCGCAGCCGCTCTACATCTCGGGCCATCGCCGCGGGAAGTACCTTAATGGCCACATCGCGGCCGAGCCTGCTATCTCGCGCGCGGTAGACCTCGCCCATGCCGCCCGCACCCAGCGGCGCGATGATTTCATAGGGGCCGATCTTCGTGCCAGCAGCCAGCGTCATGAGTGTGCGCCATTATAGCCTGAGCGATCGGTACGAGCCGGCGTCAAGCGATTCGCCCGCTAAATACCTCGCTTGGGATTATGATTCCTTGCAGATTGTGGAGCAACCGAGCAAAGCGATGCTGTGGTTTATGCACTTGCATGGTTCCTGGCGATTCAGATGTTTCGGAGGGTCCGAGATGGGGTGATGCGATGAGCCACACTTCTGAAATTCGTTGGGCCGCCGATCCACCGCGCTATAACTTCTTAAAAGGCCCCAACGGCCTACGCGCTGGATGGCGCCTGCTGATTTTCTACGCCATTTTGCTACCCACGGGCTATGGTACGTACCGCATCGTTGACGGCGCTATTAACCGGCTACACGCGGATTACAACTCTCCTCTGATCGCCATCGTCTCAACGGCGGCCCTTGATCTCGTTGTCCTTCTGGTCAGCTCGATCATGGGAAAAATGGAAGGCCGAACTCTCGGGGATTATGGCCTGCCGTGGCGGCGAGCGTTCTGCAAGCAGTTCTGGCAAGGCGCGGCCGTCAGCCTGGTTTCACTCGCAACTTTACTCTTTGCGCTGCGCCTGGCCGGAGCTCTTTCCTTCAGTTCGCTGGCGCTGCATGGGGCCTACATCTGGAAATACGCAGCCTCATGGGCAGTGATGTTCTTCCTGGTTGCGCTTCTTGAAGATTCCGTCTACCGCGGCTATCTTTTATTCACACTCACCGCCGGGATCGGCTTCTGGCCGGCAGCAGTCGTCACTTCGCTTTGGATGGGCGGCATGCACTTCCTCAATCCGGGCGGCCATGGCCTCGGACCGGTCATTACCACGGTGTACTGTTTGGTGACTTGCCTGGTCATCAGAAGGACCGGCGATCTCTGGATGCCGCTCGGCATTCACGCGGCATGGGACTGGGCCATTATTTTCGTTGGTGTCCCCTCCGGCGGACAAATGGAAAAACACCACCTGTTCAATACCCAGCTTCACGGTCCCACGTGGCTCACCGGCGGAACCTACGGGCCGGAAGCGAGCTGGCCCAATCTCGTATTGCTCATCACTTGGGGAATCTTCTTCTCGTTGTGGTTACACGGAGTAAAATACCCGAATCCGGCCGCGGTTCAGGTGCGAGTTTCCAATGAAAGATAGCCCTGTAGATATTCTGACCGCCGAATCCCCTCGCTATAACTTTCTAAAAGGGCCTAACGGCCTGCGCGCCGGATGGCGCCTGCTGATTTTCTTCGCCCTCTTCGTACCCACTCTTATTGGCGTAGGCCGGATCATCGATGCGCTCACTAGCCGGCTGCATGCGGATACTTCCACTCCGCTGGGCGGTCTAGTCTCGATGGGCCCGTTCGCCGTCGCCATTCTGCTGCTGAGTTGGATCATGGCGAAGATCGAAGGCCGCAGCCTTGGCGATTATGGCTTGCCGTGGCGGCGAACCTTCTGCAAGCAGTTCTGGCAGGGAGCAGTCATCAGCTTCGCGTCGTTTACCGCCCTGCTGCTTGTGCTGCGACTTGCCGGAGCTTTTTCTTTCGGCCCCTTGGCGCTCGAGGGGCCAGATGTGATGAAATATGCGCTCCTCTGGGCCGTCCCGCTTTTCCTGGCCGCGTTGTTGGAAGACTTCTTTTACCGCGGCTACCTGCTCTTCACCTTGACCACCGGCATCGGCTTTTGGCCGGCGGCGGTAATCACTTCCCTTTGGATGGGCGGCATGCACTACCTCAATCCCGGCGGGCACGGCCTTGGCCCGGTCGCGGCCACAATGTATTGCATGGTGACTTGCCTGGTCTTAAGACGAACCGGCGATCTGTGGATGCCGCTCGGCATCCACGCCGCGTGGGGTTGGGGCGAGCTATATTTCTACGGCACGCCGTCCAGCGGATTTCCGAGCGTAGGACATCTCTTGAATGGCAGCTTCCACGGCCCGGCGTGGCTTACCGGCGGGGCTTTTGGTCCGGAGGCGGGCGTACCCAACCTGATACTGCTCGTCATCTGGTGGTTCGTCTTCTCGGCTTGGCTGCGTGGCGTGAAGTACCCGAACCCGGCGGCAATCCCGGATCCTCGCCGTTAACTCCGTGCCTTCATGGTCGCTAGACTCAAACTCTTTTCGCAAGACTTAGAATGTTTCCTTCCTTCTGCGAAACGAAGCGCGCTGTTCTCTCACTACTTAAAAGGGGCATCCATGGATTACACCGGACTAGGGCAGAGACTAGTTGATCTCGATGGATCAACCAGCAACAACAATCCTGGCCCGCTTCGGATGGTCATAAGAAAGTTCCCGAGGTATTCAAAGCAGTTAAATACCCTACCCATCGACGAGAACATTCGTCTGGCGGTCGTGGCAGATTTCATCGCGGCGAGTTACCAGCCCGGCTGCCTTCCGATCCTGGGAGTTCGCTTGATTGGACACGCCGACCAGGACATTCAGCGCGGACCGCAGTTTGAGCAGCAAATCAGCGAAGACAGGGCCCGGGTTGTAGAAGCCAGGCTGCGCGAAGATGTGGCCAAGCGAACCTGGACTTTTAACATCGTGGCAACTATGCCGAACCCCAATGTGCCCAGGCCGACGGCGATTCGCTGGGTCAGCACGGGAGTCGGCGCCACGCAACCCGACGAGGAGAATGTGCGCCGTCACAAAACGCCGGAAAACATGAGCGAGGAAGATCGCAAACTGAATCGTCGGGTGGAGATTATTCTTGAGCCGGGAATCACGCCGGTGCCGCAGGAAGATGCCGACCTCATCATCGCGAATGTATTATCCGACTGGGCAAAAGCAAATAGGCCCGCGATTCCTCCCATGGGACCTCCTACAAATCCTTCTGCGCCGAAGTGGATCTGGCACTTTCTGGCTCCGCCCAAACCCGATGAGTGGGTGGCCCTAAAAAGCAAGATTAAAGATGCGCTGAAGAATGTCGACATCGAAACCGCAATTGAAACCATCAAAGACAGACTGATGCCCGATGCCCCCTCGAAGGGATGGCAGGACGATCTCCGTTCGCTGGTCGACGAGCTCGAGAAAGCACGGGCAGATGGGCAAAAGGAATGGTGGAAGGATGACGACTAGGGAATGAATCTTCGGTCCAAAGCCTGCAGCGCTGGACTGACGTAGTCAAGGGGTGAGCCGAAGCCAGGGTTCTGGGTCGGGAGCTGGAGCTCGCACGGAGTTCTCTGTTTTCGCATGTTAAAATAGACCTTCCATGGCCATTATCCCCCGCAGAAAAACCGTTACCGTCGTCGTTGGCGGAGTGCGCGTTGGCTCGGATGCACCAATCGTGGTGCAGTCGATGACCAATACCGATACCGCCGACATTCTCGGCACCGTGAAGCAGTGTGCTGATCTGGCTCGCGCCGGCTCCGAGTTTGTGCGGGTTACGGTGAATAACGAAGAGGCGGCCGCCGCCGTGCCGCGCATCGTCGATCTACTGGACCGGCAAGGCATCCGCGTGCCCATCATCGGCGACTTCCACTACAACGGCCATGTGCTCCTCACCAAGTATCCCGAGTGCGCGCGCGATCTTGCCAAGTACCGCATCAATCCCGGCAACGCCAGCATCGGAAAGACCGGCGACTCGAACTTCCGTACCATGATCGAAGTCGCGGTGAAGTATCAAAAGCCTGTGCGCATCGGCGTGAACTGGGGCTCGCTCGATCAGGCTCTGCTCACCAAGATGATGGACGAGAACTCGGCGCTCGCCGAGCCCAAAGACGCTCGCGACGTCACCATGGAAGCGATGGTGGTGAGCGCGCTGAACTCCGCCGATCTGGCACAGAAGTTCGGTCTGCGTCCCGACCAGATTATTTTGAGCGCAAAAGTCAGCGGCGTGCAGGATCTGATCGACGTCTACCGCGCTCTCTCCGCGCGCTGCAATTATCCGCTGCACCTCGGACTCACCGAAGCCGGCATGGGAGCGAAAGGCGTGGTGGCCTCGAGCGCCGCCATGGGCGTCCTACTCCAAGAAGGCATCGGCGACACCATTCGCGTATCCCTGACTCCCGCTCCTGGTGGCGACCGCACCGAAGAAGTCCGCGTGGCGCAGCAGATTCTGCAATCCATGGGTATTCGCAGCTTCACTCCGCAAGTCACTGCCTGCCCCGGCTGCGGACGCACCACCAGCACTTTCTTCCAGGAAATGGCCGAGCAGATTCAGACCTACCTGCGCGAGCAGATGCCCAACTGGAAAAACCGCTACGTCGGCGTGGAAGAAATGAAACTCGCCGTCATGGGCTGCGTGGTCAACGGCCCCGGAGAATCGAAGCACGCCAGCATCGGCATCTCCTTGCCGGGAACCTTTGAAGAACCCAAAGCTCCGGTCTACGTGGATGGACGCCTGTTCACCACGCTGAAGGGCGATCGCATCGTCGCGGAATTCATCCAGATCCTGGATGAATACGTCGACTCGCACTACGCAGCGAAGGATATTCAAAAGGAAGAAGTAGCTGCCAGAAATTAGCTGAGATCGCACCTCAGCCGTCGGACCTCAGAAAATCCCATTCGATAACTACAAAGTCGCGAGTCCGACGCCCGAGGTCTGAGGTCCGCTTTTTTACTGCCCCGTCAGCAAGAACAGCGGATTCTGATTTGGCGGCTCGCCATTCGCCTGGATCGTGCCATTGCTGAAGGGCGCAGGCAAGTCTGTGATCAGGGTATTAACCGGCGTGTCGCTGCCCGTGGCTCCATTCGGATTGTTATCCGTGGTATTAATTGCGGCAATGATTCCGGCATCGCAGGAACCTACGTAGACAGAACTGCTGTCCGCAGCCGTCGCGGTGAAAACGCGGAAGCGCGTGGTCGTCGGCGAATACAAAGCGGTAAGAGACGCTGGAACACAACTGGCAACCGGTGCCACGGCAAATTGATTCGTGGCAAATGGTCCCGGCGTCGCGCCCGCCGGAGCCCAGGTCAGCAGCGTCATGGCAGACGTCGTTGCCGTCAGACTGGTGGCGTCGAAGGCAACCAGTTCCGGGATTACGCACGCCCCCGACACATTCGGATCAGGGCACGGCGCCGGCGCCGTCTGGTAGCTGGCAACGTAAAAACCAACACCGTTGGGCGAAGCTGTCACCGACACCGGAACCGGAGCGCTACAAGTGGAGCAGGAAAACGTGCCTGTCGCTGGCAGTCCAGGAATCGCAAGACCTCCCGGGGTCAGCGGGCTTGGCGTGTCGTTGGGCCCGCCAGTGTCGGAAAAGACGTACACCAACCCCGTGGCAGGATTGGTCACATAAAGCCGGTTCAGGTGCGAATCGTACAAGATGAAGTTCGCCCCCGCGCCCACACAAAGAGCCGGAGTCGCGGTGCAGTCCGGAGTCGTGGCCGTATCGGTTGCCGTGTCGATCGTGATCAGCTTCCCATCGCCTTCGGTGACCACATAAACTTTCTGGCTGTCCCCGCGAGCGACCATCCACACGGGATTCACCCCGGAAAAACCAATCACCGTATTCGACGACAGATCGGTCACGTTCAAACTGCTGATAGATCCGCTGACCGCCGCGTTGCCTTGGTTGGCAACGTAGAGCTTGGGCGCGCCATTATTCGCAACCCCCGGAGTCTCCGCCAAACTCACTGGATTCATTCCCACGGTGGCGCTATTGCTCACGATATTCGATGTCGTGTTAATCTCCGCCACCGAATTGGAGTTGTAATTCGCCACGTACATGGCAGTGGTCTGCGTGCTGTTCAAAAACACCGGCTGGGGCGGAACCGACGCCGTCCCCACCGAAGCGGCGGCCAGCCCGGTATACGCGCTCGTAAACGTGATGGTTGTTCCGCCGTTCAATATTGCGCTTGGTGTGTATGTGCCGTTATAAAGCAGCGGGTTACAAGGCGAGCTGCATCCAGGGATGATTACACCTGCAATCACAATCACCGTTCCCGTGGCAACAGGACCTGAACCGCTATTTGATGGATTGGCCAGCAACGGGGTCGCAAGGGTTGCCGTCACCACATTGCCGCTCTCGCTGATCGAGGTGATATTGACCGTCTGACTGGGCAAGGCGATCGTGCTCACCGGGCCGAACGTGCTCCCCGTACTGGATTGGAAAACCGGGCTGAAGCTCGCAACTACATCCAGTCCGCCCGAAAACGCGCTGCTGGCGCTGGCAATAAACAATCTGCCGTTGTTCGGCAAGAGCGCCATATGGGTTGGATTCAGTCCAGTGTTGGGTTGGCCCGTGGAGGTCAGTGAGGTCTCGGCAATGATCGTGTATCCGGAAACGTCAATCTGCATCGCTCCGCCGGGATAGCCCGCGGCTGTGGAGCTAATGCCATTGGGCACGTTGTTGCTGAGGCCAAAGACCGCGTGGAAATTAGCCGGAGTGGGAGACGTTACCACCGGGCACCCCGGAACGCCGCCGCCCGCCGAACACGGTATCACCACCGGGCGATAGATCTGTCCGCAAGCCGCCCACAGCAGCATCGCCAACACCACGGTCCCCAACTGAATGCAACTACGAACACTCATCGGCACCCCAAACCTAAGCTTTGGATCGTTCATTCTGATTGGATCTGCAAGGAATTCAATATTCTAGCGGCTGGCCAGCATCTGCGCCAGTGGGCAGTCAGAGTTCAGGCGTTAGACCTCGGCCCTCTGACCTCGAAGCAAGTACAGTGTTGTGATGCAGGGTGATCAGGGCAAGTTGGATTGCCACGCCCCGAGCGCGACGACAACTGGTGCGTAGATGGTTCATCAGACCGACACAGTTGCCAAGGTTGAAAGATTGAAAGGTCGAAGGATCGACAGTCAGAAGCCCGAGGTCCGAAACCGCCTTACCTGCGCCGCGTCTTCCCTCCCGCCGCCGCCGCCGGAGCCTCCGACTTCGCCGCAGCCGCGGGTTTTTTCTTCCCTTCCATCTGCGCCAGGCTTTGTTTGAGCGCGGCCATCAGATCGACCACAGGGGCAAGCTTCTTCGGCTTTTCCACCGCCGCCACTTCCCCGCCCTCAAGCTTGGCCTCGATCAGCTTCTTCAGATTTTCCTGGAAGGTGTCTTTGTACTTTTCCGGATCCCACTCGTCCGCCAGCGCTTCGATGAGTTGGTGCGCCACCTTCACCTCAGCTTCTTTCAACTCCACATCAGGCGCGCCAAACCCTTCGACCTTCTTCACTTCCTCCGCGTAGTACATCGTGTGCAGCATCAACCCGCCCTCGGACGGGCGCAAGAAACAGGTGTACTCGCGATTGTGCATCGTGATCTTGGCGATGGCCACGTACTCGCTCTCTTCCAGCGCTTTGGTCAGCAGCGCATACGGACGCCGTCCCGCCTCCTCCGGCAGCATGTAATACGACGATTCGAAATAGACGGGATCGACGTCTGCAGCCTTGACGAACTCCAAGATCTCCATGGTCTTGGCGGTTTGCGGCTCGATCTTCTTGATCTCCTCCGGCTCGATGACGATGTATTCGTCCTTGCGAAATTCGTAGCCCTTCACGATCTCGCTGCGATCGACTACCACGTTTTCCGCCGGGCAAATATATTGCTGCTTCACCCGCACCTTATCCGGACGATGCAGCATGTTGAAAGAAATGCCCGAACTGCGCGCCCCCGAAAACAAGCGCACCGGCATGGAAATCAAACCGAAAGTTAAATGTCCCGACCAAACCGAAGATGCCATAGTTCCCCTCGCTTGCGTTCACTGCACAAAAGTCCTGTCATCCCGACCGCAGCTTTCCGTTCCGAAGGAATGGAAGGCAGAGTGGAGGGACCTGCTATTTTTGGCGGGCGAATCGATCCTAAGCCCGCCTAAACTCCCCAGATTTGGGAGTTTAGCCCAAAATCGATCATTGGATGCACAAATCTCGCGTCAGGGTGTACCGAAGTGCGAAGCTAGAGGGAATGGGGTTAATCGCAGTCCAGCACTATTAGTGGTAGTTAGCAGAAGGATTCCAGACAACCCGCGCGGCCCGGGTTCACTGGCCAAGCATCACTGCGGCGCAGGCTGCGTACTCTGCGCCGGCTTCGGCGGCGGAGGATTCGACGACTTGTCGTCCTTGAAGATTCCAGCGATCTTGCCGAAAAAGCTTTTCTTCTTCTGCGCGTCGGCGTCCTGCTGATCTTGGGCGTTGGGCGAGTTTGGTGGCGGCAAAGCCTTCTCTCCACCCCCGCCGAAGACGCGCTGGAAGAATCCCGCCACTCCGCTCTGCTGGTCGCAGGTCTCGCGCGGCTCCGTGCCCACGACGAACGAAACCGTGTAATCGTCGGGACAAGCCGCCGTTGCCAGCCGGTTTGTGACCTTATCCAGTTGCACATCGATCACCCCGCTGGGCTGCGAAAAATTCTTCATGTCAGAATACTGCGGCAGTTCGGCGGCTTTCTTCATGAACTCGGTCCAGATAGGCGCGGCCGTCATCGCGCCGCTCAAGCGCAGATCGCTGTAATCGTCATAACCCACCCAGACGATGCACAACAAGTTTGAGGTGTAGCCGGCGAACCAGCCATCGTGCGAGCTACCGGTTTTGCCGGCGGCCGGCTCCATAAACCCTCGCAGTCGAACCGCTGTGTAACCAAGGCCATTGTTGATTACGCCTTCCATCATGGTCGTCATGACGTACGCGATGCGCGGATCGAGCACCTGCCGCTGATCGGTCTTGTAATTCGAAATCACGTCTCCCTTGGCGTTGCGCACCGAGTTCACCAGGATCGGCGAAATCCGCTGTCCGTTATTAGAAAACGACGTGTAGGCGCCCGCCATATCCAGAGGCGTGGCATCGTACGAGCCTAAGGCCATTGCCGGCGTCGCCTTCACCGATGCAATTCCCGCCGACTTCGCCAGCTCCGCGACCTTGTCGTAACCCACTTCCTCCGCCACTTTCACCGTGGCGTTGTTCAACGACATTGCCAGGGCGTACCGCAGCGTCACATCGCCGTGATATTCCTCTTTGTAGTTGCGTGGCTCGTAAATCTGGTCGCCGTAGGCGAAGCTGGTCGGCGCATCTGTAACCGTCGAAGCCGGCGTGATCACGGTTGGCGAACCGTCGATCGCAGTATTCATGGCAGCGGCATAAACGAACGGCTTAAAAATCGATCCCGTGGGACGCTTCGACAATGCATGATTCAATTGGCTGAAGCCATAATCGCGTCCGCCCACTAAAGCCAGCACCGCGCCCGTATGCGGATCGAGCACCACCATCGCCACCTGCGCTTGCGGCCCGGGCAGAACCTTGGTTTCGAGCTTCTTGCCGACCTTCACCTTCTTGGTGCGCATCCTGGTGACTTGCTCATCCACCAGCTTGATGCCGCTCTCGACCGCCTGCGCCGCCGCTTTCTGCAGATCAGGATCGAGCGTGGTGTAAATCCGGTAGGACTGATCATTCAAATCATGCTCGTTGAATTTATTGATCAGTGTGTCGCGCACCATGTCGACGAAGTAAGGAGCGTCGCTGGCCTCAACATTCGGCGGGGCCAGCGTGAGCGGCGTGGCTTTCGCCTTTTCCGCCTGTTCCCGCGTAATGGCGTGGGTGTCGACCATCGAATCCAAAACCAGATTCCGGCGTTCCGTCGCTCGCTCTTTATGGCGATAGGGTGACAACCGGCTCGGCCCCTGGATAATGCCCGCCAGCAACGCCGCCTCAGGCAACGTGATGTCCTTCAAATCTTTATTGAAGTAGGCGCGGGAGGCTTCCGCAAAGCCGTTTATAGAGAACGATCCACGCTGGCCCAGGTTCACCCAGTTGGCGTAAAACTCGAAAATCTGTTGCTTGCTGAATTTCTGCTCGAGCTCCTCCGCGATCAGCATCTCAGTCAACTTGCGGCGCACGGTTTTTTCCGGCGTCAGAAAAAATCCGCGAGAGAGCTGCATGGTGATCGTCGAACCGCCCTGTTCATGCTTTTGCCGGGTCAGATCGATCCATCCCGCTTCGAACATGCGGACGAAATTGACGCCGCCGTGCTCGAAGAATCGCCGGTCTTCAATGGCCAGCACCGCATCGACCATGACCTTGGGAATGTCGTTGTACTTCACCACCTGCCGCTTGGAGCGCTGTTCCGCGTCAAACAAGGCGGTTACCAGCTCAGGCTCCAGTTCGTACGCCGAAAGATCGTTGCCTTTGCTGCTGATGCGGTCAACCTTTCCGCCCTCAATCACAATATGCGCCGGTTCCGGGCTGTGATAGCTCTCGGGTCCGGGAGCGATCTCGATGCCATCGCGCAGCAGGTGAAACGTGCCCATCGGCGCCTGCTCGTCCTTATCGGAGTAACCGGCACGGGTGAGGAAAGCGGCGATCTCTTTCGCATTAATCTTGTCGCCATCATGCACCGTGCGCGGCAGCGCATAAATCTTGGCGGAATTGCTGAAGATCGGAGAGCGGAAGCGTTGCTCAATAATGCGGTCGTATTTGACGTAGAAATAGCAGAAGAATCCGCCCAGCCCGGCCGCCAGCACCAGAAACACAATCAGCGCAGCGCGAATCACCGGATCGCGCGGCAGCCCGCGCCACTTCTTCCCGCCCTTGTCTTCTTTTTTAGGAATCCTGATTTTAATGGCCACGATTCAACCCGGCGCCCATCAACAAAACGTCCCTCTTCTAAACCTACTTCAGATCAGACGATGGCGCGCAGCCAAAGGTTTGATGACGACTGCGATTCCTTTGGCCGGCTGTTCGCCCTACTACAGCCTTAGATTTCAGGGAGGCGATACATCATTGTACCGCCTGAGCCCGAACTTGACTGCATCCGTCGCGTTTCTAAAAACAAAAAGAGACCCGCAATCTATGCGGGCCTCCGATGCCGTAAGTGAGAACCCAGTCAATCGTGAAACCAGTATGCCTGCTGTGTCGTTTCCCTTTTTCTACGGTTCGTCCGTCGCCACCCAGTAGCCGCCATAAGTCAACGTGCCGCCAATTTCAACCGCGGCGTCACTTTCCAATTGGAAGCCAGTGACGTTGTACACGGTTGTGGTGCCGTCAAAAAGGCCGCCATAGGCAAACAGGAGGTCACCACTTTGATCGAACTCTCCCGCGTAGCCAACCTCGTCGTTCAAGAACGGAGAACCGTTAACCGCAGTAATCGTTCCGCTGGAACTCAGTTCAAAACCCTCCGGTGGATTGAATCCAGTTCCCAGATCGTTTAGGCCGAAGGTGTAGATCAGGTTACCGCCCGAGTTCTGCTGCACTGCAATGTTCATGGGCGAATACGTGGTAAGGAACGGTGAATTAGTGACCGGCGTGATTGCGCCCGCCGATGCACCCGATTGCGTAATGCTGAACACGTAGAGATTCTTGTCGTCCACCCCATTCAGCGAGAGGCTCGAACCGGTCGTGCCGATCAGGAATTGTCCTGTGGGCTCTCCCGCCACCTGCCACATGGGAAAACTAAACGGACTGCCCGTGACCGCGGTGAGCACGCCAAGGTTGCTCCCGGTCCCGATACTGTAAGCACCCACTACGGAACCAGTGTGGCTTGCAGTGGTCGAGGTGATGTACAGATAATTTCCCAGGCCGTCCGTGGTTATATTTCCCGGCGAGAACGGCACAGAAAAAGGAGAGCCAGTAACCGCCGTCAACGCGCCGCCGCTACCAATCTGGTAAACGAAGACCTCATTCAAAGTTCCATCCGCGATGAACAGGAGCGTGCCCCCCGGGTTGGTGGCGAGCCGGTTGGTGTCAAACTCAGACGAGGTTGTATTCGCGACCGCCACGGGAAATGGGCTGTTGGTCACGGCCGTAAGCGTCCCCCCATCTCCAATTGTGTAGGCGTAGATCTGGTCCGTCGAACCAAACGCCGCGTACAGGTATTGTTTCTGAGCGACTGTCATGCCCAACCCTGTATCGAAACTGGGAGTCGCCGGGGGCACGTAGCCGTTCGTAACCTGAATCGATCCTTTGGCGGTATCGAGGGTGTAGCCCATCATCTCGCCGGGAGAAGCCGTCCCGTCGAGCACAAACACAAATGCAGAACTGGGTTCGGTGCCACCGCCTCCACCGCCTCCGCCAAAGTTCCCGCTGCCGTTGCCAGTGCTCGCAGAAGTGCATGGCAAAGAGCCGAAGCCGCCGCACGAGTAACTATTGCAATTCACTAACAACATAGTTGCCAGTGCCACCAGCACACCGAGTACGATTCGACTCAGGATCTTCATGAACTGCCTCCAACTCACTGCCTGCGGACGGGCGAACGCGGAAAGAACTGCGTAATCCATTTGGATAGTAGGTGGAGGGTAACGTGATGGCAACGTTACGAATGTCACTGGCGTCGACAGAACAAAGACGGCTGGCGCTCTAAGAAAATGTGAAATCCGGACAGTGGCCGAAAGTGGAGTCCGATTTCGGAAAGACATATACCCGCGCGAATTTGGGAAAGCCGCGACATTCACAGGTTATGAAAACGCCCTGCCATGGAAGAAACCGGGAGGGCAAGAGAATTAGGGAAGGGCACGACTTCAGTCGTGCCGTTAAGTCCTCCAATACCAACCGCGCTTCAGCGCCCGAGGTACGCTCCGGCGCACGCCGGGCTTACATCTTTGTAACGTTATCGCTCCCATCACTTACTAACCTATCCCCTCACAGAAGCGCTTCTACATTGGCATGTTACTTACGGGAGTGACCGAACGATAGCATGGTAACCTCACATTTCTCTTGCCTCTATTATTAGAAGCTGACAACATTCGGATTGAACCTTGTGGAGGATTTTCCCAGTGAAACGAACAAGCATTCTGGCCGTCTTTCCGATTACCCTTGCGCTCATCCTGAGTGGATGCGGCACTTCCGACAGCGTGAAATCTATCTCTCTGACCGGCGCGAACTCTGCTGGCGCTTTTGAAGTGTACGGTGAGGGTGGAACCATGCAGATGACGGTGACCGCCATCTACAACAGCGGAAAACAAATCGACGTAACCAATCAGTCGACCTTTACCGTGACTACAGTGGGCACCGACGACACTGGCGCCTCCCTGGAGATGCCGCCCCAGACGATCACAATCAGCAATACGGGATTGGTGACAGCCGTAACCCCCTTCGTTTGCACCTTTGTCGTCACCTCGGCCCAGGGCGTTACTCCTATCACCTACGCGGTGGAAGGTTCCTATCAGATCGTGGCCACTTACAAGGGCATGAACTCGAACGCCCAGTATCTGCCAGTAGCCTCGGCCGCGAGCAATAGCACGGTCACGGGCGCTACCTGCGGCCCGGTGTAACCACTGACCTGGACGCAGCAGGTCCGTCCGAACATGGAATTGCATCGGCGCCGCGCGGTGGCTCACAACCCCACGCTGGCGCCGATTCTACCTTCCCAAGCCCTTCCGATACCCGTCACCAAAGAAACTGGAAACTATCTCATAAGGGATCGGGAAGTCAATAAACAAGAGGGCTCCAGCAGGCTGAGGAATGACTCTGATCGGGTCAGGGTTGGGAAGGGCACGACGTTCAGTCGTGCCCTTCAGAACCAATAAACAAGGGAGCTTTAGCTGGCTGCGGACAAACTTCCATTGGGCCAGGGTTTGGGGAAGGGCAGGACGTTCAGTCGTGCCGTCCAGAGCTAATAAAAAGAGGGCTTTAGCCCCTGAGGGAATCCTCGTATCTGTGCTTCAAAGAAAAGCCCCCGCGGCGGACGGTCCTGCCGCTCAAGCACGGTTCCATACCACCACGTAAGACGCCGCGCGCTCCCGGCCAGAAAGCTACGGAAGATAAAACTCAGCATGGGGAAACTACAAGGGGAGTCAGAATAGACTTACTAAAGCGTAGCCACCGGCAAGTAAGCTATTACCGAATTTAATGTAACTAGGTGCCCAAAACTACTTACACGCTACTTATTCCCGCTGTTGGGAGTAAAGTGCATGTCGAACGAGTAACCAGGAAGCGACACCGTGACCGAATAGTCGGCTGCAACATACACGGCAGAGGTACCGGGAGTATTAATTCGCTGCACAGTAATTTGCTTTGGGCTGATCGGCAGGTCGTGCTCTTTAACCTTGCGCATCACGTCGGTGCGGATATCTTCGTCGGTCTTTTGAAGGGCCGAGCTGTCCATCAGCGAAACAGTCTTCAGGTCATCTTCAAAGCTGTAGTTGGCCATTAACGGCGGGGCGACTTGAAAACAGGCCACCACCACACAGAGGATCGCAAGAATTCCAACTATTCCCTTAATCATTTCCCATAGCCTCGACAATGCGCCGCCAGCCGGCGCTCACTCAGGCCTGGGCTCGCAGCAGATCTTGGAGATATTCCACTACCGCCGCGATCCTAACATCGCGTACTTCGCGAGTCGAGCGCAGAACTACTTCCACGGTACCTTCGGTAACCTTCTTTCCCACCGTGATTCTAAAGGGGATACCGACCAGGTCCGCGTCTTTGAACTTAACTCCCGGGCGCTCGTCGCGGTCATCGAAGATCACATCCATCCCAGCCGCTTCCAACTTGCCTGCAATGTCGACCGCGGCATTCAGCAGGGCCGCATCCTTCACATTGATCGGACTCACGACAACTTCAAATGGCGCAATCGACGGCGCCAGCCAGAACCCGCTTTCGTCGTTGTTCTGCTCGATCGCGGCTGTCAGAATGCGCTCGATCCCAATGCCGTAGCAACCCATGATCGGCGTGACTTCCTTGCCATTCTTGTCGAGCACGCGTCCGCCCATCGATTCTGTGTAACGATAACCGAGCTTGAAGATGTGCCCGATCTCGACCGCCGTATCGATGCGCAGCGCGTTCCCACAGTTCGGACAACCCTCCCCAGCAGTCACTGCGCGCAGATCGGCGTAGGCCGTGGGGTGAAAATTCTTGCCCGGCGTCAGATTCTTCAGGTGATAATCCTCTTTGTTGGCGCCCGCGATCAGATTCGTGCGCCCTTGAAGAGCGTCGTCCACCAGCAGAAGCGGCAGGCCCTTATCTTTCTTGTCCTTCGCCCACTCAATGCCGATCGGCCCCAAATATCCCGCCGGAGACTTGAACAATGCTTTGATCTCGTCTTCGTCCATGGGCCGGGTCGCGACCGCAACCGCGGCATTCAGCTTGGCCTCATTGAGTTGATGGTCGCCGCGCATCAGCACCACAATCGCGCGCGATTTCACTTTGCCGGTCTTTTCGTCTTTTTCATCGGCCATCAGAGCGAGCGTTTTTATTTTGTTCTTCGGCGACACTCCCAGGAAGCGCGCCACTTCTTCAATCGTCTTCTGCCCCGGGGTGTGAACTTCCAGCGGCCGGCCATCGCCCTCAGCTTTGAGGTCTTCGACCACTTCCAGCTTCGATGTCGCTTTCTCCAGGTTCGCCGCGTAGTCGCACCCATCGCAGCTGACGATCTGATCTTCCCCTGCCGGAGTCCGCACCATGAATTCATGGGATTCCTTCCCGCCCATCGCGCCCGAATCGGCCTCGACCACCATGTATTTCAACCCGCATCGATCGAAAATGCGGCAATACGTCTCGTAATGTTTTTTGTAGGAAACATCAAGCCCCGCCGCGTCGATGTCGAACGAGTACGCGTCTTTCATCATGAACTGGCGCACCCGCAGCAAGCCTGACTTCGGTCGCGGCTCGTCGCGAAACTTGGGAGCGATCTGATACCAGATCTGCGGCAACTGCTTGTAGCTGCGTAGCTCTTTGCGCGCGATGTCGGTCATGACCTCTTCTGCAGTCATCTCGAGACATAGGTCGGCGCCCCTTCGATCTTTGAGCCGAAACAAATTCTCGCCCATGATTTCCCAGCGCCCGCTCGCCTCCCAAAGCTCGCGGGGATGCAGCGCTGGCAGAAAAAACTCCTGCCCGATCTTGTCCATTTCCTGGCGAACAATCGCCATGATCTTCTGAAACGATCGATTCCCAAGAAAAAGGTAGGAATAGAGTCCCGCGGCGAGTTGCCGCATATAACCCGCCCGAACCAGAAATTTGTGGCTCGCGACCTCGGCATCCGCCGGGGCCTCGCGCAATGTAGGAATAAACAGTTCTGACCAACGATGCATAGTTGATTTCCCGATATACAGTAGAATCTTGGATTGTAAATGATGGGGCAGACGAGCCTATGCAGGAACAGCCAACTCGGCCGTCGAACGACATGAGGATAAGGCGGGGCTGCCAGATATTAAGAAACCAACTGCTTCAGAATCTCTTTCCCCAGCTTCTGCGTTTCCCCGAAAAATTTCTGATACTCAAGAAACAGCCGGTTTAGATCCAGAGCTTTATCGGCCGACGGATGCTTGCGCAGAATCATGTCGCGCACGTGCACCGGGTTGGGCAGGGTTGCGTCTTCATTCAGTTCTTCCAGCGCCGTATTGGGATCGTAGTGATACATGGGATTGAATCATTGAGAGATTGAATCATTGACTCATTAAAGCCAACGCGCCTCTCAAGCTCCTTTGTTGTGTTTTGCAGTACTCAATGAAGCCGCACAGATGGCTAGCAATTCATTCGCTTCTTTCAACAGTACCGTTAACTTATCCGTCGGCACAACTCCGGTATGAGCAGGAGTTCGAGCCAGAAAACTGTTTCATCCGCTTCCTCGACCACTGTGCTCATCTTGGAAATAAACTCAGCATGGGATCGAGCACGACAAACCGCCCGGGTAATTAGCCGCAACTGCCGTGCCACAGCGAAGCAGTTGCTTGCCGATAACGTCGCCCTCACGCGTCCGCGGCAGTGACCTCACAACAGCCGACAATGCGGATCGCAAACTCCTTCGTCCGCAGTTTCATGACCTCGGCTTTGTCGAGCATGTTCATCGGTCTTTAATGATTCAATGACTCAATCTCTCAATGACTCAATTCCTCACACCAGCTCCGTTCCCCACAGATCATGAAGATGCACGATCCCCTGCAGCGTTCCGTCGCCGTCAACCACCATCAGCGAAGTAATCTTCTTCTCCTCCATCAGCGCCAGCGCAGTGGTGGCAAACTCACCCGCGGCAATCGTCTTGGGATTGCGCGTCATCGCCTCACTCGCCGTCAGATCGAGAACATCCTTTCCGCGCTTCTCCAATAGTCGCCGCAAATCGCCATCGCTGATGATGCCCACCAACTTCATTTCTTCCACGACTGCCGTCACACCCAGTTTCTTGCGCGACATTTCGTAAATCACATCCGGCATCTTCGTCTGCGGACCGACGCAAGGCAGCGCCTCACCCTTGTGCATCAGCGACTGCACACGCGCCAGCCGCTTGCCAAGCTTTCCTCCGGGATGAAGATTGGCGAAATCTTCTTCCTTGAAGCCGCGCTTCTCGCTGAGCGCAACTGCCAGCGCGTCCCCCAAGGCCAGCATCGTCGTGGTCGAAGCCGTCGGAGCCAATCCCAGCGCGCAAGCTTCCTCCGCAATCGAACAGTCCAGCGCCACCTCAGCCGCGGCGGCCAAAGTGGAAGCCGTTGGTCTTGCTTCCATGGAGCGGGCACTCTTGCCCGCTGCCTTTGACTTTGACTTCGTTACTCCAACGTTTCCTCGGCTGGCGGCATTCGCGGGCAAAGCCTGCCCTGAGGCTGCCAAAGGGAGAGCCCGTGCCACTCGATCCCCTGTCATCGCAATCAGCGGCACCCGCAATCGCTTGATGGTGGCCAGCAAAGCCAAAATTTCTTCTGTTTCTCCCGAGGCCGACAACGCCAACACAACATCTCCGCGCACCACCATTCCCAAATCCCCGTGCAGCGCGTCTACCGGATGCAGGTACAATGCCGGAGTTCCCGTCGAACTCAACGTCGCCGCGATCTTGCGCGCAATCAGCCCACTCTTCCCCATGCCCGTCACCACCACGCGCCCCGCGCAGCAAAACAGCAAGTCCACTGCCTGCTGAAAAGCCTCCGCCATCGGACCGGCGATCCGGTCCGCCAGCGCGCACAGCTCCTGCGCCTCAATGCGCACCACGTTCTCGCCAATATTTTTCATGCAAAAAGATGCGGAAGAAGAATGCTAGCACGAGCCACGGATCAGGGATGGTCACGAATCAGAAGCTAATATCCGGTTTTATTCGCGACGATCCGTGAGAATGCGTGGCCAAAGTTCTCTCTTAAAAATGATCCTCGCCGCGTGCCCACGGCTGCAGCGGCTTCTGCCCCAGCACCGCCAAACCTTTTGCCTGGATCACCCGGTCCCACGGTCCCGCCTGCCAATTATCCCGGCCCCTGGTCGCAAGCTTCCACGGGGGCAGCGTTAGCATAAGATTTTTCGCCATCGAGTGAATATACGGTTCGTACATCGAGCGCAGCTTATTCAGTTTTTCGCGGGCGTCCTGGGTGGTTCGCAATTTCAAACCCACCACTGCCAACTCCTTTAACAGCGATTGAAAATCCTCCTCGGTCATGCGTTCCGGCGCATTGGCATCGTAGCGGGCGTTGACGACCTGCGCCAAATCCACTGCCGCGTGCCGCGCCATGGCAAACGTGAGCTTGGCCTGTCCGGGATGAATTCCCTCGATCCCCACGATCACCAGCGACGTCACGTCCAACATGATGAGCAGAGCCCCCAACCATGATTGGTTGCTATGCTGCGACCGGAAAAAACTCAGCACAGGATAGGAAAGACCGCTCTCCAACAACTCTCCCGACCAGCGCTCCCAATCGCGCAGAACTTCATCCAGCACAATCTGATCGATCTGCGGATTCTCCGCTCTTCCCGCCAGGCGCACCAGCAGCTCGGTCGCAGTCGGAGGTGATCCCGCACGCGCATCGAGCATCGAGATCTGAATTTCACGCCTCGAAAACGAGGAGTACACCACCGGCAAATATCCAATTACCACGCCCAGAAAGGCGAAGCCCATGCCCGCTTCGAAGACCGAAAGTATCCGCGCTCCAGGCGAGATCGGCACAATGTCGCCATATCCCAGCGTGAAAAACGTCTCCCCACTGGCGTAAAGGATCCGGCCAAAAGTGAGTGGTTCGTTGCCCAGTTGCTCGTGTCCGCCAAGGCCGTATTGCCAAAGCCCGAAACCGAAGATCAGGCTCGTCGCCCAGAACGCCATCAGAAATATCAGGGAAAGCGGCCCAAAATATCCCAGAAAATTTTGCTGTCTCGCGGGCTTGCTGATGTGTCCCGCAATATATCTCCAAGGCAGCCAGGTGCGGCGGTAAAACCATGCGGTCAGCTTGAATTGCCGCGTCACGCGGCGCGGCAGCACCACCGTCTCAAAAGCATCGAGCAGCACCACGGCAATAATGGCGATGCCAGCCGCCACGGCGGAAATATGAGTGTGGAGCGCCATACTCGATTCTCGATTGCAATCTGATGCGGAAGGAAGGGTAACAGATTCGGCATCTGGTTTCTGCTTCCGGCCGGCCGTCGCCAAGCCTTTCTCGCCGAACACCAGAATTTCCCCGGATGTTCCCAACGCCGAGGCCCGGACACCGGCGCCGGGCGCCCCTTTTAGCTACTGAGGCTTGGCTTGTGCCGGAGGCGTGGTCGTCGCAGGAGTTTTGCCAGGCGCCGCCGGTTTCTTCGCTACCGGCTTTTTCTTCACCACAGGTTTCTTGGGAGGCTCGGTATCGTCCACGACGACTTTCTTTGGAGGCTCGGCCGGAATCGCCGCTTGCGCCGCCTTCAGATCCGTCCGCAATCGGACTATCTCCTGCTCCTTCGACGCCGCCAACTTCTCCATGCGCCCTGAAAATACCTTCAGGCTCTTGTCAAAGCCATCTAGATCGTTGGAGAGCGCCTGCAAATCGTCCCTCGGTCCGAAGGCGCCGCAGGATTCCACTACGCCTCCGAATACGGAATCAAGCGTGTCGAGATCACGATAGAGGTTAAAAGTTGCGGATAAGTCTTCGGGGGCCTGGCGCACGTGAGCGATCATCTCCGGCAACGCCCCTTGCAGATTGCGCTGGATGGCCTCCACCTTCGCCAGCGCATCTCTCTTCGAACCGCTATCCGCCTTCCAGCGTTCTATGCGCAATTTCGCCAGGTCGATCTGGGTCGTCTTGGACGTGGTTTCCAGTTGCGCCAGGAGATCGTTGACTTCGGAGACGGAGGCATAAGAAACCGCCGAACCCTGTTGCGGCGTGGCTGCCGAAGCGACGCTTCCCTGCGTTGAATACCCAGGACCGGCGGATTTGGCGGTCACAGCACTCTGTCCGAAGCCCGCCGTAGTCCCCAGCAGCATGCCCAGCCCGCAAGAATAGAGAGTCAGTTTAGAGTTCATTGATTGTGGAGTCGGTGGCGTTTCAGCGTTTCAGAATACTACAAGCAGGGCTGCCATGTTGATCGGGTAGTGCATCCCTGCTTCGGATGGGCCAGACTACGCCCCAGTCGCTGCCTAACAGCCTGCTGAAAAACCGATTGGGTCAGGGTTTGGGAAGGGCACGACTTCAGTCGTGCCGTTAAGTCCTTCAACACCAACCGCGCTTCAGCGCAGACAAATACTTATTCCCCAGCCACCAGCCGGTTCCACCAGGAACTCAACCAGTACGTCAGCCCAGAAAACGGGAGGCAAAAAAGAAGGAAGGACGAACTGTCGAGAACATCGGATAGGAAAAGGGAAAAACGAGAAAGTTGCTGTTCAACCTCAGACGGCGATCCGGGTTTGGATATCTCTTCACTCAAGAAGCAGCTCAAACCAGCGAGCGTTATCCCCGCCCAATGCCGACGTATTCAAAACCCATGGCGCGCAACCGCGTCGAATCGAGCAGGTTTTTCGTATCCACGATGAGCGGTTTCTTGAGCAAGCGCTTGATGCGATCAAAATCGAGCGCTCGGAATTCCGGCCAGCCGGTACCCACGACCAGAGCGTCCATGCCTTCCGCCGCCGCATATGCGTTCTCGCAATACCGTACCGTACCATTCAGCCGGCCTTTGGCCTCAGCCGTGGCCACCGGATCATAGGCCCGCACGCGCGCGCCTTTTTCCACCAGTCTTTCGGCCAGCAACACCGCGGACGAGCCGGCAATGGAATTCGTATTTGGCTTGAACGCCAGACCGAGTATGCCCACATCTTTGTTCTCGACCGAATTCAGCGCCATGGCAATCTTGTCGAGCAGGCGCTCGGCCAGCGTTTGGTTGACGTCGCGGGCCGCGCTCAACACCTTCAGCGAAACTCCGTTGGCCGCCGCCAATGCCGCGAGCGAATCCATGTCAGACTCGGCAAACACGCCGCCCATGCCCGCTCCCGGCTGCAGGCAGCGGGGAGCAATTTTCTTATCCAGACCCAAAGCCAGCGCCAGGCTGACCGCATCCGCACCCACCCGCTCGCACAGCGCCGCAACTTCGTTGATGAACGAAATTTTTGTCGCCACAAACGCCGTCGCCGATTCGCGCACCAGTTCCGCCGTCGCCTGGTTGGTTACAATCACCGGCACGCCGCGCATCACCAGGGGATGAAAAATCTGCTTGAGAACCTGCACAGCTTCGTTCGAGCTCGAACCGAGAATCAGCCGGTCCGGCCAGTTAAAATCTTCTACCGCACAACCATCGGTGAAGAACATGGGCTGAGACACGATCGTTCCATGCAAGCCTGCATCCTTCAGCGATTTCTCGAGCATTGCCGCCGTTCCTACCGAGACCGGAGTAACCACGGTGAGAACCGGCGGCTTGGTTGCCAGGCGCGCGATCCGCATCACCACATCGGCCAGATTCTCCGCATTATCTTCCGCCAGGAAAATGACCTGGGTCTTGCGCGCGAACGATTCGATGTCAGTTGAGTAGGCGAGCCGCCCGGCGCGCACGTTGCGCCGGATGATTTCTTTCAAATTCTTCTCAAAGAATGGAATGTTGCCCTGCGCCATCTCGACCATGCGCGTGCGGTCGGGATGACAGCACGAAACCGGGGTGCCAAAATCCGCCAGACAAGCCGAAATCACCGTGCCCAGATACCCCGAACCGTAGACTCCGATCTGCATGCTTGCCCTCCGGCAAACCCGCGCTCAAGTGGCTCCGGACGCGGGATTCAACCCATTCCTTGTCTTTGGTTTACAGTGCGCCGCCAGCCCACGCAACGCACGGGAGGGAAATGTACCAGAGGCCATGTCCATTGAGCGGGAGTAACGTAATGCGGGGTAACCAGCCTCAAAACAGCCGACGGACGCCGACTTCAGAGGGAACGCTAGCGGGAAACCAAGCTCCCGCCCAGCAAAACCGGAGCGAGATCGACCCAATGGTCCTGCGCCTCTTCCCGCACAAACGTGAGCCGGTCGAGAAGAATGCGGCGGCTTCCGGAAAACTGCTTCCAACGTTCGCGCGAAATGCGCAAAGCCTCTTCCGCCGCTTGTTCGGTCTTCATGGTTCCAATGGTCAGATGCGGCACGTAAGGCCACTTTTCCGTGAAGGCCAGCGCCTCGGTGTTCAGTTGCGTGTGCAATTCTTCCAGGCGTGAGGCTCCGCGGGCTACGGCAATGTAAACCGTAGTGGTGGTGGGCACAAACGACCGCATGTCATCGAGAGTTACTTCGAAGGGATTGGCCTGGCCGCAGATTCGCTCCAGCGTCTGCAACGCCGCGCTCTCACTGCCTTCGAGAGGCCGCGGCGGCAGCAATGTAATGTGGGCCGTCAGGCAAGGCAAGTCGGGATGCAACTCCTGCCGCAGGTTCTCGACGAACTCCCCCACTGGACTTTTTACGTAAGCGACTAGCGCGTACCGCAAGCTCGGCATATCTAGGGATAAAATTATAGCGTGTTCCGTCGTTTATAATCGCAGGGACGGTTGATTCATAAGAGTCTTTCGTCTTTTGCAAATGTCGGGGCGTAGCGCAGCCTGGTAGCGCACCTGCCTTGGGCGCAGGGCAAAACCGCACTCGCTGATCCCGCAGCACTTACACACGTTCGATCCGAAACAGCGCACCTGCTTCGGAGGAAACGTGAGCTTCTCTCAATTCATCAAAGAACGTCAGTACCTCTGCAACGTCTCTCCCGCAACGGTCGAATGGTACGAGCAAAGCCTTCGCTGGCTCAGTATCGAATCACCCAACGACGATCAACTAAAATCGTTCGTCCTTCGGATGCGTGAGAAGGGGCTGAAGGCGACGGCGTGCAACAACCGCATCCGAGCCGTCAACTCCTATCTCAAGTGGGCAGGATCGCCGCTGCGCGTCCCCAAGATGAAAGAGCCTCAGCTTGTCCTGCCTACGTTCTCCACTGCACAGGTCACCCGCCTCATAGGATCAAAGCCGCGTAGTTTCTATCAGCGCCGTCTGCACCTGATTGTGCTCATACTGCTCGACACAGGATGCCGGATCACCGAGGCTCTGACTCTGCGCGTCTGTGACGTTGACTTCGACAACCTGCTTCTCCTGCTCGATGGGAAGGGGCGCAAGCAGCGCAAGGTTCCGTTCTCGTTCGAACTTCGCAAGGCGTTGTTCCGCCACACGCGAGCGTTCTGCCCACAGCAGCACATGCTTGTGCTTGGCACACTAGACGGCTGCAAACTCGGCAGGCGTGTGGTGCTGCGCGACGTGAAGCTGCTTTGCAAACGACTAGGCTTCGATCCGCCAGCGCGCACACTTCATGCCTTCCGGCACACGTTCGCAGTCAACTACCTTCGGCGCGGAGGATCGGTGTTCCATCTTCAGAAGGTGTTGGGACACTCCACCCTTGAGATGACGCGGCGCTACGCAAATCTGATGACGGAGGACTTGCAGGCAGTGCATCAGCAGTGCTCGTTGCTGGCCTGAGGATGGGTTTCAAATCACTGATGTTGAGGTGAGGAGAACGATTGTTCTCCCGCTCGACGAAGAAAGGAAATGAAGATTCGGCGCGCAAGGCTACGTTGATGCACCCCAAGGGAAATAGGGCTTGCCGTCACCGCGTATGTGCATTCTGTTCTCCCTTCTTCAGCAGATTTTCTTTCTTGACCAACAGCGACGGACTCACGCCAAGGTCTTTTGCGATGGCCCGGAGTGAATGGCCCGCTGCTCGCCGTGCCCGTACAGCTGCCATGTCAACGGCAATCGCGGGCGCTCCCAGCCTCTTGCCTTGCATCTTGGCTTTGCGTAACCCGGCCTTCGTGCGCTCGGATATGTTGATGCGCTCCTGTTCCGCAAGCGTCGCCATAATGGAGATCACTACGTCTCGGAACTGCCCACACGAATCGAAGTATGGTTCCATGAAGGATCGCCAGTTCACACCCCAGCCTTCCAGGCGCGTCAGATGGATCAGAGTCTTTCTGACTCCTTCTCGACTGAAGCGATCCAGTTTCCAGAACAGCAGCGGATCAAACTGCTTCTGACTTCCGGCCAGCATCATCGCGTCGAACTGCGCACGCTCCTTCTTGCCAGAGCCAGTCACCGTATCGACGTACTCAGCGACGATCTCCCAGCCCTGCTTTGCTGCGAACTCCCTCAGTTGAATTAGCTGATTGTCATTGTCCTGCTTGTCCGTGGACACTCGGGCGTAAATTGCAATTTTCATTGTTTCCTCCATTGGTCACGACGCTGTCCGCTGACGTACTCAACCTCGGTGCGTCCGTCTAGGGATTCCTTCGCGCGCACCAGAGCGAACGCCACGGCGTTCCCAATCTCGTCAAAAGTGGCGTCATCTGGCAGCGTGATCCATTCCTCGCAGTCAGCAGGCAACGCTCTGAGTCTCACGCTGTAGCGATTCGTCAGGTCTGTTCCAGCAGGTCACCGCTGTGCTGCGCCTATCTCAGGGGAGTAGATGCAGCAGGGACTACGCCTAGCCGACAGCGAGGTTAGGCGTATGTGAACGCGCTAGGTGTGCGCTGCGCAGGCGCGGTGGACAGGTGCGAACGCGTGGAGAGCATGCAGGCAGAAGCATACAAAGTGGGACATGACGCGCAGTGGCGGGGACTGTGACGCGCATGTCTCGCTAGGCTCGGAGGATTAAGAAGAGGACTCCTAGCACCACGGGCAGTAGCACGAAGATGATCCACAGGTGCTTTACAATCCTCCCCGCGATGTGTTGAGCATCAGCGGAAATCTCAGTGCGCGGGTCGAACGCTTTGGCGAGAGATTCGGCGAGAGATGCTTGACGCTGTGTCTCAGCCGCAGCTTTGTCTTCCCAGACACCCTTGCGTCCATTCCAGACCTTGCCTTCCATTTCATTGCTCATGGAGTTCCTCCTTGAGAGTTTTTCACCAGACCTGCGCTCTCACTTTACGGCAATGTCGCAGAGAAGCCCACACCACTGCGGTGGTAATGGCGATGCTATGCCACTACCTGTATCTAGCAAGGCTTGTGTTCCAGCAATGATTGCGCGGATTGAAATGAGCACCCTTGATCATTCGCGCACGATATGCACCTTTCTAATTCAAAGGAGAAAACATGACAGGACGTGTGCTCACAAACACCGAGCAGCAGCTATTCAACTATTGCCAGAACGAGCGACAAGCCGTCGAACTGGCGAAACAGATCATCTTTGCATCAGCACGAGCGATCAGGTGGGCGGTGAGCAGTATGTCTATCGTTTCGACCCAATCAGGCTTTCCCGCTGCAAGAAAGGCTTGCAGTAGTTTAAGTTGATCTTTCACAGTCTCCTTGTTAACTATTAAGTACTGTCTACATGTAAAATATTACTACTTTATAATATTGCACGGTGCAACGCTATTATTACATATTAACGGCAGCAGAAACCGGGTGTTGCCCGGTTGTAGAGACAGTCGAGTTCTCTGCTGCTCGCGTTCCTAGAGGAACAGAAGGCAGAATGCGTCAGTGCGTAAGCACTACGAAACATCTTCCGAGGCGAACAAAAAGCGAATGCACAAAAAGCGCATGTATACTATACACCCAGGATTGCCGATTTCAGAGGTGGTTCACCTCGTGATGGCCCTTGGGGTCCCCCCGAGTGTCTATGTCGCGCTAGGACGGCTCCCAGAGCGGTTTCTGGGGCAGCAGGAAGAGCCTCTACCTTAATGAAGACTATTCCTTTGACTCAAGGTTTCGTCGCCCTCGTGGATGACACCGACTATGAACGAGTATCAGCATACAAGTGGAGCGCGACGAAGGTTAAGAACACGGTGTACGGTATACGCAAGATCAGAACCACCGAAGGCCGAACCACATCACAACTCCTACATCGTTTCATAACGGGTGTGACCGATCCGTCGATAGACGTGGACCACAAGGATCACAGCGGTCTAAATAATCAGCGACACAACCTCCGCAAGACCGTGCGTGGCGAGCACGATGGGAACCGCCGGAAGACACATGGGAGTTCCCAATATAAGGGCGTGTCGTGGTCTAAAGATAAAGGCAAGTGGAGAGCCTGCATCAGGATAGAGAAGACAGTCCATCTCGGTTACTTCAGTGACGAAGTAGAAGCGGCACTTGCCTACGACACAGCAGCAAGGATTCGCTTCGGTGTGATGGCAAACTGCAACTTCGCCTTGCAGGAATAGCGCACCTGCCTTAGTCTTGGACTACGGGTCGAACGTGACCTAAGTCGTTTATTGTCGGGGCGTAGCGCAGCCTGGTAGCGCACCTGCCTTGGGCGCAGGGGGTCCGCGGTTCAAATCCGCGCGCCCCGACCAATCCCTTCCTCAGACTATCTTTAATTCTGTACCGCCAACTGGTACTGCTCCAGCTTGCCATCGGGCATTTCATAGGTCCACGCACGCACCGCAGCTTTGGGAAATCTGATCGAGTACACGCGCAGCGTCATGCCCCCGCGCAATCCCTGCCGCACCTGCACGAAATCCACCGGCGTTCCCAACGGCCCGAGGCTGGCGCTGAAATCCTTTAACGCCTGCTCGTTAAAATAAAAATTCGCGTTGTCGGTGAAAAGCGAGCGGTCGATGGTTCCATGCTGCAATCCTTCGAAGATCTTGCGCGCTTGCGCCAATTTTTCTGGCGTCGCCGGATCCTCGCTCTCCAGCAATAGTGGAGCGATGCCGTTCGCAATCGCTCCCGAAGCGTCGGCCGCATCCTGATTGGTCAGCACCACCACTGCCACGCGCTCATCCGGAAACACCATATTCTGCGCGGTATACCCGGAGACTTCTCCCCCATGCTCTAACGCTCGATGTCCGAACTCCAATCTGATATCCACTCCCAACCCATACCGCGTGCCGAGCCCATTCTTTAGCAGCACCTCGGTTTCAAACGCCAGATACGACGAGGGCTTCATCAGCTTCTGCTCGATAATCGAGATATCCCACTTCGCCAGATCTTCCGCGGGCATGGCCAATTCTCCTGCAGCGAACAACCACCCTTTCCCTTCCTTCGGTGCCGGATGCAGCGGCCCCAGCGCATATCGCATGTAACCAGTGGCATCGGTGTCGCCGAGTTTGGCCCGATCAATATCGGACACGCTTTTCATCCCCAGCGGCGTGAAAACTTTTTCTTGCAAGAATTGCAGCAGCGGCATGCCGCTGACTTTTTCGACAATCAACCCCGCGATCACATAATTCGTGTTGCTGTATTGCCACTTCGTCCCCGGCTCAAAATCGAGCGGCTTGCGCGCCCATCCGTCGAGAATCTTCTGCGGCGTCGTGGGCTGCAGCATCATGGGCATCACATAATCCTGCGGCCAAAAATCCTGATAGCCCGAAGTATGCGAGAGCAACTGCCGGATCGTCACATCATTTGCCCGCGTCAGGTCAGGAAGATACTTCCCGACTTTGTCGTCGAGCGAAAGTTTGCCTTGCTCCTGCAGCAGCAGAATAGCCGCAGCCGTGAACTGCTTGCTGATGGAGCCGATGCTGTAGCGCATCTCCGGCTTGGCCGCGACGTTCGGGTCGATGCTGGCGTTGCCGTAGGCATGCAGATAGGCGATCTGCCCGTCTTTCACCACCGCGACCGAAGCGCTCGGCACGCCCGATTTGGCGAGCGCATCCGCAGCGATCTTGTCGATTTTCTGCTGCGTCTCCGCCGAAAGCTGCGCCTGGGCCGCCGCACCGACAACCAACCACACAGCAAATCCGAGCAGTAAAAAATAAACCTTATTCCGGCCCATCTTCATCTCCTTCATGTCTAATGGCAGCGAGTGCCTACATCACATCCCGGCGTTGAGCCAAGCGATTATAAGCCTCTCGGCGGAAGACTTTCCCGTCGCAATTAGCCTACTGGTGCGAGTTCAGCACTTTGGATATACTTCTCCCGCCATCGTATTGCCCGCCTTCGCGTGTGTAAGGGGAAAAGCAGCCTGATACCAAAAATGAGTAGGTCGTCCCGCGGTCATCAATTCGTGTTGTGCGTTGCGATTTTTCTAGCGCTCGCACTCGCCGGCATCGCGCAAACCCCAGCCCCGCCCGCCCCCACGCAGGATTACCTGGTTTACGTCGTTTGCGAATCCGCCGACAAGGTTGTGCTCATACGATTCGGACCGAACGGTGCACACATCGAAAGCCAGTTCCACATCGGCCTCATGCCGATGGATGTCAACGGTCCCCACGGCGTCGTGGTCTCACCCGACAAACAATTCTTCTATGTCGCCGTCGGCCATGGACGCCCCGACGGCTCGGCCTGGAAGTTCAAGACCGGTACCGATAGCGTCATCAAGTACACCAGCATCGGCCTGTTTCCGGCCACCACCGACATCAGCCCCGACGGCAACTTTATCTATGTCGCCAACGCCAACTTCCACGGCGACATGGTTCCCTCCTCGGTCTCGGTCGTCGCCACCGATCAGATGATCGAAGTCAAACGCATTCCCACCTGCACCATGCCGCACGGTTCACGTCTCAATCACGCTGGTACCAAACACTATTCGGTCTGCATGATGGATGACATGCTGGTCGAAATCGATACCGGAAAGTTCGCCGTTGACCGCTACTTCATGCTGGCCAAGGGCAAAGAGATGGGCATGAGCGGCGCCCCGTACCCGCATGCCAAGGGCGATGGCAAAACTCCTGACGACTCTGACGGGAAGATGTCAGGCGGCATGGCGATGGACCACAAGCCCGCGTGCACGCCCACCTGGGCGCAGCCTTCGAATGATGGATCGGTCATCTACGTGGCCTGCAACCAATCCAACGAGATCGTTGCCATCAACGCCGACACTTGGACTCTCGCTCGCCGCTTTCCCGCCGGAACCGGCGTCTACAATCTCGCGATGACCAAAGACGGCCGTCTGATCGCTACCAACAAGCGCGGCCAGTCCGTCTCCATCTTCGACCCGGTGAGTGGAAAAGAGCTGGCCAGACTTCCCACGCTCAGAAAAGTTGTCCACGGAGCCGTAGTCACGCCCGACGATCGCTACGTTTTTATCTCGGTCGAAGGTGTCGGCTCGGAGCCGGGCACGGTCGAAGTGATCGATCTTGCCAGTTACAAAACTGTGGCCACCGTCGACGTAGGTCCGCAGGCGGCAGGCATCGATTTCTGGAAAACGGAACCCGGCAAATAGAAGGAGCTCGTAAAATTTTTTCGCGTAGAGCGCAGGTCTCATGCATCAAGAAAACTTAACCCTGAGCGGAGCCGGCAAGGGCACGAGTTCCACTCGTGCCGATAGAAACTGCGAAGTGAATCCGGCTTTAGCCGCTGAGGGATCCCAGAATCGTTGCTTCCGCCCCGGAGGGCAAATGTCAAAACGAAAAATATTCAAGCAGAGCAAATTGATATTGGCCGTTCTAGTCACGATTTTTGCCGTAGGCGCCATGTCCGCCCAGGACGCGGCCAAGAAAGATGACGCCGCCAAGCAGGAGCGTCCCACCAGTTCCGTAGCGCCCGCCAGCGTCGAGATCACTCCCAAAACCGCCGACGCCCACGTCGGCGAAAAACTAAAATTCACGGCCGTCGCGAAAGACGCCTCCGGAAATGTAATCGACGAAAAACCTTCCGTATGGTTTGCTGCGCCCTTCGATGTTGCCGGAGCGAACGACTCCGGCGAAGTCACTTTCCACGATGCCGGTGTGGTCACCGTGGGCGCCGTCATTGGCGGCAAGGCGGGCTACGCCACGGTCAACGTCGGCACATCCAAAGTCGCCAGCATTGACATCGATTCACCCGCGTATCCCATCGTTGCCGGAAGCGCGGAGAAACTCAACGCCACTCCCCGCACCTCCGATGGCAAACCGCGCAGCGATGCCACCATCAAGTGGACTTCGGAAAAACCAGCCATCGCTAGCGTAGACGCAGCCGGCCTGGTCACTGGACTCGCTCCCGGAAGCGCCACTATCAAAGCCTCCGCGGATGGCGCCAGCGGTACCGTGACATTTCAAGTCGTGCGCGATTCCGTACGTAAGCTAACCGTGACTCCAGCCTCCACCGAAGCCCGCGCCGGAGATGTCGTCCACTTCACCGCAGCCGCGAGCGACGCCAGTGGAGGCCATTTGAAGAATCCTCCAGTTCGCTGGTCGATCACCGGCACCGGCGCCTCCGTCTATCCCGACGGAGCTTTCGTCGCCGAAAAAGCCGGCACCTACGTGATCACCGCCAGCAGCGGCCAGCACAGCGCTTCTGCCTCCATCGTGGTTCGGCCACGAAACGTCGAGCGCGAGATGGAAGTGGTCTCTCACACGCCCATGCCCGATCTCCAAATGACCGAAGAATGGATCATCGGACATCACGCCTACCTCGGCACCCTCGCCGATAAGGTTTTCACCTACGATATCTCCGATCCCGCCAACCCGAAGCTCCTCGACACCCTCAAAGTCGACGCTCGCATCATTAATGACATCAGTACCACCCCCGATGAAAAGATCGGCGTCTTCACTCGCGAGGGCGCCTCCAATCGCAAAAACGGAATCGTCTTCCTCGATACCTCCGACGCCGCGCATTTGAAGGTTCTTTCCGAATACACGGCCACGGTAAGCGGAGGCGTGCACAGCGCTTACATCGATGGCCACTACGTCTACATCACCGACGACGCCACCGGCTCGATGCGCGTCATCGACTTTCAGGACGCGAAACATCCCAAGGAAGTGGCACGCTGGCAAACGGAAAATCCCACGGCGGTCGCCTTCGACACCAAGTACGGAACCGTGACCAGCGGCCGCTACCTGCACGATCTGCAGATAATGGATGGCCTCGCCTATCTCGCCTATTGGCGCGACGGTTTGATCATCCTCGATGTAGGCAACGGCATGGCTGGTGGCAGCCCTGAGAATCCTAAGCTGGTCAGCCAATACAAATTCAATCACTACGAGCTCTATGGCGATGGCTGGCTCGCGGGCACCCACAGCGTTTTCCGCTACAAAAATTATCTCTTCGTCGGCGATGAAGTTTTTCCCGCCATCTTCGAACTCGACAACCGCGACCGCATTCCGGTACGCGCCATCTGCCATGTCATGGATGTTTCCGATCTCAAACATCCCAAAGAAGTGGCGCAATATGAAGTGCCCGAAGGCGGCTCGCACAATTTCTGGGCCGCTAACGACATGCTCTATGAGGGCTACTACAGCGGGGGCGCGCGCGTGCTCGATATCTCCGGCGAACTGCGCGGCGATCTTTACCGTCAGGGCCGCGAGATCGCCCGCTTCTGGACCGGCGACAGCAAAGGCTATCGCCCGAATCTGCCCTTCACATGGGGAGGACAACCCTGCTCGGTGAAGTGCGACAGCGATCTCCTCAACAGCCTGATGTACTTCAACGACATCCACAGCGGCCTGTGGATCACCAAACTGGGCGAACCTAAATTCGAAGGCTCAACCACTTCGCCCGCCGTGCGCAAGAGCGAAGAAACCATCCACTAAAACGCAAACGTGTGCCCCGGACGCCTTCGTCCGGGGCGTAAAAAAACTGACGAAATATGGAGCGCGCGAAAGCCTGCCCTGCTCCTGCCAAGGGAGCGCCCGCTCTACGGGCGTTTTCGCTCATACCTCAACTCTACCAATCCGCCCGAATAACTCTTGTTCTCCATCAGCGAGAATTCTCGCTGCGGAAAACCGGCCAGGAATAACCGAATCCCTTCTCCCAATAGAACCGGAACAATCCCCAGGTGAATCTCCTCTACCAGATCCTCTTTCAAAAAATCGCGCGCCAACTCGGCGCCGCCCATGAGCCAGATATTTTTTCCGTCAGCTTTACGAAGCCGTTCAACAAAAGTCCCAGGCGGCTCGTTGGTAAACATTGCGCCATAGCGTTCACCCGTCGGTTGCGAACGGGAGAAAACGTAGTACTTGAATCCTCCTGGCAGTGTTCCCCCACTCATCTTCAATCCCACATCGAGTGTCTTCCTTCCCATAATGGCCGTGTCGCAGACGCCAAAAGCGTCGTTCGGATAGTCCTTCGGCCGAAAAAGAAAATCGACATCGCCGTTCGAACGTGCGATATAGCCATCGAGACTAATACCCAAACTCAGAATGATCTTGCGCATGATCGCGCATTCTATACGTTCCGCTCGGCGGGATGCTGGCTGCAATGAATACGCTGCCCTATCCGCGGATGGAGACTTTTTTCTTCAGACTCATTCCGAAAGACTGGGGGAACAAGAAAGCGGAACGTGCTAAATTATCCAAGTCGTTCCCAAACTGCCTCTCCACTTCTCAGGAGCTGCCTGTGATTTCCCGCTTCCTTCATTCCCTGCTTTTCATCCTGATCGTCACCTGCTCCATCGTGATTTTTTCCAACGCGAGCTTCGCGGCCGACGCCAAGTCAGACAACTCCAAGAACGGACCTCCGCCGATTCCTCCGGTTCTTTCGGTCACACCGCTGGGCACGGTCCAGCAGAATCCAGACATCCTCGGCCGCGATGGTACGTTCAGCGCTCTCATTAACGGGAATTCGGTTTGGACATTCGGCGATACTCCCCTGACCGTGCCTGGCATCCTCGGCAATTATTGGGACGACAACTCGATGTCGTGGACCACGAATCTCGACGCTTCCAGCGGCATCGATTTGAATTACGATCTGCTCGACAGCACCGGCGCGCCCGCAGAGTACCTGCCGTATCTCACCTGGGAAAGCACGTACAACTACAATCACGACAAAAATCACTGCACGCAGAAGCCCTGCGGCGCGGAGTACGCGATGTGGGATGGCCCGGTGATCAACGATACGGCGCGTAACCGGGTGCTCTATTACTACTATGAGCTGTATCGCGGCGTTCCGGGCATGACCGGGTGGGACACGATCGGCACGGGCATCGCAGTTCAAACCGCCGGTGGGGCGATTACGCGGCCCATTGAATGTCCCGGCTGCCAATATCCCACGTTAATGTGGCAGGCTACGGCCGAAGCCTTCAACTCGGGGGCGCTGGTGGTCGGCGAGACTTTGTATTCCTACGGCTGCACCGCGGGCTTTCTGGTCGACAACTGCCAAATTGCCAGAGTCCCGTTAGCCGATGCTCTGAACATCAACAAATGGACTTATTACGCGGGAAACAATGTCTGGAGCACAAGTCCAGCCAAAGCAGTCACCATCTTTCAAGGAGGCGCCGCAGCCAACCAGGTTTTCTATAGCCCCTATCTGGGCATGTACGTGAACATCTTCAATCCGGCGCTTGTGAACGATATGTATTACATGGTCTCCTACACGCCCTGGGGACCGTGGTCGGCAGCAACGCTGCTTTTCAAAGGCGAAACTCCCTATCAGGGCAGTGTGAACTACACCGGACAGGCTCACGTTGAGTTTGCGCAAGGCAATGGACAGACCCAATATGTCACCTACGCTCACCCCACCGGAGCTTTCACGAACGATCTGCCGGTGAACCAAGTCGTCTTCGGCCAACCGTAGCTGGCGGGTGCTGTTTGATCTTGAAATCAACGGCGTCATTTTGAGCGTAGCCGTTTTTCAGACGTAGCGAGGAATCTCCTCTCACTGGCGTAGCGCGTTAGCAGACTGCTCCACTATCTAACCGCAAGCCCGATTTCCAGCGAAGGGCGATCTGTCGCCATTTGAAAAGGGGCTATCTTTCGTAACCCTTCGTGCACACTTTTCGCTGCACGTTAACATCCTAGAAATATCTTGGGAGTAACCTATCGGTATGGGCTCGCCGCGCGTTGAAAAGTCGCTGCCTCTGCAAGTCGCCGCCGTCTGCTATCGCAGAAATAGCAAAGGCATCGAATTTCTCCTGGTGAATACCAACGGCGGAAATAAATGGACCTTCCCCAAAGGCTCTCCGGAAGCTCGCCTATCCCACAGCCAGGCAGCCGAGCGTGAAGCCGCGGAAGAAGCCGGCGCTCTCGGCACCATCGAGCCTCGCCACTTTCACCTTTACATTCACTCCAAGGGAGTCTTCTGGCAGCCCGGCGGCGTGCAGGAATTTGTGGTCAAAGCTTTTCTGATGGAGATTCACCAACTCCGCCGCCCCGACGAACCGCAGCGCAAGCCCACCTTGTTCACCGCAGAGGAAGCGCGGCAAAAATTAGCCAAAGGCCGCGAAGTCAAGTACGCCCACGAACTCGAAGCGGTCATTGACCGCGCGTTGGAACGCATTCAATTCCACAGCGAACTGTGGGGAAAATATCCCGAACCAAGAACTGGCCGCGCAGTAGCCCACCCGTAAACCATCGGGCTCAATATCCTTTGCAGTACCCTGTGCTCCTCTGTGTCCTCTGTGTTAAAGGTTTTCGCTTTCGCCATGTACAAGCTAGGCTCCGCCCGAGCGCTACTGACGCTGCGCGGCGATCGCCTTGCCCCCTACAACCAGAGTTAACCAGCCGATCCTGCCTTGGGCATCAGCCGTAAAGTTCACGTAGCCATCTCCGACTCCAGTGATGGCAAACCTTGTCGGGGAAACTGGCGAGAGAGCGAGGCCCGAATGACTTCCGGCGGCTAGCGAAAGTGCGAGGCGATCACCTTTGAGGGGATCGTTTTCGACTTGAATCCAAATCTTCGCCGGTGGGTTGATGGAAACGTATTTCCCGACGTACGGTTCAAGCCAGATCGTTACTCCGCGAGTTGGGACGGGCGCTGCAGGAACGGCCGCCACCACGCCAGGGCGTGGGCTCGTTGATGCGATGGTCTTACTTCGAGGATCGGCAGTCTCAGTAGGAATCACATCGAGTTGCCGGTATTCGGATAACTTCGCGGAATTCCCATTCGACGGTTGCGTTGTATTGACTACGACCTCTGGAAAACGCAGATTCAACACATGAATCCAGCTATAACGAATTGCGAAGACGCTCATGAAGAAGAGCAAGAGCGACAGCAGCGAGCCGTGAATGATGGCCCATGTGCGAGGCCGGAATGCATCGAGCGTTTCGAAGGAAGGAAAGTCGTCCGCGTTCTCAACCATCACTCACCTCCGACGCAATCCGCTCGAATTCTACTCCAAATACGTCAATCGTTAGACAGCCCCAAAAAACAGGACGTCCCAAGTTTCCCTGTTACGATAATTCCAGCATGATTCAGCTTTCCGGCGCCGGAAAACGTTTCGGCCACAAACTCCTTTTTGAAAATACCGACTGGCTCATCACCTCCCGCGACCGCGTCGGCCTGGTGGGCGCGAACGGCACCGGCAAGTCCACGCTGATGAAAATTCTCGCCGGCCTCGACACGCTCGATTACGGCTCGCTCATCGTTGCCAAAGGCACCACCGCCGGCTATCTCCCACAAGATGGCCTCTCACTCTCCGGCCGCACCGTCTTCGCCGAATGCATGACAGTGTTTGACGATCTGCGCGCGATGGAAGTCGAGATGGAATCTCTGCTGCATAAGTTCTCTGAACTCGACCACGCCAGCCCCGAGTACGCCGATGTCGCCGACCGCTATCACAGCCTGGAGCACGAATTCCGCACTCGCGACGGCTACTCCATCGAAGCCGAAGTCGGAAGAGTCCTGATGGGCCTGGGTTTTCGCAAAGAAGATTGGGACCGGCAAACCGACGAATTCTCCGGCGGATGGCAGATGCGGCTTGCCCTGGCCAAACTTCTATTGCAAAAACCAAATCTGCTGCTGCTCGACGAACCCACCAACCATCTCGACCTCGAAGCTCGCAACTGGCTGGAAGAGTACTTACATAATTATCCCCACGCTTTTGTGCTCATCTCGCACGATCGCTACTTTCTCGACGTGACCGTCAACAAGATCGCCGAAATCTGGAACAAGCGTTTCTGGTTCTACACCGGCAACTACGATAAATTCCTGGCGCAGAAAACGCAGCGCAACGAGCAACTCCTGGCGGCCTACAAAAATCAGCGCGACCGCATTGAGCAACTCGAAGTCTTCATCAACCGCTTCCGCTATCAGGCCACCAAGGCCAAGCAGGTGCAAAGCCGCATCAAAGAACTGGAAAAGATCGAGCGCATTGAAGTCCCGCCGGAAGAAAAAACCATCCACTTTTCTTTTCCGCAGCCCAAGCCCAGCGGCCGCATCGTCGCCGAGTTTGTAGATGTAGCCAAGACCTATCCCGCCCGACCCGATCTTCGAAAAAATGACGGCCAGAATAACAACGGCCGCAGCGGCGAAAAAGAAGTCTTCCGCGACGTCAACTTCCTCATCGAAAAAGGCGACCGCATCGCGCTCGTCGGCGTCAATGGAGCCGGAAAATCTACGCTGATCAAACTGCTCGCCGGCGCGGAAAAGCCCACGCAAGGCGAATATAAACAAGGCCACAATGTCGAAGCCGACTACTTTGCCCAGGATCAATACAAAGAACTCGCAGCCGACGCCACTCTCATCGACGATCTCGGCGCCGCCTCTCCGCGCTCTACGCAAACCGAACTGCGCAGCCTGCTCGGCTGTTTTCTGTTTTCCGAAGACGACGTTTTCAAAAAGATTGGAGTCCTCTCCGGCGGCGAGCGCGGACGCTATGCTCTTCTGCGCCTCTTGCTTCATCCCGCAAATTTCCTGCTGCTCGACGAACCCACCAACCACCTCGACCTGCGCGCCAAAGATGTTCTGCTCGAGGCGCTCGTCGGTTACACCGGTACCGTCGTTTTCGTTTCGCACGATCGTTACTTCATCGACAAGCTGGCTACGCGGGTTTTCGAAATTGGAGACGGCAAGGTCGAAGTTTATCCCGGCAACTATGAAGACTATCTCTGGCGCAAGCAAGGCGGCCAGCACGTTGCGCCCACGCTGGACGACGCCCCCGGCGCGAAGCCGCGAAGATCAGATTCAGCGAGTGCCCCACTTTCCGCCGCGGTTGCGAAAAGTGCGAGCGGCCCATCCACGGCCAATCAGCCTACCTATGGAGACCACAACTCCGAGAACAAGAAGCGCCTGAATCCCATCAAGCGCAAGCAAATGGAAGACCGCATCCAGCAACTCGAATCCGAAATCAGCCGCGCCGAAGATGCCATCGTCCGCTGCGAAACCGCACTCCAGGATTTCGTCAGCGCCGACGAAACCCAGCGCCAGGCTCAGGAACTTGAACGCCACAAAACGACGCACGCTTCCCTGCTGAAAGAATGGGAAAGCCTCAGCGAATCTCTTCAAGAGACCGAATAGGCAAGCCTCCCGCGCACTCGTACACTATCTTCCGTAATCTCGGCGAATTACTTACCTCTGTGCCATATTGAGCTTGGCCGGTGGTACCAGCACCTACGCCAAAAATCCCAGCCCCAGCGCACGCCGCGAACGGAACGAACTGCGCGGGCCCCCAAGGAAGGTTGCGAATGCTGCAGTCCTCAGAATATAGCTACAACGGAAAGTCGAATACGCCGGAGACGAACTACAACTCCAATCCCGTCAAGACGACCAGCGTGCCCGTTGAGCAGGCCACGATTGGCCGTTCGCTTGTGATTAAGGGCGAGGTCAGCGGCGCCGAATCGCTCTACATCGATGGCCGCATCGAAGGCAAGATCACCGTGCCCGATAACCGCGTCACCATCGGCCGCAATGGCAGCGTGCAGGCCAATATCTCGGCCCGCGAAGTCGTCGTCATGGGCAAGGTGAATGGAAACATCGAGTGCAGCGATCGCGTGGACATTCGCAGCGAAGGCTCAGTCACCGGTGACGTTTCCACCATGCGCATCATCGTGGAAGAAGGCGCCATCCTCAAGGGCGGCATCGAAGTGCGCAGCGGCGAGCAGAAACACAAGAATCAGAATCAGAATCAGACCAAGCCGGCCGAGCTGCCGAAAGCACTGGCCGCAACCGCCAGCGCATAGAAATACCCGAAAATTGTCGTCCCGAGCAAAGCGAGGGACCTTGGTGTCTGCCAGCAGCGTCGATGCGGTTGGTGCAGGCAAAAACCACGGTCCCTCACTGCGCTCGGGATGACAAGTGAGCCCTTACTTCTTCGGCTTCAAATCCAGCGCCGCGGAATTCATGCAATATCTCAGGCCGGTCGGCGCCGGACCATCTTCAAATACGTGCCCCAGATGCGCGCCGCACTTGGCGCAACGTGCCTCCGTGCGCACCATGCCGTAACTGGAATCCTTGTGCTCTTCGACCTTGCTCTCCTCGGTCGGCTTGTAGAAACTAGGCCAGCCCGTGCCGGAATCGAATTTCGTCGAAGAATCGAACAACGGCTCGCCACAACACACGCAGTGATATGTTCCGGCGTCCTTGGTCTTCCAATATTTGCCGGTGAACGCTGGTTCCGTCCCCGCTTCGCGCGTCACATGATATTGCTCCGGCGTCAGTTTTTGCTTCCACTCCGCCTCGGATTTCGCCATCTTTTCAGTCATAAAATGTAAGCCCCCTCAAATTCGATGGTCAGTAGCTAGTGATCAGTTACCGGCGGTCAGAAAGGAGCTGCGGACCAAATTCCACCGAACACTGATTCCTGATCCCTGGCCACTGATCGCCGCCCACTGCCCTTCCGTGACATCTTAACAATGTAGTTGTGACATCTTACCTTGCCTTCCACAGCCCGCATTCGCCAGGATCGTTGAAACGTCTGCGAGTCCCACTAAGCGGCTCGGCACGCTCCCTGGAACCTGCCGGGCCGTTTCCATATCTACTCCGCCATATCTTCTCCGATCTTGCGGTACCTTCCCCGGAAAAATAGCAACGGCTCACCCTCGCGCACCACCACATCCTCCACCTCGGCGATAAAAATGGTATGGTCGCCCGCCGCTTGCGCGCTTTGCAGCTTGCATTCCAGGTAGGCGAGCGCTCCGTGCAATATCGGAGTTCCCTTCCCGGTGCGGTCGAATCGCGCCCCAGCCTCTTGTTCGGCCTGCTCCTGAGTACGTTCTACCCGCGCGTAGTATTCGGAAATGGGCTGCTGCTCGGCCGCAAGCACATTGATTCCAAATCTTTTCTTGGCGTGCAGATGGCCGTGGGTGCTGGCGCGCTCGTTCACGCACACCAGCACCAGCGGCGGATCGAGCGATACGGAAGCGAAAGCGTTGGCCGTCATGCCATGCACTTCACCATCCAGATCGAGAGTGATAATGGTCACCCCCGTCGAGAAGCCCCCCATCGCCCTGCGAAATTCGGTCGGACTCAAAGCCATACTGTGTTTGGATGTTTTCCCGCCGCGACTGGCTACATTACCACGGCAGCGCGCCGCTGGGGACAATGCGTGTAATCGTCTGT
>CAWFUK010000023.1:0-44585 GCA_963818935.1 uncultured Acidobacteriaceae bacterium
TCGGCCATTCCGCTGGCCGCATACCACGCCATGCCGGAAATATTCAGCGTCCAGTTGACGAGATAGAAGCGCGGCATGAACGACGCGGCCAGATCCGGATCGGAGTAGGTTCCGGTGAATCCGCTGCTGGAGTATTGCGCTTCGCCATCCCACAGCGGTTTAGCTTGCTCGGCGGGTTGCAGAATGCCCTGAATGTTTGAAACGTACCACTGCATTGCGGCTTCCACAGTGCAGGCTGATGTGCCGTCGACTCCGCAATAATTGCCGCCAACCTCGTTTCCTGGCTTCATGTGGAAGTTGATGATATCGACTGCAGTCGCAATCGCATTTGCCGGATTGGGACAGGGGAACTGATAGGTCTTCATGGCAGAAGTATTGTTGCAGTAGAGTTCGTTCTGTCCGTAGGCCAGGGCGACGGTTTTGGCGTGAGCGGAGGCCATGACGATCTGGGCGGTGGGATCGATTGCGGTTGCAGTGCAAGCGGTCGCGGTGCCGTTGCCGTTTTCGTGGATCACGCCGCGGCCGGTGATGATGCAATTGGCGTCCTCAGTGAGGCGGGCTAGTTGGGCGATGGTGCCAGCCCAGAATGCTTTGGTGTCAGGCTCGTTCCAGATCTCCCAGTACTTGATGTGAGCGTGAGTTTCAAGATACGTGGGATCGTTGGCGTGAGTGGCGATGGCTGTGATCCAAGCCTTCCAGGTAGCATTGGTTCCGCTGCCATCGGCATTGAGGTCATAGGGAGCATCGCACTCGCCGAGACCTCCTCCCATGCCAGTGGTGTAGTTGCATGAGGAATCAGTGGGCACGGAACTTGCCCACGGTGGAGTGCGGGCCAGCGTGTACATAGCCAGCATGGTGCCTTTGGAGTAGGCCAGTGCCAGATCGTTATCCAAGCTGGAGAAGGTAAAGACTCCGGGTGCAGTGTTGAGATCGGGCCATTGGTCGGGGGGAGAATCCCAGAAGCGCTGCATGCCGTAGGTCGCGTTGGGCCAACCGCCGCCGTTGGTGTCGGATTCAGAGAATCCAAGGAAAGCCGCTGCCGGAGTGTGTCCTGGCAGGGTCGGGCTGGCGACGGTCAGAGTCAAAGTTTGCGAAGCGGTTTGTTGCGGAGAACTGGAGTCAGCCACTTGGACGGTGAAGGTGAATTTGCCCGTCTGCGAGGGCGTGCCAGAGAGCGAACCGCTGGAGTGCACGGTGAGTCCGGTGGGCAGGGAACCCGTGGTGAGTGACCAAGCATAAGGGGCGGTGCCGCCTTTGGCGGCGAGCGAACTGGAGTAGGCGGTTCCGGAAGTAGCGCCGGATAAAGAAGAAGTGGTGACGACCAAGGCCGGGGGCGCTGGCGGAGTGATGGTCAGAGATGCGGTTGAGGACGCGGACGTTTGGGCGACGCTGGTTGCGGTGACCGTGGCTGAAGTATTCGCGCTCACCGTAGGTGCTGTGTAAAGTCCGGTGCTGGAAATTGTTCCGCTAGAAGCCGACCAAGTTACGGCGACGTTCGAGGTATTAGTCACCAGCGCTGAAAACTGAATGGTTCCGGCGGAGGCCACGGTGTCCGTTGAGGGGGTGACAGTGACGGTAACTGGTGGCGCTGTCCCGGGAGGAACGATGGTGAGCGTAGCCGTCCCGGAGGAAGAAGTTTCCGCAACGCTGGTCGCAGTGACAGTGACGGTGGTAGTGGCGGTGACGGTGGGCGCCTTGTAGAGTCCGGTGCTGGAGATGGTTCCTGCGGAAGCAGACCAGGTCACGGCTGGATTGGTGGTGTTGGTGACTAGCGCCGACAACTGGAGCGTGCTGGCGGAAGGAATGCTGTCGGTCGCGGGAGTGACGCTCACCGCTGCCGTCGACGACGCGGTGACGGTCATCTGAAAAGTGGAAGCACCACCCTTATCAGAAGAGTCGATGACATGAACTGCGAAACTAAAAGTGCCGGTCGTGGGAGGAGTTCCGGAGATGATCCCAGAGGTCGCGCTCAGCGTCATCCCTGGAGGCAAAGAACCTGATGACAAAGAGAAAATGTAAGGCGCTTTGCCGCCGCTGACGCTCAAGCTTTGCCTGTAGCTGACACCCACTTGCGCGGGAGGAAGATTTCCAGAAACGATGAGCGAGGGATCGGAATGGGTTCCCGAGATAGAAGAGTTGTTGGAACTGGCGGAATTGGCTGGAGTGCAGGCGTTGAAAAGGACGAGACAGAATAGAACGCTTATGAGGCCGAATAAAGGAAGAAAACGGTTGCGATTCGCGTGCTGATGGTTCCGAGCCGGAGGAATTGCGTCGGAAAACATTTTTGTACACCTCAAAGAAGTTTTCAAAGGGCACTCGAAGTGAGAGTCCTTGAGGAACGAATGTAGCGGCGAGGCGCTCAGGAGGGCAGATACCAAAGGGTCGTGGACGACAGTGAACGATGGGACATGCGCGTGTGTTCGAACATAATGAGAGGAGCGCGAGGCGGAACGGAGGACGGCGATTTTGGCCTCAAATGGCACGGTTGGGCCACTGGCACGATTACTAGTAACGCCTAGCCTTGTGGACCCGCAGCTGCGAGCTGGCACAAAGGCCAGTTACTTTGGTATGCAAGATTCTGCACGGAGAAGTTTGTCTCATTGACACGGGGATGGCTTCATACTACGGTAGACAGCATTCGCGTGCGAAGTCGGCACGCAAGATATATCCCCCACAAATTCCTCGTAATCACTGCCGTTGAAGTGGCGGCAGAGACTCAATCGTTTTTCGCAGAGAACAGGATTAGAAAATCCATGCCAAGAATTGAACATTCTCCTATGCCAACTCCATCGAGTTCCCGTCGCCGACTTCCACTATTTCTTACGCTGGGCCTGCTGGTGGCCGCTTCGGCTGGCTTCTTGATGTGGCAGCCGGCGACTGTAGCCCATGGGGCGACGAAGAAGACGAAGAATACGAAGAATACGAATAGCTGTCCGATTACGCCGTGCCCCACTGCGGTTGACCCGGGTCCGCGACCGCTGCCGGCAGCGGCAGGCGCGTTCTTTTCGACTCTGACCGCAAATCAGAACGCCATCACTACCCGTCTGACGCAGATCTTCACGGAAGTGAATCTGGTGACGGGCGGGGACAATGTGAAGACGGTGGGATTGGGACCACGCTTCAATTCGAACTCGTGCACGAGTTGCCATATTTATCCTTCTGCGGGTGGTACGAGCCCGCCGACGAATCCGTTGTTCGGCGTCTACCAGTTGGAGGGCGCGACCAACACCATGCCGAGCTTCATCACGGCCTCTGGACCTATCACCGAAGTACGATTCCCATACATCCTGAACACGACGACGCCGGATGGCGGGGTGCACCAGTTGTTCACGATTTCCAACCGCACGGATGCTCCGGGGTGCACCACGATGGTGCAGCCCAACTTCGCGGAATACCAATCGGCCAACGACATCACTTTCCGCATTCCGACTCCGACGTATGGCGAAGGCTTGATGGAATTAATTCAGGAAAGCGCCATCATCGCCAATATGAACGCGAACCAGACGCTGAAGGCGTCTCTAGGCATCTCAGGACATGCGCAGTACAGCGACGACGACGGGACGATCACACGCTTCGGCTGGAAGGCGCAGAACAAATCGCTCCTTTATTTCTCGGGCGAGGCTTACACGGTGGAAGAGGGCGTGAGCGACGAAGCGTTCCCCAGTGAGAACGATGAATCGATTGCGAGCTGCCTGCCACCGTTCCCGGTCGCTACGGGGACCAACAAAACCAAGGGCGTTCCCGACGACCGGAACGACACAGGCGAGGCGCCGAAGATTGGCGTGAACTTCCCCAGCGACCTTGAGCGGTTCACGCTATTCATGGAATTCCTGGCACCGCCGACCCCGGTAGCGCCGACGACCTCGACTGCAAATGGTTTTGCAGTGTTCCAAAGCATCGGCTGCAATATGTGCCACCAAGTCTCCTTCACTACGCCTAATGCTTCGATCGCGGCATTGAGCAATCAGACTGCGAATTTGTATTCCGATCTGCTGGTTCATGACATGGGGCCGGGCCTGGCGGACAACGTCAGCCAAGGCCAGGCGACCGGCGATCAATTCCGCACCGCGCCGCTTTGGGGCGTGGGGCAGCGCTACTTCTTTATGTCCAACGGACTTTACGATTCGGCTACCAATAGCTTCGACACGAACATCGTGGATGCGATTGAGGCTCACTACAGCCTGGGCAATGGCACGTACCCGAACTCAGAGGCGAACCAGACTGTCATCAACTTCAACAACCTGTCGCCAACGACGACGGACCAGCAGGACTTGGTGAACTTCCTGCGTTCGCTGTAAGGCATCGGTAAGAAGAATACGAAGGGGAATACTATGTCATTGTGGGCGAATGAAAACGAAGTTAAGACTCAACCTATAAAGCACAGGTTGTTAAAGGCGGGGCTGCCGGTGGTCCTGCTGATGGTTGTGGCTGGGTTGGCGGCCGCGTATATGCCGAAGTCGGTAAAAGGCAGCACGACCTGTACACCATCGCCATGCCCGACGGCAACGGATCCCGGTCCGCGGCCGCTGCCAGCCGATGCCGGCGGTTTCCTGACGACATTGAGCGCCAACGAGCAGCAGATCGAGCCCAGCATCACGGCGGAATTTGATCGGGTGCACGATGTCATCGTCACCTCGCCGACGGATGGTGGATTGGGGCCGCGATTCAACGCGAACTCCTGCCAGACCTGCCATGCGTATCCGGCGGCAGGTGGATCGAGCCCGCCGTCCAACCCGCTGTTTCAGGTTTACCAGTACAACGGCGCCACGAATACCATGCCGTCGTTTGAATCGGCGACGGGGCCGATCCTGGAAGCGCGCTTCATCAACCAGCCGGGCACGACGATCCCGGATGGCACGGTGCATCAGCTGTTCACGATCACCGGACGCAGCGATGCCGCGGGTTGCAACATCGCGCAGCCGGACTTTGCTACGGCGCAATCGGACGGCAACCTGGTGCTTCGGCAAGTCACTCCGGTCTACGGAGATGGCTTGATTGAAGTGGTGCGCAACATCGACATCGTCAACAACATGAATTCGAACCAGACCATCAAACAGTCGCTGGGCATCACGGGACATCCCAACTACAGCGGCAACGATGGCAGCATCATGCGCTTCGGCTGGAAGGCGCAGGTGCGCTCGACGCTGCTGATGTCGGGCAATCAATTCAACGTGGAAATGGGCGTCACCAATGTGACGTTCCCCAACGAAATTGATCAGACCGTTGGTTGCGTGTTGAACCCGGTTCCGGAGACGCAGGTCAACTTCACGCCGGGGATCCTGACGGAAATGTTCCCCGACGACCGCGCTCGCACCGAATACTTCACACAGTGGATGAAGCCGCCGACACCGGGGCCGTCCTCCAGCGCCACCAAGAACGGCAAGACGCAGTTCACCAATGCGGGATGCGTCTACTGCCACACGACCTCGTTCACCACGCCGGCCACCTCCCGGCCTGCGTTGACCAATACGACCATCAATCTTTATTCCGATCTGATCGTGCACCACATGGGACCGGGATTGGCAGATGGGCTTCCGCAGGGACAGGCAGGGCCGGATGAGTTCCGCACCGCGCCGCTGTGGGGCATCGGACAACGGCTCTGGTTCATGCACGATGGCCGCACCAACAACATCGTGACCGCGATTGAAGACCACTATAGCGTGGCCAACGGCACGTATGTGCAGTCGGAAGCGAATCAGACCGTCGTCAACTTCAACAACCTGAGCAAGACCAACCAGCAGGATCTGGTCGACTTCCTGCGGTCGTTGTAAGTTCGATCGGAATTCGGAGGTAAGCATCAACCGCGTTCAGTTAAGCCGATATTCGGCATAGCTGAACGCGGGTTTTTCATGCCTAGGGCTTTTGTAACGCGAAACCTAAGTGAAAAGATCAGCCGCACCTTGCCCCTCCCCCACGGACGGTCACAAACAAATCACCCGGCATCCGCCCTAACGGAGGCTTTTCATGATCGTGTCCAGAATGTTTCGCGCTGTCAGCGTAATCACAACCCTAACCCTTTCGCTGGCCATTTGCGCCCAAGCCGGCGACAAAGAAACCAGTCTCTAAAACTTTAACGATGGCCCAGGAAAAACCGAGAATGGGATCTTTCCCCATGGTCTCTTGCTCGAAAACGGTGGGAACTTGACGGCGCAGCCTTAAGCGGCGCGGCGGGCAATGTAGGGGGAGTTTTCGAGCTGACTCCGAATGGCTCCGGTGGCTGGAACTACAACCTCATCTACAACTGCGATGGATTGTGTAACAACCCGGTCGGCTCGTTAGTGATGGATGCCAGCGGCAATCGTTTCGGCGCAGCCGTGGGCGTTGATGCCATCGTCTACGAACTATCGCCCGACCGTTCGGGCGGCTGGACGGGCTCGCTGCTGTATATGTTTGCCGGGGAACCAACGGCTACGACGGTTATGCGCCAACGCCCGGGCTTGTTGTGGACGGGGCCGGCAATTTGTACGGCGCAAATTTTGACGGCGGAATCAATAACAACGGCTATGTTCTTGAGCTATCCCTCGGCGGCGGCGGAACCTATAACCTGATCCACTTGCACGACTTTTCCGGCAGCGACGGCTCGCAGCCGGCGACGACGGTGATCATGGATGTGTACGGAAATCTTTATGGCACGACCGAGGGCGGAGGCGGCAGCGCGCAATGCACCAATGGTTGCGGCGTAGTCTATGAGTTGACGAACACTTCGGGCGCGTGGACGGAGACGATTCTGCACGTCTTTAACGGGCCGGAAGGATCGAATCCGCAGGGAACCCTGCTCATAGATGTGGCGGGAAATCTCTACGGTACGGCCACCGCCGGCGGAGCGCATGGATTCGGCGTCGTCTTTGAACTGCAGCCTACCGCGCGACGGTGGAACTTTCGCGACCTCTACGCCTTCAAAAGTGGAAGCGGCGACGGCGCGGCTCCTTATGAGAATCTGATTATGGATGCTGCCGGGAATCTCTATGGCACGACGTGGTCGGGCGGCGGCGGCGATTGCGCTTTTCCGGAGGGCGCGATCTTTGCTCCCGCAGGAGGTCTGTACGGAGTAGCTCCCTCAGGCGGCGGGCTCTACGGAGGATTGGGTTACGAACTTTCTCCTCCAGCCGGCAAGTAAGAGTTTTTTTTCAGGGTCGCGTCCGGATTGCTCGCACGAAATCCGCAATCGGACGCGGCCTTACTGTTGCGTCATGCTGTGAGCACGGGCCTGTTGCGCTTGCGCCGTGCGGCCTTGCGCCTGGTAAAGATCCGCCAGGCCTGACCACAGCTTGGCATCATTCGGCGCGAGCTGCACCGCCTCTTCCTGAAAACTTACGGCTTGTTGCAGATCTCCGAGCTGATACCACGCTTTAGCGCGGCCGGTAGCGACCATCGAATTGAAATTCGCGCCCAAGGATTCTCCTCCGTTGTGAAACGGGCTGGTGGCCTCGGCTTTGTCGAAGGCCTCGAGCGCCGGTTGTGGTTGGTTCACTTGCAGGTACGCCTGGCCAAGCAGCATCCATAGGTGATGAGGGCGGTTCGAGGATTCCGCGGATTGCCGGAATAGCTGAATCGCATCGTTGTAGCGGGCCTGAGTCATGTAGAGAAGCCCCAAAACAAGGTCAGCTTGCTCGCTGGGTTCCAGCGCCAGGCTGGTGCGCAGCTCGGCTTCGGCCTCGGAGGGGTGGCCGGTATGCTGAAAGATAAGGGCGCGGGTGAGGTGCAGGTCGGCGTTGTCGGAAAAGATGGCTTGCGCCACGTCGGAGAACATTAAGGCTGCCTGATAGCGGCCGAGGCTGTAAAGAATTCCGGCGGCATTGGCCCATGCGTTGAAGCTTTCAGCTTTCTGTCGTCGTGTTTCGCGAGGTGAGGGCGGAGCGTCTTTATCGATCTTGAACCCGAACCAGACTTTGTCGCAGTCGATCTGGAGCCGGTCGACCTGTGCCGCGGTTTGCGGGGTGCGCCGAAGGAACACAGCCGAGACCTCATCCATGTACACTGGCCGCCATAACTGGCTGGAGCAGAAATTACGCAACTGCGGAAACAGTGCGATGCCATCGTAACGAGCCAGCGGGACCACGATGGTGTTGATGTTGCGAGCATCGGCTTCCTGTTGCCAAACGGGGGAATCGGCGGGCTGCACGGTGAGTTCGTAGGCCTGGAAAAAGAGTTCGGAGCCAAAGGGCAAGGCGCGGCTGTCAATGTAGTCGCGATATTCCGGATAGAGCCGCCAGGTCATGTATCCGCCGAGACCGTAGGTGTTAAAGATGTTGGCGGGAAGTTTCTCGCGTTCGATGAACTCGAGCGCTCGCTCGGGAAACCACCAGGAGATTCCGGGGCCGAATAAGGATAATTGTGATGAGCGCAGGTAATAGCGATTGGAGATCAGATCCCAGCATCGAATGCACGCGAGAGAAGCCAGCGCGGCGGTCAGGAGTAAGAGGACTGCGGGGCGCACCTTGAAATTGTTGTTTCGTGGGGGTTGCGCCATTTTCTTCTTGCGCGATTTCTCCGGCTGCTGGGCTAGCCGACTCTTCCATGTGTCATCGAGGAATGAGCCTCCGAGAACCACGGTGACGCAGGCAAATAGAGCTTCCAGTCTTACGTGTTGAATTGCGAAATAGAGCGAGGCGAGTAGAAGCGCAGCCGCTCCCCAGCGTTTTCGCCACCCTGCAATCGCGGCGCACACGAGCGCGACCGCCATTAACCACCAGAATGCGCCTTGGGGATCGCGCAGATGAACCGCCTGCCGCAAACTATTCCACGATGGGCGGATGCCTTCCCACTCGACCACCCACTGGTTATGCAGGCTCTGCGCCTCCTGTTGACGCGCCAGTACTCGATAGATATTCCATCCAAAGGGATTAACTAAAATTACAATAACCGTGAGTGCAAGGTATGGCCATATGCGATGAAGGCGTGCGCGAATCGCCGCGCGATCTCGGGAAAAGGCAAGATCAAGAAGTTCGAGCAACACATAGGCGCCACAGAGTGCCAGGCCCGCGGCGAATCCAGGGTGGAGATTCACCCAGGCGACCATCAGAACCGGAAGCAGCCAGAGGCGCGAACGATTAGTGGTCTCGTGACTGCTGCGATAGCAGCGCCACAAGATGCTGAGGAATGCGGCGAAGAGCAAAGTGGTGAACATTTCCGCGCGCGGCTGCGTGCGATTTGCGATCAGCGGAACCGCGATCAGCGCCAGTGCGGCCCCTGCGATGTTGCCGCGCCGAAGTAACAGCGCGACGGTGACTGCAGAGGTGGCAGCGCCCAGCCATGAGAGCAATGCATATCCGCCGGCAAGGTAGGTGAGATAAAAAATGATGCCGGAGAAAACGGGATAGATCCAAGGCGCGCCTGCCGCAGTGTAGGAAAAAACGTCCGCGGAAAAAGTGTGATGATGCTGCAGCACCCAGCGGCCGGTGCTGAGCTGCCAGCCGATGTCAAAATCCTGAATCGTGTGCAGCCCGGCGAGCAGGGCGTAGACCACGGCGACGACCGCCAGAAGCCAAAAGCAGATCCCGCCGCTCTGCTTGCCGTTCTTCTCAGCGACGGCAGTCTCCGCGAGGGAGGACGGTTTTCTGTCGATGCGTTGGCTCGTCGTCAAAGGACAGGTTTAGCTGTCAGCCATTGTAAGCGAGTTCATGCGCCCGGTGCGTGGCCTTGACCACAGCCTTAATCAGAGTGACCCGCAGCTTCCCTTCCTCCAGTTCGAGAATGCCGTCAATCGTGCATCCCGCAGGAGTGGTCACCGAATCTTTCAACTGCGCGGGATGGTCGCCGGTTTCGAGAACCATCTTGGCCGAGCCCATGGTCATTTGCGCCGCGAGCAGCGTGGCGACTTCGCGAGGCAGTCCGACTTTCACTCCGGCTTCGGCGAGGGATTCGAGGATGATGTAGATGAAAGCGGGGCCGCTAGCGGAAAGCCCGGTGACGGCGTCCATGTGTTTTTCGTCGACCACGACGGTGCGGCCGACGACTTCAAACAGGGAGCAGGCCAGCGCGATCTGCTCGGCGGAAACGTAGCGGCCCTTACACAGCCCCGTCATTCCGGCCCCCAAGGCGCAAGGCGTGTTGGGCATGGCGCGCACCACCGCGTGCGGTGAACCGAGGGCATTCTCGATTTGCGCGGTGGAAACCGATGCGGCCACAGAAATCAAAAGTGCGCCGGGCGCAACGCGTGGACGGATCTCTTCCACGACTTCTTGCACGGTCTGAGGTTTCACACAAATAAAGATGATGTCGGCGCCCTCGACCGCTTTGGCATTGTCAGTGCCGACGTCGATGCCGAGTTTCTCGCCGAGCGCGCGAGCCTTTTCCGCGTGACGCATGGTCGCATGCGTTGACTTCTTCGATAGTAATCCTTCTTTAATTAAAGCTTGAAGTAACATGCCGCCAAGCTTTCCTGCGCCCAAGACGGCAGCTCTTTTTTTCGGCAATTTGCTGGTCATTCCAACCTCTTTCTGCAAGCTTCGGTGAATAGCCGTTATATCATTTCGTCGGATCGCGGCAAAGAGAGCCCCTGTAATCAACGGTCATAAAACAGAAGGGGAGAAGCGAAGAGCTGAAGAGTATGCCTGAAAAATAGCACTAAAATGAAGAAAAGGGGGAGGGTGCGGCGCAGAAAGTCTTTTTGTCGCATCTGCGCCGCTACTGCAAAGTGCACAAGCCGCCAACAAGAGCGCGGCTTTGGGTTAGAGATCGTTGGCCACGGTTAAAACGAAACTGCGATCGTTGTAGACGGCTCCCGTGATCTGGTTCTCTCCCCCAAAAACAACCATGTTGTTGTAGGTCGAGTTATAGAAGCCGGAGTGGAAGCGCAGGGTCGGGGCGGTTCCCGTGACCTTTTCAGAAATCCAAGCCGGGGTTCCACCAATATTGTTGGCGAAAGTAAGAACCCACGTATCTCCCAGCGGGACCGTTCCGGTTAGCGTCGTTACTCCTCCGTACATAATCAGACGGTTGTTAACGGAATCGTAGACAGAGCTCTGTCCCGTCCGAGCGACCGGCGCGGTCCCCGTAGGCGTGATGTGAGTCCAGGTCGGAGTTCCGCCTTCGCCGTTGGCATTGGAGAGACTCCAAACATCCGACAGGCCGGCCCCGCCGGCATCCCCGGCGTAAATGGTCAGCACATGATTGGTGGAATCGTAGATGGCGCTCGCATTCTCACGGCCGGTCGGAGCGACGCCGGTCGGGGAAAGCTCGGTCCAGGTCGGAGTGCCAACTTCGCCGTTGGCATTACTCAAGACCCAAACATCGTTGACATAGCCGGTGCCGCAATTGGAGCCGCCGAATACCACCAGAGTGTTGCTGGAGGAATCGTATTGCGCGACAAAGTTTCTGCGCGCCGCGGGCGGCGTACCCGAAGGAACTTCCTGTACCCAGGAAGGCGTTCCATCACTGGAGTTGGCATCATCGAGCAGCCAGAAATCGTTAAAGCAACTGGTATTGCTGCTTGCCCCGGCGAACAGCATCATGCGATTGCTTACGCCGTCGTAAGCCGCACCGTGGCCATAACGCGCCGCGGGAATCGTGCCCGTGGGAAATTTCTGCTGCCAAAGATAGGGAGCGGTGGTGACTTGTTGCCCAGCTTTCACAATGCTGGGCGACGCCCAGAGATCGTTCAGAGCGTCGGTTCCGCTGTATCCGCCGAAGACCACCATCTGGTCCGTCCCAACGTCATAGATCACGCTGGTGTAATAGCGGGCCAGAGGACCATCCTGCGTCCAGGTCTGCGCCGAAACGAGAACCGGCGTCATCAGAGCCAGCAGCGCAATCGCGCCGAGAAGTTTTTTGCTGAAAATCATTGTTCCTCCTTCTTGGTGGTCAAGCCGTTGGCTTCGCTCAAAATGAAGACGTGGTCGTCGGTAAAGGTGAAGGCAATGCTGCTGTCGCCGCCCCAGATCACCATGTCATTGGAGACGGGATCATAAATCGCCATAAAACTCTTGCGGTACGGAGCTGTGTCGGTGAAGGTCAACTCGGTCCAGGAGGGCGTTCCGCCGATGTTGTTGGCGTTGGTGAGGACCCATCCGTCGTTGAGAACTTTGCCTTTGGTGTTGCCGCCGCCGAAAATAGTCATTCGGTTATTGGTCGCGTCGTAAGTAGCGGAGTGACCGATGCGAGCGCTGGGCTGGGTGCCAGTCGGCGAAAGCTTGGTCCAGGTGGGTGTTCCGGTTAAGCCGTTGGCATTGGTAAGGGTCCAAACCTCATTGTTAACAGCCGTAGGCGAAGATCCGCCCCCGAACAGGGTCATCACATTGTTCACCGAATCGTAAATGGCGGTCGCCTGTGAGCGAACGCTGGGCGGAGTTCCGACCGGCGTGATCTCCTGCCACGACGGAGTGGCGGTGGAATCGTCGGCGTTGCTCAGAATCCAAAGATCATTGTAGTAATTACCATTGCAGTCATTGCCGCCGAAGATAATCATCTTGTTGTTAACGGAATCGTAGACCGCAGTATGGCCTTCACGAATGGGCGGAATGGTCCCCGTAGGGGTTTGTTTTTTCCACGCCGCGGAGCCGCCCACGCCGTTCAGATGAGTGACGACCCAGAGGTCGTTGACACACGGTCCAGGAAAGCCAGTGCCACCACCGAAAACGATAGCGCGATCGCTGGTGGAGTTGTATACCATGCTCTGCCCGAAGCGGTCGCTGGGCGAGGCGCCGGTGATCGTCCATCGTATCCACTGCAGATTCTCCTGCGTTGAAGAAGACGATGGGATTGCATTCTGCAGCGCCCACATATCGTTGAAATCGATATTGGTGGGGGCGTGCTGGCCGGCGAACGAGAACATCGTATTGGTCGCCGAATCGTAAACCACGGAGGCTTGCGTGCGCGTGCCTGGGCCGTAGCGATTCCATTTTTGCGCCGACAACGGCAGCGTCATGGTTGTGCCCAGCAGCAGACAAACCACAAGAAGGCGAGAGAATTTAGGACCGCTCATTCTGACCGCTCCGATTTGAAATTAGGGGACAGCTCACTGCATGAAAGTGCGTGGACCGCGGGGAGGATTGCGGAAGGCCGCACTGCGTTTCAGAAGAGTACGGCGCTTTAACCCTGCCGTCAAGATGACAAAATTTGCATACTCCCGAGAATCGGCCTCCGGTCGGCCATCTCGGCGAATAAGGTTGGGAGTTACGGCAGGCTGCTGGATTCCAGCAGGATCGGCTTGGCCGACAAGTTGACGCTTGCGCCGGCAGAAACGGAAATTTCTTTTCCCGTCAGATCTCGAGACAAGGTGTATCCGGAGGGAACAGTGTAAGTCGAGCAAGTCGGCGCGCCGGCCTTATAGCAACTCGACGCTGTGTTTCCATCCCACACTGCCTGAGCCTGGTATCCCGATCTGGTGAGGTTGCATGTCCAAACCGTTCCGTTCTGTTGGCAATTGCTCGCCGTGGCGCCGTTGATCCACTTGTAAACTTCGGCATAGGCTGTTGCGGCTTCGTAGGGAACGCCGCTGGTCGAGTCCCAGAGAGCTCCGGGATACGATGTCGTCGAATCCCAGGCGTACCAATACACTCGGGACACGACCGTGGGATTTTGCAAAAGGTAATAACGCGCAACGAAGCCGGCCTGCAGATCGGGGTCGGTAAACCCTTCTTCACTGGCGTTGCCGAATCCGCCCTCGGTACAAAACACCGGATCATTTTGCACCCCGTTTGCCGAGGTCAGATCGGTTTGCAAGTCGGAGATGACCGTAAGCACTTGCTCGGGGTACGGGTAGTCGCCGACAGTCTTGGTGCTGACATAGCAATGGAAGCCGACGATATCGACGAAGCTTCCCGGATAAAGATTGCCGACTTGGGTGGTCAGGAAATCGTTCAGGTGTATCTGGGCAGCACCCGGATTGTTTTGCGACCCGACAGGTGCGGGAGTAATAATTTTTGCGTCGGGGTCGATCGCAGTGCCGCCCGGAAAGGAGCTACCATTTGCGCTGCAAGCTGTGGGGTTGGCTAGCGGCGGCCCTTCCACGACGCAACGCGCGTCCTGTGTCATGCGGACCAGCTGCGCCGTCGTCCCCACCCAGAAATTGCTGATATTCCATTCATTCCAGATCTCGTAGTACTTCACGTAACCCTTATAGTGGGTTGCAACGGATGTGACCCAGCCGATCCAGATCGCGTCCGGACCCGAGCCGTCGGACTCGAGATCGTTCGGGGGATCGCATTGTCCATCGCCGCCGTCGGCGGTGTACGAGCAGCTGCTGTCAGTCGGATTGGATGAGGCCCACGTGGGAGTTCGGCCAAGGTCGTAAAGGACATCCACACCATTGGCTTGCGCCTCCTGAATCCACGAGTCCATGTGGGTGAAATTGCAGGTTGCAGCAGCGGTGTTCATGTCGGCCCAGCCGGTTCCTGAATCCCAGAGGCGAATGCCGCCAAACTGAACGGTGTCGGCGGGGGTTGAGTTGTCGTCGATCAACGTAATCGTGCTGGGCCAAGGCGTGCCATTGCCTCCCGGAGAACTGGGCTCGAGCGAGTGGATGTGCATACCGAAAAGGGTATTGTACTGAGAGGTGGGGGGCGGGGTAGCGGAGTAGGGTGCGTTGTTGCAGACGTTGTCGATGGTGGGTAGGGTGGGACCGGTGGGCGTAGTTGTGCTGCTACTGCCACCGCTGCAAGCCGCGAGGGCCGCGAGCGCCAATAGCGATGGCGAGAATGCCAGCCACCTAGTTAAGGCTGAGTAGCCGGTGCGAGGGAGTGCGCTTCGAAGCATGCCTTGGCTTCCTAATTGGTTTTTCTGATGTGTGGACGCGACCATGGTAAACCCCGCTTCTTGCAATAAGTTGCGGAGATTTTGCTTGGTTCGCGGTGACGTTGTGACCAGTTTAGCAGAGCCTTTGCGGCGGCGGAAGTGAGCGGCCGGGCTCTATCAGGCCGGCGCCGATGCGGAGGGTTTCCGGCAAACCATCTTCTCTAAACGATAGACTCCATGCAAATTCCTTCATCTTGACAGTAAGCGTGGATGCAGCGAAACTGTGCTTTCTCGTGTTGGCAGTTGTCTCCCTCTCCCAGCCTACCGAGCATTCAACCCAGGTAGATCTTAAGAGTCTTGCAAGTTTGCAAAGGTTCGCGCCAGCGGTAAGGGCTGGCGATTCCCGCATTCAGGGTCAGCCATCAGTTTAAAAAATTTGAGGGGAGAATATTTCGTGAATAACCGCCAGCAGAATGCAGCAAACCTTCCAGGTTCGGGCGCGACCTCGCGCCGTTTCGTCAATGGCCTGATTCTAACTCTGACCCTGATAATGGTCTTTTCGCTGGGGGCTTCGATGGCTCTGGCGCAGGTTCCGCTGATCAACGCACCGCTGGTGCCGGAGCAGAAGAATCCAGGCTCGGCGCAATTCACGTTGACGGTGAATGGCACGGGATTCGCCTCGGATGCAGTGGTGAACTGGAATGGAAAAGCACTGGCCACGACTTTTGTGACGGCGGAGAAGGTGACGGCGGTCGTTCCTGCGGCGAATATTGCTACGGCTGGCACCGGGATTGTTACGGTAGTGAACGGCAATGGAGTCGCTTCGAACTACGGATATTTTCAGGTGGTCAAGAGCGGATACACGATTGCTTGGGGAACCTCAAACTATGCGACCGACACGACGCCGCAGGATGTGACGACGGCGGAGTTCACCAGCAGCGGACAACTCGACCTGGCGGTGGCCACTGGGAATAACACGATCTCCATGCTGTTGGGTAACGGTTCTGGATCGTATCCGACGCATGTGCAGTACTCGGTGCCGGGGAATCCGGTTGCCATCATTCACGGTGATTTCAATGGCGACGGAAAGATGGACGTGGCTACCGCCGACCAGTACGGCAGTGAAGTCTCGGTTCTGTTGGGCAATGGCGATGGCACGCTGCAAACCCACCAGGAATATTCGACCGGCAACGAGCCGCTGGCATTGGCGACGGCCGACTTGAGCGGAGATGGCAAGCTCGATATCGTTACCGCCAACTACAACGCGAACACGGTATCTGTTTTGATGGGCAACGGCGACGGCACTTTCAAAACGCACGTCGATTACAAGATCGGCAACGGTCCTTCGGGAGTGGCGATCGGCGACTTCAACGGCGATGGCAAACTTGACTTGGTCGTCGTCAATAATACCGACAGCACGGTTTCGATCTTGCTGGGCAACGGCGATGGCACATTCCAGACTGGCGTTACTTATGCCACGGCGATCAATCCCAACAGCGTAGTGGTGGGTGATTTCACCGGCAGCGGCGTGCTCGACCTGGCGGTTGGCACCTCGAACAAGAGCGTTTCGGTTCTGCTGGGCAATGGAGACGGGACCTTCCAGAATCACAAGGAATACGGCATCGGCGCCAACGCGGTAGTCGTGGCGGCGGCGGATATGAACTCCTCCGGCAAACTGTCGCTGATCTCGGCGAACTACACCGACAACACGGTTTCGGTGCTGGTGAGCAACGGCAACGGCACGTTCAAGTCGGAATCAGTTTTCCCGACGAATGGCGGGCCTTCGGGAATCGCGGTGGGCGACTTCAACGATGATGGCAAGCTCGATATCGCGGTCACCGATACTTCGGCTAATACGGTTTCGGTATTGCTCGATTCCTTGATCACGATTTCTCCGACGCTGCTGCCGTACTCGGTCCAGACCTCGGGTGACAAGAGCGCGGCCAAGACCGTCACCATTAAGAATACCGGGACATCGACTTATACTTTCGGCACGCTGTCGATCGTGGGGTCTTACGCCTCGGACTTCAGCAACACCACTACCTGCGGTGCTACGTTGGCCGCGGGCAAAACGTGCACGTACTCGGTCTATTTCGATCCGCAGGCTTCGGAGACGGCGAATGCGCAATACTTGCTTACGCCCTCCGGCGGAGACAACTATCTCGGCTGGCAGATGACGGGGAGCGGGAACATTCCGATCATGCTGACGCCGCGCACGCAGACGTTCACCGGCTATCAACTGGATGGCACCTGCAGCAAGGGCAAGACCAACACGTTCACCAATGAAAGCGGCGTGGACATCTACTTTACCAACATCACTCAGACCGGGGTGGGCGATGCCGAGTACACTTTCACCAGCACGTGTGCGGGCGGCGGACCTCCGTTCAACTACTCGACGGCGCTGGCCCCGGGCGCGGCTTGCGTTTCGACGGTCGAATTCTGCCCGACAACTTCTTACTCGGGCGGCGGGGCGGATACGACCTTCATCTACACCGGCAACTTTACCGAGTCGCCTCAGGGCTTGTTGATCAGCGCCGAAGGTACCGAGCTGAGCGTAACGCCGACGAAGCTAACGTTCCCGAGCACGGTAGAGGGTGTCACCAGCGCTCCGATGGACATCACGGTGAAGAACGCCTCAACCAACGCGGTAACGTTCTACAGTCAAAACTTCACCGGGTCGTCGCCATACTGGTCGTTGGACACGGGAAAGACGACCTGCCCTACCGTCAACGGACAGACGTTTGGGGCTAGCTCCTCCTGCGTTTACGCCATCACGTTCACGCCGGAAGCAGTCGGAAGCTTCACCGCGACCTGGACGGTGGGTAACAGTGATCCGGCCGCTCCGGAGTCGGTCTCCCTCACGGGTACCGGCACCGCGTCAGCTGCGGTTGCAAAGAAATAAGCTGTTCGGTCTAAGCACCGAGCCAGCGTGGAAAAACCAAGCCACGCTGGCTCGATGCGTGTTTAGCTCTTTTTCATTTCAACCGTGGGCTTTGAATTTGATTGCGATTTCAACTGTGGGATCTGTGGGACTCTGGGGGCATTCATGAATTCTCTGTCTAGGACTGCGTCCGGCATCGGCCGGTTCGCCTTGGTTGGCACGATGTTGAGCCTGGGGGCGCTGGTCCTTCACGGTGATTCCGCAAAAACTGCTGCTGTTCACTCTTCCGTTGCATCCGCGGTTGACCAGGATAAAATTCTCGAAACCTACGGCCAGCTCCCGCTGAGCTTCGAGGCCAATGATGGTCAGACCGATGGACAAGTGAAGTTTCTTTCCCGCGGACCGGGCTACACCGTTTTTCTCACCAGCGATGAAGCGGTGCTGGTGCTGCCCGTGGCGAAAGGGAAGGTCGCAAGAGAGCAGGGGAAAAAGATCACCGCGGATTCGCGGGTACAGAACAGCGCGCTTCCCTTGGCGCCATTTCGCGATAAGGTCGGAACGCATCCAAGACCGGTGGGTGAGGCCGCGGTGCTTCGGATGCACCTGGTCGGCGCGAACCAAAACGCGCAGGTTTCGGGGTTGAATCCTTTACCGGGAACGACAAACTATTTCGTGGGCAAAGATCCGCAAAAATGGCGGACGGGCATTGTGAACTACAGCAAAGTCGGCTACCGGGATGTCTACCCGGGAGTCGATCTGGTGTATTACGGCAACCAGCGCCAGTTGGAATACGACTTTGTGATCGCACCGGGCGGCGACGCCGGAAACATCAAAGTCGGTTTTGGCGGGGTAGCGGCCACTCTCGATCGCGCGACCGGCGATTTGGTTATAAATGCGTCTGGCACCAAGTTTCGTTTCAACAAACCGGTTGCTTACCAGATGGCAGGCGATCGCAAGGATGTCATCGAATCGCGCTTCTCGTTGGATGCAAAGAACCGCGTGAGCTTCGAGCTGGGATCCTACGATCACAACAAAGTGTTGGTGATCGATCCGGAGCTTAGTTACTCGACTTATCTCGGCGGCAGCAGCAACGACTATGCGACGTCGATCGCTGTAGATTCGACCGGCAGCGCATACATTACTGGATACACCGCGTCGGCCAATTTTCCAATCGTGGCTGGTTCATTCCAGACCTCGTGCGGTGGAGGCAGTTGCGCAGCGCCTAATTATGACGCTTTCGTCACGAAGTTCAATTCCACGGGGACAGCGCTGATCTACTCCACTTACCTGGGGGGCAGCTCGCAGGATTACGGCTACGGTGTCGCGGTGGATGGGAGCGGCGACGCATACATTGTTGGAACGTCGTTCTCAGATAACTTTCCTACAACTCCCAGCGCTTACCAGCCAACCTGTAAACCCGTGCTGGAGAACGCTGAGCATCCTATCGCCAATACGGCGAACTGCGTCGACGGGGATGTTTTCGTCACCGAGTTAGATCCGTCGGGCGCAGCGCTGATTTACTCGACCTACATTGGCGGTAGCGTCACCAATCAGGGTAATGCCATCGCAATCGACAGCGGCGGTAATGCTTACATCACTGGGTACACGAAGTCGGCCGACTATCCAGTCACGACTGGCGTGTTTCAAAGTAAGTGTTCTTCTTGCAGCAAGGCACTCGTCGATGCCGTCGTTACTAAGATCAATGCGGGTGGATCTACACTCGGCTACTCGAGCTTCCTCGGGGGCAACAACGCCGATGTGGGTTACGCCATTGCCCTCGATTCCTCGGACAACGCCTATGTGACGGGATACACCTACTCCACGAATTTCCCTACGACGAAGGGCGCATTTCAGATAACGCTTGGCGGTCCAACATCAGCATTTGTGAGCAAGATCAATTCCACAGCGTCGACACTGACCTATTCCAGCTATCTGAACGGAACTGCGACTGGCACCAGCGCTTGTGCGGTTTGCGGCTCGGCAATCGCCGTGGATTCTGAGGGAGACGCCTACGTGGCCGGCCTGACTTGGGAGACGAACTTCCCGACCACGGCTGGATCGTTCCAGCCTGCATTTGCTGGCGGCTTTCATGATGGGTTCGTCACCAAAATGAATCCGAGCGGGACCGGGGTGATTTACTCTACTTACATCGGCGGGAGCGGCGATGATGGCGTGACCTCCATCGTGCTGGATAGCTCGAACAACGCTTACCTCAAAGGCAACACGTTTTCTACGAATTTTCCGGTGACGCCGGGCGCTTATCAGACCGTCTTCGAGGCCGGCCTGAACTCCATGTCCTTCGTTACAATCTTGAATGAGGCAGGCTCTGGCTTGAACTACTCAACTTACCTGGGCGGAACGGGCAGCGAATATGGCTTGGCGACAACCATGATCGCGATCGATAACGAAACTCCGCCAAATATCTATGTTACCGGGTATACGAACTCTACTAACTTTCCAGTTACCGCGGGAGCCTTTCAAACCAAGATAGGTGGAGCATACGACGCGTTCGTAACCAAGTTCGCGCCCAGCCCCAACGTAGGACTTTCGGGCGGCCTTAACTTCGGAAATCAGAATGTGGGCACGACCAGCGCCCCATTGACGATCACGGTGACGAACACGGGCAATGCCACATTGACCGTTTCAGTGGTGCAGATCACCGGAACCAACGCGGCAGACTTCAAGGAAACCAACACTTGTACCAGTGCCGGCATCGCGCCGCAAGCCACTTGTGCCATTACTGTGACCTTCACGCCATCGATCACCGGAACCGAAAATGCGACCGTGGCGGTCACCGACAACGCTCCCGACAGTCCGGAATCGACGACTCTGACGGGTGTCGGGGAGGGTGGATCCTCGCCCGCCGTTACCTTAAATCCCACAAGCCTGACCTTTCCCACGCAGTTGGTCGGCAGCACCAGCCCGGCACAGAACGTGATGCTAACGAATACAGGCACGGCGACCCTGACGATCACGAGCATCACTACCACGGGCGACTTTGCGCAGACAAATAACTGCGGAACCACGGTCGCTGCGGGAGCCAGTTGCACGATCAGCGTCACGTTCACGCCGACTACGATTAATACGCGAACCGGGACGGTTTCTGTCGTGGACAATGCTCCAGCGAGTCCGCAAACAGTAACGCTGACGGGCACGGGGACCTATGTGAGCTGGACGCCGGCTAGTTTGAGTTTCGGCGCCCAAACGGTCGGCACCTCGAGTGCGCCGCAGAACATCACGTTCACAAACAACGCGAAGACGGCGCTTACGATCAAGAGCATCACGATTACAGGACCGAATAATTCTTCCTTTACACAAACTAACACGTGCGGTACATCTCTGGCGAAGGATTCCAGCTGCACAATTACCGTGACGTTTACTCCGACTATCAAGGGATCACTTACGGCGGACGTGACAATTCAAGATTTCTTAGGCGGTAACACGACGCAGAATATTCCTTTGAGTGGGACTGGCCAGTAAGGGGCGTAGCACTTCATTTTTGTTGACGGGGACAAACACTGACATGGGGATTCGCAAAACAATCGTTTGCGGTCAAATCTTGGGGCAAACTTTCTTGTGCGCAATGGCTGTGTGCTTTCTGGCTATTGCTGCCAACGCACAAACCGCGACGCTAACACCGTCAAGCATGTCTTTCGGCAATGTTGCAGTGGGCGCAAATAGTGCCGTCAAGAAAGCGACCCTCACGAATACTGGCGCCGCATCATTGACCATTACCAGTGTGACCATCAGCGGCCCTTACAGCCAGACCAATACCTGCGGTACGACGGTAAAAGCGGGCAAGAACTGCACTATCTCGGTCACATTCAGTCCGACCGCGACTGGGACGTTCACTGGCAATCTCACAGTAACCGATAGTGCAACGAGCAGTCCGCAGACCGTGAGCCTCACAGGCAACGGCCTTACGGGAGTGATTCTTTCGCCGACCAATCTTACTTTCCCCGCTCAGAACGTAGGGACAACGAGCGCGCCAAAGATCTCTACCCTGCAGAACTTTAATCTTACCGTCCTCACCATTTCAAGCATAACGATTACGGGAAACTTCGCCCAGACCAACACCTGCGGTAGTTCGCTGGCCGGCGCAACAACTTGCACGATCAGCGTGACCTTCACTCCGCAAAGTACGGGTACACTCAAGGGCACAGTCACAATCACGGACAGCGCGACGAATAGTCCGCAGAAGATTAACTTGTCCGGTACCGGGCAATCGTCCGGACCTACGCTTACCTCGATCAGTCTTGCCCCAGGCTCTGCTCTGCTCTCGGTTGGCACCACCTTGCAACTGACCGCGACGGGTCACTACAGCGACGGTTCGACGCAAAATCTTACATCGGGCGCAACTTGGGGCACGTCAAACTCAAAAGCTGCAACCGTGACAGGCGGGTTAGTCGACGCGGTTGCTACTGGGGCAACCTCGATCACGGCCACTTATACCGGAATTACAAGTACGGCGGCTCCCGTTAACGTTGGTACCGGATCGGATTATTTTGTCGCTACCAATGGGAAGGATACCTGGTCGGGCACGTTGTCGGCACCTAATTCGACAAATACAGACGGTCCGTTTGCCACCATTGCGAGGGCGCAGACCGCCGTTCAGTCGATCGTCGCCAATGCGAACGGACGAACTACCCCCGTTACAGTGCAAATCCTGGGCGGAATCTATTATCAGCAGGCTCTTACATTCACGTCCGCTGATTCCGGAACGTCGACCTTGGGAGTCATCTGGGAGAACTATCCCAACCAGACGCCGATACTCAGCGGCGGCATGGCGGTGACAGGGTGGATTAATACTACTGGTAATACGTGGACGGCTACATTACCGACGACGACGACGTATTTTGAAAATCTCTATTACAACGGAGTACGGCGGCTGCGCCCAAGAGTAGGGGGTGGTTTGGGCACTTACCTGCGCAACGCGGGAATTATCTATCTGGCAGGCGCACCGCCTCCGGCGAATCCTCCGAATCCGAACTGCGCGGTGTATATCACAAACAAAGGGTGGGAGTGTTTCGACCGCTTCTACTATAACGCCGGCGATGTGAGCTCAACCTGGACCAACCTGTATCCTCCGTACCCCACCGGAGATATTGAATTACTCGATTGGGAGTTCTGGAGCGTTCCGAAGATGCGGATCAGTTCCATCGATAGCACGAACCACATCGTGTATCTAACCGGGCCAACCAAGCAGACGGACGGTGTGCATGGCTTTATCAAGAACCACAGGTACGTCGTAGAGAACGTCAAAGATCTGCTGACCCAGTCCGGTCAATGGTTCCTGAACCTGTCTGCGGTGCCGTATGTGTTGACTTACCTGGCAAATGCGGGCGAGAATCCGCCAACCGATACGATCGTCGTTCCGCAGTCGACTCAGGTATTCAACGGGAACGGCTTGGAGTATGTGACGTTCCAGGGATTGCAGTTTGAACACGACGATTTCACCGTACCATCCACCGGCTACGTATCGACTCAGCAGGAGCCACAAATGCCGGCCGCGGTGGGTTGCTATAACTGTCAGTACGTGACCTTTAACAGCGATATCATCACGATGACCTCAGGTTCGGGAATCGAGTTCTACACCAATAACACTTCCGAGACCACCGCGTACAACGTGATCGAGAACAGCGCTCTCTACGATATCGGGGGTATGGGCATTCGGTTCGGACAGGAGCCCGCGTCTACTGACACCGATTCAAATGTGGCTCAGAACAACACCGTCGAAAATACCCTGATCGAGGGATACGGGCGGGAGTTCCCGAGCGGGGTGGGGATTGTGCAGGGCAGTGGACACAACAATCTCTACGCCCATAATGATATTTATGACGGCTACCATAGCGGGATTGAGATTTGTCTTGCACCAAGTTGCTCGCCCGGCAAGAAGAACTCGAGTGGCACCTTCAGCAACACAGTCTCTTTTAACCACATCTTCGACTTATACGAAGGAGTTACGGACGACGGCGGGGGAATTTATTTTGCAACCGGGGGCTCTACCTTCATCGCGACGGGCAATCAGGTTCTCAATAACAAGGTGCATGACACAACGGATGCGGGAATCATTGACAGCGACGGGTACGGAGGCTACGGCATCAACCTGGATGGGTTTGGAACAGGCGCTGTCACCGTGGAAAACAACCTGGTGTACCGGGTTTCAGCGATGAACGTGAACATTACGCATGGCCCGCAACTGGCTAATTATCCGAATACGATCAACAACAATATTTTCGCGTATGCGCGGCAAGCTGTGATTGCGAACGGAAATCCTTATGTGTCGAATGTATGCCCGACGTCGCCCACTGTGATTTTCAACGCGAGCAGCAATATCAGTTACTTTGACCGGTACTCGACAACCGAACCGAACCCCTTCGATGTGCAAAACGGATGCGAGTACTCGTGCGGCTTTCCGATGACGGACTTGCATAACTGGCAAAGCAACGTGTACTGGCGGTTGGACGGTCTGTTCAATACCGACCCGAAAGCGTTTCACAATCAAGTAATTGCAAACTCGCCGACGATTTGTGGCACATCCAGTAGTTGGACTTACTATACTTTTGCCGGATGGCAGGGGCTGGGCGAGGATCTGTCAGGGACCGCCAACACGAACCCCGGTTTTGTAAATGCAACTTATCCTACCGATAACTATGCGTTCACTAATGGATCCGGACCGGGCTATGGGTTCGTGGCATTCGACCCGTCTGACGCTGGCCGAAACGATCCAATCATCAATCCGACGGATACAGTCAACATTCCGGCAACGTTTGTCACCACCTTCTGGGATCCGGCAACGGATTACTGAGGCAGGCGGCAGGAAAAGTACTACGCGGTTCTGCATGGAAAGTCCACTGAGCGACAGAGGGCATCCATCTGCTCTTTCCCTTCTAAGCGCCAGTACTAAAAGCCCTTCGAGAGCTCAAGAGCGCAAGAAACGGCAGCGTCGATTGGGAATGTCGGCGGTGCAGCGCTGTGTTTGACGATATTTGTTGATGGCTGTCCCCCGATAGACGCGGTTGGAGGACGATAGTCGAATGGTTATCCAGCGATGGTCGCTCAATCCGCCGATCTAGTCGGAAATACTAGCTTGCTCGGGGGGCACGGAACGCCCTTATGCAGGCGGCGTTCCGCCCGGACCGGGCCGAATGTTGATCCGAAGCAAAACATCGAAAAGGGTTCGATCCTGATGGCCCGCTGCGTCGCTCCGTGCGTCTGAAACACGCCTACCTCTGCCACCTCGATGACGATTAGCCGCAAACGCGCGTGAGTGACAGACGGTGGCCTCGGCTGGATGCGCGCTGACTGTGGCGAGAAGTGGGCACAGCCTGAAAGCCGTTCCCGCTCGAGAACCGGGGTCTTAGAAAGCCCTTTACTGACCCGTTCCCTGCAGAGACACCAATTGCGGGCTCGCGCCCCCACTATCCGCCACCGACAGGCTGGCCAACGCTCCGCCTTTCGCAGTGGGCGAGAAGACGACGCTGATGGTGCAGTTGGAGTTGGCGGGGACCGACGAGCCACAAGTATTAGTCTGGCTATACTCCGAAGCGTTAGTTCCCGTGATGGAGATTGTAACTGCCAAACTAAAACTCGCGGTATTGCTGAAAGTTGCCTTCATCGCAGGACTGGAGTCACCCACCGTAATTGCGCCGAAGGCCAGGGTACCAGGCGTAAGTCTCACATAAGTGCCGACGCCGGTCAGGGCTACAGTTTGGGGGCTTCCTGTGGCGTTATCGATAAGAGTGATTGTGCCGGTACGAGTGTTGGGCGCGGTTGGCTTAAAAGTTACGTTGATTGTGCAAGTCAAACCGGCCGCGAGACTCGAGCCGCAATTGTTAGTTTGCGAGAAATCGCCGGTAATCTTCACGCTCGTAATGATCAGTGCCGTGCTGCCTGCGTTGGTCAGAGTGACCTTCTGCGACGGGCTGCTGGTGCCCACCAATTGAGTGGCGAAGCCGAGGCGGGTGGGTGACAAGACCGCGGTAGGCCCGCTCCCTACGCCATAACCGGTCAGGCTGACCTGTTGGGGGCTGCCGGGCGCATTATCCGTCACCGATAAGTCGGCGGATTCGCTGCCGATGATCGATGGAGTGAAAGTAACGTTGATCGGGCAGGTACCCTGGGGGGGGATGGTGCCACAAGAATTTGTTTCGGCGAAATCAGCCGCATTGGCTCCGACGATCATCACACTGCTGACCGTGAGGTTAGTATTGCCCGTATTCATCAAGGTAACGGTTTGAGGAGCGCTGGTCGTGCCATCAGTCTGATAACCGAAGTTGAGCGCCGGAGACAGTCCGACGTTTGGGCTCGGAGCAAACTTGGTTACGAAGCTATCGTTATTTCCGCCCGGCGTGGTTTGGATCGCTCCCTCACTTACCGGGTAGTTAGTCGAGTTCGTATAGCCAGTAACGTAAACGCCAGGAGGAACGTTCTGATCAAGCGCGATGAGCCGCGTTGCTCCACCGTACTCCGTGCCAGAACCGCCGAGATAAGTGGAATACAGAAGCTCCGAACCTGCGGAGTTCAGTTCGGAAACAAACACATCATACGCTCCGGCGTTGGCGAGCTGAAATGCGCCCGGTGTTATAGGAAAAGAAGTCGACTTGGTATTACCTCTGACCCAGACATTGTCGAGGGAATCAACGGAGAGAGTAGTAGCTCCGGTATCGCCGTTGCCGCCGAGATAGGTGGAGAAAACAAGCGCGGAGCCGCCGGAATTTAGTTTGGTGATAAAGGCGTCGTGCCCGTTCGTGTTGCCCATGAACGTGGTCTGGTAGGCTCCCGGCGTGGTGGGGAAGTTCTGCTCCGCGGTCAGGCCGCAGACATAAGCATTCCCCGAGCTATCTACCGCAATCGATGTGCCGCAGGCTTCGCATTGCGTCGTCGCGGTGGTGTCTCCTCCCAGATAAGTCGAGTAGACAAGCGCGGTTCCGGTGGAGTTCATCTTGGTGACCCAAGCAGCGGTATCGGCGTTTAGCGTGGTCTGGAATGCGCCGGGGGTTGTGGGGAAGTTGCTGGAGTGGGTATATCCCGTGAGATATGCATCGTCAGAAGAGTCCAGCGCGATGGCATATCCTACATCGGAAAAACTTCCACCCAGATAAGTCGAATAAACCAGCGCGGTCCCGGTGGAATTCAGTTCGGTTACAAAAGCGACGGAACGGGTGGTGCATTTGCAGGTCGTCTGAAAAGCACCCAGAGTGACTGGAAAATTGGTGGACTGGGTAAAGCCGGTGACATAGGCGTCATTGTTAGCGTCGAGCGCGATGGCATTGCCCTGGTCGACGCCGCTGCCGCCGAGATAGGTGGAGTAGACCAATCCGTTGCCTTCGGGATTTAGCTCAGTAATAAAAATATCGCCGCCCGGACAAGTTTTGCCGCTGCCGCCGCCACACTGGGGTTGAAAAGCGCCTGGAGTGACGGGGAAGTTCGCCGAAAGGGTCTGGCCGACGATGTACGCGTCACCGGATGCGTCCAAGGCGATGCCTTGTCCATAGTCATCGCCGGAGCCACCGAGATACGTCGAATACACCAGGTATGAGCCCGTCGGATCGAGCTTGGTCACGAAAGCGTCGTACGTACTTCCGGCACAGCCGCCGCCGCATGTAACCTGGAAAGCGTCTGGTGTAACGGGGAAGTTAGTTGAGCCAGTGTAGCCGGTAAGATAGGCGGAGCCGGAGGAGTCCACGGCGAGCGCAGTGCCATAGTCGTTGTTGCTTCCACCTAGATAAGTCGAGTAGCTGAGAGTCGGGTCGATTACCAGGTTGCGGGTATGGTCATAGCTGCCCACAGCAAAGCTGACGTGATTAGAGGCATGGATCTGATATTCAGCCGCGACGAAATGCTTGCTGTTGTGTGTCGAAGAGGAGTCGGGCGATTCCGTTTGATAGGCAATTGGTTTGTGAAAGCGGACTTCTTCTTTTCCGACGGTCATGACCAAATCGCCGGTTGGACGGTCGATTCGGAGGGCGCGAGCACCGGTGAAGTTCATGCGAATGGAGCGAGAATCGGCTTCGGGAGATACGACGAAATCGTATTCGAGCTGACCCTGGTTTCCGTAGTAGACCAAGTCAACGCCGGGGAATATGCCGCTATATTGAAGCCTGGCATAGGTAGGAACGTGCTTCACCCACCTTGTGGGATCGTTGCCGCGGAAGTAATTGCTTTGCCCGGGAAGTTGATCGAGGGCTGTGATCGCAGCGGTGTTGCTCGGGTTAACTAATCGCACGCGGAGAACTGTATCCTGGGGCCGTTCCGATGGGGCCTGACCAGTCTTGCCGATGGTGGAATAGGCAGACGGAATCTTGGTCCCCGACTTACCTTGCTGCAAGGAGAAAACAGCTTCCGTGGGGGTTAGGAACAGGGTATAGCCCGTGCCGCGTGAGATGTAGCGCACTGCGTTATCCGTCTGGCCCTGATTCGGCTCGAAACTAAGCGGAAGCTTGGCATAGTTGGGCAGCTTTTGGGGCTGAGGCGGCACTGCGTTCGCGTGAGGATCCGCGGCGCTGCCCGCCATCAGCAGCAAAGCGCTCGCCAGCAGGATCGTGAAAGGAGCGACTATGTTGAATGTACGACGCAGGAGAAGGCGGCTGAACAAGGCTTGAGTGGCGAACGAAACGGTCTGGTGGCGCAGCGCGCGGGAGCAAGATCGCATAATTATTCCTTTGGATGCAGGGGAGATTCTAATCTCGACGAGAACTCCAGGCCGGACCGATATTGACCTTTGTTACCCGCAGTGCAGGTCAAACAAACCTAAACAAACGTAGCGCCCCACAGCGCTATGCTGGCAAGCTCCGCGATTATAAGTGCCGTGAAAAGCCCCGTCAATGGGGGCGTTTGGCTCCACTGACGGGGACTAAATCACTGTGCAAGAAGCTGCATAGCGGAGCTATTTGTTATGGCAAGGGACCAGTTTCCAGCAAGATCGGTTGTCCTCCGATTTGCACCGAAGCGCCGCTTAGCGGGGTTACGGTGCCGGAGACATTGCGATATTCGGTGTAGCCTCCGGCTGGAATCGGAAAGCTGGTTGAGGTGGGACAACTTGCAGTCGTGCAATCGAGGCTCGTGTCCCAAACCGCCAGGGCCGAGTATCCTCCCGGGCGCGCGTAGCCGCAGGTCCAGACGGTGCTGCTGGAGGATTGGGTGGCGCACTTCTGGCTGACGGTTGCGCCTTCGGTCCATTGGTAAACTTCGCCGTAGGCGGTTGCGGCTAATGTGCTATCGCCGGTGGTGTCGTTGTAGAGGCTCGACAGTTCTTTGCTGTCCCAAGCAAACCAGTAGTCCCGGGCGATGTTGTCGGACTGCTGAAGCATTAAATAGCGAGGGAGGAAGGCGGCCTGGCGGTCCTGATCGGTGAAGCCCTCTGCGTCCGCTTCGCTCCAACCACTTTCCGTGTTGAACAGCGGTTTCTGAACGCCATCCTGGGCCAGAGTTATGTTCATGTCAGCGATCACGGTGACTACATCCTCCGGCGTGGGACAGAGGGCGGGAGTGGTGCTGACTTTCGTGGTTGTTCCGACATAGCCATGGAAGCCGATCTCATCTGAGAACGAGCCCCCCGGGTAGTTATTGACGTACGTCGAAAAGTACGTCGCCAAATTTGTTTCTACAGCATTCAGCACCGAGTGCGCACCAACAGGTGAGGGGCTTACGATGTCTGCCGTTGGATCCAGTCCCCCGGCCGGAAAAGAGATTCCTGGATAGCATGACTTGCCGGAGGGCGGACCTTTCACCACGCAGCGTGCATCCTGTTCCATGCGGACGAGCTGCTGCGGGGTGCCATTCCAATAGCCGGCGATATTCCATTCGTTCCAGATCTCGTAGTAGGAGATGCCGGTCTGGCCGGCAAGTTTTCGGTCGTAACTATGCTGCGCCAGCGCCGTGATCCAGGCAATCCAGGCGTCGTCGGCACCCGAGCCATCGGAGTTCAAATCAATGGGAGGATCGCAGGCGCCGGTTGTGTTGCAAGTCGTGTCGTTTGGGTTCTGCGAAGCCCAGGCAGGGGTGCGAGCCAGAGTGAAGATGGCATCCACGCCGTGCTGCTGCGCTTCGTCGAGCCATCCGTCTACGCTGGGCTGATTCGATCCTGAGGCAGTCCAATCAAACACGCCTTGCGAAGGGTTAACTTCGCCCCACTCCACGCCTGAGGCCCAGAGTCGCATGCCGCCGAAGAGCATCGTATTGGATTGGCCGTCGACCTCATAGAACGGCCACGGCGCCTGGATGCTGTTGAGGTGCATGCCGAAGAAAATCTGAGGAAGCGGAGTACCTACGCCTGCGCCGCTCGTCGTTCCGCCCGGACTGGGAGGGTTGAAGGTACATGCCGGAGATTCTCCGCCCCCGCCGCCGCCCCCACCGCCCCCGCCGCCACCGCCGCCTCCCGTAGTGATCGAACTCGTACTGGAGCCGCCGCCGCAGGCGACCAAGCCGGCTAGGCCCGCGAGAGCGAGCAGCAGGCACAAGAACATCAGCAATCCGACGGAAGTAGACGCGGGGGATTCGTTCATCCTCATCGTATCTGTGGTTCCTTCCTCAACAGGTTCGAATTTAGGCAACGAATAGAGTAACCCACGTCTGGGCATTGAGTTGCGCTTCGATTTGCACTTCGACTTGCACGAAAGGTCATGGCTATCGTTGCTAAGCGGTTGATTGCAAAGAGTCTGCTTTGCCGAAAGTATGCGCTCAGGTTTCGCGATGTTGCCGGTGGTCCAAGGGCATGGCGATGAGGCTGGTGGCCTGAACGTTAGTGATAGATCCATGTCTTTGCAGTGCTCACGCCGCTGGCGTCTTCTCCGCCGAAGATGCGGACGCTCCCATCGAGAAGTTGAATCATCGCGGGATAATAGCGAGCAGTATCCATGGTGCCTGAAGCTTTGGCAAAACTGTGGGCTTTGGGACTATAAATTTCTGCGGAGGCCGCTCCGCCTACAACCAGAATTCCGTCATTTAACAGTGTGATTGCAGCCGGGAGCTTGCTGCGCGCCTCGAGGAGATTTCCAGTTGGCGTGAAGGCGCCGGTGGCGGGATCATAGATCTCCGCTGAGGCAAGCGCGTGGCCCTGGGCATCGATGCCGCCAGCAACGAGCACTTTGCCGGAGCGCAGGAGCGCTGCCGTGTGAGCGAAACGCGCCTGATGGAGATTTCCTGTGGAGGTGAATTGATTGGTATGGGGATCGTAAATTTCCGCGCTGGCGAGGGCAGACTGATTGCCGCCGGTTCCACCCACAATTAATACCCGCCCATCGGAAAGCATGGTTGCGGTGTGCCGGGAGCGGGGCGCGGTCATCTTTCCGGTGAGGGTCCACTTCATGTTCCAGGGCTCGTAGACTTCTGCGGAAGCAAGGGTCTGCTTGCCGTCTTCGCCGCCAGTTACCAGAAAATATCCGTTACGGGTCAGAACGCCGGCGGCCCAGGCGCGGCGCGCGTGCATGGGCTTTCCCCGTTCGAATTTGCCGGTATCGAAGTCGAAGTCCTCGGTACTCGATAATGCAACCCCGCTGCGGGTCGAGCCTCCCGTGATGATGATGTGGCGGTCGCCGATGGCAGTGGCGACGTGGCCTTCGCGGGCGGTAAACATCTTTTCGCCGGGCGAGAAGGTTTCTTTGGTCGGATCATAAACTTCGGTGGTAGCAAGAACGACCTCGTGGTCATTTTGGCCACCGGCGATCATCACTTTTTTGTCCGGCATGAAGGTCGCGGTGTGGCCGGCGCGAGCCGTCGTCATATCGCGGCCCGCAATCAAGGTTCCGGCCGGAACACTTAAAGTTGTTTCGTCCGCCGTTTGCGACGCCGCCACGCAAATGAAGATTGAAAACGCCATGGCAGATGCGAAGAAAATGGCGGATTTCGCTTTCATGAGAGTTCCTTCGACGTGAAATTCGAGAGTACCGAAGAGTGTATGAGAGGCGGGGAACCGGTGCAATAGTGGCTTTGGTGCGGCAAGGCAAGGCAGAAGCCAGAAGTCAGAGCCTGGAAACGGCGGACAACTTCCACTTCCGCATTCTTAACGCTGGCTTCTGCCTTTTCTTAGTTCAGGCCATAAATGTTCAGGTAACCGCCATCGGCGCTGCTGGCCGTTCCTACATAGACTTGTCCATTCGCCACGCTGGGAACGGTGAACTTGACCGCGAGTCCCTTGGGAGCATTGCTCGATGAAATTCGCGTGCAGGAAGTTGCGCCTGAATCGGTGGTGAAGAGGCAGTCGAGCGTGGCGGCATCGAAGGCCCAGAGGTTCGCTGCGCCTCCGCTGGAGGCGTTGCCTGCATCGATCGCCCAAACAATCGCTTTCAAACTTGCGGCGCTGGGAGAGGATATGGTCGGCGTCGGACCGGGCCAGCCAAACTTGTGCGAGGTTTGCGCCGAAGCCGTCTTGCAGAAGCCCGCTGACGTGCCCGTGCCGGTGCAACTGTTGCCGTTGGGATAAAACTTGAATTGCATCAGCGGCTCATTCTTGCTGCCCCAATAGGCGTAGCCGCTCGATCCGCTGCCGCCGGAAGTGGTGGTCCACCACGCGGGCGCGCCCCACACGCCGCACTCCGTCGTGGTGTTGTAACAGAGAACATTCGGAATGTACTGCGTCACCTGATCGGCATTGCCGCCGTTGTAGCCGCCGAGATATCCCTTATCGGTGCGCAGTAAATAAATCGAGCCTTCCTTGCCCGCTTGCGCCAGCAGGTTCTGCGGGCTGCCTTTTGTTTGGAAGGGAAGCAGCATGAGTCCGCCGGAGCCGAGGTCGTAATCTTTGTTGTTGCGGGATTTCCAATCGAAGACGGTGAAGAAATCCTCGACGGTGAAGCTCAGCGGGGAACCGGTCAACTCCATATTCAGAATTGACTGGCCGTAATCGCACGGCGTAGTCGCACACGAAGTCGGCGCATCGTTCGGCGGGACGCTCGTATTCACATTGGCGTCGCCATTGCCGATGGCGACAAAGATGTGCCCCTCGTTGCCGCCGGCCGCGCCCGATCCGCCCTCCCAGATTCCGCCTTCATACGAAGTGTCGGACGGAACTGACATCCAGATACTCGTCTGGGTGAGCGCATTCCCCGCCGAATTAAGCTGATACGCCATCACCCAGCCGTTATAGGGGAAGTTGGTTTCATCGCAGGAAGCGCCCCAGGTAATGATGATCTGCGGATTCTCTCCCGTCTCCGGCACGGCCAGCAGTGCACCCCGCTGGTTCTGAGTCTGCGCGTAAGTGTTGTCCCACGCGATGCTGACCGATCCGTTCTTGTAGGTTCCACCAATCGTCGTCGAAGCTTTGGTGTCGCCGGTGGTAATGTCGAGCGCGTACAGCGTCTGCACATAGGTCACGGGAGAAGTCGTGGTCTTCATGCGCGCCAGTACGTACATCGTACCTGTGGTAATTGTGTTCGCCGTCCCAATCACGTTCTGGCTGATGTCGATCACCGGCGTGCTCGTGATTCCCACATATCCGGGAGCCGGCAGGATCGTGGTGCAGCCGTTCAGATCGGTTGTCGAGTCAAGATAGGTGTATCCCTTGGGGACCAGGTTGACGCTCCAGATCACTTTGCCGTTCGAGCCATTGATGGCGTAGACCCAATCTTCTTCTGTGACCACGTATGCCACATCGGTGTAGGTCGTCTTTTTGATCACAACGTTGGGCAGAACCAGCGGCTGCGCATACACCGCGCCGTTCACCGCAGTCGAGTACAGCTTTTCAAAAACTGTGCCAGTCGTCGCCGTAATTGCCGATTGTGTCAGCGTGCCTTCGCTCGTGTTCTGTCCCAGCCGGTTGGGCGCGCCCTGAAAAGTGGTGAGGCAGACATTGTTGCCGGTCGTAGTGGGACAAGACCCCGTGGTGCTGGGCGCTTTCTGAGCGCCGGCGGCCAGCGTGAGCAGTGTGGAAACCAGGACGCACGAACCACTCCAACCGAATTTAGCGAAGGAAGAAAGCTTCAAGGGATTACTCCTGGGGGGACGGTGTGTAAGGGCAATATAAGGGCTGGCAGGGGGAGGGTCAAGTGTGAACGTTCTTGCAACATGCCCAAAGTTTCCAAAAAAGGCTTGTCATCCCGAGCGAAGCGAGGGACCTAGGTTTCTGCCGGCGCGGCTTGTGCTGCAAGCGAACACCAAGATCCCTCGCTCCATTCGGGACGACAATAGGCTTTGGAACTGCTTTCAGGATCACGCCTTAGGGCAATAAAGGCTGTCATCCCGAGCGAAGCGAGGGACCTTGGTTTTCCGCGTACGGCGAAAAAATCTTCGCCTGAGAACCCCCTAAGCGATCCTAGGCACAAACCGGAACGTCTGTAGCGTGTCCCACTCCCGTGACAGATCATCCCACTTCGGGTTCGTCGACTCGATTAACGCAACCCGCTTGGCGCGGCCCCAAGCCTTGATCTGCTTCTCGCGCTCAATGGAATTGCGAACATCCTCAAAGCTCTCAAAATACACAAGTCGAGTCATGTTGTACTGGGCCGCGAAGCCAGGCGTCAGCTTCAGCTCGTGTTCACGAACCCGCCGCCGAATGCTGTTCGTCATCCCGGTATAAAGCCCCTTGGAGGCGTTGGCCATGATATAGACGAAGTAGCGACGCTCCTCGCGCATGTCACACTCTCCAATTGGTCATATCGAGCAGAGTCACACTCTCCAAGTTGTCATCCCGAGCGAAGCGAGGGACCTTGGTTTCCGCCGGCGCGATTTGTGCTGCAAGCAAAAACCAAGGTCCCTCGCTCTGCTCGGGATGACAGTCCGTACCGGGATGACAATCCGCTCGGCATGAAATCCCCTCGGGATTGTCAATCCGTAGCCTCTAGCTCACCGTCAGCTGCACCGTCACCGTATGCGTGATGTTTCCACTGTTGGCAATGACCACGATCGAATACGTTCCCGCGGCGGTTTTTGACCCTGCCGTTACAGTTAACACCGACGTTCCTGAAGTTTTAATCGAACTCACGCTGAGAGTGTCGGACAGCCCGCTCACCTCCGAGATTCCATCCAGCGTCAAGTTGGCCGTCGCGGTGAAATTCAGGGGAATAATGGTCAGATTAAATACCGCCGATTTCCCCGGGGCCACCGTCAAAACCGCGTTGTCGACCGTAATCCAGAAGTCGGTGCCCACAGGATTCAACGCGCACGCCGCTCCCGGACTGCCCGAGGGCTTCTTGAAGCTGGAACTGGAATCCTGGATGGTGTCGCTCTTCCACGTCGAAAAATCAATCATGCTGCCATTTTTCGGCGTGGGCACCTCGAACTCGGAATCGGAGTTGTAGTCGTTCCACCACGTGTTGTTCTTCGAGGTCAACGTCGTATAAAAGGTCGTCCAGTCGGAATCGTTCAGGTAATTATCATTGAACAGCAGTTGGCTGCTGCTGTTCCCCTGAATCGTATTTCCGGTGTTTACAAAATTCTGCGTGATTAAGTTTGTAGTCTTGTTCGTGATCCAATCCGTGACTTCGATTCCGCCCTTCACTCCGATCATGTCGATCGCGGCGGGAAGATTATTCATGATCACGCCGTTGGTGAACGAAACGTTTTCCGAGTTGCGCAGCACCAGTCCACCCACCACCTGCGTCGATGTCTGGTTGCATATATAGCTATCGTTAAAAGTCACCGGCCCCAGATCTTTTTCCACGAAGATGCCGCTGCGCAAGTTTCCGACCGACATCACGCCGCTGGTGCTGATGTTGACGTTATCGGTGTCCCAGTGAATGCCATACGCCTCGTTGAAGCTGCTGGTAAAGCCGGTGATGGTGTCATCGTGCACTTGCCAGGCATGCAGCCCGCCGGTGTTGCAGGTGTAATAAGCGCCCTGCGCGCCGCGCCAGTTGTTATAAGAAGCGGTGTCCGATTGCCACAGTCCATACTGCGTGGTGGCTTCCTGAAAGCCGGAATCGCCATTGTGTTGCGAGACGCTATTTTCCACGGTGAAATAGGTTGCCGGGGTCGAGATGCTGAGTCCCTGGCCGTTATTCCATTGGAAAGTGTCGCTATCGAATAAAACGTTCGTAGCGTCCCCATCCACTACGACCGCGGCCGAACCATGACAGGTGTTGGCGTATTGAAATGTGATACCCCGCACCACAATCTCCGACTTGTTGTTGATGGTGAAGAGCGTCGATTCGGTGCCTGCTTCGACCGTTGCGGTGCTCATATCCGTTCCGCTGGGCGGCCAGACATAGAGGAGGTTGGCACTTTCATCTACATAAAATGTGCCTTCGAGCATCTCCGTCTCCGACAGCACTTGCGTTAATACCGTTCCGTTTACCGCGACCAGCTCCTGCCGCATCGTGATCTCCTGCTGGAAGGAACAGGACTCAAGCTGAGGGCAGGTCCCCCAGTTGTGGGTCCAACTGGTGGTGTAGATGCTTTTGTTCTCCGAATATTCGGAGAAGCCGGTGTAGACGGTAGCTCCGCTCACGATCACGGTCGCTCCGCTCGCCGCCTCAAATGTGATCGGCCAACTCGTATCTTTCGGGCTGTGAGAAAGGCTGATGCTTTCCCGGTAGGTTCCGGCGTCAATCGTCACCTTGGTGCCGATATTGTTGTGATTATTGGTGATGGCGAGCGATGCCGCCGCGCCGATGGTTTTCAGCGGGCTCGATTTGGAGCCGGAATTGTTATCGTTGCCCGTCGTCCCGTTGACGTATATGTCCGCGGTTTCCAGAGCTTCGTTCACATTCGCCTGGCCAAAAGCTGCGCCCAGCAATAAGACGAGGAATAAGCCAATAAGAGCGAAACTATAAAAAATTTTGCCAGACAGGCCATGCCGACTCGACGGCTGGCCGTCTCCAGCCAGGGGGGATGCGTCGTACATCGAACACCTCTCGAAGGGGGATTTTCGAAAGGACGCTCATTTCTGGGTGAGAGTCCTTGATGCCACTCTAGAGAGGCAGGGTTCAACTGACTAGGTCACGAAGGGACACAAACCGCACTCAATATTCGGTCTATGCCCGATACGGGACGCCGATCTTCGGGCCGCAGGCGATCGAGCACAAATCCCTCCCAGCAACGTGTCCCCGAGGAGAAACTTAATGCTCCGCCCCACAATTCGAGTTCCCATGCCAACCGGTTAAGGTTGCTTGGCGTAGATGTATCATTTGGGGTCGCCGAATATGGACTCCGCCTCCATCCGCGATCAAATATCCCGCATTCTGCGCAGCCAGACGTTCGCCCACAAAAGCCAAGTCCGAAGGCTGCTGGAAATCCTTTCCCGGAGCATGAATTCTGAGGTCCAGCTAAAACCCAGCGATGTCATCCAACAGCTATGGCCGGCTGAAGTCAGAACGAAGCGCGCGGCCGATGTGGCCACTGAGATAAGCCGACTGCGCCGCGCCCTCGATTCCTATTACGAAAAAGAGGGCGCCAGCGATCCGATCACGATTTATCTGCCGAACCGTTCGTCGAGCGCAGGCGAGGGAGCGCAGGAGACACGCTGGATTGCCGCCAAGATTCGACAACCGCTAGGGGCAAACACAGAACTCGCGGCTGAACCAATCCCAATCTCGCGCACCCACAAAAATCTAAAAATCACCATCGCCGCCGCAGCCCTTCTGCTGCTCGTAGGTACTGGTTATTTCTCGATTCGAATTCTGCGAGCACACGCCCAGCCCCAGTTCGGCCGGCTCGACGGTACTGCGCTGCGCATCTTCGACGCCTCCGGAAAAGAGCTGTGGAGCAAGAATTTTCCCCAGAGTTTTGGTCCCGATTGGTACTACGACGAAAAGATGTGGGGACCGCACATCTGGTTTGCCGATCTCGACGGCAACGGGCATACCAGCGTTCTTTTCTCGTATGTTCCGGCGGGATCTCCGATGAATCCGCAATCTTCCACGCTCATCTGCTACTCCGATCGCGGCGACGAGAAGTGGCGTTGGACGCCCGGAAGAGATTTGCCCGAGCTCAACGGAAGTCCGGCGACCTATTTGACCCATGCCCTCAAGATCCTGAAGGCAACCGACAAGAGGCCTGCACGAATTGTTGTGGCTAGCCAACATTATCCTTGGTGGCCCACTCAGATCGCGCTACTCGATTCCAAGGGAAAAACAGTTTCCGAATATTGGCACTCGGGTGGATTGGATTTCATGACGTTAGCTGACCTCGATGGCGATGGCAGAGAGCAAATTATCGCCACAGGAGTGGCCAATGGCTACGACCATCAAGCCACGCTCGTCGTACTCGATCCGGATAAAGTTTTTGGGGCTTCCAGCGAAATACGCCCCGATTTTCAGATTCACGGTATGGGCACGGCTCAGGAGAGGCTGCGCTTGTTATTTCCGCGCAGTGATTTGAACCGGGCACTGTATCAGTACAACATCGCGATGAACCCCGTCTTTGAGAATGGAATCCTCAAACTTACGGTAGCGGAATGCATGACGCTACCCACCTACAGTTGCCCGATCTGGTATGAATTTAGCCGCAACTTTCATTTGATTGCCGCCTACGCGGGAGGCGATGAATTTCGCAGCGCCCATAACCGCTTCTACCAGACGGGAAAAATCACGCACGCGCTCAGTGCAGAGGAGCAGGCGGCTTTCCAGAAAGTACGCTGCCTGTCGGGATGTAAGTCGGACTACGCGCCCGTCGGTGAATTGGTGCCGTGAGCTGCAAAAAGTGAGGAATGTTTCAACACTTCCGCCGAATTTCATACCGAGTTCATATCATTTCTCGCTGCTAAGTCTGGTCTAACTCCTTTCTACGTGCTACGTTGGCCTGCTCGAATCTTGAGCCGCGCGGTTGCTCCTGCAGATTTGCCTACAACCGATCTCGAGCAAGGAGTAGAGAAAGAGAGACTTTCAATGCAAGAACGGACGAATTGCAAGCCCAGCTGTTTCTTACACGCAATCTTGGCGGCGCTTGCCGCTCTAGCGATGGCAATGCCTTCGCCTGCCCAGACGTACACGACCTTGGTGAATTTTGACGGAAGCAACGGAGCCGCTCCCTATTACGCCGCTTTAGTTCAAGGGCGCGATGGCAATCTGTGGGGGACAACGACTGGCGGCGGAGCCAATAACGGCGGAACCGTCTTCAAAATGTCTCCGGCCGGCTCTCTTACCACGGTTTATAGCTTCTGCGCACGGGTGAGTTGCACTGATGGCTACAACCCGGTAGCCGGCCTCCTGCTGGGCAGGGACGGCAACTTTTACGGGACTGCGTCCAAAGGCGGGGATATCAATGGATGCGATGATCCGTACGGATGTGGGGTGATTTTCAAAATCACGCCCAAAGGCGCGTACACCGTGCTGCACACCTATGAGGTCAGCGATCTTGCGGCCGGGCCGGTCGGGGGGCTGATTCAAGCCACCAACGGCAGTTTCTATGGCGATGGCGGCCTCGACAATGGGGGCATGGCGGTCTACAAAATCACCTCGTCGGGGACCTACACCGAAGTGGCGAGTTGGGACCTGAACGTCCTGGGCCAGCCTTATGGCGGACTCATTCAAGGCGCCGACGGATTGCTTTACGGGACTGCATCGTTGGGCGGTACAGGAAGTTGCAATGACGGCTGTGGGGCCGTGTTCAAGGTCCAGACCAATGGCAAGAAAATGGTGACGCTGCACAGCTTTGACGCCAGCGATGGTGAAGACCCGGTCGCAGGGCTGGTACAGGCCGCCGATGGCAACTTCTATGGTGCTACGGTTGAGGGCGGACCCAGTGTAAACCTGGGGAACTGTGATTTCGTTTATCCCTATGGCCAGTGCGGAACGCTGTTCAAAATCACCAGCACAGGCGGGTTCACTCCCTTGTACGATTTTTGTCCGGAATCCGGCTGCTTGGATGGCATCTTACCGTTTGGCACGCTGATTCAAGCTACCAATGGCAACCTCTACGGAACCACGCAGTTTGGAGGAATCATCGGCAACGGCACGATTTACGAGTGGAATTCGACTGCGAATACGTTCAGCACTCTCTACAGCTTTCCGCAGAATAGCGGCAGTTTAGCCGGATTGGTGCAGGCCACGAATGGCAAGTTCTACGGTACGAACGCCAGCGGTGGAAACAGCTCAAATTGTAGTTACGGCTGCGGGGCCATCTTCAGCCTCGATCTGGGCTTGGGCCCGTTTGTGCGACCAGTGACTTATTCGGCCAAAGTTGGGGCTACGGTCGAGATTCTCGGGCAAGGCTTTACCAAGTCAACCACAGTTGCATTCAACGGAGCGGCTGCCATGTGCTCCGTAAAATCAGGGACGTATCTGACCGCGACCGTTCCCGCCGGCGCGACTTCAGGATCGGTGACGGTCACGATCTCCGGATCGACGCTGACGAGCGACAAGATTTTCAGCGTGCTTCCGTAGCTCCAGGTGCAAAGTCGGAGTGGGGGCGGCCATTTTTCTAGGGCAAACTCTGCAGGCGCGCCGCCGGTTTCAGGGAGCGACGAGCTGCCCCGCGAAGCTGCAGGAGGCAGAATCCCAGCAGTATGCAATATCTTTCATTCTTGACACGTCCTGTCGTGCCGCTAGAATAGCGGAACGTCTTAGCCTGTCGTCCCCCGGGGCAAGATCAGCCTGAAGAGACAAATCCGTATTACAGCCTCGCTCTGACATCTTGCTGTCGCAGATGGCCGCTTGCACGCGGGCCTAGGCGGTGTGGGGGAATGATACGGCACGCAATGAACCACAAGACCGCAGGAATACAGGAGTTACTATGAAACGCGCTCTGTCCGCTTCCATGATCGGTTTGTTGCTGTCACTAATCGCGGCCTTGCCCGCGTTAAGCCAGGATGTTTCCTCCAGCCCCAGTTCGCTGAGCTTTTCCAACACTTACGTCGGGAAATATACCGGCTCCAAGGTGCTCACCATCACCAACATCCAAAAATCAGGGGCGGCGATCATCAATAGCGTCAGTTTCTCCTGCCCAGGCTACGGAATTTCCTCCGGCGTAGCGCCGACCTCGCTGGCCAAGCCCGGCGACATCACCCACTACTCGATCTTCTTCCAGCCGCTGGCGGCGACCACCTATGACTGCAACTTTGTCATCACCATGGCGGACTCCACCGTGGTCAATGTTCCGCTGAGCGGAACCGGCCTCGCTCCCCAGACCACGGTCAGCACCAGTCCTGCCTCGTTGACGTTCTCCAGTCAGAAATTAGGATCGACGAGCGCGGCTCAGACTTTCACCATCACCAACACTGGAACGAAGAGCATGAACCTGAACACGATCACGGTCGAGCCTCCGGATTTCGTGGTCAGCCCGGTGACTTTGCCCTACGCCATCGCGGGCGGGGCAACTTTGACACTTTCGGTCACTTACAGCCCCAGCCGAGTGGCAACAGAAAATGGCGTAATTGATCTGGCTTTCAACGAAGTTCCGGACGAGGGAGTTTCTCTGACCGGCACCGGCATAGCTGCGACCTCTCTTTCGATCGCGAATTTCTCTGTACTGCCGCAAGCCACGGTGAACGCCGCTTATTCCGTGACTCTCAACACCAGTGCGGGCACCGGCCCCTTCACGTGGAATCTTCTCAAAGGCACTTCGCTGCCGACCGGGTTAAGCCTTTCCAGCACGGGCGTAATCAGCGGAACCGTCGCCTCCAGCGTCGCTGCCGGCACCTACTCCTTCAGCGTTCAGGTCAAGGGCTCGAAACCAAACACTGTAACCAAAGCCTTCACCCTCGCCGTCTACGCCAATCTGGGTGATGCGTGCAACAACATCTCGTTCGACGTTCCCAACACTTCCACCCCGATGGTCGATCTGGTCTCGCTGGGCACGGGAACTTATCAAGGCTTTGAAGGCGGACTTTATCCCAACGGCAGCAACGTCGATCCCAGCCCGCACTACACCGATGGCTTGGCCTTCGCCGATGGCATCCAGCCACTGGATGGCAATGGCACCGTCGATCCGACCAACGGTAAAGAGGTTTTCCTGGCTATTGGAGAATCGACGGCGCAGAACGAGTTCAACAGCTTCCTGCCGCTCGCGGTTGCCGATCCCGCCAAGAACCCAAAGTTGGTCATCGTCAATGGAGCCCAAGGGGGAGCCACTCCCAATGAGTTTGTCAGCTCCGGCACCTATTACTGGTCGACGATTCTCAACAATTATTTACCCCAGAACGGGGTAACCCAAAATCAAGTGGTCGCCATCTGGATCGAGGACACCGACTCCATCAAGACCGGCAGCTTCCCCTCCGACATGACTCAGATGCAAAGCGAGTACGAGACCATGATGCAGGACTTCCTGACCAACTTCCCCAACGTGAAGCTGGTCTACTGGTCGTCGCGCGTGTACGGTGGATATTCGAACGGGTTGGTCAATCCGGATGATCCCGAGCCTTACGCCTTCGAAGCCGGCTACGCCGTCAAAGACGCTATCGCCGACCAGATCAACGGCGCTGCCAATTTGAATTACAACCCTTCGAACGGGCCGGTGCTCGCGCCCTGGATGGGATGGGGTCCGTATTACTGGTCCAACGGGATGACGCCGAATTCACAAGGCTTGGTATGGGATTGCGAGGACTTCTCCTCCGACGGCACGCACCCTTCGGCAACGTTTGGACAATTGAAAGTAGCGAACGCGCTGCTGAACTTCCTCCGGACCGATCCTACGGCCACGCCGTGGTATTTGGCTCCGGTAGCGGACGACAAGGCAGAGAAGTAAGACGAAGCGTTTTGGTCGACTCGCCCCCGTCCAAGCCAGGCCTGGGCGGGGTTTTTCGTAAGGGCCGCAAGTCGCAACCCGTCTACACCCTTTGGTGATCTAGTGCTCGTTCCCGTCTCGATAGATGCTTCAAGAGACTCTCCTGTTGAGTCCTCCTGACATCCCTTCTGAGAGGCTTGATTCGATGTACTGGCGCGTACCCGGTTCGGCGAAACGTAAGTATCCGACTCAAACTATTTTTTTCCAGTTCACAGCTCTGATTGCGATCCTATTGGGGCTGCTCTTGTCTAACGCATGTTCCGGCTTCTCTGCGCCTTCTGCACCTTCTGCGCCCCCCAACTCAACCGCTAGCCTGACGATTTCATCCGCGCTTCCATCCGCCACGGTCGGATCGATTTACAACACTGCCCTCAACGCGAACGGCGGTACAGCACCTTACAATTTCTCACTTTCATCCGGCGAGTTGCCTGCTGGCCTGCTCCTCGGGTCTACGACCGGAACCATCTCAGGGACACCTACCACAGCTGGAAGTTTCAGCTTTGCCATCCTGGTTTCGGATTCCACGGGAGTATCGAAGCAGCAATCCTTGCAAATCACGGTCTCCTCCAGCGCTCCAGATTCGACCCCAGGCAATGCCTTCACAGACCTTCAGCAAAGTGGCGGATGGGCAAGTTACGGGCTGACCCCGCCAAGCTATGCGACCTGTTCGCCATCACCCTGCGATGAAATCACTTATTCGATGGCTCAAGGGATTGACTCTCCTTCGATGAGCGGAGACTCGGCGCAATTTAATCTGGGTGGAAGCACGGTCTATGCCGACGCCCTGTTTAACAATCACCTGATCGGCGACTTTTCTTCGCAGGGGATGCCCGACAACAATCACACGCTGGTCCCCACTTACCACAACTTCACCTACGATGTGTACTTCTACGGCGCGAACCTTGAACTTTCGCAGGCGGTCGAGTTTGACATCAATCAGTTCTTTGACAACCTGGGTTTCATTTGGGGCCACGAGTGCCGCATCGCCGGTGGCAACGAATGGGACATCTGGGACAATATCAATCAGCACTGGGTTCCCACCGGGATCGCCTGCTACCCGAAGAGCAATGCGTGGAACCATCTGACGATTCAGGTGCAGCGCACTCCCGACAATCAGTTGTTGTTTCAGTCCATCACTCTGAATGGCGTGACCGGTACGGTCAACCAATACTACGATCCCGGCTCAACCGATGGTTGGTATGGGGTGACCATTAACTACCAGATGGATGGAAATTACGAACAATCGCCCTACACGGTCTACCTTGACGACCTAACCTTCACCTTCGAGTGAGAGAGTCTCGCGCACAGAACAGAACTTCCTTTCCAGACCGAACAGCACTTCTAGGCGACGCTTTCAACACCGGGCTGAGGACGACGACGGCCGAGGCTGTGACGCTCCCGCCTGACCGTACCGGGCGAATATAGTTCACAATAAATCGTCATCACGCTCAAAACCGCTCGATGAGCGAAATGGGCGTTTACGCCAATTGACGGAAATTTGTCCTTTTCTGTGGCCAGTGCCCGGCGTTACGATTACACATCGCTATGGACTTTACTTGTCAGATCACGCCTGAGATGCTCGGCCTCAGTTGGCGACGAGTTTTCCTTCTGATGGTGGCCGGAAGCATTCTTGCATCGTTGGTAGGGCTCCTCTTCTTGTCAATGGGCATCCACGGCCGTCTGCTCATTGGAAGCATGGTCGGGCTAGTAAGTGCCGCCTTCATTCGTCCTTTGCTGATGCGTCCGTTGTCACGTACAAAATTGCGGCTCACCGATGACACTATCGAGGAGTTGGACGGCCCTGTAATACGCCGGGATGCTATTGCCAGCGTTAGCGAGTACATCAACGACAGCTGCCCCGGTTTTGAAATTGTCGGCAAAGGTAAACCACGGTGGCTTCGTAAGTACACCATTTTTGTTCCTGCCACTCTGCCTGAATATCAACACGTTAGGAAGATCGTTCAGAGTTGGGCAGTCGCACAAGAATGGCGCACACACTGAACTAGCCAGCTGACTTTCGAAAAATCGCGATTACACTCGTTGATGCCATGCTCGCGTAGAAAACGAACCTAAGTCTAGATACGATTTGCTGATCTTCAGGAAATCGCGCGGCAAAGAGCCGCGCCGCCGGCTACTCCTGCGTCGGCTCCGTAATGGGCTGGGACTAGAGGAATGTCCTGGCAATGAATGTTGACGCACCATGCCGGAAGCTGATCCTCGATGTCTTTGAAGAATGGCCGCATCATGGAAGCCGCGCCGCCGCCAATCACCATCACGTCGGGTTCGAGCAAGTCGACCATCGTTCCCAGCCACACCGCGAGAAGCATCGCGGTTTCCTGCAAAACCTCTTTGGCGAGCGAATCACCGGCAGCATAAGCTCGTCCGACCATTTCTCCGGTGATGCGTTCGAGATGGCCCGCAGCGTATTCGCGGATTA
>CAWFUK010000024.1:0-117746 GCA_963818935.1 uncultured Acidobacteriaceae bacterium
ACGCTGTGCGCTATTTTGCTGGGCAACGTGGTCTACTTCCTGCTGGCGCGTCTCCTTCCCTTGCCGCGGCATCACCCGTTCCAACTCGATCTAGGATTGTTGCTCGACTTCTGGTTCTGCGTAGTGGCGTACGGGCTCATCCGCACGGCAAGAAAATGGAAATAACGGCCTTGACCTGGTTACTTTAGGCACCTCGGGCACACCCCATACTTCACGTTACGATATCCCTTGACATGAACAGGATCGCGGTCCTGTACGACGCCGGTCAGGCGGTGCTTTCCACCTTCGATCTGGACGAGGTGCTGCAACGCATTCTGGCGATCGCACATGACTATTTTCATCTTCGGAATGTCGCCATCGGGCTGCTCGACCAGCCCTCGCAGGAGCTCTACGTCCGCTCGCAGATTGGCTGGGACGAAGGCCAGGACAAGGTACGCCTTCCGCTGGGGCAGGGCATCTCTGGCGCGGCAGCGCTCCGGAAGCAACCCGTCTATGCACCTGATGTCAGCAAAGATCCGCGGTATGTTTGCTCTGCTAAATCGACGCGTTCCGAATTAGCCATTCCCCTCATGTCTCGCGACGAGGTGGTTGGTGTTCTTGATTGCCAAAGTGATCGCCTCGATCACTTCGATCCCGATACCATCGATCTGCTCACCTTGTTCTCCACCCAGGCCTCAATCGCGCTGCAGAATGCCCATCTCTATTCGCTGGAGCAAAACCGGGCGCGGCAGTTGCAGGCCATCAACGCAATCGCGCAACAGACGACTGCGGTTCTGGAGCTCGAGGAATTGTTGCGCCGGGTTTGCGAGTTGATTCAAGAGGCATTCCGCGTAGCCCACGTATCGCTCTTCCTTCGGGAAGACCACGACCTCGTGCTGCGGGCCCATCACGGCACGCTTACGCTTCGCATACCCGAGGGCGGCCGCTTCTCCGCCAGCACCGAGCCCTGGGCCAGCGTCCTGGCGGGCAACAGCACATCCATGGAGAGATACCTCAGCAAGCTGCCGAGCACGGCCAAGTTCTTCCTGGAATCGGCCTCGCGCGTATGCATTCCGCTGGTCTCATTTGGACAGACTCTCGGAATTCTCGCTCTGGATAGCGATCTGCCTGACGCCTTCCGTAATGGCGATCTGCAATCGCTGGAATCTGTCGCCGATATCTGCGCTACCGCCATACAGAACGCTCACTACGTCGAACGCGTCAAACAGTTGGCTTACCTTGACGGCCTCACCGGCATCTTCAACCGGCGTTTTTTCGAAATGCGCATCATGGAAGAGATTGAGCGCGCCCGCCGCTTCGGCACCGGCATGGCAGTGATCATGGCCGACATCGACCAGTTCAAGCGCCTCAATGACGAGTTCGGACACGTGCTCGGAGACGAAGTACTGCGCCAGGTTTCCTCTCTGTTTCACCAGCAATTGCGCAAGATCGATGTCGTTTGCCGGTACGGTGGCGAAGAATTCGCAATTCTGCTGACCCAGGCCAATCCGCAACACGCCATGCATATTGCAGAAAAGCTGCGGAAGATGGTTGCCAAATGGCAATTCCCGGGTGTGCCCCGCACCGTCACCATCAGCGCCGGAGCCGCCGCCTATCCCGACCATGGCACCACTCGCGACGAATTAGTGAGAGCCGCCGACGCCGCCCTTTACACTGCCAAGCAATCCGGACGCAACCACGTCTGCCTGGCAGCAAGTGCTCGCAGCCGAGCCGCCAACTCTTAGTCGGTATTCTTCTGTTGGCCTACAACAAGGGGGAGCTTGCGCGTTTCCCCGCCTTGCGATTTCCGCGGCGATTTCCGAATTGACAATCTTTTATCAAGAAGCTATAAGGTTTGGACTCGTACGCCGTTCGATGTCATCCCGGGCGCTCACGGAAAGGGGCGAAATTCCTATGCAGGAATTCGAGAAGACGATACTCAAAGGGAAAGTTGCGAATCTGCAAGCTGAGTTGCACGGGGCTGAGGCAATTGCACGGTCGACGGTTCTAATTGCCCATGTGCCCGGAGGCGGACCGGCGATGGTGACCGGCACCGACAGTCTCAACTCCGCCATCGAGACCCTCGTGGTTGTCGGAGAAGAGATCTTAGAAATTCTGACCAAACTCGTTAACAATTTGTAATCAGTTCGCCGGAAAGACTAAGACCGCAAAGCCGACGTTACCCGCACCTGCGCTGCTCGTGCTCAGCTGAAGAGAAGCTTATTCACGATCATTTGTCGGTCATCCCCAGTGGAGCGAGGGATCCTGGTTTCAGGCCTGGTCGATCACAGACGCGCTAGATATCCATCCACTCCCGGCGCAGTTCCTTCTGAAGTTGTTCCATCTGTTTCTGGAGCTTCTCCTGCCCCTTGCGCAGCTCATCTTGCACCTTCGGGGTGAATTCTTTCTTCAGCTTCTCGACTTGCTCTTTGAGCTGTTTCTCCTGGGAGCACAAGCTCTCGCTCATCTGCTTCGAAGCTTCCAGCGCCTCTTGCTTCGCCAGTTCCATCTGCGGTTGCATTTTGGCGAGCTCGGTCTGCAACTTGCTCAATTCCAACTGCGTTTGGGCGTCCGCATAAGGGCCGGCATCCATACTCTCTTCTTCAATCATTTCGCCGGAGTCCTTGCGCTCAGGCAAAGTCAGGGTCAAGGTCAGCTCTTTCTTATCACGAATCACCACCAGGTTGACCGAGCCCGCACTGCGGGTGTGCATGGCATGAGTAAAGTCGCTGGTGTCATGCACCGACTGGTCGCCTACGCGCGTAATAATATCCCCCGCGTGCAATCCGGCCTTTTCTCCGCGGCTGCCTCGCTCGACCGAGCGCACCAGAACGCCACTTCCATTCTTCGCGCCAAAAAATTCTCCCAGTTGCGGCGTGAGATTCTCCACCATCAAGCCGCTTCTCATCGACGACTGCACATACACGACGCCAATATTCGGAACGTCGATGTCGATGTTAGGAATTGGCGGGATCGGGGGAATCTCAACCTTGAAATTCTTTCCCCAGTCTCCATCTTTCCATTGCGAAAATTCGCGACTACGGTCGGCCAGTTGAACTTTGATAGTCACGGGCTGCCCATCGCGGCTGATCCCAAACGTGACCACTCGTCCTGGTGGAGTCTCGTGGATCATTCGCTGCAACTGGCTTTTGCTCTCGATGTTCGTTCCATTCATGCTCAAAATGACGTCGTGTTCCTTGATCCCGGCCTTGCCGGCAGGTGCGTCCTGGTCGACCATTGTTACTTCGACGCCCTGTTCTTCCTTCAATTTCAGGGCCTCAAGCCGGTCCGAGGTGATGTCCGCAAGGTCGACTCCCAGGTAAGAAGTCTTGCCTGAGTCTTCGCTCCACACGCCGAAGGCCTGTGTCGGCTCCGCCCTCCAGTTCTGCTCTGCCTGGGTCACATTCAGCAGCAACGGCAGCAATGCAATCGAAATCAGAATGTGTCTGTGCATGATCAACCTCCTGAAAATCTGTCTGCTTGGGTCTTAGGTGATCGGCCTTAGGTCTTTGGCCAAACCCAAGACCTGTGGCCTATGACCGCGAAGTCCCACTCGCCAGCGCCAAAAACGCTCTCACTGATTCGCCTTCCGAAAGCAAATATCTCCAGTGGTCGTCCGCACTTTCAGCATGGGGCCGCCACCGTTCAAGCTGCCCTCGGCATTCAGCGTCCTCGGGCCCCACTTGTCGCCTTCGCTGGCAATGTGAATATCCGGAAAGTCGGAACTGATGCGATGCCCGTTGCCGAGGTCCACGCTGGCGCGCACGCTGATCGGTACGTTCGGGGCAATGTAGACCGTAATATCGCCGGCGGAAGTTTCCAGCATCGAGTCTGAACGGTCCGCTCCGGTATTGATCAACTTGACTGTGATTGCTCCGGCGCCCGTCTCCACTCGTGCCGAAGGCACGCCAAACAACTCGATACTGCCGGCGCCGGAGTTGGCACCCACGCGCCCCTTCGCCGAGGCGAGCCGAATGCTCCCTCCGCCAGTACTGATCTGCGCCGGTCCGCCAATATCGCCCAGCGTGATGTTGCCGCCACCCGTGGATGCCTTGATTCCGCCGCCGCAGTGCCGTATCTCGACATTGCCGCCGCCCGCTTCAACCTGCGCACCGCTGTCGCCCGACATTACCAGAACATTGCCGCCGCCAGTTTCGGCCTTGATCTGACCTTTGGCCGACTTGATGGAAATATTTCCGCCCCCGGTCTCGAGTCTCAAATCTCCACCCACTGTGCCGATGTCGATGGAATCTCCCCCGGTTTCAACATCTACCGAACCGCCGATGTCGTCCAGTTGCACCTTGCCGCCGCCGCTTCCGATCCCAACCTGGCCGGCGATGCCCGTCGCCTGCACCGCACCGCCCCCCGTCTGAACTTTCACCGAGCCCGTATTCCGCGGAAGATCAATCACAAACTCGCCGGAAAATCGGTGGGGACGGCGCCCGTCCCATTCCGCCACGATCCAAGCGGTGTCGCCCTTCGTATAGCCGCTGATCTTGAAAGATCCCGACCGGTTTCCCCCGCCCTGATCGGACGAAAAAGAATGGCTATGCAAAACGTAGCTGATATTCGGTTGCTGTCCGCCACGCACCGTAACCGAGCCCATGTCGACTTTGATTCTCACGTTCTGGGCCGCGGGCAAGGAACCCTGCATGGCATCCGATCTTTCGGCGCGTGATTCCTGCGCCTGCGCCAGCGACGCAAAAATGGCCGCGACGCTAACCAGCCCGACGAATTGTCGCGAATACTTCAAAATAATCCACCTCTGTTTCTTATCGTGCATTTTCGATTTCGAGCGGCATCCCTTCAGCGCTGCGATGAAACCAGCCTTGCTCCTCGGGGGCTAAAGCCCCAACATAAAATGAAGGCCCTCATCGCGGCGTTAAAACGCTGCGCTACCCTAAATCAAAGTTGCTCAACCCTGCTTCACCCTGAGGCTCACTAATCGATCTCCGGCAACTGCGCCAGCATAGTCCGCGCCTGCGATTTGATGTATTGGCTCTGATCTTTCGCCGCCAACGTCATCAATACGCCGCGCACGCTGCCATCGGCCTTCACCGGCTCAATCAATCGCAATGCCTCCGTTCGCACACCCGGATTCGCATCATTCACCAACGCTTCCAAAACCGCATCGCGGACGTGCACATCATCCTTCACAAATCCGCCCAGACCATCCAAAGCCTTTAGCCGTACTCCAGGATTCGTGTCATAGCGCAGCGCGTAAATCAGCGCGTCGCGCACCTGCGTGACATCCGGCTTCTGCGTCAGCAGATCGACCGAATCCATGCGCACGCCGGAATTGTAGTTATTTCGCGCCGCAAACAGCAGCAGTTGCTGAATCCGCTGATCGTTCAGCGAGCCTTGGGTCTCGAGCGTGGAAGTTGTGTTGTACTTGATGTCGATCTGATTCGTGCCCGGCTGCTGCGTGATGGACTGAATCCCTGTAATCGAAGCATCTGCCGGAGCCTGCGCCGCGCCGCTCACCGGTTCCTGTGTCGGGTGATTGAATACTCGGTAAGCAGTTCCCACTCCGCCGGCAAATCCCAGAATCAAAATCACCGAAGCCAGCGCCGGAGAGAATCGCACTTGCCGCAACCAATTCGCGGGATCGAACGCCAGCCGATGCCAAATCCCACCCTGCTCGGCCGTTTCCAGCGCTTCCTGCAAGCGCATGCGCGAAGCCGCCAGCAAATTCGGCGTAGGCTCGGCCGCCGGGGCCTGCGACAGTAGCGCATGAAATTCCCGCTCCGCCTTCAACTCAGCAGCGCAGTCCGCACACCGCGCCACATGCTGCTCCAGTTCATGGCGAGCATCATCCGCCAGCTCGCCGTAAACATGCAGCGTGATATTTTCCCGCACCCATTCGCATTTCATAAGCTCATCGCCTCTAACCCGAACCATATCGAGACAGCCACTTCTACCGCATATCCGCCAACTGCCCGCGCAATTTCTGCGTGGCCCGAAACAAAGTGTTTTTCGCCGTCTCTTCCGTGGTATGCAAAATCTCTCCAACCGTTCTCAACTTCAACCCGTGATAATGCTTCAACTCAAACACCATGCGCTCCCGCGGAGTAAGCTTCTCCAGCGCCCCCGCAATCCGCGCTCCCAATTGCCGGCGCATCAAATCCCGCTCCGGATTCGCTCCCGCCCGCGCATCCGGCACCTGATCGAGCAGATCATACTCGCCGCCGTCTCCATCTTTCGCCACCGGTGCATCTTCCTTGCGTACATTTTTCTTGCGCAAGTGGTCCAGACACAAATTGGTCACGATGCGGTAAATCCAGGTGTAGAAGGAGCACTCGAAGCGAAAGCTGCCAATATTTTTGTAAGCCTTGAGGAAGGCGTCCTGATACACGTCCTGGGCTTCGTGCTCGCTGCCGGTCAGGTGCAGCGCCAGCCGCAACACCGGCTGGTCGTAGTGGCGCACCAATTCCTCGAAGGCGCCGCGGTTGCCGCTTTGCGCCTCGCGGATCAGAATCGTATCGTCGATGCGGCGTTCTTGCCCAGCCATTCGGCCCCGCGCGGGGTCCCGGTCCTCGCTAAGACTGTGTTCGCTTACCCAACCCCTGCCTTCTTCCGCTCTTCCCGACTTCGTTTTCGAGTGGGCCCGCGTGCCAACCGCAAGTGTTACTGCCCAAACATCAGCCGGCATGTTCGTGTCATTTCCTGTGTCTCCCGGTGTCGATGCCGTACCCGGGCTTGCATTGGAATAGACGCTCAACCAGCGGAAGCGTGAGCAGAAATTATAGGCTGGAAGCTCAGATTTCTGCTTGCGGATCAACGGCTTGGATAGACAGAACAACCAGGCAATTAAACTTACGAGGGACCTCGGAGTCGGCGCTGTCACACGATTTTCGTGTCGCCTGATGGCACACTTCGGCCCAAACGCTAGCCTCGAAGTGCCATGGACGCGACTACCGCGCCGTGGCATTATGCGACCGCTCGCCGGTTGTGGGGTTTGATCAAATCGGCGTTCGGGCCCCTTTCCTGTAGTTTCCCTGGTGAATTCAAAATCAAATCTGCGGGCGCAATCGCCCGCCAAGGAGACTGTATGAAGGCTTGGAAAGCGATCGGTATTTTGTTGTTTTGCCTTACCTGTTCGTGGGCGCTGTGTCAATCGGATACCCCAGCCGATGAACAGAATTCCCTAGCCCCCACCATCACCGGCTCAGGCAAGAAGAATTACATTCCCCTCTGGACGAGCACCTCGAACCTCGGCAATTCCAACATTCAACAGGCAAAGCCCAGCGGCTGGTCGAACACGGCCGTGGGTTTAAATGGCGCACCGGGATCGGGCACGCTAACATCTACAATGGGTGTGGACATCGAGGGGACGGTCAGAGAGGGTTCGCCCAACGGCTATACCGCATCACAGTTGGTCGTCGAGGGAACTCTGGCATCGAGCTCTTACGCGCAGGCGTACCTGCGCGGAGTGCACATCGTCCCGAACTTCGACTTCAGCGAGGGCTACGGCAACTACGCCGAAGGAGCTTACATCGGGGCACCGAACATCACGTCGGGATACGCAAACGTCGTGTCCTCACTCGAGTTGGGGCAGCCGGCCGCTGGCCCGTCCGGCACGTCCTGCAGCGCGGCGCTCAACATTCTGATGCCGAACCAGTCCGGCAACTGTCCGGTCGGCGGAAACAGCGTGTGGTCGATCTACAACGGGAGCCCGAACAGCAGCTACTTCGCGGGAAACGTGGGCATCGGAATCGCCCTCCCCTCCTATCCGATCGAGACCGGGGCCGGGGCGTACGTCACGGCCGGGGGGGTTTGGACGAACGCTTCCAGCCGGGAATTCAAGAAGGACATCCGCCCGCTGCGCACGGACCAGGCGATGGAGACGCTGACGCGCCTCGATCCTGTCACCTTCAAGTACAAGGTCGACGATGAGGCGCACGTCGGCTTCATCGCCGAAGATGTGCCCGACCTGGTCGCGACAGGTGATCGTAAGGGCCTCAGCGCGATGGATATCGTCGCCGTGCTCACCAAGGTCGTGCAGCAGCAGCAGAAGGAGCTCTCCGACCAGCACGAGGAAATCGACGCGCTAAAGGCGCAGCTCGGGATGTGGCAAAGGGGGAGCCGCTAGGTGGACTTGCCCCGTGAATCCATAGCTGAGGGTATTTGGTAGCGGTTGTGGCTGCGGGAACGTAGGAAAGCGGCTTTTACCTTTCCTACTTTCCCGTAGCCTTTTCTACGTCGCACCCTGCGTTCAGACTTGCCACAAGATTGGTTGTCGACATTGAAGCCAGGTGCATCTTACTGCGCCGGCAATTCTGGTCAAGATGCGGCGCAACACCTTTCTCGGCTCCATGTCTGGGCCGCCAGGAAAGACCCTACTCCGCTACTGTTTCCTTTTCGATCACCACTTTCAGATGCGCGGTCACGTCCTTATGCAGCTTCACTGGCACGGTGAATTCGCCCAAGGTTTTCAGGGGCTCGTGAAGCTGGATCTGCCGCCGATCCACGTTGATACCTTTCTTGGCGATGGCTTCGGCAATGTCACTCGAGGTGACCGAACCGAACAGTTGATCGTGTTCGCCTGCCCGCTTTTGGAATGACACCGAAAGCGCGTCAAACTGCTTGGCCAGCTCTTCCGCCTGCGACTTCTCTTTGGCCGAGCGCCGCACCGACGCCGCTTTCATCTGCGTGATGACGGCCTTGTTGCCGGCATTGGCTTCGATGGCCAGCTTGCGCGGCAAAAGAAAGTTGCGCCCATAGCCCTCGGCAACTTTGACCACGTCGCCCCGCGCTCCCAACTTGTTTACGTCTTCTTTGAGAATGACTTCCATGATATGACTCCGGTGTCAGAATTCTTTTGCCACGGATTTACGCGGATTCCCACGGATAAATCGAAAATAAGTAAAAGCCTTTATCCGTGAAGATCCGTGCAAATCCGTGGCTGATTTCCTACGATGCTCTTCCTGCAAAGGGCAGAAGCGCGATGTTCCGCGCCTGCTTGATGGCCGCCGCCAGCCGGTGTTGATGCGGCGAGCAGACGCCGGTCAAGCGCCGTGGCACGATTTTGCCGCTCTCGGCCACGAACTGGCCGAGCAGCCGGTAATCTTTGTAGTTGATGTCGGCGATCTTCTCGGTGCAGAACTTGCAGACTTTCTTGCGCCGGAAAAACTTGCGTCCACCTTCGCGCGGAGGACCGCCCGGCCCCGAACGCCCGCCGCCCCCACCGCCTCCGAATCGCGGACGATCTCCGGACGGTCGGAATCCGCCCTCGCGCGGCCCATCGCCGGCTGGTCTTTCACTCCCTGGTGCTTTTGTCTCGTCAGCCATAACACTCCTTCTGAAATCATTAGTCAGTTGCCGATTGTCTGTAGCCCGTGCAATGCGTCTAGAATCCAAACGCAGCCCTAGCCCCGTTCGCTGGCAGCGGAAACTGGGTACCGACAACTGTTCCTTACGCGGTTGCCGGAGTTTCCGCCGGCGCCGCGGCTGGCGCTTCTTCCGTCGCCGGAGCCGCGGGTTGCGCGCTTACCTTCTTCTTGGCATCGCGCAGCGCTTTGATCTTGTCCAGACGCTTCTGCTCCAGGTCGATACGCACGGTCAAGAATTTGATCACTGGCTCGGTGACGCGCAAGCGGCGTTCCAGTTCGTGGATCACGGTTCCCGTGCCCTCGATGGTCAGCAGAATATACAGGCCTTCACGGAACTTGCGCACCACGTACGCCAGCCGCCGCTTGCCCATGCGGTCCACGCTCTTGATCGTCCCGGACGCCGAAGTCACGGTGTGCTCCAGATTCGAAATCAGCTTTTCCAGATCTTCATCCACCATATCTGGCCGGACGATAAACATCAGTTCATAGGTACGATTCATTTCTATCTCCAAATCCTCTGCCACGGATTTTTCCGGATACATCGAAATCTCTAAAAAATCCTGATCCGTGAAAATCTTTGGCAGTCCGTGGCTATTCTTTTTCGTCTTTCCGATTAAATCTGTTCATCGCCGCTGCCGGGCCTTCCGTCACAAGCGCCATCGCGGCTTCCGCCGCAGTGTCCAGCGTTCCATCGATCACCGCCAGATCGGCTTTGCGAAACGGCGAGAGCAAGTACGACTGCCCATCGGATATCTTCCGCTCCGGGGCCACGCCAATCCGGATGCGCCAGAAATCCTGCGTGCCCAGCGCTCCGATAATCGATTCAATCCCGTTGTGCCCCGCCGAACTACGCCGCGTTTGAATCCGCAACGTGCCCAGCGGAAAATCCAGTTCGTCCTGAATCACGACCAGGTCCGATTCCAGCTTCAACTCGTACTCGGCAATTAACTCCCGCACCGACAGCCCGCTCAGGTTCATGTAGGTTTCAGGTTTGGCCAGCATTACAGCCTCATCCCCTACCTGCATTCTTGCCGTCAACGCCCGGCACTGCCGGTTTCTGATCTCAATCCCGCGTTCGCTGGCGATGCGATCCACCACGAGAAAGCCCACGTTATGCGGCGTAAACTGATACTCGACGCCAGGATTGCCCAGACCAACGATCAGTTTCACGCCACCATCCTGAGACCTTGCCGCGAAGGGCCGCGCCGCGCGCGAAGGACAGCCGATGGCGGCTGTCCCCACATAGCGCTACTTCTTCTCTTTCTTCTCGGCCTTCTTCTCGCCCTTGTCGGCCGGAGCAGCCTCGCCTTCCTCCGCCGTCTCTGCCTTGCCCTTCTTGATCACCTCGGGCTCCGCCGGAGCAGCTCCCGCTTCCGCCGCCGCCGCTTCTGGCGTGGCTACAACTTCTTCCTTGACCGATGTCACGTGGGCCACCGGCTGGTTCGCCTCCGTCAGGAACTTCAGCTTCTCGCTGTGCGGCAGATCTTCCACGCGCAGCACTTTGCCAAAGCTCAGCTCGCTCACGTCAACCGAGATGTGACTCGGAATATCTCCCGGCAGGCACTCGATTTCAACTTCGCGCAGCATCTGTTCCAGAATTCCGCCTTCCGTCTTCACGCCCACCGGCACGCCTTGCAACTCGATCGGCACGCTCACGCGCAACACCTTATCCATGGCAATGCGCTTCAGATCGATGTGCAACAGATGGCCTTTGATGGGCTCGTACTGCCAATCCACGATCATGGCCTTAGTCGGCTCGCCGCCATTCATGGCGAGATCGAAAATCGTGTTGTGCCCGCTGTCGGAGCGCAGAATGCGCAACACATGCCGCGGATCGACGCTCACCGGCTGAGCATCCTTGCCCGCTCCATACACCACGGCGGGAATTTTTCCCTCACGCCGCACTCGCCGCGCATGATTCTTGGTTCCCGCCTCGCGCGCTTCTGCTTCCAAAACGTTTTGTTCCAATGTAGTCGCCATAATTTCGATTCCTATATTCAGTAAAATCTAAACAAACAACTTGCTCACTGAAGTCTCTTCGTGATTGGCCTGGATCGCCCGTCCAATCAATCCCGCAATCGACAGCACGTGGATTTTCGGCTCCCGCCTTGCCTCTTCCGTCAGCGGGATCGTATTCGTCACCACCACTTCCCGGATCACTGATTTGGCAATGTTCTCCACCGCCGGATGCGACAGCACGGCATGAGAAGCGCACGCGAAAACCTCGGTCGCGCCGTTTTGCTTCAAAGCAGCCGCCGTCTTCACCAGCGTTCCCGCCGTATCGATCAAATCGTCGATGATCAAGCAGGTCCGCCCATGCACGTCGCCAATGACGTGCATTACTTCGGCCACATTCATTTCCACCCGCCGTTTGTCGACGATTGCCAGTGCTGCATCTACCTTCTTCGCGAAAAACCGGGCTCGTTCCACGCCGCCCGCATCCGGCGAAACCACCGTCAAATCGGGCAACTGCAGCTTTTTGAAATGATCCACCAGCACCGGCGAAGCAAACAAATGGTCGACCGGGATATTAAAAAATCCTTGCAACTGCGGCGTATGCAAATCCACAATCAGCGCCCGGTGCGCGCCCGCGGTGGTCAACAGGTCCGCCACCAACTTCGATGAAATCGGACTGCGTGGCTTGTCTTTCCGATCCTGCCGCGCGTACCCGAAGTACGGCATCACCGCCGTAATCCGCCGTGCCGACGCGCGTTTCAGCGCATCGATCATCAGCAGCAACTCCATCAGGTGCTCGTCCACGCTGGTGCTTCGTTCGCCGTCTTTGCGCGCCGCCCGGCATGTGGGCTGCATCACGAAGACATCAGCCCCGCGCACGTTCTCCTGAATCTGCACATACGCCTCGCCATCGGCGAAGCGGATCACCTGCGCCTGCCCGCGCTGCATCCCCAGGAAATGGCAAACTTCATCGGCCAGCGGCTCGTTGGCCGTTCCGCTGAAAATCTTGAACTTTTCATCCACCCGCGGCCGTTGCTTGCGATCTGACTTTTCCTCGGGCAAGGGCGGAACGCTCTTCTCCACCTTCTCGGTCTTTTCCGGCGGCGTGACTAGAGTTGCCATAGGCGGTTCTCAGTTCTCATTTTCTAGCTCTGCAGTTTTCGGAGCCCCGAGCCAGTTCAACTGAGAACTGAGAACTGGCAACTGAGAGCTGATTTTCTGGCTGGGCCGCTAGGATTCGAACCTAGACAAAGTGCTCCAAAGGCACTTGACCTACCATTAGTCGACGGCCCAGTAAAACAATTGTTGATTTACCGATGGTTGATGGTCGATTGAAACCCCATGCGGGGTCTGTTTCGATTGTCAATCAACACGCCACAATCAGCAATCAAAAATTTGCCGCCAATATTGCCGCCGCGTCAGCGTTTCCGTCGCCTGCGCCGCCCAACCCTGCCTGCCCAACCTCTGCGCCGCCGCGCGTGCCGCCTCTTTCGAAGCAAACAGCCCGTACAGTGCCGACCCGGAGCCCGACAGAGACGCATACTTCGCGCCCGCGCGTTCCAGCGCACTCTTCACTTCATGTAGCTCGGGATACTCAGGAAAGACGACTTCTTCGAAGTCATTCTTGATCCCGGCCCGGACAAGCTCAAGAAGTGGATTCTCGCGCCGGCCCCTCAAGGCGCCACGACCGCTGGCTTGCCGATTACGAGGAGCACCGGAGAAACTCTCGCTCAGCCACGCCGACAGACCACGGCCAAGCTCAACCATTCTATCGGATGGTGCGGCGAGCGTCAATTTCGATCTTTCCCCCGTTAATCTCCCCTCCGTTGATCTTTCCGTCTTCAGCAGTGCGGGTGCTCCTGCGCCCTGAGTTCTTCGGTCCCACTCGCCAAAGGCATTCGGCGTCGAGACCCCAACTTTTGGCGTAACCACAACACAAGCCGTCGAGGGCAAATCGTGCAACGGATATACCTGCTCGCCACGCCCTACCCCGAGCACCGTCCCACCCACGAGAAACAACGGCAGGTCAGAGCCAACTTCCGCCGCAATGCGTAACCGGTCGTCCGCCGGCAAGCTTTTCTTCAACGCCCGCTCCAGCCCCAACAGCGTAGCCACAGCATTCGCCGAAGCGCCACCCAGTCCACCCTGCACCGGCAGGCCTTTCTCAATCTCAATGACCACGTGGCCTTTAACCCTCAGCGAGTCGAGGGTCTTTTCGGCAATGCGATAACAAGTATTCGATCTGTCCTTCGGAACCCGCGGGTCTTCACACCGAATCTCAATCCCACTCCCCCGCCCCACGCTTACGCGAATCCTATCGTGCAATCCGATCGTCTGATACAGCGTAAGCAGTTCGTGGAATCCATCGTCCCGAAGCGCGCCAATGCGCAGCCCAAGATTAATCTTCGCGAACGATCGAACCGACACGGTCATGGGAGGATGATTGTAAACCTGGGATGGAAAATTCTTACGCAGCTTTTAATCCGTAACAATCCGCTCAAATCCGTGGCGGTTTGCCTACGTTCGCCGCTTATACAACACCGCAAACTCATATCCGGCATTCGCCGGAAACAATTCCGCCACTTTTCTCAGCCGCTCCGCCAGGGCCGCGGGGGCGAGCAGGGGATAATCGCGCTCGCGCAAATCGTGATAATCGACGTCCAGATACAGCGACAGCAGGTAAATTGAAATCGTATCGGAAAATGTGGCCTCGAAGTACTCGTTCTTGAAGCGCTCCGCCTCAGGACCGCCGCCCAGCGCCAGTTTGCGCGCCTCCCAGGCATCGAGCGAAGTCTCGCCGCGCACACCGGCCTGCACCTGCTTCCACGCCAACTCGTTGAAATCCTGGGAAACTCCGGCGACCTCGACCAGCGCATGTCCTACATTAATGTAGAACTCAAACGCTACGGAAAACTTGTCATCCGTCAGCCGCGTAGAAATAAAGACGCACTGGGAATCGCCCAGATTCAGATTGCGATGGCATACCGCGTTGTCGCTGAGCGCGACATCATATCGGTCGGCAATCAGCACCTCATCGCCCTGGCTCACCGTAAGCGGAACGAAATAATACGCCTTGCGCTTGAGAGCCGCCGCTGCCTTGGTCGGCACAGCCGCGATCATGCGCTCCATATCAAGCGAACCGATCGATCCCTCGCCCACCACGGCGTAGCAAACCCCATTCGCCGCCTGCGACACCGGCGTCATCCTCACCACATCCGCGGGGCTCCGTGTTATTGCTGGCGCTACCTGCGACATATTGTTCTTTTATACACTAGCTCGTAAGGAGCGGGCACTCCCTTCGGCAAGCTTGAGGCGGCTCCGCCTCCTTTATTTTTGACTTCGAATTTGACGTTCCGTGACCCACCCCATCCAATCCAACATCCACTGCCACGACGCATCATGCGTTCGCTGCGCCGGCGGAGGCGCTAAAGCCTGCCCCGAAAAACTCACCGCCTTCCCTCGATAAGCATCCGCCAGCCGCTTAAATGTCCTCCCTTGCTCCTTCACCCTGCCGTCATTGGTGAGCAACCCCAAACTGTATTCCAGCGAATTGAACTCGAACTTGCGATCCACATCGTGGCTATCCCAATAACTGAACCAGCTCACGCCGTTTTCAATCGCAGCCAGCACAGCTTTCTCCAGCCACTCCGCTTGCTGCTTTTCAGCAAGCGTCTCGATGCAGGTATTGAATTCCTCCGCCCACACTGGCCTTCGCGCATCGCCGGCATACGACCGGATCAATGCGGCCATGGCCGCCATCAGCCTGATGCTAGGCGGGTCCATGGGTCCACCAAACTTCAACGATCCCGACCAATAGGGATAACAATGCATCACCGGCATCCGCCGCGCCGCCAAAGCCTGCGGAGAAAATGTAGTCGACTCAAACCAGGGCAACTCATCCACGCCATTGACGTGAACCTTGCCCGGCAAAACGCTCTCCATGAGCGCAAACATCTTCGCCATCCACGCATCGCCCGATGCCGGTTCCGTGCTCCAGCAAGTATTGATTTCATTCCCAAAGTCGAAGCCGATGATGTTGCTCTTTGGCTTCATGATCTCCGCCAGTTTCCGGATGAACAATTCCTGCGCCTTCCAGATTTCCTGATCCTCATAAAAGCTCGTCCCCGGCTTATTAAAAGGAGGCAGAAAGAACCATCCACTCAACTGCCCTGTAAACACAGTCACGACGGCATCGAGATTCCGCTCGCCCATCAGCGTCAAGAGTTGATCAAGTCGTTCGAGATGAAGCGGGCTCACCCACTTGGGGTTGGGCTGAAAATAAGGCCAGATCAGCAGGATTCTCAGGTGGTCCGCGCCCAGCGCCGCGATCGCATCCAGATCGCGCTTGATCGGACCCGCATCCCATTCGTTCCAGCAAAACCACCAATTCTTCGATGGCGTGTAATTCACACCGAAGCGATGCCGATCTAAAGCAAGACTTCTGCCGTACTGATCCGAGCTCACGCTCCACAGCCAAGATGAATCAGCCAAGGCTGATCTGCTAAAGAACGACCCTGCAACCGCAGCGCGAACCGCTCCTGAAATAAACCGGCGTCTATGCATGACGGAAAATATACTCGCTTCCCCAATTCAACCAACGGAAACAACAGTCCCGAACAAAATGTAGAAAGGAGTCAGCCATAACTACGACCCAGTCACGCACAGCACTCGCGTACTTGCGAATGCTCGGTAGTGGGTCAGTTTGGCTTACGCGCCGAGCCGTATAAGCGGGAGATCCTTTACCGCGCCTGAAAAACGGCTGCGTTCAGGATGACCGCGACGGGAGTGGGTGTGCGGAATTTTCAAACTGACCCACTACCCGATGCTCCGACGATTTGAAATCTCCTCTCGTAGAGCTTACTATTCGTATCCACTCGTAAAGGAGACCTTATGGCAGACCAGCAACACGGCCATCAGCACCCCGAGGTAGAACAGCGCGTCAAGGCACTTGAAGAGCGCGTGAAGAAGCTGGAGAAAGAGCTTCACGACATTCAGCATAAGGTCGAAACCCACGACCATCCTCACAGCCACTGATCGTTTTGCCGTTGGAAGGTCGGAATGATGAAAGCCACATGGATGGCGGCGGCAATGTTTGTCGCCGTGACGTTCGGATTCGTCGCAGCACAGGAGCATGCCAAGCGTGCCCCTATGACGTTTGCATTGGACTGCGCCAGCGGCGACTGCCCGCTGCTCAAGGGTGCTCCGCAAACCGGCGGAATGCGCGGAGGCTCGGTGAAGCTCACTCCAGGCGAGAGCGTTGGCTGGCACTCGACCGCGGCGAATGAAGAGGCCCTTGTCATCCTGCACGGGAGTGGCGTCGCCAACATCGAAGGACATCCCGACGTACCAATACACGAAAACATGCTGGCGTACATTCCACCAGCAACCAGGCACAACGTCACCAATACCGGAACCATAACTCTAGAGTATGTTTGGCTGGTCGCTCCGACGCATACTGCGAAGCTATAACTGAGTGGCACCTCGGCGCGGCAGCCTTGTTCAATTCCCCAGGAAGCCTTGACCAGCGCGCCACCCCGCCCTAAACTTACAGTCCGTAGAGGATCCCGCCATGACCCGCAGCTTGATGACCTGCCTTGCCGCGTTGCTCTTGACTTTCACCCTGGTTCCATCACTCCACGCCGCCAACCCGCGACTCCTTGCTTATTACCAATACAGCGACCGCTTCAGCACGCCGCCCTATGACGCGTCAACCATTCCCTATGAAAAACTGACGCACATTGTTCACTCGAATATCGCGCCCGCCGCGGCCGGCGACGGCACTCTCGCGATTCCCAACGGATTCCTCCAGCCCGCCCTCATCTCCAAAGCCCATGCCGCCGGGGTGAAGGTGGAACTCTGCGTCAGCGGCAATCCGAATCTGTTTGTCACCATCGACGCCAATCCATTGCTTGGCGCGACCTTCGCCCAGAACATCGCGGCCTTTGCCATCGCCAACGGCTACGACGGAGTCGATTTCGATTACGAAGTTCCCACAGACGATGTGCAGGCGGTAAATTTCACCGGCCTGGTCCGGAACCTGCGCAACCTCATGCCCGCCGGCAAGTATCTGATCTCAGCTGCCATTTCATCCAGCCCCGGCGATTACGGTGTCTACGATTTTCCCGGCATGACCCCTCTGGTCGATTTCTACAACGTCATGACCTACGATTTTCATGGCGCCTGGACCAACCACTCTGGCCACAACTCGCCGCTCTACCTGAGCCCCATCGACCCCGGACAGGAAGGCAGCCTCGACACCTCCACCAGAAATTTCCTCCATGTGTTCGACGTGCCCGCCGAGCAGATTAATTTAGGCACCGCCTTTTACGGCTACCAATTCGACGTCTACGGACTGTGGACCTTCTGCACCGACGACGCTCTCTGCGGCAACGCCGGTGCCCCAACGGTGATCTACTCCCAAGTCGAGAAGATGTTGCGAACCGGCGACTGGGTCGAGGAATTCGACGACTTCGCGTCAGCGCCTTACCTGCTCAACTCGACCGCCCCGAAGTACGGCTTCGTCACCTACGACAACCCCGCCTCGACCACGGCCAAAGTCGCCTACGCCATAAGCGACCACCATCTCGGCGGCGTTTTCATGTGGGAAATCTCCCAGGACTATGACGGCTACGACCAGCCCTTGCTCAACGCAATGCACAGTGCTCTCGTCAAGGCCAGCCGCTGAGATCGTGCGCAATCGAAAGGTACAGAAAATCGGACAACGTGTCGCGGAGACTCTTGTCTGTGCTTGCTCTCCCAGAGAGTGTCATCCCATCCGCCAGATGGTGTAGCCTGAACGCATGCCCCGCACGCGCCCACCCCGCTGGTACACCATTCCGGTGCGCGTCCTTCTCGTGACCTTCATCGGTACCCTCATCTCCTTCGCCGTCAGCCTGTTCTTTGGCATCATCGGGACCGTCGCCGTCTCAGCCGCCCGGCATGTCCAACCCAACATGACCCTTGCCTACCGCATGATCGCTCTGCCCACGGCTGTGGTGGCCGGCATCATCATTTTCGTCCTGGCTCTCGCTTTGGAGATCCGCCATTACCGCCAGATGAAAACGTTAGCCGCTATCGAGAGAATGAGCTAGGATGCCGGCTCGCATCGCCATCCCCATGCCGCACTCAACCGACCGAGAATACTCTGAGCGCTCCATTCCTCAATATGAGCTGGCAGTCCAGCAAGCCGGAGGCCAGCCGGTGCGGGTTCCGCTCGATCAGCCGGCAGAAGAGGTAAGAAAAATCATCGAGCATTGCGACGGCGTCCTTTTGCCCGGCAGCGGCGCCGACGTCGATCCCGCCAAGTTCCGGGCCGCGCGCTGCTCCCATACGGCAGCCGCCGATCGCGCGCGTGAGGCCATTGATGAACTCCTGCTGGACGATGCCTACGCGCAACGGAAGCCCATCCTCGGTATCTGCTACGGCCTGCAAAGCCTCAATGTCTATCGCGCCGGGTCGCTCATTCAGCACATTCCGGATTTTCTGCCGGAGGAGCTGCGCGGTGTTGTGAATCACGAAGCGGGAAGAAAAGTAGCAATCGCGCACGCCGTAGAAATTGCAGACGATTCCGGGCTGGCAGAAATTGTGAAAGCGGGGGAACAAAGAAACCGAGAAGGGCACGACTTAAGTCGTGCCGATAGGGTCTCAGGGGAAAACTGGGCTTTAGCCCCTGAGGGAAACGGCCTCGTTCTGCCCGTGAACTCTTCCCATCATCAATCCGCGGACAAGATCGGTAACGGCCTGCGCGTCTCCGCTCGCTGCCACAGCGACGGCGTCATCGAAGCCCTTGAGGGAACCGCGCTTGATCATTTTGTCCTGGCAGTGCAATGGCACCCGGAGCGTTCCATAGAAAACGACGAACCCTCCCGCGCAATTTTCACCGCGCTGATCGAAGCCGCCGAAGCAAGGAAGAGGTAGCGCAGGTTTATTTTTTCCTTTTCTTGCGGGCCTTGCCTGAGATTTCAATCTTCTCCAGCAGCACGACCACGTGAGCGACCGCGGTGTTCTCCAGATTCAGTCCTTCCGGGGTCTTCGCCTTCAGGCCCACGCAACCAGCAGGAACGCTCAGCAACTCTGCGACCCGCGCGCGAATCGCTGCCGCATGCGGCCCAATTTTCGGCGCAGCCAGAATCAGACTGGCGTCCATGTTCGCCAAGCCATAACCCGCGTCCCGGACTCGCTTCAGCGCCTCGAGCAGAAAGACTGCTGAATCCGTACCCCTCCACTTCGGGTCCGAAGGCGGAAACAGAGCTCCAATATCGGGCGCAGCAATCGCCCCAAGCAATGCGTCAGTGATGGCATGCAGCAACACATCGCCATCAGAATGTCCGCCAAGACCTTTATCGTGCGCCAGTAAGATCCCGCCAATCTTCAGCGGAATTCCCGTCTGAAATTCATGGGAATCGAAGCCGTAGCCGATTCTCATGCTGAAACCTTGGCCACGGATTCACGCGGATTCTCACGGATCTTTTTTCTTTCATTGTCAAACAGAAGTCGCCTGAATTGTGGCCGGAGACCGAAGTTGAGGAGCAAACCAACCTCAATTTCAGTTGCGCGCAAATAGTGCAGAAGTTGAGCCTCGTGTGCAGAGTCCAGCGCTCGGGAAGCCTTTAATTCGAGAAGAACCACGCCACCAACGATTACATCCGCGTAGTATTGTCCAACTTTCCTGCCACGAAACCACACGGGCACCGGAACCTCCCGCGCAGCGCCCAGTCGCGACTCCTCAAGGGCCATGACAAGCGCCTCTGCATAGGTCGATTCAAGAAATCCGTATCCGAGTTCGTTATATACATCGTAGAAAATACCGATGATTTTCTCGGTAAGCTCGGAATGCTTCAGGCCAAGCGGGGTGTTCATCACAACCGAGTCTACGCGGTAGCCTTGATCTTGATCCGCGTACATCCGTGTAAATCCGTGGCTCATTTCCCTAAGTAGAACTCTGCCAGCTCCATATCGGCCGGGGCGGTAATCTTAAAATTCTTCGGAGAGCCCATCACCACCGCCACATCATGTCCCGAGCGCTCGACCAGGGAAGCTTCATCGGTTCCAAGGAAGCCGTCCGCCGCCGCTTCATCAAACGCTTTCTTGATCACGCCGAAGCGAAAGCCCTGCGGCGTCTGCGCCATCACAACAGCGGCGCGAGGAATCGTCGACTTTACTAGCGCACCCTCGGCCGTCCTCTCCACCTGCTTCACCGTATCCACTGCCGGCAATGCAGCGATCGCGGCGCCATACCTCTGCGCCGCCTCAATCACTTCCTGAATAATTTCCGCGGTCACGAACGGACGCACCGCATCATGCACCAGAACGATGTCATCCTCATTCGCTGCGACCGCATTCAGCGCATGTTCCACCGACTGCTGCCGGTGCTCGCCTCCCACTACAAATTCCACTTTTTTCTTCAGAATGTCTTTCGCTTCGCTTTCCAGCCGCGCCCGAAAATCGGCGATTTCGCTTTCCCGCAGTGCCATCCAGATCTCACTCACCGCATCGACCGCGGCAAACTTGCGCAAGGTGTGGATCAGAATCGGCGTGCCCCCCAGTTCCGTGAACTGCTTCGAGGGCGGACTCTTCTTCTGTTTGTCTTTGGAACCGACCGGGGCCATGCGCGTGCCAAGCCCCGCAGCCGGAATAATAACGATCACCTTCATAGCGGGGTGTCAGTATACGAGCAGAGAAGGCCGGAGTTCAAATCCCGTGGGATCCAAAAGTGCCATACCGTATCCGCCAAATCGAACGAGACGCAGAATATTGCTCCCGCTCCTTCCGCTTAATGCCAGGATGCGGCCGCCTCTTAAGGAGTCGTCGGCTTGGTCTCCACCATGTTGCTTGGGGCCACTGGAGTCGGCACCGTGGGCTGCGTAATCACTGCCGCCGCCGCACCCGACCCGCCAGTTCGCGCGTAAGCCCGTTCATCCCACTTCCCGAAGATCATCTTACCCGCCGTGGTTTGCAGAACGGACGTCACCGATACATCTATCGTCTTGCCGATCATCTTGCGCGCATTGTCGACCACTACCATGGTCCCGTCATCCAGATACGCCACGCCCTGGTTATATTCCTTGCCTTCCTTCAGGATGAAGACCTTCATGATCTCGCCCGGCAACACGATCGGCTTGAGGGAGTTCGCCAGTTCGTTGATGTTCAGCACTTCCACGCCCTGCAACTGCGCCACCTTATTCAGGTTGAAATCGTTGGTGATGATCTTGCCCTCATACAGCTTGGCCAGTTCGATCAACTTCAGATCGACCTCGCGCACCGCGGGAAAATCATCCTCCACAATCTGAATTTGCAACGTAGCCATCTTCTGCAGCCGCTGGAGAACGTCTAGCCCGCGGCGTCCTCGGTTCCGCTTCAGAGAGTCTGCGGAGTCAGCCACAAGTTGCAGCTCACGCAAAACGAACTGCGGCGTGACGATAATCCCGTCAAGGAATCCAGTCTCGGCAATGTCGGCGATGCGGCCGTCGATAATGACGCTGGTATCGAGAATCTTGTAGCTCTTCTTGCCTTGCCGTTCGCCGCCAAAAATGCCGCCCAACGCCGCCAGGTTTAGCAGGTCGCCCTTGTTCGCGCCTACGATCAGGCCCACATAGGCCATCAACAGCATGACCAGAATTTGCAAAAAGCTCTGGCTGGGACCGGGAGGAACACTGCTGCGGATCACCAGCGCAAACAGATACGCGCCGCAGATGCCGAGAAGGCTGCCGATGGCAGCTCCGATCAACCGCTTCAGACTGACCGTACGCAGCTTCCATTCGAACAGCACGATGGCCGCGCCAACCCCGGCGCCGATACCGGCGTCCAGTGGCTTAGCCAATCCGAAAGGACCGATAAAGTAACAGGTTACGGAAACTACAATGACAAAAAGAAGACGTACTAAAACTAACTCCACAATAGGAACCTCCCCCGGGATGCAGTTCCGCAAAATCTTTCGCAGTATCCCGGTGCCAGCTCTCGCCGCCCCGGCGGGAATTGGCCAATCAGCATGCGGGGCAAGAATAAGGGGGATAAAAAATGCGCCCCGTCCCGGCCCGTGGAGGCGTGGCCGGAAAGCATCTCATTAAACCAACGCCAAGAGTATATACCGGAAGGTAAATGAGCGGATAATCTAAAGCACCACTGCGGGTCATTGTCGGGCTACGCCCTACAGTCGGGTTTCCCTCCAAATACAGCATCGGACCTACCCTTTAACCACTACCAACTTAGCATCTCAAACCAGCGATCCGGGACCGCTGAATGATCATGCCGTCCACCGCCCGACGCCTTACGGGTCGCCCTGGAGGATGTCCATGAGGAATTGCAGAATTTTGAATTTTGTAGTTCTTTGCCTGTTATCGGCAAGCGCAGCTCTGATTTGCGTGCAACTCGGTTACGCACAGGACGAAAAGCAACAAGACGCGAAACCCGCACAGCAGGAAGAACCCAAGAACCAAGCCCGACCGGATGACGCCAAACCGGCCCGCCCCGATGAAGCCAAGCCATCCAAACAAGACGATAAGCAGGACATGAAGCCGCAGTCTGCGCAAGAGCAGCAGGATCATCCTGAGCAGTCCGCCGATCGCGGCCGCGAGGGACAAGATACCCGCACGCAGACGGCACAAGCGCATCCCGGTGGCAAAGGCGGGCACATCCCCGATGACAAATTCAAAGCCCACTTCGGCCGCAGCCACACCTTTACGGCCAAAACCGTAATCGTCCAGGGTCAGCCGCAATTCTCCTACGGCGGCTACAGCTTTGAATTGGTCGACGCCTGGCCCGTAGGCTGGGCCTATACCGACGAATGCTACATCGACTACATCGACGGCGAGTATTTCCTCTTCGACTTGCTTCACCCCGGCGTTCGAGTCGCTGTTTTCGTTGTGCTATGACGTAAACCGCTGACTCAACGAGAAGGTGGAATCTCTGAGTGTCGATCCAGTTCTGCTGGATTCAAGCTCGACGATTCCACCTTCAGTCACTTCTCACCCAGGTTCTTGCAGATCTCTGACCACCGCGCCAGCCTGCTAAACTTCTCTCCATGAAAGCCTTAATGATTACCCGCCTGTCTGGTCCCGACTCCCTCGCCGTGCAAGACGCTCCCGAACCCACGGTGAAGGCGGAACAAAGACTGGTTCGAGTTGCCGCTGGCGGTCTGAATTTTGCCGATTTCATGACTACGCAAGGCGGATATCCCGGAACCCCTGCCCCGCCCCTGATCGCCGGACGCGAGTTCGCCGGAGTCGAAGAGAGCAGCGGACGTCGCGTCATGGGGTACATCCAGTGGGGTGCCTTCGCCGAGAAGGTTGCCGCCTACTCCAACCTGCTCTGGCCAGTTCCAGATCACTTCTCTGACGAGCAAGCCGCCGCCTTTCCGGTAAACTTTTTCACCGCCTACCTCGCCTACTGGCAGGCCGGAATGACACTTCGGCAGAGCGGCATTCCAGACGACGGGAAAAGCAAGCTTCGCGTGCTCATTCACGCCGTTGCCGGAGGCGTAGGCACAGCCGCCGTCCAGATCGGCAAGCTCCTCGGCATCGAACTGTACGGAACGTCTTCTTCCGACGAAAAGCTAGCCCGTGTAAAAGAACTGGGCCTGCAACACGGCATCAATTACAAGCGCCACGACTACGAAGAAGTCATCAAGAACCTGACCCATGGCGAAGGCGTCGACGCCGTCTTCGAAATGCTGGGCGGCGAGCATACCGCCAAAAGCCTGCGCTGCCTACGCGACTTTGGACGCGTCATCCAATACGGCACCGCCACGGGGAAAGCCCCGCAACTCGATATCCGCGCCATGTATGCCAAATCCGCCAGCATCCAGGGCCTATGGCTGACCTACCTCTCGCAAAAACGCGCAATCATGGAACCCGCATGGAAGCAACTCTCCGCGTGGATCGCAGAAGGAAAGCTAACTCCGGCAATCGGTGAAGTTTTTCCCATGGACCACGCCATCGAAGCCTACAGGCTGCTGCAGGAGGGCAAAAACTACGGCAAGCTAGTGCTAAAGATCGCATAACCCCTTCAAAGTTCTTGAAGAAGGCCTAGGTGGAGAAGGCTTGCGTGGAGCGGGCTCTCCTGCCCGCGGGCTCAGGGCAGGCTCTGCCGGCTGCTTTTGACTTTGTTGTTCTCCGCCTCACTGCTTCCCCAAAAATATAATCCGGCTATCAAGAGCTCTCCCGTTCCCGTCGATAAACGTCGGCGACGGATGATTCACATCGAGCACGCTGTTCGCAACGCCGGGATTCGCATGATTGGTGATGTTGTCGAATCCGGCCCGCAGCTCCCAGTATCGCTTGAAAAGATGAAATCGTTTCGCCACCTGCAAATTCACGGAGTAGTACATCGGCAAACGAAAGAATTCCGCCGGGCTGCCATAAATCTCACCCTGATCGGTCGTCGCAAAGAAGGGCAGGCCGCTCCGGATTTCCGCCGCATACACCACGTCGAACTGGTGAATAATCGGCACCTTGGGCCCGGGCAGCACTCCCCAGCTGATGAGGTGGTTCGGCGAGTCCCACGAATAAGGCCCGGCAATCTGCGGGCTCAACAAAGGAAAATCCAAACTGAAATCGAACACTTGGTTGGTGGTCGAACGCGATCGGATGTACGCGCCAAAAATTTCATAGCGTTGCCGGAAGCGATGGCGGGCGCTAATCTCAAAGTCGTAATAGCGGTCGTCGCGCCCATTCCCAAGAAGATAGTCGCCGTTCACCCCCCCATTCAGCGTGTTATAGGCAAAACCGTGCACTCCGCGTTTCTCCAAAAACTCTAGCTTGAGAAAAACGGCGTAAGGCAGCTTCTTCTCGAACCCAAGGCTCCAGTTCACATAGCGCGGCGCGGAGAGGGTACTCTGGTTCACCGAAAACGTGCTCAACACTGGCGTGGGTTGGCTGATCTGGTTCCCATTCTGATCCGTGGGCACTACCGTGCAATTCGGCGATCCCAGCGGTAAGCACTCAAAAAAATAATCTGACCTTTGCCCCTCGAACGGCTGATGGACCACTCCCAGCGTAGTGTTGTCATAAATAATTCCAATTCCCGCCGACAACTTCGTGTTGCCCTCATCGTCGAGAATGTAAGTACCCGCCAGCCGCGGCGAAAATAAAGGTGACCGCACAATCTGATCCCAATCGAAACGCAATCCCGGCTCGAGCAGCAGTCGATTCGTAATCAGCCACCGATCTTCAACATAAGCGCTGGCCTCGCTATTAAAAATCGTGTTGTAATTGCCGGGGGCAAACACCGAATACCGCGTGCACGTATAAGGCGTCACCGGAACGCCGTTCGCGCCCGTAGCGCAAGGCAGCGCGGGCTGTCCCGCAGGAGGCTCTCCCGGCTGCAGATAAGAAATCGGCTGCCGAAAAAACTGCGCATCATAATTCAACCGGTCAAGATCAAAGCCGGCTTTGATGTCATGCCGCCCGCGCCACTGGTGCGCCGGCAACGACAGGTTCGAAAGCATCTGCACCCGCCGAGCCAGCGCGTTCTGCTGCTCGTAATAGTTCCCCGTCACTCCCGCGCTGGTGCCCGTCGCGTTCGGCGCCAGCACAATATAAGGACTATCCCCATGTGGCGTCAGATCCACGCTGTACTGGTCCACGCCGAATCCCGTTTCCAGCAGCGCCCCATCTCGAAAATAATATTGATCCTTCACCGACCCAATGTAGGCCGTCTCGTCATTCAAAGCCGTGCTCGCCTTCGGCTGCAGCAGCGACAGCCCATCATACGGATCGTGATAGTAATTCGACAGAAAGCTCGCCGTGACGATGTTGCGCGTCGTCAGGTTCGATTGCACCTTGGCCAGGTTATCGAGTCGCCAGACCTCGTCGCTGTCGGCCCCAGACGGAAGTTGTTTAATAATGTTGTTGTCGTACTCACCGTCAATCGAATCGATGAACCACATCTTTCCCTTGCGGATCGGACCTGACACCGTGTAAATAGGCAGCCATTGACTGATCGAAATTCCTTTGATGTCCTGGATCCCGGGAACGAAGTCGGTCGAGTGCGCCCGGAAATGGTCATCGCCCATGCGCGTGTTCAAGGCCATCACGCCGCCTGATCCTTTGCCAAACTCAGCCGGTTCACGGCTGGCTTCGACGTTGATCGAGCGAAAAGAATCCACGCTGGTCCTCACTAGCAATTGCCCGTTCGTAGGCTGGGTCGCGTTGAAACCATCGAACAGCAATAAGGTCTGCCACGTTTCGCTTCCCGCCACATGCGCCTGACCAAAACCATCCAGCGTGATGCCCGGGATAAATGTCAGAGCGCCGCGATAGTCGTTGTATCCCTGGTAAGGAATGTCGATAATCTCGCTTCCGGTGAGTTCCTCTCTGCTGGTAATTTGTGCGGGATCGATGGCTGGCGCCGACTCCGCCACGTTTACAACTTCATGCACCTCGTGCTCGTGGGTCAGAGTCACATCCACGTTGGAGGTCACGCCAAGGACCACATCCGATTGAGTCACCGCGTAGAAGCCGGCTTTCTCAATGCGCAGCTCGCAAGTTTCCGGAGGCAAGTCGCTGAACTCACAATGTCCGGCAAAATCGGTTTCGCAGCGCAGCGCGAGAGCGGGCGGCGGAGGTTGCAACTGCACCCGCGCCGATGCGACGGCCACTCCATTTTCATCGGTCACGCTCACCGTGAGCTTTGTGGCAGGATTCTGCACCGGCGCGTTTTGAGGAGAAGCCCTTTGCAAAAGTGAAGATGAGGGCGGGGAAGCCGTTTGCGCGAACAATACGCCATACAGCAGGGCCAACCCAAGCGCGAGCTTCACCGATGCGCCCTGCCCGTGCATAACCCAAGTATGAAGTCATCCGCCATTGGCAGCAATAGGGTACGGCGGATTTTCGCCATTATCCAAAAGGGAACGGTCGCGCCTCGATTCACGCGATAAACTCCGCCTCCAACAAATCCCTCTGTTACGCTTTGAACATCACTTCGGATATCGCTTGGACGATCGCCTGGAAAAATACGCTTTGAAAGATTTCGTTCGTTGCGATGAGCAAGTTCCGGTGTTGCCTCAGGCGTGGCCGCTGCCGGGTTTTTCCAGATCATGACCAGACTTCTGCGTTTCTTCCGCCCCTCGCACCAGCATTCGGCGTTCTCCGCCACCCTGCTGCTGATGTCGGCGGTCATGCTCTCGCGCGTGGTCGGCTACCTGCGTGAGGCTTACATCGCCTACGCCTTCGGCGCCGGCCAGCAGACCGACGCCTACGTCGCCGCCTTCACCCTCCCCGACTGGCTCAACTACATCGTCGCCGGCGGCGCGGCGTCGATTACATTCATCTCCATCTATACGCGTTTCCTTGCCGAAGGCCGCGATGCCGACGCCCAGAAAACTTTCTCGGTCGTCATCACCGTCATGTCCGCCGTGATGATTGTCGGCACCATCCTCACCGAAATCTACACCCCGCAATTCGTGCGCTGGATGTTCCACGGCTTCTCCCCCGCCCAAGCAGAACTGACCGTTCACTTGACCCGCATTCTGCTCCCCGCGCAGATCTTCTTTTATGTTGGAGGCGTCGTCTCCGCCGTCCTGCTCTCGCACCGGCTGTTTCTCTTTCCCGCCTTCGGCCCGCTGCTCTACAACATGCTCATCATCTTTGGCGGTGTCATCGGTGCCCACCGCTTCGGCATTTCTTCTCTCGCTTACGGCGCGCTCGCTGGAGCCGTTGTTGGCCCATTTCTCGCCAGCGTGATCGGCGCCGCGCGCATCGGCACCGGCTATCGTCCCTCATTCGATATCAGCAATCCCGCATTCCGCGAATGGGTAAAGCTCTCAATCCCCCTCATGCTTGGAGTTTCGCTGGTCACGGCCGACGATTGGATTCTCCGCCACTACGCCTCCAGCGGCGTCGGAGACATCGCTCGCCTCAACTATGCCAAGCGCCTCTTCGCCGTTCCCATCGCGGTTCTCGGCCAAGCCACGGGACAAGCTTCTCTTCCATTTTTCGCGCGCCTGTTCAATGAAAAACGCTTCAAAGAATTTGCCGCCACGGTGAACGACTCCGTCTACCGCGTTGCCGCCGCCTCGTTTCTCGCCACTGGATGGATGATGGCCGCCGCCTTTCCCCTCATCGATCTCGTTTATCGCCGCGGCCGCTTTCTCGTCTCCGACACCCAAACCACCGCAATCTATTTTTTCTGGTTTTCGCTCTCGCTCGCCCTCTGGTCCGCTCAGGGACTCTACGCCCGCGCCTTCTATGCCGCCGGCAACACCCTCACTCCCATGGTCGCGGTGAGCGTGATCACTGCCGCATCGCTGCCGGTGTATTCCATGCTGTTCCACAAGTACGGAGTGATCGGCCTGGCCTGGGCGTCAGATGTTGGCATTGGAGCGAATCTCCTGGCGCTGGCATTTCTCCTGCACTATCGCAAGCTGGTTTCGCTAGGCACGCTGCGTTGGGATGAACTAGGAAAATCCGCGCTGACCGCAATCGTGGCCGGCGGCATCAGCCTGGAAGTAGCAAAAAGCGTAACGCCCCTCGTCTCCAGCCGCGGTAGCCGCATCGCCGACCTGGTGCAACTCGGATTAATCTCCGTAACCTGGGCCGCCGCGACCGTCCTTGGCCTGTGGCTTCTGCGCTCCCAGTTACCCAACGACCTGCGTCGGCGCAAGAAGACTGCCTATCCGGCAGTCGCACAAGTTGAGGGCAAAGAAATTCTTGGGACGGGCGCGCAACCATAGAGGTGGACAAGGGCTGGCGCGGCCAAACTTACGCTTTTCCGTGAATCTTCGCCCACCACCACCTCACGCCCACAAATAGAAATCGCCAATCGCCGAAGAACTCCGGAGGCTTCCCTTCAAACGCATGCCCGACGAATTGAAAAATCCATCCCAATACAAAAAGGCCGAGCGCGTAGGGCCACAATCGATGGTAGAAAATGCTGGCGAGAAAAATCGGAAGCGAAAGCAGAATAGTCGGAATGCCTAGCGTGTGGCACGCCCGGTTCACACGATTCTGATGGCTGGAGGCGTATTGCGCGATCCACTCCTCGCTGGTGCGGTTGCCTGGCATGGCGGAAGGATAATACACCGGCTAAGTCTTTGCATGCCACCGGGCAAGTTGAGGCTTTGCTGCCCGCGTGGTAGCATCCTAGGTTTTGGCAGGAAATGTCGGGCTGGCCTGTCCGCTGCACCGATCCTTAATTGTGCGCTCTCGGTCTTCTCTGTTTTCCGCCTGCGAAGGAGCCTCTAGTGAAAGTTTATTCCGGAGAAAATATTCGTAATGTTGCAATTGTTGGACACGGTCACGCCGGCAAGACCACTCTAATCTCGGCCATGCTTTATACCTCAGGCGCAACCCCGCGCCTGGGGCGCGTAGACGATGGCTCGTCAATCACCGACTACGACGAAGAAGAAATCGCTCGCCAGATGTCGATTGCAGCCTCTGCCGCCTATGTCGAGTGGGGCAAAACCAAAATCAACATCATCGATACGCCCGGCTTCAACATGTTTGTGCACGAGGCCCGCATGGTGCTGCCCGTCATCGATGCCGCCATCGTGGTCGTCGACGGCGTCTCCGGCGTCGAGGTCGTAACCCAAAAAGTCTGGAACGATTGCGAAGAATACAAGACACCCCGCCTGATCGTAGTCAACCGCATGGATCGCGACCGCGCCAATGCCGAGCGCGTGCTCGAGTCGCTGATCAGCGCCTTCGGCCGCAACGTGATTCCCATCGAGCTGCCTATCGGCAGTGAAAAAAGTTTCAGCGGCGTGGTCGATCTGGTGCGCATGAAGGCCTACTCCTACGAACTGGGCGGCAATGGTAAGGGCAAAGAGGTGGAGATCCCCGCCAACATGCGCGCCCAGGTCCAGGAGTCGCACGAGCAACTGGTCGAACTCGTGGCCGAAGGGGACGACCAACTGATGGAGAAGTTCTTCGAGGCGGGTACGCTGGCGGAAGGAGACTTAATCCCTGCCCTGCACAACGCCATTCGCGAGGACAAACTCTTCCCCGTCGTTTTCTCTTCCGGCCTGGGCAACATCGGCGCCGATCGCGTAATGGATTTTATTGTCGACTACACTCCCGCTCCTTCCGAACACGAGTGGGTGCAAGGCGAGCCGGCCGCTGCCGGGAATGGAGACGCTCCGAAGCGCCACGAAACTGATGCGGAACCCGTTTCCCTCTACGTGTTCAAGACCATCTCCGACGCCTTTGCCGGCCGCATTTCCTATTTCAAAGTTTTCTCCGGCGTCCTCAAAAACGAATCAACCGTGCAAAATTTCTCCCGCGGGTCAGCCGAAAAGCTTTCGCATATCTCCATCATGCAGGGGAAAACGGCGGTTCCAGTGACCGAACTGCACGCGGGCGACATCGGTGCCGTGGCAAAATTAAAAGACACGCTGACCGGCGACACTTTAGGCGACAAGTCGGCTCCCATTCAATATCCGCGCGTGAAGCTGCCCGAACCGGCCATCACCTTCGCCATCGAGCCTAAGAGCCGCGCCGACGAAGACAAGCTCGGCCCCGGTATTCACAAGCTCATGGAAGAAGATGCCATGCTCCGCTTCTTCCGCGACGCCCAGACCCAGGAATTTCTGATTGCGGGTACGGGACAGCAGCACATCGAAGTGACGGTCTCGAAGCTGAAGAAGCGCTATCACACGGAAGTCGTTTTGAAAGCGCCTAAGGTTCCCTACCGCGAAACCATACGCGCCAAAGCCGACGTGCAGGGACGCCATAAAAAGCAAACCGGCGGTCACGGCCAGTACGGCGATTGCAAAATCAAAATGGAGCCCATGCCGCGCGGCGGTCAGTTTGAATTCGTCAACGATATTTTTGGCGGCGCGATTCCCAAGAACTATATTCCCGCCATTGAAAAAGGCATCAAAGACGCCGCGGCGCGCGGTTATCTGGCAGGTTATCCCGTGGTGGATTTCCGCGTGATTCTCTACGACGGTTCCTATCACGATGTCGATTCCAACGACATGTCCTTCCAGATGGCAGGCCGCATCGCCTTCAAAAAGGCGATGGAGCAGGCCAAGCCCACGCTGCTCGAGCCGGTCATGATGGTCGAAATCACGGTCCCCGACGAATTCGCCGGTTCGATCATGGGCGACCTCAACAGCCGCCGCGGACGCATCCAGGGCATGGACAACAAAGCCGGCAACACGGTCGTGAAAGCCGAAGTCCCCATGGCCGAAATGCTGACCTACGGCGTCGATCTAACCTCGATGACCCAAGGCCGCGGCAGCTTCAACATGGAAATGCACCACTACGACACGGTGCCATCACAATTGCAGGAAAAGATCATCGAGAAGTCGAAAGCCGAGCGCGGCGAGGTGAAAGACGAGGAAGAGTAGGGTTGCCAACTTTCATAGTGGCGACCCTCGGGCCGCCATTATTTTTTCGACCTAGGGAACTGCTGTGCCAGCAAGCGGAAACACACATAAGTTCTGGCGTCCGCCTCTCTGGAAGTGGGCGGCGTTCGTAGCGCTGATTGCAGTCTCTGCCTACCTGTTCTTGTCGAAGCCCGTCGCAGTTCCCTCGCCATCGGTAAAGGTCGAACTGTTGCCCTTCGCCGACTCGCCTCCCGCCTGGGACGGCTCCTATCCGTACCTCACAATTTCGCTGATTTCCGAGGCGAAGCCAGCCAAGTTTCGTGCCTCTATCACGCGGATCCAGCCCAGCGTAAAGCACGACGCGCCGGTAAACGAATTCGACGTCGATCTGCACACCGGGCGCTTCATACTGCGGCAGGCCGACCTGTTTGTTCCTGATGTCATGCCTCTATCGCTGACCCGTACGTATATCGTCTGGGACTATCACAGCAGGGCTTTCGGAGTGGGCGCGAATCATCCTTACGACATCTGCCCTACCGGAACGCGGCGGCCTTACACCTACATGGACTTGAACCTGGAAGATTTCTATCAGGTGCACATGCGACGCATTTCGAAAGGCACGGGCTACGCCGACGCAGTTTTCCGGCATAGCGAAACCTCGTCGGAATTTTACGGAGCCCAGGTGGCCTGGAATGGAGACGGTTGGACTCTCACTTTTCGCGACGGCCGCAAATTCTATTTTCCCGAGGCGTATCTCTCCAAGACATACGCGCAGGGCGCTGCTACTGAGATGGATGACGCAGAAGGTCATCGCATCCAATTAGAGAGAGACAAAGTCCGCAACCTCCAAGAACTACTATCTCCCGGCGGCCATACCATCAAGTTTCAATACGATCAGGCGGATCGGATCACTCAGGCCATGGACGATGCCGGCAACCGCCGAACGTATTCCTACGATCAGCGCGGCCATCTCGAAACCGTGTCAGACGGATCCGAAGTGCTGTATCGATTCGAATATGCCCCGCTGATGAATGAGGCGGGATATGATCCATGGCTTATGACGGCCGTGGTGGACGGCGATGGAAATGTACTCCTGCACAACACCTTTAAGTGGGGAAGAGTCCTGGAACAAAGGCTGGCCGACGGTGAAGTCTTTCGCTATGAGTATCAACTGAGGGGGAGTGAAGTGCTGAAGACCACAGTGACGCTACCCTCTGGGCAAATCAGACAATTTGTTTTCCAAGGCGGAATCCCGGTGGAGCAGAAGTGAACCAAACTCGAGGACGTTGGCGCATCCTACATAGCCTTGAGTCCGACGCCCTTTGCCAGCTTCGCCTGCCGCTCATCGAAACGTCCAAAAGCGCGCTGCCCTTGACACACGTTGTATAGTCTTCGGCTACGGCAATTTTTGCTTTTGACCGTCTCCGCCCCAAAGGGGGTCTCTATGTCCATGCCAGCCCCAGAGTTCCCCAGTCTCCCGGCAAACACGCCCACTCTTTCCTTCGGCGGCTACGCCACCGAAGCGGTTGGACTTCCTGGGGTCACCTTCTGGCCGCGGGTTCTGGCGCGCCTCATCGATTATGTCCTGCACTATTGCGTTAGCTATGCGGCCGGAATTCTGTTCGCCTTCCTCGTGCTCGCCGCGACGGGCGGGCACATGCCACCGTGGGTCCTCGTCCGCTTCAGACATGCGGGTCTCATCGGATTCGCCTCCGGTTTGATCGGCTTTGTCCTTTACAACGTGATTTGCGTGGCGTTCCACGGCAGCACGCTGGGCAAGCGTCTGCTCTCAATGGTCGTAGTCCAGGAAAACGGAACGCGTTGCCGGTTCATGCCAGCGGTGATTCGCGAGTTCGGCTATTTCATTGATTCGCTCTTCTTTGGCCTCATCGGCTACCTGGCCATGCAAAAAACCTATCAAGAGCAGCGCTACGGAGATCAGTGGGCGGGAACCGTGGTCTGCAAACGGTCGGATGTGATTCCAGAACAGCTACGCAGCGACGGCAGCTTTATTTTGTTCCTGATGCTGGCCGTCATGGCTGACGCCGCAACCGGAATGATCGGACTGCTGCTTCTGCTCTCTCGTTAACAAAATTACGAACAGCCTTAGCAACGGGCGATTGCACGCCTTCGCATTTCGTTCTACCATCCCAAGCAGTGGCCACTGCCAAGAACAATCCCCACCTCAACCCCGAGCGCCTGGTCTCGGCCGCCCCGGTCGAGGACGATTCCTCCTTTGAACTTAAACTCCGCCCGCAAAAGCTCACCGAATTTATCGGCCAGTCCAAAGTCAAAGAAAACTTGGCAGTCGCGATCGAAGCCGCCCGCTCGCGCGGCGAAGCCATGGATCACGTCCTCCTCTATGGCCCTCCCGGCCTCGGCAAAACGACGCTGGCCAATATCATCGCCAACGAACTTGGGGTGCACTTTCAGCCCACGGCCGCCCCGCTGCTGCAGATCAAAGGCGATCTCACCGCCATCATCACCAATATGCAGGATAAGCAGGTCCTCTTCATCGACGAGATTCATCGCCTGCAACCTGTGCTCGAAGAACTGCTCTATTCCGCCCTCGAAGACTATAAACTCGATATCATCATCGGCCAGGGCCCATCAGCCCGCACCCACACGCTCGAAGTGAAGCCCTTCACCTTTGTCGGCGCAACCACCCGCGCCGGCCTGATCTCCTCACCATTGCGATCGCGTTTCGGTATTGTGCTGCGCCTCGAGTTTTACTCTCCCGAAGACTTGCGCGTAATCGTAGAACGCTCCGCGGAAATCCTCGGAGTTGCCGTCGATGATGCCGGCGCGATGGAAATCGCCAGCCGCTCGCGCGGTACACCCCGCATCGCCAACCGCCTCTTACGCCGAGTGCGCGACTACGCCCAGGTTCGTGGCGGAGGAAAAATAGACTTGCCCACCGCTCAAGCCGCGCTGCACATGCTGGAAGTCGATCAATACGGTTTCGACGAAGTCGACCGCCGGCTCCTTCTCACCATCATCGAAAAATACCAAGGCGGTCCGGTTGGCGTGAACACGCTCGCCGCCGTGCTCGCCGAAGAACCCGACGCCATCGAAGAAATTTACGAGCCCTTCCTCATGCAGATCGGTTTTCTCAACCGCACCCCGCGCGGCCGTGTGGCTACGCAACTCGCCTACGATTATTTCAAAATCACTCCCACCCGCCGCCAGAGTTCCCTGTTCTAAGCATGATGCGGCCGCAGGCTGAAATAAACCGCCGCGCCTACAATCAACGCCCCGCCCAGAATCGCGACGCTGCCTAATCTTTCGTGCAGCAACACCACCCCTAACACCGTTCCCACCACCGGCTCAAGGTTCAAAAACACGCTGGCCCGCGATGCCGGAATGCGAGCCAAACCCCAGTTCCAGAACAGATACGCGCCCGCCGTCGCCAACCATCCCTGCGCGATGACCGCACCCCACGCCTTCCACGTAAAGTGAAAGTGCACGGGCTGGGTCGATTCCACCCATACCAACAACATCACCGTGCCCGTCACGATCATCGTTGAGGTTACGTGCAACGCGCTATATCTGACGAGCAACCGCTTGCTGCACAGGACCATCACTACCGCCGCGAACATCGAGAGCAGGACAAGGAAGTCGCCGGGAACGCTGGGCTGCGGCCCGTTCATCGCCCTCTTGCTCGACAGAGCGATCAGAAGAGCACCCGCCGTCGACATTGCCAATACGCCCCAATCGACCGCATGCAGCCTCTCATGCAAGAACACGGCCGCACTTAGAGAGAGCAACACAGGCAAGACGCCCACAATTAACGACGCATGCGAAACCGTCGTGAGTTTTAATCCCCAGAACTGCACCAGAAACTGAACCGGCACTCCGATGCCAGCCGCCAGCACGATCATCCCCCAGTCCCTTTTTGAGTACGGATTTCCTCGTCGAATAAAAATTGGCAAAAGCACGAGCGCGCCTGCCAACAGGCGGAACGCAACGTTCTCCGCCACGGTCATCTCCCGCAATGCAATTTTGCCGAAGAAAAACCCCGTGCCCCAGAGAGACCCGGCGAGAGCCAAACACAAAATCGCCATCACCGGCCGCCGGCTACGCATGCTCGGGTCTCGGTTGGCCTTGTTCGCGATTCGATACAAACATTCTTTTCCTGTGTCGTTAGGCTCGCAATAGTGTATCTTGCTGAATTCCCCGCCGGACCGGCGATGGCGGACTCTTGGCTTTCATGGAGCATCGAGTTCTTAGCAATTTTCTGAAATTGGCGATTTTGTTTGCCGTCGCTCTATGCGGACCACTGCGGGTCTTGGCAATTTCGTCGCCCGCACTCTCGGCCCCTCAAAGTGCCACTGTTGCCACGCAGAATAGCGGATCGATCCAGCAGCCGAATTCCTCAGCCCAAAATCCCCAGAACCCTCCGCAGAATCCCTCTCCGTTACCGGTGCCCGCACCACCTGCGGCAAATCCACCCACATCTCCTCAAAATCCGCCTCCCGCCGCGCAGGAGCCCGAGCCGCCCATTCAAAATCCGGAAGTGAAGCCAGCTCCCAAGCCGCCAGTCGCACCGCCTTCACTGACTATTCCACGCTTGAGCCACGCCCCCACGCTGGAGGATTTTCTGAACATGAAGCCCGAGGGCGAGGCCGCGCTGCAGATGACCAAGGTGACCGGCTTCACCCAACGCAACCCGCACAATGGAGAAAAGGTTTCCGAACCAACCGAGGCCTACCTCGGCTACGACCAAAAAAATCTGTATGTCGTCTTCGTTTGTTTCGACGATCCCAAGAAAGTCAGGGCGCGAATGTCGCGCCGCGAGGACATTTACGACGACGATCAAGTCGAGATCATCCTCGACACCTTCCATGACCGGCGCCGCGCCTATGCCTTTCAAACCACCCCGCTCGGCGTACAGTGGGATGCCATCTGGACCGAAGCCAGCCGCTCCGAAGTCAACGGCAACTTCGATACTTCCTTCGACACCGTCTGGGATTCCAAGGGCAAAGTCACAAACCGCGGCTTCGTGGTCTGGATGGCAATCCCCTTCAAGAGCCTGCGCTTCCCCTCGACGACGCAGCAGGAGTGGGGCGTTATTCTGTATCGCGGAATCTATCGCAACAACGAGGATTCTTTCTGGCCCTTTATCAATCACAAGATCCAAGGCCGTTTGGGACAAGAGGCGTCCCTCTACGGGCTGGAAGGAATTTCGCCCGGCCGCGATATCGAATTGATCCCTTACGGCATCATGCGCGGCTTTCGGTCGCTCGACACGGTCGACCCCTACAACCCATTCTTTAACGGCGCGACCGCCCAGGGCCAAACCGGTCTCGATGCGAAGTTCGTCCTCCGCGACCACTTTGTCCTCGACCTGACCGCCAATCCGGACTTCAGCCAGGTCGAGTCCGAGGATCCCCAGATCACCGTCAACCAGCGCTTCGAGGTTTACTTTCCCGAAAAGCGTCCTTTCTTTTTGGAAAACGAAGACTATTTCCGCACCCCGATCGATCTGTTTTTCACCCGCAATATCCAAGACCCCTCCGCCGGAGTTCGCCTGACCGGCAAAGAAGGCCCATATTCTGTCGGCCTCATATCGACGGACGATCGCAGCCCCGGACTCGCCGTCCCAAATTATTGTCTTTCGACTTCGCTGGTTTGCTCCAACGATCTATACGGCATTCGCTCCTACTTCACCGTCGCGCGAGTGAGTCGGGATCTATGGAAGGAATCCAGCGTGGGCGCGATCTACACCGATTGGGAGTGTCCCACCACAGGCGAGTTCAACCGCCTCGGCGGAGTGGACGCCCGCCTAAAGTTCAGCAATAACTGGACGCTCGAAGGCCAAGCCGTGACCAGTTCAAGTAATCTGCTCGGCCTGGGCACGCTCAATATTCAGACCACATGTGAGGCCAATCTTTACCCATTCAGCTCCGGCAATGCCGGCAACGGAAATTATTTCGCCGGTCCGGCCGACAGAATCAACCTTCAGCGCAATGGTCTGCATTTTATCTACATCGGCTCCTATCAGGATGTCAGTCCCGGCTTTGTCACTGTTCCCGGATTCGTGAACCGCGTCGACATTCGCGACAGCGAACAGCACGCCGGCTATTACTTTCGTCCCAAGAAAAGCTGGATTACTGCCTGGGGACCTGCCCTCTATAACCACCTAACCTTCGACCACGCGGGAACCCGGCTCGACACAGATTACGAGTTCTATCTGACGATTGCGGGACGCGGCAAGACCGTGATGCAGATTGCTCCTTACGAAGAAACTCGCGAGCGCCTGCGGCCCCAGGATTTTGCTTTCATCGGACTGCCCGGCGTCACCGGGAATCAGGACTATCACGAGCACCGCAGTGGCGCCAAGTTTGAGACCGGATACTTTCCCAAAGTGACGGTCGGCGCAACTTATTTCTGGGGAGATGGCGGAAACTTTGTCCCAGCGGCGCAAATCCAGCCGCAGGCTCTTTTGTCGCGACTCAACACCGCTTCAGCGTCGCTCAGCTTCCGTCCCGTAAAGCCGTTGAAAATCGAAAACACGTATCTCTTCGAGCGGCTGCGCGCGACCCAGAACGAATATCTTTTCGCCCTATCCGAAGTAGCCAATTCGACCACGCCGAATGCTCCTATCGGCAAGGGCATCTTCGATAACCACATCGTGCGCAGCAAGTGGAACTGGCAATTCACTCCCCATCTGTCCCTGCGCGTGATTCTGCAATACAACTCCGTGCTCGCCAACACGCCCGGCCAGCAATTCTATTCCGCCACCGCGCCGAATAACCCCTTTTACCTCTATACCTACCTGCCCACACAAAAAGAGTTCAACGCCGACGTTCTAGTCACTTATCTCGTCCACCCTGGCACGGCGATCTATGTCGGCTACAACAGCGACGTCCAGAACCTCGACCACGAATTCACTCCCGGCCCGGAAGGCCTGTCTGGCCTCTACACCGCCAAGGGCTATCTGAACGACAGCCGTCAGTTCTTTGTAAAAGTCTCGTATCTGTTTCGCTTCTGAAAGCCATGAGACACACGTAGCCCCGGACGGCTTCGTTCGGGGGACGGATAAAGTCATTCGAAGCCAGAAGTCCGAGGTCCAAGGTCCGGAGTCCGAAGTCCGAGGTCCGCAGTCCGACCCGTTGCTGAATCCCGCCCTATTCCGGTAGAATCTAATGATTCGTATCGAGGTCCGAACCCTATGAAACCAGCAATCCATCCCGCTTACAACGAAGTGCGCGTGCACTGCGCGTGCGGCAACGCTTTTGTCACCCGCTCGACTCATCGTGGCGACATCAGCGTTGAAATTTGCGCCGCCTGTCACCCGTTCTTCACCGGCAAAACCAAGCTCATGGATACCGCCGGACGCGTCGAGCGCTTCCGCCGCAAATACGCGAAGAACACGCCCGAGGCAGCCAAGAAGTAGCTATTGCTGCGGATTACGCAGCACAGAAATTCGGCCCTCGCCCAGGCGAGGGCCTTAATTTTGCCCAGCCAAGTAGAATGAAACCGTGAAGAAGTTCTGGGACAACTCGGGAGGATCGTGTGGCGCGGGCGCCCCTGCCCGCCAGCCAGCGCCACAAAAGCTAGTCCCGGCAAGCCTCTGCATCGGCACAGTCCCCATCGCTCCAGCCACGGTCCTTGCTCCCATGGCCGGCGTGACCGATACCGTCTTCCGCCGCTTCATCCGCAACCTCGGAGGCTGCGGCCTCATCATGACCGAGTTCACCTCCGCCGACGGCGTCCTCCGCAAAAAAGATCAGAAGGCCAAGCGCTATCTTCACTTCTACGAAGACGAGCATCCCATCTCGGCCCAGCTTTTCGGCAGTGATCCCAAAGTAATGGCCGAAGCCGCCCGCATGGTCGAGGGCTTGGGCTTCGACCTCGTCGATTTGAATTTGGGCTGTCCCGCGAAAAAAGTCGTGAAGTGCAACGGAGGCTCCGGCCTGCTCCGCGACCTTCCCGCGATCGGGCGCATCTTTGAAGCGGTTCGTGCGGCAGTCAAGATTCCCTTCACCGTAAAATTTCGCGCCGGATGGAATGACGAAGAAATCGTCTGCGTCGAGCTCGCCCGCATGGCCGAGTCCTGCGGACTAGCCGCAGTCGCCCTCCACGCCCGCACCCGCGAACAGGGCTACAGCGGCCAGGCCCGGTGGGAGTGGATCGCCGCCGTGAAGGACGCGGTCAAAATTCCCGTCATCGGCAACGGCGACATCCGTGCCCCCGAAGACGCCGTCGCCATGGTCACGCAAACCGATTGCGACGCAGTCATGATCGGCCGCACCGCCCCGTCGAACCCGTGGATCTTCCGCCAGATCGAGCAATACTGCGCGGGGATGCAAGCCGTCGGCCAAGACAGTGCTCATGTGGGGAGAGCCGCCCTCGGCTGTCCAGTCGAGCGAAGCTCGACAGCTTCTGCTGGCCCCCGCTCGACAACCCTTGCTGACGCTTGTTCGGCGGCCGAAGATCTTATGAGCCGGGAAGGGCACGACTTTAGTCGTGCCGAAAATGCGGCCACACGCGTGACCGCTTTAGCCGCTGTGGGAAGCTCTCGCTATGACCACCCCACCGAAGCCGACCGCTACCAGATGATCCGCACCTACTTCCAGATGCTGATCGAAGAAGAACTCCCCGACGCAGTCGGCAAAATGAAGCAGTTCGCCTCGTGGTTCACGCATGGAGTTCCGGGCGGAGCTCACCTGCGCAAAGAAATCTACGAATCGAAGAGCGCAGTCGAAATTCTGACTCGCGTCGAGGGATTTTTCGACAAAAGGCTCAATACTCTGGATCATGAGGACAATCACGTAGCGGCGGACGCCTTCGTCCGCCAGCCCTAAAGTCCCCTGACCACCATCTTCCCCACGTCATCCTTCTCCACGTAACCCCAAGGCGTCTTCGGATCGTGCGTAAAAACCGTGAGCCACTCCTCCGCTATCGCCCTCTCGTAATACTGTTTCTTGCTCTCGATCGTTTGCAGGGGATAAAGATCAAATCCCATCCCCCAGGTGATATCGATATGCGCCGTCGTCGGAATCAGATCAGAAATGTAGCAAGCCGTCAGTCCTCCACTTGAAACGATGATGCCCTGCATGTGCGCCGTATGCCCTGGAAAAGTCTTGACCGAAATGCCGGGGACAATTTCCTCGCCGCCCTTAAGCAGCATCATTTGCCCACTCTGCACCAGCGGATCGTAATTCTCCGGAATGTAGCTGATCGAATCCCGCTCGCTCGGCTTGCGCGCATATTGCCACTCCCCCTCCGGCGCATAGTATTTCGCCCGCGGAAACGTCGGCACAATCTTACCTCGCGCATCCCGCACCGTATTCCACCCGCAATGATCGAAATGAAGATGCGAGTTAACTACGATGTTGATATCTTCAGGTGCAACTCCGTCCGCGCCAAGATTCGCCAGCAATTGCGACGGCTGCCCATAAAACTTGATCATCCGCTCCGACAATTTGTTCCCCATGCCAGTCTCAACCAGCACAGTCTGCTTGCCCGTGCGAATCAGCAGCGAGTTCAGCCCCGCCTGCACATAATTCTTCTCGTCGGCAACAACTTTCTTCGACCACATCACCTTGGGAACTACACCGAAGAATGCGCCGCCATCCAGCGGATAAGTGCCGTCAGAAAAGATACTGAGCTCGAAGTCGCCAAGCGTAATGGTTTGCATATGTTAAGTCTGCCACAAATATAGAATCGACCCGCACCCTCGTGGTCGCGGACGCCTTCGTCCGGTCGCCAGAAAAGGAGCTGTTAATCTCGAAGCATAATGGAGCGCCCGCCCGCCGTCACAGCAATCGCGATTGCTTTTTTCGCGATCACCACGTACCTCTGGATCGTAGGCGCAATTGAACTGGCCGCCCCCGGCACTATCTCGCCATCCCTGCGCGCCCCCTTCATGTATGGACGCGAACTCGCCGGCCCGCAAACCGCATTCCTCGTAGGCGCAGGCTGGGCCTTAGTCGGCTGGGGACTCTTTCAACTCTGCCCCTGGGCTCGCTGGACCGCAGTAGTCTTAATGGTCCTCGGAATCATCGCCGGAATTCCCGCGGTTTCTGCAGCTTCAATCGATCCCGGTTGGCGCGTCGCTTGGTATGGCGGCCAGATGATGGCAAAGGTGGTGGCTGCTTGGTATCTTCTTCAAGCCCCCGATGCCATCGAAGCCTTCAAACAAAAATAGCCACGGATTCTCGCGGATCATCACGAATAAGAAACCCTTAGGTTTTTTATCTGTGACGATCCGTGTAAATCCGTGGCCCAGAGTCTTAGCGTTTAGCCTTCGCCGGCTCGCCCACGCGCTGGCTGACTTCGAATTTCATCTTGCCGGCTTTCTTGTCGGCCTCGATGATGATGTGGTCGCCGTGCAGAATCTCCCCATCCAGAATCTTCAACGCGAGAGGATCCTGAATCAGCTTCTGAATCGCTCGTTTCAACGGCCTTGCCCCGAAGTTAGCATCGTAGCCCTGGGTGAACAGCAATTCTTTCGCCGCGTCGGTCAGCTCGATCGAAATCTTGCGATCGGCCAGCAGCCGTCGCACATCTTCCAACCTCAACTCAATGATCTTCACCAGCTGTTCCTTGCCTAGCGGACCGAAGACAATAATGTCGTCCACTCGATTCAGGAACTCCGGCCTGAAATGCCCGTGCAGCGCGGCCATCACTTGCTCGCTCGCCTTTTCAAAATCCTCCGGCGTGCGCAGGTTTTCGGCTTGCAGATAACTAGAACCAAGGTTCGACGTCATGATCAAAATCGTGTTCTTGAAATCGACGACGCGCCCTTTGCCGTCCGTCAGCCGGCCATCGTCCATGATCTGCAAAAGAATGTTAAACACATCGGGATGCGCCTTCTCGATCTCGTCGAACAGCACCACCGCATAGGGACGCCGCCGCACCTGCTCGGTCAGCTGGCCGCCCTCCTCGTATCCAACATATCCGGGAGGCGCGCCGATCAGGCGGGAGACTGAATGCTTCTCCATGTACTCGGACATATCGATACGAATGAGTGCGCGCTCGTCATCGAATAAAAACTCCGCCAAAGCCCGCGCCAGTTCGGTCTTTCCCACGCCAGTCGGTCCCAGAAAAATAAAAGAACCAATCGGCCGCTTGGGATCGCTCAACCCCGCGCGCGATCGCCGAATCGCATTCGCCACGCGTTCGAGAGCCTGATCCTGCCCCACCACGCGCTGCCGCAACCGCTCTTCCATCGTCACCAGCTTCTTCACTTCACCTTCCAGCATCTTCGACACCGGAATGCCGGTCCATCGCGAGACGATGCGCGCAATATCCTCTTCGTCGACTTCTTCTTTCAGCATGCGGCTCTGGCCCTTGCTCTCCATCTGCTTGGTCAGCTTGGCCAGTTCCTGCTCCGCCTGCGGAATCCGTCCGTAACGCAGCTCCGCCACGCGCTCGTTGTTGCCCTTGCGCAGCTCGGTCTGCTCGTCGGTTTTCAACTTTTCAATCTGCTCTTTCAGTTCGCGGGAACGCGCAATCAGATCTTTTTCCTTTTTCCAATTGGCTTTCAGCGCATTCGACTTCTCCCGAATTTCCGCCAGCTCTTTCTCAATCACAATCAGCCGGTCTTTCGAATTCGCATCGTCTTCTTTCTTCAGCGCCTGCTTTTCGATTTCCAGCTGCGTAGCCCGCCGCTCCAGCTGATCAATGTCAGTCGGCAGCGAATCAATCTGAATTCGGATCGACGCAGCCGCTTCATCTACCAAATCGATGGCCTTGTCCGGCAGGAACCGGTCAGAAATATAGCGATGCGACAGGGTTGCCGCCGCCACAATCGCGGAATCCTTAATCCGCACGCCATGGTGAACTTCGTATTTCTCCTTCAGCCCCCGAAGAATTGCAATCGTGTCCTCGACATTCGGCTCGCCCACAAACACAATCTGAAAGCGGCGTTCCAGCGCGGCATCTTTCTCGATGTACTTGCGATATTCATTCAATGTCGTGGCGCCAATCGCCCGCAGCTCTCCCCGAGCCAGCGCCGGCTTCAACATGTTTGAAGCGTCAATCGAACCTTCCGCTGCCCCGGCGCCAACCAGCGTATGCAGCTCGTCGATGAACAAAATCATCTGTCCCGCCGAGTCTTCAATCTCTTTCAAGACGGCCTTGAGCCGGTCTTCAAATTCGCCGCGATATTTCGCTCCCGCCAGCATCGCGCCCAGATCCAGTGCAACCACGCGCTTGTTCTTGAGCGCCTCGGGCACGTCACCCGAAATAATCCGCTGCGCCAGGCCTTCCACGATGGCGGTCTTGCCCACGCCCGGTTCGCCAATCAGTACGGGATTATTTTTCGTGCGCCGCGAGAGCACCTGCACCACGCGCCGGATTTCCTCATCGCGTCCAATCACCGGATCGAGCTTGCCGCGCCTCGCCTGCTCCGTTAGGTCGCGAGCGTAACGCTCTAGCGCCTGATACTTCGCTTCCGGATTCTGATCGGTCACCTTCTGCGTTCCGCGCACCGAGGTCAGCGCTTTCAAAATCGCGTCATAGGTCGCCCCGTGGCGCGACAAAATCTGCTGCGCCGCATCCTGCTTCAAGTGCGTAATCGCCAGCAGCAAGTGCTCAGTCGAAACGTACTCGTCCTTGAAATTGCTCGCCTCTTTAAATGCCTGCTCCAGCAGCTTGTTCGCCGCGTTCGAGATCGTGGCCTGCGAGGCCTCTCCAGAAACTTTAGGGAGCTTTTCGATCTCGCGATAAACATCAGCGAGCACGGCTTGCGGGCCGATGCCGATCTTCTCCAGCACGGGCGGAACGATTCCTTCTTTGTCTTCGAGCAGCGCAGCCAGGAGATGCACCGGCATCAACTCGGGATTGCCGTGCTCAGAAGCCAGACTATTCGCCCGCTGCACCGCCTCCTGCGCCTTAACCGTAAATTTTTCCCAACGAATTGCCATAAAAACTCCGATCTGTAGCCGGCGTACTATCGGCTATGGTGGTGGCGGCGGCGCCGCCAAACTCCTAGTCTAAATAAAACGGGAGGCGGTCACCTCTGCCGCCTCCCGTGGAACCTCAGGGGCTCAAGCCCGCATTTTTCCAGCCCTTTCGCGGCGCTGAAGCGCCGCTCTTCCACAAGAACACGCGGGCGGCACCACTGAAGTCGTGCCCTTCCCGGTGAAGCCCTTGCCGATTCTTATGTTCTTATGCCGCCTGGCTAGCTCCCTTGGGCTGCTTGCCTTCGGTCTGCTTGCTCTCGAAGCGTTTTGCCGCTCTGAGCATTTGTCCCGCCCACGCTCACCTTGATCTGCTTCGGCTTGGCTTCAGCCTTCTTCGGCAGCGAGATCTTCAACACGCCCTTGTCGTAGTTCGCCGAAACTTTCTCGGAATCGACCGTTGGGGGCAGGTTGAAGGTGCGGGTGAAGCTGCCATACTGCCGCTCCACGCGCCGATAGTTCTCTTCTTTTTCTTCTTTCTCGATCTTGCGCTCGCCGTGCACGCTAAGAGTGTTGTTCTCCAACTGGACGTCGATATCTTTCTCATCGATGCCAGGAACTTCAATTTTCAAAGTGACGCTGTGCTCGTCTTCATAAACGTCGACGGCAGGAGCGAAGCTCGAAGTGGTCAGGGAATCGTCTCCGGGCTGGCCGCTGTAGGAATCACGAAACACGCGGTTGATGCGGTCCTGCAGGGTGGCAAACTCACGAAATGGTTCAAAACGGGTAAGTACAGTCATGGTCTAAATCTCCTCCTTATGCTGATTTTAGGAATTTGGGTATGCGCTTACAGTACTTTGGATGCTGTATTCAGCATGGAGGAAGCATAAAATATGAGCGTATTACTGTCAAGTATATTATAACCTTATTTGTCATCAACTTACAGTCGCAATCGCGCACTTCAAATAGCTCGTTTCTGGTACATTTGGCAGCACAGGATGATCTTTTGCCTGTCCCCGCACCTCGGTCAGCCGCAAACTTCGGCGAGCGTCGATTGCAGCCCCGCCCAGCATTTCGAGAAACTCCGACAGCCCAACATGGTAGGAGCAGGAACACGTCACCAGCACCCCACCCGGCCGTAGCATTTTCAGGGCCCGCAGGTTCAATTCCTTGTAGCCGCGCAAAGCCGCATCCAGATCACGTTTCGACTTGGCAAAGGCGGGCGGATCGACAACGATAGTGTCGTACCGCTGCCCCGAAGTGGCGTAATCCTTAAGCAAGTCGAAGGCATTGGCTTCGATCCATTCGATCTCGACCTTATTGAGCGCCGCATTCTGGTCGGCTACTTCCAACGCCGGGCGCGAACTGTCCACCCCGCTAACCCGCGAGCAGCGCGCCGCCAGATGCAGCGCGAACCCTCCCTGGTAACAGAAAACATCGAGGGCTTCGCCGTGGGCATACTGCGCCGCGGCAGCATAGTTCTCGCGCTGATCCAGAAACGCGCCCGTCTTTTGCCCTTCCAGTGCGTCAAACCGGAACTGCACTCCATTCATCGTGAAGACAGTCGACGTCTGCTCCCCCTGAAGCAGCCCCGAGCTTCGCGCCGGAAGTTCCTCGAGCTGCCGCACCCGCGGATCAACCCGCTCGACGACAGAAGCCGGGCCCAGCCGTTCGGCCAACTCCGAAATCACAGTCTGGCGCACATTCTCGGCATCCATCGCCTGGGTAAGAACCTGCACCGAGAGAATGTCGTTGTAGCGGTCAACGATCAGCCCGGGCAAAAAGTCAGCCTCGCTGAAGATGAGGCGGTAAGCGTCAGTATCACGAACGATCGTCTCGCGGTAAGCAACAGCATCGCCAACCCGCTTCCGCAGTAACGCCGCCAAGTCGGCAACCGGCTCGTGCGATATCAACCGAATCGCAATCTGCGAAGAGCTGGAATAAAGCGCGCTGCCGAGAATTTTCCCGCGATGATCCGTAACGGTAACCAACGAGCCCGGCGCAACTCCCTCGGCCGAAACAATGTCCGAACGATAGACCCACACGTGACCATCTTTCAGACGAACCGAGCCCCGCGGAGAAACTTTAACGCTGGGGACACCTCGACCACCACCTGCATTCGACATGAAGTCATCTTAAATGGAAGGCCGGACCGCGGAGGTCGTAGCTCACCCCGGAGAAGTCGACAATAGCCCAGAGCTCCAGAGCGGAGATCAGCTGGCGGCTTGCTCGGTAGGAACCGCAGGCGCCGTCTCGGTCTTAGCCGGCCGCGCGCTCATCTCATACCTGGCGGCCTCGAGATCGACATGCAGCGAATCCAGCGCGGTCATGGGCATCTCCGCGCCCCAGGTTTCCATTTCGCCTTCCGACCAGCTCCCATTCAGCCGGATCGCGCCCGTTATGTCCTCGGGAAACGCATTGCGGAAATCCCCTTCGCGAATCAGGATGTCGCCCATCATGCGCCCAGTATCCATGGCGAACACCCGGCGGCTGGCCTGCCCGCCTGATTTGGTAAAGCACAGGAAAACTTCACCCTGATCGCCGTATTGCTCGCGGTAATACCATGCCTGCGGTGCGTCGATCTTGGGATGGTGTCGTTTTGATCGCTTGGTCTCCGGCTCGACCTTCTGCATTTCATGCGCTGGATTGAAGTAGAGAATCCTCTGGCAGGAATCGCAAACCACGGTCTGTTGCCCGGTGCGGACTTCGTTATAAGTCTGCGGCCGCAGCATCACCTGGCAGGCCATGCATTTGTGGTCGAGCACTTCAGAAATTCCGCTGCCGCGAAATTTGGTGACCCGCTCGTAGTGGCGCAACAAATCTTCGTCCACCCCTGCCCGCATCTGGTCCCGCTTGGCCCGCACTTCGGCCAGCTTCTTCTCGTCTTCCGCAGTCACCTTGCGAGCTTCGCTCTTCTCTTTTTCGATCTCGGCCGCTTCGGCCTTCAATTCGGCCTGCGCCGCTTTCACTTCTTTGTCGCGCGTGTCGGCATTCACCATCAGCTCGAGAATCTTATCCTCGGTCGCGGCGATCTCTTTTTCCGCAAACTGGATCTCGTGCAGTAGCGCCTTATATTGTTCGTTGGTTTTTACGTCGAGCGACTGGTCGCGGTACTTGGAAATCTTGCCGCGCAGATCAGAAATGGTTGTGTCGTACTTCCGCCGGGCGGCCTCGTCGGCCTTGACCGCGCCCTGCGCCTTTTCCAGTTGGGCCTGCGTGCCGGCCAGTTTTTTCTCAATGGCCGCCACCCGCTTGGGAAATTCCGCGATTTCATCCTGCAAGCGGCGTATTTCCTTGTCCGCTTCTTGCAGGCGCAACAGGTTTTCTATTTCTGGAAGCATCCCGTGAGGACTCAGCCATGATTCTACCACGCGCAAACATTGGCCTGATCGGCCATTTCCATCAGTCCGCTAGCCTGTGAACGAAATAACTCCCGAAGAATATGCCTTCGTGCAGCTTCGTTCCTTCCCGGTTCAACGATTTCGGGAACGAGTCGCATCTCCTCCGCTAGAATCGGAGGAATGATCGTCCTTGCTTCCGCCTCCCCGCGACGACAAGAATTGCTCCGTAACGCTGTCATTCCTTTTACCGTGCAACCCGCCGACATCGATGAAACTCCTCGCGTCAACGAATCCCCCCGCGATTGTGCCGAACGCCTGGCCTGCGAAAAAGCGCTGGCGGTTTTTGCCACCCGGCGCCACCAATGCGTGCTCGGCGCCGATACGATCGTCGTCATCGATGCCGCAATCCTCGGCAAACCCCAAGACGCCAACGACGCTGCCCGCATGTTGCGCCTGCTCTCAGGACGCACGCACGAAGTGGTTACGGGGATTTGCACGGTGAGCCCAATCCTTGACGCTGTTGAATCGGAACTCAGATCGGGGAACCGGGAACTTGCCGCCGCCTCTGCCTCCACGCTAGTAACTATGTCGGAGATCTCCGACGCCGAAATCCGCGACTATGTCTCTACCGGAGAGCCCATGGACAAAGCGGGGGCCTATGCCATTCAAGGCATGGCCTCACGCTGGATTACGCGTATCGAAGGCGATTACAGCAATGTTGTCGGATTACCGGTTGCGTTGGTATACGCGATGTTGCGCGAACGAAAATTAATTTGAACTTCGCGGAGGATAGAGGCGTCGAAACGTTAGACTTTCTTTTCTTCTTCTTTTTTATCGTCTTTCTTCTCAGCTTCCGGCTCTTTCATCGCGGTCTTGAAGTTACGGATGCCCTCGCCCAGCCCTTTGCCGACAGCGGCAAACTTGCTCGTTCCAAACAGCAACAGGGCGATCGCGATGACCAGCAACCAATGCCAAATTGAAAACTCACCCATAACTCCTCCGCATGGGGCTCGCCGCGATTGATCGCCAGAGGGCTCGCGGGCCTGAACCCTACGAAAAGTCTAGGCTATGGCTTCGGCAGAGTCAAAAAGATAACCTTGTACGTGCGCTCCGCGCATCCAAGTGTTTAAGTCGTTTTTCGATCACGCTGGAGGATCAATCTTGAAATTCAAATCAAGAATGCTCGCCTGCGCCGCCATGCTCTTTCTTGGTGCGTTGCTGGTTTCCAGCCAGATTCCCGCTCCCACAACGACCACGCCCGCCGAGCATCGCAAGACCAGCGAACCCTACACCGGAGACCTTACAATCTTCGATTCTCCCGGCCGAGAAGATCGCCTGCAAATCAACCGCGTGATGGACATTCTCGACATCAAGCTCGGCAAAACCGTCGCTGATATCGGAGCCGGTTCCGGCTGGTTCACCGTTCGTGCCGCCCGTCGCGTGGGCGATTCCGGAACCGTTTACGCGGTCGACATCAACCCCGAAGCCATCACCTACGTCAGCGACCGCGCGAAGAAAGAAAACCTGCACAACGTAAAAACCATCCTCGATAAGCCCGACGATCCACTCCTTCCGGCAAACTCCGTCGATGCCGTCCTCCTGCTCAAGGCGTATCACGAGGTCGCCGCACCGGTTACGTTGTTGCGAAATCTTCGCCCGGCGCTTCGCCCCGGTGCAAGAGTTGGAATTATCGACCGCAACGGAAATGGCGAGAACCACGGCGTCAATCGCGATGTCGTGCTCAAGGAGGCCGCGCAAGCAGGCTACAAGCTGCTCAATCAGTACGATTTTGTGAAGGGCGACAAGATGGATTACTTCCTGGTCTTCACGGCCACACCTTAAACTCTTCGACTACAGACCAGGTGGTGCGGCTCAAGTCAGCGAAAGCCGGTAAGTCCGCGTCGGACGCCGCGCCTTCCGCGCTTGCCCACGCCGCTTCCATCGCGTCCCAGTCGTCAAAGTAAAGTTCGACGATGGCATCCCAATCCGGCAGTTTTCTTTTCGCATCGGCCTGAGGAAAGTTCTGCCAATATCTCCGGAGGCCAGGCAATTTCTGTGCCAGCGGCCCGTGGACTGCTTGGAAGTAGCGTCGAAATTCTTCACCGCTCATGTCCGGACGCCTATATACAACGACCATAAACTTGAGCATGTTCTCTCACTTCAAAATCAGCCAGCCTCAATCATTCCCGCCAGCAGCAGCGCCCGTCGCGGCAATTCCGAGATGACAATGAACTCGTGCTCCGCGTGCGCCCCATCGCCTACGCCGCCCATCCCGTCCAGTGTCGGAATGCCCATCCCCGCCGTAAAATTTCCATCCGATCCGCCGCCCACCGCTGCCTCGTCCAGTTTCCACTTCACCTGGCCAGCGATCTCGCGAGCCTTTTCATAGAGCGCAGCCACGCCCGCCGTGCGCTCCATCGGCATTCGATTGATGCCGCCCGTGATCTCGAGTTTGCATCGCTTATCAAATGGTTTTAGGGATCGCAGCTTGCGATCGATGCCAGCCGCCTGCTTCGCGCTCTTAATCCGCACATCGATTTCCACCGACGCCTCCGCCGCAACCACATTCGTCCGCGTTCCCCCACGAATCACGCCAGGATTCACCGACAGCCCCTGCCGCAAATTGTTGAACTTGGCGATGACTGCAATCTGCCGCGCCAATTCCAGAATCGCACTATGCCCTTTGCCCGGATCGAGTCCCGCATGCCCTGCCACACCGTTGACTCGAAGCGCATACTCGCCCACGCCCTTGCGCGCGGTCTTTACCGCTCCGCGCACTCCGGCTGCAGGCTCGAGCACCAGCACTCCCGCGGACTTTTTCGCCAAAGCCTCCGTAATCTTTCGCGATGAATAACTGCCTACCTCTTCATCGGAAACCAGAAACACGGTGACCGGCCGCGGCACCTCGCCATGCCATGCCCGCAATGCCTCGATGGCCGAAAGTATCAGCGCAATCCCGGACTTCATATCCAGCACCCCGGGCCCGCGCAGCCGCCCGTTCTCCATCTTGCACGGCATGTTGGCCAGCGTGCCCAGCGGATAGACGGTGTCGTAATGACCAAGCAGCAACACTGGCTCGCGATTCGCCGATGAACCATCCGCAAAATCAACTTGCAAACTGTCACCAAACTCCGGGCTGCGATGCAGCTGGGTTCGCCCTCCGAGGACCTCAAACTTCGTCGCGAGCAGCGAAGCCATGCGGTCAACCGCAACCTTGTTGTCGCTGGGAGATTCGATCTCCACCAATTCCCGAATGGTTCCGACAATCCGGCCCTGACGCTCGGAGAAATAGCGCAGCCGGTCGGCCCAGGCGGGCTCGACTGGCAATGACTTTATCTTCTTCGTAGGCACAGTTCCTTTTCCGTGGTTTCTATTTTTTGAGAGGCGACGCGGTACAGTATAATCTTCAGGCTGACTAGACCAACCATGATTGAGAGTATCCCCACCGCGAGCGAGGCGGCTGCCCCCAAGATGGCGCTCGATATTCACGACATCCTGAAAATTCTGCCCCACCGCTATCCCCTGCTGCTGATCGATCGCGTGCTCGAGTTGCAGAGCAAGCAGCGAATCGTAGCCATCAAGAATGTCACTATCAACGAGCCTTTTTTCAACGGTCATTTTCCCGGACTCCCCATCATGCCCGGCGTGCTGATTGTCGAAGCCATCGCGCAGGCTGGTGGCGCTCTGCTGCTCACCGAAGTCGAGGACCGCACTAATAAAGTGATGGTCTTCACCGGCATCGAGCGCGCCAAGTTCCGCCGTCCCGTGAGCCCCGGCGATCAGTTGCGTATCGAGGTCGAAGTCATCGGCTGGCGCGTGGTTCCGGGAATGACCGCCGCGAAGATGAAAGGCGAGGCGCTGGTCAACGGTAAGAAAGTGGCCGAAGCGACAGTATCGTGCCAGCTCATCGACAGCGCCCGCGGACGCGGCTCCGCAGACTCCGGCTCAGACAACGACGCCGGATAAGCCTTTGCAGCTTTTGGCTCCGCAAGGTTTCAACGCTCTTCAATTCACATGAATTTTCACCCCACCGCCATCGTCGACCCCGGCGCCCAGGTGCCGGCATCGTGCCAAGTCGGACCTTATTGTGTCATCGGTCCCGACGTGGAACTTGGCCAAAACTGCCGCCTCATCTCGCATGTCGCCATCGAAGGGCCAACCAAGATCGGCGCGAATAATTCTTTCTTTCCCTTCTGCGCCATCGGCATGGCTCCCCAGGATGTTTCCTACAAAGGCGAACCCTCGCGCCTCGAAATCGGCGATGACAACCAGATCCGGGAATGCGTCACCATCAGCCGCGGCACCATTAAGGGAGGCGGCCTCACCCGCGTCGGCAGCCACACGCTCATCATGGCCTATGCCCACATCGGTCATGACAGCGTAATCGGCGACCACTGCATGCTGGTGAATGGCGCGACCCTCGGCGGACACGTCACCGTCGAAGAATGGGCCGTCGTAGGCGCACTTTGCCCGGTGCATCAGTTCGTGCGCATCGGCGCCCACGCCTACATCGGCGGAGGCACCACCATCACCCAGGACGTTCTCCCCTTTTCGATGACCTCCGCCGCTCGCGACACCCACGCCTACGGCATGAATAAAGTAGGACTAGAGCGCCGCGGATTCTCCAAAGATCGCATCCGCAAGATTCATCACGCCTACAAAATCCTGCTAGCCTCAAAGATGAACACCTCGCAGGCCCTCAAGAAGCTGAAAGCCGAACCAGAACGCGGCGAAGACATAGACATGCTGATCAAATTCATCGAAGCAGCGGAGCGAGGAGTGATTAAATGAGGCTAGGCGGCTCGCCCATCCTAGCCCGGCGTGCACCACCACGAAAAAGGGTGCCCCATCCTTGCCGCGTTCCGCGCGGCCCGAAGGTCCCAAACTCCGACTCCGCGGCAAGGGTGGGATTCCACGTGCCTCGATAGCTTGCTCCTCTCGGATAAAACAACAAAGTCAACTGCTGAAATCGGGCCTCACCACTCAACGACCACGAAGACTACGGTCCTCAATTACCCGCAATGCTAGACTGACTCGGTCGGCTCGATACGCGCTCAATTCATGCCCTCCGGCAGCCAAAAACTCGGCCTCATCGCGGGCAACGGCAAGTTTCCCTCCTCGTCCTCGACGCCGCTCGCGCCGCTGGATTCAATTCCCTTACGAGAGTCCGAGCTGACTCTTGCCCAGCGGGGTCAAGTCCGCAGCCGTGCCACGGCCAACAAAATCAACCTCGAAGTTATCGGCAGGAAAATCAGGAGGTGTCTTGCCGGCAAGGAAGGAAGCGCATTGCCCCGGAAGATATGCCGTATTTTTAGCGCATCCAACGGTGCCGCCAATATACATGACGCTGCTGTAGCCATCGCCATTGTGCGCATCTTCCACCGAATGCACGACGTCGGAATGCCAGAACACGGCATCGCCCGGCTGCATCAATGGAATCGATGTCAGTCCGTCAGCCAAGGCCGCGTGCCAACTGGGGTGCACTGAAAGTGCACGTCCCGGCTGCGCGCCGCACAAGTCATTCTCAGCCACATCATCCTGCAGCGAACGCAGCAGGATGTACATCATGCTGTTGGCAACCGGAATCAACTGTAGCGTGCCGTCTCCTTTGCCCTGCCGCGTGAGCGCGGTCCAGCCCTGGAAGGTACGGAACATGGAGCACACAGCCGGAGAGGGAATCTCTTGCACATCCGGGCGATAGGCTGCGTCGAATGGATCATATTCCCGCCAATTGCCCGAGAAGACATGCCGGTAGACTTTACGAAAGTTTTCATCGAGCCAGCGCTCCACCGATCCGCCATCGACATGCGGCGAAAGCCCCAGCGATGCGGAACCCGGTGGACGTCGGCGAATGCGATCGGCATACACCGGCGTCTGTTCGGGGTCAAAGTGTACACGGCCCTCGCTCTCAGACTTCCAAAGTTTATTCAGAAAGACGCGGGTGCGAGTGAGTGACTCAGACTGGCGAGCCATCACCTGGGGGCGGGACCAGTAAATCCCATAGATTTGCGGCTTCGCGGAGGCCAGCGTCCCGAAGTATTTATCCTCCGCTCGATGCATCAGTTTTTCATCCAGGCCATTTACTTCGACGTATTCGCCGATCTCGTCATCCCAGTCTCGAACTTGTTGGGCGGGAAAAACGCCGCGAACGACGCAAGCACCACGATCTCTGATTGCCGCGGCGGCCTTTGCGGTTACTGCTCCGCTGACAATCTCGTCATATTGCAGGATAGGGATCACGGCCTCGCCGGCCTCGCGTTCCTTTACGATTTGCGCTACCTTGCGGCGCATCTCGGCTTCGACCTCGTGGAAGACCTGGGAATAATTTGGCAGTGCCTTTCGCAGACTAGCCTTCGATCTGCGAATGGCTTCAGGCAGATTTTCGATAACTAAGGGCATAGGTTTTGGCTCCTGGTAATTGCCGGCCCTGGGGTTCGCGAAACTGGCATACCCCCTCTGAGCGCCGCTCAGAGAGTCTAATGAGTTACGAAAATGGTAAGTGACCCGAAGAGGTCAATTATTGATACTATTCGGACACCGCGTGGGCTTCCGATGTCTGAATTGGGGAGATCGAGATGAAATGCCAGTTTGAACACGTAACCTTTCCTAAGGGCTGCTCGATTCGTATCTATCACCGTCAGGTAGCTTCCATCCCGTTTGAATGGCACCACCATCCCGTGTACGAGTTGACCCTAACGCTGAATAGCCGAGGCTGGCGCTTCATCGCTGATCACATTGGCCATTACGACACCCGCGATCTGGTTCTGGTGCCTTCGAACATGCCCCACACCTGGGCGTCAACCGCAGCTATCGATGAGTCCCTTCCGCACACCGCTCTCGTGGTCTGGTTCACAAGAGAATGGGCGCTCAAAACTGCGGATGTTTGTCCCGAGACCGCCGCATTGCGCAAGCTGATCAATCGATCCGGCGCAGGGCTTCGCTTTCCAGTGGAGGCCGCAGCCAAAATGGAATCACGCTTACCTCAATTACTTTCCGAGTCACCGCTGAAACGGCTGCACGCGGCACAGGAGTTGTTGTGTGAATTGGCAGACATCGAAGCAACGCCGCTCGCAACTCGACCGGCATCCCGCCCCCAGTCGTCCGATGAATCCCGCCAACTTTCTCGTGTGCTGGAGCATTTGCATCAGAACTTTGATCATTCGATACGAGTCGAGGAGCTTTCCAGGTTGGCGAACCTGTCGGCGCGATCACTGCATCGGCTGTTCATCCGCCATCTTGGAGAGAATTTCAGCGACTACCTCGGTAGGCTGCGGATCGAGCGCGCATGCATGCTGCTGGTGGAAACCGAGCGACCGATCAGCGTGATCGCGGCGGAAACCGGATTTTCCAATTTGTCTAACTTCAATCGGCGCTTTCGCAAAGCGCGCCACATGACGCCGAAAGAATTTCGGCGCTTCGTAGTGAAGCACCGTAGAATGCCGCATCCGCTTCCGGAACCGGACCTGACGAAGCGTTCTCCTTCGCTTGAACATCCACCCAGGAGACCGGTTCCGGACCCTTTCTTCATCAGGCAGTTATCACTTTAAGGGACATTGGTCGCGCCCAACCAATTGGAGCGAAGAAATAATTGCTGTAACCAGGCGTTGTTTACGCATTTGATCGGTAAAGTGCACCGATGACTTCGCAACGCATGGTCAGATCTCGTGCTACTTGGCAGTCGTTATCGGCGCAGCGATGATCGTGGCCAGCATGGTTGCAATCGCCTTCTCTTTTCCGCCATTGATGGCGAAGGCATCCGCCGTACAAACTGTCAGCGTCCGCCCTGCTTTCTTCACTTGAGCTCTGGCCACGAAGACCTCACCGGCAGCGGGTGCCAGGAAATTCACCTTTAACTCCACGGTCAGGACTTCTTTATCCTCTGGTGCCACGGTCAAGGCGGCATAACCACAAGCAGAATCCAAGACCGCAGTGATGGCACCCGCGTGCAGAAAGCTATTCTGCTGCATAAGATTCGGCGAAAACGGCAGTCGGATCTCCACGCTGCCTTGAGCCATTCCTGTGAGTTCGGCTCCCAAAGTGGACATGAAGGTCTGTTTGGAGAAGCTCTGTCGAACGCGTTCGTAGTGCGTGGTCACGTTCCTCCTCTCTCAGGCGGGGGGCAAACTTTTTGCAATGATAAATACTCCTTGCGAAATGAGCATCCGAATCTGAACCCTTACTGTTGTAACTATGCCTTAGCCCTCATTCACCATGAGTATGCGTCCTCCATGACGGCAGAATGCTAGACTGACTCGGTCGGCTCGATTCGCGCTCACTTCATGCCCTCCGACAACCAAAAACTCGGCCTCATCGCCGGCAACGGCAAGTTTCCCTTTCTCGTCCTCGACGCCGCTCGCGCCGCCGGCTACGAAGTCGTCGTCGCCGCCATTAAAGAAGAAGCTTTCCCGGAAATCGAACGCCATGGCGCCGCCTCAGTCCACTGGCTCTCCCTCGGTGAGCTTTCCAGGCTGATCGAGACCTTCCAGCGCGAAGGCGTGACCCGCGCCATTATGGCCGGGCAAGTCAAGCACAAACAGATTTTCTCCGCGATTCGTCCGGACTGGCGTCTCGCCAAGCTTTTGCTCTCTCTCACCACCCGCAACACCGATAGCCTGCTCGGCGCTATCGCCAAAGTTCTCGCCGAAGAAGGCATCACCCTCAAGAATTCCACCTGGCTCCTCGAACCCTTTCTCGGCATGCCCGGTATCCTTACCCACCGCTCTCCCACCGAGCAGGAGCGCAAAAATATAGACTACGGCCGCGTCGTCGCTCGCCAACTCGGCCAGCACGACATCGGTCAAACCGTCGTCGTCGCCGAATCGGCCTGCGTCGCCGTCGAAGCCATGGAGGGCACTGATGCCACCATCGAGCGCGCGGGCCAGATCATGGCCTCGCTCCACGGCACCGCCTCCACGCTGAGCCGTGCGCTCACGGTCGTAAAGATTGCGAAGCCTCATCAGGATATGCGTTTCGACGTACCTGTCATCGGAATGAAGACCATCGAAGTGATGCGCGCAGCGGGCGCGACCTGCCTGGCCCTCGATGCCGGAAAGTGCCTGCTGCTAGATCGCGAGCATCTTCTCGATGCCGCGAATGCGGCCGGAATCACGGTCGTGGCGGATTAGATTTGAGCTAGCGCGTTAGTGAGGAATTGATGACGACCCATATCCGGAACTCTGCCCCCGCGCTCCTCGCCGAACAACTTCGCCGCGCCTTCGAAGGCAATGCCTGGCACGGCCCTTCCTTACTCGATCTGTTAGCGGATGTCGACGCCACCACAGCCGCGGCCAAGCCCTTGCCCGCTCACAGCATTTGGGAACTCGTTCTGCACGTCGCCGTCTGGGATAATGCCGCGCTGCGCCGCCTGGCCGGAGAAAAATGCCAGCCCACCGGATTAGCAAATTTTCCGCTCATCCCGAAGTCGACCGAAGCCGCGTGGCGCAAAGCGGTTGCCCACGCCAAGCGCACTCACGAAACGCTGGTGAAAACCGTCGCCGCCCTGCCCGAATCCCGCCTGCGCGACCGCGTCCCCGGCAAGCGCTACGATTTCTATTTCATGCTGCAAGGTCTAGCCCAACACGAGCTCTACCACGCCGGTCAGATCGCTCTGTTGAAGAAGGCACAAAGACGAGATTGTGCAGCGAATTGCAAGTCTCGTAACGCAGGGTTTTAAATTACCCAATTACCCGCTCACCAAATTACTCAATCTCTTTTCTCTCTTTCCGTTTACAATTCCCTGTTCCCCGGCAACCTGCCCCAGCGAGACTCTTTCCTGCCCTCTGACAATTCGATTTCCGTCGCAGTGGTGGGCGTGGGTGTCTTCGGACGCAATCACGCTCGCGTCTACAAAGAACTCGAACAACAAGGCGAGCCGGTTCGACTCGTAGGCGTGGTCGACCCCAATCTCGATCGTGCCGACGCCGTCGCCCGCGAGTTCGGCTGCCGTGCCTTCGGTTCCGTCTCGCAGATGCTCAGCACCCACAGCGAAGTCCGCGCCGCGTCTGTAGCCGCTCCCACGGTCCATCATCTCGAGGTCGCCCGCGCCCTCATGCGAGAGGAGGTCGATGTCCTCATCGAAAAGCCGCTCGCCTCCTCACTCGCCGAAGCGGATGAATTGCAACAACTCGCCTCCACTCACAAACGCATCGTGCAGGTCGGCCATCTCGAACGCTTCAACCCCGCGGTCCGCGCCACTCTTCCGTTGCTCACTCATCCTATGTTTTTTGAAGTGCACCGGCTGAGCGTTTTCACTCCACGCTCGCTCGATGTCGATGTCGTCCTCGACCTGATGATCCACGACCTCGATATCGTCCTCGCCTTCGCCAACTCGCCCGTGAAAGAAGTCCGCGCCGTTGGCCTGCCCATCCTTTCCGGCAAAGTCGATATCGCCAATGTCCGTCTCGAGTTCGAATCGGGATGCGTCGCCAACTTCACCGCCAGCCGCGTCTCCACCGAGCGCGTCCGCAAGCTCCGTTTCTTCCAGCCTCGGCAATATATTTCCGTCGATTACGGACGTCAGGAAGTTCTCGTTTTCACGGTAGGGCCCGATTCAGCCGGTGCGCCTGCTCCAGGCACTCCCACCGTGAACCCGCAAATCAAAGTCGCAAAACCCGCGGTGACGTCAGAGGAACCCCTGCATGCGGAATTAAAGTCATTCCTCCACGCCGTCCGCCAAAGATCCACGCCCATCGTTTCCCTCCAAGACGGCCGCCGCGCGCTCGCCCTGGCGCTCAATGTAGTGGCTGCCATTGGCGAGCATGGGGAAAAAGTCGGACTTCCCAGCACCGCCCCTGCGAACGTCCAGGCCAGGAACTGACCGATACACGCGGTGATCGAACTGCATAGTAGTAACGATTTCCATCACCGCCGGCGCGCCTCGTTCTCTCCAACAGCTGAGAGTTGATGCTAAAAGCTGCTTTTTACAAATGTTTACACACGTAACTCCGGTCACATTTACCTGTGAGCACAATGCCCGGAAAGATGCGAAAATAAACATAGCTTGCTCGTTTCACCAGAAGGCGTCATCCAAAAGTTACCGGACCGAAGGCCGGATGCAACGCAGCACCGGGGATGTGTGTCTAACGGACAAGCCGCGGCTCCAACAAATTAGTTCATGCCCATCACGCAAATTCCATTCCAGGATCCGGTGGCGCCTCCCGAAAAGCCGCAGCCGGAGCAGCTTGGCCTCTACGACACCAAGGGATGGGAAACCGCCTACCGAAATCTCGATGACGATGCCCGCGTACCTCACCTGCTCATCCAGTTGCAGGACGATCTCGCGCGCTCCCGCCGCCGCGAGGCCGCGTGGATTTCGATCGTTGTCCACCTGATCCTGATTATTTGTCTTTATAAGATTGACTGGTTCGAAAAGTATCTCCCCTGGCACACCGCGGTCGCGGTCCGGCGCCCCTCCGATGCCAAGGACATCACCCTTCTCGAGCTTCCGCCAGATTTGCAAAAAGTACCGCATCATCCCAACACGAACATCGCTTCTGACAAGGATCGCATCGCGATGACGCGGCATCCACAACTGGATCTAAAAGAGCTCCGCAAGAGTTTGGCGTCGCCACCGCCGGGTGCTCCCGGGTCCAGTGCGCCCCCGGCACAACAACAGGCGCCGGCTCAGTCCGCACCCATTGCCCGGAATCAGCCACCGCCGCAAGAAGGTGGCCAGCAATTTGCGCCACCCCAGCCTCAATCCAGGCCAAACATCCCCGATGCTTTCAAAAAATACGCTGGCCCCATGTCGGCAGGGTCGGCTCTCGATGAAGCCACTCGCGGCGCAGCCGCCAGCCGCGGCAACGGCCAGCAAGGCGTCGGAGGCGATTTCGGATTAGGCCAGGGCGCACACGGCCGTCAGTTGGGCAACCTCAAGATCCTCAGCGACACCATGGGCGTCGATTTCGGCCCGTATCTTCAGCGCGTACTGCACGACGTTAGACAGAATTGGTACAACGCTATCCCCGAATCCGCCCAGATGAAGCACGGCAATCTGATCATCGAATTCGCCATCACCAAAGATGGACGGGTTGCCGGCATGAAGCTCGTGGCCCCCTCCGGCGATGTTCCCCTCGATCGCGCCGCCTGGGCTGGCATCGTCGCCTCCGACCCGTTTCCCGCCCTGCCCAGTGAATTCGGCGGCCAATATCTCTCCCTCCGCTTCCGCTTCTACTACAACCCCACCAAAGACGAGATGCAATAATCGTTTTCGATTGAAGAGATTTCTACCGCATTGCAGGAAGAATGCGAAACAAACGGCGTCGCCTGGTTCGTATAGATAGATAAATCGCGCCGGCCGTTTGCGGTGACAGCTTTTCAATCTACTAGCTCGATGCGATTCCCAAAGGGATCGTGAATGTGGCAGCGCGTGACCCCGGGAATGTCCTCCGCCTCGCTCACCTCAACTCCCGCCTCTCGTAATCTGCGCACGAGTCCGTCATAGTCACGGCAGCGCAAAGCCGGATGCGCCTTCTTGGCCGCTCTGAAGTCGCTCTCCACTCCAAGATGGAGTTGCACAGCGCCTCTCTCAAACCAGCAACCACCCCGTTTGGCGAGCTCTGGCGGCTTAGCTAGCTCGGTCATTCCCATCACCCCTACGTAAAAAGCGCGGGCCTTTTCCTCCTCGCCAGAAGGCATAGCCAATTGAATGTGATCGACTACCGTGAAAACCGATTGGCGCATACAGATACGATAACTGACATCAAGAACAGTGACCATCCGCAGGGTTTCCGGGAGCAAGTGCCGAACTCCCTCCTGCTAGAATAAAAGATTAGCCCACACCCTATGGACGCCGCGTTCCTCCGCAACTTTGCCATCATCGCGCATATCGACCACGGTAAATCCACGCTGGCGGACCGCCTGCTGGAACTGACCGGATCCCTTACTGCGCGCGAGATGCAAGCCCAGGTGCTCGACTCCATGGATCTCGAGCGCGAGCGCGGCATTACCATCAAGGCCCACGCTGTCCGCATGATGTACACCGGGCAGGACGGCCAACTCTACCAACTTAACCTCATCGACACCCCAGGCCACGTCGATTTTTCCTACGAAGTCTCGCGCTCGCTCGCCTCCTGTGAAGGAGCGCTGCTCGTCGTCGACGCATCGCAGGGAGTCGAAGCGCAAACTCTCGCTAACGCCTACCTCGCCATCAACCACGGCCTCGAAATCATCCCTGTCATCAATAAGATCGATCTGCAAAGCGCCGACATCCCGCGCACCAAGGAAATGATTGAAGGCGCCGTCGGACTCGACGCGTCCGACGCTGTCCTCATCAGCGCCAAGACCGGTCAGGGCGTCACCGACGTGTTAGAGGCCATCGTCAAACGCATTCCTCCACCCAAAGGAAATCCTGAGAACCGGCTCCAGGCGCTGATCTTCGACTCCTGGTTCGATCCCTATCGCGGCGTCGTGATTCTCACTCGCGTCTTTCAGGGCACGCTACGCAAGGGCCAGCGCATTCGTCTGTGGTCGAACGGAACCACGTTCGACGCCGAAACTCTAGGGGTGCTCACGCCGAAGCCGGTAGAGATCAACGAGCTCAAAGCGGGAGAAGTCGGCTTCCTCATCGCCAACATCAAAAATGTTGCCGACACCAAAATCGGCGACACCATCACCGATGACGTCAACCCCGCCTTCGACGCGCTCCCCGGCTTCGAAGAGATCAAGCCCATGGTCTTCGCCGGCCTCTACACCGTCGACGCCCACGAGCACACCCGCCTGCGCGAAGCGCTCGAAAAACTGCGCTTGAATGACGCATCCTTCTTCTTCGAGCCGGAAAGTTCCGTGGCGCTGGGCTTCGGCTTCCGCTGCGGCTTCCTCGGCCTGCTCCACATGGAAATCATTCAGGAGCGCCTGGAGCGCGAGTTTGCCCTCGAACTCATCACCACGGCTCCCGGCGTTCGCTACAAGGTCTACAAGACGGATGGCTCGATGATCGAGGTCGATAATCCCTCGCGCTGGCCCGACCCCAGCGAGATCGCAAAGATCGAAGAGCCGGTGATTCTTGCCACCATTCTCAGCAATGAAGAATACGTCGGCGGAATTCTGAAGCTGGTCGAAGACAAGCGCGGCAAGCAGAAAACGTTCGAGTACGTTAGCTCCTCACGCGTGATGTTGCACTATGAGTTACCACTGAACGAAATCGTTCTCGATTTTTACGATCGTTTGAAATCGGTCTCGCGCGGCTACGCTTCGCTCGATTATCACCTCGCCGGATATTGGGAATCGCCCATGGTGAAGCTCGACATTCTGGTGGCCGGGGAGGCGGTCGATGCCCTTTCCATCATCGTGCATCGCGATTTCGCCTACGATCGCGGCAAAGCCCTCGTCCACAAAATGCGTCAGCTCATTCCCCGTCAAATGTTCGAGGTGCCCATTCAGGCGTCGATCGGGGCAAAAATCATAGCCCGCGAAACCGTATCGGCTATACGAAAAAATGTTATCGCCAAGTGTTACGGTGGCGATATTTCCCGAAAACGCAAGCTTCTGGAGAAACAGAAGGAAGGCAAAAAGCGTATGAAGCGTATCGGCCGGGTCGATATCCCCCAGGAAGCTTTCTTGGCCGTTTTGAAGGTAGGCGAAGAAGAGTAAGCCTCAAAAAGTCCTGTCATTCAGAGCGAAGCGAAGAATCCCTAGCCCTTATTCCCGCCCCAGGCACGGTTGCCAGTTTCTCGGGTTGGAAGCTGCCCTGGACCCCTAAATGTGCAAAACTCCAATCTGGGAATAGATCGCCTGATCGCAGCCCCCGCCCATGTTAATGCCCAATGAATTGCCTAAATGGTTACTATTCAGGGTTTTAGACGCGTCCCAATTCAGAAGAGCGATTCTCGAAATCGCTTTTACTGAAAATCATTTTCATCCCAGCCAGCAATTCCACAAGCTTTCCACAGCCGCCTCCCGTACCCGCAACCTCAATTGTCTAAGGGATTTACCTGCCTTGATTACAGGGTTCACTGCAGCCCGCGCGATCATTCTTCCGGCGCCATTCCCCCGTCCGCCATCATCTCGAATCGCGTGCAATTCTTGCGGAAGGCCAGCACAAGCTTGCCCGTCGGTCCATTTCGCTGCTTGGCAATAATGATCTCAGCCCTCCCTTGCAAGTCCGGATCATCCTGCCGGTAAACTTCTTCGCGGAAAATAAACATCACCAGATCCGCGTCCTGCTCAATCGATCCCGACTCGCGCAGATCCGAAAGCTGCGGACGATGGTCCCCACCCCGGCTCTCCGGAGCGCGGCTCAACTGGGAGAGCGCAATCACCGGCACGCTCATCTCTTTAGCCAGCGCCTTCAGCCCGCGCGAGATCGACGAAACTTCCTGCGTCCGATTTTCGAAGCGCTTACTGCCACCCGACATCAGCTGAAGATAATCCACGATAATCAGATCAAGCCTGCCCTGCGACTGCTTCAGCCGCCGCGCCTTCGCCCGCATCTCGCTCAATGACATGCCCGGAGTGTCGTCGATGAAAATCGGAGCGTGCGCCAACTGCTCCATCGCTCGCACCAGTTTCTTGGTATCGTCCTGCCACAAAGATCCAGTACGCATCTTGTGGGCATCCACTTCCGCCGTCGAACACAACAGGCGCAACAGCAAAGCCTCGCGCGACATTTCCAGCGAAAACACTCCCACTACTTGCCCGTCTTTGATCGCGGCATTCTCCGCAACGTTCATGGCAAATGCGGTTTTGCCCATCGACGGCCGCGCCGCCAGGATAATCAAATCCGCCTTCTGCAACCCGCTGGTCATCTCATCGAGATTTTCATAATGCGTGGCCAGCCCGGTAATCCGTTGCCCGCGTTGCAGCAAAGCGTCAACCGAGCCAAACGATTCCCGTACGATCTCCTGCACGCCCATGAACCCGCGCCCGATGCGCTTCTCCGAGAGCTGAAGGATCGCCGCCTCGGCATCGCTCAGCACTTCCTCGGCGGCATCCGATTGATCGCTGGCCCGCGTAATCGCTGTGTTCGCCGCATGAATCAGCCCGCGCAGCAGCGCTTTGTCGCGAACAATCTTGACGTAGTGCTCGATGCTCGGCCGGTCCGGAACGCCATCCAGCAGGCTCGACACATAGCCTACGTCGCCGATCGCCTGCAGATCTTTGTGGCGCTCGAGTTCGTCGATCAGCGTGATCATGTCGATCGGCCGCGACGACTCCGCCAGGTCGACCATGCGCGTGTAAATCCGCCGGTGCGAATCCAGCGAGAAATCCTCAATTCGCAGGTGCTCCGCGGCCTGGTTGTAGGCAAAGTTGTCGAGCAGGATCGCGCCCAGAATCGAGCGCTCCGCCTCTACGTTCGCGGGAAGGGTACTGATGCTGTAATTGGTAGTGGCCATGATCTGCGTGTAGGAACATTGCCCCATTCCCACCCCTCAGCATAAGCGAATACAAAGCGAAACCACAAATCAATTGTGAAGAAGCTGTGCAGCCCACAGATATGTTGTGGAAACTATTCGAAAAGAAGTCCGATACTCAAAGGAGTTAAGCCAAAAGCTGGAAGCTGGAAGCTGGAAGCTGATAGCTTTTCCCAAAAAAATGCGGCCCGGGCCAGCCACCCGAGCCGCATCATTCGTGGATCTCTTTTCTTGCCATCCCGCCGCTAGGAGCTGCGGGTCGACGTTACTGGTCCGACAGCGCTCCGAAGAGTGCCACATTTACCAGTACGGTTTGCAGTTCCGCGATTCGATGAACCGCTTCGCTGCCAACCTTCGCAGTGGTCGCGGCAGCCCAATCCACTGCAAGCAGCGGATTGTAAGAGGAGGCCGCAATGCCGCCGGGCAACCGGTTGTGCGCTCACGCGCGTTTCCAATTTCCCCCGGCAATTCACCCTCGAGAATTGCCGGCTGCTGTCTGCGTCACCGCAAATCGTCGGTCAGCAAGCTTTGAGATTTGCCACGTATTCGCTGAACCCACTCTGCGGCAGAATGTTGCGACTCGCAACAGAAAAACATTCCGCGCTTGTGCAGAAGCTGTGGAGGATGAGACTTCTTTGTGGAAACCTGAGGAAAAAATGGAGGAAAGTTTGACCTTAACACCGTTAAAGTAATCCGCCCGGCAGTTTACGCTCGAGAGCACAACCCACCTGCGTTAATTAACCAAGTTCAATCTCCGAGCGTAACAAAAGCAAAGGGCACGACCGAAGCCGTGCCCTTATGCAGTCGTGTCAATTCCTGGCTAAACGGTATTAATCCCTCACCCCGTCCATAAATGCCCGCAATTTCCGCGACCGCGATGGATGCCTCAGTTTCCGCAGCGCCTTGGCTTCAATCTGCCGTATGCGTTCGCGCGTCACGGCAAACGATTGCCCGACTTCTTCCAAAGTGTGCTCGCTGCCGTCTTCGAGGCCGAAGCGCATCTTGATTACTTTTTCTTCACGCGGCGTCAGCGTGCGCAGGACCTGTCCCGTCTGGTCCTTCAGGTTCACGTTGATTACCGCCTCTGCCGGAGAAACCACAGCGCGGTCTTCGATGAAGTCGCCGAGATGCGAATCTTCCTCTTCGCCGATTGGTGTTTCCAGCGAGATTGGCTCCTGCGCGATCTTCAGCACCTTACGCACCTTCGCCACGGGAATGTCCATGCGCTTGGCGATCTCTTCCGAAGTAGGCTCGCGCCCTAGTTCCTGCACCAGTTGCCGCGAAGTGCGGATCAGCTTGTTGATAGTCTCGATCATGTGCACCGGGATGCGGATGGTACGCGCCTGATCGGCGATGGCACGCGTAATCGCCTGCCGGATCCACCACGTGGCATAGGTCGAGAATTTGTAGCCGCGGCGGTATTCGAATTTGTCCACGGCCTTCATCAGGCCGATATTGCCCTCCTGAATCAGGTCGAGGAACTGCAATCCGCGGTTGGTATATTTTTTCGCGATGGAAACTACCAGACGCAGGTTGGCCTCGATCAGCTCACGCTTGGCCTGTTCCGCATCCATGTCTCCCTGGATAATCTCGCGCTGTGTGCGCTTGATTTCCTGGAAGAGCAGTCCGGCTTCAGCTTCGAGCTTTTCGATTTCGCTGCGTACCGCGCGCGCCAGCCGGCGATATTCTTTTTTCTGATCCTCGCTGCGCGTAGCTTCCGCCTTGCGCTCGAGATTCTGCGCCTGCCGGTCGAGCGAACGCATACTGTCGACGGTCTTGTTGACCCGATCGATCAGGCGCTTGCGTTCCGCATTGGTGAACCCCAGAGTGCGCACTGCCAGCGAAACCCGCACGATGGCCCGAGCCAGATTCCGCCGCGCTCGCCGATGGTCCTTGGGGCGCTTCTTCTGCGACACCGCCACATATTTTTCTTGCACCACGGCAACTTTTTTATAGAGCTTCGCCATGGCATCGATCTTGCCGGTAAATTCGTTCAGCCGGTTTTGCAGAATCTCGTCGGTGATCTCTTCCTCGTCGAAGGTGACCACCTCTTTGATCGAGCGCACACCTTTCTTGAGGTCTTCGCCCATGGCCAGCAAGTCGTGAATCACGATGGGCGACCGCGACAAAGCTTTCAATACGCGCAACTGGCCGCGCTCAATACGCTTGGCGATTTCCACTTCGCCTTCGCGCGTAAGCAACGGCACCGTCCCCATCTCGCGCAAATACATGCGGACGGGATCGTTGGTTTTTTCCAGAGCGCCGGGAGTCAAGTCAAGCTCAACATCCTCGCCCTCTTCAATGTCTTCGAACTTTTTATCGAGCGCGGAAGAAGGCAGTTTCGGGCCTTCCAGCACGTCGATACCCTGTGTGCCAATTGTCGTCAGCAGGTCGTCCAGGTCTTCGGGACTGTGCACATCGTGCGGGATCAGGTCATTGACTTGATCGTAGGTCAGGAATCCCTTTTCTTTGCCTGCGTCAACCAGCTTTTTTATGTCGTCGTATTTGTCTTCTAGAGCCAAGAGGCATCCTCTAAATTCTTCAATTCGCCCGCGCGGAGCGTATAGTTCTATCTGAAAAGGTGGGAATCTGGGGTAGCGCGGAGTTGCGCACCTAGCGCAAACTTACAGAGTTTAGCACATAAGTGCTGCCTCGTCTATTACTTGCCGAGTAATGGGGCGTGCTCTGTCCGCTATCCCTAATTCTGCTAAATAGTTAGATGGCCTTTTGGGCCATTTTGTTTCACGCTGTTTTCTGCCTTCGCGTGCTGCTTCTTAAGCCGTCCTCCGCCAGACTCGGATCCCGAAGCGCCCGGCTCAACCGATCCTTTTCGAGAAGCAATTCATTTCTCAGTTCCTTATCGCCACCTACACCCGGTTTGTTCAGTTCGAGTTGCACCTGCTCCAACCGGCGGCGCAGGTGAATGCGCCGCAGCGCCCGCACCGCCCCCTCCAGCCGCTCCGCCGTCAGGTCTTCATCCTCTTTCAGCAGGATCGAAGCCAGCATCCGGCGCTCGCTTTCGGAACATTTGACATCCATAACATCGGCAACTTCCGGCCCGGCATTGAGCAGAGCCTCGACGAGCGACTCCGTTACCAACCCGCGATGCAGCCCCTCGCTCACCAGCACATACTGCGCCTGCCGTGCCGGATCGAATTCCTCCTCCGCCCCATCGCGCTCGGAAATATGCCCATCTCCCGGTTGCATCTGCCGCGCCGATGCCAGGGCCCGGATCAGAAGCCGCTCCGCATCGGTGACCTGCGTATCCGCCGTAACCTTCACCCCGGTCGCCGACCGCGTCGTCGCTACATGCCGCAATTCCTGCCGCAAGACCGCCGAATCGATGCCCAGCTTCTGCGCCATCTCCTGCGCCAGTTCGTCGCGCATAATCGCATTAGGCACGCGCTGAATGTGCGGCAACAAATAATTCACCGCATTCTTTTTCCCCTCCGCACTCCGCACGGGGAAATGTGTTCGTGCCCGGTCGATTAAATAATCGAAATATTTTTGCGATCCACGCAGGGCCTGGCCGTAAGCCTCTTTACCCTTGCGCCGAATATAGAGATCGGGATCGAATCCCTGCTCCAAAGTCAGCACGCGGATATTAAATTCTTCCTCGACCAGCAAGCCCAGAGTTCGCTCGGTGGCCTTCGCGCCCGCCGTATCCGGATCGAAATTCACCACAACGTTCTTGCTGAACCGCCCCAGCAACTTGGCCTGAATCTCGGTAAACGCCGTCCCGGAACTCGCAATCACGTTGTGAAATCCGGCCGCAAACACCGAAATGCAATCCATCTGCCCTTCCACCAGGATCGCGTAATCCAGCTTGCGAATCGCCTCTTTCGCCTGATCAAGATTGAACAACACCCGGCCCTTGGAATAAATTCCGGTTTCCGGCGAATTCAAATACTTCGGTCCCGCCTTTTCATCGGTAGCCAGGGTTCGCCCGGTAAAGGCGATGATGCGTCCTGCATCATTCGCGATCGGAAACATCACCCGGTTGCGAAACTTCGAATACATCGCCGCCGACTTCGCACCCCCGACCTCGGCCTTCGGCAAAACTTGTTCGTCGGCGTCCATCTCCGATTCAGAATGGTCATTCCTCGCGGAGCGAGGAATCTGGGTTGCCAGAGGTCCGAGGTCTGAGGTCCGACGGCCGCCGTCCGCCTTCCACGAAAACAACCCACTCTCCCGCAACGCCTCTTCCCCAAACTCGCCCACCACTCGATCGCGAAGAAGAAATCCGGAATCCGGCGCATATCCAATCCGAAAGCGCGCAACCGTTTCTTGATCCAACCCGCGCCCAACCAAATACTCCCGCGCCCGCGCTCCCTCCGGACGCTTCAAACATTCCTGAAAAAATGCCGCTGCCCGCTCCTGAATCTCCAGCAACTGCGCCCGCAGCTTGGCATCCCGAGCCTCCGCCGGACTCGAAAACGTAACCTTCGGCAACGGAATCCCCAACTTCGACGCCACTAACCGCACCGCCTCCGGAAAAGAGATGTTCTCGATCTTCTGCACGAAACTGAACACGTCCCCCGAAACCCCGCACCCAAAGCAGTGATAAAACTGCCGCGTCGCATGCACCGAAAATGACGGCGTCTTCTCCCCGTGAAACGGACAAAGCCCCGCATAATTCTGCGCCCCAGCCTTCTTCAGCTTGATGTAATCGCCAACGATGCGGACGATATCCGCCTGCTGCTTGACGATCTCTTTGAACTCGCCCGACTCACTCATGATGGGGAACACACGTCTCCGTACGGATTGTGCGGCATGAAAGGGATGATTGAACTATACCTGAGCTGATTTGTTGTGGAGAAGTTGTGGATATTGCAGGATAAGCGTTGATCGTCTAGGAAAAAGCGGGAAACGTGACTGAAGTTCCCATTCTGTCCTGCGGAAGCTTGCCTTCGGTGAAGCCATCGAGTGGATGGAATTTGTCGTATGCTCGTAGCTTGTACTTCCCGCATGATGAATCCTGACTTCAAAGAATTCTCGCGGCTGGCGCGGTCAGCCACCCTAGTGCCGGTGGTGAAGTCAGTCAGCGCCGACTTGCTTACTCCGGTTTCGGCCTTTCTGGCCATCGCACAGAAAGAGCCCTATGCGTTTCTGCTCGAATCTGTCGAGCGCGGCGAGCAGATCGGGCGCTACACGTTCTTGGGAGCGCGGCCCTACATGCGGCTGCGGGCGCGGGCTTCGGCGATCGAAATTAAACGGGGTAGGCAGCGGGAGCGCTACGAAGGAAATATTTTTCATTTCGTAAAGCAATTATTAAGCGAGCATCAGCCCGCTGCCTTGCCCGGTATTCCGCCGTTTGCCGGTGGCGCGGTGGGATATTTTTCCTACGATGTAGTCCGCCAGTTGGAAAAAATCGGCGAGCATGCCAAGGACGATGTTTCTTTGCCGGATTGCGAACTGATGTTCTTCGATCGCTTGCTAGCCTTCGACCACTTGCGGCATCAGATTCATATTGTGGCAGCGGCCGACGTTACCCGAGAGACACCGCGGCGAGCTTACGACCGCGCCCTGCGCGACATTGCCGCGCTGGAAAGGAAGCTGGCCGCGGGATTGAGTCCGGCGTTATGGCGCAGGCCGAGCAAGGCCAAGGCTGGGAAAGTTAAAATTCACGCTTCGACGTCGCGGGCCAAGTTTCTGCGCAGCGTGGAGCGTTGCAAACAATATATTGCCGCGGGCGACATCTTTCAGGTGGTGCTGTCGCAGCGACTCGACTTCATCCCTGGCATCGCGCCCTTCGATTTGTATCGCGCCCTGCGGCAGGTGAATCCTTCGCCGTATCTTTATTTCTTGCGCATGGGCGACACGCAGGTGCTTGGGTCTTCTCCGGAAATGTTGGTGCGCGTGACCGGACGAAAGTTGGAATACCGGCCGATTGCCGGAACGCATCCGCGCGGCCGCGACGAAGCCGAAGACCAGCGCCTGGAGCAAGCCATGCGCAACGACGAAAAAGAACGCGCCGAACACGTGATGCTTGTCGATCTGGGCCGCAACGATCTCGGCCGCGTCAGCGAATACGGCTCCGTGAAGGTCAAAGACTTGATGTATGTGGAGCGCTACTCCCACGTGATGCACCTCGTTTCAGCTCTGGAAGGCACGTTGCGCAAAGATCTCAGCGCCCTCGACGCCTTCGCTGCGTGCTTTCCCGCCGGCACGCTCAGTGGCGCTCCCAAGGTCCGCGCCATGCAAATCATTGAAGAACTCGAGCCAGTGCGCCGCGGCATCTACGGCGGTTCGGTTTTGTATGCAGATTTCGCCGGAAATCTGGATTCCTGCATCGGCATTCGAACCATGGTCATGCAAGGCAGGCATGCCTATTTGCAGGCGGGGGCGGGGATTGTGGCGGATTCAGATCCGGCGAGTGAGTTTCAGGAATCGATGAATAAGGCGCGAGCGGTGTTGAGGGCAGTGGAAGTGGCTAGAAACAGTGGGGAGTGAGAAAAATCAAAATACCCGCCCTTGCCGCGAAGAAGTCGAGCAATGCAGGATAGCGCTTTTCTCGCAGCAAGGATGGAGCACTCGCACTCTTACCTCGGACTACAATCCCAGGAAATTTCTCACCAATCTTTTTCCAGAATCCGTGAGCACGCTTTCGGGATGGAATTGGACTCCTTCTACGGCAAATTTCTTGTGCCGCAGGCCCATGATGGTTCGTGTGCCATCTTTTTCGGTTGTCCAGGCGCTGACTTCTAATTCTGCGGGCAGAGTTTTTTCTTCCACGATGAGCGAGTGGTAGCGCGTGGCCGTCATCGGAGTAGGCAGGCCGTGGAAGATAGCCTTATTGTCGTGGGTAACGGCGCTGGTTTTTCCATGCATCAGATGCGGAGCGCGTACCACCTTGCCACCAAAAGCCGCGCCAATCGCCTGATGCCCTAGGCACACGCCGAGAATTGGCACCCTCCCCGCGAAATGCCGGATCAACTCAATACTGATCCCGGCATCTTGCGGCGTGCAAGGACCAGGCGAAACCACTATGCGCTTCGGTTGCATAGCCTCGACATCCGCGATTGAAACCTGATCGTTGCGCCGCACCTCAACCTGCGCGCCCAGCTCTCCAAAATACTGCACCAGGTTGTACGTAAACGAATCGTAGTTGTCGAGAACGAAGACCATGAGATGCCTTGTTTGCAGTTTAGCGCAGTTACGACGACCTCATGACGACTGGGCATGCTCTTGCCGTATCGATGCCCGTGATGGAAGGCTATGGTGCGGCTATTGCACAATTCGCGCCCACGGCATAGCCCAATGCAGCCATGCTTTCCCTCCAATGTGCCACGCGACTCCCCAAGGGTGGTATTGACGGAGGCTGCTCATAACGCTCATTGTTTAGGCATAGTTCAGCAGGCATGGTCTCACGCCACTTCAATGGCCTGGAGTAACGCATGACAGAGCCCGCCCAGGAAAAAAGGGCTGCACGACGGTTTGCGCTGCGGATCCCGGTATCCGTAGCACGCGAAGAAAATGCAAAGTACAGTGAGGCGGCGCAGATCCGCGACGTTAGCGCGCGCGGCATTTGCCTGTACGTCGACTCACCGATGATCCAAGGCGCGCCAATCGGCTTCACGCTTACGCTTCCACCCGAGATCACGCTTACGGAGAGCATTCGAGTGCAGTGCAAAGGCCGCGTGGTGCGGATTGAAGATGGAACCAGCGCCGGCAAGATAGCTGTCGCTGCCGTCATCGAAGAGTATGAGTTCCTGCCAGAGAGGGGTGATTAGTGGGCAGCGATTCGTGGTTCGTAAACCCACGACCGGCTGCTGTCAGCCGTGGGGCAGCGATCAGTAAACAGCTTCGTGCTGGTTCGGTGTTGACTGCGTTCACCACAGATAATTAGTTCCTAACCACTACCGACGACCCACCGCCTCCCATGATATGTTTCCAATCATAGGCTGTTTTTGAGGGTTGGCTTTGCTGCGATTGGGCTTCCAAGTTGGACAGGTTTTGCTGCTGGCTGCGCTGGTGGTCACGGGAGCATCTTCGCAAAATCCTGCCGCCGCAAAAACCGCCGCGCCGCAATCGGACCCAGCCGTTGTTACTGCCGTCCGCATTGTGCATGAGCGCGGTGTTCCGGATTTAGAAATCCTTTCTACTCACCCAGTGGTGCCGTCGTCGATCCGCATGCTGGATTCACCGCCGCGGCTGGTCATCGACCTGGCCAACGTGCGTATGGGAATGCAGACGAAGCGAATTCCCATCAAGCAGGAAAACATTCTCACCATTCGCGCCGAGCAATTTCAGGAAAAACCCCCGGTCACAAGAATTGTCGTCGACCTTCTGGTGCCTTACGGCTATACCTGGGACGCGGCGGGCAATCGCTTGATGATTCGGCTGAAGCCGCCCGAAGATCCGAATGCGGCCGGCAAGAAGACTCAGTTTCAGCCAGCAAAAGTTTTGGCGATGAGCACGGCAGCCGAGCCTGCCGTGGTTCCAGTCTCGAACGGGATCGGCGATGTTGTGCTTGCCGGCAAAGGCTTTGCGGCAGGATCTTCTCTCACCGCAGCAAGCGATACCTTGGTCCTCAAGCTGGCGCGGGGTGGCGAGGTGCGCATCTGTCCGGGAACCACGGTTTCGGTGACGCCCACGAAGAACACTAAGGATTTGATGCTCGGCATGAGCACCGGTGCGCTGGAGACGCACTACACACTAGCCTCCTCGGCCGACAGCGTGCTGACGCCGGATTTCCGCATTTTGTTTGCGGGACCGGGAGAATTTCATTACGCGGTCAGCACCGACGCGCATGGCAATACCTGCGTGCGCGGGCTGAAGGGGAACACGTCGTCGGCGATTGTTTCAGAGCTCATGGGCGACCGTGTCTATCAGGTCAGGCCAACCGAACAAGCGGTTTTCCATGGAGGACGGATTGACCAGGTGAACACCGACGTTCCGCTGGAATGCGGCTGCCCGCCGCCGGTTCCGGTGCTCCGAACTGAGAACGCGGTGCCTGTCGTCGACTCTTCTTCTTCAAAGAGCGTTGCGCTCAGCAACGGGTCGGAAACCCCGGCGGCTGAGAAAAGCACGTCGACCCAGGATGCCGCCAAGATCGGAGCCGGTCGAACCCTCTCCAATGGCCCCGAGACCAAGCCGCTGCCGCCTTCGCAACCTGATGATGTTCACGTGCAAGTGGAAGCACCCATTGTTTTCCAAAGCAAAAGCCACGCACCACCTGCGCCGATGGAGCAAGCGGCGACGCTTCCTGTGACCGAATCGTCGGCGCAGTCAGTGGCGCCTACGCCGCAGGTTCAGCCGCCCGCTTCCCCGCAGGGCGGCACGCGCCAAGCCTCACCCCCACGCAGGTTTCTCCGCCGCGTAAAGAATTTCTTCGGCGCCATTTTTCATTAACCGAAAGTTGGGGGGCTTTGAGGCGCGGCTTCAGCCGCGCCCTACAGCGGGATAATAGGAACCGGGCTTTAGCGTCCCGGGTGCCCGAATTTCAGTTCTTAGCGACCCCTTTATCCCCGATTGATAACCCGGCGCAGAGGCTCAACTTTTTCCCGCAAGCCATCCGCCAAATCAGCCCCACGCTCAGCCGCGTCGCGGACTCGCTCTTTCACTTCGCGTACTCGGTCTTTGGCTTCTTCGGCCGCGTCTTCAACCCAGTCTTCGATCTTGTCCTTGGCGTCGTCGTAGCCACGTTTCAGGTCGCGGCGGAATTGCTTCCCCGTCTTCGGGGTCAGCACCAGTGCGGTCAAGGCTCCTGCCCCCAGCCCGATGAGAAAGAAAGTGATGGCCGTCCCTAGCGTGCTGTTTTCTTCGGAAGATTCGTAGCGTCCAAAGCGCATGATTTCAACCTCATTTCTAGTGACATGAATGCGCCGGCAGCTTTCCCGGCCGCGACTCTCACCACCAATAATTCTAATCTTCCGCCACGGCGGATGCGAATCAGCCGGGCAGCGAAAGTGGTCCGCTCCACTCCGCGGGTCAAAAAACATAGGGAATCAGCGCCTTGACACGCTCCTTGTAGACGGGATATTGGTCTGGAAAGCCACGCAGAAGCAGGCGTTCCTCCTGATTCAGCTTTATCCAAAACCCTGCGGCGAACGAGGCCAGCCCGGCAAACCCAACCAGCGACCTCGAGGCAATGGCCGTTCCCAGCCCCATTAGCAGATGGGCGGTGTAAATGGGGTGGCGTACCAACCGGTAAGGGCCGCCTTCCACTAGCTTGTGTCCCTGCTTCAGCTCGACGTCCCGGCTCCACTCAGCGCCCAACACCTTGCGCGACCAGATTGCCAGGAAGAGGCCCAAGACGCAGATGGCCACGCCGCTCGAATCCGAGACGACTGTTCGCCGTATCGCAACCGGGCCAGAGGGGTACGCCCAGGCTGCAATAAACAGGGCGAAGCCCAACCATACCGGCATCCGCGCCAGCCTCGCCACAAAGTTCTGCGGTTCCGCAGCGGACTTGATCGAGCCTGCACTAACATTCCAGTACACAGTAAGAGAAACCAACAGGCGAGTATCAGGATTCCAGTAATCATGGCCACGATCGTATCGCCGAGTGACTCGCGCGGCAAATGACTGCGCGTTCCTAAGCGAGCGCGATCTGCGCACCAGGCCGCTGAGCCAATCTGGGACCGCTCCCGTAGAAAACGAAACTGGCCCACTCCCGCGCGCCAGCAGTATTTCACTGCCGCAGTTTTAGAAGCTTAGTTCAGAGATTGGGCAAAGGAATTGCCGGGTCGGCTCGCCCCCGTACTCGCCAACGTGTTCGGGACCGATGTGCGCGATATAACCGTCCGGGCGGATCAATATCCGTGTGCCTTCGGGGGTGATCAACTCCGTTGCATGGGATCCACGCATGAGTTCAAACAGCCGGCCTTCCGCCAGGCGGAGGTCCGGGATCCGGTCTCCGGGATGCAAACGTCCCAACGAGTGGCCAGAGGAGAGCGAGCTCGTGCGGTAATGCAGCGCGAGCTGGTTGGTTGCATCCCCGCGCCGGACGGACCGGCTCTGATGCAGTCGCTTGCTCAATCCCAGCACCGCTGCGGCAATCGGAAGCCGCTCGGTTTCATACGTATCGAGAAGCGAATCCGAACCGCCGCGTAGTACGTGCGCGAGCTTCCAACCCAGGTTGTAGGCATCCTGCACACCCGTGTTCAATCCCTGGCCGCCGGCGGGAGGATGCACATGCGCCGCGTCGCCAGCCAGCAATACGCGACCGACGCGATAACGATCGACCATCCTTACTGACGGCCGGTAGATCGATTGCCACGCGATCCCGCCGACGCGATGTTTGGTGACTTCATAGATCGCGCCCTCGATGTCTCCGCCAACGGCCTCTTCTCTAGCGAAAAGTTGAAAGAAATTGGTGTTTGGCAGCGGGCAAAGGGCGACCGTGCCGAATCTGGTGAAGGGCCAAATATGCCAGTCGCGGCGATCCAAGCCATCGATTTCTACATCGGCCACGAGAGATGGCTTTTCGTCGATGGCCTCGCCCTCTAATTTCAGCCCCAGGCCTTTCCGCACGGTGCTGTGCCCTCCGTCACAGCCGACCAGGAAGGCCGCTCGCGCAGTTTCACCATTCGAGAGTGTGGCGTAGATACCGCCCTCATTCTGATCGAACTTCAACAAAGCTTTCCCGAATTCCACTTCGCAGCCCAGCGAGCCCAGTCGCTCGCGCAAGATCCCTTCCGTGCGCGATTGCGGGACCATCCAAAGATTGGGGTAAGGAACGTGCTCGGAGGAATCTTTGGAAGAACCCAGCGAACCAATGCGCAGGGAAAACCGTCCCAGATGAATACGGAACTTCGGGTAAGGGCCGCCGGCCGCGAGGATCCGGTCAATCACGCCGAGATCTGCAAAGATCTCAAGCGTACGCGGCTGAATGCCCTTTCCGCGCGAACCAGCGAAGGGCTCGCGTGCGGCGTCGATCAGGCGAAATGGGATTCCACGGCGGGCAAGATCGAGCGCCAGCGTCAATCCCGTGGGTCCCGCGCCGACTATCAAAACTGATGTTTCGTACATGGTACGACAAAATATAATGGTACACTGTACGAATGTCAACCAGAAAATCGCAGCTCAGTCGTGAGAAGATTGCCGCCGCTGCCCTCGCCATCGCCGACCGGGAAGGATTTCAGCAAGTCTCCATGCGCCGCCTTGCCCAGGAGTTAAACGTAGGCACGATGACTCTCTATTACTACGTGAAGACCAAAGACGACCTGGTCGCGATCATGGATGACGCGCTCATGGCCGAAGCGCTGCTGCCTTCGCTGCCGAAGGATTGGCGCCGCGCCCTCTTCGAAATCGCCATTCGAACTCACGCCCTGTTTCTCCGTCATCCCTGGGCATTAGTCAGCATGTTGTCCGCTCCTCCCGGCATCAATGCCATGCGTCACTTTGAGCAGTGTTTGGAGGCCCTGCGGGAGACGTCGATGACCACGAAGCAGAAGTTCACGCTGCTTGCGCTGGTGGATGATTTTGTCTTCGGTCACGCCCTGCGCGAATCCACTGTTGCCGCAGCCGACCTGAAGTTCGCCAGAAAGCAAATCGCGACCGGAGCCTTCCCCCGGATTGCGGAAGTCTTCGGGGACGGGAGGATCCACACTGCGAAGGACCGCTTCAAGGTCGGGTTAGCCTTGCTTCTGGACGGGAAAGACGGTTAGGAAGTTTCCCTTCCGCGCGGCCCGAGTGTAAAATAACAGTTTGCCCTTGTGCGGCGGAAAATGTGGCCTGCCCGTCCTTCGGCGCGTTTCGCTTCCTCAGGACAGGCTCTTCCCGCCGGCTCAAATCGCATTTATTTCTAAGGAGATAGTTTCCAGCGATGTCGATCCCTGCCACCCAACTGCGCCCCGGCATGATCATCAAGCACAACAATGATCTGCACTCCGTATTCAGCGTCGAGCACCGCACGCCCGGCAACCTGCGCGCCTTCATCCAGGCCAAGCTGCGCAACTTGCGAACCGGCGCCATGTTCGAGCACCGCTACCGCTCGCCCGATCCGATCGAGAAGATCACTGTCGACGAAGTCGACATGCAGTTCCTCTACGCCGATGGCGACAGCTACTACTTCATGGACACGTCCAACTACGAGCAGACGCACCTCGATAAAGAGGTTCTGGGCGATGCCGTGGAGTATCTGATCCCGAATCTCGAAATCAAAGTTGAATTCTTTGACGGCAAAGCGGTCGGTATCGAATTACCCCAGACGGTGGAACTCACTGTAGTCGAGACTGAGCCTGGCCTGAAGAGCGCAACCGCCTCGAGCGTAACCAAAGCTGCGAAGCTGGAAACCGGCCTCGTAGTGCAGGTGCCTCCCTTCATCAACGAAGGTGAAAAGATCAAAGTGGATACGGCTGAAGGCGTGTATTTGTCGAGAGCATGAAAACCTGGTGGTTCGTGGGTAGTGGTCTGTAAAAACTGCGCGGTTACGAACCACGAGTCACTAGCCACCAACCACTGTTTCCAAATGACTTCCACTGAAAAAGCGACCGAAGCTCGCCGTTTCATCGTTCGCGGCCGCGTGCAGGGTGTCGGCTTTCGCTGGTTTGTCGAGCGCGAGGCGCACATTCTCGCCATTCGGGGATGGGTTCGCAATAATGCCGATGGCAGCGTCGAAGTGCTGGCGCAAGGTACGCGCGATCAGCTTTCCGGTCTGCGCTCGCGCTTGCGCGAAGGCCCCCGCGCCGCTCGCGTCGATGCCGTAGAGGAATCCGATGCCAAGCCAACCGCTGGTATAAGCTCATTTCGCATTGAAGGGGCGTGGTAGGGAAGGCAAAGTTCATTTTCAACGTTTCAAATTTTTCAGGGTACAAACGCTTTGCCCCTATAACCTTGAAGCATCTGAAACTTTGCAACCTTGAAACCTTAAGAATCAAAGGAGCGTGGTCGATTGTCCGCCAACTCACGATTGGATTCCGAACAGCTCAAACAGATGATCCGCGAAGTGCCTGACTTCCCCAAGAAAGGCATTCTCTTTTACGACATCACCACCGTGCTGAAAGATAAAGTCGGCTTCGCCACGCTGGTCGATCGGCTTTCCGAGCACTACGTCGACCAGAAAGTCGACCTCGTTCTCGGCATGGAAGCGCGTGGCTTCATCTTTGCTCCCGCGCTCGCCTACCGCCTCAACGCCGGATTTGTTCCCGTGCGCAAAGTGGGTAAGCTTCCAGCCGCAACCGTGAAGTTCGATTACGCTCTCGAATACGGCACCAATTCTCTCGAGATGCACAAGGACGCGATCCAGAAAGGCCAGCGCGTGCTCATCGTGGACGACCTGCTTGCCACAGGCGGCACCGCCGAGGCTACCGCGAAGCTGGCGACACTCTTGGGCGCCGAAATTGCCGGCCTGGGATTCGTGGTGGAGTTGGACTTCCTTAAGGGTCGAGAGAGGCTCAAGGGCTACGAAGTCATGTCACTGCTGCACTACGACAAATAGACTGGCGAGTCTTCCTTATACTTGCCTCATCATTTCCAGAACAGGGCAACGGTCCAGGCGATGCCGGCCCAGACGGTTGCGCTTACCACCGCGGCCCCGCCGATGCCGAGCAGTGCACTCCAGTCAGGCGGCTGGGAGGATCGAAGGGCTTCACTCCGAACTTGATGCCGGAACCGTACACCACTTTACAGCGGAAGAATTCTACGTTCTCCCATTTGGAAAGATCACTGAGTGGTGCGAACGTTGAACAATTGTCTGGCGAGCTTTTCTGCAAAGTGCGATCCACGGAAATAAGGGAGAGCTGTGATCGAAAGCGCATTGTCCGCACCTCGCCTTGGATTATTGCAAGCAGCTTGCCATTGCTTCTAACCCGTTAAACCTCGCAAAATTAGGATGCCCTTACGATTTCAGGGGTTTTCGCCCCATTCTTACTGTGGCAAAACTCCCAAAACGGGAGCTTAATTCCCGAGTCGCGCCCCGAGCCAATATCAGTGTCGGCCAGTCGTCACAGCTCTTCCAGTGCCAACTTCGACTCCTTGGCCAGATAGCCCTTGCGCCGAAACCAATCCTCCATAGCTTCGCCGAGTTGTTCCAGAGGAACGTTGGCGCCGATCTCCATGCGGCCATCCGCGACCGGTAAGGTGTCGTCAAATACGCTGGCGTTGGTGAAGTTGCGCATGGAGAAGCTGTCCAGCCACTTCAGCGGGCAGGGAATACGTCGGATCTGGTCTTGGTACTCCACGCGAATCTTGCGGGCGAACATGATTTGATTTAACCACGAGAGAGCGGCTCTTGGGTCCGGGACCTAACCCCCCGGACCGATGCTGGGGATGGGGATCTGCATAGCGGACCTCGCTTGACATGATTGCGACGCGAAGACTAGAAATGATCTCCATCCCTACCCAAAGGAGGATTCGCATGCTTTTCAACTTCATCTGGTGGATCATCGTGGGCCTGGTTGCAGGCTGGGCTGCCGGCAAAATTATGAGAGGCGGCGGCTACGGCACAATCGTGGATATTCTCCTGGGAATCGTGGGCGCAGTGATTGGCGGATGGCTGCTGGGCGCATTGGGCATTCACGCTGGCGGCTTGGTGGGTACCATCATCGTGGCCATTATTGGCGCCATGTTCCTGATCTGGCTAACTCGTCTGCTCAAGAAGGCGTGAGCGAAGTGGCCATTCACTCCAGAGCTACAAGCGCCCAGCCATCTCGGACGATATAACTTGCATCCACGGCTCCAGACGCCTTGATCGGTGTCTAAATCCCACAGGGCCGCGTCGTCTCGCGCACCACAACATGGCGCAAGGAAGCAGGTCATCCCCGTTCCCTGACGAACGGACCCTGATCACGGAGGAGCCATGCATCGTCTAAAGGTTGCGGCCGTAGTGTGCTTGTTGCTTGCCGCAGTTTTGTCCAGTCAGCTCTCGTCCGGCCAATCGTCGGGATCGTCTTCCACCACGGCTGCAGATGCAAGCGCGCGTCTACCCGTAACCCGCGTCATCCTCTACAAGAACGGCGTTGGTTACTTTGAGCATGCCGGCCGCGTGCGCGACAGCCAGGAGGTCAACATCGATTTCACCACCGCGCAGCTCAATGACGTATTGAAGTCGCTGACCGTGCTCGACCTCGGCAAGGGGCGCATTACCGGCGTCAGTTACAACTCCAATGCTCCGCTCGAGCGCCGTCTCGGCTCTCTGCATCTGGCCGTGGGCGAGAACCCCACCACCGTCCAGTTTCTCGATGCCTTGCGCGGCGCGCGAATGGAAGTGCGCAGTGGGTCGGAAAGCGCCTCCGGACGGCTGCTCAGCATCGATGAGCGCGAAATACCCATCAAGGGCGACCAGAAAGTTACGGTCGATCAGATCTCCCTGGTCAGCGATAACGGAGAAGTGCGGGTTTTTGATCTGAATTCCTCCACCAGCGTGCGCGTGACTGAAAGGGAGATGAATGACGAGGTAGGAAAATACCTGGGCCTCGTCGCGTCCACCCGCGATCAGGATGTGCGCCGGATGACCATTTCCACCGCCGGCGCCGGCGAGCGCGATTTTCTGGTTAGCTATATCAGCGAAGTGCCAGTCTGGAAGAGCACTTATAGGATTGTGATTCCGAACGAAGGCAAACCCCTGTTGCAGGGCTGGGCGATCGTGGATAACACAGTCGGCGAAGACTGGAAGAACGTGGAATTGTCGCTGGTGGCGGGTGCGCCGCAATCCTTTGTGCAGGCGCTCTCGCAGCCCTATTATGCGCGGCGGCCGGTGGTGCCGCTGCCGGAGAATGCCATGATCACCCCGCAGACGCATGAGGCAACCATAGAGGAGCAGGCGCCTGGTGGTGGAGTGGTGGGCGGCGTTCCAGGTGGAATCCCGGGAGGACAGATGGGAGGGGTCATCGGCGGAATCGTCAATGGCGCTCCAAGAGCGCAGAGAGGTATTGGCGGGGGGAGCGGCGGTGGCGTGGGAGGTGGAAGCTATCGGCCCAACGCCGGAAATTCCAAGCAGTGGCTTAGTGAGAGTGCCGACTCCCTGGAAGCCGAAACCACCACGGCGCAGACTCGCGACCTCGGCGACCTCTTCGAGTACAAACTCCAGGACCGCGTCACCATCCGCAAAAATCAATCGGCGCTGGTACCAATTCTCCAGTCACGCATCGATGCGGAAAAAGTTTCCATCTGGAATCCCTCGCAGAGCGCGGTACTGCGCGCCCTCTGGGTCGAAAACACAAGTTCCCTGACGCTGGATGGCGGCAGCTTTAACGTGCTCGAAGGCGATGCTTTCGCGGGTGAGGGCCTGATGGATGCAATTAAGCCCGGCGAGAAGCGCCTGCTCTCATACGCCGCCGACCTTGGAGTCTTGGTCGACGCCAAACAGAAGGCCGAAAACCAGCGCGTCACCAAAGTTATGATCGCCCACGGCACCATGACCCAATCAACCCAAGAACGCGCGGAAAACACCTACACGATCCGCAATCGCGATTCTGCTCCGCGAACCGTGGTGATCGAGCACCCTGCCCGCTCCGGATGGAAACTCACCGATGACGACGCCAAGCCGACGGAAAGTTCCCCCTCGTTCCACCGCTTCCGCATCGCCGTGGGGCCGAAGAAGACCGAAACTTTGCTGGTGAAGGAGTACCGTCCAATCTCCAACAGCTACCAGATATCGAGCATCACCGACAGCCAGATCAGGTTCTTTCTGGCGGCGAAAATGATCACCCCTGAAATCGACCACGCGCTGCGCAAAGCGCTGGCTCAGAGAGACAGCGTGGCCGCTCTCGACGCCGATTTAGCCTCCCGCAAATCCAAGATTTCGGCCATTGCGGAAGATCAGCAGCGCGTCCGCGAAAACATGAAGGCGCTCAAGGGCAGCGCGGAAGAAAAAGCCCTGCTGGAGCGTTACGTGCGCGAACTGAATGAGCAGGAAGATCGCGTGCAGTCACTGCATCGCGAGATGGCCGACCTTCAGCAAAAGCGCGAGGCCGCGCAGAAGATGCTGGACGACATGATTGAAAGCCTTCAGATGGAGGTGACGTTGTAGAGGCTGTCGAAGGGCCTGCCCAATTCACCTGTTCGCGATTCTACGCTGGCACTGCAGCCTGCATCGCTGCAACCGCAGCGTCCAGGTGGTTCAATGTTTCTTCCACCGTGAGCGAGTACATTTCGCGGCCCAGGCCTTCGCCGGACTCGAGTGCCCACTTCAAATAGTGGCCGGCGATCTCGACCGCCAGCGAATCGGTGATGCTCCTGCCCGTACGCTTCTTGTATTCCACCCAGGCCGGGTGCGGCAGCGCGACTGCGACGGTTCGCCCATCGGCCAGAAACTTAACATCGACTGCATCGGCATGGCGCGTGGCGATGGCCACGATCAGCGCCTGATAAACACAGTGAACCGGTTTCTTCGTCCAGCGGTCGGTGGTGGTGAAATCTTCGAACATGGGCTATGAGACCTCGAAACAATCTAGCAAAACTATAGCGGATGGGATTGGACGCGGCAAATGTCTGCACGCTACAGCAATCACCCTACTCTGTCTGGGCTAATCCCCTGATAGCGCCTGCTGTGTAATTCGGGCATTTTAATCGTCGGGCAACTCTTTTGGCTTCCGCCAAGTCTGAGTTAAATCAATGGGTTGTGGGAGTGCTTTGAAGGGGCTCACTGCGCGGTGGAAGCCTGTGCCATTGGACTTAAGCGATGGGAGGAAAGTTGGTTACCAGCAGCGACGTAAAAGACGAAATGCGGAGTACGGCGATTGACTCTCGTGTCAGCACCGGTTGCGCGGGTTTGGACAGCATCTTGAGTGGGGGCTTCCCGGCAGGACGCCTCTATCTCATCGAAGGCGATCCCGGCGCGGGGAAAACGACTCTGGCTTTGCAATTCGTGCGCGATGGCGTCAGCAAGGGGGAACGGGCGCTTTACATAACGCTCTCGGAGTCGCGTTCGGACTTGGCTCATGCCGCCGCCTCTCACGGAATGTCGCTGGAGGGGATCGAGATCGTGGAGTTGTTGCCCGACGAGGACGACTTGCTTCCCGAGCAACAGTACACCGTCTTTCATCCCGCCGAAGTGGAATTAAATGATCGCATGCAGCGCATCGTCAAAGAGGTGCAGCGGGTAAAGCCTGAGCGGTTGGTGATCGACGCGCTGAGCGAACTCCGCATGCTGGCCAAGGATCCGTTGCGTTACCGGCGGCAGATTCTGTCGCTCAAAGACTTCATGTCCGATCACCAATGCACCGTGCTGCTGCTGGATGACCGCAGCTCGCGCGATCCCGACCTGCAACTGCACAGCGTGGTTCACGGGGTGGTCAGCATGGACAAAGTGCCGCGCGAATATGGCAAGACGCGCCGCCAGATCGAGATCGTCAAACTCCGGGGCACAACTTATCGCGAAGGGTATCACGACTATGCCATCGTGACCGGAGGCGTACTGGTGTTCCCGCGTCTGGTGGCAGCCGACTCGCGCAACCAGCGTCCGCCGGAGCCGGTTTCGAGCGGCATCCCCGAGCTGGATGCCTTGACTGGCGGCGGCCTCGACCGCGGTACCAGCACTCTCTTGATCGGTCCAGCGGGATGCGGCAAGACCAGCATCGCCGTGCAGTTCGCCTACACGGCGGCCAAGCGCGGCGAAGCTTGCGCTATCTTCAGTTTCGAAGAAGCTCCGCATACCTTGATCACGCGCGCCGCCGGGTTGGGCATCGACATCCGCCCCTTCCTCGACAGCGGCATGATCTCCATTCAACGCGTCGATCCCGCTGAGATGTCGCCGGGGGAGCTGGTTGCAAGCGTTCAGAACTTCGTCGAGGAGCAGGGCGTTCGTATGATTGCGCTGGACAGCCTGAACGGGTACCTGCAATCCATGCCGGGAGAGCAATTCCTGGCCGTGCATCTTCACGAACTTCTTGCCTACCTGGGCAACCGCGGAATCCTCACTCTGATCGTTCTCGCTCAAGCCGGCACAATTGGTTCTCCGCTGCAAAGCGCAGTCGATGTCAGCTACCTGGCGGATAACATTCTCCTGCTTCGCTACTTCGAGAGCCATGGAGAAGTTCGCCAGGCCATCTCCATCATCAAGCGGCGCAGCGGCAACCACGAGCATACGATTCGGGAGCTGAGACTGGGCCCCGATCGCATTCGGATCGGAGCTCCGCTGAGAGATTTCCAAGGGGTGCTCACGGGTACTCCCACGTTTCTGGGCGGATTGAGGGAGAGCTGATGCCCAGCGCCCTTCACGACGACTACCGGGTACTGATTCTGGCTCCTTTCGGCAAGGATGCAATGCTGGTACGTGAAGTGCTCGAGCGCTCGGGGATTCCGGTGGGGGTGGTCAATACTGTCGACGGCATAGCCCGCTGCGTGGCTGGTGGCGCTGGAGTCGCCATTGTTGCCGAAGAAGCGCTCGAAGATGAATCCATCGAACGATTAGGACGCAGCGTCGCCTCGCAACCTGCATGGTCCGACTTTCCCATCATTGTTCTTACCGGCGGCGGCGCGACCACGCCCTACACCGAACAAATGGTGCGTTCGCGCACGCCCATGGGCAACATTAATCTGATCGAGCGGCCGCTGCGTCCGGCCACCCTGGTGAGCAGCGTGCGCACCGCCATACGCTCGCGACTGCGGCAATACGAAATTCGCGATCATCTGGAGGAGCGGCGCCGAGCCGAAGAAGCGCTGCAGCGGGCGCACGATGAACTCGAGTCGCTGGTCGACAAACGAACTCTGGCCTTGCGCAGACTCTCAGGAAAGATCATGCGGGTGCAGGACGAGGAACGCCGCCGCATCGCTCGTGAACTGCATGACGGCCTGGGCCAATGGCTGGCGGCCGCGCAAATCAATCTTGATATCGAGTTGATTCACGGCGGAGGGAAATCGTCTCTCGCGTTGCAGGAGACGCGGAAGCTGGTGGCGCATGCCGTGTCGAGCATCCGCACCATGTCCTATCTGCTGCATCCTCCGCTGTTGGATGAAGTCGGTTTCGAGGCTGCGGCGCAGTGGTTCATCGATGGCTTTGCGCAGCGCACCGGCATGGCAATCAAAACCAACTTCATTCGCCCGGATAGTCCTTTAGCAGCGCCTTCGAAAGCCGCTCGCATGCCCGAGAGTGTCGAACTGGCGCTATTCCGGGCGCTGCAGGAGGGGCTGATCAATGCCCATCGCCACTCCGCCAGCCCGAACGTTGAAGTGGAGTTTCATCGCTTGCCCGACGTTGCGACCCTGGAGATTAAGGATTTCGGCTGCGGACTTCCGCCCTCCGTCATGGAACGTTTTCAGCGCACCGGAACCGGCTCCGGCGTCGGACTCGCCGGCATTCGAGAACGGGTGAAGGAACTGGGCGGCGATTTCACCGTGTGCTCCAGCAGCGCGGGAACGACCCTGCATTCCGCAGTTCCACTCTCTCAGAATTCTTCCGGAAGCGAAGGCGACCCGGGGCAATCCACTACGGGAAGAGAACCGTCTGCCCCAAAGCATGGGAGCCATGCCGCGACCACAGTCAGCGGAATTTTCTGACGAAAAAGTGATCAGTCGCCGCCAAACTCGAGCTGTTTGATGACCACTAATCTCTGACCACTGGCGTTTCGCGGCTTTTGTCCGCTGGTCGCGCATTGGTTTCGTCAGCTGCCGCATGGCCGCAATGTGGCCGCACGATCGTTTTTCCATCCCTGGTTCGGGCCTTCGAAGAAGCCATCGAGGGTTGCGATATTCGAAGCGAATAATCTCCGCATTCGTCCCTCTTTTACGGTAATGTTCGCAACGGGACGAGGGCGCGCACGCGAGCATCACGGAAGTAGAGTCCCAGCCAAACTAGAATTCCTACGATGATGGGGAAAATAAAGGGTTCGCTGACGCGAACGTGGGTAGCCGTTGCCCCGCCCAGATAGCCGGTCATCAGGATGGCTCCAAGCACCGCGGTACGCGGGATCGCATAAATGACCGCGACCAGCACTTGCACGATGGTGATGGGCAGCATCGCGGTCTTGGGGTAGCCGTAGTGAGCGAAGCCCTGCGCAGCCATGGCCGGTTTGAGAAAACCGAAAGTCAAGGTGAAGAGGAACAACAAGACCGGGATTGCACTCACAATCCGGCCGGCCCAGACCATCTTGTTCGCAGCTTGCGGCGCTGAAACCAGGTTCATAGCCTTGCCTCCGATCCGATTTCGACGTTATTCTTCATGCAAGTAATCTCCCTACACAGCCTTCGCGCAGTTGATCATCCACGGGATTCCGAAATGATCGGTCAGCATTCCGAACCGCGCCGCCCAGAATGTTTCCTGCATCGGCATCTGCACACTCCCGCCATCCGACAATGCCTTGAATAACCGCTCCGCTTCCCCAGGATCTGGAATGCCGATCGTCAGCGCGAAGCCCTGCGGCTTATGAAAATAACCTGGTGGAGCATCGCCCGCAGTTATTATGTTGTCGCCGATCTTAATAGAGGCGTGCAGGATCTTCCTTTGCCACGCTTCCGGAACCTGGTTCGAAGCCGGCGAACCCTCAAAGGGCATCATGAAAGTGATCTTGGCACCGAGGGTCTGCTCATAGAATTTGAGCGCCGCCTCGCAATCGCCGTTGAAGTGAATATGAGGACTAACTTGCACGAGCACCTCTTGCAACTCGATCCGGCTGGACCCGAAAATCTTAAGCGCTAAACGCGAACTCTATCGCCGGGCCTCACTCGCCACGATACGGTGGCGCCGCGCTCCCGTCCGACCAGGTACTGACTGGAAGCAAGAAAATCGTCATATGATTAAAAGGGTCTTGAGCGACCAGCAAGGGAGAGCCGGGTGACCCCGCTCCCCACGCCGCTGCGTCAGTTGTAGGTTGCAAAAACATTAAATGGGAGTGCCAGTTGCCGTTGCCGTCACCTAGGAAAGAACGGCTCGACATCATGTAGCACATCGAGCCGGGCGCCGGAGCCGAAAACTCCTTTTTGTCGAACGCGGCTTTCATGCTGTCCATCATCTGAGCCTTGGACTGCCCTGCAAGAACCATTCTGGTCCGCGCCAAGTACGGGGGCAGCACCGATTGCGCGGCCGCAGGGTTGAAGCACATCGACCCGCGAATTTTCGGGTTCCAGAACTCTGGGTCATCGAAAACCATCGCCCACGATCGTTGCACGATACAGGCGAAGCCATTCGCGCCTTTGGCGGCGATTTCGTAGCCCTTTGCTCCAAGCACCCAGACCTCGGCATCGCGCGCAATGGCGGCGGGGGCTGCACTCTGCGCCAGCGCTACCTCGGCATTTCGCTCCATCAGGTATTGCTCGACCGGCGCCATGGCCGGATATTTTGGGGTATTGCTCTGCGCCTGCATCTGCCACGCCCCGCCCCACCAGGGAACCACAGCTACGACTCCAAAGAGGAGGGGTAATATTTTTCGGCTCATCGAAGGTCTCCTACCTTTTCGTCTTCCACAATCCCATCATTCGTCCCTCAGGGTCGGTGAATAAACTGAACCAGCCCATGCCTGGTACTTCCTGCTCCTTGATTTGGATGGCTCCTCCCGCCTCGACCACTTTCTTACGGTAGGCGGCGAGGTCATCGACATCGATGTAGAGCGTCATGTTGCCGGGCCAGGGCTCCGGATGCGGCGGCTTCAAGATTCCGCCGTTGATGCCGCCATTCCCGCCGGTCTCCAACAGCCGGTAATCGCCCGGGATGGGCGAAACCTTCCAGTCAAAGATTTTCGCGTAGAAGGCGGAGACTTTCTCGGGATCACGCGACATGAGTTCAAAGTGCACAACAGGTCTGCCCATGACAGATCTCCTTTGCTGGAAGTTGTGTCTGGACCACCCACTGGCCCAGAAGATAACGCGGCAACTGCGATGCGAGTTACGTTAACAAATATCACTTGCAAATAGCAAGTGATTATATAAAAATAATTTGTGCCGAAGAAGGCTAAAGCTCGGAGGTCGGGCTGTCCGCTGAACGCATCGGTGGAAATGTTGGGCGACCGCTGGTCGCTGCTGATTATTCGCGACATGATGCTGCGCGGAGCGCGCACCTATAAAGAATTTCTCGATTGCTACGAAGGCATCGCCACGAATATTCTGGCGGACCGCCTGAAAAAGCTGATTGCGTACGGAATCATCACCACGCAGCCCGACCCTATCGATGGACGCAAGGTGATTTACTTGCTGACCGAGAAGGGGATCGGTCTTGCGCCCGTGCTTACAGAGATGGTGCTGTGGGTGGCGGCGCACGAAGAGACCGGAAACCAACCACTGGTAAAGCAGATGCGGGCGGATAAGGAAAACTTTCTGAGCGAGATCCGAAAGCGATGGGCCCGCAGTTCATCCAGCCCATAATCTGGCAACCTCTTTCCATCCACCGCGTCTCGGTTAACATGGATGGGTGCCAAAGCGAGTTGCGAAACAAAATAAGCTCAACATTTTACGGGCGGAAAACCTAAGTACGCTTCCCTGGCTGGTTCATGGCTTCTCCACGCGAATCGGAGGATTCTCGCGAATATACGGAAGCGAAACCCTGAATCTTGGTTTCACCAAAGATGATTCCAAGTCCGCCGTCGAGCGCAACCGCGCAGCCTTTCTGCGCGAACTGGTTGCAGCAGGCGCCGGCCGCGGCAAAACTTCCCATTCTCGGTCTCTCATCACGTTGCGCCAGGTTCACTCCGATATCATCCACTTCGTCGACTCCGAGCCCACGGTTCAACTTGCGGGCGACGGCCTCATTACCGCCGCGCCCGATTTGCTTCTCGCCATTCAGACCGCCGACTGCCTCCCCATCATCCTCGTCGACACCAAGCATCATGCAGTCGGAGTTTTTCACGCCGGCTGGCGCGGCACGGTCAAACGCATCGTCGAAAAAGGCTTGGGCGAGATGCTTCGTCATTTCGCAACCCAGCCGCGCGATATTGAAGCCGCCATTGGTCCGGGCATTCACGCTTGCTGTTACGAAGTAGGAGAGGAAGTGCGAGACAAATTTCACTCGCAATTCGCCTACGCGGCATCGCTATTTCATGAAGTGGAAGAATCCGACCCGGTCCGGGAAAAGTATCCCATGCTGTTTCTGACGGCGCGGGCGCCCGGGCACAGCACTTTGCCGAAGAAAATTTTTCTTGATCTGGTGGAAGCTAATCGTCAACAACTCCAGGCTGTGGGAGTTCCGGCGAAGAGCATTCAGGCTTCGCCCCTATGCACGAATTGCAATGTAGATTTGCTGTTTTCCTACCGCGCAGAGAAGGGAAAAACTGGAAGAATGCTGGGCGTCGTGGGAATTCGCAAGTGATCCGCCCACGGAAGGCACAATTGGGATTGCTGCAGTGTCCCTCGGATCGGTGCTATTTTTGTCGGACTAAAATCCAAATCGACGAACACACAAACTTCCGGCTGGCGTCGGTGACCAAGCAGTTCTCGGCAATGTGCATCATGCTGCTAGTGCGCGAAGGTAAATTGCATTACGAGGATCGGCTGACTAGCTTTTTGCCTGAATTTCCCCCCTACGGCAACGCGATCAAAGTCCGCAATTTACTCAATCACACCTCTGGCCTTGAAGACTGAGGTCAGTTGCTCATGAAGCAATATCCCAACACTGCGCTGGAAAAGTTCTGCAAATTCTCGATGCCGCGCTTCGCGGATGCAAGCTGACTGTCGTCGTGCTGACCAACCGGATGGACGTCGATCCAGAAGAATTTACTTTGAAGGTCGCGAGCTTGTACCTGACGACGAGCAGCAATAAAATTTCGGAGGGTGCCGACGCATCCTCGCTAAATGGCCGGCGTCGGCGGAGGTACTTGAGCCGGCGGCGCCGCGGCCGCAGTCTCGGCAACCCCTTCATTCACCAGATCTTTCAACTCCTTGCTGGGCTTGAAAAAAGGAATCTTCTTGGCGGGGACTTCGACTTTTTCGCCGGTCTTCGGATTGCGTCCCATGCGGGGTTTGCGCTGGCGGGTGCGGAAGCTGCCAAAGCCGCGAATTTCGATTTTGTCGCCCGCACGCAGGGACCGCACCACGCTGTCAAAGATGGTTTCCACAATCACTTCGCTGTCTTTGCGCGTAAGTTCGGCTAAACGCGAGACTTCATCGATCAGGTCGGCTTTCGTCATAATCTCTCTTCGCTCCGGTTCCCAAGGATAGGCAACCTTCATAACCTTCTCAAATTTCAGGGGTTGGACGCAAGTCGTAGTTTGGGAACGGGGGGGTTGGGCCTTGAAGGATCCCACCCTTCGACTTCGCTGACGGACTCTGCCGCAAGGCTTCGGTCGACTCGAATACGGCGGCCCGAAACACCTCACTGGGGACGCGGCGGTGTAGACAGAGGACAGCACGGAAGCGCGACCGATCGAGGCTGCCACTTACTTTGGGCGGCCGAAGAACAGGATGTAGGCATCTGGGTCGCTAATCTCGAAACCACGCAGGCCGTCGTGGGTATCCTGAAGCGGCGCGCTGAATTCTGCGCCATGATCGGCAAATTCGGCCGCGAGTGCATCGGGGTCATGGGTGTAGACGAAGGCGTCCCATCGCATGAAAGGATGACGCTTCGAGTTCGGTAGCGGCGCTGTGCCTTGATTGGACTTGACGAAAAGCTGCGCTCCGTCACGGACGAGGATGGCGAAAAAAGGGTCACGATCGGGCTGCCGGAGTGTCGTCTCAAAGCCTAGCTTGTCGCGATAAAATGCTACGGTTTGATCGACGTTGCTGACGATAAAGCATGGTGAAATCGCCTCGGTCTTTGGTGGTTTCATAAGCATGGCCGCCGTGCCACGGATTGTGCTGCCGAGATCAATCGTAATATACGAGGGCCTCATGTCTCTAAAAAGGAAAGCGGGACATGGGGGCGCTCCACTTTATCCCGGAATTTAGTTGGCGAGCTATCGGAGGGAAGATGCAAATATCAAATGCAATTGCGCAGCTCCGGACTACGGACCTCCCGGAATCGATACGGTTTTACACCACGAAGGTGGGACTCAAGTTGGAGTTCCGGTACCAGGATTTCTACGCCGGTATTCGAGCGGGCAGCCAGCTTTTTCACCTCAAGCTCTCAGACCGCAAGGATCCTTCCATCGAATTTGTGGATCAGGAGGAAGGTTTTCACCTCTACTTTGAAACGGACGATGCCGCCGCCGCAGCGACTGCGTTGAAGGGGAAGGGAGTAACTTTGGTGAAGGACGTGCACGACACGGACTGGGGAACACGCGAGTTCGTCATCAAGGATGACCAAGGGCATACGTTGTATTTCGGGCAGAGACGGTAGGTTGTGAAGGCACGCTGCCGTCCGACCGTGGAAGACGGATCGTTTCAGGGACGGCTACCATTACGACATACGCCTACGAAGCCGAACCCAACGAGCCTATCTGGGCGGGAACCACGCGCGAGCCGGCAGCCGAGATTCAGGTTCCGGAGAAGATCAAAGGTCAGACAAAAACGATTTTCCTCGCAAGAGTCGAAGCCCGTCCTACTTCCACAGATAATAAAAGCCTACCTGCTGCTCCAGCATCTTCTCCCGATCAGGCAAGTACTTCGACACATCCCCCAGCAGCAGATCGAGCAGAGTCTTGCGGTCTTTTTCCGGACGGACCAGCGTCGGCTCTCCCGAAATTCCCACCGACTTCGCCGTATCCTTCACCACGGCTTCAAAGTCGCCGACCTCATCGATCAGCTTCATCTCTTTCGCCTGCTGTCCGGTCCAAACTTTGCCATTGGCAATCGCCTTTACGTCATCGAACTTCATGCCGCGCCCGCTTGCAACCGCCTGAATGAACTGTCCAAACATGTCATCGATCAACGACTGCATGTAGGCCTGCTCCGCCGGAGTGAGGTCGCGCGCCGGATTGCCCGTATCCTTAAACTCACCCGTTTTCAGAACCACATCTTTCAGCTTGGCCCACTTCAGCAGATCGCCGTAGTTCACCCACTGCGCGATCACGCCGATCGAACCTACAATGCTGCCCTCGTCTGCATAAATCTTGTTGGAGGCCGAAGCCACGTAATACGCACCGCTGGCGCCCACCGTCTCAATGGAAACCACCACCCGCTTCTTCTTCTCCTCGCGAATGCGTTTAACCTCGCGATAAATCTCCTCCGACGCAGCCACGCCGCCGCCGGGCGAATTCACATGCAAAATAATCGCCTTGATGGAAGAATCGTCGCCAAATTTCTTGAGCTGATCCACTACTGGCTGCGGCGAAAGAATCACGCCGTCAAGATCGACTACTCCGATGCGATCGCCAAAGCCGCCGAAACTGGTCTCTGTGCTATTCGAATGCAAAGTCAGATAGACGACCGAAAACACGGCCAGCACAAAGAGGAAGAAGGCTCCTCCGCCAATCAGAATCCAAAGCAGGGTGTGAGAACGTCGCTCAGCCATGACAAAAGTATAGGACAGTTTCTAGTTTTCGGGCGGATGAACAATGACTTGTAAGACTTCCCTCTGAACGCCTACTTCCACAGGAGTCCGGCAAACAAATTCCCCATCGGCATAAACATCCAGAGGCCGCTCGGTCTCAACCCGCAACCGCTGCGCCCGAAAATACCCCACCTGCCGAATGCGCAAATGCCGGCCAAAATAGACTGTAGGAAACATGCCCGCCAGCCGAAACGGATCGATCCCGCCGATCACGCAAACATCAAGCTGCCCATCGTCCACTTTCGCATGCGGCGCAATCTTCATCCCGCCGCCATACGTCGAAGTATTGGCGAACGCCGCCAGCATCGTAGGCTGGTCGCTGCGCGCAACCCAGCCATCCCCGTCGTGAGCCAGAATCTTTATCGGAAGCGGCGCGAAACGAAAAAGAGTAGGGGCGAAAGCAAGCGCGTACCCGCCATGCCCTCGCAACCAGCGCGGCAAATCATTCGCGTGCCGGGACACCTCGGCATCGAGTCCCACCCCGGCCACACTGGCGAAGTAGTGAGTTTGCGAGAATGCTGGTGTGGAGCGGGCACCCCCGCCCGCGTCCCCCTCGCCCGGAGTAATGACTCCCAAATCGATGGCACGCAAGTTGTCCCGTCCAGTACAAAATCTCCGCCAAGCCGCAAGCGACTGGTGCTCGTTACCCAGCCCCAGAGCACGCGCAAAGTCATTCCCGCTACCCGCAGGAACGATCAGCACCGGCAGTCCAAGCTTGACCAGTTGGCCTAAGTGTCGGTGGACCGTTCCATCGCCGCCGAAGATAAGGACGACATCCGCCTGGTCGCCACCACTCGGCAACCCGATCCGCCACTCGATTCTTTTGTCACTCTGAAAAGGTTTGAGGTTTTTCTCTGAACATCCCAACCCGAGAATCGCAGCCGCTCGCATCTGCGCGGTCGAGAATAGCAGGTCGTTGGCTTCTAAACCACAAGATCCACTGCTTTGATTTTCTTGCCGATGCGGATGACAACGTTCGTGGGAACAAATTTGATAATGACAAAGCCGAGGATGGCTTCGTCGTCTATGCGGACCGCCTTCTCCTTTATTTTTCTACCGGCCTCAGTGCGCGAGGCAACCATTTTGGCTTCGCTCAAGAGCCTATCTACGCGAATAAAGGCCTCCCGCTTACCCGGCGGTGGGTCGTTTTTTGTCTCGAGTCTCTGGGCTCCCCCTTCGTCCCCAGCCTCAAGCGACACCGCTGAGATCGGAATTGACACTCGCTCGATTTCACCCGGCACCTGATCCTTCTGAAACTGCCTCGCCCAGTCCTCTCCCGCTTTCCCCGCAGCATCCACCGAATGAAAGTCCCCCACAATCCTTCGCGCCAAATCCTTCTTCACCTGCATCGGATGCGATTCGCGCTTCATCTTTTCGATTTCGGCCAGCGAAACATCCGTCAGCAACTCGTAATATCTCCACATCATCTCGTCCGAGATGCTCATGATCTTCCCGTACATCTCCAGTGGAGGCTCGTGAATCCCGATCGCATTCCCCAGCGACTTCGACATCTTCTGCACGCCGTCCAGGCCTTCGAGAATCGGCGTGGTCAGCACCACCTGCGACTCTTGTCCGTAGTCGCGTTGCAGCTCGCGGCCCACCAGCAAGTTGAACTTCTGATCGGTGCCGCCCAGCTCCACATCAGCCTCCAGCGCGACCGAGTCATACCCCTGCACCAGCGGATAAAGCAACTCATGCACCGATATCGGCTTCTCGTTGTGGAATCGTTTGTGAAAGTCTTCGCGCTCAAGCAATTTCGAAACCGTGTATTTCGCCGTTAAGCGTACGAAATCGTCCGAGCTCATCGGCCCGAACCAACGCCGGTTAAAATCGATCACCGTTTTTTGCGGATCGAGAATCTTGAATACCTGCGCCTTATAGGTTTCGGCATTTTGTTCGATCTGCTCGCGCGTGAGCGGCGGCCGCGTCACCGAGCGTCCTGTAGGATCCCCGATCATGCCGGTGAAATCGCCGATCAGAAAGATTGCAGTGTGCCCGAGATCCTGAAAATGTTTGAGCTTGCGCAGCACGACCGTATGGCCAAGATGCAAGTCGGGCGCCGTCGGGTCCATGCCCAGCTTTACCCGCAGCGGTTTTCCTGTGGCGCGTGATTTTTCCAGCTTGGCTCGCAGGTCGGCCTCGCGAATAATTTCCGCCGAGCCTTTCTTCAGATACGTGAGTTGTTCATCAACCGCGGCGAAGGTTTGCATGAGAAAGGACATTATAGAGAATGCAGAAGTCAGAAGTCTGAATGCAGAAGTTAAAATGCTTCGAGGTTACGGATCCATGGCGCGGGAAGACGTTCATCTGCGAAAAGCCTCGCCGGCGGATGTTTCCCGCCTGCGCGAAGTGATTGAGGCCTCGGTGCGCGGTCTCCAAGCCGGCGATTATTCGCCCGCACAAATCGAAGGCGCGCTGCGTTCGGTTTATGGCGTGGATAGCCAGCTCGTTGCCGATGGAACCTATTTCGTAGCCGAAGCCGGCGAGACGCAACGCCAGATCATCGCTTGCGGCGGATGGAGCAAGCGAAAAACGCTCTATGGCGGGGATCAGTTTGCCGCGCGCGAGGACTCACTGCTCGACCCCGCGCGCGATGTGGCGAAGATTCGCGCATTCTTCGTCCATCCGGACTGGGCACGGCATGGCATTGGCGGCCTGATTCTCGAGGCTTGCGAAGCCGCCGCAAGGGCCGCAGGCTTTCGCCGCCTGGAAATGGGCGCAACTTTGAGCGGCGTGCCCTTCTACAAAGCCAAGGGATACGCGGAAGCCGAAGCCCAGGAGGCGCCGCTCGGCAACGGCGAGCGACTGATGATCGTGAGAATGACCAAAAGTTTCTAGGACGACTTTTTCAATCTTCGCCCGATGATTTCGAAATTCCCGCCCAGCACGATGTTAATCGCTTCAGTGTACGCGATGTGCTCCTGCGCGAGGATGCGCGCCGCCAGCGCGTGCTCGTCGTCATTATCATGCACGGGCACCGTCTTCTGCACGATGATGGGACCGTGGTCGAGCTCTTCGTCCACAACGTGCACGGTGCAACCGGATACTTTTACTCCGTAGGCGAAAGCCTGCTGCTGCGCTTCCAGTCCAGGAAACGCAGGCAGTAGCGAGGGATGAATGTTAAGAATTTTTCGCGGAAACTGCTGCACGAACCAGGGTGAGAGCAGGCGCATGTATCCCGCCAGACAAACCAGATCGACATGATTCTGCTGCAGCGCTGCTATCACTTCGCGATCGTGATCTTCGCGTGACTTGCCGTTGGAAGGAATCACCACAGCATTTAGGCCGCGCTGTTTCGCGGTGGCGATCCCCGGGGCGTCTGGCTTGTTGGAAATGACAGCCGCGATGCGCGCATCCGCAATGCGCCCCGCATCGATGCTATCGGCGATGGCGATGAAATTAGAACCGCGTCCGGAAAGAAGTATGCCGAGGGCTTTCATTGCTGATTCTTGGGTGCTGATCATTGACCGATGGTGCGCGTAAATAGCAATCAAAAATCGACAATCAGCAATTTCTAATTGTAGATGACTTTGCGGTCGCCTTTGACGATGCGGCCGACGGTATAAGCCTTTTCGCCCACTTTTTCCAGTACGGTTTGGGTCTTCTTAAATTTTGCCAGGGGCACTACCATCAGCATGCCCAAACCCATGTTGAAGGTGCGCAGCATTTCGTCTTGCGGAACATTCCCCAGCTGCTGCAGATGTTCAAACAAAGGCGGGACTGGCCACGACCCCAGATCGATCGCGGCCGCCATCCCGCGCGGCAGCACCCGCGGCAGATTTTCGGTAATCCCTCCGCCCGTGATATGCGCCAGAGCCGACACGCATTGCCCCGCAATCAGCTTCTTCAGCGCCGGCCAATAACTCTTGTGCGTGCGCATTAGCTCATTGCCGACTTTATTCTTGATCTCATTCACGTAGTCTTCGGTCGAATAGTGCGCCACTTCGAAGAGCAATTTGCGGGCCAGCGAATATCCATTGGTGTGCAGTCCGTTCGACGGCAGGCCGAGAACAACATCGCCGATCTGCACGTCTTTGCCCGTAATAATCGCATCGCGCTCCACCACGCCCACAATAAATCCCGCCAGATCGTACTCGCCGTCAGGATAGAATCCCGGCATTTCCGCCGTCTCCCCGCCAATCAACGCGCATCCGTTGTGCTTACAGGCGTCCGCGATTCCTTCCACCACCTGCTCGGCGATCGCCGGCTCCAGCTTTCCCGCGGCCAGATAATCCATAAAAAACATCGGCGCAGCGCCCTGCACCGCAATATCATTCACGCAGTGATTCACTAGATCGGCACCTACGGTGGAATGCAGGCCCATCTCAAACGCAACCTTCAGCTTCGTCCCCACTCCATCCACGCTCGAAACCAGCACCGGATCGACATATTTCGTCTTGTCCACGGCAAACAGCCCGCCAAAGCCGCCGATCTCGCTCAGCACTCCGCGCGTAAAAGTCTTGTGCGCCAGATACTTGATGCGCTTTTTGGTGCGATTGGCAGCATCGATGTCTACGCCCGCGTCGGCATAGGTGATCGGTGCAGCGTCGGATGTGGAGTTCTTGGCCACGGCTGATCCCAAAGTTTCTTTTCTCAGTCTGATCTTTCCTGGCTTGGCTCTGTCTTACTCAGTTTGTTAGTGCGGGGACGCTGGATTTCTCAAGAAGCAAATCACTCCCAAGGGGGTTGATTGTAGCATGTAAGAGCGGGACCCGTAGGGCACTCTGTCATCCCGACCGAAGCGAAGCGACAGCTGAGCCTAGTGGAGGGACCTGTTTTTCCGCACCCCCACTCATGTGGGGACAGCCGCCTTCGGCTCTCCAGCGAGCGAAGCGAGCCCCCGAGCGATTCCGCCGAATGGCGTCTTCGATTTAGTCCCTGAAGATCCAGACCGACACTGTGCAGAATTCTTCACCTTGTGCCACCGATGCCCGCACCATAAACTCCCGTCGAGCCGCACCGGAGGCCCGCCTTGATCAGTCGCTTCGCCATCCACAAAATACTCTCTGTGCTCCTCGCGCTCACCGCAACGGTGTGGGCGGGCACGCGCCAGCCCGGCTATCCGGTGCCCCACGTGCAAGGGCCAACCGTGCCGCAATCTGTCGCCCCTGGGGGGCCGATTTCATACTCACTGTCTATGGAGCGAATTTCATTCCTGGCTCGATAGTGAACTGGAACCGCCAGGCGCGTGCAACCACCTACGTCTCCGCCCACGAACTCCAAGCCACAATCCTCGCAACCGACATTGCAGCTCCCACCGCCGGAATGATTACGGTTACTAATAACAGCCCAGGTGGCCCCATCGCCAGTTCCACATACTTTCAAGTAGAAGTTCACGAACCAGAAACGACTATGGCCTCAACCCTGGAGTATCAATACCCCACGATTTCTAGTCTCCCTGGGATGGTTGCGGATTTGAACAACGATAATTCCCTCGACATTGTGGGCGTGCAAGGGGGCTGGCATTTCTCTAACATAGTGGGCAGTCTGACGAACAGCGGAACAGGAATGTTCTTTCAGGGACCCACTCTAACCAACAAACAGTACCCCGGCGCCTATCAGGGCGTATTCGGCGACTTTGATGGCAATGGGTACCAGGATTTTCTCTACGTAGTTGGCCAATCGAGACAACTCACGCCCCTCCATTTGGGAATAAGCCTTAACAATGGAGACGGAACTTTTACGTTGGAACCCAAGACTTTTGGAAGTTTCAGTTTCTACCCTTGAAGAGTCGCCGGCCATTCCCGACTTTGTTGTCGGCGATTTCAATCAAGATGGAGCACTGGATGTTGTGACGTCGCAAGGCGGCAGCGACGAGGTGGCGCGCATATTCCTTGGCAATGGGGACGCCACATTCGCTGCGCCAACCACAACCGATCTGGGCTTGTTCAGTGGCGGGTTGATAGTGGGTGACTTCAATGGAGACGGAAAACTCGACATTCTTGGGGCTGCCGAAGAGTATCCCGGTGGCAATAAATGGAGGCTTGCGCTTGTCGCTGGGAACGGGGATGGCACCTTTCAGCCGCCAACTACCGTGGGCACCTTTCCCTTTCCCCAAAATGGATCGTTCTTCCTGCCTTCTTACTACGTCAACGACTTTAACAAGGACGGAAAACTGGATATTGCATTCGCCAACTTCTCCGGACAGGTCGGCATCCTTTTGGGCAACGGAGATGGGACTTTTCAGTCGGCTGTCTATTACACCGTCGGGTCTCAGACCTACTTCACTTTTGTTGTGGGAGACTTTAACAGCGACGGTGACACCGACATCTTGGTGCAGCAGTATGCGGTTAACACATCGCTTTCGATCCTGTTGGGGAATGGTGATGGAACGTTCCAGAATCCTCAGGTGTTACTACCAGCAGGACTTTTCCCTGAGGTGGTTTTTGGAGTTGCGGACTTTAACAGTGATGGGCTCCTCGATCTCTCAGCTCCGCCATACGACAACATTTACCTTCAACAATAGCCTCGACGCCTAAAGCGAAACAAAAGCAGCGCCCCTTAAAGCCGCAGCCTGCGACGTACACACTTCTGCTCTGTTCCGCGGGCGCTCACGCCCGTTCGTCCCAGCCGCTTCTCAACTAATGGGCGATGAAGTCGGAGAAGAAGTAGGCGAGTACACCAAACAGAGCCAGGCCGGATATTCCGTAGGCGGTCAGAACCCACGCTCCGCGGCCTTCATGGCGGCGCGTCAGCGAAGTAGAAGACAGTGTTGTTTGGGAATCAGTAGAAGGAGAGACGTCAAGGGCCCGATCTTCCATAGCAGAAAACCTCCGAACGGAAGGATCGTGGCGCAGGTACATTATGCGTCACGCTTGCCTGGCGTCGTGGCCGGCAAGACTATCTGCGACGCATTTTACTACCGTTGGTGACGCATCGCACACAAAAATGTGACGTACATCACATTGCCTAAGGGAAACCCCGTGTCACCGTGCAAGCCTCCCCTTGCCCACCGTTCCTATTTAAGGTAAAAACCCTTGCAGGCCTTACTATTAACCTATGCGTAGTCCTTTTCTGCCGCTACTTCTCGTCGCCCTGATTGTCCCATTTACCGCTTTGGCCCAATCGGGGCAGTCCTCCACTCCGGCGCAGGCCGCCAAGGCAGCTGATGCACCCTCGTCCGCCGCTGCTAAGGACGACCCCAAGCACGACTACTCCCAGGAAGCCTTCGTCGTCGAGAAATACATCAATCATTACCGCTTCGAAAGCGACGGCACCGGTCGCAAGGAAACTGTCGCTCGCATCAAGGTGCAGAGCGAAGCTGGAGTCCAGCAGTGGGGCCAGCTACAAGTCGGCTACAACTCCGCCAACGAGCGCGTGGAAATCGGCTACGTTCGCGTCATCAAGGCCGATGGCAGCATCGTCAAAGCCGGCGACGACGCCGTGCAGGATCTCAGCGCCCCCGTCGAGCGCGAAGCTCCCGTCTACACCGATTACCGCCAGAAGCACATCACCGTCCCCGGCCTACGCCCCGGCGAAGTGCTCGAATATGACATGATCACAGTGATCCACACGCCGCTGGCCGCAGGACAATTCTGGGCCGACTACGATTTCGACAAAAACAGCATCGATCTCGATGAAGAGCTCGAGGTCGACGTCCCCGCCGATCGCCCGTTAAAGCTAAAAAACAAGCCCGGGCTGGATCCGACCATCTCCGAAGCAAACGGCCGCCGCATTTATCGCTGGACCAGCTCTCACCTCGAGCGCGAAGACGACGCGAAAGATAAAGATAAAGACAAAGAAAAAAATAAGAAGGCGAAAAAGAAGCACACCGACGAGGAGCATCCCGACGTGCAGCTAACCACCTTCGTCAGTTGGGAGCAGATCGGCCTGTGGTACGCCGTTATGGAAAAAGATCGCCGCGCTCCGTCGCCCGAGGTCCGCGCCAAAGCGGAAGAGCTCACTAAAGGCCTCACCACGCCATTGGATAAGGTCCAGGCGCTCTACGACTTTGTCGCGCTCAACTTCCGTTACGTCAGCCTGTCGCTCGGTATAGGCCGCTACCAGCCCCATGCCGCCGCCGACATTCTCCACAATCAGTACGGCGACTGCAAAGACAAGCACACGCTGCTCGCCTCTCTGCTCGAAGCCGAGGGCATGCACGCCTCTTCCGTTCTCATCAACTCCAGCCGCAAGCTCGATCCCGACGTCCCTTCGCCCTCGCAGTTCGATCACGTCATCACCATGCTGCCCATGGGGAAAGAAGAAGTCTGGATGGATACAACCGCCGAGGTCGCCCCCTTTCGGCTGCTCTCCTACTCGCTGCGCCACAAGCAAGCTCTGGTCATTCCCCCCAATGGCACGCCGCATCTGGAGGAAACCCCCGCCGGCACGCCCATGCCCGACAGCGAGCTGGCCGAGGTCGATGGAACCGTCAATGAAATCGGCAAGCTCGAAGCCCACGTGCATTACACCTTCCGCGGCGATGAAGAATTGATGCTGCGTTCTGTCTTCCGCCGCGTGCCCGAAGCGCAGTGGCAGCATGTGGCGGAAAATGTAAATGCCGCCCTCGGGGGCGATGTCACGAATGTGAAGGTGAGCGACCCGGCCGCCACGCGTGAGCCTTTCACCATGTCGTACGATCTCGCCAAACCAAATTTTCTGGATTGGTCGAAGAAAAAATCGAATCTGACTCTGCCCCTGTGCCAGTTCAATCTCAACGATCTTGGCGGTGCGGACGAGAACGACGCCGATGCCGAGCCCCTCAAACTCGGCCCCGTAGCCGAGTATGTTTACAAAATCAAGCTGGAAATTCCCTCGAAATACATTGCGCATGCGCCCCTTCCGCTGACCGTAAAACGCGACTACGCCGAGTACCAGGCCAGCTATAAACTCGACGGCACTACCTTCACGGCCACGCGTACGCTCGACATGCGGCAGGACGAACTCCCTGTCTCCCGCGCTCCCGACTATCAGGCCTTCCGCCGCGCCGTCAGTTCTGACCTGGGTCAGTACCTCGCGGTCGAAAACACAGTGGCCGGCACTCCCGCGCCGCCCGCCGACATGAAGGCCGACGACCTGGTCGAAAGCGGCCGCGCCGCGCTGGTAGCCAACAATTTGCCTCTGGGGATTCAACTTCTCAAGCGCGCTACGGAAGTCGATCCGAAAAACAAATACGCCTGGAACTTCCTGGCTTCCGCCTATATCGCGCTGCGCCAGTATGACGATGCCATTGCGGCGCTGAAGAAGCAGATTGAGATCAATCCTTACGACGAGTACGCGTACAATGCCCTGGGTCGCGCCTACTGGTTGGAGCGCAAGTACGATGACGCCGTCACCGCCTTCAACAAGCAGATCGAGATGAATCCTCTCGACAAGGTCGCGCACGCCAGCCTGGGCCAGATGTACTCTGAGTGGCATAAATATGATTTGGCCGCTGCCGAGCTGGAGAAGGCCGGTTCGCTGACTCCAGACAACGCCGAATTGCAGGTGACGCTCGGCGATGCCTATCTGAACCTTGGCCAGGACGACAAAGCCGTCGCCACCTTCGACCACGCGGTCGAACTCTCAGCCACACCACTGGTGTGGAACAACATTGCTTACCAACTCTCGTTAAAAAAGAGTCATCTCGATCGTGCGCAGCAGTACGCCGAATCCGCCGTCTCGGCGACCACCGCCGCTCTCCGCAACGTTTCGCTCGATCGCCTCACACAACAAGATCTTCCTCTGATGTCATCGCTCATTTCTTATTGGGATACCCTGGGCTGGGTCTACTTCGCCAAAGGCGATTTGAGCGATGCTGAAAAATACGTTTCAGCGGCCTGGGGACTAGGCCATCACGGCGAAGTCGGCGACCATCTCGGACAGATTTATGAAAAGCGCGGCGACAAGGATCTTGCCGTGCGCACCTACGCTCTTTCGCTCAGCGGATTGCGTCCCGTTCCCGAAACTCGTGACCGGCTTGCCTCTCTGGCCGGCGGCAACGCCAAAGTAGACGCGGTTGTCGCCAAATATAAAGAGGACCTGGATCGCGTCCGCACCATCGACCTGGGCAAAGTAGCCAAAGAAAGCGGCAGCGCCGAATTCTTCGTGCTTTTAAGCCGCGGCTTGGATGATGGCAGAGGCGATGGAAAATCGGCGCGCGCAGCGGCCGATGCCTCTGTCCGCCCCGCCACCGTTGAAGCTGTAAAGTTCGTGAGCGGCGACGAAAAACTAAAAGCATTCACCGAAGCCCTACGCACGGCCGAGTACAAAGTAACCTTCCCCGACGACTCGCCGGTAAAGATCCTCCGCCGCGGAGTTCTCTCCTGCTCGACCACCACTGGTGACTGCAGCTTCGTCCTAATGCTGCCCGATGACGTGAGAACAGTAGACTGAGAACAAATCATGCAGCAGCGGACGCCTTCATCCGCCGGGGATCGGGGAGGGCACGACCTTCAGTCCTGCCTCTTAGGCTTGAAGGATCGCAGCTTCAGCCGCGTCAGGAGACTCTTCTTCTTGGATGGCGCACTATGGCAGAGCTATTCGCTGTGTTTTTCAAATGTGCCCATTAGCGTCCGGAGACTGCCTGCTCATAAGCCCGCGCCAACCGCAGCACTAACTCCTCCCTCCACCGTGGTCCGGCAATCTGCAATCCAATCGGCAATCCACCCTTGGAAAATCCGCAGGGCACAGAAATTGCCGGCAGCCCCCATACATTGAACGGACGCGTGTTCCGCAACATCCGAATCTCCGCCGGCCGCAGAGCTTGCGGATTTTTCTTCAACTCAGCAATCGCCGGAGCCGGCATCGGTGACGTTGGCGTAATCACCAAATCGACGTCGGTGAAAATATCTCGCGCCTGGCCCCGTGCCTCATCCATCTCGCGCTTTCGCAAAATATATTCAGCCGCAGAAATATTCTCACCATGGCGAATGCGCCGCAAAGTTTCCGGCTGATACAACTCCGGGCTCCGCGCAATGTTTTCCGCGTGAATGGCATAAGACTCTGCGTTTTGCACCACACGATCCGCCGGTACGTCGATCTTGATTTCTCGCACTTCGGCCACCAGCGTCCGAATCACAGTAAGAGCCTGTTCCAATGCCGCGCTGACGTCGCCATCAAGATCCTCATAAAAATAATTTCGTGGCGCACCCACGCGAAGGTTTTTCGTCACATCAAGCAATCCGGAAACATAGTCCGCGATTGGAACGTCGCTGCTATAAACATCAACCGGATCGTATTCTGCAATAACTTGCAGCACCAGAGCCGCATCGGCCACCGTCGCCGCGATCGGCCCCACATGATCCAGCGCCCACGAAAGCGGAATCACACCGCGTGTGGAAGCACGCCCATAGCTCGGTTTGATCCCCACACACCCGCACAGCGCCGCGGGCAGACGAATCGAACCCGCCGTATCGGTCCCAATCGCGGCGTAACAAAGCCCCGCCGCAACCGCAGCCGCCGACCCTCCTGACGATCCTCCCGCAATGTGCGCCTCGTTCCTTGGATTGTGCACATCCCCGAAAAAACTGATTAGCGAACTCGCACCGTAAGCGAATTCATGCAGATTGTTCTTGCCCACAATTACCGCGCCTGCCCGCCGCAACCGCCGTACCACCTCCGCGTCTTCGGTGGGCACGCGCTCCTGATAAAACTGACTGGCCGCAGTCGTCCGCACACCCGCGGTATCGATCAAATCCTTCAGGGCAATTGGGATTCCGTGCAGCGGGCCGCGCGATTCTCCGCGCGAGATTTCTTTTTCGGCGGCGCGTGCCTCCTCCAGTGCCGACGCGGCCGTCACCGTTATGAACGCGTTCAGCGTCGGGTTCCGCTTCTCGATCCGGTCAAGACAGTCGCGAGTCAGTTCAACCGGAGATATTTCCTTCCGCCGCAGCCGCGGAGCAAGATCAACGATGGTGTCTAAAGTCTTCATGGGCTTCATATTTTTCAGCGGCATCATTGTAGTCGCCCCTGGGAAGCTATGTTCCAGGGTGAGTCTCTGCACAAAATTTTGATCGACAAAGAAGAGCAACCACTCGCCAGGCCCTATAATCAAAACCGCTGTTTGCCTCCGCGAGGTCTCCATGTCGGAAGTAACGCTAGCTCCTGTCGCAACCCACGGATTTTTCATCGACGGCAGATGGATGGATGACGGCGACATGATCGAAGTCCACTCCCCGTTCGATGGCAGCGTGATCGGCCGCATCACACAGGGCCGTCGCGAACACGCTGAGGCTGCGATCGCGGCGGCTGTGAAGGCATTCGGTACCACTCGCCGCCTTCCAGCCTTCGAGCGGCAGCGCGTGTTGCGAAGAATCGCACAGGCCATCGTTACCCGCCGCGAAGAATTCGCGCGCACCATCGTGCAGGAAGCCGGCAAGCCCATTAAAGCGGCGCGTACGGAGGTCGACCGGGCCATATTTATTTTTAATGTCGCCGCCGAAGAAGCCACGCGGATTTACGGCGAATATCTCCCGCTCGACTGGCAGGAATTCACCGCGGGGCGTTGGGGCATCGTGAAGCGCTTTCCCATTGGCCCCATCGCCGGAATCACACCGTTTAATTTTCCTCTTCATCTGGTCGCGCATAAAGTCGCGCCCGCCATGGCGGCAGGATGTCCGATCGTTTTGAAGCCCGCGCCGCAGACTCCCATGACGTCGCTGTTGCTGGCGGAGTGCGTTCAGCAAGCGGGATGGCCGGATGGCGGGCTCAACGTGCTGCCGCTTTCCAATGAAGACGCCAGCCTGCTGGTCACCGACGAACGGATTAAGTTGATCAGCTTTACTGGCAGCGTGCCCGTGGGATGGGACATCAAACGGCGCGCGGGAAAGAAAAAAGTTGCGCTTGAACTCGGCGGCAACGCAGGCTGCATTGTGCACAGCGATGCCGATGTCGCGTACGCGGCCGAGCGCTGCGTCACGGGAGGGTTCACGTATGCCGGCCAGACTTGCATCTCGGTGCAACGCATTCTGGTGGAGCAATCGGTCTACGGAAAGTTCATCGATCTTTTTGTCGAAGGCGTCAAGCAGCTGAAAACCGGGGATCCGATGGAGGAATCGACTGACGTCGGCCCACTGATTCGCGAGAGCGATGCCGTCCGCGTCGGCACCTGGATCGACGAGGCCGTGCGCGCCGGTGCGCGCCTGCTGTGCGGTGGTGGCCGCAACGGCTCGATCGTCGAGCCAGCCGTGCTGACCGGCACCAAGGCTGACATGAAAGTCAACTGCCAGGAAATCTTCGGCCCAGTGGTGACGGTGGAACCTTATCAGACTTTTGACGAAGCTCTGCGTCGCATCAACAATTCCAATTACGGATTGCAGGCCGGCGTGTTCACTCGCGATGTGAAACTGCTTTTTCAGGCGTATGAGGAGTTGGAGGTTGGGGCTTTGATTGCGGGGGATATCCCCTCCTTCCGCATCGATCAGATGCCCTATGGAGGGATAAAGGACTCTGGTGTGGGCCGCGAGGGCCTGCGTTACGCGATTGAAGAAATGACGGAACCAAAATTGCTGGTGATGAATTTAAGATAATTTTTCGAGTGCAGTTCCAAAAACAGTATTGAAATTTTCAGCAGCCGATCGATTGTAGGTTTTTTTCTGGGTCTGGGGAAAAAGACGCGACAAGTGCTCGCGAAATATTTATAATTTCGAGTTCGCGTAACTGGCGCGAGAAAATATGTGGGTATTTCTCTGGCGTCGTGAACGTCACAACATCTACCAATAAAACTACATGGTCTACCGGGTCTCGTTTGTAGCGTCTGAAGCTAGCAAGTAAGCATGTCGCAGATCTTTCATCGCAGTACCAACACCCTGTCCCGGGCCACGATTTTTGGCGCGGTGTTCGTCCTTGCCGCACTGGGATGGGTGGCCATGGAAGTACAGCGTTCGCCATACATTACTTATGCCGGCGTCCGCAAACCCCAGCCCGTGCCTTTCAGCCATGAGCATCACGTTGCCGGGCTCGGCATTGACTGCCGCTACTGCCACACTTCGGTGGAGACTTCCAGCTTCGCCGGCATCCCGCCCACCAAGACCTGCATGAACTGCCACTCGCAGATTTGGACCAACGCCCAGTTGCTGGAGCCCGTCCGCGCCAGTTACCGGAGCGGCCAGAGCCTGCAGTGGACGCGGGTGAACCAGCTTCCCGACTTTGTCTTTTTCAATCACAGCATTCACGTCACGAAAGGGGTCGGCTGCAACACGTGTCATGGCCCTGTGGACCAGATGCCGCTGATGTATCAGGAGGCATCGTTGCAGATGGAGTGGTGCCTGAATTGCCACCGCGCCCCGGAAAAAAATCTGCGTCCGCGGGATCAGGTCTTCAACATGCGCTACGAGCAGCCTACGACCGCCAAGCCGGTGGTTTTTGAGGGTCAGAGTTATACCGATCAAGATGAGCTGGGCCTGGCCCTGATTAAGAAGTACAACGTCCGCAACGTAAGAGATATCACGAGCTGCAACACCTGCCACCGCTGACTTTGAGCGGATTGGTTTTGAGGAGGCGAGGCTTCAGCCATGCCGCTAAAGGCAATAATGGATGGCGAGGCTTTAGCCGGAAAGAATTGGAACAAGTCCTGTTAGGGACGCCACAATGACGATAGACGATAAGAAGCCGCGCGCTCAAAGCGAAGAGGTCTGCCCCAGCAAGAAGGGCAGCCTCGATTCTCTGCGCGCGCAAATCGAAGCGGCTGCCGACGAAAAATCCGGTCCCGAATACTGGCGGAGCCTCGAAGAACTCGCCGGCAGCGCCGCGTTCCAGGAAGCCCTGCACCGCGAATTCCCTAAAAATGCCTCCGAGTGGCTCGATTCGGTTTCGCGCCGCGGCTTTCTTAAGGTAATGGGAGCATCGATGGCTCTCGCCGGAATGACGGGCTGCGTGAAGCTGCCGAATGAAGCGATCGTTCCGTACGTGAAGCAGCCGGAAGATGTGATTCCCGGCCGGCCCATGTTCTACGCCACCGCCAGCACGCTTGGCGGATATGCCAATCCGCTGCTGGTCGAAAGCCACATGGGGCGCCCCACCAAGATCGAAGGCAACGCGCAGCATCCGGCCTCGCTCGGTGGCACCGACATTTTTGCGCAAGCCTCGCTTCTCGGCATGTACGATCCCGACCGGTCGCAGAACGTGACCTCGATGGGGGATCAGCGCTCGTGGCAGACGTTCTTAGGCGCTTTGCATGGGCCGCTCAATGCGCAAAGAGCGCTGAAGGGTGCGGGCATTCGCATCCTCACTCCGACTATCTCTTCGCCCACGCTTGCCGATCAGCTGAAAGCTTTCCTCGCGGCCTATCCGCAGGCGAAGTGGCATGTCTACGAGCCCCTCAACCGCGACAATGTGCTCGAAGGCGCGAAGCTCGCCTTCGGTCAGCCAGTCGAGACGCGCTACGACTTTGAAAAAACCGACGTCATCGTGTCGCTCGAAGCCGACTTTTTATACGCGGGATTTCCGGGAAATGTCCGCTACATTCGCGATTTCGCCAAGCGCCGCAATCCGGATGGCAATATGAACCGCCTCTACGTCATCGAGAGCACGCCGACTTCGACCGGAGCGAAGGCGGATCATCGGCTGCCGATGCACGCGTCCGAGATCGAAGCGGTTGCGGCAGAATTGGCGGTTGGTTTGGGTGTGAAGGGCAGCGCCGGAATTCCGAGCGGCGAGGCCGCCAATTACATCGCCGCCGTGGTGCGGGATTTGCAAAGCCACAAAGGATCGAGCCTCGTGCTCGCCGGCGATCATCAACCGCCAGCGGTGCACGCGCTCGCTCACATCATCAATCAAAGCCTCGGCAACATCGGCAAGACCGTCATTTATACCGACCCCGTCGACGCGAATCCGGTCAATCAAGCCGATTCGATCAAAGATCTCGTCTCCGATGCCCAATCCGGCAAAGTCGATCTGCTGGTCATTCTGGGTGGCAATCCGGCTTACGACGCGCCAGCTGAGCTCAATTTCGCCAATGTGCTGAAGAATGGCCAGATTCCTCTGCGCCTCCATCTTGGACTCTACAACGATGAAACTGCTGAACTCTGTCAGTGGCACGTCAATCAGGCGCACGAACTCGAAACATGGGGCGACGCTCGGGCCTACGACGGCACCGTTAGTATCATTCAGCCGCTGATCGCGCCGCTTTACAACGGCAAGAGCGCGCTCGAATTAGTCGCGCTGCTCAACGGCCAGGACGCGAGCGGGTACGATCTTGTGCGAGCCTACTGGCAGAAGCAGCACACGGGCGCGGACTTCGAGGCCTTCTGGCGCAAGTCCCTGCACGACGGGTGGATCGAAGGAACGACCTACAATCCGAAAAATGTGGTGGTCAAGGGCGAGAACCTACCGGTCTCGAATCAGTCGACAGCGCCCGCGAATTCGATCGAGCTGAACATCCGCCGCGATCCCACCATCTACGATGGCCAATTCTCCAACAACGGCTGGCTGCAGGAAATTCCCAAGCCGATGAATAAGCTCACCTGGGACAACGCCGTCCTTATCGGCCCCAAGATGGGTGAGCGTCTGGGAATCAAAACCTGCGACATGGTTGAGCTCGATCTGAACGGGAAAAAAGTCACCGGCCCCGTGTGGATTCAGGTCGGCCATCCCGACAACGCGGTCACGGTAACTCTCGGCTACGGCCGCCGCCGTGCCGGCCGCGTAGGAACGGCACAGGGATTCGATGCCTATGCTTTGCGCACCAGCGCAGCCCCATATTTCGCCACCGGATTGAAGATTCGAAACACCGGCGACCGATACGTGCTCGCCTCGACGCAGGGGTACCAGTCGATGGACACGCCTGATGGCGGCCACCGGCCACTGGTCCGCGAAACTGCGCTTGAGGAATACCGGAAGAATCCGGATTTCGCCAAAGAACAAGGAGAAGAGCCTGCGCCCGGCCTGACGCTCTACAAGCCCTATCCCTACAAAGAAGAAGAGTACGCCTGGGGCATGGCGATTGATTTGAACTCGTGCGTGGGCTGCAACAACTGCATGGTCGCGTGTGTGGCCGAAAATAATATTGCTGTCGTCGGGAAAGAGCAGTGCGCGATTGGCCGCCATATGCACTGGATTCGTGTCGACTCTTATTTTCAGGGCGACCCCGATAATCCGAAGGCATATTTCCAGCCCGTTCCCTGCCAGCAATGCGAAGACGCGCCCTGCGAAGTAGTGTGTCCCGTAGGGGCGACCAACCACTCGAGCGAAGGTCTGAACGACATGGTCTACAACCGCTGCGTGGGCACGCGCTATTGCTCGAATAACTGTCCCTATAAGGTGCGGCGGTTTAATTTCTATCTTTTCCAGGATTGGGTCACGCCGCAATACAAGATGATGCGCAACCCGGATGTAAGCGTGCGCAGCCGCGGCGTGATGGAGAAGTGCTCCTATTGCGTGCAGCGAATTACCGAGCATCGCATCGATGCTGAGACCGCCTCGGTGCGCGAAGGAAGAAAGATCGAAGTCAAAGACGGCGAACTGCAGACCGCCTGCCAGCAGTCGTGTCCGGCAGGAGCGATCATTTTCGGCAACATTAACGATCCGGAGAGCAAGGTTTCAAAACTGAAGGCGCAAGCGCGCAATTACAGCCTGCTGGGCGAACTCAACACTCGTCCGCGAACGACATATTTGGCAGAAGTAACCAACCCGAACCCCGAGTTGAAGGGATAGGAGCGGCTGGCGGCGGCCGGAGCAAGAATAAGCAAGAAAAGCAATGGACGAGCAGATTAAAACCATCGACGCGCGACGCGCTCCGGTCATCGAACCCGGCCACACTTTCGCCACGGTCACCGAAAAGATCAGCGCGATCGTTCTCACGCGCCCGGCGTCCAACGGCTGGTTCATCGGCTTCGGCTTCTTTTTCATGCTGACCATGATGATGCTCTATGCCATTGGCTACCTGTTTCTGCGAGGCATTGGCATCTGGGGCGACACCATTCCCATCGGCTGGGGATTTGCCATCGTCAACTTTGTGTGGTGGATCGGTATCGGCCACGCTGGCACCCTGATCTCCGCCATCCTTCTTCTGCTGCGGCAATCGTGGCGCAATTCGATTAACCGCTTCGCCGAAGCGATGACCCTGTTCGCCGTCGCGTGCGCCGGAATTTTTCCCGCGATTCACGTTGGCCGTCCGTGGCTTGCCTATTGGCTGTTTCCCTATCCCAGCACCATGGGGGTGTGGCCGCAATTTCGCAGTCCGCTGATGTGGGACGTTTTTGCCGTCTCCACCTATGCCACGATCTCCGCTCTGTTCTGGTTCATGGGGTTGATCCCGGATTTCGGCACCCTGCGCGATCGCGCCACCCATCCCGCGGCCCGCATGATTTACGGAATGCTCTCCATGGGATGGCGCGGGTCGGCACGCCACTGGCACCGCTACGAAACCGCGTATCTCTTGCTCGCCGGATTAGCCACGCCCCTAGTGCTCTCGGTTCACACCGTGGTGAGCTTCGACTTCGCCATCGGCATCGTCCCGGGCTGGCATACGACGATCTTCCCGCCGTATTTTGTGGCGGGGGCAATTTATTCCGGCTTCGCCATGGTGCTGATGCTGGCGATTCCGATCCGCAAGATTTACGGCCTGGAAGATTTCATCACCGAGCGCCACTTGCAAAACTCGGCGAAAGTCATGCTGGCTACCGGGCTGATCGTGGCTTACGGCTACGGCATCGAAGCCTTCATGAACTGGTACAGCGGCGATCGCTACGATGCCTTCACGCTGTGGAACCGGTTGCACGGTCCTTACCACATTGCTTATGCGGCGCTGCTGACTTGCAACATTTTCATTCCGCAATTGTTGTGGATTCGCAAGCTGCGTACCAGTCCAGTCGCGTTGTTCCTGGTTTCGCTCGATATTCTGGTGGGCATGTGGCTCGAGCGCTTCATTATCGTTGTCGTCAGCCTGCATCGCGACTTCCTCACTTCGTCCTGGGGTATGTATTACCCCACGCGCTGGGATTGGATGACGTTTATCGGCACCATCGGCATGTTCCTCGCCGCCATGTTCCTGTTCCTGCGATTCCTGCCCGCTATCTCCATCTTTGAGATGCGCACTCTGCTGCCCGAGGCGGAGGTGAAAGAGTAATGGCGAAGAGTGAGCGCATTTATGGAATCATGGCCGAGTTCGACACGGCCCAGCATCTTGTGGACGCGGCCAAACGTACGCACGAAGCCGGTTACAAAAAGATCGACGCCTATAGTCCGTTTCCCATTGAAGGGCTGGCGGAAGAGATTGGTTTTTATCATGACGAGGTTCCACTCGTTGTGCTGATCGGCGGAATTATCGGCGGTCTGACCGGTTACCTCATGCAGTGGTGGATGTCAGCTGTGGATTATCCCATCAATGTGGGCGGCAAGCCTCCGCATTCCTGGCCCGCATTCATCGTCATCACCTTCGAGATGACGATCCTTTTCGCGGGAATTTCAGCGGTTTTTGGCATGCTCGCCTTGAACGGGTTGCCCATGCCGTATCACCCGGTGTTCAATGTGCCGCGCTTCAGTTCGGCTTCTAAGGATCGTTTTTTCCTGATCGTATTTTCTTCTGACAAGAAGTACGATCCGACTGGTACGCGAACATTTCTGGAAGGATTAGAGCCGCGGTCGATTTCGGAGGTGCCGGCATAAATGGCGCGCCTCCGAGAAATTTCTTTTATCGCGGCCTTGGGCGGTCTATTGCTGCTTTCCGGGTGTCGACTCGACATGCACGTGCAGCCCAAGCAGAATCCGTTAAGCCGCAGCGATTTCTTTCCCGACCAGCGGTCCGAGCGTCCTCCGGTGGAAGGCACGGTCGCCCGTGGCCAGTTGCATGAGGATACTTACTTCTACACCGGCAAACTGGGCAGCAGCCCTGGCGATTACATGCCATTTCCGGTGACCAAACAAGTTCTGGAGCGCGGACGCGAACGCTATAACATTTATTGCTCACCCTGCCACTCACTGGTGGGCGACGGCAACGGCTTCATTCCGTCGCGTGGATTTTCCATCAAGCCGCCGTCGTATCACGTTGCCCGTCTGCAAAAAGCTCCGCTGGGGTATTTCTTCGACGTGATTACCAACGGCTTCGGTATCATGCCCGACTATCGCTCGCAAATTCCGCCCGAAGACCGGTGGAAGATCGTGGCTTACGTGAAAGCGCTACAACTCAGTCAGAGCGCGAGCCGCGCCGACGTTCCCGCGGGGCAGGAATTTCCTTCGCAGCCGCCGCATTTTCACGGCACCATGCCCTCCGGCGCAACCTTGCCAACTATTCCTTCCGTAAACGTTGAGGCTACGGAGCCTCCTTCGGAGGAAAAGAAATGAGCGCGGCCACTCCCCATATCGACCTGACGCCGCCCGCAATCGTAAAAACGATCTCGCAGCGTTCGCTCATCATCGGCGTTATTTTCGCCATCATTTCCGGCGCATTGGCCTTCTTCCATCCCGAGGAATTTTACCGGGGTTATTTGCTCGGCTTCATGTGCTGGCTGGGCATTTCCCTCGGCTCGATGGCGATTCTCATGATCCGCCACCTTACCGGTGGTGGCTGGGGCACGGTGATCCGACGCATCCTAGGCGCCGCCATGCGGACTTTGCCGCTGCTCGCGGTTCTTTTCATTCCACTCGCTTTCTCGGTGCTGAAGCACAGCATCTATCCCTGGGCCGTGCCGGTGGAGGCTATCGAGAACCCGGGCATCCGCGAGCACTTGATAAAAAATAGTTTCGTTCGAAGCTATCTGAACCCAACCGGCTTCATCATTCGTGCCGTCATTTATTTCGCCATCTGGAACGTGCTGTCATTTCTACTGTCGAAATGGTCGAAACAAACCGACAGCCCCAGCGCTCCCAATAACAGCCAGCGTTTCAAGGCAGTCAGCGGCCCCGGCCTCATCCTCTACGCGTTCACCATCGGCTTCGCCGCCATCGACTGGCTCATGTCGTTCGACCCCACCTGGGTCTCGACCATGTTCGGCCTGATCGTTCTCGCCAACGAACTGCTCTTGGCCATGTGTTTCGCCGTGGTGGTCGAGCGGATCCTGTTCAACTACAAGCCGATGTCGGAATTGTTGAAGCCCGATTTCGTCCACGATCACGGCAAGTGGATTCTTACCTTCACCATGGTCTGGGCCTACTTCAGTTTTTCGCAGTGGCTCATCATCTGGGCGGGTAACCTGCCGCAAGAAATCACTTTCTATCTCAGGCGGCTGAACGGCGGATGGGGATGGATTGGCCTCATTCTGGCTTTCCTCGGCTTTGTTGCGCCGTTTGCGACGCTGCTTTCGCGCCCTTTGAAGCGGAACATTCGAAAGCTGGTGTGGGTTGCGATCTGGCTCTTGGTGATTCGCTATCTGGATCTGTTCTGGATCATCGAACCAAACTTTTCAAAGACTCTAACGGTGACCCTTGCCGATATCGTTGTGCCCATCGCCATCGGCGGAATCTGGCTGTGGTATTTCTTCCGCAACCTGGGTTCGCTGCCTCTGGTGCCGGCTTATGACCACGATGCACACGAAGTGCTTCAGCCCGAACATCATATTCACTCGCAGGGAACGCCATGAGCCTCCGGGAGAACATGCAGCGGCTCTGAACTTTCGAACAATCGATGACTGACGAAATCAAACACGGAAACGGAAACGGCGGTTACGAGCATCAAGACCTCGGCGCCTCCGGCATTCTTTATTTCCTCCTTATCCTGGGCGTGACGACCATGATCTGCATGGCCGGACTGAAAGGGCTCTACGCTTATCTCGACCATCGCGAGAAGGCCGATCAGATCCCAGTCAATCCCCTGGTCACGCAGGTTCCCGAGGATACGCGCCACGTTGCGCCGGGATATCCTGCAACGGCCTTCCCGAGCCCCAGGCTGGAGAGAATTGAAGGTGATGAACTTAACGCAGATCTGATTCAGGAACAGAAGACACTCTACAGTTATGGCTGGGTGGATCAGAATGCCGGCACGGTGCACATTCCCATCGACCGCGCCATGGATTTGCTGGTGAAACGGGGCCTGCCAGTGCGCCCGCAAGTCGCAACCAATGAAGTTGCCGCCGAAAACGCTGCACGAGACCAGGGCGTAGTTCCTGCGGCGGATAAGAAGGACATGAAGTGAGCTGTTTTGTGAATAAAAAGAAGAACAATTCGATTTCCGCTGTGGGCGTTTTACTAGCGGTGGCGGTGTTTGCGCTTTCGGCGACCGCACAGATGAATAACGGCATAATGTCTCCGCCGGCGAACACGCGGCCGCCGCGGCTTCAGAACGTCGGCATCGAGCAGCATCTGGACGCGCAAGTTCCTGCCGACCTGACTTTTCTTGATGAAACCGGCAAGCCGGTGAAGCTGGGTGATTATTACGGGCGCAAGCCGCTGATCCTGAATCTGGTTTATTACAACTGCACCATGCTCTGCGGCGAAGCGCTCGCCGGGCTGGCCAGTTCCATGCGCCTGATCAAATTCGACGTGGGCAATGAGTTCGACGTGGTCACGGTCAGCTTTGATCCGCGCGAGACCCCGGCGATGGCCGCGGCCAAAAAGAAAGACTACGTCGAGCGCTACGGGCGCGCCAACGCGGCCTCAGGATGGCACTTCCTGACCGGACAGCCCGAGTCGATCAACGCGCTCACCAAAGCTGTCGGCTTTAATTATCAATATGACCCCAAGAGCAATCAGTACGCGCACGCGACGGCCATCCTGGTGCTGACCCCGCAAGGCCGGATCTCACGCTATTTCTACGGAGTCGATTATCCGCCGAAAGACTTACGCATGGGGCTAGTCGAGGCGTCGCAGAACAGAATCGGAAACGCCGTCGACGCGGTTCTGCTCTTCTGCTATCACTACGATCCGGAGACGGGAAAATATGGCGCGATGGTCTCCAACATTCTGAAGTTGTCCGCCGGCGCGACCATTTTGCTTCTCGGAGGTTTACTTCTTATCTTGTGGCGGCTCGACCGCGCCGCCACACAGAAGGCAATGACCAGAAAGACGACAACGAATCGGTATGCTCAATAATTTTCCATTATGGCCGGATCAGGCCTCCACCATGGCGCATCGAGTCGATGCCCTTTATATTTTCCTGCTCATCGTCACCGGCATGATGGCGCTGCTGGTGTGCACGCTGATCATCTTTTTTGCCGCGCGCTTCCGCCATCGCCCCGGCGTACCCGCCGAGCAGATTGAAGGTTCGCTGGCGCTCGAAATAACCTGGAGCGCCATCCCGCTGGGCGTTTTCATGGTCATCTTTATCTGGGGCGCGGTAGTGTATTTCAAGGAACGCACGCCGCCGGCCGACGCCACCGAAGTCTACGTGGTTGCCAAACAATGGATGTGGAAGGTGGAGCACGCCGAAGGCCAGCGCGAAATAAATGAGCTGCACGTTCCGGTGGGACGCGACGTCAAACTCATCATGACGTCGCAGGACGTGATTCACAGTTTTTTTATTCCCGCGTTTCGCGTCAAGCAGGACGTGCTCCCCGGCCGCTACACTGTCGAGTGGTTCCACGCCACCAAGCCCGGCGTCTATCACCTGTTCTGTTCCCAATATTGCGGCACGCAGCACTCCGGCATGGTCGGCGACATCGTAGTGATGGAGCCGGCGCAATATGAAGCATGGATCAATGGCGGAACGAGCGCGCCACTTTCGGCGAGCGGCGAGAAAATTTTCGCCGAGATGGGTTGCTCCACGTGCCATCGCAGCGATCAGCAGGGGCGCGGGCCGAATTTACAGGGAGTATTCGGACATCCCGTTGAACTCGAAGATGGCCGCACCGTTACGGCCGACGAAAATTATTTGCGCCAGTGCATTGTTGATCCCGGCTCGAAGCGCCTCAAAGGATTCCAGCCCATCATGCCTACGTTCCAGGGATTAGTGAACGAAGAACAAGTGAACGCGCTGGTGGCCTATATCAAATCGATGTCTGCGATGAAGGCAGCCGAAGGCCCTAAGACCAATGCCAGCGCCGCTCCGCCTGCAAGCCCTGAAAACAAAGTGCAGGTCCAAGCTCAAGTACACGGAAGTCAGGTGCAATAAGTTATGCCGAACTCGATTCCCATACCACCGGTTCCTCCCGTCGCCGCCGAACGCGAGAACTATCTCAACACGAAGTACGGCGTGTGGTCCTGGCTGCTCACCACCGACCACAAACGCATCGCGCTGCTCTATCTCATCTCGATCACGTTTTTTTTCTTCATCGGCGGCTTCTTCGCCTTGCTCATCCGCCTCGAGTTGCTTACGCCTGCGGGCGACCTGGTTCAGGCCGATACCTACAACAAGCTTTTCACCCAGCACGGCATGGTCATGGTGTTTTTCTTCCTCATCCCATCGATTCCCGCCGTGCTCGGCAACTTCCTCGTCCCCATGATGGTCGGCGCGAAAGATCTCGCCTTCCCGCGCATCAACCTGCTTAGCTGGTATCTCTACGTGATCGGCGGCGTCATGATGCTGCACACGATCCTGACCGGCGGCGTCGATACTGGCTGGACTTTTTACGCGCCTTACAGCACCAACTTTACCAACACAAAAATTGTCGAAGCCGGGCTGGGCATTTTCGTCGCCGGATTCTCTTCCATCCTCACCGGCCTCAACTTCGTAGTCACCATCCATCGTATGCGCGCCCCGGGCATGACCTGGTCGCGGCTGCCGCTATTCATCTGGGCTCATTACGCCACCAGCATCATCCAGCTTCTGGGCACACCGGTCATTGCTGTGACCATTGTGCTGGTGGCGGCGGAGCGCGCCTTGCATCTCGGCATCTTCGATCCCAAACTCGGCGGCGATCCGGTTCTGTTTCAACATCTGTTCTGGTTCTACTCCCACCCCGCTGTCTACATCATGATTTTGCCCTCGATGGGAGTGGTCACCGAAATCATCGCCTGCTTTTCGCGCAAGCGCATTTTCGGCTATCATTTCGTGGCATTTTCTTCGATCGCCATCGCTGTCTTTGGATTTCTCGTCTGGGCCCACCACATGTTCGTGGCCGGAATTTCGGTGTACGCCGCGCTGGTTTTTTCTTTCCTGAGCTACGCTGTAGCCTTGCCCTCTGCCATCAAAGTTTTTAATTGGACGGCCACTCTCTACAAAGGCTCCATTCACTACGATGCGCCTATGCTGTACGCCTTTGGCTTTCTCGGACTGTTTACCATCGGCGGCCTCACCGGATTATTTCTCTCTGCCCTCGGCCTCAACGTTCACGTCCACGACACCTATTTTGTGATTGCCCACTTCCACTACATCATGGTGGGCGGTGCGTTGATGGGCTATCTCGGAGGGATGCATTTCTGGTGGCCGAAAATCTCCGGCAAGCTCTATCCCGAAGGTTGGGCGCGGCTGGCGGCGCTGATTGTGTTCATCGGCTTCAATCTCACATTCTTCCCGCAATTCCTGCTGGGCTATATGGGGATGCCGCGCCGTTATTTCGATTACAGCCACATGCCGGAATTTCAGGTGCTGAACGTTCTCTCGACCGCGGGCGCGACCGTCCTGGGCGTCGGCTATCTGCTGCCCATGATTTATTTCCTATGGTCGATGCGCTATGGCAAACCGGCCTCCGATAATCCGTGG
>CAWFUK010000025.1:0-41680 GCA_963818935.1 uncultured Acidobacteriaceae bacterium
CGCAGGTGCTCAGCGAGCTGGACTTCACAGTCACTCCCTGCACGGAACCTTTTGCCGCGGTCAAGAAATTGATGGGCGAGCACTTCGATGCCGTGGTGGTGGACTGTGATAACGAGCAGAATGCCACGCTGCTGTTCAAGAGCGCACGCAACTCGCCGAATAACCAGTCCGCGCTGGCAGTTGCGGTGGTGGAGGCGCAGGCGGGAGTGGCCAAGGCTTTTCGGATCGGAGCAAATCTGGTCCTGACCAAGCCGATCAATGTGGAGCAAGCAAAAGGCACACTGCGAGTGGCGCGTGGACTGCTGCGCAAGGGCGAAACGGTAAAACCCGGAACAACCACTACGATCCCAGCCCCGAAAGCGGCGGAATCGAGTGTACCCTTCGTGAAAGCAGCGGCGGTAAGTGGCCCGGGCCGAGCCAGTGGTGCAGCGCAAAAGCCAATTTCGCAACCAAGCGCCTCGGCCTCGATTGCGAAAGAAGCTTCAGAAACTGGCAAGAAAGTCTTGGAGGCTCGCGCGGAGAGCACGCCCGCGCCGGTTGCAAAAACGCCAGCGCAGCTTTCTACGAGCAAGACGCAATCCACGCCGCCCGCCGCTCGGGTTGGAACGGGCACCGCGAGTGCGCCGGCTCCAGCCCGCGAGCCTAACGTGGTTGAGCCGGCGCCCCCTACTTCGAAGACCGCCGCTTCGCAGCCCCTCGAATCGAAAGCCTCCGAACCCAAATTTAGCGATCCCAAGTCCGCTGTCTCCCTAGACAGCAAACCGGCCGCGACGGCGTCGGAGCCACCAATCCCAGTTGAGACTGCGGCTGCAAGTGAGGTCATTGCTCCGGCAGAAGCGACGGCGATGCCGACCCTAACATTTGGCGGGAACGCCGGCACTGAAGCCGCAGCGGCGGGCGGGGGAAGCAAAAAAGCATTGATCGGCGTGGCGGCCGTTGTACTGCTTGCCGCCGGCGGATATTTTGGATGGGCCCAATGGAAACAAATGGGGCATTCCAGCGCGACCACGGCTCCAGCGCCGGTCGCGGCGGCGCCGGCGAAAAGTGTAGCGGCACCGATTGCGTCACAGGTTGTTCCGGATAACCCGCCGGCTACATCTCCCGCAGCAGTTGCGCCGGATCAAACTTCAACCGCAGATGCAACACCCGCATCGCGACCGGTTGAGAGCAATGCAGTCAGCCACGCTTCCAAGTCGACCGCCAAGACAGAACCGGCGAGCACGCCTACTGTAGCGGTGGCCTCAAACAAAGTTCCGGAAACAAAACAGCCGATGGTTATCAAGAACGGAGCCGTTAAGAACGATGTTTCCGCGTCCGCCAGCGACGCGTCAACGGCCGCCGTTGCGCCCTTGAGCGCCCTGGCGATTAACCCGACGGCAAACTCTGAATCTTTACCCAAACTTCCCGGCGCCAGCAAGGCGCCGACTCCGGTACTCGGCACGGTTATCTCGCAAGGAGTCTCAGAGGCATTATTGCTTAAGAAAATTCCGCCAGTCTATCCGCCCAATGCGTTGCGCATCCGCATGGAGGGCGCCGTTCAGCTTCAAGCGACGATTTCTAAGAAGGGCGATGTCTCCTCAGTAAAAATTGTCAAAGGGAACGATTTGCTGGCGCATGCTGCAGTAGAAGCGGTGCGGCAATGGAAATACAAACCGTATGTGTTGGATGGCGCTCCGGTGGAGTGCCAGACGCAGATCACGGTTGACTTCAAGTTGCCCAAGTAAGGCCCTCATGCTGGTTTAACGATCGACCCCCTCCGTGGTCTAGAGCTCCGCATTCTAGCCAGAGCCGCTACTTCCTCTTCAATACCATCAATGCTATCCCGGCCAGCAAGTGCTGGAAAAGACGGGGCCATGATCATCGCCTACGATGACTCCGAATTCCAGGCGGAACTATGTGGATCATGGATCACCGACCACTCGTCGATCACCCAGGTCATTGATCTGGGGCCTGCCGCCGATCGGGAACGGATCCAATGATGCGAAGGCTGGTTCGTTGCTCGGCAGGTTCAACTTCACTGGGACGAAGAGAGCGCCCAAGTTGGTGCTCGACCCCAGCACCGGCGAAGTTGTTAACTGGAAGGTTCTCCAACCAAAGCAGGAGCGCCAAAGGCCACGCCGGGTCAGGCGTGGCCTTTGACTTGAAAGCCCAGAAAAGCTAAGAGAATCAATTTCTACTGGTGCTGCATCACCTCGTCAATGACGGCTTTCCCGCCCTTATCCACGGTGATGATTTTGTGAATCGGGGCATAGCCGCTCATGGTGATGTCGACGATGTAATTGCCGGGATCAAGGATGAACTCGACCGGCGAGGTTTTGTCCAGCATGTGCTGGTTGACGGCGACTTGCGCGCCTTTGGGCTGAGTTCTGACGCTAACCGAACCCATGGCCTGCGCATCCTTGCCGCCAAAGAGCTTCTTCAGCTTGCCAGTGGTCTTGATGTCATCGACATTGCCGAGCGAACGTAGCGTAGGCGAGAAAGTTACCGTCTGGCCTAGGACAAACTGCGTGCTGCTGGTCTCGTCAATGTAACCCGACTTGCGCACCAGAATGACGTGCTGACCCTTGTCGACTGAAACCTGGGCGGGCGTAAGCTTTCCGGTGTCTTTGCCGTCAATGTAAACATTGGCTCCCGCCGGTGTGCTGGAAACCGCCAGCGTCGCCGCCAAGGGGTTGAGATGGGCCACGACAAACGATTTGCTGCCGGAAACTACTTCGACCGACTTCATATCCGAAACAAAGCCGGCTTTGGTGACCGTGACCGAATGCGTACCTGCAGCCAGGCCAGCCAAGGTAAAGGGCGTAACCCAGCTGGGATCGGTTTTTCCGTCGATCTGCACTTGCGCACCCTGAGGGCTGGAATCGATGGCCATCTGTCCGGGAACGATTGGCGCAGAAACTGGCGCCGCCACAGACTTCTTCTTAAGATTTTTGCCTTTTGCCGCCGTGTGGGTCGGGGCGGGTTGGGCCTCGACTTCGGCCACAGGCTCAGAAGTCTGAACAGTCGGAGAGACTGGTTGCACCGGTGGCGCTGGCTCGGTCTTCGCGGGAGGCTGACTGGGCGCCGCTTGCATTGCATCGGCAGTATTGGAAAGAGGTGGTTGCCCCTCGCTGTTCAAACTGTTGATGTGCCATACCAAGCCGATGGCGATGATGAGGATGACGACTGCCGCGCCGGCAATGGAGTAAATCATTAACCGGGGCGGGACGTTCTTAATTTCGCTTACCGCCTTTTGCGCGATTTCGCGAGGCTGGATCTTCGGCTTCTCCGGCTCGCCCTCGTAGGCAGTGAGGCCGGGCTCGCGTGCAGTTGGCGGGTTGGACGCCGCGGGCGCTGGCGGAGTGGGCGGCGCAATATAGATTTCCTTCAGCGGAGGCAGTTCGGTCATCTCCGAGAAACTCACGCTGCTGCCGCGAGACGGAGCATCTCCGGCCATCAGCGGATCGACCGCGATTTTTGGTCTTTCGGCCACCGCGGAATCAACCGCGGGCTCCGCTGTGTCGAGTGCTGACATGGAAGCGTAGGGTGACGAAGAAATGCCGGGCTCAGCAGGAGTCGATGTTGCTCCGCCCGCAGACGCCGCTGCTGCGGCAGCTCTCGCGGTCTTTTCCACCGGTCTGTTCTCGGCCAGTTTGTTTTGCACCGGCATGGCCGGCGCCGTCTTAATGGCCGAGGGTGGAGCTGGTTTGCTCTCCACCGGCGCGTACTGAGGCTTAGGAGCAGCCGGCGGCGGGGCCGACGCGCCCACGAATTTCGCTTGCGTTGCCGCTTTCACCGCCTCCGGAGGCGCGGGGCTTTTCGCAGCGGCCGGCTGCTTCGCCGCCTGCGCTTTAGATTCCTTGCACTTCTCGAGATCGGCGAGCAGTTCCCTTCCGTTCTGGTAACGTTCGGCGGGATTTTTCGCCAGCGCCTTCATGATCAGATCGCTCAGCCCAGGATGAAGCTTGGGATTCACGTGCATGGGAGGCACGGGAGTGCTCTCCAGGATGCTCTCTCGCAGAGACACGGGATCTTCCCGATCGAAAGCTTTGCGATCGGTCACCATCTCGTAAAAAATTGCGCCCAGACTAAACAGGTTGGAACGCTCATCGATGTCTTCCCCATGAATTTGTTCGGGAGACATGTAATAAAGAATCGAGGGAAGCTCGGGCATCCACGCCGTAAATTTGCCCACGCTGGAGACGCCATAACCCAAAACTCGCACCGTGCCATCCCAGCCGCACATGATCTTGGCCGGCTCGAGACTGTAATGGAAAATATTGTGCGAGTTCGCATGATCGAGGCCGCTGCACACTTGCCGTCCGATATCGAGCAGATCCCAGATGGAAAACCCTTCTTTGCGCGCCAGCATGGTGGCGATGCTGTTGCCCTGGATGTACTCCATGGTGGCGCAGAATTGGCCGTCGATTTCGCCGGCGCCGAAGACGGGCGACAAGTTGGAGTGGCTGAGGGCCTTGGTTTTCTCGGCCTCGTCGAGCAGGCACTTTTCCAGCTCGGCGGCATGATCGCCAAAGACCGATAACTGGATCGCTTTCAATGCAACCGTCTGTCCGGACTGCGCATCATTCGCCTTGTAAACCGCACCCGTGGCAGACTTTGACAGTTCACTCAGGATTTCGAAGTGGCCGATTTTCGTTGACATGGTCCTCACTCCACCAACAACCGCGCAGCTCGCAGTTGAGAGTTGCGCAGGCAAAACCCGGGGCAGGGTAAGGGTAGGATATCTCTGGGAAGACTCAGGTTCGAGTTACCAAAGTGTCTGAAACCAACGCAGCCGCGAGACCGATCCACCCCAACGAATGCTTGGCAATGCCCTGGCAGCTCGCAGATGATCGCCTCTCCAAGCGTGACCTTTTGCCGTCAGAAGCGTTTAACTGAGATAGAAATGAAGACCAGGGTGACAATTGTCATGCGGACCGGATGACGATCTCCACTAGCGGCCAAACGCGAGAAAAATGAGAATAGTTCGGAGTGATCTTGCTCTCTCTCTCGGACGGCGCGGGTGAGAGTGGAAGCGGGTTGTCGCGGCAGGCTCCTTCGTTTATGCTTGACACCTGCTCCGATTGAGCTGGGCGACTGTCCAGCAAACCTTTATCTTCTCAGGCGCTCAATAAAAGGTGTTCTACCATGACATTAACCAAATTCGTTACCAAGAACGCCTTCCGCAACAAGCGACGCAGCATTCTGACCGTCCTCAGTATCGCTTTTTCCTTGCTCTTGCTTACCCTGATGATGACGATCTGGCGCGCCTTCTATAACGACGAAGGCAGCGCCGAGTCCGCTGAAAGACTGGTCGTGCGCCACCGCGTTTCCTTGACCTTCAGTCTGCCCAGCTTCTACCGGGAAAAGATTCGCGCCATCCCCGGAGTGGTCGCGGTCGTTCCCGTCTCCTGGTTCGGAGGAATTTATAAAGACCAGAAACCCGAGAACTTTTTCGCCCAGTTCGGCACGGATCCCGACGAGTTTTTCAAGGTCTACCGCGACATTCAGATGCCCCCCGATCAGATCGTTACATGGCAACGGGACCGCCAGGGCGTCATCGTTGACGATACCCTGGCGCAAAAATACGGCTGGAAGCTGGGCGACCGCATCGTCTTGCAAGGCACGATTTATCCGGTCAACCTCGAACTCTACGTTCGCGGCATCTTCCACTCCAATCCGGATTACAAATCGGTCTACTACAACACCAAATATGTGGAAGAGGCCGTTTCCTGGTTCAAGGGACAAGCGGGCACATTCAGCATTTTGGCCGATTCTCCGAAGGATGTCAGCCAGATCGCCAGCACCGTCGATGAGATGTTTCATAACGCGCCCCAGCCCACCAAAACAGAAAGCGAGAAGGCCTTTGGCCTGGAGTTCGTCGCCATGCTGGGCAACGTGAAGGCCTTCATCCTCATGATTTGTGCAGCGGTGGTCTTTGCCACGTTGCTGGTTTCCGCAAATACCATGGCCATGTCGATCCGCGAACGCACTCGCGAGGTGGCCGTGCTCAAGACTTTGGGTTTCACCCGCCAAGGCGTGTTGGGCTTGTTTGTCAGTGAGGCGGTAGCGTTAGCAATTTCCGGCGGATTGATCGGCGTGGCTTTGGCCTACGGCTTGATCTCCGCAGTGTCGCGCTCGCCCTACATGAGTTTCTACAGCATGAAAGTAACCCTCGGAATGTGGGCGACGGCTTTATTTGTCTCCGGCTTGGTGGGATTCACCAGCGCCCTGATTCCCTCCTATCACGCTTCGAACGTTAACATTGTGGATGGTCTTCGCCACATCGGTTGATGTGCGCGCATGATGTGAGCAGCGAAAGAAGATTCGGTAAGATTATGACGCTCGGCAGTTTTGTAATGCGCAATGCGTTTCGCAACAAGCGGCGCAGCCTGCTGACTATGCTCAGCATCAGCTTCTCCCTGCTTCTGCTTACCATGATGATCTGCATCTGGCGCGCGTTTTACATCGATCAGGTGGCGCCCGAAGCCTCCCGGCGCTTGATTATCCGCGACAAAGTTTCCCTCGCCTTTTTTCTGCCCGCATATTACCGCGATAAAATCCGCGCCGTGCCCGGCGTAACTGCTGTCAGTCCGATGACTTGGTTCGGTGGTCGCTATATCGATGACCGCCCAGAACATTTCTTCGCTCAATTGGCCACCGATCCCGACGAATACCTCAAGGTGGCCTCCGACAAGATCGTTCCTCCGGAGCAATTGAAGGCCTGGCAACAGGACCGCACCGGCGCGCTCGTCGATGTAACCCTGGCCAACAAATATGGCTGGAAGATCGGCGACCGAATTACCCTGCAGGGCACCATCTTCGAACTCAATCCGCAGTTGACCATTCGCGCCATCTACCATCGCGATCCGCCCCAGAACGCGCTTTATTTCAACGCCAAGTATCTGGAGGAATCGGTAAGCTGGTTCAAGGGTCAGGCCGGCTGGTACTCGGCACAAATTGATTCCCCCGACCGCGTGGCCGCGGCGTCGCAGCAAATTGACGCCATGTTCCATAATTCTCCGCTGCCGACCAAGACCGAGAGCGAAAAAGCTTTTCAATTGGGATTCGTGGCTTCTCTCGGGAACGTCAAAGCTTTCATCCTGGGCATCTGCGGAGCGGTCGCATTCGCCATTATGCTGGTTTCAGCCAACGCCATGGCCATGTCCGTCCGCAGCCGCACGCGCGAAGTCGCGGTGCTCAAAACCCTGGGCTTCACTCGCCTGCGCGTGCTCTCGATTTTCATCAGCGAATCTGTAGCCTTGGCGCTGGCGGGCGGAGTCGTTGGTATCCTATTCGCGCTTCCGCTGATTTCCTGGCTGACACACCGCTTCATCGGCCTGGGCATTCCGCTGGATATGAAGGTGAATGGACCTACTGCGGTAATTTCCATCGGGGCGGCGATCACGTTAGGTGTCATCAGCGGCTACCTGCCGGCCCGCAATGCTTCGCGGATCAATATTGTGGAGGGCTTACGCCACATTGGCTAGTAAGAGCTAGCGCCGGTTCCGTAGCGCCGGCGTCTCGCCGCCCCGTCATGGAGGCGTCTTGCCTCCATTGCCAGGGATTAGGGTGGTGACGAGAGGATTTAAATATGGCGATACCAATCAGCTATAACGTTCGCAACTTAAAACTGCGCAAGGGACTCACCATCATGACCGCGCTCGGCATCGCCCTCACCGTGACCACCGCGATTTTTCTCATGGCGCTGCTGGCTGGCTTGAAGAAAGCTTTCGTCTCTAGCGGGAATTCAAACAATGTTCTAGTCCTGCGCAAGGGCTCCGAGGCTGAACTTTCCGGCGGCTTCGATGCCTCGCTCTTTCCTATCCTCAAGGTTCTTCCCGGCATCGCCAAAGACAGCCACGGCGAGCCCATGGCCTCGGGTGAGTGGGTCGTGGTCATCGTGCTTCCGCGCAAAGATGGTACGGGAGAGGTCAACGTCACCGTGCGCGGCATGATGCCCGACGGCCTGGAAATGCGCCCCAGCGCCAAGCTAATTGAAGGACGTTGGTTCCAGACCGGGCAGCGCGAAGTGGTGGTCAGTAAATCCATTCGCAGTCGCTTCGCGCACGCCAACATCGGCGACAACATGGAGTTCGGCAAAGGCTTGTGGAAGGTCGTGGGCGTCTTCGACGCCGGAGGTTCGGCCTACGAATCCGAAGTTTGGGGCGACGTCAATCAGATGGCCTCCGATTTCGATCGCCAGGGCGGATATTCCTCGGCCTACCTGCGTGCCACCGATCCCATCGCTGCCGATGCCTTGGTGCATCGGGTCAGCGACGACCAACGGCTGAAGCTCGAAGGAATGTTGGAGACCGACTATTACGCCAAGCAAACCAACTCCGGCGCACCCATCAAGTATATTGGCATCGTCGTGGCCATCATTATGGCGATCGGCTCCAGTTTCGCCGCCATGAACACCATGTATGCCGCGGTCGCCTATCGCGGGCGTGAAATCGCGACGCTGCGTGTGCTCGGCTTTTCGCGCCCCGCTATCTTGACATCGTTCGTTCTCGAATCTCTCATGCTAGCCTTGCTGGGCGCAGTCGTGGGCCTCTTGCTCATGCTGCCCTTCAATGGAATGCAAACCGGCACATCGAATGCAGTGACCTTCAGCGAAGTTGTCTTCAGCCTGCAAATTACAACCCAGGTTGCGCTTTACGCCATCGCATTCGCATTGATTATGGGATTAGTGGGAGGATTTGCTCCCGCCTGGCACGCCGCCCGTCAGAATATTCTGACTGCGTTGCGAGGATAACGTAAAGGCTGCATTCCGCCTCCGCGATTCCAGTATCTGGAAACTGGATGCAGAAGCCGATTTTGAAATTATGCCAATTGACGCCAAACACGACGACCTGAAAAGCCTGCGGATCGACCGCTCGGCGCGAGCCTCCAGCGAGGGCGAGCCTCCCACCTGGGCGCGCCGCTACATCTTCATTGGCATCGCGGTGGTAATCGTGCTGGGCTTGTCGGCCCTTACTTATCGCATGTTTGCCCGCGATGTACCGCAGGTCGAAGTGACCCGCGCCTCCGCCGAAAGCAGCGATGTCGGAGGCACCGTGCTTTCTGCAACCGGTTACATCGTCGCCCATCACACCATCAACGTAAATTCCAAGGTCACCGGTCGGCTGGCATGGATCGGCGTAGAAAAAGGCGACAAGGTAAAAGAAGGACAAGTTCTGGTCCGCCTGGAAGATGAAGAGTTTCGCGCCAACTACGAACAGGCGAAAGGCGCAGTCGAGAATGCTCGCGCCTACCTCGAAGAACTCGAGCACGGCTCGCGTCCCGAGGAAGTGCAACAGGCCCAGCATAATCTCGACGAAGCTCGCGCCACTCTGGTGGACGACAAAGCCACGCTCGATCGCACCAAAGAACTTTCCTCCGCCGGCGTGGTTTCCCGCCAGGTGATGGACGATGCCACGGCCAAGTTCGAGTCCGACCGGCAACGAGTCAACTCGCTCGAAAAAGCATTTCAGTTGATGAAGATCGGTCCCCGCCAGGAAGAAATCGCGCGGGCTCGTGGAGCGTTGATGCAGGCGCAGGGACAGCTCGACTACGCCAAGTCGCAACTCGACGCCACCGTCATTCGCGCTCCCGTAACCGGAACCATTCTCGACCGCACCGCCGAAAAAGGTGAATTGATCACTGCGCAGTTTGCCAGCGCCGCCGCGGGCGGCCCGCAGGGTTCAGTCGTGTCGCTGGCGGATTTGAACGATATCCAGGTCGAACTCGACATCGCACAATCCGATTTTGCGCGCCTAGGTCCGAAGCAGAAGGGCATCGTCACCGTCGACGCTTACCCCGATCGCAAATACAACGGCGAAATCGCGCAAATTTCCCCCGAGGCCAACCGGCAAAAAGCTACCGTGCAGGTGAAGGTGCAGGTGCTGAATCCCGATGAGTACTTGCGGCCGGAGATGAACGCCACAGTAAAATTCTTGGCGGACGAAAAGAAATCCGCCGGCACACAGCCCCAAGGCGCTTTTGTTCCCACAACCGCCCTCCGCGACAACGACGGCAAAAAAGTTGTGTTCCTCGCTTTCGACGGCAAGGCACGGATGCGGGAAGTCCACGTGCTTAGCCAGCGCGCCGACGGCTTCCTGGTCGACGGCTTAGTGGGCGGGGAAAATGTAATCACCAAAGGTCCGGCAGATTTGAAAGACGGCTCCGCGATAAAAATCTCGGGTCAATAAAACATCACATCCAAGAGGCAATCATGAACGCAGTCGCTGAAAACCAGGTCGCTACCGGAACCAAAGTGGTGCAGGCCCGAGGCGTGAGCAAAATTTTCAAGCGCGAAGCCTTCGAGGTGAAGGCTCTCGACGATGTCTCGATCGACATTGCCGCCGGCGAATTTCTCGCCCTGATGGGCCCTTCCGGCTCGGGCAAAACCACGCTGCTGAATATGATCGCAGCTATCGACCGCCCGACCTCCGGCGAATTGCTGGTTCAGAACCAGAACATTTTCCGCTTCACCGATTCGCAGGCTGCCCACTGGCGGAACGAGCACATTGGATACGTCTTTCAGACCTTCAACCTGATCCCCGTGCTCACCGCCTTTGAAAACGTAGAGCTGCCTCTCCTGCTTACCCGGCTGAATCCGCAGCAGAGGCGCGATCACGTGATGACCGCGCTCAAACTCGTGGGGCTGGAAGAACGCGTCAACCACCTGCCCAAGCAGCTATCCGGCGGACAGGAGCAGCGCGTTGCCATCGCTCGCGCCATCGTGAGCGATCCCACTCTGCTGCTCGCCGACGAACCGACCGGCGATCTGGATAGTCATTCGGCCACAGAAGTCCTGGAAATTTTGAAGCGCCTGAACGAGGACTTTCATAAGACCATTGTCATGGTCACGCACGATCCCCACGCCGCTTCCTATGCCCATGTGACGCGGCATCTTGAAAAGGGGATGCTGCTGCCGCTGTAAGGGGAAGGGCACGAGTTCCACTCGTGCCACAAAACCTTCCACAATGAATGCGGCTTCAGCCGCTGCAGCATGGCTTTGTTGGAGCACTTTTTCTTGGCTGGCGAGCGGCACAATCTCACCACCGAGCCGTCGCGATTCTAGGCGGAAACCGGCAGCCTCTGCGATTTTGAATCTGCATCCGCCACCCATTGCCACGCCCGCCGGCCATTGTCGAGCGACACGGCCACAGCTTCTCCGTAGGCGACTAGACGATTAAGCACCGTGGTCACCGACGCCATGGGATCCTTATGCCGCGCTAACATGGGCGGCGCTTTCTCCTGAATCTGATCGCAGACATCCCGCGCGCTGAGCGGACGCTTGGCATCCATCAGAATCGTGCGGCAGGTTTTGGTAAATCCCGGCTGACGGCCGCTGCTTTTGCGATCCACCAGCTCCAACAATTCATCGCTTAGTATTCCATCCCCGAAAAGGTTGGCCAGTCCCGAGATGGTTTGCTTGATGGTGCCGATCCGGCGCATCACCTCGGCGCGCTGTTGCAGGAGTTGCCGCAGTTCCTCATGCGCCTGCCGCACCACTTCCTCCACATGTGCGTTGCTGGTGGGGGCAGCCGTTCTGCTTCTGGCCCCGCCTTCGTGGCCGGACAGATCGTAGCTCCGCGCCTCGCTTTGCGCACCAGTTGACACATTCTGAATCTGCATGAAATCCTCCCATCACGCTTCGCTTGCCGCACACTCTGGTGCTTGATCTGAAAGAGATACGCAGGCAGGGGCGGAAGGGTTCCGTTTTATTACCTGAGCTTCCACCAACCCGCCAAGCTGGGTTATTAGACGGCCAAGTCATACTATGGCTAACCGTCCAAGCGGGGGCGATTTTGACAAGTCTTTTGCGGCAGAAGTACCGGCTCCAGTCCCAAACTGAACTGATGACCAATTTGGGACTCGCTCCCAGCTAGTTTGACCTTCCGCCTTCTCCCGCGCCAACCCCCGGCTGGAAACTTTCCGATGTGCCCATTGGAGGTAAACTCTCTTGTCAGCCGCGCCCCAACTCGGGCCTTCCTGCTTGCGCGTCCTTTTGGTGGGAGAACAGGAAGAAGATTTTTTTCTGCTGCAGGAAATTCTCGACCGGAATCGCAGTGTAGTACCCGCGCAACTGGATCACGCAGGTTCCCTGGCCGAAGCCACATCCATGTTGCAGCGCTGCGACTATGGACTGATTCTTTTCGCGCATGAGACCGGCGACGCCGCCGCCACCAAGCTTCTTTCCGAGTTTGTCAACGCACGCGGCACCATCCCTTTTATCTTGCTGACGGAGAATGCGGACGAGAAATCGGTGGCGGAACTCATTCAGGCGGGCGCTTGGGATTGCATGGACCGGGCGCGGATCAACGGCGCCGACCTGATGCGAACCATCCGTTGCGCCGTAAGCCTGCACGCCCTGCAGCAACAGAATCAAGTTGCGGAGGAGGCCGTGCGCACGCTCTCATGCGCGGTCGAAAAATCGCCGGATCCTGTGTTTATGACCGATAGCCAGGGCGTCATCCTGTCGGTGAACCACGCCTTTGAAGCTTTGACCGGCTATTCGCAGGCCGATGCCGCAGGAAAACCACGCAGCATTTTGAAGTCGGAAATGCCAGTGCCCACGCTTTACCGCGAGTTGTGGGAAATCATCCGAGCCCCGGGAGTCACCCGCGAAATCGTGGTGAATCGCAAGAAAAACAGCGACGCGTATTATGTGGATGAGCGCGTCAGCCCCATCCGGAATGCCCAAGGAAACGTCACCCACTTCGTTTGCAACTACCGCAATCTAACCGAACGATTGCGGATCGAAGCTGAGTTGGTGCAGTCGCAAAAAATGGATGCCGTGGGCCGTTTGGCAGGCGGTGTCGCTCACGATTTCAACAACCTGCTGACCATCATCATCAGCTACTCAGAACTCGCCCTCGATACGGTGCCTCCCGGAAGCCTCGGTCAAAGCCGAATTCAGGAGATTCTCTCAGCTGCGCGCCGGGCCACCGAACTGACCCGGCAGTTGCTGGCTTTCAGCCGCAAGCAGCCGCAAGCCTTGCGGGTCGCGGATCTTAACCCCGCGGTTTCTTCGATCGTTACCACCCTGCGGCGCCTGATTGGCGAAGACATTGAATTAACCTTTGTGCCGGGCGCAGGACTGGGGCCGGTGCGTTTCGATCCGGTGCAGATCGAACAAATTTTATTGAACCTCGCTGCGAACTCGCGCGATGCCATGCCGCGGGGTGGCCGGCTTACCATTGAAACCTCCGACGCCCATCTTGATCAGAACTATGCCGACTCAAAAGCGGCCGCCATTCCCCCTGGCCGCTACGCCGTGCTGACGGTGAGCGACACTGGCGCGGGAATGTCCGCCGAGCATCTGTCGCACCTTTTCGAGCCGTTCTTTACCACCAAGCCCGCGGGCAAAGGCACAGGACTGGGCCTGGCTACGGTCTACGGCATCGTCAAACAAAATCACGGGTTCATCTGCGTGTACAGCGAGGTGGGGCTGGGCACGACCTTCAAAATCTATCTGCCCTGCGTGCAGTGTCAAACCGTAAGCGTGAATATTCCAGAGAAGGCTGTGGAAGTTGTGCAACGAGGGAGCGAGACCGTGCTGCTGGTCGAAGACGAGGAGGCCCTACGCAAGGCGGCTGCGGAGTTCCTCCAGTTACGGGGCTACAACGTTCTGCAAGCGCAAGATGGTCTCGAGGCCCTCTCCGTTAGCAAGAATCACGAGTGGCCCATCGACTTGGTTGTCACTGACGTGGTCATGCCTTATATGAGCGGCGGCGAACTGGCGGATGAATTGAAAATTGTGCGCCCCGACACTCGGATGTTATTTGTCTCTGGCTATACCGGACAAACCATGGCGAACCATAAGGTGGCGGACGTCGACAGTCACTTTCTATCCAAGCCATTTACCCTGAAACAACTCGCCGACAAAATGCGCTCAGTGCTCAGCTCTCCCGCCATCCCTTTGAACCCCAAGAATTAGAGCACGAGCTCTCGTCATTCGTGCAAACTCAGGTAAGCTAAATTGCAATGTTTAGCCTTATGCTCGACCGAAAAACATGCGACCTTGCGATCCTATGCCCGAGAATTTGCCGGCGCATTGCGATCGGGGCCTCTCTGCTGTGTGGTCTCTTTCTGGCGAATCCTGCATCTGCGCAACGCGGCGCTCACGCCGACGGCTATCAAATCATGCACGCCTATCCGCATAATCCCGAAGCTTACACTCAAGGCCTGATTTATGTGGATGGTTATCTCTACGAAAGCACCGGCCGCAACGGCAAATCTTCGATTCGCAAGGTCGATTTAACGACTGGACGCGTTTTGCAGCACTACGACCTCGCCGAGAAATATTTCGGTGAAGGTCTCACCGATTGGGATGGCGAACTGATCCAGTTGACCTGGAAAGCCGGACTGGGTTTCGTGTACGAACGCTCCAGCTTAGCCTGGAAGCGCAGCTTCGAGTATTCGGGCGAAGGTTGGGGCCTAACTCACGATGACAAACAACTGATCCTGAGCGATGGAACCGCGGTACTGCGCTTTCTGAATCCACAGACTTTTGCAGAGACGAAGCGCCTTACTGTTACCGATGACGGACAGCCGGTTACTAATATCAACGAGCTTGAATATGTCCACGGAGAGATTTACGCCAACATCTGGCATACCGATAAAATCGCGCGCATCTCTCCACGCACTGGCAAAGTAATCGGGTGGATCGACCTAAGCGGAATTATCGATAAGCGGCAGCTCGCTGATCCCGATGCCGTTCTGAATGGCATTGCCTATGACGAGAAAAGTGGCCGGCTTTTTGTCACTGGCAAGCTATGGCCGAAATTGTTCGAGATCAAAGTTGTACATCGCGGACAATAGGGTCGTGGGCAGCTAGCTGACGCCGACACCAAGCACCTGTGCGGCGTCGGAGAAAAACCCATCATCCCTCTGCAAAGAAAAACGCGCTTGTGTTGGCATGCCAACGGGTCCAGAATGACTTCGATAGCTCGCCACGGAAGGTGCATATATGGGAACGAGCCAGGGCAAGCTCCACGATTACTGGTCGAGAGTAATTCGGAATACACCCCTCCTGGCACTGAGCGCACTATTCACAATCCTGTTTTCGGTTGCGCTCGCGCGAGCGCAAACCATAGCGAAGTGTCATTGCCCGGCCCTGAACTCGGCCCCCGTAAACTTGCCCAAGGTTCCCGACGACCGCATGGTTGTAGACAAGGGTGAATCTCCCAACCCTGGTGGCAAACAAAAACTCTGTTCCATCGAGCCCTTTCCAGGACTCGCAAATGTTGCCACCGTCCACAGTCTGGAGGTTCCTCCTAAGGCGCAAAAGCAGTACTCGGATGCGTGCTCGGCCCTGAAGAGAAATAAACTTGCTGCCTCTGAGCAGCACCTGCGCAAGGCCGTCGAAATCTACCCTAAGTATGTTGCGGGATGGGTAATGCTCGGTCAGATTCTGGAGGCGCAACGGCAATCAGACCGGGCGCGCAGCGCCTGTTTGCAGGCATCGGACGCCGATCCGAATTATGTGGCGTCCTATCTCTGCCTGGCCGAAATCGCCGGGCGGAAAGAACAATGGAGTGAGGTATTGCGCTACGCAAGCCGCGCACTCGAACTCGATTCGCTGCATGATCCCTATGCCTATTTCTTCAGTGCGATCGCCTACTACAATCTCAGTCAATTTGCCGAAGCCGAACAGCGCGCCCTCAAGGCCGAAGAATTAGACCGGGACCATCATGAACCGCGAGTGCAATTTCTGCTGGGACAAATCTACAAAGCGAAGAATGATCCCACGAACGCCGCGGCTCAACTTCGTGAATATCTGAAATATGCGCCGCAGGCGCAAGATTTGGAAGCGGTAAAGAGGGATGTAGCAAAGCTGGAGAGTGGGAACTGAAAATTGAAGATAAAGACTAGGGCGAGATGCGACTAAGTTTGCCGTCTCTTAATCGGAAGCGGTCGCCACGCCAGATCACAGTATGACCGCCAAGACTGGCAATCCAGACTGCAACAGCAATCAAATCTCGCAGCGGAATCAGCCATGCGTTATGCATGACTTGAGGGTCCTCGAGAACGCTACGACCGACGAGCAGTGAAACCGCTAGCCGCAGAAACAGCGTAACCGCGAGGCCGGCCCAGGCCCACAACGCTCCTCGACTCGTCGCCAAGGCGAGCAACGACCAGAACAGGCCGAAGGTGAAGATCAGGCCAAGATAACCGCCGGCCCGCGCGTCGCGCACTCCTCAGCCCAGCGCATCTGGTGAGCGAAGAAATCTCGCAATCGATAGCTGGGAAGAAAAGTATCAACCACAACCTGCGAAAGCTTCACTTTTAGTCCGAGGTCTGCGATTCGTTTGCCGACCTCGTAATCGTCGGCCAGATAGTCTACGAATGAATCGAAGCCACCGATCTTGTTCAGATCGGCGCGGCAATATGCCAGCGTAGACCCTAATCCGAAACGGATTCCGCTCTCAAGTTGCCGCGCCGCCAGTACGCCGGGACAAAAATCTGTGCTGATTCCCAAAGACTCGAGCCGAGATCCCAAGGTTGCAGCGGCAATTCCGCGATATAAGCAAGTGACCATTCCAACTCGCGGGTCAGCAAGCGGCGCAACGACTTCGCGCAGATAATCCGGCTCCACCCGAATGTCGCTGTCGTTCACAATTAAATGCTGGTACCGCGCCTCGGGCAACATCTGGATCAGGTTGCTGACCTTCACATTCGCGCCCAATCTCTTCGGGCAAACTACTAGTTTGATTTGCCGCTCTGGAAATTCCCGCTGCAGCTGTTGCACACTCTCGATCGCAGGATCATCGGGTTCGCTTACGCCAAAGATGATTTCGTATTCCGCATAGTCTTGTAGGCAATGGCTGCGAAAGCTCTGATAAATCTCGGGATCGATGCCCTTCAGGGGTTTCAGAATCGAGACCGGCGGGAGGCACGTCGCAAGGGCCTCGGCGGGTGCCTGGCGCTCACGCAGGAATTTGGCGGCACTCCAGAGGCAGAGCAAGTAGTAAAAAGAACTGGAAACGATGCCGAGACCCGCGATTATTTGCGCTGCTTTTAGAACGAGAGAACTCGTGTCGTCCCTCCGGGACTTGGTTTCGTTTCTGTCCAACTCTACCCAGCGCTGAAGCGCTGAGCTAATTTCAGTCGACGCCGGGCGGCTCTATTCGTAACGCAGCGCCTCGATTGGATCCAGATTCGCCGCCTTCCATGCCGGATAAATGCCGAAGACCAGGCCAACTCCGGCCGCCGAGGTGAAACCAAAGATCGCCCAGAACATAGACATGTGCGCCGGCAGCGAGGGCCAGAGAGTCGGAATGACCCAGACGACAACCGCGCCTAACAAAATTCCAATCACACCGCCGACCATGGTCAGGATGATCGCCTCTAACGTGAATTGCAACAGAATATCCCGCTTGCGCGCGCCAATGGCCTTGCGAATGCCGATTTCGCGGGTTCTCTCAGTCACGCTGACCAGCATAATATTCATCACGCCCACGCCGCCGACAACCAGTCCCACACTGGAAATTGCGAACATACCCACGAACAGCCCGCTGGTGACCTGGTCCCAAACTTCAAACAGCGAATCGGTAGTGAAGATCGCGAAGTTGTCCGCCTTGTTGAAGGGAACCTTTCGTCGCCGCCGCAACACCTCCCGGATCTCGTCCATGGCTCTGGGCACGTCATCGTGCGTGGTGGCTTTGACCACGATCCAGTGCTGTTTCAACTCGGGATGCAACATTTTGAATGTCTTGAGCGGGAAAACCACGCGATTGTCAGCCGGATCCTTTCCCCCGTTGAAGACCGACTTGATCTTGCCCACGGTGCCAATGACCCGGAACAACTGCCCTTCGATGCTGACTTCTTTGCCCAACGGTTCTTCGTTGCCAAACAGCTCTTCGGCAGTGTCATGATAAAGGACGACGACCGGCGCCCGGTGCTCGTCGTCGAATTCACTGAACCAGCAGCCGCTATCGAGGGGGAGATCCATCACATCCAGCATCGAAGGCGTGTTTCCCTCCAGCATGGTATTTTTCGCCTTCCGGCCCTGGTATTTGACTGCATAGGTGCCGCTCCCAATTTCAGGGCGAAACAACCGAATCATCGCCGCCACCGCCCGGACATGGGGCAGATCACGAAGCGCTTCTGCGTCCCCTGCCGTCAACTCTTTGCGGGTCCGCATCTCTTCCGACATTCGCCCGAACGTAAAGGGCTCCACATGAAACACGAATATGTCGTTGGCTCCGACGCTGGAGAAGCGTTCACGAACATTGTCATCGAGTCCGCGGCCAATCGACGATACCCCGATCACCACCGCTACGCCAATCACGATTCCCAGCACCGTGAGCGCCGAGCGCATCTTATTGGTGCGGATCGTGTCGTTCGCCATCTGAACGATTTCGCCGAATTCGCTTTTGCGCATCGTCCAGTTCCTCTCCGGCGATGGCGGGTATCAGGGCCTCGCCTTCCTAGCCCCGCCCCGCGATCAAATCGAGACTCGAATCGTTATGCATTTGGCGATGATGGCGCGTCATCCTACGCGACCCCTGCGAGCCTATTCGTAACGCAGCGCCTCGATCGGATCCAGGTTCGCCGCCTTCCACGCCGGATAAATGCCGAAGACCAGGCCAACTCCCGCCGCCGAGGTGAAGCCGAAGATGGTCCAGAACATCGACATGTGCGCCGGCAGCGAGGGCCAGAGGGCGGGTATGATCCAAACCACGCTAGCACCCAGCAGAATTCCAATCACCCCGCCGACCATGGTCAGGATGATCGCCTCTAACGTGAATTGCAACAGAATATCCCGCTTGCGCGCGCCGATCGCCTTGCGCACGCCGATTTCGCGGGTCCGCTCGGTCACGCTGACCAGCATAATGTTCATCACGCCTACGCCACCCACAATCAACCCCACGCTTGAAATTGCAAACATACCAATGAACAGCGCCCCGGTGAGCTGATTCCAGAAGTCGGAAATCGAATCCGAGGTGAAGATTCCGAAATTATCTGGCTTATCTGGAGCAACTTTTCGCCGCCGGCGCAGCAATTCACGCATCTCGTCGATCGCCTTCGGCACGTCGTCATGCGAGGTGGCCTTGACCATGATCCAGTGATCTTTTAGCTCCGGATGCAGCGTTTTGAAAGTGCTGAGCGGAAGAAAAACCCGATTATCGTTCGGATCTTTGCCTCCTCCGAAAACTGATTTGATTTTTTCGAGCGTGCCGACGACCATGAACAGCCGGCCATCGATGTTAATCTCGTGCCCTAGCGCGCTTTGGCTGGGAAACAACTCCTGCGCCGTGTCATGGCACAGAACGATTACCGGCGCTCGCCTTTCGTCGTCACTGTCGCTGAACCAGCGTCCCTCGGCGATATGCAGGTCGATCACATCCTTGGCGGAAGAGGTTAAACCTTCCAGAATCGTGTTCTTGACCTTGCGGTCCTGATACTTGATGGAATAGCTGCCCACCCCGAGTTCGGGACGGAAATAGCGAATGTCCGCGGCTACCGCCTTCACGTGCGGCAGTTGCCCCATGGCCAGCGCGTCTTCATAGGTGAGCTTTTTTCGCGTGCGCATTTCTTCAGTCATGCGTCCGAAGGTGAAAGGCTCGAGATGGAAGGCAAAAATAACGTTCGATCCAATGCTGGCAACCAGTTCGCGCACATTGTCATCCAGGCCGCGGCCAATCGAGGAGACGCCGATGACCATGGCGACGCCAATTACAATTCCCAGGACAGTCAGAGACGAGCGCACCTTATTGCTGCGGATGGTATCCGTAGCCATCTGGACAATCTCGCGGAACTCGTCGCGGTTGATCATGAAGAAATTCGGTAATTGGATAATTGAGTAATTTTATAATTTGAAAACCCGAGCCAACGGGAAAAACCAAGTTGCGGTTTTTCATTTACCCAATTATTCAATTGCCAAATTACTCAATACTTTTTTCAGTTTTCAAACCTCAGCGCCACAATCGGATCCAACCTCGCCGCTTTGCGCGCGGGGTAGACTCCAAAGAAGACTCCCACGCTTGCCGACACAACCAGACCAGCGGCCACGGCCCACAGTTTGATCGACGACGGCATCCCGATCAGCAAGGTCACGGAAAAAGCGATCGCCGCGCCCAGCAGCACGCCCAGAGCTCCGCCCAGCACCGCTAGCGTCACCGACTCGATCAGAAACTGCAGCAACACGTCTTCGCGCTTCGCGCCCAGCGCTTTGCGAATGCCGATCTCGCGCGTACGCTCGGTGACGCTGACCAGCATGATGTTCATGATCACGATTCCGCCCACCACCAGAGAAACCGCGGCGATGCCAATCGTAGCCATAAAGAACGTGTTGCTCAGCCCAGACCAGATTCCCAGCAGGCTGGCATTGGTCTCGATTTCGAAACTGTCGTCCTGGCCGGGGCTATCATGCCGATGCGAGCGCAAGGCCACGCGGGCCTCGTCCATGGCCTCATTCAGCGGAGCTCCGGTCGCCAGCGCTTTTCCCCAGATGCCGATACTGTTGTTGTGTGTTCCATACTGCTTCAGGTACACGGTGATCGGAATCAGCGCATAGTTATCGGCACTCTGCCCCAGAGTCTTGCCTTTCTTTTTGCCCACGCCGATCACTTGATAGGTCCAGCCATCGATGCGAATCTCTTTGCCCAGCGGGTCGATGCCGGGCATCAACTGGTCGACGATATCGGTACCCACCACGGCCACTGCGGATCGGCTATTTAAATCGGTTTCGTTCAACATGCGGCCGGAGGTCAGATCGGTGTCGAGGATATCGGCCATCGAAGGCGTGATTCCCTGCACGTTAGTGTCGCTGATGGATTGCTCGCCATTCTTCACCTTGGCGTTGGTGCGCAGAATCGCGCCCACCAGCTCGCAATGCCGGCAGGCTTCGAGCGCCGCCTGGTAATCCTCCATGGTCAGGTTCTTGCGCTTTTCGGCCTCGAGAAAATGGTCCACATTGGTTTCGACCGCGGACATCTTGGAAATAATGAAAACGTCCGCGCCCAGATTGAATATTTTCTGCGCCACGTAATCGTTGATGCCGGAGACAAATGTGACCACGGCGATTACGGCCGCCACTCCAATGACCACGCCGAGCAGGGTCAGGACGGAGCGCAACTTGTTCGCCCACAGCGACTGCAGCGCGAGTTTGATGGCCTCAAGAGTGTGCATGAAACGGACTTCGGACCTCGGACTTCAGACTTTAGAGCTCGGACATCAAGCTTCCAAGCGTAGTCTAACAGTGTCGCGCCGGGGCGGCCTGAGGTCGATGGTCGGGGGTCCGGAGTCGGAGGGCCGAGGTCGTATAATGGGTAAGTTGGCAGCTGGACCGGACGGTCGCTCTCGCGTCTTCGCTGGAAACGGCGGAATGCGGGGGAGGAAAGTCCGAACTCCACAGAGCAGTGTGCCGGATAACGTCCGGGAGGGCGGATTCAAGTCCGTTCGACGGAAAGTGCCACAGAAAATATACCGCCATCACCTTCACCGGTGAGGGTAAGGGTGAAAAGGTGCGGTAAGAGCGCACCGCCGCAGCAGCAATGCAGCGGGCAGGGCAAACCACACACGGAGCAAGACCAAATAGGAAGGGAGCCGCGAGCTGGTACAAACCAGATTGCGGCACGTGCCGGCTCGGTGCGTTACAACCTTCGGGTAGGTCGCTAGAGCCGCGCAGCGATGCCCGGCCCAGAGGAATGACCGTCCCGCCAGAGCAATCCGGCGGACAGAATTCGGCTTACAGGTCCGGCTGCCATATTCATCATTCCGCATCTTTTCGTCCCCGCAGTCGCATTGCTCCTCCTAAGTTTGTACAATGATCCCGATTCTACGAGGAGCTCATGAAATCATTCTTTTGCTTGGTCTTGTTCGTGTGTGCCGTATCACTCGGCTTTGCTCAAAATCAAAGCGCCAACCCTCCTTATAAAGATTCCAGCCTGCCGGTCGATCAGCGAGTGCAAGATCTGCTGAGCCGCATGACGCTTGAAGAAAAAGTTGCCATGCTCAGCGGCGCCGATTGGATGGAGAGTGTTGCCAACCAGCGCCTCGGAATTCCTTCGATCAAAATGGCCGATGGTCCGATCGGCATCCGGTCGTGGGCCGGACCTTCCGCTAAGACCGGTGGCATGAAAGCGAGCATGCAAGTCACGACCACGGCCTTCCCTGCCGGCGTGGCCATGGCCGCTACCTGGGACACGGAATTGCTCCAAAAAGAAGGACAGGCGATTGGCCAGGAGGTGAAAGCCGTCGGACGCGACATGATCCTGGGACCGACCGTGAACATTAATCGCACTCCGCTGTGGGGCAGAAATTTCGAGGGTTACGGAGAAGATCCTTATCTCACCAGCCGCATGGGCGTGGCTTACATCAAAGGCGTGCAGGGTGAAGGCATCATTGCGACCGTCAAACACTTCGACGCCAATAATCAGGAGTTCGAAAGGCATCGCGTCAATGCCATCGTTAGCGAGCGCGCCTTGCACGAAATTTATTTTCCGGCCTTTAAAGCGGCGGTGCAGGAAGCCGGCGTCTGGTCGGTGATGTCGGCCTACAACAAAGTCAACGGCGTGTACTGCGCCGAAAATCCATATCTATTGAAAGATGTTCTGCGGAAAGAATGGGGCTTCAAAGGCTTTGTGGTCTCCGACTGGGGCAGCACCTACAGCACTGCAGCCACGGTAAATGCCGGCATGGATTTGGAAATGCCCGGTGGGCCTCCAATGCAAGACTGGCTGAAGGAGCCGCGCACGATCGAGGCAGGCAACGGCGGCGGTTGGCTGATGCCGAAAAAAGTACTGGCGGACATCAAGTCCGGCAAAATATCCAAGGCTACAATTGACGAAAATGTTGGCGACATCCTGCGCATCATTTTTGTCAGCGGCCAGTTCGACCACCCCTATACGGCAACGAACGAGATCGATACGCCGGAGCAACGCGCCGTCGCGCGCCAGGCTGCGACCGAGAGCATCGTACTGCTGAAGAACGACGGCGACCTGTTGCCTCTTGATGCTTCGAAAATTCATTCCATCGCCGTGATCGGTCCCAATGCTGGCACAGCGGTCACGGGCGGCGGCGGAAGTTCTCTGGTGGCTCCAAAATATTCCGTCTCTCCGCTAAAGGGCATTCAAGACCGCGCCGGTCAGAACCTTCAGGTCACCTATTCCATGGGTTCCCTTTTGGCCGGCGAGGCCGGCAAGGATTCAGACTTACAACAGCTGAGGAGTGACGCCGTCGCCGCAGCCGCGAAGGCTGACGTCGCCATCGTGGTGATTGGCCGCTCGAACAAAATCGAGTCCGAAGATTTCGACCTGAAGACGCTCGATCTCCCCCCTGGCCAGGACGAACTGATCGAGGCCGTCGCGAAAGCGAACCAACACACCATCGTGGTGATTAACGCTGGCGGTCCGGTCATTATGACGAAATGGCTTGCCCAGGTTCCCGCTCTCGTTGACATGTGGTACGGCGGCCAGGAGGGCGGCAACGCCATCGCGGATGTTTTGTTTGGACAGGCCAATCCTTCCGGAAAACTCCCCGTTTCTTTTGTGAAAGAGTGGAAGGATTCTCCGGCCTACGGGCATTATCCCGGCGAGCACTTGAAAGTCGAATACGCCGAGGGAATTTATGTGGGCTACCGTTATTTCGATAAGAAGAATGTCGAACCGCTTTTTCCCTTTGGGTATGGGCTCTCCTATACGAAGTTCGATTACAGCGACATGAAGGTTTCTTCGGATGGACTTTCTTCAGGTAAGCCCGTTGACGTGAGCCTGCAGATCCGTAATGCCGGCTCGCGGCCAGGCGCAGAAGTGGCGCAGCTCTACCTCCATTACGACGGCCATTCCAGCGTCGATCGGCCGGTGAAAGAATTGAAGGGCTTCCAACGAATCGAGCTTGCGGCGGGCGAAGCCAAGACCGTTCATTTCAGCGTAGACCCAAGCGCGCTGGCGTACTACAGCACTGCCAAAAAAGACTGGGTCACCGATCCCGGAACGTTCGCCGTGCTGGTCGGGTCTTCCTCACGCGACATTCGGGCCAAGGCTTCCTTCGCCGTAGGAACGGGCCAATGAAACGGGCGAGCTGATTGACAGTTCGCGCGGCTTCCAATGTAATACCTAAGGCGATTGCGGAATGCAGGCTGGCAATTCAGCTTGCATCCGCGGTCGCAGTATTTCATTTCGTTGATTCAATTCCAGGAGCCATTCATGTCCGCACCCAGCCGCCGCCCGGAGATTCGCCGGCGCCGCACTCGTCAGCACAAAATCACAACCCTGCGCAAACGCCTCGCTTCGGCCCAGACGGATGCCGACCGAACTCGCATCACCACCAAGTTGCACAAACTTGCCATTGCATCGCCGGGCCAGCCATTGATGAAATAGCCTGCTTCGACCGGAGAGTGATCCGGTTTACCCTGTGGTTCTCTGTGTGCTCTAGGGTGAGGATTTTTCCGGAGTCGGACCAACCTTACCCTATGCCACGCCAGCCGTGCTCTTGTCATCGATCGAGTCACTTGGACCCGACCCACGGGCACGCGGTACTTCCCGATACACTTCGAGGATGCGCCGCACCGATTTCTCCCAGGAGAACTTGGTCACTTGCCGGTAGCTGCGCTCCTTCATCCTTTCGCGCAGAGGCTGGTCGAGTAGTACGCGATGCAGCGCCCGCATGATCTCGAAAACATTTTCCGGATGCACCAGGACCGCCGCATTGCCCACCACTTCGGGGAGCGAAGACACATTCGAAGTTACCACCGGAGTGCCGTGGGCCATCGCCTCGAGTGGTGGCAAGCCGAAACCTTCATACAAAGAGGGAAAAACAAAAATCTTCGCCTGATCGTAAAAGGTGCGCAGCACTTCGATGGGTACGAAGCCAAGAAAGCGTACGTCATTTTGCACTCCGCTGCGGATGACGGTTCGCCGCAGATCCGGGTTGCCCGAGAGATCGTCTCCGATAATGATCAGCTTTAGATCCGGAAACATCTGCTCTTTTTCCAACTCGGCTTTGAGCGCCGAGAAAGCTTCGATCATGCGCACCACATTCTTATGCGGACTGATTCTTCCGGCATAAAGCAGGAAGGGATAAGTCACCTGATAGCGCTCGGCAATCAGTTGGCGTTCGGAGGAGTTGGCGTGACCGTGAAAAAATCTCTCGTCAATCGCGTTGTAAACCACTTCGATGCGGTCTGGCGAAATGCCAAACAGTTTTTCCATTTCGGTTTTCGTGAAATTTGAAACTGCGAAAATACGCGCCGCTCCGCGCAGCACCTGCTTGGTCCACTGAAAATGCCAGACGCCCCAAAAGCCCGTCCGCTGCCGCGCCCGGGATAAATGTTCGAGCATATCGTGCACCGTCATCACATAAGGACAGGGCAACATCCGCGGCACCGAGAACAAGTTCGGTATGTGCACCAGATCGCATTCCAGCCGCTTCACGGTAATGCGGAACTCCCAAAAGCTTTTGAGAGTTCGCTCCGGCTCAGCGATGGCGACGCCTTGAAAGTTCGGCGGCAGAGGGCCGATCTCTTTCACCTTGTCCGCGGAGCCGAGAAGGAAGTACGTGGTTTCGTGGTCGAGACGCCCGAGCGTGCGAACCACATTGCGGATGTACGTGCCAACGCCAAACTCCGTCATCCGCCGTATGTCGATGGCGATCTTCACTGCGGCAATTTAATCACAAAGAGGCGAGAGACAGCAGAATAGAATTAGCTTCGAGCAATCGAGTAGCTACGGAGGGGGTGGCCGCATGCAGGCGGTGGCATCGGGGATTGGCGACCTTAGCGGACCCTGTGGCTACCACAATCGAAGCAACGGAGGAGTTCACAGGCTGTGGTTCTCCGCCGCGAAATGATTTCTTTAATAAACTCATGTCCGTATCCTCTCGGTCGCTTTGTGTTTGTTTTCCGCGAGTGGTCAAGGACACCTAACTGCGCCAAGCTCACGCTCTCACTTCCGCCTGCGCCCGGGCCCGACGCTCCGCATACAGCGGGAAGGCTTCGCACAGTTCGAGCACCTGCTGGCGAATCTTCGACAGCACCGCCGCGTCACTGCGCTGCAGGAGAGCTTGGGCGATCCATCGCCCGACTTGCCGCATCTCGGCTTCTTTCATTCCTCGCGTAGTCAGCGCCGGAGAACCAATGCGAATCCCGCTCGGCTTCAGTGGAGGATTGACATCGAACGGGATGGCATTCTTGTTGACCGTGATCCCGGCCTCGCCCAGCGCCTTCTCGGCTTCACTCCCGAGCATGCCCTTGGAGAAGACATCCACCAGCATCAAGTGCGTATCGGTTCCGCCGGAAATAATACGGAAGCCTTCGGCGGCCAATGTCTCGGCCAGCACCTTCGCGTTGGAGACGACTTGCCGCGCGTAATCGCGGAATTCCGGCTGCATTGCTTCCTGGAAGCAGATTGCCTTGGCAGCGATGATATGAACCAGCGGTCCACCCTGCATGCCGGGAAAAACCACCTTGTCGATGGCCGCCGCGAATTCGGCCTTCGAAAGAATCAGGCCCGAGCGCGGCCCGCGCAGAGTCTTGTGCGTAGTTGAGGTCACAATCTGCGCATGCGGCACCGGGGAAGGATGCGCGCCTCCCGCCACCAGCCCCGCGAAATGCGCCATATCGACTAAAAAGAGCGCGCCCACTTTGTCGGCAATCTGCCGCATGCGGGCGAAATCGATGATTCGCGGATACGCGCTTCCTCCGCCGATGATCAGCTTCGGCCGGTGCTCCTCTGCCAACTTTTCCAGCGCGTCATAATCGATCGTCTCGGTTTCTTTGGTGACGCCGTAGGGAACGATCTTGTAGGTTTTGCCGGAAAAATTCAGATGATGCCCGTGGGTTAAATGTCCGCCATGCGCCAGGTTCAAGCCTAGAATCGTGTCGCCAGGCTGCAACACCGCGGCGTACGCCTCCATGTTGGCCTGCGAGCCCGCGTGCGGCTGGACGTTGGCGTGCTCCGCGCCAAACAATTGTTTCGCCCGGTCGCGCGCTAAATTTTCCACTACGTCGGCGTACTCGCAGCCGCCGTAGTAACGCTTGCCGGGATATCCCTCGGCATACTTATTGGTAAAGACCGACCCAGCGGCTTCGAGCACGGCCTCGCTGACAAAATTTTCCGAAGCGATCAGTTCCAGGCCCTCGTGCTGACGGCGGGTTTCGTTGTCGATGGCAGCGGCGATCTGCGGATCCGCTTCATGCAGCGGGCGATACATATTATTTGAGCTTTTCATGTTGTCTTCCTAGGAGGCCTCGTATACGTTCGGCCGGTGCAGTTCCATGTATCGATCGGGTTTCTCTAAAGGCACAAATCCCAAGCGTGAATAAATTCCCTGCGCGTCGCGGGTCAAAAGAATCCAGCGCCGCAGATTTTGCAGCGCGGGATGTTGCACGATGCACTCCATTAGCCACGTACTCAACCCGCGTCCGCGATGCGATTCCAGCACGAAGACATCGCCAAGATAGGCCACGGTGGCAAAGTCGCTGACTACGCGGGCAAAACCAACCTGCGCATTCCCATCATAAATGCCGAAGCATAGCGAATGCTCAATCGACCGCGCCACTACTTCGCGAGGAATGCCTTGGGCCCAATAGCAATTCGTCAGAAAATCGTACATCACATCCAAACTGAGCCGTTCGCGGTCAGTGCTGATCACGAAATCACCGCGGCAGTGCTCGACCACCGCATCGCAATCGATCATGCCGGGCGCCATCTCTACATTCTAGCGTAGCGCGGCCGTCCCCGCGGCTGTAGCGCGCCCCTCGCCCGCGCGGCGCTCCGCGGATCGGACCTAGCTACTCTCGAACGCGGTCCGCAAAAACGAAGCCAGGTGCCAGCCATCCATATAGTTATAAGGAGCCTCGCCCATGGTGTAGTGGCCGCAGGGCAGCACCACAACTTTATGATCAAGACCGTGCCGCTCGAATTCCTCCACGACATCGCGCGAAAGCTCGGGCAGAAACGTCAAGTCGTATTTCGCATAAATGATGAGCGACTTCTTTGGCCAGCGCCCGAACTGCTTGAAATACGCCATCGGACTCACCGCCAGCCACGACTGCCGCAAGGTTTCGAGATCGATCTGCGACTCAATTCCCTGCCGTATGTGTCGCGTCGACTGCCCATGCCACACCACGTCGGCCACGTAAGTCGAGGCATGATTAAACGCCGCGACACGAAGGCGTGGATCGTGTGCCGCGGCGATGAACGCATAACACGATCCCAAACTCGTGCCCACAATGCCCAGTTTGCTGTAACCCTGTTGCTCCAGCCAATCCAGGCAGCAGCGAACATCCACCACGCCCTGCCGCAGCGCATCCATGGTGCGTCCAATGTTCGCCGAAACGGCATAGTCCGCGCGGCTGATCTCCGCGGGCATGCGAATGTCGTGATACGGCATGCTCATGCGCAACACGGCGATGCCCAACATATTCAGAACTTTGCATAGGCTGACGTAAGCGATCGCGTCGGCGTTCCAGTGCGGAAGAAGGACGATGGCCCGCCGTCCTCGCGTCGGAAACCAGCGCGCATTCACCAGATTATTTTCCGGATACGGGGTCTTGACCGGTGCGCTGAAGCGCAGGAACTCCGCATACGTTCCTTTCACCTTTTCTTCCAGCTTCGGATCGGGAACTTCTCGCGTAGAGAAAACTTCTACCTCGCGCTTCTCCAGCCGGAAATCCGTGGGCGTTGTGTAGCCATAAAAGTCGTCGCTGTGGGCAACGATGCGGCGGTTGAAGTCGATGAAAAACTTCGCCGGATCGCTGACCGCCTGCCCCGGATGCCAGCCATTCTGGCAAGGCCAGTTTTCCGCAAAGTCCAAGCCCCACTCCAGCGGACGAACCACGCGATTATTGTCCACTGAAGTCAGCCGGTGCTCCCAGTCATACATCCATTGTGCGTAGCGTGAAGGCATAGTCAACCTTCAAGTGTAACAAGGCGATGCGGACCTTCTCAGACGCGAGCATTCAATGGTTGCAATGAGCAGTTGGCGAATGGCATTTGGACGCTGAACGGGGAGTGAAGCGTGGAGTCGTTATCGACCGAGCAAAGGGAATATTGCTTCTTGCTACTAGCCTTCGTACCGTCGTGGCACGCGCTTGGAAATATTGCAGAGAATCTCGTAGGGCGAGCTATTCGCCAGGCGCGCATGTTCGAGCGCATCCACGCTCAGCCCGTCGCAGGTGCCGAGCAGGATCACTTCATCCCCTACCATAATTCCCGGAATGCCGGTTACGTCCACCAGCGTGAGATCCATGGAGATGCTGCCGACGATCGGCGCGTAGTGGTCGCGCACGATCACTCGGCCGCGATTGGAAAGCTGGCGATTGTAACCGTCGGCGTAACCTACCGGCAGCACGGCAACGTGCGCCGGAGCCTTGGTCACATACGTTCCACCGTAGCCGAGGGGCTGGTTGGCGGCGAAGTTTCGCATCGAGAGAATACGCGTCTTCCAGGTCAGCACCGGCTTCACAGAAAGCCGCAACGTGCCGCCGCTCACTTCCCTGCCCGCGCGCTGAAACGGCAAATAATATCCGTAAAGCGCAACGCCCGGGCGCACCATGTTGTTCCAGGTTTCGCGGCGCGAGATCAGCGCGCTGGTGTTAGCCATGTGCGCCAGCTGCGGATCGAAGCCGGCTGCCCTCACCATGCGCTGGGCCTCCTCGAAACGGCGCGCCTGCTCGGTCACCGAAGGGGCATCCATCACTTCGGACGAAGCCAAGTGCGTGGACAAGCCTTCGAGAATCACATGTGGAGCTTGGGTCAATTCCTTTAACACGGCCGGAAGTTCTTCCAGCGAGACCCCCAAGCGGCCCATTCCGGTGTCCACTTTCAGATGCACGGCCTGGCGCACCGCGCTGGATGCGGCGGCACGTTGCAATGACTCGATATGCCATGGTTCCCACACGGTGGGAGTCAGGCCCAAGCGGACGATCTCATTCTCTTCGCCGCGCCAGAAACCGGTCATCAGCAGGACGCGCGACTCGATACCCGCCTCGCGCAATGGGATCGCTTCATCGAGCGAGGTCACGCCGAGCCACTTCGCGCCTTCCCCCTGCAAGGCGCGTGCGCACTCGACGGCCCCGTGTCCATATGCGTCGGCCTTTACAACCGCGCAGACGGTCACCCCTGCGCTGGTATGCTTCATCACCGTGCGGAAGTTCTGCCGCAGAGTAGAGAGGGAAACTTCCGCCCAAGTCGGGCGGGTCGCAACGCGGCTCAGGATTTCGACAGTGCTTGCCACTGCGCTCGATTATAGCGGGAGCGACGCGGTATCTCAGGTTACGCTTGGGCTACGCCTGGAAAATAGCGGTTAATGGTCAGTGAGGAGTGGATAGTCTCGCTCCACCGGAGTGGGCATTTCCAAAGCGCTTCGCGAACCACGAATCGCTATCACGAAGCACTGGCCTTTTCAGTTTCCGTCGAGGGAGAACGTCACTGTGATCTGCGTTTCCACTTCTACAGGTTCACCGTTCAGGATATACGGACGATAGCGCCACTGGCGGACGGCGTCGATCGCCGACCGAACCAGCATGGAATGTCCCGAGAGCATTCTCAGGTTCTCGATGGCGCCTTGCCTGCTGATAATGGCCTGCAATACAACCGTGCCTTGAACCCGCGCGCTGCGGGCAAGAGGCGGATAAGCCGGGAGAACTCTGTATACCAGATCGCCTTCGCTCATATGCGAGATGCGAAGTGGAGGGGCGACCGGCCTCGGCGCGGCGGGCATGATTGGAACTGGGCCGCTGCCGTAACCATCGCGTAGTCCATCGGGAAGGCCGTGTCCTCCTATGGTTCCGACGGCGGTCGAGCCGAGTGCGGGAAGCGCTGGCGCTCCATCATCGCCTTCGTCTGACACAATGCTTCGAGGTATACTCCGCGGATGCCGCCAAACCACATCGCTGGCATTGCTCTGCGTGGTGCGGTTTGCGCCGGCTTGAGATCTGGTCGTCACCCGAACTGCCAGCGGCTGGCCCAAACTTACGGGTGCTGAAACCGCGCGCGGCAAGGGCAAGCCAATTGGCCGGATGAGCGGCAATGCCAGCAGGAAGCCGACAGCGAGAGCCTGCAATCCGAATGAGGTGAGAGTAGTAAATCCGCGGCGTGAGCGCCCGTCCCACGATGCGGTGCGAGCAGTGCTGAATAGGCTTTGGGTGATCGTTGTTTCCGCGATCCTAGCGTCATCGAACATGTGTCCTCCTGAGTTGAAACTGATTACTGCTAAGGACACCGAAAAACTTTTCGCGGACCGGCACAAGCAAAGGAAGCTGATGCAAAAAAGCTGGTGTAAAGAAAAAAGGCCGCGCTTTCACGCGGCCTGCTGGAACTTTCGCGACACTCGCGGTGTCGAGAGATCCGTTCTCGAAAAAACTATTTCGGAGTGGACGACGGAGCTGCGGGAGGCGTCGACTTCGGAGCTGCCGGCCTGGCAGCCGCCGGCTTCGGGGTCGCGGCAGCCGGAGCTGGGGCGGGCACGCCAGATTGCGCGTTATAGATATCGACGACCGCCTTGGTGATGTCCCCGCCCTCGCCATACCAGAGGATGGGGCTTTGCGGCCACGGGTTCGACGTGTCCACGATCATGCTGAAGCCATTGTCCTGCGCGTGCTTCACGATCACGGGCGCCATCTTGGCCAGAATGCGCTGGAAGGCTTCTTTCTGTTGGTTCTGGGCATCTTCCTGAAAATCCTGCCCGGCTCGCTCCAGCGACTTTTTCTTGGTCTCAATCTGTTTGACCAGCGTGGCGCGCGCCTCCTCATTCAGCTTGTCGCCCTGGGTCTGCAACTGTTTTTGCAGTTGCTCGATTTCGTCATTCTGCGCCTTCAACTCGTTCTGTTTCGGCTCCAGCTTTTTTTGCAGGGCGGCGAAGTCGCGCTGGCCTTCGTTGCTGCCGATCACGGCTTGCTCAATGTTGATGGTGCCGAGCTTGCTGCCGGTTCCGGTGGCGATGGTGTTGGCCGGCGCGGTTGCGGTTGAGGCGGAGGGTGCCGCGGGCGGAGCGCCCGTGGCCTGGGCCCAGGCAGTAACGGTTGAGATAACAGTGATGGTCAAGAAAGACCGCAGGAACTTGCTTGTCATTGGATCGCTTAAACTCCTTGGAACATGGTTCCGTTTGGAATGTAGATTCGCTGAATATGGTTCCTGGAATGTAGCTCCGGGAAGAACTCAGAATGTTTCTCAAAGCTGGCCGTAATTACTGGGATGCACTCGCGAGACTTCGTTTTGCACTCTTCTCGCGTTTTTCTGCAACGGCCGCCGGACTGTCTCGAACAATGCGCGCTGAACTGCCAGAGTCACACGCCTACAGAGCGGGCGTGCCGTCCACCTCGATCAGCTTTCTGCAATGGCGTGGATCGAAAACATTATAGTGAGGCGCGGCAGGCGGCGTCAAACCGATGATCCGGAGGAGAGTGGTGCAGTCTGGCTCACGCGTCACGCCGGGTGAGCGGGAGATCCCTCGCTACGCCTGAGAAACGGCTGCGCTCGGGATGACGCCGTTGATTTCGAGATCAAACTGCACCGCCGCCGTCCGCACGGCTCGGAGACAAAAATCGACGCGGGCAGGTAAGGAATGCCTCCCGCCCGCGCGATTGTCTATCGCTGCTCTCTTCCCGTTAAGCGAAGCTTACTTCCAGGAGGAATCTTCCACCAGGTTATAAGCGTTCACACTGCCGAGGCCCGTGGCCATGTCCCAACCCGCAGTGGCTCCGAAGGTGGGTTGATAGGCTGAGGCTGCCTTCGTCGGCGTGATAACTGCCATGCATGCGGCACCCGTCCCGCCTCCGCCGCTGATGGTGCAGATCGGCACTCCGGTATATCCCCCGCCCTTGGTGGTTAGCGTGACTTTGGTGACGACCTTCGTGGTCTTATCGATCGTCGCCGTGCACTTCGCATTCGTACCGCCGCCATAAATCGTTTTGCCGGTGGGGGAAAGATACTTGGATTTATTGGCGGGAGCATCGATGGTGCAAGTCGGCGTGCTGGTGTAACCCGATCCGCCATTCTGTAATGTCAGGCTGGCGATGGCCTGGGTGCCCAGCGTGCCATTGGTTCCTGAAGGCGCGTAGCAATCGGCTTTGAAGACGCTGCCATTGAACACGCAGTTGATATCGTTATCGCCCTGCGTGATGTCGTTGAAGACGCAGCTATTGCCTGCCACTTCGTTCACCGAGTAGCAGGAGCTGTTGCCCGAGGTGCCGAATTCCGTGTTGGCAATGGAATAATACGTGGGATTCGGATTGCCGGCGCGGATCGCCCATTTCTCGTCCACGAGAGCTTGAATGGCAGCCATTAGTGGCGCCGAGGCAGAAGTTCCACCCACGCCAAACCAGCCGCTGGGAGAGCCGCTACACTTGACGCCGCCGTTGGCTGTATCCGAGAAGCACTCAATGATGTAGTGTCCCCAAATACCATTGCTGGCAAACAGCGCGACATCCGGGACATCGCGCACGCCATCCGCGGGATTGCCCAGGATGCCCGCCTGCCACGAGGGCTTGGCGTAGCCCGCGCAAGTCGTATCTTCCACATAGGCATAGTCCGCGTTCCCGGCGCCTGTGGCGCAGTTGCTCGGGCCACCGGCGCCTGCGCCGGTGTCTAAGAACTCTTCGCCAGTCGTGCTATTGCAGAAGCCAGTCGTTCCGTAAGGCTCGGTATAGCCTTCGACGTTGTACACCAGATAACTGGCGCAGGAGTCGTTCCAGGGAATTTCCGGAATGTATGATATAGCGGAACCGTAGTAAGTACCGTTGGTGGAGTTCCAGTACGTACTCTGCGGGGCGCCACCTTCCAGCGCATTGTAAAGATCTTCAAAATCTGTACCGCCCACGGAAACGTTATAGGCGGTCTCACCCCAGCCCGTGACACCGATTCCCGGGTAAGCCCACTCTTCACCATTGGTGAAGTCGCGGGCGCAGGTAGAAGCGCCGTTATCTCCGGCGGAAACAAACACCGAGATGCCGGCGGCAGCCGCCGATTCAAATGCTGAGTTAAAGGCCGCGTTCGAGGCAGCGCCATTGATAACTTCGCACACTCCATAACTCATGCTCATCACCGGCGGAGGACTGGCTGCACTGACGATGTTCTGGATCGCGATCAGGCCTCCGAAGGTCGTCGTAGTGTCGGCGCAGGATGCCAGTTCCACGGTTGCCGCTGGGGCCGCGGCCGTGATCATCTCCACATCCAGGTCGGCCTCGACGTCATCCCCGTTGGTTCCTGGATTGGTGCAGTTCTTCGCGTCGTTCGGATGTTCGGTCTTAAGCGTGCCTCCATAAGATTTCAGGCCGAACGTCTTCTGATAGTTGGACCAGTCGGAACCGTAGGAATTTGTATCTTCGATCGCCACAATGGTCTCGCCTTTGCCCGTGATGCCGGCCGTGTAAAGCGGGGTCAAATTGTAGATCGTCTGGAAATCAGCCGGAACCAGCGCATAGCAGTCAGCGCCACAGCCGGAAAACGTGTATTGCGTCCGACGCTTGTAGTCGGCGTGGGGTCTGAAGTTGTGGAGCGATACGACGCCCGCAATCGCGGGCGCCAGAGCCTGCGGTATTTCAGGATCGCTCATGTTAGCGATATGTTGTTCGCCGTTTACTTCGAGATAGTGGATCTCAGTATGGAACGCCTTGCGGATCTGCTCAGCATTTCCCGAGAAGTCAATCACCATCCGATTCGGATAGACGTAGCCAACTGTGAAGCCGTGGGATTGCAGCCAGCCGGTAATAGTGTCGATATCCTGCTGCGCGAGGCCATACTTCTCACCTTGTTCGCTGGCGCTGATCCATTGGCGAAAGTGGGAAGATGATTTGTCGGTGAGCGACTCGACGTATTGGGCGAATTCGCGATCCAGTTGGGGCGCCCGCTTCAACTGCAGAAGCATGTGGTCGAGGGCGAAACCATCCGGCACAGCGCCACGATCATTCTTCGCATTGGCTTCGATGCGGGTATTGCCGGCGAGCCTGACCAGCTGTGTTTCATCGATTGGCTTGGTAATCGTAAGGATGCGCGATCCTGAATCCGCTGCATACGCAAGTGACGCAAACGTCAGGCTGAACACCAAAATTACAGAGGCAATGGAGAGAGCGATGCTAATTTTTCGTGTCATGATTCACCTCGAGTAGGAGAACAATTTGGTTGGGAAAGAGTAGCCGCAGATGTACTTCCTGCGAGGTATATAACACCTTGAAACTTCTGTCAAACGGTTTAATCAGGGTAGTGAACTGGAGCAAATTCTCAAGGATTCGACCGGCGAACTGAGTTTAGGTAATGGCGGACTTGGAGCTTGGCCGCCCCATCAGGGCGCAGCAACCCAGCAGTCGGCGCACTCATTCTGCATCAGCGCTTTAATTCTCTCGTGGATGTCATCCCGGATCGCGCGCACCGCCGCGATGGACTGCCCCTTGGGGTCGGACAAAGGCCAGTCGATAGTTCGCAGGCCCGGAACGTATGGGCAGGACTCTCCGCAACCCATGGTGATCAGCACGGAGGCAGTTTCGGCCAGCTCTTTTGTCAGTCTCTGGGGCCGGGCTGAACTGAGGTCGATTCCAATCTCCTTCATTACTTCAATTACTTCGGGATGAACGTGGTCCCCAGGCGCTGTGCCGGCCGAGACTGCGAGACAAGCCCGCTGGTCGGCGTGACGGTTGAAAAGAGCTGCTGCCATTTGCGAGCGGCCTGCATTGTGGACGCAGGCGAAGAGGTAGATCTTTACGGGTTGAGCATGGGGCATGCGGATGTCCTCGGCGGTGCCGGAAATGAGTGGGAGTCAACTGATGTCATGTTAAAGCCGCAGCAGAAGCGCCACTATCCCGGGACAGGTTTGACGCTCATTGCCGGGGAAATGGAAAAATATTGCGCTGGAAGTGGAACGCCAAGTTCACCAGCGCGATCATCACCGGTACCTCGACCAGTGGTCCGATGACCGCGGCGAAGGCCGCCCCTGAGTTGATTCCGAAAACAGAAACTGCGACTGCGATCGCCAGCTCGAAGTTATTCGAGGCGGCAGTGAACGCCAACGTGGTGGTCTTGGAATAGTCCGCTCCAAGCTTTTTACCCATGTAGAAGGAAACCAGAAACATAACGATGAAATAAATCAGCAGCGGGAGTGCAATCCTCAAGACATCAAGGGGAAGGCACACGATGTATTCGCCCTTTAACGAGAACATCACAATGATCGTAAACAAGAGGGCAATCAGCGTCAGGGGGCTCACCCGCGGAACAAAGTTTTGCTGGTACCAATCCCGGCCCTTGAGACGAACCATGACCGTACGAGTGACGAACCCAGCGAGGAAAGGGATGCCTAAATAGATAAAGACACTCCTTGCGATCTCTCCGATGGAAACGTTGACGACGGCACCTCGGAGCCCGAGCTTGGCGGGAAGCACAGTAATGAACACCCACGCATAGATGGAATAAAAGAAAACCTGAAAGAGGGAATTGAAGGCCACGAGGCCAGCCGCGTAGTCCGTGTCGCCCTGGGCTAACTCGTTCCACACAATGACCATGGCGATGCATCGCGCCAGGCCGATCAGGATCAGCCCGGCCATGTATTCCGGGTAACCACGAAGGAAAACAACCGCCAGCACGAACATGAGAATCGGTCCGACAAGCCAATTCTGCAGGAGCGAAAGGCCCAGTACTTTTTTATTCCGAAACACTTCGGGTAGCTCCTCGTAGCGCACCTTCGTAAAAGGCGGATACATCATGACGATCAATCCCACGGCGATCGGAATCGAGGTGGTGCCGATGCTGAAGCGATTTAGAAACGGTACGATTTGAGGAACCAGCGAGCCCAACAACACGCCGAACAACATGGACGCAAAGATCCACGCGGTCAGATAGCGATCCAAAAAGCTAAGACGACGATTCTTCATTCAATCCTCTCGCGCCGAATCAATCGGCCGGCTTGTTTTCATCGGCGGCCAGCGGGTTAGTCCGACCAATGTGATCAAGTTCTTTCTGGAGCACAAGCCGGTTAAGCGATTCAAGCGGTAAGTTCAAGAACAGACTGATGCGGCGGTCCCGCAAGAAAAACGCCTCTCGGAACGCTCTTTGAATTTGTTCTTCCGATCCGGCGAAGGCGGCTGGATCGGGAATACCCCAGTGAGCCGTCATCGGCTGGCCCGGCCATATCGGACAGACTTCCTTTGCAGCGTCGTCGCAGACGGTGAAGACAAAATCGAGTTGCGGGGCGCCGGGTGCCGCAAACTCATCCCAGTTCTTGCTTCTGAGTCCGCTCGTAGGGATGTGAGCGATTTCAATCTGCCTTAACCCCTCGATGCGGACCGTTCCCGACGCATGGCTTCCCGCACTGTACGCCGTGAACCTGGGCCGTCCCTTCGAGTTCAGGATAGCTTCCGCCATAATCGACCGGGCGGAGTTAGCTGTGCATAGAAACAGGACGTTGTAGTGATGTGTCATTGCCTTCTCAATTGCAGCAGGTTGGGCCGCAGCAGGGCTGGGTTGATTTGGGCTTGACGGCTCGGATGAAGGCGCTCATAAACTTGCCATCCACCTGCGGCGCGATGGCGTCGACATCGATGTTATGACCGGAGAGAAACTCGCGAGCGTCTTCGATGCGATAGACGCGGGTTGGTTCAACTTCTATCTGTTCGAAGCCGGCCGTCGTGAGTTTTTTGCGATAGTCATTCTCTTCCAGCGCGCCCGCAACGCAGCCCACCCACAGGAGAACATTCTTGCGGATTTCGGGCAGCATCTCGCCTCGGGTCACAACATCCGATACGGCGAAGCGGCCGCCGGGCTTTAGCACGCGGAAAGCTTCGCCAAGCACGCGGTCTTTGTCGGCGGAAAGGTTGATGACGCAATTCGAGATGACGACATCAACCGAATTGTCAGGCAGCGGAATGTGCTCGATCTCGCCTTTGAGAAACTCGGCGTTCTCGATTCCGGCTTTCCGTCGGTTCTGGTTGGCGAGGGCGAGCATCTCGTCGGTCATGTCCAGGCCGTAAGCCTTACCAGTCGGCCCTACCCGCTTGGCGGATAGAAGCACGTCGATGCCGCCGCCCGAGCCGAGGTCGAGCACAACTTCGCCAGGACTTAGTTTCGCGAGGGCGGTTGGATTCCCGCATCCCAGCGAGGCCAGCAGAGCTTCTTCGGGGATTTGTCCCTCTTGGCTTGCATCATAAAGATCCGAAGTGATGGGATCGGTGCACCCAGTGGGCGAGTTGGCGCCGCAACACGAACTGCCTCCCGATGTCACGCGCAGGGCGGCTTGCCCGTACTTCTCTTTTACGACCTCTTTGATATCAGTCATGGCTCCTCTATTTGCAGCAATTCACGATGGATTCGGGTTTGAGTGCTTTGTTCCTGGTGCAGCACTCGGCATACAAGAACTGGAGAATTTCCTGAAGCGCCTCTGTGTTGGCGGTGTAACGCAGAAATGTGCTTTCGCGGGTGACGGTGACCAGGCCTTCGGCCTTCAGTTTGTCGAGGTGGTGCGACAGGGTGGAATTGGGAATATCGAGTTCGTCCTGAATCTCGCCCACCACGAGGCCGTCAGGGTGGGCCGACAGCAGGAGTTGCATAATCCGCAGGCGCGATTCTGTGCCCATGGCGGAAAACATGTCCGCATACTTTGCGACTTGCGCTAAGGATCTTTTGGATGGGCCGATTGACATATTTCGATATTTGCAGAAATATGGTTCGCTGTCAAGAGTCGCAAGTTCAAGCTCCGGGTGTGGTAATTTACTGGCTTCGGACGATTCATATTTTTCCATGTCCACTGCCGCCATCGCGTTCCGCCGCCAGGTCGCGCACAACGCCCGCCGCAACCCGCTCGCAGCCATAGGCGTCGTGCTCGTCATCATCTTCATAATCTTCGCTGTCTTCGCGCCCTGGATTGCTCCGCAAGATCCCGCGTTTATCCATCTGCCCGCGCGTCTCAACCCTCCGTCGCAGGCGCACTGGTTCGGCACCGACGAACTCGGCCGCGACATCCTCTCCCGCATCATCTATGGCGCACGCATCTCCATGCTGGTGGGAAGCTGCGTGGTCGCGTTCTCGCTCGCGCTCGGACTCATCATCGGCTCCATCGCCGGATACTACGGCGGAGGCATTGACCGCTTCGTCAACATCGTCCTGATGAATGCGTTCCTCTCGTTTCCGGGAATTCTTCTCGCCATCGCCTTCGTCGCCTTTCGCGGCCCAGGCATCTTTAATCTGGTTCTCGCGCTCTCGCTGGGCGGATGGGTTGGCTATGCCCGCCTGGTTCGCGGACAAGTCCTCGCCGCCCGCGAGCGAGAGTTTGTGGAAGCTGCCCGCGCTCTCGGCGCCAGCGATCTGCGCATCATCGTCCGCCACATTCTGCCCAACATTATCCAGCCCGTGATCGTGCAAGCCGCCATCGGCATGGCCGGGGCCATCCTCGCCGAAGCCACGATGAGTTTCCTCGGACTCGGCGTGCCTCCGCCCACGGCCAGTTGGGGCACCATGCTCAACGACGGCCGCGCTCACCTCTTCGATGCCCCGCATCTTGTTCTTTTTCCCGCGCTCGCCGTCATGCTCGCCGTGCTCTCGTTCAACTTCATCGGCGACGCTTTACGCGATTACCTCGACCCCCGCTCGCGCATCGAAGCCGGACTGTGAGATATTCTTGGCAGCGCTCAGGATTTTGGCTGCGGGCTCCGCGCTTGTCACCTCATCACGCGGAAACCCTTACTGGAGCCGCCGGAATCTCTCACGCTCGCATGAGGGCTCATTTTTGCGGATTACGGCCCAGGTTACATTGGACGATTCGGATACAACACTTTCGGAAAGCGAAAGTGGATCACGACGGCACAGACCGCAAGAATCAAAATTCCGAAGACACTTCCTTCCGGTCCCACCGAGCCTCCTGTCAGCCAATTGGGGCCTTGCACTGAGCTGTTCAGAAAGCGGCCGACGCCGAGCAGTCCGCTGTCGGGCGTGCCATAGAAAAAAGTTTGCGCCCAGTCCCATGCTGCGTGGTATCCGATGGCGAACCAGAGGTTGCCAGTGCGACGAATCATCAGGCAAAACAGCAGGCCCGTACCGAACGCTTGCAGAATGCCGAACACATTCTCACCCTGATTGCCCAGATGGGCGGCCCCAAAGGCAACGGAGAGAATCAGCGCCGCCGGCCAAAAACGTCTTCGCCGAGCCAATAGGAAGAGGAAGTATCCGCGGAACGTGAGCTCTTCGGTTAACGAGACGCCAAGAAAAGTTAAGCCCCACGCAAAGGCCCAGCGAACAACCGCACTTCCCGCCAGCGCGGCCGAGTCGATGCGAAAGTCCCCAGTCATGCGCAGAGGCAGCAATAGCGCGGACAGCATCGCAAAGCCCCAGAAGGCACCCTCCCAAAACCTCCTCCCAAATGACTGGCGTAGAGAAATGCCATAATCCGCCATCGGACGCTTCTCCATCCGGGCGACAGTCCAGGTCGCCAGTAGGACACAGAAGGCCGTCACGAGTTTGAGCGGCAAGTCGTGCGGGACAGTCATCGAGGAATTACCGCTTTTTCCTGACCCGCCCAGCGCGATGGCAAGCGGCAAAGGAGCAACAAATGCGATGGCCAGAAATGCCAGCATGCGGTGGCGATCGGAGCGGCCCCACGGCTGCGGCGCTGGACTGCTCGGGCTCACCTGATTCTCCGACTCAGCAAGCAAGGTCCAACCTCCTGATCGAGTGATTATGGCAGGTGGCTCGTGGCGCGGTGGAGTACGCCAGCAACCCTCTGAAACGGCGGCAAATCCAATGCTTGACAATGTATTACATATTGCAATATAACTATTGCGATCTGAGATATTGAAAATATGAAGCTGGGAGAGAAAATTCGCTACCTGCGCGAGGTGGAAGGCTCCTTGCGCGGCCTCGGCCGGCCCATGACCCAGCAGGAAATCGTCAAGGCCGTTCGCCAGGAGTTGCGCAAGAGCATCAGCCAGTCCTATCTGTCGCAGATTGAAAACGGTGCGCGCCCGCACATGACGCAGTCGTCGCGTGCGCTTTTGGCGAAGTTTTTTAAGGTTCATCCCGGCTTTCTGGTGGATGACCCTGAGGGTTATCACACGGCGCTGACTTCAGACCTGCGCACCACGGAGGGCCAACTGGATGTGTGGCTACTGCAAGGTTCGGAGCGTTTTGTCGGCGATGCCGAACTCAGCGATGCCCTGATCAAGGCCGCGCGCCAAAAAGATACGCGGCGGGCGATGCTGTTGCTGGGTGCGATTCTCGATACCCCAGGACTGGCAGATCGCCTGCTGGAGGCGCTAAGGCCGGAGTTGATCGTCAGCGGCGGAGCGGGCACCGCGGCCCGCGATCGCCGTGACAATCATCGCGATTCACAAGCTCGCGCCACGCACGCAGAGAGGAGGGGAAGCCGATGAACTATTCCATGACATGGGCGGACTTCTACCTGATCTGTTTCGCCGTCGGTTTCTGCTTCAGCTTCTTTTCGTTTGTGTTTGGGGGCGCACGTACCGGCAAGCTGCACCTGCCGCACTTCCATGGACACGTAAGCGGACAGGTTCCATCCGCGGGCGCACCCGCAGCGCATGGATCGGTGACCGGTCAGGCGCAGGTTGCGGGGAGCGCGGCGAAGGCGGGCACGCACACTGATTCCGGCGGAGTTTCGCCCTTCAATTTCATCACCCTGACGGCTTTTCTGGCCTGGTTTGGCGGCACAGGATTTCTGCTGACCCGCTACTCCGGCATATGGGTCGGCTTCGGCTTGCTCGCCTCCATCACGAGCGGCCTGATCGGCGGAGGCATTGTGTTTTTGTTTCTGACCAAGGTGCTGATGT
>CAWFUK010000026.1:0-19073 GCA_963818935.1 uncultured Acidobacteriaceae bacterium
GTCGGCCGCCTGATCCCTGCCGGAACCGGCATGGAGTACTACCGCAACGTGCGCCTCTCGCCAGAGATGGAAGAGGCCGCGGCCAAAGTGCAGGCGGAAGTTTCGGCGGCGTACGAAGAGGCCGAGCGTGCTCTCGAGATGATGCGCCACGAGGGCGAGACCGAAGAACTGGCCGCGGAGTAAGCCAACTACACTCAAATTCGGGGGCGAACCAATTCGCCCCCGAAATTATTTTGTCATCCTGAGCGGAGCAGGTGGTTCGCGATGCGAAGCATCTGCATAGTCGAAGGGTCCCTATCCGCATGTAATCGGGATGAGCTTGTAAGGAAGTTTTACGTTGCAGCCGGGTACGGCGAGTGCGGTGGTGAAAATCCCTCGACAGTTCTGTTTAATATCCAAGGGATCTTTCGACTCCGGAGCCATTCGCTTGGCGAACGGTTACGCCGCTCAAGATGACAGCGTCTGCTTATTAACGAATGCACGCCAACCCCCAACAATTGCTGACCGAGGAACCTCCTGCGCTTCCTTCGTTGCAACCTGCGCCTCCGCGTCCTAAGCTAGGGCCAGCGATGCTCCGCTTTCTCAGGCTGCTGCGGTTGGCCTTTTGGCGTGCGTTCCAGCACGACGCATTCTCTATCGCGAAAGCTTCGGCATATTCTTCGATTCTTACTTTTTTCCCCGCGCTGCTGGTGGTGGGCTCGGTGTTGGCCACCTGGCACAAGGGCGGACCCTACTTGCGGGAAATTTCCTACGCCTTGTCGCGGATTCTCCCCGCCGGCAGCAGTACCGCAATGAATTTCTTGCGCGGCGCCGGGGCGCGGCCAATGGGCCTGCTGGTCTCCGCTTCCCTGCTGACGCTGTGGACTGCCTCGGGCGTCATGATTTCCTGGATGGAAGGATTCCGGCGCTGCTACGAGTTGCCGAAAATCTGGGGCCTCGTAAAAGAACGCCTGATTTCGTTCGCGCTGGTCGTCTTTGCGCTGCTGCCCATGACCTTCTCCACTTTGCTGGTCGCCTTCGGCAGCAAAATTGAAACTACGATTCTCTTTTATACCGCGCGCGAATACAGCGTTTACATTCTGCTGATGTGGGGGGCGATTCGATGGATCATCGCAACGCTAACCAGCATTGCGGTGATCGCGCTCATCTATCACAATGCGGTGCCGCGCACACAGCCGTGGCATAGCGTGCTTCCGGGTGCGACGCTCGCCACCGCGATGTGGTTTTCTTCCACGCTGCTGTTCGGCTTTTATTTGAAGCACTACGCCGACTACAGCATCATTTACGGATCGCTTGGCGCCGCCATCGCCCTGCTGGTCTGGATGTACATGGTTTCGCTTGTCATCCTCGTGGGCGCGGAATTCAACGCGATGCTGTTTCCAAGGGCGATGCTGGGGAAAGAATTGACCGCCATCAGTGTCCGCAGGTCATCGAATTAAATAATCGAGTCCCTTCAGGGATGGTAATCTCTGAAGCCCTCAACTCTTGCTCGCAAGATCGGTGGAGAAGATATTGACGTCGAACCAGCCACAACTCGCCTCAGCAGTCGCCCTTCAGCTGGAGAATCCAATTTCATCCGCGTCTCGTCGCGCCAAAATCATCTGTACGATCGGCCCCGCCTGCCACTCCGAGGCCGCGATGCGCGATCTGCTTCGCCTTGGCATGGACGTGGCTCGCCTTAATTTTTCTCACGGCACGCATGCCGATCACGCCCGCAACATTGAACGCCTGCGTCGCGCCGCAGAAAAAGAAAATCGCACCGTCTGCGTCCTGCAAGACCTGCAAGGCCCTAAAATCCGCACCGGATTGCTGAGCCGCCATAAGCCGGTCGAAGTAAAAACCGGATCAACCGTCATCATCACTCCGCGCAACATCCCCGGCACGCCCACGCGTATCTCAACCACGTTTCCCGACCTGGCCAGCGAAGTCGCGTCCGGCACGCGCATTCTTTTATGTGACGGTCTGATCGAACTCCGCGTGCGCACCGTGCGCGGCAAAGATGTGGTCTGCGACGTTGTGAATGGCGGACTTGTCGGTGAACACAAGGGCATCAATCTCCCTGGCACCGCGCTGACGATTTCCGCCATGACCGAAAAGGATCGCAAAGATCTCGAATTCGGCCTCGCCCATGGCATCGATGCCGTAGCAATCTCGTTCGTGCGCACGGCCGCCGATGTGAATGTGGTGAAGCAGATCATTGTCGGCCACGGCAGCGACACTCCGGTGATCGCGAAACTGGAGAAGCCGCAGGCCATCGACCATCTCGAAGAAATACTCGAAGCGGCCGACGGAGTGATGGTCGCGCGCGGAGACCTGGGAGTCGAGATGCCGCCGGAGAAAGTTCCGGTGATTCAGAAGCATGTCATCCATCGCGCGGCGCACTGGCGCAAGCCGGTGATCACGGCCACGCAGATGCTGGAGTCGATGATCGAAAACCCGCGCCCCACACGGGCTGAGGCCAGCGACGTGGCCAACGCAATTTTCGATGGCACGGACGCGGTGATGCTCTCCGCCGAAACCGCCAGTGGACGCTACCCTCGCGAAGCGGTTGCCATGATGTCGCGCATCGTCATCGAAGCCGAGAGCAACATGCATGAATTTACCCAACACCGCCGCCGCGATCGCAAGGGCTTATCGGTCGCGGAAACCATTTGCGAGTCGATCGCGCATGCCGCCGAAGACCTGCCTATGGGCGCCATTGCTGTCTTCACCGAAACCGGCAACACCGCGCGGATGATTTCGAAATACCGGCCGCAGTCCGTTATCTACGCCTTTACCCACAACGCGACCGTCGCGCAGCGCACCAATCTCTATTGGGGAGCGCATCCCATGAAGTGCGCTCAGGGGCTTTCCACCGAAAGCATGGTCAAGGTTGCCGAGCAGGAGTTGCTGACGCGCGGCCTGCTTCAGCCCGGAGACGTTCTCGGTGTCGTTGCGGGCACGCGCCAGGCTTCCGGTTCCACCAACTTCATGCGGCTGCACTTGGTCACGCCCGATGAGGCCCGCGCTGCCGCGCCCCTGATTCCGCAACGCGCCGCCGCGCGTAAAAAGCTATAATCGCGAAATATGTCGCAAGTCTTTCTATCGGTCGCGATGTGGCAGCCTCTCTCCGGCAAGGAGGCCGCATCGATTGCCACTATGCGCGAGCTCAGCGCTATTGTCGCGAACAAAGGGTACGGCCGCGATCTTCTCTACCAGAGCTCCGATTCGCATTACGTTCTGCTGCGCTACTGGAACTCGGAACAGGCGCGCGAGAATGCTTATGAAGATCCGGAACTGCTGCGCTGCTGGGCTCGCCTGGGCAACGAGATTGAAATTCTGAAAGTCTACGAGAAGCTGGAAGAAGTTGACGTATGAAAACGCCAGCATTTTTCAAGTCTCGCCCGAAGGTTGAAGACCAGCCATCTCCTGAATCGACGGACCTCGCTCCGCAAGTTTTTACCGATGTAACGGTCGATCCATTCGTGCGTGGCCTCCTGCATCGGCCCGTGAATCCCAACGGCAGCGGCCTGGTTCTGACCCACGGCGCGGGATCGAACTGCCAGGCGCCCCTGCTGGTGGCTCTCGCAAACGCCTTTGCTGATGCTGGATTTGTTGTGCTGCGCTGCGATCTGCCGTTTCGCCAGGATCGCTCATACGGTCCGCCCGCGCCTTATGAGGCGAAACGCGATCGGGCCGGACTGCATAACGCGGCGGCCGCGCTCAAGAATTACGCGAAAGAAAAAGTCTTTCTCGGCGGCCACTCCTATGGCGGACGGCAGGCCAGCATGCTCTGTGCTGAGCTTTCCGAGGACGCTCGCGAAGAAGTGGCAGGATTGCTGTTGCTGTCTTATCCGCTGCATCCGCCGCGCAAGCCAGAGCAGCTTCGCACTCAGCATTTCTTCAACCTGCAAACGCCCGCGTTGTTTGTAGAGGGCACACACGATCCTTTCGGCACGATTGCAGAAATCGAACAGGCGCTAAAACTCATTCCCGCTAAAACAAAGTTGCTGACCGTCGACGGCGCTGGCCACGATTTGGGGTTCAAGGGAAAAGCAAAGACCGCGGAGTTGCCACCCAGGGTGCTGACGGAATTTCAGAAGTTTTTCGGCGGCTGAAGAATTTATCCCATCCGACTCTGTCATCCCGACCAAGCTTTCATCCGTGCAAATCCGCGACCATCCGGGGCCAACTGATTTAATTCACCCAGCCCGACTTTCCTCCACCGTTGCCTTTGCGCGGCCCGTCATCGGGAGGAATGTAGTTTCCGTGTTCATCAAAATGGACGTCGCGGTCGTGTTTGCGCATGTAAACTTCGAATTTTTTCGCCGCCTTCCGCCGCTTCCAGCGGTAGTAGGAGTTATTCAATCCATACCACCACTCCGACAGCGAGAACGTGCCCGACATTCCGCGCGAGGGCGCGAACTTCACGTAAAGATATCCAAAAAGCAATCCGCCGAGATGGGCCAGGTAGGCCACTCCACCTCGATCTCCGATGGCGAAAGCCACCGTCACCACAATCAGGATCAGCACAAAATATTTTGCTTTGATCAAAAAAGGGAACGGGATCAGCATGATTTCGTTCTCGCCAAACACCATTCCGAAAGCCATCAGGATGGCAAACACTCCCCCGGATGCCCCGATCGTAACCGTGTTGGGAGAAGCGAGGATGTGGAGAAACGAAAAAATGATGGTGCACACCGCCGCCCCGATCACTCCGCTGAAGAACAGCTCTAGAAACCGCCGTACCCCCCACGCGCTCTCAAAGCTGGCCCCGAACATCCACAGGCCCAGCATGTTGCCGAACCAGTGCCAGAATGCAAAGTGAATAAAACTGTAGGTAACGATTTGCCACACGAAAAAGTGGAAGATCGTCATGCTGGGGACGAGGCCGAAATGAAGTTCCACCCAGTCGCTGACGGTTGGCGTTCCAAAGGCCAGTAGAAACAGAAAAATGGCAGTGTTGATCCCCAGCAGCCAGATCACCGCCTTGGTGAAAGGCGGAAAGCTCAATGTCATCTCTCGACCGCGCACGGCAACACGCTCCTTGGCGACTTCCCCACTTATCCTGTTAGCAGTAGATACCGAAACTCAGCGCTGGGGCAAGGGCACTACTGGCAGGCTTCTGTGCCCCTCGGCGTCGACCGCTCTCACCGCAAAGATGACATTATCCTTCGAAAGGTTCATGGTAGCGCGCAAAATGTTACCCACGTTTTGGACGTCTTCCCATTCCGGGCTGGTCGTGTAGCGCCATAAAACCTCATATCCCGCCACCCGTCCCCCGGGCGAGGCTTCCCATGTAAGCGTCGAATCGTTCTCCAGATCTTTCGTCAGCAAGCGCACATTGGCGGGAGGGGCGGGCGCAAATGCCAGTTCAGCCAGGGTCGCGGCATTCAGTCGCGCCACGCGGGCCACGAAATCGAAATCGACAAACTTGGCCAGATCCCCGTATTCGATGCCATTCTCCGTGCGTACATTCTGGTGCTGATGATGAAAGTTCTCGCGAAACTCGGTAAAGCGCACCGCGGCGAAGCCCTGCTCATTAAATGAGTAGTGGTCGCCGCCGCGCAAATAACGGTCGAGCCGGAAGATCAGCATGGGCTTGAGGCCGATTTCGGCTTGATAGGTCTGGCCCACGCCGGCAATATACCGGGCGAGTTGGCGGGATGGGGAGTCGTTCTCGCCGCCCAGGCCGCGAATGCGGCGAATTTCCTGGTCGGTGGCGGCGGTAGGCAGTCCCTCGGAGAAGACGCGGACGATGGAGTGATTCTGCTCGGGGCTTTTGTCGCCGCCGACAATGTCATTGTTGAGCACGGCTTCGATGTTCCAGCCCTGGTCTTTCGCCATTTTCGCAAAGTGCGCGCTGCCGTTCAGGCCTTGTTCTTCGCCGGCCACGGTGAGAAATATAATCGTCGCGGGAAACTTCAGCTTGCTTAGGACGCGGGCGCACTCCAGGCTGACGGCGGCTCCGCTTGCGTCGTCGTTGGCCCCCGGAGCGTCGCCCGTGATATCGAGAATGTCGCTGTTGCGCGAATCGTAGTGGCCTGTGACCAGCACGATGCGCTTGGCGCTTTCCGCATCTGAGCCTTTCAAGACGGCATAAACATTGGCGATCTGGACGGGCTGGGGAATTCGGTCACCGGCCGGTTCGGTGAATGCGTCACTCTTCACTTCGAGGCAACCGCCGCATTCTTTGGCGTAGCGCTCGAACTCAGACTGGATCCAGTCGCGGGCCGCGCCGATGCCGCGACCTGCCCGAATGGCAGCCGGATCTTGCCCCGAGATCGTGGAACGCGTTCCAAAGCTGACCAGCTTTTCTATATTGGCTTGAATCCGCTCCGCCGAAATCTGCCGCACAGCGGCCGCAATCTGTCTATCTGCCGCCTGTGATAGTCGCCCCGCCTCTTGGGCATGGCTGGCACGAGTGTTCGTGGCGACAACTGCTGCGAGAACGCAGACCGAGCGTGCAATCCTGATGATTGAACTCAAGCGAGAGAGCCTCCCCCGAAACTGCCTCCATTTTATGCTTTCGCCAAGATCTTTGAGCTCTCGTGCGCCCCACGAACATCTGGGGAAAGCCGCCCTCGAAAGCCTTCCCTCAGCGGAGCCGAAGGGTCCAGCTCCCCGGGGGCATCGGGCCTCTACAGTGCAATGAACACGAAACCAGGACCACCGTCGTCCTCTCATGTCAACGAAAAACGACGGCGGCCGCCACAGGGCACAAAGGCTCTGTCCGCCAGAAATCTGCCTTCTACAGGATTCGCCCCTTGACCTTTGGCGGCGGAAGAATCTAAAAAATAGCATTGGTATCTAAGCAGTGAGCAATCCTTCGAAGATTGGTATTTAATAGGAGCGGGGAGGAATCATGGTTCTGTGTCCCGAATGCGAAACTGATTTGGATGTGGACGACGAGGAAGTCGACGAAGGCGAAATTATTTCGTGCCCGGAGTGTGGCACGGATTTCGAAGTCGTCACCACCAGTCCGTTGGAGTTGAAGGCCATCGAAGAAGGCTACGTCGAAGAAGACGACGAAGTGGAAAGCGAAGACAGTGACGAGGCGTAAACCGCGCTCGGTTTTTGCCCTTGCGCGCCCGCTGATTGTTTGCCTGCTGCTGGTTCTCTTACTCGCCGTCCTCGGCGCCAACATTACGTCCCCTGCGATGGCAGTTCCCGAGAAGAAGCCGAAACCCTCGGACCCCTATGCTCTGATTTTTGGTACGGTATGGGGGCCGGACGATCGCCCCGTTTATGGGGTGAAGGTGAAGATCCGTCAGGAACCGAAGAAAAAGGCTGCATGGGAACTTTACTCCGATCACTCCGGCGAGTTCGCTCAGCGTGTCGTGGCGGGCAAGGCGGATTACGTGGTCTGGGCCGATCTCAAAGGAGTGAAAACCAAAGACGGCCATCCTTTGCATCTGGCGCAAGAGGTCAATGTCCACGTAGAGTATGACGAGCGGGTGGATATTAGCTTGCACCTGACGGAATAACGTCTCGAGGCTCCCTAAGTTTCAGAATTCGACATGAGAAACCTTGTAACTTGAATCTCGCCTTGAAAGAGGAAACGCTCGCATGACTCCCAGACTGGCATGGAATGAGGCCTCCCGTATCGCCGGAGCTCTAATTGTCTTGACGGTTGCAGTCTTCCTGGCCTCGGCTGCTCAGCCCCCAGCCGACAAGAAAGACAAGGCGCAAGGCCGCCTGCTCTATGGCAAAGTGCTCGATCAGCAGGATAATCCTGTGGCCAATTCCATCGTCTATCTCACCAACATGCGCACCCACGCAGTGAAGACCTACATCGTAGGCCAGGACGGTACTTACCGGTTTCCTGGACTCACAAACGTGGATTACGAGGTCTACGCTCAAGCCGACCGTCACAAAAGCGATACCAAGTCCGTGAGCCAGTTCGACGACCGCCCGCAGGTGTACATCGACCTTAGGATTTCTACACGGTAGACGAAGTGGCGACGAAAAAGGGACCTTCATACAACTTTTGCCGGGGCCATGGGTTCAATAGGCTAGAAAGTGTTGCGTGGGAGGAGAACTTGAAATCCTTAGCTTTATCTAACTTTACAAATCGTCGTGTCAGTACTGTACGATCGCGGACTACGACCGCCGTGGTTGCAACTTTTTTCCTGTTGACCGCAGCCCTCTCAGCCGTAGCTCAACAAGGCGCCATGAGCCCTTACCAGGGTGAGCGCGATGGCGTCAGCGTGGGCGGCAAGTGGATGGAGTTCAAGTCCGAAGACAAGATGACCGGAGCGAAGAAGGTGCGCTTCGAACTACTGGCGAATAATTATTTTCGCCAGGATCCGGACTACAAGCCGCGCATCGAATTTTTCTGCAGCAATGACAAGTACGAGCGAGCCAGCTTCGATCCCGGAGCGCGGCTCGGACGTCCCGATTATCCCGGCTTCTGGGGCCAGCCCAAGATGCAGGTCAGGGTGCGCTTCGATGGCAGCCACGATAGCAAGGGATGGAATTGGGAGGCCGGCCGTTACCTCGCCATGGATAAGGGAACGATCCGTGCCGCGATTGCGGCGCAAGTGTTCAATGTCGAGGTGAGGACCAGAACCGGTTATGCGATTGCTGAGTTTTCGCCTGCAGGACTGGATCTGAATGAAGTGAAGCACGCTTGCAGCCTGACTCCGCATAAACCCTAGTTTTCAAGCGCCACCAAGGAAAGGCTGGGCCTGCGGGCCCAGCCTTTTTGGCATTTTTGCCTTCGCCGGCTGGAAATGAAAGCTACACGGTGGTCACTTGCACCCATCCCCCTCGTGCTGTTTCACTGGAGCTATTCTGGCAACGCGAGGTGCCCATGGGTGGACCTGTGATTGAAGGTGCGGCGCTGCTGCTATTTGCAGTCGGAGTGCTGATTTACACCGTCATTCTTTATAACGAACTGGTGCGGCTGCGCAATGATAACGACCGCGCCTGGGCCAACATCGACGTCCTGCTCAAACAGAGGCATGACGAGATTCCGAACCTCGTCGAAACGGTGAAGGGATACATGCAGCACGAGCAGCAGACGCTCACGGCGATCACCCAGGCGCGGGCCGCCTCAATGAATGCCGCCAGCATTGGGCAGAAGGCGACCGCCGACCTGATGATGACCGGCGCCCTCCGCGGCCTGTTCGCAGTTGCCGAGAATTATCCTCAACTGAAGGCCAACGAAAACTTCCTCAAGCTGCAAACCCGCATCAGCGAACTGGAAGACCGCATCGCCGATCGCCGCGAATTTTTCAACGACGACGTCAACACCTACAATACCCGCATCGGCCAGATCCCGGAAGTGTTCGTGGCCAGCTTCATGAACCTGAAGCCACGCGCCATGTTCCAGGTTTCGGATGAAGATCGCAAACTGGTAGAAGTCAAGTTTCAGAGGCAGGGCGCAGGCGCGTAGGCGCCTTTTACCTGGAACAATTACCGGATCGCTCTAGCGGAATCGTAGCAGTTTAGCGCCTTAAACTTTCGAACCAAATCGCTCATCGCATTCCGGCCTTGATCAGCTTCAGTGCCTGGTTCGGTCCCTTCACGCCGAGCACCCGAAATTGCTCCTTCCAGAGCTCGTGATAGTTCACGAAAACTTCTTCGAGTTCCTTGCAGAACTGCTTCCCCAAGTCGTCAATGGTTTTTATGCCGGCCCAACTGTGCGCGTCTTTTTCAACCGCAATGATTCGATCATTGCGTTCCCTTGCTTTTTTATCGAACTGCTCGCCCTCGATCACTCCAATGGGTCGGCACATCAGCACGCATCCGGGAAACGCGGGCTCATCCATCAGTACGAGCACATCCACCGGGTCGCCGTCATCGGCCCTCGTCGAAGGAATAAACCCGAAGTCGTAGGGAAAGGTCATCCCTGCGGGCAACACTTTTTTTAATTCGAAGAAGTGGCCATCTTCATTGAAACGCGAATTTGTTTCGACTGCCTTTGGGGGTTTCGATGACTACCTGCAGCAGCTTTTTGTCTTTGGAAGAGAATGGCTTCAGCCGGGCGGGATTTGCAAGTCCATTTTTCTTGCTCATTTCGCTTTTTCTTTTAACCCCTTGTTAATAACTCGACGATCGTGGATGCCCAGCCAGCGCGAAAGGTTTGCTTTCAACAGATGCGTGGAGCGGACACTCCACGCTGCTGTTGCAAAACTTGCCGGAGCGGTTGCCGGACGTCAGTAATTTGTCAGCACGAATACATAAATCTCACGAAGTCCTCCTCATCTGCCCCATTTTCGGCAACTAATACCAATACGCTGGATTTCACTTTAACGATGCGAGGTCGATGCCAATGAATAAGTTATTGAAGTCAGTTCTCAAAACTGTGGTTTATCTTCTGGACCAAACCGAGGATGTCGCCGACGATGTTCGCCATCGCGTGAGCAAGGGTTACGACCGGGTGAGCGATCGTGTCTCCGATCTGCGCGATCAAGCGGCGGACTTGGGCGACCGCGCTTCCGATCTTTATCAAGGCGAAGATCACACCTTGCGCAACGTTCTCACCTTTGCTGCCGGAGTAGGTGTGGGAATCGGCGCGGCTTTACTGCTGGCTCCCGCGAGCGGCGAGGAATTTCGCAGCCAGATCGGCGAGAAGGTGCAGAGCATCGGGGGAAAAGTTCGCGATCGCTTCTCCGCCGAAGGGCGATCCAGAACCGGCACGGAAAACCTGTAATTTTCCGCCGTTCTCAATTCAGTCGACGCATTGCTCGCCGCGATGTCGAGGTCGCCCGCGGCATTCGCACTTGTGCGCCATAACGAAATTCATCAATCGCAGCCCGGCCTTGCCGCCGGGGAGGAGGATGCAATGAAAATCATTTTGCAAAAGTACTATCGCACCGCATTGTTGTCATCACTCATTCTGCTCGGCGGCTGGCTTCTGGCCGGCGCGCAGGATTCCCAATCCAATGCTCCGCAACCGGATAACACCAAAATGAACCAAGGAGATCAGAAGCCGGGAGCGGTCACAGCGGACCAGCAGGGCATGAATCCTGCGGATCGCGAAACCACCAAGCAGATCCGAAAGGCGATCGTGAAAGATAAATCGATTTCCAGCTACGGCCACAACGTGAAAGTTATCACGCAGAACGGAATGGTGACGCTCAAAGGGCCCGTGCGTTCGGAGGAAGAAAAGAAGGCGATCGAGGCGAAGGCCGCGCAGGTTGCCGGACCGGACAAGGTAACCGACGACCTGGAAGTGAAAGAGCAGCAATAAATCGCCAATCACAAACTCGCAACTAACACTTGCAATTAACTCAAGGAGGAACTCAATATGGCAGGCAAAAATACGGCGGTATTCGGAATTTATCCCACCTATGAAGCCGTGGAAAATGGCGTGGATGGCTTGAAAGCGGCCGGTTTCCGCAATACCGATATCTCCGTGCTCTTTCCCGAGAACGTGGGCACGAAAGAATTCGCTCACGAAAAAGGAACCAAGGCGCCCGAGGGCGGCCTTACTGGCGCGGGTACCGGAGCGGTGATCGGCGGGGGCTTGGGATGGCTGGCAGGCATTGGCGCCCTGGCGATTCCGGGCCTGGGACCATTCATCGCGGCTGGGCCGATTGTCGCGGCGTTGGCAGGAGTCGGTGTGGGCGGCGCAGTCGGCGGCGTGACCGGCGCTCTCATCGGCTTGGGCATTCCCGAATATGAAGCCAAGCGCTATGAAGGTCGCGTCAAAGATGGCGGCATTCTGCTCTCCGTGCACTCCGATAACTCGGAGTGGACCAAGCGCGCGAAGGAAATTCTCGAGCGGACCGGGGCGCAGGACATTGCTTCGACCGGCGAAGCCTCCGCGGACTTCTCCAAGACGGATAAGCCGATGCTGCGGGCCAGCTAGGAAGCTTTCGCAAGCTCACACGAGTCAAAGCCCCGGATCGCACCGGGGCTTTGTCGTGTCCGAGGAAATGACAGAGTTAGAAGCAAGAGTCAAAAGCAGCCGGAAAAACTCCCCTGAGCTTGCCGACGGGAGTACCCGCTCCACACAATCAACCGCGCCACACAGTTAGCTCAAGCCAGCAATCGGGCGGCGTCCTTCGCGTAGTACGTCAGGATAATGCTGGCGCCAGCTCGGCGAATGCTTTGTAGCGACTCCATCATCACACGGTCACGCTCGATCCAGCCATTGCGGGCCGCCGCTTCGATCATGGCGTATTCGCCGGAGACTTGATATGCCGAGAGCGGCAGATCGAAACGCAAGCGGGCGGCGGCGATCACGTCGAGATAGGGCATGGCCGGTTTGACCATGATCATGTCCGCGCCTTCTTCAATGTCGAGTTCGATTTCGCGCATGGCCTCGCGGAGATTCGCCCCATCCATCTGATAAGAGCGGCGGTCGCCGAACTGCGGGGTGGAGTCGGCGGCTTCGCGGAACGGGCCGTAGAATCCTGAGGCGAACTTGGCGGCGTAAGAAAGAATTGGCGTGTTGATGAAACCCGCGTCGTCCAGCGCTCGCCGGATTGCCCCGACCCGCCCATCCATCATGTCCGAGGGCGCGATGATGTCGATGCCGGCGCGGGTCAGCGAGACTGCAGTGCGCGCGAGGAGTTCGAGAGAAGCGTCGTTGTCGATTTCGTAGCTGGCTTCTACAGTGCGAACGACCACGGAGGCAAGCTTCTCAATTGCCTTTTCTTTTTCGTCGATGCTCTTCGTCACGATCCTGCCGGAAGGCGCAATTGCATTGCGGGCGGCGGCTCCCAAGGATTGCGCCGAGGGAGCTTTCACGATGCCGCAATGTCCGTGAGACATGTATTCGCATAGGCATACGTCGCCCATAAGGACCAGCTCCGGCACTTCGCGCTTCATGGCGCGGGCGGCCTGCTGCACGATGCCGTCCTCGGCCCAGGCTCCGGTGGCGACTTCGTCTTTCTTGTCGGGCAGACCAAAAAGAATCACCGACGGCACGCCCAGCGAGTGGACCTCCTGCGCTTCCTTCACGGCTTCATCCACTGACAGGTTGAAGACGCCCGGCATGGAGCGGACCTCCTTGCGCACACCTTCCCCCGGGCATACGAACATGGGATAAACGAAGGCATCGGGGGTGAGGCGGGTTTCGCGAACCATATCGCGAAGCTGAGAGGTACGGCGAAGACGGCGCAGACGAGTAACCGGAAAGGCCATGGGAGATCCCCTGGGAAGAAATTGTGGTGCCTTTCAACCCCTGATTTTAGCAGGATTCGAAGGCTGGCCGGGCGCAAGGCTGCCTTTGTAGTGAAGCGTTATCCGAAAGACTAGTGACGAAAGTAACCCTCTGTTACCCGAAGCCATCTGGGAATACCCAGCCTTATCCATAAGATAGAAACCAGTGGGTCGATTCACGATGGGGCTATTTCGACGCAATCGTTGGTTTGCGCTGGCCGGCGGATTCACGCTGGCATTCGCCATAGTGTCTCTCACGGTGCGGCCTGGCGCGGCGCTGACGGCTGTCTCCGATCTTTCTTATCTTTTCTTAACGGTGGCGTTGAGTGTAGCTGTGTTGGCGAATGCCTGGTCGGAACGGGGCGCGAATCGGCTGTTTTGGACGCTGATGAGTCTGGGATGCGGGTTGTGGATGTGCAACCCGATCGCGTGGGCGTATTACGAGGTTGTGCTGGGCAAGAGCGTGCCCGACCCGTGGTTCATGGATGTGGTGTTGTTCGTTCACCTGATTCCCATGATCGCGGCGGTGGGCCTGCGTCCGAATCTGGAGGCGGACGAGAGCAAGTTTCGCACGGGCGCGCTGGACTTTATCCTGCTGGCAGTTTGGTGGATCTTCCTCTATGCGTTCGTCGTGATACCTGCGCAATATATTTCGCTGAATGTGGCGGAGTACGACAGGACCTATACCTCGCTCTACGTGATCGAAAGTGGAGTGCTGGTGCTGGTGCTGGGGCTGGCGGCGCGAGGCGCGTCGGGCGCCTGGAAGAGGGTGTATCTGAATCTGATGACCGCTGGCGCCTTATACGCCGTCGATTCGCAGGCCATCAATATGGCGATGGCGAACGGAAGCTATCACACCGGGAGCCTCTACGACGTCCCGATGATGGCCGCGGTAGCCTGGATGGCCGCCACCGTTCTGACGGCGCGGGAGTGGAAGCCGGAGCCCCAGACTCCGGCATCGGATGACAAGTGGAGTGCGCGGACATTGCAACTGGCCATGCTGGCCATACTTTCGCTGCCGCTGTTCGGCCTGTGGGCTTTTCTGTGGGAGACTTCGTTGGGGTTCACCCGCACGTATCGTTTGTTTACTGTGCTGGCCGCCATGCTGGTGATGGGCGTTTTCGTGTTCTTGCGCCAGTATCTCCAGGATCGCAAGTTGATTCATCTCCTGGAAGAATCGCGGAGGAGCTTCGAGAACAGCCAACGTTTGCAGACCCATCTGGTCCAGAAAGAAAAATTGGCCTCTCTGGGACAATTGATCGCGGGAGCCGCGCAGGAGATCGATCACCCCCTCACTGCAATCATGCAGTATTCCGAGCAGTTGTGGTCGAACCAGCGGCTTAGCGGCGAACAGGACGTGCTCGTGCGCAAGATCGTGAATCACTCCCAGCGGACGCGCGATTTGATCGCGAACCTGCTGAGCTTCGCGCAACAGAGTTCCGGCGAGAAAATGATGGTCGATTTGAGCACGCTCTTGCAGCGTAGCGTGCAAATGCGTGAACTGCAGCGCAACGACCAGAAGATCTACATTGAAACTGCGATTCACCCCAATCTTCCCAAAGTTTGGGGAGACGGCCACCAGTTGTTTCAGGCATTCGTCCAGATCGTCGAAAACGCCGTGGACGCGCTGGAAGAAGCTGGTGGAGGCGTGCTCCGCGTAATTGCCGAGCGTCAGGGCGAGGAAGTGGTCCTGCAATTCTGCGATAACGGCCCCGGGCTGAAAGAGCCCGACCGCGTCTTTGATCCTTTTTACACCACCAAGCCGGTCGGCAAAGGCACGGGCTTAGGTTTGAGCGCCGTCTATGGCGTGGTGCAGGACCATCGCGGCCAGATCACTTGCCAGAATAGTCCAGAGGGCGGAGCGGTTTTTGTAATCCGGCTGCCGATGATCAGACAGGCCGAGCTTCAGGCGCTGGCGGCTGCCCGTTCGTAAACTTCCGGATCCGCGCCTTCCCCTCTCATTCGCCTCATTCCTGTAACATAAACTCGATGTCGGAATCGCTGATTCACAACTCCGCGCGCGTGCTGGAGTTCGACTCCCTGCGCGAACTGCTCCGCGGATACGCCACTTCGCCGCTGGGCCAAGCGAGAATTGCGGCTCTTGAGCCTTCCACGACTTCTGCCTGGATCAACCAGCAGCAGGAGTCGACTGCGGAGATTCGTGAGTTCCGGCGCGTCGGTGGGCGCTTCGAATTTTCCGGATTGCTCGACATCACGAAATCGATCCACCGCGCTCGCATCGCCGGCGCCGTCCTCGAAACCACAGACATTCGCGACGTTTTGCTGGTGGTCGATCGCGCCGCCGAGTGGCGCGAGATCGCGTTTCATCCACCAGCCGCGATGCGCTCGGAATGGCGGCGCATGCACAGGCTTGCCGAAGACCTTGAAGACTTCAGCGATCTACTGCGCGCTTTTCGCAATAAGATTCAGCCCGATGGAACGCTGGAAGATCATGCTTCGCCGGCGCTGGCCCGCATTCGCCACGAGATTGAGAAGCAGAGGCGCTCCATTCAGCAATCGTTGCAAGGATATTTGCGGCGGCTGGCCGGCGAGGGTGCGGCCCAGGATGAACTGGTGACCATCCGCGGCGAGCGTTTTGTCATCCCGGTCAAGATCGAGCAGAAGCGCCGCGTGCAGGGCGTGGTCCACGGGGCAAGCTCCAGCGGCCAGACGGTATTTGTCGAGCCGCTCGAAACCATCGAACAGAACAACGAGCTGGTGCGCTTGCTCGATGAAGAACAGGCGGAAATTCATCGCATTCTGTTGGAGATGACGCGTCGCATCGGCGAGTCGGCGGAACAAATTCTGGCAGCCGTGGAAGTGCTGGCCGAGTTGGAATTGCAGTTTGCGAAAGCTCGCTTCGCCGAAGATTACAACTGCGTCGCAGTGGTGTTAAGTGCAGAGGACCAAGAACCGCGCAGGGACAGCCAGGAACCACGTGGGGACGGACGCCCCGTCCGCCCACCGAGCAGAGCGAGCCTGCTTCTCCACAATGCCCGCCATCCTTTATTGGAGAGAAATCTTAAGCTCAAGAACGCGACTATAGTTCCGGTCACCATAGAACTCGAAGCCGATCGCCGCCAGTTGGTGATCACCGGCCCCAACACCGGCGGCAAAACCGTGACGCTCAAAACCGTGGGCCTCTTGGCGCTGATGGCGCAGTCCGGAATTCCAGTCCCCGCCGACCGCGCCGAAATGCCGGTATTCGATGCGGTGCTGGCCGACATTGGCGACTATCAATCCATTGAGCAGAATCTATCCACGTTTTCCGCGCATGTCACCAACATTGATTTCATCTCGCGAACGGCGACTGCGCAGTCGCTGGTGCTACTCGATGAGCTGGGTTCGGCTACTGATCCGGAGGAGGGCGCTGCGCTGGCCGTGGCGATTGCTGGCTACTTTGGCCGCATCGGCTGCATGACGGTGATTTCGACCCATCACACTTCGCTGAAAGTTTACGGCGCCAATACTCCCGGCGTGATCAATGCCTCCGTGGGCTTTAACGAGACCACACTGCAACCCACGTACGAATTGAAGATTGGAGTGCCCGGCGCCTCGGCGGGAATCAATATCGCGCAGCGGCTCGGACTAAATCCGGCAATTATCGACGGAGCGCGGGCGCGGCTCGGAACCCAGGCGCGCGATGTCGGCGAATTTCTTGACCGGCTTCACGCCAATCTGCGCGACACGGAAAGTGAGCGCCTTCGCCTGAAGGCTCGCGAGCAGGAACTGGAGCGCGAGAAAAAATATCTGGAGTCAGAAGGCAAAAAAGAGCAGCAGGCAAAAGTCCGCGAGATGGAAAAGAAGTTGGAGAGCGTGCTGCGCGATTTTGAATATCAGGCACGCGAAGCCGTTCTTGCCATCGAAGACAGAGCTGCCGCGCAAAAGCTTTCCAAAGATGCGGAACGCCGCGTAGCCAAGTTGCGGCGCGAATTTCGAGAGCAGTTCGATTCCACCATCGTGGCCCATGCCAGTGGCGCGGATCAGGGCGATCCGCATGCCCAGCCCCAGGTAGTACGCCACGTCTCCGAGGGAGACAGCGTCAAGCTGAAATCGACCGGGCGTACCGCAGTGATTTCACGCAAGCTCGGCGACCATCTCTTCGAAGTGCAGATGGGCGCGATGAAGATGAAGATCCCGCGCGACGATATTGCCGAAGTCTTTGCCAGCGCCCGACCGGCGGAGTCTCCGGTGAAGGCTGCGCGAGCCCGGGGCATTTCGGTATCGCTCGAAAACGAAGGCCAGAATGCGCCTTCGGAAATCAACGTGATCGGCTATAACGTTGACGATGCGACGCGCGAAGTGCAGAAGTTTGTCGACCGCGCGTTCCTTGCCGGATTGCCCCGAGTGCGCGTCGTGCATGGTAGCGGCATGGGCATCCTGCGCAAAGCTCTGCGCCAGGCGCTGCAACAGCATCCCCACGTGGAATCTGTAGCCGAGCCGGCCCAGAATGAGGGCGGCGGAGGCGCCACCGTGGTCGAGTTGCGGGTCTAGCCCTTTGTCATGTTGAGCAAAGGAGAATCATCCGGATACGTTCGCTACCTCGGGAACCAATCCAGCAATTGACGAACCCATGCGTTCGTCCGAAGATAAAGCATCACCCAGTATGCGGCCCCCGTCGTGCGTAGCAACAACTTATGCGGATTAAGTTCTGGGGTGTTCGCGGATCCACGCCCACCCCACAAGCCGAGAACATGCGCTATGGAGGCAATACCTCCTGTGTCGAAGTTCGTTTGGGCGAACGCATCTACATCTTCGATTGCGGTACCGGGCTTCGCGTCCTCGGCCAGCAACTGCAAAGCGAATTCGGCAACAAGCCTTTCTCTGCGCACGTCTTCGTCTCTCATTTTCACTGGGACCACATTCAGGGCATGCCCTTCTTTCGCCCTCTTTATTCGAACCCGGAGAACCGCATCGCCTTCCAGTGTTCCCGCCGCACCCGCCGCCTCGAACAAGTGCTGGCCGATCAGATGGCCGCCCCATACTTCCCCGTAAGGATCGATCAGATGCTCGCCCGTCGCGACTTCTACGACATCGAGGCCGGCCGCGTCACCCTTGAAGATGGCGTCCACATGCAGACCGCGTGGCTCAACCACCCCCAGGGCTGCATGGGCTTTCGTCTCGAAACCAAAGATGGAATTCTGGTCTACGCCACCGACAACGAGCCCGGCGACGCCGACTTTGATAAGGCCGTTCGCAAGCTAGCCGAAGGCGCTGATGTCCTGATTTATGACGCCCAGTATCTCCCCGAGGAATACGAAGCCCACCGCCGCGGCTGGGGTCACAGCCACTGGCGCGAAGCCGTTAATGTCGTCATGCAGAGCGGCGCCAAAGATCTGATCTTGTTCCACCACGATCCCGACCACACCGACGTGGTCATCGACAAGGTTATCCACGAAGCGCGCAACTACTATCCAAAGGTTCGCGCCGCGGCGGAAGGCATGGAAATTACTCTGTCGTCGCGCTGAAGCATCTGACCTCTCCCGCAGGTGTAGAATTCCTGCACCCGGCGGTTATCGAACCATGCTTAAACGTACTGCACTGCTCCTCTTTCTCGGTCTCGCAGTCCCTGCTTTTTCCCAGCAAGCCACTGAATCCTGGCGCTTCGCCGTCTCCGGCGATTCCCGCAACTGCGGCGATGTAGTCATGCCCGCCATCGCTCAAAGCGTTCTCGATCACCACGCCAGGTTCTACTGGCACATGGGAGATTTCCGCGCCATGTACGGCGTCGATGAAGACATCCAGAAACGCTACGACGGCAAGCTTCCCATGGACGAATACCTGCGCATCGCCTGGCAAGATTTTCTGGCCAATCAGATCGCGTCCTTCGGCAATCTGCCGGTTCATTTGGGCATCGGCAATCACGAACTCGCCGGAGGCAAAACCATTGCCGACTTCACCATCCAATTCGCCTACTGGCTCGACACCCCAGAACTACGCGCTCGCAGACTGGAGGAAAGCCCTCAGGATCCCAC
>CAWFUK010000027.1:0-89119 GCA_963818935.1 uncultured Acidobacteriaceae bacterium
GGGTCGTCTCGTACGTAAACATCGCAGGTGCACGCTGCGGAGTGAGCCCCGGGGATACCGTCCGGGGCGCGGCGAGACCGGCGATGTCGAGTCAAAGGGGACAGGGTGCCGGTCCCGAGGTTCAGACTGGGACTTGACACGGAAGTGTGCCTCGCGTAGGCTGCTGCTAGCAGCTAACCGTAGCTGCCACCAGATAACAGCAGTGTCAAATCATTCAAACGGGCTCGGTCCCGTCCGGACCGCCGGTTGTTCTGGTCTGGGCCTCGTCGGTTCTGGGAAAGCTGACGGTGTGTCTACTCCTGACGCATACCGGTCGAATGCTTTTAAGGATCGTGGCTTCGTTGTCCATGCCCAAAAGGCATCAACCGTAAGGAACTGATGGTGTTCGCTATTGGACGGCGGCATTGCCTCCTCAGTGTCATCTTCGCGGCACTTGCGCTGTGCGTCACGGCCTGCGGATCGAGTTCCAGCTCATCCTCTTCGTCGAGGAGGAACCACATCGTCGAGCGGCGGCGCCGCGACGACCGGTGCCAGCACCTCGAGCAGTGGCGGGTCCTCCGCGGTCGCGCAAGCGAACGCGGCCCTCGCCACCTCGACTGCGCTGCCCAAGTACGACGGGCCGACGACGCCAGTCGACATGAGCAAACTCAAGGGCAAGACGATCATGCTCCTCGAGGGCAATAGCGCAGTGCCCTTTGTGGCATCGACGATCGCCGGCGCGGGCGAAGCCGCTAAAGTCGCCGGGATCAACACCACAACCTTCGATGGCATGGGACAGCCGCCGGAGCTGACGGGATTCGAGCAGGGCGTGGCGCGAGGCGTGGCCGGCATCTTCATGTGCGCGGTTCGCCGTGGTGGTCAAGAGCGCCTTGGCGCAGGCGAAGAAGGCGAACATCCCCGTGGTTGACGCCTTTGACCTAAGCTCGCCGAGTGCCCCGCTCTCGCCTCCGGGCCTTTCGGGGGAGCACGACGGTCGATTACGAGCACGACGGGCTTGCCTCGGCGACTACATTGTGGCGCACGTTGGCAGCACCTCCCCACACGTCCTAGTCTTTGGCGATAGCTCGTTCCCGTCGGTAGCCAGCATCACCGGCGGCGCGGTGTCCGAGGTCAAGAAGCTGCTGCCGAACTCGACGATCATCTCCAAGAACGTTCCGGTGGGCCAGATTGCAACCCAGCTTGGGGACCTCACGCAGAGCTCGCTGCGCGCCGATCCGGACATCAAGTGGGTCGTCGCCGGCTACGACGCCGAGGCGATCTGCATCGTCCCGGCCATCCAGCAGGCGGGCCTGGCCGGCAAGGTGAACGTCGTCGGCCACGACGCGGTCCCCCAGAACCTCAAGTGGGTCCAGACGAGCCACATCCAGATGTTCGATGTGGGTGACCCCACAGGCTGGGGCGGCTGGAGCGGCATCGCACGCTCTTGCTCGCGCCATGCTCGGCATGCCGCAGGTGCAGGAGAACGTTCCGTCCACAGGTTTCACTAAGGCGAGCCTGTCGGGCAAGGACCCGTCGAACGAGGACCAACTGTTCGGCTCCGCGTATCGCCCCAGCTACATGAAGTTGTGGGGGCTCCAGTAACGTTTTCCATCGCCGTGTCTGACGCAGGTGTTCCGAGCGCTGGCGGCCCGCGGCCGCCAGCGCTCGAGTTTCGGAACGTGTCAACGGCGTTTGGGGGGACTAAAGCGCTCGACGGAGTCGATCTGACGATCGAGTCCGGCTCGGTTCACGCGCTCATCGGGCAGAACGGAGCTGGTAAGTCGACGCTGGTGAAGATCCTGGCCGGCTTCCACGAGCCGGACACGGTGAGCTCCGGCTCGACGGAGACACAATGGCGCTCCCGATCACCACCGCGGAGCGCGCCGAGCACGGAGTGGGGTTCTTTCACCAGAACATCACGCTGGCGCTGGAGCTGAGCATCCTGGAGAACGTCCGGGTGGCTCGTTACGAGGGTGCCGGACTCCGCCGCATCCACTGGCGGTCCGAGCGAGGCCGGGTGGAGCAGGGATGCTGGAAGACGTCGGCCTGCACCTCGATCCCGATCAACTGGTCGGCGACGTACCCCCGGCGCAGCGCGCCCTCATCGCCTTCGTGCGGGCCACGCGCGACGTCTGGCACGAGCGGGGCGAGAGCGGCGGCCTGCTCGTACTTGACGAGCCGACCGCATACCTGCCGGCCGCATCGGTCGACAAGATCTTCGCCGGCACTCGCGCTCTGGTGGAGGCGGGTGCGGCCGCCCTCTTCGTGAGCCATCGTCTCGACGAGGTGCTGCGCTTCGCGGACGTGATCTCGGTCATCCGCGAGGGGCGCATGGTCGCCACGCTCGGGCGCGACGAGGCCACCGAGCCTGACCTGATCAGGCTCATTCTCGGTCGGGAGCTCGGCTCCCTATCCACAGCGCAGCCGCCCGCAGGGTGAGACGGTGATGACCGTCAAGGGTCTAACCGGTGAAATGACGTCCGACGTCTCATTCGATCTGTACCACGGCGAGATCCTCGGCCTGACCGGCCTGCTGGGGATGGGGCACGAGGAGGTCCCGTATCTGATGGCCGGTGCGCACCTGGCGACGAGTGGTGAGATCGCCGTCGAAGGACAGTCGGTGGCCGCCGAGGCGATGACGCCTCGCACCGCCCGAGCCCTGCGCCTTGCCTTCCTCCCGGGCGATCGCCAGAACGAGAGTGGGGTGATCGATGCCACGGTGCTGGAGAACGCCACCCTTCCGTTGGTGTCGCACTTCTTCCATGGCGGGCGTCTCCGTCACGATGAGGAGCGAAGCTATGTCAACGAGTTTCTCGCCCGCTTTGAGGTGCGACCCAACGATCCCTTCTCCCTCCTGCTGTCCGCCCTCAGCGGCGGTATCAGCAGAAGGTGCTGCTGGGAAAGTGGCTGCAGCTCGAGCCCGTCGTCCAGCTGCTGTATGAGCCGACCCAGGGAATCGACGTCGGATCGCGCCGCCACATGTTCGACATCATCCAGGCGCTGGCGGCCTCGGGTGCGGGGGTTGTGATCTCGTCGGCCGAGTACGAGGACCTCGCACATCTGTGCACAAGGGTGCTCATTTTCCGCAGCGGCCGCGTCGCAGCCGAGTTGTCCGGATCTGACCTCACCAAGGAGTCGATCATCGCCCACTGCATGATGAGCGACGGCGCCTCCACCCGGGCCCAGACGCACAATCCCCAAAGAGTAGTGTTGGCGCGCATGAACCCAACTGACTCAGTGCGAAATGGCGAGGCGGCAGTACGTCAGCCGCGAGCAGGGGAGACACGGTGCCCCACGAAGATGCGGGCGCTGCAACGTGTCATCGGGATCCTCGAGGCTGTGGCCGAGCTCGACGATCCGGTCACCGCCAGTGCAGTGGCGGATCACCTGGAGCTGTCCCTGTCTACGACCGCACGCCTCATGCGCGAGTTGGCAGACGAGGAGCTGCTCGAGCGGACGGGGTCTGGCTACACCATCGGCACGCGTCTCCTCGGGATCGTGCAGTCGGCGCGTCAGCCACACACCCTAGCCGAGCTCGCTCTTCCTCCCATGCAGGGCCTGCGCGACGAGACCGGCGAGACCGTCTCGCTGCATGTCAGGCAGTTCGACCAGCGTGTGTGCATCGCCGCCGCCGAGAGCCCGCAGGCGGTGCGACGCGTCGTCCCCGTCGGTTATTCGGTGGCGCTGCACACCGGAGCGACCGGCGAGGTCCTCCTCTCGAATCTGTCGGATGCGGACCTCGACAACTACCTGACCGGGCTCCATCTCAGCGCCAAGGCCCGCCGCGAGACTCGCAACCGGGTTGAGGCGGCCCGTAATCAGGGTTGGGCGCTCGGGGTCGACCGCTGGACCAAAGGTCTCTCTGGGATCGTCGCACCCGTCTTCCGCCAGTCAGAGGTCGTCGCGGCGATCAGCGCTTCGGGTCCCTCGGAGCGCTGGACCCGGGCCGTCATGACGCGTCACCTCCCGGCGCTGCTGGCGGCTGCTTCCACCATTTCACAACGCGTTGGTCCAATGACACGAACATCAGGATGAACGGTCGATGACTGAGATACGACTGGAAGCTGACGGAACGGTGGGCGGGGCCGTACTGGAGTGGCGGGTGGCGGTGGGAGACCACGTGGCCGCCGGCGACGCTCTGTGCGAGGTCGAGGTCGACAAGGCCACATTGGGTGTGGTCGCCCCCATGGGCGGGACCGTCTCCGAGATCGTCGCCGAGGTCGGCGACGAGGTGGAGTTGGGGGGCTGCTGGCGGTCATCGACGAGACCGCAGCATGAGCGGTCTCGATCTGGAGGCCGCTTACCACCGGATGGCGCTGATCCGCGAGTTCGAGCTGAACTTGGTCGAGCTCTACGGACACAAGCAGGTGCGCGGCACGGCCCATCCCTACATCGGGATGGAGGCCATTGCCGTCGGCGCCTGCTCCGTGCTGGGATCCGGTGACTACATCGTCAGCAATCACCGGGGGCACGGGCACTCGCTGGCCAAGGGGCTGGATCCGGCGAGGATGATGGCCGAGATCCTCGGGCGGGAGACCGGCTACTGCCGCGGCCGCGGCGGGAGCATGCACATCACGGCAATCGAGGAAGGCATGCTCGGCGCGGACGGGGTGGTCGGAGGCGGGCTCGGGCTGGTCGTCGGCGCCGCCCACGTGCTCAAGCTCCGCGGCGAGGGCGGGATGGCGGTGGTGTTCTTCGGTGACGGCGCGTCGAACGAGGGGCTTTTTCACGAGGCGGCCAACCTCGCCGCCGTGCTGGCGGCGCCCGTCGTGTTCCTCTGCGAGAACAACCACTGGGCGGTATCGACACGCACCGCGCGCGCGGTTAGCGTCGAGCACATCGCCGATCGCGCGGCCGCCTATGGGTTCCCCGGGGTGACCGTGGACGGCAACGACGTGGAGGCCGTATATGAGGCGATGGTGTCGGCGGCCGAGCGAGCCCGGGCCGGTGACGGTCCGACGCTCCTGGAGGCCGACACCTACCGCATGACGTTGCACTCGCTCTACAGCAGCACCGCCGATGATCGTCCGGCCGAGGAGCTCGAGCATTGGCGAGCCCGCGATCCGATCCCGGCATTGGAACGACGGATGACCGAAGCGGGAGACGCCACCGCCGCGAGGCTTGCTGAGCTCTACGCCGACGCAAAGGAGGTCATCGCTCAGGCGGTCCAGTTCGGGCTCGATTCGGCGATGCCCGACGAGACGACGGTCGACGACAACGTCTACGCGCCGGCGAGTCTGGGCATGAGCGCGCGCGAACAGACGATGGTCGGAGCGCTCAACGAAGCGCTCCACCAGGAGATGACGCGCGACGAGTCGGTGCTGATGATCGGGAAGGACATCGGCGAGAGCGGTGGACTGTTCGGTGTGAGCGCAGGCCTCCAGACGACGTTCGGGCCCGACCGCGTCATCGACTCACCCATCTCCGAGGCGGCCATCGCCGGCTTCGGGATCGGGGCCGCGCTGCTCGGCCATCGCCCGGTGGTCGAGTTCCAGGTGTTCGACTTCGTTAGCCTGGCGATGGACCAGATCGTCAATCATGCTGCGAAGTGGCGGTTCATGTCTGGGGGACAGGTCACCGTGCCCGTGGTGTTCCGCGGGCCGACGTTGAGTGGCACCGGCGTCGCGGCGCAGCACTCCCAGGCTCTGGAGGCCGGTTCACCTGCATCCCCGGCCTGGTGGTCATCGCGCCCTCCACGCCGGTGACGCGATGCCGAGCGCGATCCGCGATGAGAACCCAGTGGTGTTTATCGAGAAGCGGCTGATCTACGAGCGCAAGGGCGAGGTCGGCGGCGAGGATGACCTGGTTCCCATCGGCGTCGCCGAGGTTCGCCGTCCCGGGCGCGACGTCACCATCGTCGGCGTCCTGCACGGCGCCGCAACCTCAGCCTCCAGGCCGCGCGCCAGCTTGCCCGCGACGGTATCGAAGCCGAGGTGATCGATCCACGGACGCTCAAGCCACTCGACCTTGACACCATCCTTGCCTCGGTGCACAAGACCGGCCGCCTCGTCGTGGTGGCGATGAGCCGCCGCATGGTGGCTTCACCGGGGACATCCTGGCCCGTGTCGCTGAGCATGCCTTTGACAGCCTGCGTGCCGCACCGGTGCGAGTGAGTGCCCGGGAGACACCGATCGCATACTCCGCGGTCGGGGAGCGCGCCATCCTGCCAGGTCCGCAGGACGTGGTCAGCGCGGTCAAGGCGCTCGTCGGATAACGCAATTGTCGCACGGCGCCACCGCTCTCTTGATATGTGCACCGGATGGCAGCTACTATCACCAGACGAGAGTTACGAGACCTAGTGCAAGTAGCCGAGACCGTCAACGCCGCGACGGTGGCGCCGCTGGGCAGTGGCATACGCGACACCAGACGACCCAATGGATGACTCAAAGAGCGAGCTGACAGGAGGCGAGGCAATCGTCAGGATGCTCCAAGCCCACGGCTTGGAATACGCATTCGGGTACTGGGGGCTTTCAGCCACTTCCCTACTACGACGCGCTCGCCCGGCAACCTGACTCTGGATGGCGTTGATCCGTTCTTCGCGGCTCCGACAGCGTACAGCGTGTGCGTCGGCGGTACCACGGCAGGACAGGTTTGCGGCACGGCTGAGACTTGCGGCGGCGGCGGTATTTGCACCCCTGGCGGCAGCACGGCCCAGACCGTTCCTTATTGCAATTCAACCAACTGCACCAGCGATCTGTGGGACGCTTACACGGATGCCAACACCGGCTACACGGTTCCAGCCGGAGTTACCTATCCCAACATCCGCAACGGCCTGTACAAGGCGTGGTCGATCTACCGCTGGGTCACGACCGCGACCAGCGATCCTTACGGTCCGTCTCTGGTTTCGCAGGAAGCGCAGAACTACGTGGACGGCGACGTTGCCGACTTCGTTCCGTTCTCGGCCTGCGCTCCCGGAACCGGCAGCAGCTGTCTGCCGGCGAATCCGACCGACGGCCTGGCGGTTTACCGTTCACACTTCAAACCTACGGGCGTGACAGAAGTCTGCACACCCGATCCGGATAACGGCGCTGCTTCGGGCGCCAACCTCCTCGACGGCGGCAACTCGCTGGGCGGCGGACCTGAGTGCGGCGGCGACGTGGGCGGCTTGATCAACGGCGGCACGCAGGCGGCGTTCGGCACCAACAGTCCCACCGTTATGCAAATCACCTGGAAGTCCACTCTTACCGCGCACAAGGGCTACCAGATCACCCACAAGAACGGCGATGCGTTCACCAATCTTTCGATTGGCGAAGCCGTGGCTGTTACCTGCACCGGCTCCAGCGGAGCACAGGCAACCACGGTTACCACGGTCGAGGATATCGTAGGCGCGGATTTTTACCTCACCGCTGCGAACCCGACGACGCCGAATACCTTCGTTTGCCGGTTGGTAGCTGGCAACAGCAGTCACACCGCTGCGACCACGCCTGGCGTGCTCAGCAAGAAACAGTAAGCCCGCTTGATCGGATGACCGAAAAAACGGCATAACCTCTGAGGCAGATTGCTCACAAGGCAGTCTGCCTCAGTTTACTTTTCGATTTATCACATTTTCTTGATCTAGAATTCTTCGGGGATAAAAATGGCAGGAGGAGTTTTGAAGAACATGTCGTATCGTTTGGGGAAGATCTGGCTTTTTTTCATTGCACTCATAATTCTTGCTTTCGGGATCACGAGCATCAAGCCGGCATGGGGGCAGGAAGCTCCGGCAGCAAATGCGGGAAACACGTCGGAAAGTGCTTCAGCAAAGAGGCCGGCGCAGAGCGCGGCCCCGGCGCCAGGCGACGCTTCCCAGATTCCATCCAATTACCGGGTGGTCCCGGACGCCAAGAATGGCAATATCTCAAGCGAAAGTCTGGAACCAAAAATCGTGGAGAGCTGGATCACGCCAACGCTTGAGGGCAGCCACTTCCATTCGGCGGACGCGGTGGAACTGGGCGAGTCCGGCGTGGTCGATAATGTGTACACACATGAAATCCAGCGGGTCACCTGGCGGGCGGGCGACCCCGTCGATCTTTACATCATTAAGCCGGTCGAAGTAAAGAACCCGCCAGTCATTCTGTATCTCTACAGCTACCCGTTTGAAACCGACCGGTTTGTGAATCATGATTTTTGCAAATTTCTGGTGCGCAACGGAGTGGCGGCAGTAGCGTTTCCTTCGGCGCTGACGGCGGGGCGCTATCACGGCCGTCCGATGAAACAGTGGTTTGTGAGCGAGATGGAAGAATCGTTGGCCACGACAGCGCACGACGTGCAATTGATTTTGAATTACCTGACCGATCGCGGCGATTTTGATATGAATCGCGTCGGCATGTTCGGCGATGGCTCGGGCGCCAGCGTGGCTATTTTGGCGGCGGCGGTCGATCCCCGGATCAAGAGCCTGGATTTGATCAATCCCTGGGGAGATTGGCCGGACTGGGTGGCGAAATCAACCCGCATCCCGGATAACGAGCGGCCGGACTTTCTGAAGAAAGAATGGCTGGAAGCGAACGCTGCAATGGACCCGCTGAAGTGGCTGCCCCAGTTGAAGACGCCGAACGTGCGCTTGCAGTTTGTAAGAACGGTAGGAATCACGCCCGTGGAGGCGCAGGCGAAACTCGAAGCCGCCGCTCCAAAGCAAGCGAAGATTGTGCATTACGATAACACCGTGGCGTTCAAGACGGCGGTCGCAGATGGCAGTGCTCTCGATTGGCTCAAAGATCATGTACGAGTCGAAGCCGCTACGCAATATGGCGCGGGCAGGCAAGGGCACAAGTAAATCGGCAAGCTCTCGCCCGTAACTGCGCGCGAGGGTACGACTGTTCAAGCTTAGGAGAAGCGATGCAGAAGGCTTTTAGCAATTGCTCCAAAGGGATGCGGATGAGCAGGAATCTGGCAGTGGTTTTCGTGGTGGCGGCGGCGGCATTGACGTGTGCTTGTGGCGGCGGGAGCGCGAACGTCACATCTCCCAGCGCATCGACTCCGACGCCCGGAGTGACTTTGCAGAAAATCAAGATTACTCCGGCGAGCTCGATCATCCAGTTGGCTCAGAGCCGGCAGCTGTTTGCCCAAGGCACCTACAGCGACGGCACGACGCAGGACCTTTCTTCTTCCGTGACCTGGAGTGCGACTTCACTCAACAGCAGTAGTAATTTTGTGTCAGTCAGCAAGAGCGGGGTGGCAACGGCGACAGCCATCGGTGCGACGACCATTACTGCGACGCTGGGATCGGTCGAGGGAGTTCTGACCTTGACCGTCGGCGCGAACGGTTTCTCTTCCAGCACGATGGCAATTCTGACGGTTCCGAAGGGAACTTCGGTGATCGATGTAGCCTACCTTCCGCAACAGACCCAGATTAACGGCAGCTACGCGGTGCAGGAGGTCAACCTGGATGCCGACCAGTTCACCAGCCTGCTGCCTGTGCCGGTCGCGCTGATTTCGTCCATTGGCATGCCGGCGGGATATATACCGAATGCCGCGGCGGGGAGCCAGAGCAGCAATCTGATTGCGGTGATCAGTTACAGCTCTCCGGATGTGCAAGTGATCGACGCCAGCAATGAATCCAGCGACGTGGCGAACAATACCATCATCGGAACCTTTCATTCTCCAGTAACGAGTTCGGTGACGATCAATGGAACTGCGTGTGGGATTTGCGCAGCGGTGGTGAACCCGTTGAACGATGAGCTCATTTTGAGCACGGCCCAAGGTTTTTATTCGATGAATATGACGACGGGGGTGTTCACGCAAATGCCGTTTACTCCGGCGCCCGAGCCATCGGCCAACATTTCGATCGACCCGGTCACCACCCAGGATCCATTCATCGGTCCGGACCCATTTATTTTAAGCACGGTGCCAAGCACAGGCGAGATACAGATTCTGGATTTGACCAAGAATACGGTGGCGACTTATGCGGTGGGCGGAACGCCGACCGATGCGGTTATTGATTTGCAGACGCAATACTCCACCGTTGTCGATGGCAGCACCAGCGATGAGACTTTGATCGATTTCACCGGTTTTTCCTACGGGCAGGCACCCCAGACGGTGACGGGCGTGGCCACCTGCACGTCGCAGCCGGATATGAACATGGCCGCGCTGGGAGTTCCTCCGAACCCGACCGGCACGAACCCGACCTACTATCTGTTGACCGGACAGACCGGCGGGAGTTGTGTGGGTTTCCAGATTCTTGTCCCGCCGGCGACTTTGGCACCGCCCAACGTTTCCTATGGATACGGCTCGATGCCCTCGAGTCCTGATGGAGTGGCGTTCGTGAGCAATAGCGACCCGAATGCAATCGCGACGTTCACCAGCGTGGTGCAATCCGGCAACCCCACCTTTGGGCTTCTGCTCGACGGCAACCAGCAGTGGGTTGCGAAAATTAATTTTGCTACTGTGGCATCCAATGGGCAGATCGGATCCAACGCGTCGAATCCGGTGCCTCTGCCGGCAGGCTTACTATTTCCCTCAACCGTATTGACCGTCGCCGGGCAGTCGTTCCCCTACGCGATCGTCTACCTGCCGACGCCGAGCACGCAGTTAACCGTGTCGCAAGACATCTTGAACTTTTCCACGACAAACGTGGGAACGTCCAGTCCGCAATTCACTGTGACCGTTAACAACATCAGCAGCGAAGCGATCCTAACCCCGCAGATCACGCTGGGCGGAGCAACCAGTAGTCAACAATCACAAGGGTGCACTTCAGCGGCGGGAGACTTCGCGGTAGTCAACAGTTGCACTGTGGCACTTCAACCTGAAACCAATTGCACGGTGGGGATCACATTCACGCCAACCGCCGCTGGATCGCGCTGCGCGACCGTGGGCATCACAGCGAACGGACAACCCACAACGCAGACGGTACTGCTGTCGGGAACGGGGCAATAGCCTGGAGGCTCAAGATTCTAGAACTGCCAAGGCGCAAAGTCACTGTATATGACCCCACCGTGTGTGCAAGCACGCGCGGGAAAGCAAAAAATCGCAATCCGTGAATTATTAGCTCCGGCGAATATTTATTCATATTGAATAATCGCCGCGCCAAAACCAGCGACTGACGTAGATTCCGCGGCACTTGACAAAAAATCATGCCGTCCTGCATTGGCCATGTCCGTGACCGGCAACATGCCATGTGGTGATGACCTGACCGGCCAAATTTGTACCAGGTGGAATGAGAGAGAATCCACTTGGAGGAAACACGGGTCATGCCCATCCAGAGGTAGCCGCTCTGAATCTTGTAATTGATCTCGCCGAAGATTTCCCCGATTTTGTATTCGATGGTGTTCGGCCCGTCTGGAAGCTGTACTTCAGACCAAACTGAATTGTGCGGGGCCGCTCTCTCCTCATCGATTGAAGAGAGCAAGGTTATATCTTTTGTCTACGACGCAATTGCTAACACTCGGTTAAAAACACATGAATTCGGCCGGGAGCCGGTGAAGATCAAGCGGAATGCCGAAAGATCTACCCACCGAATCAAAAAAATGGCTTGCGACTCGCCGTGTGCTTTTCTACAGTTCAGCTTGTTTGGTGATATGGATCACTGAAAGCTGCGTCATAGGGCACAGACAGACGCCGCGCAGAAGCGGATCATTGCGCCCCAAGCGATAGTGCGCCAATTCTAATTCGTCTAATCTCGAACGCGATACGGCCTGTAATTCATATCGAATTTTCCACTATGCAATGAACGACGCATAGTGTAGAATGCGGCGACTTTTGAAAAGGATAAAGGAAGGAATTTCGATGGGATGCCGTTATTCACAGGCGGGGCGGCCTTTCCCATAGAAATTCATTTTAGGTTAACAACGGCGTCACAATGCCGAAACACAGTTTCACGATACTTGGCGCGCCCAGTTTTTAAGTAAAAAATAAAGGACGCAAATTTCCGCACCTATAAAATGGCCAGGCACATCCCCCCAATTCTGCGCGCTGGACAAACTGCTGATCCCTGCCACGAGCAGCCCTTCGGATTATTGGGAGATGGATTAGAAGCTTCTTCTCGCGAGATTGAACCTGCTTCCGTGGAAGACCAAACTCACGCTGACTCTTTGACTGCTCAGTCCACTGCTGCTCGCGCCGATGGGTTGGCGACGCCGCGGGATGTGTTGATCGCGCTGAACTATGGGCTGGAGCTGGTCCGCTGCGGCGCCATGTTAGTGGCTTTCGAAGGCAAACCTCACCTGGCTAATCGAGCAGCCATGGCAATTCTCAATAGGAAAGACGGAATTTCTTTAGCCAGAACGGGACTAGTGGCGGACCGCGCCTCGGACACGCGGTTGCTGCAACAACTGCTGCAGGAAGCAATCTCGGCGCCGGAAAAAGGAGAGCCGCAGGGTTCACCGATCAGCCTTCCGCGCAGGTCGGCCCGAACTTCGTTGATCATCCGCGTCGTCCCGGGACCGGGACTGGACTGCTGGCCCGCTGTGGAACAGCGCACCGCGCTTATGACCATGTACGACGAGGACAAGGGCTTGGAAATCGACGAAAGCATCCTCTGCAAGCTTTACGGCCTGACCCGCGGAGAGGCCGCGTTGGCGGCAATCTTAATCCAGGGAAAGTCGATCGAGGACGCGGCCGCAGAGCTCTTCATCAGCCCGCACACCGCAAGAACTCACCTGAAACGCATCTTCATGAAGACCGACACTCATCGGCAGACAGAGTTGGTGGTGCGAATCTTCTCCGCGGTTTTGTAGCAGGTTTCTGTTCCACGCAACCTGCCTCCCAGCCTCTTTATCAGTTGACCGCTGATTCGCCGTGAATCCAACTCGTTATTCTCTGGCTGGAGTGTCTGGACCCAGAGTTCAGAACCTTTGACACCCTCACGGGAAGCGTTGCTGGCGAAAATACCTTGTTTGAGGGATTACAAGGTTTGCCCTTTCCTTCAAAGTACGCTACTAGGAGGATTGTACGATGTCAGGAATAACTCGCGCCCGAACTCTCGCTGTTCAACTCACCCTGGTGGCTGCGGTGTTGGCCTTGTTTGCCCCAGTCGTAGCCCACGCCGGCACAGTTGTCATCGACAACAAGGACGGAAAGGCAGGAACCATGGTAGTAGGTTCCAATGGTGCATTTAGCTTAATTAATAGCGAACTAGTCTCCATTAATGGGTTGTCGGAGGGCGGAACGCTAAACTTCACAACGGGTTCTACGTTTACCGGAAGCCTGGCTACAGGTGGCTTTTGGAGCTCGGCTGGTTCCACCTTCACGATCACAGAAACTGGGGTGGGGATCATATTCAGCGGAGGATTCACCGGAAATATCACTTGGTCGCTGGAAAGCTGCAGCGCTCTCACTGGCGACTGCACATACAGTCTCTCCGGCGGCATAAGCGGGCTCTACCTGGGGAAAGCAGCTAGCGGCGGGACGGTTCAGCTTACCTTGACGACGACTGGCGGCTATTACAATGGCGGGAATGGCCATCTCTATCTTACGGACGAGGGAGGCATCACCAATCTTACGTCGACCGTTCCCGAGCCGGGTTCAATTGCCTTCATGGGAACGGGACTGCTGAGCCTGGGGTTTCGCGTTCGGCGGAGGTTGCTCAGCAGGGGGTGAAAAGCTGAGAGCTTGTAAGAGTTCGATGCTGCGACTTCGGGTTGTGCAGTTTACTCCTGTGCAAGTCTGACGCAGTGCCTACGCGGCTCAATCGGCTTCCGCGCAGGCGCTGCGTTTCTTATTGCTTCGCCTTGGTCCAGGACGAAAGAACCTTCAGAGAGCGACGAGGCAGGGCTACGTCGGCGCTAGAGTTCTATCTCCCACCCCCGGTCAGAAAAATTCTATTTCAATATCCCACAATACCCTATTTGGGGGATTACAGGTTTCCGCGCCTCGATCATTATGCATGAGGAGTAAGGGGGTCATCCATGCAGACTTGGGCCATCGAGGAACACGACTTTAACGGAAACGTAAGAATAAGTTCGCAGGCTCGCCGCAGCTTTTACCGCTATTCCCTCTGGCGGGCCCGCACCAACGAACATCTATTTGATGGCGCCGCTGGGGACCTGGCGGAAGCCATGGATGCTATGCGTGCGCATATCCGCTACCTGTCCGCAGAGACGGGAGCCAGTAGCTAGAGGAGAGTAATTTCGCTCATGAATTCGACGCGAATCATTCAAGCCGCTCAAGACAGCAACGCCGAGGCAACACAAGGCAAATTCGACGTAGTGGATCTTGGGCCGTTCGACCACAATCGGAACGACGTCCTAGCCATCAATGACGCGGCGCAGGTAGCGGGCGTCTCCTTGAATCCGGAAACCGGTCGAATCGAAGCCTTCCAGCAGGAGGGCGGAACGCGCAGCATGCTGGGAACCCTGGGTGGTTCCTTCAGCATTGCGCATGACCTCAACAATAACGGCGAAGTCGTCGGCGGGTCTCTGACGGAAGGCGACGAGAGCTTCCACGCCTTCATCTACCGCAACAACCGCCTCTACGACTTGAATGATTTTCTTGAACCTGGCGCAGGATGGGAGGTTCTGCAGGCGCTGGGAATCAACAATCACGGCGAAATCATCGCGATTGGTTGCAATACCGGTCAGGACCGAATTGTCCTGCTGCGTCCCAGAATCTAGCATCCGGCCGCCAGCGATGCGGCCTTCGGCCGAACCAGGGGGCATTTTCATGATGAGGCATTTTTCGGTGGGTTGGCAGGCAGCTGGCATGGCGCTCGCTGTGCTCCTTTTCAGCGGAATCCTACAAGCTACTCCGATCACGAACGTGTCAGAAGGACAATTACTATCCAGCTCGCAACAGTTGGTTCAGGCTGCCTCTTTTTCAACAGCAGCGAAGGCTCCAGCCAGAGCAGCGGTCAGCGCGGCGCATCAAAACACAGTCAGGGCTGTGCGAACGGCTCTCATGACCTACACATTTGGCACCGATTCCAACGAAAAGGTTCATGTTCCCGAGCCCCAGTCTCTCGTGATGGTGGGAACCGGATTGCTTTCGATTGCCGGCTTGATCCGTCGCCGTTTACTGCGGAGCTGATGGTTTACGCGAAGTTTGTGAAACAGAGCTCACCAGGAGGAATATCATGAGCAGAATCTATGAAGCACTGAAGAGGGCGGAGTTAGACCGGGCAATCTCTTCGAATTCTGACCATGCGAGTTCCGCGGCGAGCCCGATTCCGAATTTCAATTGCACCGCGGCAACTGCGCTCACCGATCCGAGGCGGACCATGGATTTCGCGCCGACGCCGGTACATCGAGAAGATTGGCCTGCGGATTGGTTTCGCCGCGCCAGCATTTAGTCCGGCGTAGAGTACTCATCAATCGGCTGAATTGATTCTTAGCGAAAGCGCCATCTCCACAGGTGGCGCTTTCACCGTTTCGGCGCCATCCAAAAAGCGGTCTGATACTTCGGGCGATTCGATTGAGCCTGCAACGAACAGCCCAAATCGGGTGCGGGAAGGCGGGCGAAACCATGCTACACTGCGGTTGATTCGACGGCCTTTCGTTATGAAACAGCTCCTGATTTCGTTTTCCTCACACGCTGTTGCCGCGCCGGAAAATGCCGGCTCTTGTCGGCGGCAATTTTTTGTATTCCCTGAAGGCTGGCCTGAGGCGTGAGCGTGAATCGAAGACATCCGCGCGTTTCCCTGGCGATTCCTGTCTTCAACGAAGAGTCGGTATTGCCGGAGTTGCTGCGCCGCACCGGCGCCGTTCTGGACAGCCTTCCTGGTGGCCCCCACGAGATCGTTCTGGCCAATGACGGCAGTTCCGACGGCACTCTGGAAATGCTGGAACAGGCCGCGGCAGAAGACGACCGCCTGGTGATCGTCTCGCTTTCGAGAAATTTTGGCCACCAAACGGCGCTGACCGCGGCCCTCGATCATGTGACGGGGGACGTGGCGATCCTAATGGATGCGGATCTTCAGGATTCTCCCGAAGCGATCCCGACTCTGATCGAGGCCTACGAGCAAGGCTACGACGTAGTCTACGTGCGGCGCGTGAACCGCAAGGAGTCCTGGTGGCTTCGGCTTTGTTATCACTTGTTCTACCGCTTGCTGGCGGCACTCTCCGACACGCAGTTGCCCCTCGATGCGGGAGACTTCGGGCTGATGTCGAGTCGCGTGATCCATGAAATGCGCAAGATGCCGGAGCATCACCGCTATCTTCGGGGATTGCGGACCTGGGTGGGATTCCGGCAAATCGGGATTCCGATTGAACGCTCCGCGCGCCATGCGGGCCGGACTAAATACAATCCCATCAAGTTGCTGATGCTCGCGTTCGATGGCATTTTTGCGTTTTCGATTGTGCCGCTGCGGGCGGCGGCAATCCTTGGCCTGGGCGCGATCGGGTTCTCCATTCTTTACTCTTTCTACGCGCTTTACGCGAAGTTCTGGTTGCACTCCCCGCAAGGCTTCACCACGATTATCCTGGTCATGGCTTTTCTCTCTGGGGTGAACCTGTTTTTTCTCGGAGTGATTGGCGAATATGTCGGGCGCGTGTACGAGGAGACCAAAGCTCGTCCGCATTACGTGATCGGCAAAGTCATCAACCGTCGACAGACAGGGAGCGCCGGAGTTCTTGGGGAAGATTCCGCGACCGAGCCAATCGGAACCGGCAAATGAAGCGCCAGCACCAGCCGATCCACTTTTAATCGTGGGCGCAACTTCAATTTACTTCCTGGTCAATTCATCAAATGGAATGTCGATGTCGTGGCGCAGCGTTGGCATTTTAATGTGCAGGACCCCATGCGGAGTCACCACCGGCGTCTCCGATTCGTAGAGTTGCAAGCTCCTGCCTTGCCAATCGCTCATGTTGCTTTCGATCGGCACAGTTTGCAGAACGCTGTATTCACTGGAATCGTGAAGCAGATCGCGAAGGGCAGCTTGCGCGTCGACAAATAGGTCCCTGTTTTTTTCCACCACAATATAACGAACACTGTCGGCTTTCAGGATTTTCTCAACATCGCTTTGATTATGCGCAAACTCCGTAATTCCCCACTGTCGCATGATTTCTGTTTCATATAGGGCCTTACGGAGGATCACGAAGCGGCGCGCCGGGTCATAGGCGCGCATGAAGAAGATAAAGTTGCCTGGTAAATCCATATCGACCAGTACACAGCCGCCGTCGCGCGCGGTCAACTGCTTGGCCAGTTGTGCGTAGCCGGAGACATAATCCCTTTGATACTTCCACGCCCGCGCCGTATAAGAGGCCAGAACCAGCGCCACCAGCGCAATGCCTGAAATCCGAAGCCAACGAAGCGATGCTCTCCGCGTAAACGGAGCAACCGCGAAATATGCAAAAGCAGGAACCCAGTAGAAAATGTAACGAGGTTCTTTGTGAGGAATCAGCGTGAAAAATACATAGCACGACAGAATCCAGGCGAGCATGATAATCACGTTATCCCGCTTCCCCCTCCACAGACATAGCAGAGCGCCGCAAATGCTCAAAATTAAGGCACTCCACCCGATCAGTTCAGGGAGTTTCGACCAGTAGTAGGTCCAATCCATTGTGGAATTCGCTGCGGTCCCTTTCACATTGAGACCGAGCGAAGGATTCATGAGAATCCCGAAAATATACACGGGCGCGATTATGACGCAGCAGACCGCAGCCGTTATGATCGCCCTACGGTTCAGAATGCGATCCCATTTTTTCAGCGCGACCAGCGTGATGAGGCACCAGATCGGTAGATAGATAGCGTGCTGCTTGGTGAGACAAGCCAGACAAAAGAAGGTGGCAAACCCATAAAGAAGATTACTGGAGCCCCGCCGAAGATAAGCGATCCAAAAATAGCTTGCCGCTAAGCAGAAGGCCATGAGCGGGATGTCGAGCATCACGACTTTTTCATACTTGAGCACCGCTGGCAGAAAGGCGAGCAGCACGGTCGAGAGCGCAGCGGTGAATTCGTCTTCGAGTTCATTCACCAGCCTGAACCAGAAAAACAGTCCCAACAATGCCAGCACAACCACCGTGGCGCGAGCAGTTACGACGGAAGGCCCGAACAGAAAGAATGCGACTCCTTCGATCGCATAGAACGCCGGCGGATACATGACGATACCCAAACTGGGGTATTGGGCGTAATAGCGGTAGGTGTACTGCACGGGGTGGCGAAGCGGCAGATCGTGCAGAAACGACGCGACATAAAGGCCAGTGGAAGCATGCACGGTCTCGTCCACGTTTTCACTGAATTCGCCTTTGTGGATGCCCCGCAGCAATACCACCGCGATCAGCGCCAAACAGAGCATAAGGAGGAACAGCGGGCGGCGGGACGGGGTGGAAAAGGCCGGCATTCCGCTTCTAGTCTCCGCTGTTCGAGGGCTCCCATTGGTGTCTCGTATGGGAGGGGTTTCAGGAAGCGAAAAACTCAGGTGCATAGGGTCTTCTTTCAGGCTCTATCCAACCCATTCCGTTCGGATAAATCGAGAAGTAGAAGTACAGGTGCTCGGCGGCGTGCATCAAGTGTAGCACGGAGATCCGAGGAGACTGATGAGCAAAGGGATGCCTAATTGAGCTCATCTTTGGAAATTCCCTGAATTTTAATTTACGTCGATGGATTTCCTCTGCGCAGTTGGCTTTTTAGCACAGCGGCGAAACGGGTGGTATTACGGGCCATGTCGTAATCGCGAATGACGCGTGCTCGCGCCTGCTTGCCGATTTGTGCACAAAGCCCCGGAGACTCCAAGAGCATTAAAACCTTCAGAGCGATGTTCTGCACATCCGCGACTGTGAAGAGCATTCCGTCGACGCCGTGCTCGATCAATTCCGGTATTCCGGTGATGCAAGGGGCCACACACGGTATCTGCATGGCCATAGCTTCCATTAAAACCATGGGAATGCCTTCGGCCAGGCTGGGCAGCACGAATATATCTGTCTCGGCGTAAATCGTCATGAGTCGCGTTTGATCGACCCATCCGCAGAATTCTACATTGGATGCGATTCCGAGTTCGGCGGCGCGGCGCTCGAGGAATGCGCAGTCGGGTCCATCGCCGACAAATCGCAAGTGGAGAGAATGTCCGTGCGCCTGCAAAGTTGCCATGGCATCCAGCAGCAACGCCTGCCCTTTCTCCGGAGCCAGCCTGCCTACGCAGAGAAGATGCGGCGTTTCCGAAAAGTTGCGGCGCGGTGTGGGAGCGAACTCATTTGCGTCTATGCCAAGTGGGACATAGATCAGTTTCGACCATTCGCCGCAGTCGCACGAAAGCATGAGCTGGCCGACGCCGTGGCGACTGATCGAACGTATGAAGAGGCTGCCCTTGATGCGCTCGGCGAGTTGCGTTTCAGAGGGATTATGCAGCTCTCCGTAGCCGTAAACTCCGAAAGACATTGTCACCGGAAATGTGCGCGCGGTGATTAGGGCAACGGTGGCGGAAAAGCTTGCGTGGAGATGAGATGCTCCGCATCGCCGCATGTGACGGCCTACCAGGATTGCTTCGGCAAAATATGCCAGATGATAGGCGACGCGCCTTGGGCCTCCGCGCCCTAACCTAAGGGCGAAGATTAATCCACGCAGATAGCGCACAGGATGCTGCAAAAATTCGGCGAGGTTGGAGGAGACGACTTCCATCGTCGGCGCAGATTTGATGTAGTAGGTGCGCTGAACTTCTTCGCGCTCTACCTGGCTAAGTTTTTCCAGCGGCCGATCGGGCGGGCTTACCGAAGCCACCGAGACTTCGATGCCAAGCGTTCGAAGATGCCTCACTTCGGCCAACAGGTAGCTGTGATTAATGGCTGGGAACTGACCAATCAGGTAGAGCACCTTCGTTTGATCAGCCGTTGCCTCAGACATGGGAGGCGCGCTCCGCCGCGACCGTAGCAGCAATTCCATCCGCCAATGAAGTGCGCGGGCGCCAGCCAAGTTCTGCTTCGGCGCGCGAGGTATCGGCGACTACATCCATGATTTCCCCGGGACGTTGCTCGCCGGAACTCACCACTGGCTTGTCCGCTCCTGCCGCTTGATTCACCAACTGGGCTACTTCACCCACGCTCGCCGAATGCCCGCTGCCAAGATTGAAAACCCCTCTTACTCCAGGGCGCAGTGTCGCCATGAGTAGATCAACGGCATCCGCGACATAAACATAGTCTCGCCTGGGACGCAAATCCTGGACGCTGATTTCTTTGACTGACGAGTCCAGCACTTGCCGCACGATTGAAGGAATCAGGAACGGGCCACTCTGTCCCGGTCCGTAGATATTGAAGGGACGCACGATGACCAGCGCGAGGCCAAATCGTTCTTCGTAAAATCGTGCGGCCTCCTCCGCGAGAATTTTGGTATGAGCGTAAGGATTGGCGGCGGCCAGGGGATGATCTTCAGAAATCGGCAAGCGCTGCGGCTGGCCGTAAACGTAAGAACTAACCAGCGTGAACGCGGCTTGATTCTGGCGGCAGTGTTCGAGCACGTTCACCGCGCCCATCACATTGGTTTCATAAAATGCTAGCGGATTTCGCCAGCTTTCGGGCACATAGCTCTTCCCTGCCAGATGAAAAACCTGGCCGATGCCTTCCATCGGAAGCGAGCAACGTGCGATATCGCCAGCGGCGCTCGAGTGCTGCCGCACCGATAGACCCCGCGCTTGCAGAGCGGCGACGAGATGGCGACCGAGGAAACCGGTCGCGCCGGTTACCAGGATCTCACTTTTCATTTCTCATTCGTCATTTCTCGTTCTTAATCGGGGGCAGGAGTTGCTGACGACGATCGTCGAACTCTTCTACGGCGCGCATGTAGTCGTCGACCCGACCGATATCGAGCCAATAACCTGCATAGGGCTCGACGTGGACTTCTTCTTTTTTCGCCAGCATGTCGAGCATGAGGTCGTCGAAGCCGTATTTTTCTCCGGCTGGGACGCGGTCGAGCACCGAGCGGTTGAGAATGTAGACTCCCATGCTGACCAGATATTGCAGCTTGGGCTTTTCCTCGAAACCGGTGAGCCGATTTTTTTCGACGTGAAGCACGCCATAATCGACCACATTGGTGCGCTCGGATGCGGCGATGGTGAATTTTCTTTTCTGCCTGACGTGCTCGTCATACAGCTTGCTCATGGGAAGGTCGGTGAGCACGTCTCCGTTCATCAGGAGAAAATTTTCGGGGAGATCTTTGATCAGGCACAAAGGGGCGATGGTGCTGAGGGGAACGGTTTCAAGGGAATAATCGAGGTGGATTCCCCATCGGGATCCGTCGCCGCAAAAAGCACGCACGATTTCCGCCTGATAATTGACCGCAAGAGTGACTCGATCAAAGCCATGGCCGGCGAGTTGGCGCAAGATGACTTCGAGAATGGGATACTCGCCGATGGGCATCAGCGGTTTCGGCAAAACAACCGTGTAAGGACGAAGGCGGCTTCCCTTTCCGCCGGCGAGCACTACGGCGCGCTTAGACATTGTAGAGATCGCCTTTGTAGCGCCGCAGATTTTCGGGCTGGGTAAACCAGGCGACAGTGCGCTCCAGGCCTTCGCGCAGCGGGATCTGGGGGACGAAAGAGGAAGCCTGGCGCAGCTTCGAGTTCTCGCACTTCAAGCGCTGCACTTCACTTTTTTCCGGACGCAATCGCTGCTCGTCGCAAACCACGTTGACGGGTTTGCCCATGACTTCGCCGATCAGTTTGACCAGATCGCCGACTGCAATCTCGGTGTTCGATCCGATATGAAAGACTTCGCCTTCTCCGCCATCCATTTGAGCGATGGCTAAGAATCCGCGGCAGGTGTCTTCGACGAAAGTGAAGTCGCGAGTAGCGGTGAGGTTGCCGAGCGAAATGGACGATTTTCCTGCCGCAAGTTGAATGATGATGCTGGGAATGACCGCGCGCGCGGACTGACGCGGCCCGTAGGTGTTGAATGGCCGGGCCACGACAACGGGAAGGGAAAAAGAACAATAGAAGCTGAGAGCGATGCAGTCGGATGCGATTTTTGTGGCGCTATAGGGCGACTGAGGCTGGAGCGGATGCTTCTCGTCGATCGGAACATACTGTGCGGTTCCGTAGACCTCACTGGTCGAGGTATGAATGAAGCGCTTGATGCCATTGCGACGGGCTGCCTGACAAAGATGCAGCGTGCCTTTTACGTTGGTATCGACGAAGCTGGCGGGGGCGCGATAGGAATAAGGAATGGGAATGAGAGCGGCCAGGTGAAACACGGTATCAATTCCGCGGGTTAGTTCGTCGCAGAAGTCCGGGTCACGAACATCACCGGTGATAACCTCGATTTGCTTGAGACAACTGACTTGTTCGAGCCAGCCCCAATCGTTAAAGGAGTTGTAGAGGCTGAGGGCGCGGACCTTGGCCCCGGCGGCGACAAGTTGCTCGGCCAGGTGCGAGCCGATGAAGCCATCGGCTCCAGTTACCAACACGCGGGAATGACGGATGTTTGCCATAATGCAAGTGCCTGGGTTGTACGCCTCAAACTCGACTCAACTGCCTTCAACCCCGTCTAGCTCAGCTTAGGATGAAGTCCCGACAGCGGTTACGGAACTGGCTTGCGTCCAGTGACTGAAATGGGTTGCAACACCACGCGCAGATCTTTTAGTCCACAGTCTTCAAACCAGCGAAATACTTCCTCATAGGTATGCTTGGATTGGTACCAGGGAGAGTACCAGTCAAAAGTGTCGAGGACGCGCCACTTGGGATCGGGATTGTGGGCCATGGGAATCAAATATGCGAGAGCGCCGCTGGCGGGTGGCCCCAGGAGAGGAATTTTTCGCAGAATGCGATGAATTCCATAGAGAGGCACGACCGCGTAGCAGAGCCGATGCAGCATCTTGGGCGACATGCGGCGGGTGAGCTTACGGTACACATCGCTCATCTTGTACCAGTTGTTATATTTGCTGTAGAGCCAGATGGCGATACTTCCGCCGGGTTTGAGCAGCGGGGGCAACATTTTAAACGCCAACTCGCAGTTGGGGGTGTGGTGGAGGACGCCGAGGCTGTAAATGAGATCGAAGCTTTCGGGGGCAAAAGGCAGCTTGAACACATCAGCCTGGAGGAAGGTAGCGTCGCGATCGGCGAGGTTCTCGGCGGCGGCTTCGGGAGCCAGACTGAGATCGACGCCGACCACGCAAGCGCCCCAGCGGGTGGCCACTTCGGCGAAGCGGCCCATGCCGCAACCTACGTCGAGCACGAGTTTGCCGGCCAGATCTTCGGGAACAAATCCGGTTCTGCGGCGAAAATCGGCCTCGGAGCGCCGCTCCTGCTGGTTATCTAACTGCGTATCGCGAAAGGTCAGCCACTGGAAACCGAAGCTGGCAGCGTAGTGTTCGTCCTCGACGAAGCGCAAGACGTTTCTGACCACCGGATAGCGGCGCGCGCAAACCGTACAGATCAGGCCGCTGGCCTCGGCGCGAAGAGCGCTCCGGCAGGAGAGGCAGCGCAGGATTTCGAGCACTCTGCCGGGAAGCTCAAATCCGGTTTCAGCCTCTGCGGTTTGCATAACTTGCGTCATCGATATTCCACGCCTAGATTCTGCTCCGGTCTTCTGCTCGGGTCTGGGACGGGCAGCGGCGCACAGCCCGTTGTACGTGGATCCCAGAATATCATCCCTATGTAAACAATCTCTCTTCTCCGCCTTCTCCGCATGGGACGCTGAACCGGCTTTGGCAATGGAGAATTCGCGGCCCGGGTGCTGGAGCAGCAATGATAACTTTAGCATCCAACGCGGCGCTCAAGCATTTGGCAAAGCTCCCGGGCGGCAGTGCGGTTTGGCTGACGCACCGAGCCGGATAAGCTGGAGATCCCTCGCTACGCCTGAAAAGCGGCTACGCTCGGGATGACGCCGTGACGGTGGGGCTCAAGGTGCACTACTACCACCCCATTTTCGACAGTAATCAACCTCATTCCCGAGAGACGAAGTGGGAAGCGCAAGATGGTATAATCGTGCGAAGCTTAGGACGTTCGCATTCGCTAGCAGCGTGTGATCCGGAGATGGTTGGAGTCAACGCTGTCTTCCCCAAATAAATCCTGCCGGTCAGAAAGAGACCACCCCCAACAAGAACTATGACGAGCAAGAAAATTGTAATTATCGGCGCGGGACCGACCGGACTGGGTGCGGCTTACCGCCTGCATGAGCTGGGCTACGACAACTGGGTGCTGTACGAAAAATCGGACCGCGTGGGCGGCCACGCGACCTCGCATGTCGATGAACATGGCTTTGTATGGGACGAAGGCGGACATGTCATCTTTTCGCACTATCCTTATTTCGATCGTCTGATCGACAAAGTACTGGATAAGGACGTGCACGAGCGGATTCGCGAAAGCTGGATCGTAAAAGGAACGTCGTGGATCCCTTATCCCTTCCAGAGCAATTTGAGGTATTTGCCGAAAGAGGTACAGGTGAGCTGCCTGGTGGGAGCGGCGCGGGCCGCGGCCAATGGAAGCGGGAAAGAAGCCAGGAATTTTCGCGATTGGATTTTGGGCACGTTTGGAGAGGGCATCGCAGACGCCTTCATGTTTCCGTACAACTCAAAAGTATGGACGACGCCGCTGGAAAAGATGTCCAAGGCGTGGATCGCGGACCGGGTCGCGGTGCTGGATTTCAAGCGGCTTCTGGAAAATGTTCTTTATGAGCGCGACGATGTGGCGTGGGGGCCGAACAGCAAATTTAAATTTCCCTTGCATGGGGGCACGGGCGAAATCTACCGGCGGATGGCCGCGCAGTTTCCGGAAAGGATTCATACCGGAAAAGAACTCTCGGAAATCGATGTGGAACAACGCCGCATTTCTTTCGCGGATGGCACCGGCGACGGCTACGACCGGCTGATCTCGACCGCACCGCTCGATCGCTTCACGCAGATGATCAAGGGGGGCGAAAACCGGTTGCGGGATGCGGCGCACGCGCTGGAACACAACAATCTGCTGGTGGTGGGCTTCGGATTAAAGAAGAAGATCGAAACCGGACGGTGCTGGATCTACTTCACGGATGCGGAGATGCCATGTTATCGCGCGACGTATTTTTCGCATTACTCTCCGTTTAACGTTCCCAACGGAGATACCGAGCATTACAGCTCATTGATGTGTGAAATCTCATTCCGGGTAGGCGAGTCGCCCGATACGCAAAAAGTATGGGATCAGGTTCTGACGGGACTGATTAAGGCAAACATGCTGGAAGAGGCGGATCGCGGGCGGGTGATTTCGCGGTATCAGCGGATCGTTGGTTACTCCTATCCGATTCCGACGCTGGGTCGCGATGCGGCGCTGGAGGTTCTGCAACCGGCATTGCTGGAAAAAGAAATTTATTCGCGCGGCCGTTTTGGCGCGTGGCGATATGAAGTTGGAAACATGGATCACTCGGTCATGATGGGAGTGGAAGCGGTGAACCACATCGTCTCCGGGGAACCGGAGTTGGTGGTTCACAGCTCTTGAGCGGCGCGGGCAGGCGGTTTTGCAGGCTTCGAAGCTGCACGAGGTGCGAGGCGAATGATGCCGCCGCATTTGCTTCTGCTGGTAAAATGGGGTGTTTGACGACGATGAAGTCTCAGTTCTTGATTCTCATTTCTCGATTCTCATTGAGGACCAGCGCCTTTGGCTGGGAACTGAGCAGTGAACGAAAATCGGGCTAAGTCGGCAGGACTGGGAAATGAAGAAGCATTTGGTTTCGGGAGTCAAGAAAGCGTTCGGGTTGCATCACCCGGGGCGCAGCCTGGTGATTCTTCCGGATGACGTTTTTCTGGTTTCATTTCCAAAGTCGGGCAATACCTGGTCGCGGTTTCTGCTGGCGAATCTGTTGCACCCCGATCAAGTGGCCAACTTCGCTAACATCCATCGGCTGATCCCGGAGCCGGCCAGCACGACTAAGCGGGATTTCGACCGCATGGCGCGGCCGCGGATTATCAAGAGCCACGAGTGCTTCGATCCGCGATACCCGCGGGTCATCTACATTGTTCGCGACCCGCGAGATGTCGCCGTCTCGCAATACCACTATCACCGCAAGCTGATGAAGATCGGGGACGATTCTCCGATCGAGAATTTTGTCACCCGCTTTCTGGCGGGCGAGACCTGCCCGCATGGATCGTGGGGGCAAAACGTGGTTACCTGGCTGGCAACCCGCGAAGGCGATCCGCGATTTTTGCTTTTGCGCTACGAGGATATGCTGGCCGATACGGTGCGCGAACTGGAAAAGATCGTGGCTTTTCTGCCGCTGACGGCGGGCCGGGAGCAGATCGCGCAGGCGGTCGAACGAAGCTCCGCGACCCGCATGCGGAAGCTCGAAGAGGCGCAGACAGACGACTGTTCGCTCACCAAAGGTTCGCGAAAGGATCTTTCCTTCGTGCGGGCTGCGGGCGCGGGCGGATGGCGGTCAGAGTTGCCGGCCTCGCAGGCGGCGAAAATTGAAGCCGCATGGGGACCGCTGATGCGGCATTTAGGATACGAGTTGAGTTCGCCAGTTGGCGAGGAAGCGCGGGCGTACGAGAGTTTGGGAATTCTCGGGGCTTCGCGATAGTGCAGGCGTCAAAGGCCGGATTCATTGGCTCTTAATTGTGCTCAGGCAAATCAAATACGCGGTGAAGTACGCCCTCGGACTGGATCGCGCCGGGAGGAACTACACGGTTTACGCCGACGACACCTTTCTGGTCTCGTACCCGAAATCGGGCAACACCTGGGTGCGCTTCCTGCTGGCGAACCTGTTGCATCCGGAAGAGACGGTAGGGTTCTCGAATATCAACCGGCTGCTGCCGGCGCCGGGGGTTAGTTCGAAGCGGTTCCTGCGAAAGCTGCCGCGGCCGCGGATTTTGAAAAGTCACGAGGCCTTCGATGTGCGATTCCGAAAGGTCATTTACCTGGTGCGTGATCCACGGGACGTGGCGGTTTCGGAATATCACTTTGACTTAAAGAAGCGATATATCGATTCCACGGTTTCGCTGGAACAGTTTGTGAAGCGCTTCATTGCCGGCCAGACGGCAGGATATGGTTCGTGGTGGGAACACGCCGCAGGATGGATCGCGGCCCGGCATGGAAGCCCGGGATTTCTGCTGGTTCGCTACGAGGATCTTCTGGCTGATTCGGAGGGCGAGACCGCGAGGATTGCGGAATTCCTGGGAATTCAGGCGAGCCCGGAACGGCTGCGAGGCGCAGTGGAGCGCAGTTCCGCCGACCGCATGAGGAAGCTGGAAAAACAGCAAGCCGACCGCTGGACGGGAACCAGGGACACACGCCAGGATATCCCATTTGTGCGAGCGGCCACGGCGGGGGGATGGAGGCGAGATCTTCCGGCGCCGTTGGTGGAAGAGATTGAAACCGCCTGGGCGCCGCTGCTGAATTTTCTCGGCTACGAGCTGGTAAGCCGGCAATCGGACAGCACTGTGATTCCGGCATGGGTGAAGACCGGCCAACCACTTTAAGCTAGAGTAGTGCGTCAGAAATCCGCGGACAATGTCGTGAGACATCGCAGAGGATGTGCGAGGGCATCGATGGTGCAGGCAAAGTACAGAGGTCCTTCGCTTCGCTCAGGATGACAGACTGAAGTTATGCCGCGAATTTTCGGGACACCACACTAGAGCGTTGTTTCAAAAATGTTTTTCTGGTTGAGAGCCGCGCCCTCAGGGGCTAAAGCCTACGGTTTTTCCGGCCCCTGACGGCACGGCGGAAGCCGTGCCCTAGCCAAAGCCATTTTTGAAACAAGCTCTAAGCAAGCATCGCTTCCACAAATCAAGCGGCGGGAAGAACTGTCTCTGGGAATGCAAAAGATCGACAAAAAACAGATCATCAGGAACGTTTCTTCCAGTTGGTTCGCCCTGGGAATCAACGTAGCGGTTGGCATTTTTCTTTCCCCCTTTATCTTGCACCGGCTGGGCGACACGGCATTCGGCATCTGGGTGCTGATTTTCTCGATCACGGGATATTACGGACTGTTCGATCTCGGCATCCGGTCGTCGATCGTTCGCTATGTCTCAAAGTTCACGGCCACCGGCGAATACGAAGAGCTGGCCAAGCTAATTAACACCAGCCTTTTCAGCTATAGCTGCACCGGGGTGCTGACCATGTTGGTGACGCTGGTGGGGGCGTGGCAGGTGGATCGGATGTTCCACATTCCACCCGCATTCCACTCCACCGCGCGCTGGCTGCTGTTGATGGTTGGGGCTTCGGTCGCGGTGGGCTTTCCGGCGGGCATCTTCAGCGGCTTTCTGGAAGGCTTGCAGGATTTTTACATCAATAACTGGACCAACGTGGTATCCACGCTAACCCGGGCTGTGCTGATCGTAATCGCTCTACAGCATGGGTATGGGTTGCTGACCATCGCGCTGATCACGGTGGTATTGCCGCTTCTTGCTTCCATCCTGCGTGGAATTCTAGCGCTGCGGCTGTGCCCGGTGCCGTTCGGCCTGAAATATGTAAACCGCACGACCTTTCGCCAGATCGCCAATTACAGTGGCGTCACTTTCATGATCATGGTGGCGGGACGGCTTAAATTCAAGACGGATGAAATCGTGATTGGCACGTTCATGTCGGCGGCGGCGATCACCTATTTCAATATTGGCGCGCGCATCGTGGACTATGCCGGCCTGGTGGTAACTCAGCTTTCGCAGATCTTCGCGCCCATGTCGAGCCAATCGGACGCGTGGGGTGACATGGCGCGGATGCGGAAGATATTTCTGGTGGGGAACCGGGCTTGCGGGTTCACCATTTTTCCGGTGTGCGTGATCCTGCTGATTCTGGGCAAGTCGGTGATCGAGGTATGGGTGGGAAAGAAATATATCGCCACCAGCTATCCGGTGCTGGTCATCATGATTTTGTGCTGCACCTTATGGTGGGCGCAGGGAGCGTCGGGACGAATTCTATTTGGCATGTCAAAACACGGAACCTGGGCAGTGGTAACCCTGGTTGAAGGCATTGCGAATCTGATCCTGAGCATCATTCTGGTACGTCCCTATGGCATTATCGGCGACGCGCTGGGCACGGCGATTCCGTTGACCTGCAGCATGTTGTTTTTCATGCCGCAACATCTGTGTAAAAAGCTGGGGATTCGGCTGGTGACGTTTGTGCGTGAATCCTATACCCTGCCGTTGCTTTTGTGCCTGCCTCTGGCGGCGGTGTTGTTACTGATGCGGCGTTGGTTCATTCCGCACAATTACCGGCAGTTGGGGCTTCAGCTGTTGATTGGCGGAGCGGTATACGGAGCCGGCTTAGGCTGGGCCGCGTTGACCAAGCGTGCGTTACGCGTCCAAGAATCGTCTCTGCAAGGTACGTCGAGCGAGGCGGTCGTGCTTGCGGTTTCGCCTCCCGAAGAAATGTACCAACCTGACGCTTAACCGCCCGCGATTCCGCCCGACCCTGTGAGCCTGCGATAGCGCGATTAGGCAACCGACTAGTTGCGCATCGTGATTGAAAAAGCAAGGTCATGCGTGCGTGGAGTGTGGCCTCGCCTTCTGTCAACGTTCTTCTACTCGGAACTGAATCCCGCGAACCCACCTTTTGGTTCATGTCCCTCCGGTTGGAGCGTATGCCCCTTCGTAATTTTTCTTGGCGAATGTCCTCTCCTAGAGTGGTCAGCGAGGGCAAGAAGGACCCGAGTCAGTCGGTCCCCCAGATTCATTCGAGGTCAGACGCATGCTATATCGAGAAGCAGCCGGTAACCTCTCGCGCGCGGAAAGAAAGTTTTCAGTCATTCTTCAGAGAATCGCAATCCTAATCGTGATGGGCGAGGTTTTGGCGATTGGGGTGGGATGCGGGTCAAGCGGGGCTACGCCGACGACGCAGCCAGCCGGCTCGCAGTCTGCATCGCAGGTTCAGGTTGCGGTTTCTCCCAGTAGCGTAAGCCTGAATGCGGCTGGGAGGGAGCAATTCACGGCAACGGTGAAAGGAACCAGCAACTCTGCCGTGACCTGGTCAGCATCAGCGGGAAAGATCACGAGCAAGGGACTGTTCACGGCGCCGGCGACCAGCAGCGGTCCGATAACGATCACGGCGACCAGCGTCGTCTATCCGACGCAGCGGGCCAACGGTTTTGTAACGATTCAAAACGGAAGCCTGGAAATCGAGCTCACGCCGCCAAGCGCTGCACTGGTCAATACTCCCTACAATGGAAGCCTTGCCGCAAGTGGCGGGACTCTGCCGTACACTTGGGCGATCACGGCAGGTTCGCTGCCCTCGGGCATCAGCATGCAGGCTGCGACCGGCTCGCTGGCGGGCACGACCAGTCAACTGGGGCAATATTCCTTCACTGCCAGGGTAACGGACGCGGCGTCCCACTCGGCTACACAAGGCTTCACGCTTTCGGTGGTGCCGGCTAACGGTGCGCTCTACGATGGGCCGGCAGAGCTGCCCTTGGTTTACCTCAACACCACCATGGCAGATACACCCGCCCCCGGTTCCACCATTAACGTGGCCGCCGGTGGAAACTTGCAAACCGCGCTGAACAATGCCAACTGCGGAGATACCATCTCCATTCAGGCGGGAGCCAATTTTTCCGCGGGGCAGTACACGTTTCCGGCGAAGAGTTGCGACGACCAGCATTGGATCATCGTGCGCACCAGCGCCTCCGATTCCAGCTTGCCCGCGGAAGGCACGCGCATGACTCCGTGCTACGCCGGGGTTTCGTCTCTGCCTGGCCGGCCGGTCTTTAGCTGTCCTTCGACGGAGAAGGTGCTTGCGACCATCTCCTACTCAGGCACGGGCGACGGGCCGATTGTGTTTGCCAACGGCGCGAACCATTATCGCTTGCTGGGGCTAGAGGTGACGCGCGCGGCCAACAACGGTCAGTGTGTGACCGGCCTGATCACTCGGGCCTCGGATGCTTCCGTGAGCCAGATCGTATTGGACCGGCTCTACATTCACGGCACACCCACAGATGAAACCCGGCGCGGAGTGGACTTGAGCGGCGGGACAAGCATGGCGGTTCAGGATTCCTACATCTCCGAGTTTCATTGCAACGCTAATGGCGACTGTGTCGATTCACAGGCCGTCGCTGGTGGAAATGGCGACCAAGCCATGGGACCCTGGAAGATCGACGACAACTTTCTAGAAGCCGCGGGCGAAAATATTCTGTTCGGGGGTTCGGCAGCGACCCAGACTCCGGCCGATATCGAGATTCGCTTTAATCATTTTTTCAAACCGCTGTTCTGGATGAAAGGTCAGCCCGGATTCCAGGCTCCCGCGTTCGTGGTGAAAAATCATTTTGAAATGAAGAATGCGCAGCGGGTTCTGTTCGATTCGAATATCGCGGAGAACACGTGGGGTGGCTTCACGCAACATGGGTTTTCGATTCTAATGAATGCCGCCAACCAGGACCTGGGTGGGGTCGGCGTCTGCCCGCTTTGCCAGGTAACCGATGTGACGATCCGGTATTCGACGATCAGCCACGTGGGCGGGGTGTTTGTGATGGATACGGGGCACACCATTGTCGGCAGCGTACCGTTGGCGGGCGAGCGCTACAGCATCCACGACGTAATCGCAGACGATATCAATGCCACGGTATACGCGGGACATGGCACCTTCGCGCAGGTGGGTTCGATTGCGAGTCCCCTTCTGCAGAGTATAGAGATCAACCACGTCACAGCATTTCCTCCTCACGTTCTGTTCAACATTGGCGCTCCAAACACGGTGAAAATTCCGGGCTTTATTTTCAGCAACAGCATTGTGACCTCCGGCGACAGCGCGCTGTGGTCGACGGGAGCGGGTGGGTCAGCCAACTGCGCCTACACCTACCGGGCGTTGAACATAATGAACCAGTGCTTTTCGGAGTACACTTTCGCGTCCAATGCCATCTTGGCAGCTCCCTACACGTTGCCCTACTGGCCCAACGGTAATCTTTTCTACTCCACGAGCGCGATTGGCTTCGTGAACTACAACAACGGGAGCGGCGGTGACTACAGTCTGTTGCCCTCGAGTCCGGCAATCGGCGCAGCCAGCGATGGCACAAATCTAGGAGCCAATGTGGCGGCCGTCGAAAGCGCTATCAGCGGCGTGGAGTAGCACTCCGCGACTTTACTCAGCAACCCGGCGACGCCTCCGATCTCTTTGTCTGAGATGTCTGATCTGATCTCTGAGTTCGGACCTCGGACGTCTGACCTCGGACCTCTGAGCTCCGATCATGCGAGGCGTCGCTTTCTTATGGCCGTGCTAGTATGGAAAAAATTGCAGCCATACCATGCCTCATGGCCAACACCTGGATCAAAAAAACGCTGATTGGAAGCGGAGTCTTGCGCCTGGTCTCGGCTTTCACCGGCCACGGTGTTGCCATCCTGATGTATCACTCGGTGATGGACGATCCCTCGACGGAACAAACCACACTGGGCGGAATCATCCATTCGACGCAAGTTTTCCGTGGCCAGATGGAGGTCATCGGCAGGCATTTCAACGCGGTGAGTCTTGACGATGTACTTTTATTTCTAAATGGCAAGAAGACACTGCCGAAACGAGCGGTGGTGATCACGTTCGACGATGGCTACGCCGATAACTATCGAGCGGCACGCGACATTCTTAGCCCGCTGGGTATTCCGGCTGTGTTTTATGTGACGGTCGATTGCGTGGAGAGGCAACGACTGCCGTGGCCGAGCCTGGTGCGGCATGCCTTTCTGACTTCAGAAAAAGATAGCTGGAGTGAAGCTGGTGGTGCGGAGTGGCGGCTGGGATCCACGGAACAGCGGATGCGAGCGTTCGATCGCGCGTCCGAGCACTGCAGCAAGCTGGCGGGAGCTCCGCAAGAGCGCTATGTTGAGTCTTTGCAGAGGCAATTGGGAACGGAGGCTCCGCGCTCGGCACAGCGGCTGATGATGACGTGGGAAGAAGTGCGCGGGTTGGCGCGGAGCGGGCACACGGTAGGGTCGCACAGCATGACTCACCCTAATCTCGCGCATATCAGCGCAGACGATGCGCGCACTGAGCTGCTGGGAGCAAAGAGCAAGATCGAAGAGGAACTGGCTATACCCGTCGTGCACTTCTCCTATCCTTGCCCGGCGCTGCAGCCGCATTGGGCGGAAGGAACCGTAAGCGCGAGCCGGGAAATCGGATACCAGACTGCAGTGACCACCAACGGAGGGCTGGTGAGAAAGCACGACGATCCACTGAGCCTGCACCGCATTCGGCCCACGAAAACCGTAGATGGTCTGCGCTGGAATCTGGAGAGCGCCTTTCTGGGGCGCGCGGTATAAGCAGAGGCTGCTTCGCATGGTTCACCTGCTCGGTGCATAACGGATTTCCGGAAGTTCGATTAAGACGCGGTGCCGCTGCGGATGCGGTTGGCCATGGCAACCAGGCCCCGGGTTGCGCCGGGGGCGATCTTGAGGCCGAAGAGCAGGAGACTGAGCTTGGGCCTATGAAGCTGTAAATTGGCTTCGGAAAATGATTGCCTGGCTTCGCTCCATCTTCCCTGCTGAAGATGGAGCTTGCCCTCGGCCAAGCGATAATGGGCGCGCATGAGCGAGGCTCTCCGCTGGACCAGATCCTTTTGGCAGTCACTCAAGGGAAGGGTTTGAATTGCCTTCTCCAGAATCAGGCAATAGGCTTCGAGCATTTTGAGGCTGGAAGCGCCCAGAGCGCCGGGCCGAACTCCGCTGAAACGGGCCTGGACTTTTTGGCTATATCCGATTTTGCCTCCGTAAAATGCGCTGCGGAGCCACATGTCGTAATCGTCGCAGCGGGCGAGTTTTTCATCGAAAAATCCGGCTTTCTCGAGGGTTCGCTTGCGGACGACAACGGTGGAAACCGGGATCTGGCAGCGTTCGACGACCAGAGCATCGAAAGTCGCCGGACCATTTGACGGGCAAATGTCCATAAAATTGCGCGGAGAAGTTGGCGTTTCCAGCACGCCATTGCAGTAGACAAGATCGAGCGCAGGATCTTCTTCGAAAAGCTTCATCTGGGAGGCGAGATGATCGGGCGTCCAGGTATCGTCGCTATCAAGAAAGGCGAGGAATTCGCCTTTGGCTTGATGAATGGCGGTGTTTCTGGCTCCGGCAGCGCGTTTGTTTTGCTGTTGGATGTAGACGATCTGGCCGCGGTACGGGGCTAAAACCTTTTCCAGCTGCGGAGTGTCAGGAGAGCCATCATTGACGACGAGGATCTCGAATTCGCGAAAGGTCTGTTGCAGCGCGGAGTCCAGCGCTCGCCCGATGAGATGAGCGGTGTTGTAGGCCGGCATGATTACGCTGACCTTGGGTAGGGTGGGGATGGGGGCGGATTCCATGAAGTGGCTGTGACCGGGCCTAAAGGCGCTCCACCAGAGGAGGAGTGCTGCCCTGCAGTTGGCTGCTCAGGGGATAACCGAGGAGTTGCATGACCGGGCCCCATGCAGACTCGATCTCGTGGATGGAGGCCTGAGGAAGAGCATCCTGCCATTGGCCGGATTTGGCGGAGCGGACAAAAAGAATGTCCTTGCGGCTGGGCTTGGTGGTCACCCACTGGTCGGTCTCGGCGATTTCAAGCTTTCGCATGTTCTCGGCGGAACTGAGCTCGATGGCCTTGGCAATTTGTTCGGGCGAGACCTGCAAGCTGAGGAATTCAGCGATCCTGGTCATCTCACGATGGGTATCGAGGAGAAGATCTTCATAGCGAACCAGGAGGAAGTCTCGATCATGACCGCGGGCTCCCAGCCAGCTCATCACATTCTCACCCCAAGACGCCGGGGTGCCGAGAAAACCATTCTTGAGGCGGCCAATGTGAAGAATATTCTTGGAATTCACCAGCCAACTGCCGGCGTGTTCTCCCCAAGTGCCAAAATATTCGTCGGTCTTCATGAACCGGCTGGTGATGTAGGTTTCAATGGGGAAATCATCGGAGATGTTTCTGCATTTCCGGTCGTAGTGGTAGGCAGAGAGCGCCACATCTCTGGGATCGCGCACAATGTACACCACGCGCCGATAACGCGGATCAAAACACTCATGGCTCTTAAGCAGGCGAGGCCGTGGTGTTCTCTTCAGCGTACCTTTCGATGCTCCGTAGATATCCGGGACCTTTTGCTCCACGTTCGAAAACGTGATGCGGCAATCGGTATTCGTCAGGTTGCCGAGGAGAAAACGAGTCCAGGTATTGCCGGATTTTGGGTAGGAGACCAGAAAAATGTCGTCGGGAAACACTTCAAACGCCCGACCCGCGACGTCCTTATCCATCAGATAGTTGAAGACGTAAAAAACTTTCCTTAGCGTGGAACCCATGAATATAGGCCTAGTTGGGCTTTAATCACCCGGGAATAAATGCTCTTTATTGTCCCATCCCCGTTCTAAACAAGCAAGCATTCTGATGTTAGGTTTGGGTTAACAAACCGAGCCAATGAATGGGAGCCGGAGTAGTGGCCACGTGGATTGACTCGCGACATTGCTGTTTTTCCGCACTGCCTGCTATCGGACCATTGCTGCCCTCACATCGTTTCGGTTATGGATACCGGAGTGGTTGCACCCTAGTTTACGGTGTGGGCCACGAATTCGACGTGCTGGTTGCGAAATCAATGTCACCGTCCTCGGCGGCCGTGATCATGTGTGTGCCGACCGCAAGAGCCGTTGTTGTATAGACCGCCGTCCCGCTCCAGTGAAGGTTTGAACCAATTCGCTGAGAACGTGTCCAAAGCCGAGGCACTCAGCAATGAAATTGCCTTTATTTACAGGCGTTTGACAGATTATCCACAATCATCAATCGCCTCTGCCCCCGTCAGCGTTTAATGCGAGGAGAGCTTCGAGAATAGGCAGAAACGACGGCTCTAATATACCCCTGCCTGTATTTGAACACTCTAAGACAAAGCGATAGAAAGCGTACCAGTACGCAGCTATGCTTCGATGGGGCGGTTGAGCTTCGCGAAAAGCGAGCTCAATCTTCGTTCAGCATGACAGAGGGTTGTGAGGACCTCGCGGTGAGTGGTCAATCGTCATCAGGATCTGTTGGCGGGCGCCGGTCATTGAGAAAATATTCCGCTCCCAGCGGAGCGGCGATGGTCTGAAATTGCAGCGGAGACTGATTGAAGTTGAAGCAATCCGAAAGGTCATCGGCATAGGCGTCCGCATAGCCCAGGGATGGCAGGCCGAAAGTTTTTTCGATGAAGCTCAGGATGCTGCCGAAATCGTGAGTGACGTGAGAGATGTAGGCGGGTTTGGCATAGGGGGAGACGACAATCAACGGCACGCGGAATCCATACACGTATCCCGAACCCCAACTTGTGCCGTTGTCGATCACCGTCGGGGCAACGTGATCATACCATCCGCCCCAATCATCCCAGGTGATGATGATTGCCGTGTTGGACCAGTAGGGGCTGCTTCCAATCGCATTCACGATGGTGGCGACCCACGAAGGCCCGCCTGTCGCATCCACGGAGCCCGCGTGATCGGAATTCTGGCCTGAAGGAATCACCCAGCTCACCGCCGCTAATTGGTTGTTGCTGATATCGGTGAGAATTGGGTCGGAATTCCCAGCGGTGTAAAGAATGACGTTATTAGTCCACTCCGAGCCTACGCAGGCCGTGGCATTTGGAGGTTGCGCGTTCGGCCCGCAGATGTGCTCGATGGCATTGGGGGCGGTCCAGATTGATCCCGCATTAGGCGCATAGTAACGCCACGTGAGGGCACTGGCCTGGAGTTCGTCGCTGAGCGTAGGGTGTTCGAAACAGGGATACATCGAACTCGACTCGTTCCCGTTTGGGTCAATCAGCGCGACTAAGGCTCCCGCAGGCGCAGCGCAACCTGCTCCGTGGGTTGGATTCTCGGCCGCAAACAAGTTGCTGGTGGCGCTGGGCGCGGACGTGCCTGAAAGGATGAACTGGTGTGCGGGAAAGCTTGGCCCCTGATTGCTCTGAAACATGCGATCGCCGAAGGTGTATTGCTCAGCCAACTGGAAATAGGGGGCCACGTCCGAGGACTGCACATACATGTATTGCGGATTCAGTGGACAGTCCCCCACACCCGGAGTACACGTGACGCCAACATTATTGGCGCCGTCCATCTTGCCGCCATCGTACATTGCCAAAAAGTAATTATGCCGGTGGCCCAGGTCATAGTCGATGCCTAGTGGCTCAGGCAGAAGCGGGATGGTGTCACCGTCGGAATTTAGCCCGCTGCTCGCGATGTCCGCCCCGTTTGCGATCAGCACCGAGTCGTGAAACAAGTTGTCGGGTGTGCGGTTCTCCTGGAAAATGATGACCACGTGTTGAATCACCGCGGTTGTGATCAACGACAAGGCCTGGGATCCATTGGCCGGCGCCAAGTTCTTGCTATCGGTGGCGGAGACAGTGACCGTGTATGGACCGCCCGGTGTGCCACTGCTGGTGGAAACGGTCAGCGTGGAAGTGACGGGCGCCATTCCGTTGATCGTTACGGGGGACACGCCGAATGAACACACCGGCGCGGGGATGCCACCGGTGATGCTACTGCACAAAAGCGTGACGGTACCGGTATAACCACTGAGCGGCGTCACGGCAATGGTAGAAGTGGCAGAGGTTCCCGCGATGACATCGCCGGGAATGAGTGGGCTTGCGCCCAGCGTGTAGCCCGGCGGGACGACATTTTGCGAAGATGAACTGCCACAACCACTGAAACCGCCCAAGAGGGCACCCAAACACAGAACAGAGGCTGGCATGATCAAACGACGGGAGGGGCTCATCGCAGACTTCCTGACGCGCTGATGGAACACGAACCCTTCTTTTCTTCAGCCCTGGATTTCCGAAACCCTTGGTTTCTGAAACCCTGGCGGCCGAAATTCCACTCGCCGGAGACGATGATTAATTTGCCTGGCGGTTCTGGAGCCAGCTTGAAAACTTCACGCGACTTTGGAAAGTTTCGTTCGCTTCGCCGAATTGCAAATTATGGATATCGCTGGGGCTTGGCAGATCGCGGGACCAGAGCAGCGCCAGAGGGTTCAAAATCTGCTCTTCCAAGATGGTTTGCACTATGTACCGAATTCGGACATTTTGAACCGCTGCAGCTCTTCGCTTTTCAGTTGCTTGGTTCAGTTGATCGAGAAAAATTTCATGTTGGCTTCCCTGAACTTAGCGAAACCCTTTTCAGTAGTGTAGAACCATTGTAGAAAGCTACTTTCGCATCCGTTATTTTTCCGTGCTTTGAAAAGCAGAGAGAATATTATGAAGAACCGCCCTGTTCACCACCTGCTTGTCTACCGCCGAGGTGCTGCCCGCGAAGTTGATGTCCCCGGCGTACACGGCTGAGATCTTCGATGTGCCCACCGGCAGCGTCGCGGTCATAAAAGTGGCTGAACCTCCAGATAACGATCCCGTTCCCAACACCATCGTACCCTTTATAAAATTGATTGTTTCCCCATCCGGCGGGGCAGGCATAACCGTTGCGGTGAAGGTTACATCTTCGCCATGAGTAGAGGGGTTCGGTGAGGATGTCAGCGTAGTTGAAGTCGTTGCCGCCCCCGGATTCACCTCGAACACAACGCCGCAACCGTCACTGCCAGGACAATAGCTCGACGTTCCACCGCCGAACGTCGTACCGTAAAGGTTGCCCCCGTTCAGGTTCAAGCTGTCAGACGCGTACCCGCCATCCGCACCGGTGAAGGCCCAGAGAGTTTTCCATTCGTATGTCGTGCCGCTGACTGCTAGTTCGAATACGCTACCGCATCCATTGTAGCAAGGAGACGTCTTGACCCCGACTCCTGTCGTGCCGTAAATGTTCCCGGAAGAGTCGAGCACGACTCCTGCATAAGGACTGGAGCCGTCTCTCCAAAGTAAGGACTGAAGAATCTCCTCTGTATACTCTCCCCCAAGAGGAGTTAGCTTCCAAACGGTTCCAGCGCGTGATAGGTTGGAGCCGCCGGAAATAGTCGTGCCGTAGACATTTCCGGCGCTGTCCAGCACCGGAGTGCCTTCGGGGTTCGACCCGTCATTCGGACCGCCCTTGAAAGTATGAATGATGGTTGCATTCCAATCCCCACTTCCGTTTGGCGACAACTTGAAAATATGTCCATTGTTGACGTGGTCGGCGCCGTAGAGATTGCCATAACCATCTATGGCTAGCCCGGCGTAGCCGCCGCTATTATAGATAACCTGCTCACTCCAGCCGCCACTGCCGTTCGGGGACAACTCGTAAACCGCTCCCATCCCGCTGCCTCCGCCATAGGTTGTGCCATAGAGGTTACCCTGCGTGTCCCAAGTGAGCCCAGAGAATGGAAACGCACCATCGGGGTTTGACAAGAAACTGTACAGGACGGTTTCGCACCAGCCAGTACCGCTGTTGCTGCCGCTTGGACAGCCACCGCCTGGTTCGGGGCTCAGTTGGAACACGACTCCATATCCAGAATAAGGCCCAGATGCGAAAGGGCCGCCGTAGTAAGCTGTCCCGTAGAGATTGCCGCGACCGTCAAACGTCACATACGAGCCGGGCGATGACCCATCTGTGCAGTTAGACAGGGAGCAAAAGCTATACAAGACAGTCTCTTTGTAGCCGCCGATCCCGTTTGGAGAAAGCTCAAAGACTGTACCGTAGTTGTTAGCGCCGCCCATTTGGGTCGTACTGTAGAAATTGCCTGCGCCGTCAGGCATGAGGCTAGATGCCGGGTTCTCTCCGTCTGTACAGTTCGGCTGAGAACAGAAATTGTAGAGCACGATTTCGCTTTGAGCATGCGCTGGTTGAAAAGCAACCAGCAGCGTGGAGAGCATAACTAATCTCCGAACGTCTCGCATATCTCCCCTCATTCTTGTCTCAAGATGCTTCGTATCCTCGTGTTTTTCGGCCTTGGAGTATCACGAACAGCTACAACAATGTGGCAGCTTTACAGTGCTTTGCGTATCTACGGAGTGAATTCGAACGCGAGCCCGCAGCCTTCAGCATTTAGGCAAAAGTCGCCGGTACCACCGTTGTAGGTCGTTCCGTACAGATTGGCGCCGTCCAAAATCATGCTGGTCACCGGATTGGCACCATTCGTCTGATTGAAAACCCAAAGAAGCTGAAATTTATAGCGGACCTTTTTGCCCGATTCCTTTGCTAGTTCGAATAACGTGCCGCAGCCTTGATATTCACCCTTCCCTTCGTGTGTGCAGTAGGAGGAGCTGCCACCGTATGCTGTCGTGCCGTAGATGTTTCCGGACGAATCGAGCACGACCCCGGCCCAGGGATAATGGGATAGTCGGATTGGAGAGCAGCATCCGAACGTCCCGAGTCCGGAAGCGAAAGAATGAAGAATCTCCTCCGTATATTCTCCACCTGTGACAGGAGTCAGCTTCCAAACTGTGCCGCACCCTGTGTCAGACTTGCAACTCCCTGTACCGCCATAAAGGGTCGTGCCGTAGATGTTTCCGGCACTATCGAGCACTGGAGTGCCTAAAGGGTAGTTGCCATCCGCCGGGTGGCCGGCGAAAGCGTGAAGAATAACCTCGCACCAACCGTTACCGGTGTAGCTTCCACTCAAGCACCCGCTGGCCGGTTGGGGGCTTAGTTCGAACACAGTACCAAATGCGTAATCGCCGCCATTTTCGGTTGTCCCGTAGAAGTTTCCGCTCGTGTCTTGTACCAGTCCATTGGGGTAGGCGCCGTCAGCGCAGTTCGGCTGGGAGCAAACGCTATAGAGCACCGACTCACTCCAGCCGCCACTGCCGTTCGGAGACAACTCGTAAACCGCTCCCATCCCGCTGCCTCCGCCATAGGTTGTGCCATAGAGGTTACCCTGCGCGTCCCAAGTAAGCCCAGAAAAAGGAAACGCACCGTCGGGGTTTGACATGAAACTGTACAGGACGGTTTCGCACCAGCCAGTGCCGCTGTTGCTGCCGCTTGGGCAGCCCCCGCCCGGTTCGGGGCTCAACTCGAACACGACCCCATATCCGTCAGAAGAACTATTGCTACAGGCTGAGGCGACGCCTTGCCCATTAGCCCCACCAGAGCATGCTGTCCCGTAGAGATTGCCGAGGCTGTCGAAAATCACGTCAGCAGTTGGGCCATCACCATCTGCGCAGTTAGACAGGGAGCAAAAGCTATACAAGACAGTCTCTTTGTAGCCGCCGATCCCGTTTGGAGAAAGCTCAAAGACTGTACCGTAGTTGTTAGCGCCGCCCATTTGGGTGGTACCGTAGAGATTGCCTGCCCCGTCGGGCGTTATGCTAGATGCCGGGCCCGCACTGTCAATACAGTTCGGCTGAGAACAGAAGTTGTAGAGCATGATTTCGGTTTGAGCGTGCGCTGGTGGAAGAGCAACCACTAGCAGTGTGGAAGATACAGCTAACGTCAGAAGGCACAGGGTTCGGTTACACATAGTCCCTCCCCAAAAGCGCAACAATGATACGCTGATTTCGCCTGCTCGCAAATTGCAAGAAGATTTGGTAGTGCCTCAGTTTGAATTTTCATAGGGTAGATCGAAGGGGGGCAGCCTGCGAACAGTTCCACGATCAGCACGTTCGCAATGTAAAAGTGAGGCGCTTACAGGCGGACGAAATCTGGACGTTCACAGGCGCTAAAGCCAAGAACGTTACCCCAGACCAAAAAGCGCAAGGGTGGGGCGATACGTGGACTTGGACAGGTCTAGACGCAGATACGAAGCTCTGCGTTAGCTATTTGGTAGGCGGTCGGAGCGCGGATTGGGCAATCGACTTCATGAAAGATGCCGCGAGCCGCATCCGTGGTCGCGTCCAGATCACCACGGATGGCCACAAGGCTTATCTAGAGGCAGTGGAAGAAGCATTTGGAGCTGACGTGGACTACGCTCAATTGCAGAAGATTTACGGCGCTCCAGCCGAGAACGACACGCGGTATTCGCCAGCAACGTGCATCGGCTGCGAAATGAAAACGGTGAGCGGCGATCCCGATCCAAAGCATGTAAGCACATCCTATGTGGAACGCCACAACTTGAGTATGAGAATGGGAATGCGGCGATTCACGCGCCTGACGAACGCTTTCAGCAAGAAAATTCAAAATCACGCGGCAATGGTGGCGATCTACGCCGTACACTACAACTTCGCCAGAATCCACAAGACGCTAAGGATCACCCCAGCGATGGCGTGCGGCCTGAGCGATCATGTTTGGAGTTTGGAAGAGATCGTGATGATGGCCGACAGCTACGCGGCAGCGCCGAAAAAGCGTGGACCTTACAAGAAAAGGGTGGCGTAATGAAGCGTCCAGTGGAAATCGCCAGCGGGATCGGTGTGTTCCTTACGTCCGTTTTGAGTTTAATGGCAGTATTAAAAATGATTTTCTACTATCAGGCGAGCACCCAGAAGGTGCCACTGATTTCGATCATTTCACTTTGCCTCACTGGACTAGCGGTTCTTTTGTCTTTCGTTGGGGCATTCATTCTTCTATCGTGGGCCAACAAATCAAAATAGCCAGAAAATTCAAACTGAGGCACTACCGAAGATTTTCATCTGTAGCGCCCCGTCCGGGCTCCGATCCGCAACCAGGCAGCGCAAATCGCCGCTTGTTTTGCCTTCATCTCGGGAGACCTTCGCCTCCAACAGGGCAGCCGTGTTGTTATTGCCTTCAGGGTCGTCAAGGAATCAAGCCGGCAAATCAATTATTGAACGACCATGATGTCAGCGTCGAGACAATCCATGGATGCGGGTGCGCCAGAATTATTCGATCGACGTGACCTTCACATTAACGCAGGCTGGGAAGCTGACGGGGTCGATCGTGAGCGAGAGCGCCGGTAACAGCACTCAAGCATCAAGCGTCACAGGTGTGGATACGAGCGATAACCCGGGGCCTTAGAACTGGTCACTGGACTGCTAAGCATTTTCAAAACCGCCGAAAAACCGCATAAGCCGTAGCCATCCCGCCGCAATCCACCGATGAACTTCGACGCACGTTTCGGCGAATTCCGGAGGGGCGGAGTTTCTTGACAACCTGCGGTTCCCACGAGAACATTATTATTATCGATAGCCTCAGCTCTCTTGAATTTCAAGGCTTCGATCGCCATCCATGACAGCAGAACTTCTCATGTACGGAATTGGTTTGGTAGTGGTGTGGCTGGTGGCGATGCGCCTCCGTTCCGTTCCCGCCCGGCAATGGCTTTACCTCGTTGCCAGTTGGCTCTTCTACTACAGTTGGGGATCATGGCTGATCGTGATTTTGCTTTTCAGTTCAGGGATGAACTACGGCTTGGGCGAGTGGCTGAAAAAGCGGACGAGCGCGGGGCGTCTGTGGACTGGAATCCTGTGCAATCTGGTTCTGCTGAGCACTTTTAAATATCTGCCCATGGTGGGCGACGTGGCGCCGTCGAGTTCGCCGCTGGCCGCGCTCAAGCGAATGGTTTTTCCCATCGGGATTTCTTTCTGGACGTTCCAAGCGCTCAGCTATCTGTTTGAGATCTATCGCGAAGAAGATCTGGATCCGACACTGCGGGAGTTTTGCCTGTTCATGGCCTTTTGGCCAACGGTACTGCAAGGGCCGATCTGCCGCATGTCGAGCATGCTGCCCCAATTCCGCCAGGAGTGGAGCGTCAACGAGGAGGATCTCAAAACCGGAGCGCGGCGCATTGCGATTGGCGCGCTGATGCTGGTTCTGCAGGGAGTGATGAGCGGCGGGTTGTATGCCGGAGCCGGCATTGACGCGGCGTTTAATGACACGGTACGCAGATTCAGCGGACCCGATGTCTGGTGCCTGATCATTGGCTATGCGTTTCAGCTCTATTTCAGCTTCTGCGGATTCTGTCATGTGATGATCGGAGCGGCGCGGCTGTTCGGCATTCAGTTGCAGGAGAACTTTCATCGTCCCTATCTGTCGACTACATCCTCGGAGTTCTGGACACGCTGGCACATGTCGCTGTCGTTCTGGATTCGCGACTTTCTTTTTCTGCCGCTGGCGACCATGCGCCGCGAAGTGTGGTGGCGAAATTTGTCGCTGGTGATCGCCATGTTGGTTTTTGGAATTTGGCATATTGGCGCCGGGCACGAGGGCGGCGTGCTGCTGATGCTCTGGGGTATCTATCAGGGACTTTTGCTGGTGGCGCACCGGCAGTGGCAGGAATTCCGCAAGCGCATGGGCTTTGAGTGGGTGGGAGTGGTGCCGACCGCGATTTCATGGTTCCTGACGTTCTCTGCGATATGCGTGGGCTACATTTTCTTTCGCGCCAATACGATGGGACAGGCATTCGCAATGCTGAAGGCGATCGCTTCGCCGTCGAGCTACGGGCATTTCGGTTTGGACCGCAGCCTTTACTGGATGACGTTTGTGGCGGCGGCGGGATACTTTGCGGTGATCGGCGCGACCGAGTTGCTGGACCGGCTGGGTGAGTCGGCTCGCGGCTGGGCCAAAAACGCGAGCAGCCGGTTGCAATTGCAAAGGGCGGCATTCATGACCGCCCTGGCGGACCAACGTTGGGTGTGGATCACTCCCATCGTGCTGGTCTTGGCACTTTACCTGAGCATGATCTTTCAACCCGGGCAAGCTGAAACCGGGCCGGTGATGTACGCTTTGTTCTAGCGTAGTGCGTCGGAGGTAGTGAGCGTTAGGTATTGTGCCTGGATCCGCGTGATCCGCGGCGCTCGGCGGGGAGTTCTAAAGGCTTTAACACAGAGAGCACAGAGGGTCACAAAGAAAAACCGGCGACTCATAAATATCGATCTGTTTGACGCACTACACTTGTGGCAGCTGCAGATCGAAAGCGGCCGGCAGATGGCGGCCGGGCACGGGTTTTGACGAAATTGCTATGCTAACATTCAGCCAGAATCGGGGGCGATTGGTGAGGAGCAGGCGCCAGTGCCAGTGACAAGAGACGAGCAGAGAGAGGAAACGCGGGAGGTTTCGACGCGTCCTTACCGGTCGCTGTTGAAGACCTTTGCGGTTCGTCTTTGCGTGGCCGTGACCCTGGGAGTGATTCTGTTATGCGCGATTGAACTTTTTTCCTACGAGCGGTATAGCCGCAGCCAGCCGGATGTTTTTGAGCCGGTGGTGCAGTTGGATTTTGCCCGGGGCGCGAGCCCTGAGGAGCACAAGTTTTGGACGGAGTTCGCGCAAGCCAATAAAGTGACGTATCACCAATACGTGCTTTGGCGCCGCGCTCCTTATCAGGGCGAATACATTTCGATCGATGAGGAAGGAGTGCGCCGAACCTTGCACACGCGCTGCGATGGCCAGACCTTCACTATTTGGATGTTTGGCGATTCCGTGATGTGGGGGCCGGGTGCGCCGGACGCCGAAACCATCCCATCGTTCATCGCAGAGGACTACCAGAAGGCTGGCAAGCGGGTTTGCATCGTGAATTATGCGGAAAAGGGCTGGTCGAACACGCAGGAGATGATCGAACTGATTGAGCAGCTCAAACATGCTCAGCGGAAGCCGGATACCGTTCTTTTTTACGATGGTGGAACTGAGGCCTTTGCCGCCTATCAGAGTGGACGAGCCGATGTGCATAGCAATTTCAATCTGTTCAAAGGTTTTTTAGACAGTTGGGGGAATACGCAGAAAGCGGGCTTTGCCTACCTGCGGCAGACCAACACCTATCGCTTTTTGCAGAAGGTGGCGCTCAAGACATCGTCTCACCTCGAGGAGGGCAAGAAAGCAGCGCGGCCGCGAGATACCGATGCGCTTTCTTCGGCAGTGGTGGTGAATTATCTGCAAAACATGGATATTGTGAACTTGCTGGCCAAGCAGTACGGCTTCCGGCCGGTCTTCGTCTGGTACCCGAATATGGCGGTGGGCCACAAGCAACTGACGCCGTATGAGGAGCAGGTGCTGGGTTTTGAATATCGCAAGTTTCCGGATTTAGGGGCGATGTATAAGGCGGTTTATGATCGCAGCGGCGAAATCAATCGTCCCAATTTCTACAACCTCGCCGATGTGGTGGATGATCAAAAGGAGTCGATCTATAAGGGCATCTCGCACATGAATCCCGAGGGCGACAAACTGGTTGCGGGGCGGCTGTTCGAGATACTGCAAGGGGAGAGCCTGCAACATGGGAGGGCGGTTTCCGCCGGCGAACCCACTCCGGTCAGGCCCAGTCCGGTCAGCCCTAGTCCAGTTAGGCACAGTCCAGCCAATCCCAGTCCGGCCGCGACGCGACCAGGAAAGTAAGACCAGGAGAGTAAAGTGTTCGATGCCAACCAAGTTCGATTTCAATAATCCCAAAACCCCGGGTGACCCATGCTTCCGCCGCAACTCTCCAGGAGCTTAATCAGCGGGTTCTTCCGTTCTTTGCGGAAAGATCCAGGCAGTCCGGCGCTCGAACTCGGCGACCTCTCGCTGAGCTACGAACAACTGTGGAACTACGCGGGAAAGATCAGCGCGTGCCTCAAAGATTTGCTGGATCCATCCGAAAAGGTAGTTTCCGTGTTGGCGGATCGAAGTATTGGAGCCTATGGCGGGATTCTGGGAGTGCTGGGCGCGGGACGAGGCTACGTTCCACTCAACCCTAAGTTTCCAGCGGAGCGAACTCTGGTGATGCTGCGAGCCTCGGGGTGCCAGACTCTGGTGGTGGGTGAGGAGTGCGCGGATACGCTGAAGGGGCTGCTTCCGCGGCTGGAAAAACCACTAAAAATCATCATTCCGGATTCCAGGTGGGGGCCAGAAGAGGGTGATTGGTCGCGCCACCGCGTGATTGCGGCAGGGCAACTGTTGAAGATCGCAGATCCGGAGGAGCCTGCTATTCACGGTGACGACACGGCGTATTTGCTGTTTACATCCGGCAGTACGGGCTTGCCCAAAGGAGTGGCCGTCAGCCAGTCCAATGCAGTGGCATACATGGAGTATGCCGCCAAGCGATTTGGCATGCATCAGGGAGATCGTTGCTCGCAGAACTTCGATTTGACCTTCGACCTGAGCGTGCACGATCTGTTTACCTGCTGGGATGGCGGAGCCACGCTTTGTCCTTATGCCGAGCAGACGCTAACCCCGGCAACTCTGGTCGATGAGCTTGCGCTGACCTGCTGGTTTTCGGTGCCTTCGGTGGCGATGTTCGCCTCCAAGCTGGGGCTGCTGCAGCCGGGTGCATTTCCCACTTTGCGCTGGAGCCTGTTTTGCGGCGAGGCGCTGTCTTCAAGCCTGGCCGCGGCGTGGCAGCAGGCGGCGAACCATTCCATACTCGAGAACCTGTACGGGCCGACCGAGGCAACGATTGCTATCACTTACTACCGGTGGAATTCGGAGACATCCCCGGCGGAATGCCTGCGTGGGCTGGTACCCATTGGCTGGCCGTTTGACGGACAACAGGTGTGCGCGGTGAATGACGATCTGGAGCCCGTTCCGACCGGCGAGAGCGGAGAGCTGTGCCTGGGCGGATCGCAGGTGACGCGCGGGTATTTGAACGATGCGGAAAAAACCGCAAAAAGTTTCGTCCGCCTGAAGCATACCGGAGAGCAGGTGTGGTACCGCACGGGGGATCTGGTGCGGCAAGACGAACGAGGATGCCTTTTCTACCTGGGGCGGCGAGATTTTCAGGTCAAAGTCAACGGCTATCGCGTGGAGTTGCAGGAGATCGATCTGGTCTTGAGAGAAGCCGCAGGGGTGGAATTGGCGGTGGCGATTCCATGGCCGCTGAGCGACGGTTCGGCCTCGGGGATTGTGGCGGTGGTATCGGGATCCGATCCGCAACACAACCAGCGCATCATCTCCGCCTGCGAAAGCCGGCTGCCACGCTACATGGTGCCCAACCGCATTTACCACTTCCCGCACATTCCATTGAATGTGAACGGAAAAATTGATCGCGGAAAAATAACGGAAATGCTGGCCACGTGGAAGTGAATAGGACAGCGGAGCTGATAGCTCGAGCGCCGGAAAATGGTTGGCTGAGGTGGGTATCGACTGGTCAGTAGTGGTGCGGTTTGGCTTACGCGCCGGCCGGATGAGCTGGAGATCCCTTGCCACGCTGGTGAAAACGCGGGTCTACGGGATGACGCCGACTTGAGCGGGGCGCTGGTTTTTCAAATTGATCCACTCCTCAGTTCTTGAGGGGCTTACCAAACTTTTCTGCCAGAGCGAACATGAGGCGAACCGTGTCCATATCCTTGGCTTGCACTTTGCTGGCCGGCACCTTGCGGCCGGCGATGCGCTGGAGCTCGAGAAAAATCTCGATGAGGGCGAAAGAATCGATGAGACCCGAGGATACGAGAGGGGTATCTTCATTGATTTCGCGCTTGCCCTTGACCACCTTTGCGGCGATATAGGCGGTCAATTCCTTCATCATTTCATTACTGCCTGCCAGTTGCTCAACTGCCATAAAAGTCCCCGAAGGCTATCACTGTTCTCCTATCAATTTGCCGGCGCGATGGACGCGGTTGGATTTTTTCGAATTGCTGGTCTTGGGATGAGCCGACAGGAAAGTCCAGCGAGCTGGATTATTGCTGGGCAGCCACGAATGCTCGACCCCCTGCTCCCAAATGAACTGCACTTCTGTATTGCTGCCAGAGCAGCCGGTGGCAACGTTTCCCGACAGGCCGGGCGTAGCCTCGCCATTGGTGCAAAGGGTCTGCGTGGTTTGCAGCGTGGTGCAATCGTTTTGCCCCACCCAGTAGTTGAAGGTGTCATCCACCGTGTCCAGGTAATAGATTACACCGGAGTAGTTGGTCGTTCCATAGTTGCAGGGAGGTAGTTCGGTGTCTTCGGTGCCTTGCCATTCCTGAACGGAGATGGGTGGCGCCACTGTATTTTCCGGCGTCCAAACTGGCGGGGGAGCAGCCTGCTGGCCCTCCATCTGGCCGGAGGTGGGAGCGATGGCTGCGACCAAGTCGGAGATTTCCACTCCAACGCGCTCTGCCATCTGCGCGCCCGAGGAGAAGCCGGTCACATAAACCTGATTGGGATTAACGTTATACGGAGAGCCTTCCATGTTGAGGATAAGCTGGCGCAGGAAGCCAGCGTCATCCGGGCAAGCTGTAGCCGGCGGGGAGGTGCAGGTTCCGACATCCGCGGCGGTAAACGCCGCACTCATGGAGTACGAATTCCAGTTCCACTGGCCTGAACTTTCGTTGTAGGTCGAGGCAGGCTGGAGCACGATGAAGCCGTATTGGTTCGCCAGATTTTGCCAGCTCCAGTTCCAGGTGCTGGGATTATCCGGAGGGGTGGAGAAGCGAGTGGCATGGAGCATCACGAGCATGGGAGGATTCGCGACCAGAACGCCCGGCACAAACAGACTGTAATAGCGGGTAACGCCATCCCACGTCATGGTGAGGCTGTAGAGCCAGGTTCCGGTGTCGACAGCTTCGCTCAACGTGTTTGAGTCACTGCCATTAAACGAACTGCTGCCCTTATAGTCGGCAGTAATGGAATCGGTGCCAGCAGCTAAGTTTGAGGTGGTGAGGCTGGCTACGGCACCGGAAAGCGCCACCGTGCCCAAACTCGTGCTTCCACTGTAGAAGTGCACATTACCGGTGGGCGTAGTGCCGCTAAACTGGGGCGAGACGCTGGCGGTGAAAGTTACCGATTGGCCAACGTTAATGGCCTTTTGCGAGGCAGTCAAAGTGGTGGTTGTATTGGCCTCGTTGACCACTTGCGCTACTGCCGAAGAGGTGCTGCTCTCGTAGGTGGAATCTCCGGGATACTCGGCCTTGATGTTATCTGTGCCACCCGCTGACAGCGTCGAAATTGTGAACTTCGCGGAGCCCGCGCTGAGCGTTCCCGTCCCTAGAGTGGTCTTCCCCTGCTCAAAGGTAATGACTTCGCCATTCGGGGGCTCGGGGGTGACCGTCGCGGTAAAGGTCACAGCCTGCCCGAAGGTAGAGGGATTCTGCGAAGAAACCATGGTAGTCGTGGTCTTGGTCAAGGCTTGCGCGCCCAGGGTGGAAGCCAGGGTGAGCAATAAGACGGAGAAAGCCCTTAAGATTTTCATTCGATTCATTTAACCCATTGATGTCGGCTAGACATCGAAGCAGTTGAATTGAAACAACTTAAGACGGCGGAATTGTCATTGGGGAGCTAGCCCGAAACCGAACCGAATGGGTTCTGGCGGGAGCTAGATAGCTACAGTCAGGATACCGTGCTGGCGACAAAAGTCAATACTGAAGTTCTGCCGAAGGTGCCGGATGGGACGGCAAAATTGGCATTTTGTTGGGGCACTCGGCATCTTCGGGAATCTGGCTGCCGGGCAAGGTATTGGTCAGGGTCCAAGCGGACGCCGTGGCGCGAGATTGGCTTACGCGCCGAGCCGGATAAGTGAGAAGATGCCTTCGACTGCGCTCAGGATGACGCCGCCGGCGGGGACAAACTGCACAACTACCCCGACATTTTAGGCCTTCGAAAACTGGCAAAACAGGGATATGATTGCCAGCGATCCTGCGTGTTTGCGTTATGCCATGCAAGCGAGAGAGGAAATGTAACTGTGAAAAAGCCAATTCTGCTGGCCGCGTTCCTGCTATTACTAGCGACACTTTCGCCTGCTCAGATTTCCTCGTTTGAGCACATTGTATTAGTCGTCCAGGAAAATCGCACGCCCGACAATATGTTCTACGCCGTGTGCGATAGCTCGCCTTGCTCGACCACGCCGAATTCTTCCGAGTACAACATCCAGACTTCGAACTGGCTGGACAATGCGGCACCGGGCGGGGTGATCGCGCCGCTGTCATACTCGCTGATCGGCGGGGTGAACCTGACGCACACCATCACCGGGTTTCTGGACCAGTGCGATCTCAATACGACGACGGGAGCTTGCCGAATGGATGGCAATTCCAGTCCGAAATGCACGGATTGCCCCACGCAGGCGCCCTGGCACTATGTTGACAACTCGACCGGGGACTTGAACCCGTACCTGACCATGATTTCCCAGTACGGCTGGGCGAATTACATGTTTCAAACCAACCAGGGTCCGAGCATGCCGGCACATCAGTTTTTGTTCGGGGCGACCTCCGCGCCGAGCGCGGCAGACGACGCAGCGGGCCTTTTTGAGGACGGCAATGAAGGGGGCGATGCGGCAGCCGGGTCGGGTGGGTGCGCATCCGGGGTCGGTGCCCACGTACCCGTGATTGGGCCCACGAAAAAGCAGGACACAACCGTCTTCCCTTGCTTCGAACACAATACCCTGGTCGACATCCTGCCTTCCGGTACTACCTGGAAGTACTACACCATCCTCGACCAGAACTGGAACGCCCCGGTGTCGATCAACCACATCTGCGACCCTACGGTGCAAAATGGGGGCGGCGTATGTGCGGGGACGGAATATCTGGACAATGTCGACACCAATCCAAAAGACTTTCTGACCGACATTGGGGAGTGTAACTTTGCCAATCTCACCTGGGTGATTCCCACACACGACAATTCGGATCATGGGGGGAAAACCGAACCGGGAGGGCCATCCTGGGTTGCGTCCATCGTCAATGCGGTTGGGGAAAGTGTCTGCGAGAATCCGGATGGAACGAGCTACTGGAACACGACAGCCATTCTGGTGACCTGGGACGATTGGGGCGGGTGGTATGATCACGAACCGCCCACGATCCTGGCCTTACCGGAAGGGGATTTTCAGTACGGATTCCGAGTTCCATTCATCTTTATCTCGGCCTACACAAAGGCGGGGTATATCGACAATACCAGGGAGGACTTCGGCAGCATCGCAAGATTTGTGGAGAACAATTTTGGAGTGGAGCCGGGCATTCTAGGCTTCGCGGATGCGAGAGCGAGTGATGAATTGGCAGGATTTTTCAACTTAGCGAAGGCGCCGAATCCTTTTGTGGAGATTCCGGCGAGATTCAGTGCGGAGCACTTCATCAATGATATGACGCCGCCGGAAGCCCCCGATGAGTACTAACCTGGAGATCCCTCGCCCCGCTGGTTAAAACGCGGGGTGCGTCGGGATGACGCCGGGACGGTAGGAGTTTAGCTGCACCGCTCTCCTTTCTACCCTTTGGTTGACAGAGCGCATTGGCGGTATCCATAATGAAGAGACTCCGCAATGCCTCCGCATAGCCCGCCCGAGATTCTGCCGCACACTGGAGCCGAGACGAAAAGCGAGAAGGCAGCCTTGCTTCCGGTTGTTTGCCTGGCGGCGGCGATCACCCTGTATTTGGGCGTGCTTCTGTTTGGCACCGTGAGAAATTACGGGCATCTACATCTGGTTTTGTTGTTCTTGCAGTATGTTCTGATCTTGCCCTGTGTGGTGGTGTGCCTGCGCCCGAAAAATGGGGTCCCGCCAGTTGCGCGCGAGTTCAGCGTCGATCTGCGCCCGGTCATCTTTTGCTTCGCCGTGCTGGCTCTTTCGCTGAGCTGGTTTTCGGCTCGCGGTCTGCTTAATCCGGATGAGTCCGGCTATGGCTTTCAAGCAAGAATCTATCGCAGCGGGCGGATCATGGCTGCGCCGCTGATTGGGGTTTCGTCCATTCCAGCCGAGACGCCGGCTGAGATCTCCTACACCAACCATGTGCTGCGCCCGTTCGGCTGGTTTCCAAAATTCCCGCCGGGCTGGCCGCTGGTTCTGTCGCTGGGGTACGTGGTTTCAGCTCCATGGCTGATCAATCCTATTTTCGGCGTGTTGCAATTGCTCGTAATCGTCGCTCTGGGATCGTTATGTTTCTCTCGGGAAACCGGCGCGATCGCGGCGCTTATGGCGGCTTTATCGTCGTTCTACCTGATCAATTCCATCGACCTGATGTCACACGCATGGTGCGCCCTGCTGGCGGCCACGGCTTGCCTGTGCCTGTTTCGTGGGCTGGAAAAAGGCAGCCTCTGGTATTACGCGGGAATGTTCGCTTGCCTGGCGGCAACCCTGCAGGTTCGGCCCTACACTGGCTTTGTTTTCACCCTGGTGCTCACGGCAGCGGCTCTGGGGCTAAACCGCAAGAGCGGGCACAGGCTGGCGCGGATATTCGTGATTGGCAGTTTTTTCGGCACATTGGCAATTGCGGGAGTTCTGATTTACAACCATCTCTGCAGCGGCAATTGGTTTGTCTCGCCTTACGCCATGTATCCGGGAGCGGACCTTCCGCCTGAACTTTCGCTCAACCCGGCCAGAATCTGGGAAGGGATTCGGATCTATGGATTGCACACGGCAGAGGAGACCCTGATCGGCGCGTTTCCTTTTGTTCATCTGCTGGCCGGCTATGCGCTGTGGCGCGAGAGCAGCCGGCGCAAAGAGGTCTGGATCCTGGCGGCGCTGTACCTCGGGCTGGTGCTTGCGTACCTGGCACATCCCGACGGCTCGGGAGTGTTCTTGGGGGAACGTTTCCACTTCGAAGCGTTTTTTGCCCTGGTGCTGCTGGCGGCTCGCGGAGTGCAACTGCTGGCGCAACGCTGGTCGAGCCCGAGGTGGGTGCTGGTTTGGACGATGCTTTTGTTGGCGATCATGCAGGTGGGGCATGAGGCTGCCGCGGCCCAGGCGATTGCCCGCCGCACTGAGCCTTATCGCAGAGTGCGGGAGGCGATTGCCGCTTCTGGAGTTTCCGGTTTGGTGTTTCTGCACGACGCCCCGGGATTCGCGGGCAGGTATTTCAATCTCAATGAGGCAGACTGGCGGCACGCCGGTCGAATCTTTTTGCTGGATGCGGAACCGGAGCGTCGCGCGCAGTGGGCCTGCCGGTATGGATCGCCGGCCTATACCGTGGTGACCTACGATGCGCACACTCATCAGGGGGATTTTCTAGAGGGCAAGGCCGATTGTGAGGGGACGAATCCACCGTAACCGGGGCGCGAGGAAGGCGAGACAGTCCTCAGCCGGATAGTGAGAAGATCCGCTGCGGACGCGGCGGGTTGGAGTTAAACTGCGCCACTGCCGTTCGCCATTGCCGTTCGTCTTGCGTGGTCGATTATGTGACCTGTAGACTACCCGGTAAGGGGCGCAGAAACGCTGGTGAACGAGCGCCCGTTCGGGAGAATGTCTCGTTGTCGTTGCAACTAGTCTTCCTAACCTAAGATTTCATTCAGCCACCATTCAGGAAGGGATTTGCTTCTGCTATGAAGCTCTCGGTAGTCATGCCGGTGTATAACGAGCGGGCGACGCTGCGCCTGGTCATTGAAAAAGTGTTAGCGGTGCCGCTCGAGATTGAACTGGTATGCGTGGACGATGGTTCGACAGATGGTTCGGACCAGATTCTGGCCGATCTGGCTGCCGAGAGGCCGCAAATCCATTTTTTTCGTCAGCCAAGAAACATGGGAAAGGGCGCAGCCCTGCGGCGTGGCATTCAGGAGGCGCGCGGCGATTTTGTAGTCATACAGGATGCCGATCTGGAATACGATCCCTCCGATTATGTTTTCCTGCTGGAGCCATTGACGCAAGGCAAAGCCGACGTCGTTTTCGGATCGCGATTTTTGGGGGGCGCTCCGCACCGGGTTCTATATTTCTGGCATTCCGTAGGAAATTGGGTTCTGACCATCCTTTCCAACTGCCTGACCAATATCAACCTCACCGACATGGAGACCTGTTACAAGGCCTTCCGGCGAGAAATCATACAGTCGATTCCGATCGAGGAAGACCGCTTCGGATTCGAGCCTGAAATTACGGTGAAGCTGGCCAAGCGGCGGCTAAGAATCTATGAAGTGGGCATCAGTTACTGGGGGCGAACCTACGAGGAAGGTAAAAAGATCGGCTGGAAAGACGGAGTGCGGGCGCTTTGGTGTTTGCTAAAATATTCGATCAAGGTGCCCGTGGCGTCAGGGCAGTACGCGAGCGTGGCCGAGGAATCACTGGCGGTCGAAGAAAAAGCATCGACCCGCGACTAGGGGCAACCTCACTAGAGGCAACCTGATAAGAAGGGCTTGGTGTCAGGGTGTGCAATCGTTGAAGATCGAGGCTAGGATAAAGTTGGGGTTGCTAAAAATCGCCATGGCTCGATCCACGGGAATATTTTTTCTCTTCTTCATCTTCGCCACTTTGGCTTGCTGTGCTGGCGAAGGCCATACCTTCAAACATGTGGTGATCATCCTGCAGGAAAACCGCACGCCGGATAATCTGTTTGGCAGCAATCCACACTTTGAGCCGGGCGTCGATCTGGCTACTTCCGGGCTCGATTCCAAAGGCGAGATAGTGCCGCTCGGTCCGATCCCGTTTGAAACCTGCTTCGATCTTGATCACTGGCATATTGCCTACGTGAAACAGTACGACAACGGCAAGATGGATGGGGCGGATACGAACAAAACGATGCCATACCCGGGATGTGTTGTTCCACCGCTTCCGCAATATCGCTACGTGGAAAACACCAACGGAATCCTCGATCCGTATTTTGAAATTGCGAAGCAGTACGGTTGGGCCAATCGCAATTACCAAACCAACCAGGGCCCAAGTTATTCAGCTCACCAGTTTTTCCTGGGCGGAACTTCGGCGCCCGATACATACAGCAAGCTGTTCGTGTCGGGGCATCCCAACAAAGAGCCTTATGGTTGTGTAGCTACGCCCGACACCCGGGTGGCAGTGATCGATCCCGATGGGGACGAGGAGTCAAATCCACCCATCTTTCCGTGTTTCGAACACCCTACGCTGCCCGATGTGCTGAATCAGGCCGGCATCTCATGGAAGTACTACAGTGACTTGATCGGGGGGCTCTGGAATGCGCCGAATTCCATCCGCCACATTTGCCAGCCTGTACCGAACGACAGGACGGGCGGATTTGATTGCACCGGTCCCGACTGGGTGAAAAATGACATTCTCGGCTCACACCGGGCACTGGACGACATCAAAGATTGCAAGCTGGCGCAGGTGACCTGGATCACTCCCACCAATAAAGAGTCGGACCATCCACGAATGACGGACGGCCGCGGGCCATCGTGGGTAGCCTCGCTGGTAAATGCCATTGGCAGCAACCCCGCTTGCTCGGGAAGCGGTGAAGTCTACTGGGAAGACACGGCGATTTTCATTACCTGGGACGACTGGGGCGGCTGGTACGATCACGTGAAGCCGTTCCGGCAGGGACAATCCAATGGCTGGGGTAAAAGCTTTGTCTATGGCTTCCGCGTGCCGCTGATTGTAGTTTCCGCTTACACTCCGGCTGGCTTCGTCGAGAACGCGGAACACGATACAGGCAGCCTGCTCAAGTTTATCGAGACGAACTTTTCTACTGCGGGCAAACAACTTCCTCTGATTGGGCCGGGCTTTTATGCGGACGCCTACGCCGACGACAGTCTGGAAACCTACTTCACACTGCAATCGCCGCGGAGCTTTAAGCCGATTCACGTGCCCTTCAACTTCAGATTTTTCATGTTGGCGGAGGAGGAAAAAGGCCGCCAACTGTTCGATGAGATGGCGCGATGCGGAGTCGGCTGCTATTTCTAGAGCGCGCGGCGGCGGGTTAAGACTGCGGCGGCTGGCTTGCCTTTCCAATGGCCGTGCGCGCCGCTACGCGAGAGCCGAGGAATCCGCGCCTTACCGGAGGCATGGCCAGATAAAAAATGCAGGCTGCGTTCAGCACGCCTACGAGCAAGCTGAATCTATTCATGCCCACTCCTCGGGAAATAATCAGAGCCAGTTCGATTGCGAAAAACAGGATGGTGAATAGACGTCCCCAATTTCGCATCACCCACAAGCCGTAAGTGGCGATGAGGTGCAGCAGGGCAAAGCAGATGACTACCAGACCGACGGCATGGCCCAACTGACCGGCGAGACGCTCAATCGCGTTGCCAAACGAGGTGATGGCAGCGAATTTATTGGCGGGGCCGACAAAAAACAGGATGAAGAAGCCGAACACCATCCCCGCTAAGGCGCGCAGAACTTGATAAATACAAACCAGGGTCACACCGATTGGGCGCATAAGTCAGTTCGGCGAAGGTGGAGTATAGCACAAGCGCGGCGGCGAATCGGGCTTACGCGCCGAGCCGGACAGTAGGAGATTCCTCGCCCCGCTGGTGAAAACGCGGGGCCTCGGGATGACTCCGGCTTGAGTGGGCCGTTTTTCAAAGTGATTCACTACCCGTGAGGCAAGCTGACGTGTAATGATGGTGGTCCGCTGGAAATCGAAATTAGATGCGTCTGGGCGAAGCGTTACAAATTGTTGGGCAGACCGCGGGGGAGCGGCAACGGCACGTACATCTCGTTTGCGGCTTCATGCCTCTGCACCTGGCCACATTTGTCAGCGCGTATTTAAAGTTGCGGTTTTCCGGGGATGCAATTAGCCTGCATAGCGGACTTTATGGCGACCTGGAAGGAAACCTCGAGCGCGCTCGCCAAAACATCGCGGAAGGCGCGATCGTTATCATCGAATGGAGCGACCTCGATCAAAGACTCGGATTCCGCAATTCGAGTCGCTGGGATCGGCAAGCTCTCGACGATGTTGCTGCCCAGATCGAAGAGAAATGCCAGCGGCTCGAAGCTCACCTGAGCGCACTTGCGCAAGACATGCCGGTGACGGTTGTGGCCCCGACCTTGCCGCTTCCCCCTCTCACCTATGTGCCTCCGGCGCAAACCAGTCCTTTTGAGCTTCGCTTGGATGCGATTCTCAGCGATTTTCTGCAGCGCATCGGCAAGACTGGCGGGACCAAGCTGCTCAACGATTCTTCTCTGGCGATGATTTCGCCGCGATCCGGCCGTCACGACATCAAGACGGATTTATTCGCGGGTTATCCCTACACGCTGCAACACACGGATGCGGTGGCGCAGTTGAGTGTGAGTTGTCTGTTTGCCATGGCTTCGAAGAAGGGGCTGATCACCGACCTGGATGAAACCCTGTGGAAAGGCATTCTCGGCGATGCGGGTGTGGAGGGGATTTCATGGTCTCTGGAAGAGAAATCACAGGTGCATGGGCTCTATCAGCAGGTACTTGCTTCGCTGGCCGAGTCGGGCATTCTCATCGCGATCGCTTCGAAGAACGACGCGAAACTGGTGGAAGCTGCGCTGCAACGTCGGGATATGCTGCTCCGGCCGACGCAGATATTTCCCGTCGAGGCGGGTTGGGGCGCTAAGTCGGATGCGGTGGGGCGCATTCTGAAAAGCTGGAACATCGGTGCCGACAGCGTCGTCTTTGTCGACGACAGTGCTATGGAATTAGCCGAAGTTGGGGAGCGGTACCCGGGCATCGAGTGCCTGCAGTTCCCTGCTCAGGATCCAGCGGGAGTTCTCGCCCTGCTTCATCAGCTGAGAGTGCGCTTCGGACGAGAGAAGGTTGGAGAAGAGGACCAACTGCGACTCGAGAGTATCCGAGCCGGGGCGCAGCTCGCGGCGGAAAACTCGAAGGACGCTTCGCCGGATTTTCTCGCCCGCCTGCAGGCCAGAGTCACTTTTGAAAACTCCGGGGCGGATCATGCGCGGGCCTTCGAACTGGTAAATAAGACCAACCAGTTCAATCTTAACGGGGTGCGCTATACGGAAGCGGAGTGGAAGTCGCGGCGGGAGCGACCGGGCACATTTCTGACCACGATTGGGTACGAAGACCGCTTTGGGCCGCTGGGCCGGATCGCCGTACTGGGCGGCACCATGGAGGGTGACCGATGCTTCGTCGATGTGTGGGTCATGAGCTGCCGCGCGTTTTCGCGGCAGATCGAATTCCAGGTGCTGCGGCGATTGTTCGCCACATCTGGAGCTTCTGCGATCCGGTTTCAGTTCAATGCGACAGAGCGCAACGGGCCGTTGCAAAAGTTCTTCCAGAACTTTTTTTCTGCGGAATGCATGGCCCAGGGAGAACTCAATCTATCGGCCGCAGTATTTGAACAGGCTTGCCCTCCACTGTTTCATGAGGTCGTTGAAAAATGAACGAGAACGAGATTCGAGAAAGATTGTCCCATTGCTTCGCCCTGGCCTTTCCGAAACTGGACGCCAGCCGGCGGGTTACGGCCAGCACCGAGAATACGAGCGGATGGGACTCTGTAGCTCAGGTTACGCTGCTGACGCTGATTGGGGAGGAATTCGGCATCGAGGTCGACTTCGAGGAGTTTGAGGGCGCTACGTCGTTCGAAGCACTAGCCAGCCGGATCAGTCAGATGATTTCGGCAAGCACCTGAAATAGGGGCTGCATGCGCAGAGCAGAGGTGGTCGCTTCAGGTCCAGTAGGAGGGCTTGCCGCTGTCCAGAAATGCGAGATCGCCGTCGGCGAGTTGGAACTGGAAATCGGGCGCCAGCGACAGTTTTTTCTGCTTGTCGAGCAGATACAAAGTAGGACCGGGCATGATGCGGAAGCCCGCGTGAGCCGCGGCTGTGCGGCTGTGGTTTTCGCTTCCGAAGACCACAACCTCGTTGCATCCCCGCAAGCCGAGAGCGGTCTGCCGGGCGAGGAAGTAGGCCGCAGTCCAGGCTTCTGAGGTTGGTTCGCGCAACCACACGCCAGCTATTCTCGCCTGTCCCCGCAAAACGCTGATCACGAAATGGCCTTTCAGTTCGCGGCCGGCCATGATGCCATAAAGACGAAAGCGCGCCGAGGGACAGCGAAGAAGATATTCGAAAAATGCGGGCGGGCGCGGACTAAAGCTGGCGCCAGCCGCCTGGGAGAGATAGCTCTCGCCGGAAAGCTTTTCCGGCTGAATCGCAATCGCTTGCCAATTCTGGTATGGATTCGCGCCTTTGGTCATGGCCAACAAGGAGTTTCGAAGAAGCCTGGGGGCGAGCTTCCAGGTGCGAGTCTGGTGGGTGAGAATTTGCCGTAGCGGCCGCAATGGACGCGCGCCCTTCCACTGCCGGGTATATTCGATAAAGCCAAAGGCGGGCAAAACCTTGCAGGTCATCTCCGATCCGCCGATCGAATAGATGAAATCAAACATGGCCGCCAGTTTCTGGACTAATGCCAGCCCCGCGCCGGGGGAGTCACTGGACGAAGCCCAGTCAATCATATGGATTCCACGCGCGGCCTGTGGGGCAGCGGGCCAGGTGATCGGCCACAGACCGGCGTGAGCCACGATCGCGCCATCTTTTTCCAGCACATAACTGCGAGGACCGCTCCAATCGTCGCGCCCATCCCAATATTTCCAGGCCATCAGCGCGGGATCGAGAAATGGAGCGGCGGGGCCGGCATCGAAAGCGGCCATGAGAAATTGGGAGAGCGCTTTGAGGTCGGAAATCGAGGTAGGACGAAGCGAGGATTTCATGTCAACTTACAAAATGGAGTCACTGGACGGAACCGACTGGATGACGCTCCTCGCGCCCAGATGGCGAGGCTGCAAACGTAATGATATCGTGCTGCGGCCTTATTATAAGACGAAGGGCAGAGCGCGGCATGTTGGTATAATTGCGGCAAGCAACCAGGACAACTCCGCCAGATCTAGGTCGTCTCCGTCAGTATGAAACTCCTCAGTGCCGCATCGCGGCGATAGGATTCGTATATGAGTGTGGTATGCAGGATTTGGCTGTTGATGTGCATATTGGTCTCTCTGGGTCATGGAGTGGCCATGGCCGGCCAGTCAGCAGCCGCCACCCCAGCGGCTAGCCGGGGGCAATTTGACGGTCCCGCAGAACTGCCGCGAGTGTACATAAAAAGCGCTCTCGCCGATACTCCCGCGCCCGGCAAGGTTCTGCCGGTAAAGGCCGACGGCGATTTGCAGGGGGCACTCGATAGCGCGGCTTGTGGTGATGTGATCGAGCTCGAGGCGGGCGCGGTTTTTAGCGGACATTTTCATCTTCCTAAGAAATCCTGCGACGATGCCCATTGGATCATCATCCGCAGCAGCGCGCGAGACGCGGAACTTCCACCGGAAGGAACAAGGCTGACGCCGTGCTACGCGGGCGTCGCGTCACTGCCGGGGCGACCTGATTTTCATTGCACGTCGACCAAGAATGTGATGGCGAAGATTGTTTCCACCGGCAAAGGCATCTCCGGCCCGATCGAGTTCAGCGACGGGGCCAATCACTATCGCTTTCTGGGCATTGAGATTACGCGCGACTCTCCGGGGGCCAGTATTATCGCGCTGGTAGCTCCCGATGGAAAAGTGCCGGCAGACCACATCGTCCTTGACCGGGTTTGGGTTCACGGCACGGCTCACGACGAAACCAGGCGCGGAGTCTTCCTGAGCGGCACCACGAATATGGCGATCGTGGATTCGTTTTTCAGCGACCTTCACTGCACGGCAAAGGTGGGAACGTGCACGGATTCGCAGGCGATTTCCGGTGCGCTGGGAGACTTACCCATGGGCCCGTATAAGATCGTGAACAATTTTCTTGAGGCCTCTGGAGAAAACCTCATATTTGGTGGAGGGCACGCGAGCAAAACTCCGACCGATATTGAGATCCGTCATAACTACCTGTTCAAGCCGCTGGCCTGGCTGCCCGGAGCACCCGGCTTTATTGGCGGCGAAGGTGGACAGCCGTTCATCGTCAAGAATCTTTTCGAGTTGAAGAATGCGCAGCGTCTCTTATTTGAAGGAAACGTGCTGGAAGGCTCCTGGGGCGGATTCAGTCAATCGGGTTTCGCTATACTTCTCACTCCGAAGAATCAGAATAATGTCTGCCCCGCCTGTCGCGTGAACGACATTACCATCCGCGATTGCACCATTGCGCACGTGGCCGGGGCGTTCTGGATCGGCAATTCGGCCAGTGACGCTGGAGGCATATCGTCGGGCGGCGGGCGCTACAGCATTCACGACGTGGTGATCACGGATATCGATGGACAGAAATACAACGGCCACGGCACGTTTATGGCCCTGATCTCCAACGACCCGGTTTTGAAGGATGTCAAGATGGACCATATCACCGCGCTTTCGGCGCGAGTGTTTCTCAACATCGGGATCAAGAGCCAAAAACTTCAGAACTTTGCCTTCACCAACAATCTGATCGCGGCAGACGAGAAGCAGATCACCAGCACGGGTGGGGGCGCGGCCAATTGCGCCTTTCATGGTGATCGGATGGGTCCTGGGGCCGTGCTGTCGAACTGCGTAGAGTCGCTTACTTTCACACACAATGCCATCATCGGGGGATTCGGAAGCTGGCCTGCCGGTAATTTCTTCCCCAAAAATTTGAAAGCGGTTGGCCTTGAAAGTGGCGGCAACTTGAATCAATTCCGCCTTTGTAAGGCGAAGGAGGATGGCTGCAACGGTCCTTCCAAGTATGCCGGCGCGGGCACCGATGGCAAGGATATTGGAGCGGATATTGACCGCCTGGATGCGGCGATCAAGGGCGTGATGTAGGACTGCCGGATGACGGGCGAACGGACTAAGGTCTGCACGGGCATTCGAATGGCTCTGCTATGATCGAAAACAGATTGTTGGCAGCTTCTCTCAGCATGGCACAGCGGTAAAGGCCGCTGGCGGCTTGCCCTCCAGTTCAACCACTCGCTGATATCGACCTGACATGTGCGGCATCTGTGGCATCTTCCACTATCGAGACGGGCAGCCGGCCGGCGACGCAGCGCTGCTGGCAATGAACCAACAGATCGTGCATCGTGGACCCGACGATGCCGGAACGCTGGTTGCAGGAGGCGCCGGTCTGGCCATGCGCCGGCTCAGCATCATTGACCTGAAGACCGGTCACCAGCCGCTCTCCAACGAGACAGGATCCATCTGGATCGTTTTCAACGGCGAGATTTACAACCACGCCGAACTCCGGCAAAAACTGATCGCGCGCGGACATACGTATCGCACCCACAGCGATACAGAAACCATCGTGCACCTTTACGAAGAGTATGGGCGGGATTGCGTGCAGCATTTGCGCGGAATGTTCGCCTTCGCGATCTGGGACAAACGCCAACAGCTGATCTTCGCCGCCCGCGACCGTCTTGGAATCAAACCTTTTTACTACTGGCAGCAGGATGGCGTCTTCATTTTTGGCTCAGAAATCAAAGCCTTGCTGGCTTTTCCCGGAGTACGCGCCGAATTCAACACGCGGGTTTTGCCAGAGTATCTGGCCTTCGGCTACATTTCCGGCGAGGAAACCTTCTTCTCGGGAATTCGCAAGCTTCCCGCCGCGCATACGCTTGAACTCCGGGAAAACGGCGAGCTTGCGATCCGGCGCTACTGGGATTTAACTGTAGCCGACGATGCCCCGGCTCGTCCCCGCGCTTACTATGTGAAGCGGTATCGGGAGTTGCTGGAGGATGCGGTGGCATCGCATCTGATGAGCGATGTGCCCTTGGGGGTATTTTTGAGTGGTGGACTGGACTCGAGCGCGGTCGCAGCCCTGACCGCGAAGAGCCGCCGCGAGCCCATCCAGACCTTCTCTGTGGGATACGCCGAGCAGGCCTACAGCGAACTGCCTTTTGCCAAGATGCTCTCGGACCACATCGGTTCGCAGCATCATGAAGTGCGAGTCACGCGCAGTCAATTCTTTGATAGTTTGCCGGATGTAATCTGGCATGAAGACGAGCCGGTGTGCTGGCCCTCGAGTGTGGCTTTGTACCACCTGGCCCAGCTCAGCCGCCAAGCTGTCACGGTTGTGCTCACAGGCGAGGGCAGCGACGAAACGCTGGCCGGCTACACGCGCTACGCATGGACGGTGTGGAATGCCCGCATGGACGCAATCTACCGTTCCGTGACGCCCGCCAGCTTGCGGGCCCTCATCCGAAACCAGATTCACTCTGACAGGCTGGGCGCCACGCTTCGCCGCAAACTTGAGCATACTTGTCTGGGCCGCGATGGCACATCCTGGCCCTCTTTTTATTTCGATAACTTCTATTCCGCGTTTTCAGCGGCCGAACAGGCGCAACTTCTAAGGCCAGGGCTGGAGAACGATTTAAGCTCAGCCTATGCCCACTCGATGATGTATTGGGAGCGATCGTCGTCTCGCGGAACGCTGTTGAAACGCCTGTTGTACACCGATATCAACACCTATCTGGTGGAGTTGTTGATGAAGCAAGATCAAATGAGCATGGCGGCTTCGATCGAGAGCCGCGTGCCTTTTCTGGACCACCCGCTGGTGGAATTCGCCGCAGGAATTCCGACCTCGTATGCGGTCAAGGGACTGGAGGGGAAAAGCATATTAAAATCTGCGGTGGAGGATCTTTTGCCTCACTCCATTATTTATCGCAAGAAAATGGGTTTTCCCACGCCCTGGTCGGGATGGCTTGCGGGCGAGCAACTTCAGGAACTGGAAGAGCTGGTGCTGGAGCCGCGAAGCCTGGAGCGCAATCTTTTTCAGCGGGATTCTGTGCGCCGGATCTTTGCCGAACATCGCACTGGAAGGCGCGACAACTCCAATCGAATATGGAGGCTGCTCAATCTGGAGTTATGGTTCCGGGTTTTTGTGGACCGCGACTCTTCCCTGCTGGGAAAATCCGGCGGGCCAGGGCACGCCCTCCACTCCGCCTGAAAAACGGCTGCCTTCAGGATGACTTCGTGACGATGGGAGTCGAACTGCACCAGCATCGGGAATCGGAGCGGCTGGGATTAACTTTCTAAAAACTATGCAGAATGGCATTCGAGGCAATTTGCTGCGCGCGCTAAAGGCGTCTGGCGTATTCGATCGCGTGCGCGACAGCCGCTGGCGTCAGAGCCGCCTGCTTATTCTCTGCTATCACAGTCTTGCCCTCGATGACGAGAACCAGTGGCGTCCGGGTGAGTTTCTGCTTGCCGCGCGTCTTCGCGAACGATTTGAAACCTTAAAGCAGGGTGGGTACCGGGTGCTGGATCTGGCCGAGGCGCTCGAACGATTGCGGCGAGACGATCTTCCTCCCCGCAGTGTAGCTTTGACCTTCGATGACGGCACTTACGATTTTCGCAAGCTGACTTATCCGCTGTTGAAGGAGTACGGATTTCCGGCGACGGTTTATCAGACAACTTACTACTGCTCCCGCGGCATGCCGGTCTTTCCTTTGATCTGTTATTACATGCTGTGGAAGAAGCGGGATGCGGTCGTGCCGGCGGCAGCGTCGATCGGCATCACGCAGGATATTTCTCTGGCTACAGCCGAGGGTCGAGAGATGGCAATCCGCCATCTTCTGGAGTTCGCCGGCCGCGAACAACTTTCCACCGAACAGAAAAATGATCTGGCCGCTGAGTTGGGCCGCCACTTGGGGATCGACTACGCGGAGTTGTTACGCCGGCGCATCGTGCAATTGATGACGCCGGAAGAAATTGCCGGCCTTGCTGGAGACAGCATTCGATTCGAGCTGCACACTCACCGTCATCGCACTCCGCGGGATCGAGCTCTTTTTGATCGCGAGATCCGGGACAATCGCGAGGCTCTTGAGGCCATGACAAGAATCCGGCCGGTTCACTTCTGCTATCCGAGCGGGGACTACGATTTGATGTTTCTGCCCTGGCTGGCCGAACAAGGTGTCATTTCCGCCACGACCTGCGAGGCCGGGCTGGCATGCCGGAAGAGTCGGCCGCTTCTGCTGGAGCGCTTCATCGATACCAGCGGACAAAGCGAGCTGGATTTTGAGAGCTGGCTGACGGGGGTACGGGGATTGCTGGCGAGTGGAGTAAAAGCGGCATCGTTGCAGGGCTTTCGCTCCTAGCTGGAGGATTGCCTGCTTTTGGCCAAGGCCATATAAAGCTGCTCCAATTGGCGGCACACCTGGTCGATATGAAAGTGGGCGCGCGCGAACTCGCGGCTGCGCCCGGCATATTGAGATCGCAAGCTGGCGTCGCGCAGGAGCAGCGCGAGTGCCTCCACCAGTTTCGCCTCGTCTCCTGCCGGCACCAGCAAGCCGGTCTCTCCGTTCCTGACTAACTCGGGATTGCCTCCAACCTCAGTCGCCACCACAGGAACGCCGGCAGCCATGGATTCCAAAATCACGTTGGAGAGACTCTCCGACGATGAGATGAGAACGCTGACGTCCATGCTGGCCAGCATCGCCGGAATGTCATGCCGCTCCCCGGCAAACAGAACTTTTTGTTGGATGCCTAAATCGGCAGCCATCTGTTCCAGTTGCGGGCGAAGCGGGCCATCCCCCACCAGAAGAAATTCCGCTGCGGGAAACTTTTGCGAGAGCTTGGCGGCGGCTCGCAAGAATGCGGGATGGTTCTTGACGGGGTTATTCATTCTGGCGACCATGCCCACGCGCACCATGCCTGGCTGGCGGGGAAACGCCGGGGCGGAAGAGGCGAAGGCTTGCTCGCTCAGGCCATTGGGAATAATAACGAGTTTTTCTTCCGGCAAACCCGCGGCGCGCAAGCTCGAAGCCGCCGCGCGGGAATTGCAGACTACGCGCTGGGAAAAGCGGAACACCCAGGATTGAGCCTTGAACTTTGCGCCGCTCAGCAGATCGCCCAACTGACGGTGGCTGCCAATCACCGGTACTCCGGCGATGCGTGCGGCGGGAATGAGCATAAGGTTGGTGTAAAAATCGAAGGCATGGGCTACCGCAATCTGGTTGCGGCGCAGGGCGCGCAGGATGGCGAATTGCGCCTGCTGGGAGCGAATCCCGATCAGCCTGCCACCCGTAGGAAACTCCGGGATTTCGCCCAATCTGGCCGCCAAGCCACCGATCCGCCGCAAGCACGCGGGATGCACGTCGAAGCGCTCGCGGCTCAGAGACTCGACCAACGTGGCAAATTGGCGCTCGCTCCCGCCCACCTCGAGAGTATTGGTCATCAGCCATACACCAAGGCGGTTCCCATCCGTCGCTGCTTCTGCCGGATTTGATTGATGGCCTGCGGGACGATCGGGCAAAGCGATGGGCTCCAATCAGACAGTTTGGATTACGGCTTTTGCCCCACGCGGGAGCAGAGAACCGCATTTGTAGGATAGAGCAAAGCGGGAAGACAGCATAGTTGCAGCCGTATTGCTGCTATGCTTTGGGTGAGTTTTCTTTTTGCTTTGAGCAAAGCCGCGGCGCGTGTGATCGCGTGAATCAAGAACAGGAAGCACGGAACTTATGAGGATTCTGGTTCTCGACGGAGATCAGAACCAGGCGGTTGCCTGCGTGCGATCGCTTGCCGCCCAGGGCCACGCGGTGTGGGCGGGAGAGTCGCGGAAGTGGTCGAAGGCGGGATGGTCGCGGTATTGTTGCCGCAGTTTTCAATACGCCGCACCGGAAACTGATCCGGAAAAATTTTTGCACGACATCTTGTCGGAAGCGGGAAAAGAGAGAGGAACCCTCGTCCTGCCGATGACCGAAGCAACCACTCTGCTGATTTCCAGTCATCGAGAAAGGTTCTGGGCGGCAGGCGCGCGCCTGGTACTGCCCGAACATGCCGATCTGTTGCGTGCAATCGACAAGAGCCAGAGCACGGCGCTGGCGCAATCGCTCGGCATGGCTGTTCCGAAAACATATTTGGTTTGCGGCACCGAGCAACTCACCCAGGTTGCGGGCGAGATCCACTTTCCAGCCGTGCTCAAGCCGAAAACTTCGCACGAGCAGTCATCGCAGGGCGGGGTGCGCGCGACTGGCCGGCCACGTTATGCGCGAGACGCGAACCAATTGAGGAAAGCCTTCGACGAAATGCGGCGCGCGTGCTCCGCTGTACTGGTGCAGGAATTCGTTGAGGGCACGGGCGCCGGATATTTTGCGCTGATGAACCACGGTAAACTTTGCGCCGAGTTCGCCCATCGCCGGATTCGCGATGTGCATCCGACCGGCTCGGGAAGCGCACTGCGGGAAAGCGTTCTGCCGGCTGGGGAGATTCGCGAAAAAAGTCTGGCGATGCTCGGCGCCCTCCACTGGCACGGCGTAGCCATGACCGAATTTCGCCTTCGCGCGGACAATGTTCCGGTCTTTCTCGAAGATGAATGGGCGCTTTTGGAACTCATTGCCGCTTGCCTGTTACGCCGGAGCTGATTTTCCCGCGTGGCTGGCGCAGTTGGCGGAATTCGGAGATGTCATTTCGCCCGCTGCCTACAGGGTTGGGGTAAAATGCCGCTGGCTCGTGGGAGACTTTCGTCATTTGGTGGAGGTTTGGAAGGGCCGCCCGCCGGGATATCCAGGAAATTTTCCCGGGCGACTGAGCACGCTGATGGCTGAACTTATGCCGAAACCGGGAACGTTCCATGATAATTTCGTGTGGAGGGATCCTTTGCCCGAACTTGGGGATTGGATTCACTTGCTCCGGCAGGTATGGGAGCATGGTTCGGACTGAGAGTCGTTGAGTCCGACAACACGCTCCGAGAACACGCTCCGGGAACAATCGCATGCTGCAAGCCGCTCTTCACGTCCACAGCACATATTCCGATGGCGAATTCACGCTGGCCGGGTTGAAGCGAATCTACCAGGAAAAAGGCTGCTCAGTAGTCTGCATCACCGATCATGCCGACAGCTTCGATGAATCCAAACTGGCGGAATACGTGCGCGAATGTGCGGCTTTATCGGATGAAAACTTTTTATTTGTGTGCGGCCTGGAGTACACCTGCGAACAGCAAATGCACATTCTTGGCTATGGCACGACCGTGCTTGCCAACACCCAGGATCCGCAAAGCATCATCCGGCACATCGAAGAACACGAGGGGCTTGCGGTGATTGCCCATCCCAAAGACAGTATGTTTGACTGGATTGAAAGCTTCGCGGTTCTTCCGCTAGGCGTCGAGACGTGGAATTCGAAGTATGACGGTCGCTATGCCCCGCGGCCGGGCACATTCGAACTGCTGCATCGGCTACGCAGCCGTCGCCCCGACATGAGAGCGTTTTATGGCCAGGACCTGCATTGGAAGAAGCAGTTTCGCGGTCTGTTCAATCATGTGGAGTGTGATGCGCTCAACCGTGGCGAGATTCTGAAGGCGCTGGCCGCGGGCAAGTATTACGCAGTCAAATCCGACCTTCGATTGCCTTCGACCGGAGAACTTTCTCCGGAACTTGCTGCCCGTTTTGCGGCGCGCCACAGCCAGTCCGATCGAATGCGGAGCGTCCTCAAAACCGGCAAGAAGGTCGTCGATAAACTGGGCATCACGCCGCCCGCGTCGGTTAAGGCTCATCTGCGAAAACTTTTCTGAAACCCCATGCGGAATGACGCCACCATCTATTTGATGTATCACGAGCTTGAGGTCGAGGGACGCGGGCTGTGCCAGAGCGAACCGGGTTATGTTCGCTACGTGGTGAGGGAGCGTGACTTTCGGGAGCAGACAAATTGGTTGCGGAGCGCGGGAATCCGGGGACTCTCAGTGTCCGAGGCTCTCGACCCCAAGATGGCGAGCGGCGTGGTGATTACCTTCGATGATGGGTGCGAGAGCGATCTGGTGGTGGCCGCGCCGATTCTGCAGGCGGCGAACTTCCGCGCAACTTTCTACATCACGGTGGGCTTTTTGGGGCGCACCGGGTATATGGTTCCCCGACAAGTGCGTGAGCTCAGCGATGCGGGATTCGAAATTGGCTGTCATTCCATGACCCACGCTTATCTGAACAACCTGGGCGAGGCCGAACTCAAGCGTGAAATCGCGGACGCCAAAAGCCAACTGGAAGAAATGATCGGGCGCCCGGTTCTTCATTTCTCCTGCCCCGGAGGACGTTGGAGCGCAAAAGCGGCAGAAGTAGCGCGCCTTGCCGGCTACGGCAGCGTGGCCACCAGCGAGATTGCGGCCAATCCTTCCGATAGCGATCCCTACCGACTGGCGCGGGTTGCGGTGATGCGGGGGCTAACGCTAAACGCCTTCCATGATCTGTGCCGAGGCCGCGGATTATGGCAGCGCCAGTTGCGGAATTTTGTGCAGACTACCGCCCACCAACTTCTGGGCAATGCGCTTTACGACCGGCTGCGCAGCTTGATCCTGGGAGGTAAAAGCGGAAACCATAGTATTGGCTAAGATTTAACCACTGGCGCGGGGCGCGCTGGATCGACTGCAATCACGGTCTGGTCGATCTGGGCTCCGGACATCGATCCCAGATAGCTCCTGCCCAGAGCTGAATTCTTGAAGCAGAATTTGGCGTTGAAATAAGTGCGGTAGAAGGCGCGGAGTCTGCTGGCCGTCATGGGGCGCACGGCGGCGTCTGTGGCGGCCAAAGGATAGCCCAGGCCGGTTAAGGTTGAGCCCACCAACCTTTCGAACATGGCTAGCTTCTTCGGGCTCATCTTTTTTTTCCAGCGGCCCACCGGACTTCCGGCGTCGCCTTTGAAGGAAGTGTTGGGTTCGCGGACCGAGCCAATTCCCACCCGCAGGATGCGCTCGTAATCCATATCGTGTTGAATGAACTCACCAATTTTTGCCAAGGTAAGGTGCGGTTCGGCTTGCAGATCTTCAAAGCGCACTTCCAGGTAATCGCCGCCCAAGGACTGGCCTTGGTTGCGGCCGCGCTGCACCATCCACTGCCAAAAAATTCCCGTGACTAGCAGGCGATCTTTCGCGTCCCAGGAAAAAGGCCGGACCCATTGATGGGGACGCGCGTCCAAAGACAGGGAAACATCACGGCCGTCGCGGATCATATGGATGAACAGCGCTTCCGGCAGTTGGCGCTTAATGGTGCGCATATGCAGCAGTTCTTCGGGAGAATTATCGGCCCAGCGTTTCACCCCTTGAACGCGAGCCATCTCTCCCATCACGATGCGGATGAAATCGCCTCCACTCCTGCACTCCGATGAAAGCTTGGCGCGAATCTGCTGGGCATCCAGAAACGAGGCGCGGAACAATTTGCTTTGCAGCCAGGCCTCAATCAATGGTTCGCGGTTGGCGTTGGCGCTGAGATCGCCAAAGCGCGGGACCAGCAGGTTAAAGACGTTTGACTCGGCGAGATAGACCGCGAAGTCACCCGACGATAAGAGCATGTTGTAGAGCAACGTCGTTCCGGAACGCGGACAACCGACCACGAAAACGGGCGCATTCTCCCTTGCCATAAACGCTTCTTTCTTCACTTTGGGTGGGCTGACACCGACGGAGTCGCCGCTGTGTTCCGGCGCCATTCCGCAAAAATCGCAAGAAAGGCTTCCTCGTCCACTACCGCCGCGCGGTCGCAAGCAACCCGAAGCCTTCCCTGGTCGCCGATTATTTCGCAACGAGAAAAAGCTGCTTGAGCATCGACAATTCTCTTGCCACCCGCTTCAATGTAGCTGGCATTGCAGCAGACCAGCAAATTGTGCATGTTATCGCAGCTTTGCCCCCAATAGAAAAACTCCGCATCCGTGGTCCAGGGAAGGACAGTCCAAGGTTTGCCCGAGCCGAAGACGAACCAGTGGTCTTCGCCGGGCATTTGGAGATGATAAGAGGCGACGGCATCGTTCTCCGCGGGAGAAATAGTTGCCGCCAGCTTCACTTCCCCCGAATCGGTCGCGGCCAGTGGAAGCAAGAGGGTGACGAACTCGGCGGGCAAGCCAGCCCTTGTGCGAAAGTGTAAAACATTGTGGCTTTGTTTTTCACCGTAAGCGGGCGACCAATCCTCGGAAACGACTTCTTCGAACCAGCCGTGACGATCGCAACCGCGAATGGAGAGAGCCGCGCCTTGGCTACGAAAAACACTTTTGCCCTCAACCGGCAGGAGTTCGGGATGCAGGTGCCAAAATAAATCCAGTTGATGCGTTCCCTGGCCTAAAGCCTGATCGCGCACCAGCCAGAAGCGGGACTTGAGAAAAAAAACGGAACGGCGATGTACAACCGGATTGGCCAGCCGCTTGTATCCATCATGGCTACCCACGAAAAAATCGAAGGTCTCTCCGTTGATCCACTTCTCCGCAGCCACGTTGGGCTGGGCGCCCCAGTTAAATGGCCCGTTGGGCTCAGACTGATCCAAGCCATCGACCGTAAGCGTGTTGTGGGCCTTTGTGCCGCGAAAGCGATTGCGCTCGCGAAGGTCATTGCCTAGATATTCAAAAGTGCCGGGATCAATCAAGAAGGCAGTGTATCCTCTGTTGGCGGTGATGGAGAGCGCGTCAGCGTGGCCATGACCCGCGGTGTCGGCGCCCTGCGGCCCGGCATCGATGACTAGCTGTTGACTAGTCACGGCAGCCGTCATTAGGTAGAGTCCGCTGCCGGCAAAGGCGGTTGAATCTTGCGCGGGAGGGGCCATCGGAAGGCGCTCGAATTCTTCCGCGCCCGCCTCGCCAAGCAGCCACAGCGTCTCTTCCCGCAAGCCTCCCGCAACTCTTTTGAAATCTCCGCGGCGAAACATCACGGCTGCTGTGGAGAGCGGGTCGAGAAGATGCTCGGTGCGGTTTCGCTGACCATCGAACAGGCGCCCGCCATCGTCATCGCCCAGGCGGGGAACCGAGCCTGCGCGGCCGAGGACGCAAAGAGCCTCCAACCCACACTCGAGCCTTCGATTCCATTGAACTGGGAGAGGGATGCCGTTCAGCGATGCCAGCACCGAGGCGTGCAGAAAAAAATCCAAAGTGTAGACGTGATAGTAGAGCGATTGTTCGAAGTGCAGCCCATCTTCCCGCAGCTGGCGCTCGGCTTCGCGTTGCAGAGTTTGCCATCCCCGGCGTTGCCATCGTGCGGCATGGGGCAGTTCGGGAAATAGCGTGCCGATAAAAAAAAGCGCGAGGGCTTCGCCCAGGAGGTGGGTATTGGGTGAAAAGTAGGTGGAGAGATGAGATTCGATGTGACGGCCGGAAACTGCGAGCTTACGGCAGAGCTCCGAACGAAATCCGGCGCGCAGAACGCGCGAGCCTGACATCAGAAAATAAAACCAAATCCACGACAGGCTGCGAAACGATACTTCCAGGCTGCTCGCCCAGTTGATGCCGATGGGATACGGGTTTTCGCGATGCCAGTGCCGCCATTGGGCAAATAATTCGCTGGCGAACTTTTCGTTGCCGGTGAGCCGGAAGGCTTTGGCCAAAGTCACAAAATGCTGATGCCGGTTCAACTCCCAGGTAACTTTACTGTCTCCGACCTCGGCGAAATCCAGGTATCGAATCTGGAACCAGGGTTTTCGCGGCGCTTGTATGCCGTGAACTCGATCGCAGTGCCAGTCGATCTCCGGACCGTAATCCAAGGCTCGATAACCGAGAAGGTCAAATTGATGCTTACAGATTTGCTCAGCCCGCTGGATGATTTCATCGGTCTCTGCGGGAAAGAGCTGGCGGGCTCGCGCGCACAATGACGGGACGGCATCGGCGGAGAAAAAGAAATGTGCTGGCGCGGAAGTTTTCGACAGGCGAGGCTCGAAGGGTATGCCGATGCGATAGCGCAGCCAGTCCAGGCGCGCGGTGGCTTGCTGCCGCAGGCGGTCGGCCAGCTCGGCCGAGCTCATGGCCAGCGCTCGCTGGTAGAGCTTCTTCCATTCTCCCAATCCCTGCCTCATTTCGTGCTAAGATTTTATAACGCAAGCACTTAGTAACAGTTCTGCACTGGCAGTAGTTTCTCGGCAGCCCCGCCAAACTCGTGCAAACTATTGTAAAACCAAAAACTCGCGCGGAGATGGGAGCGCACGACTGTTACCCTCAGCGGGAAGGAAAGATCGTCAATGAGCCGGATTAGCATCTTCGGTTTGGGCTATGTGGGAACCGTCACCGCCGCGTGTCTAGCGCACCGCGGCAACCAAGTTACAGGAGTTGACCTGGCGCCGGCCAAGGTTGGAGCCTTGAATGCGGGACGCAGTCCCATCGTCGAAGCCGGTCTCGGCGAACTGATCGAAGGCTGCCATCGAGCCGGCCAATTGCATGCCACCACGGATTCAGCCTCTGCCATCTTGAACTCGGACATTTCTTTTCTGTGTGTTGGCACTCCGAGCTTACGCAATGGCAAGCTTGATTTGGGACATTTGGAACCCGTGTGCCGTGAAATTGGCGAAACCCTCAGGAGGAAAGACGAATTCCATTTAGTAGTCTTGCGCAGCACGGTGCTTCCGGGCACTGCCGAGTCCATCGTTGTTCCGGTGCTGGAGAAGGCCAGCGGGAAACGCATGGGGAAAGATTTTGGAGTGTGCGTAAATCCGGAATTCATGCGCGAAGGCACCGCTGTCGCCGATTTTATGGAGCCCTCGATTACCGTGATCGGCGCGCGCGAAGCGGCTGACGGCAAGAAGTTGTGTGAGCTCTATGGCTGGATGCCGGGGCGCATTTTTGAAACCGACTTTCGCTCCGCCGAAATGGTGAAGTACGTCTGCAATGCGTGGCACGCGGTGAAGGTGTCGTTCGCCAACGAGGTGGGAACATTGGCGAAAGCGCTGGGCGTGGATGCGGAATCGGTGGTCGATATTTTTGCCGCCGACACCAAGCTTAATATTTCGCCGCGCTATCTGAAGCCCGGTTTCGCCTTCGGGGGTTCCTGCCTGCCCAAGGATGTACGCGCCTTGAACTATCGCGGCAAGGAACTCGATCTTGAACTTCCTCTGTTGCAAGCGATCTTGCCCAGCAACGAATTGCACCTGGATCGCGCGGTGGGCATGGTGCTGGCCACGGGAAAGAAAAAAATCGCGGTTCTCGGCCTGAGCTTTAAAGCCGCAACCGATGATTTGCGGGAGAGCCCGCAAGTGCAACTGGTCAAGCGGCTGATCGGCGAAGGCTGTCAGGTCCAGGTATGGGACGACAACGTTGCTTTAGGACGGCTGATCGGATCGAACCGGCAATATATCGAGGAAGCTATCCCTCACATCGGCTCACTGCTCAACTCCAGTCTGGAGCAGGTGCTGCAGACCGCGGAAGTAGTGGTGGTGGCAACCTCGGGGATCGACAAAAGGAAGCTGGAGTCGAACCTGCGCCCCGGGCATAGGGTTATCGATTTGGTGAATCTGGAAAAATCGCGCCGTCCAACCGCAAACACTTGCTACGAGGGAGTGTGCTGGTAACCCGCGGGATGAAAATTCTTTGGGTCAAGGCAGGAAAGCTCTTGCCGGTCGATACCGGAGGCAAGATACGTTCGTTCAACATTCTGCGCCATCTCGCCAGAGACCACGAAGTCACGTTGCTATCGTATTACGGGGGCAAGCGCGATCCCGGCTACGAAAGCTCGATTGTTCTAGGGCTACCGGGGGCGTGCCCAATTTATACCGCCGCGCCGGAAGCCTTTCTACGTCAGTCTTTGGATTACATCTGGCGCCTGCCTTCGCCCGCGCCCTATGCGGTGACTAAGTTCACCGACGCGGAGGTGCGGCGCAAGGTGGCACAATGGCTAGGCGAGGGACGCTTCGATGTCGCGGTCTGCGATTTTCTCTCCGCCTCGCTTAATTTTCCGCAGCGCTTGAATGTGCCGTGCATTCTTTTTCAGCACAACGTGGAGACTGTGCTCTGGCAGCGCATGGCAGCGACTGAAACCGGTTTCTGGCGGAAACGTTCTTATGGCATTGAGGCGGCAAAAATGGCGCGCTACGAAAAGCGCACGCTGGCGCGATTTCACAACATCATCGCGGTTTCGCAACGCGATCGGGAGGAAATGTTAAAGCTGGATCGAGGCTGCCGCATCACAGTCGTGCCCACGGGCGTGGATACGGAACAATACCGGGTCGCGCCCCCTGCCGCGGGAAATCCACCGGTTGTGGTATTCACCGGTTCGATGGACTGGGAGCCCAACATCGATGCGGTGGAATTTTTCTGCCGCGAAATCTGGCCGAAGATTCTGGAATATTTTCCTGACGCGCGTTTTCAAATCGTCGGTCGCAATCCCCATGCCCGGGTGCAACGCCTGAAGAATGCTTCGGTAGAAGTCACGGGAAAAGTGGCGTCGGTGACCGATTATCTTGGCCCGGCCACGATCGTGATAGTTCCCCTGCGGATCGGCGGTGGGACCCGGCTAAAGATCTTTGAGGCCATGGCCATGGGGAAGGCAGTGGTTTCGACCTCGATCGGCGCGGAGGGACTGGAGGTTATGCATGGACGCGATCTGCTGATCGCCGACAGCCCCGAATCGTTTGCCGCGAACATTCTGGAGCTGTTGCGCCGGCCGGACGTGCGCCGCAGCTATGAGCAGGCTGCCGCAGCGTTGGCCGCGCGCTACGACTGGTCGAAGATTGCTGCAGCATTCGCGGAAGTGCTGCGCGAGACCATCGCCAGCTTTCATGGGCAATAAAAATTTGAGGCCAATCGCTTTTCGCCTCCGGCCAGCCTGTTCCCATTACACTTTGGAAAGATCACGCGTGACCAGCAGCCTGCCCAGCGGCGTTTTCGCCCGGAGGTAATACTTCGCCTGGAACAGCGCCGCGTATTGCATCCGGTAGAGACTGAATGGTGACGATCGACCCAGGCTGTTCTCTGATAAGGCATAGCCAAGCGTCTGCAGGCTCCCTCCTACCATGGCCTCGAACATGGCCAATTGCCGGGGAGTATAAAACTTCTTCCAGCGCGCAAGCGGATCGAAATTTCCGCCGTCTTCTTGTTGGAACGAGGTATTGGGCCGGCTCACGGAACCGATGGCGACTCTTTGGATCTCATCGTAATTCAGTTCCTGGCCGATGAAAGAACTGAGCCGCGCCAGCACCTGCCGGGGATTGGCGACCAGATCCTCATAGCGAACCTCGGTATAGTCCGGCCCCAGCTGCGCGCCTTCTTTGCGACCTTTGCAGGTCATCCACTCCCAATAGACCCCGCCTGCCATGCGGCGGCTCATGGTGTCCCATGGAAGTTGCTTTGGGCCATCCTTGTTTTTCCATCGACAAGGCCACGTCGCGCCCGTCCCGGATGATGTGAATTACCAGCGCGTCGGGAATGGTCTGCTTGATGCGGGGAAGATACAGGATGTGATCGGGCGTGCAATCCGCCCAGCGTTGGACGCCCTGATGCTGGGCCATTTGCTGCATCACAATGCGCAGAAAGTCGCCGCCGTTGCGGCATTCTCGCAGGATGCGCTCTTCGAGGGGCTCGTCGTTGTAGTCCGGTGGCCGTAATAGACGGCTCTGGAACCATGCGGTCAGAAGAGTTTTTCGGTTTTCCGGCCACGCTCAGATCGCCGAACGCCGGCTCCAGCAGGTGAAATACCTCTGACTCAGCGCGGTACACCGCAAAATTACCTGCCGAGAGCAGCACGTGATAAAGGTAGGTGGTTCCGGAGCGCGGGCATCCCACCACAAACACAGGGGCGGTACTGCGCGAACTGGGTGAAACTGTGGAACTGGCAGAGTTGTGGGTCACGTCTGGCATGAAGGGCGGGCTAGCGCCTCGCTTTCGTAGAAGCCCGCGGCTGCGAACGGAATTCTGAAATGCCCAAGCCGGCAGATTGCGGACGCGGCCGCAGCCAATCCTTTGGCCTGCGAGGAAGTTTCTATGCCAGAGCTCCAGAATCAGCATCCGCCACAGAATTCCCGAACGATTGCGCCGTTTGCTGACATGCTCTTTCACCAGAGAGCGCACCGCTTCCGGCCTGAAATATCCCCGTTGCAAGGTTTGCGGTTCGAGCAGCAGGGCGAGAAATTGTTCTTTCAGTTCGTTGCGCATCCACTCGACCAGAGGAAGCTGAAATCCCTGTTTTCGCCGGTGCAATAAATCTGGCGGGATGCCCAGGCGCTGGGCAAGTTTTTTTAGAAGATATTTTCGGGTACCGTCGCGGAACTTCCACTCCACCGGCATGGTCGCCGCCCACTCGACAAAGACGTGATCGAGGATGGGCACCCGCACTTCGAGGGAGGTCGCCATGCTCATACGATCGACTTTCGCCAGAATGTCCCCGGCGAGATAAGTTTTCAAATCGAGGTACATCAACCGGCTCAGGGTGTCGCTGGCGGGAGCGTGGTCATAATAGTTCTGAAATTGCTCGCGAGGATCGGAAGCGTCGGCCACTGTCTCCAGAAAGGCAGGGGAAAAAACCGAGCGTTCGCGATCGAGAGCCGGAAGATAGGAAACGTCATCGAGATAACGGTCGCGCGTGGATAGCAAGGCGTTCCAGGCGCGATTGCGTCCGTACATTCCGGCAGGCAGGCGCGGATGAACATGCCGTCGATAGAAACGCGCCGCACCTTCCGGCATCCAGTTCAATGGCTTGCGGTTCATGGCGATGGCATAGCGATCGTAGCCGGCAAAGAGCTCGTCGCCTCCATCTCCGGAAAGCGCTACGGTCACATGCTTTCGCGCCATGTGGCAGACGTGATAAGTCGGCAGCATCGGACGAATCGCCAAATGGCTCTTCCAGCGTGCTGGATAAAAAGCCAAGTGTCTGCTCGATATCGGGATCGACCATCATTTCGTGGTGATCGGTGCAGAACTTCTCCGCCACCATGCGCGCATACCTGGTTTCATCGAAATGCTGGTTGCGAAAACCGATGGAAAATGTTTTTACCGGGCTGCTGCTGGCGCGTGCCATAAGCGCGACCACGATGGAAGAATCGACTCCGCCGCTCAGCAGCGCCCCCAGGGGAACCTCGCTGATCAGCCGGACTCGGACCGCCTCGGCCAGCCGCCTTTCGAGTTCCTCGAGAAACTCTTCCTCGGGCCCGGGCGTGTGGGTACCCATGGCGGGCACGTCCCAATATTGACGGACGTCGATCTTGCCAGCGGAATACTCCAGCAAATGTCCCGGCGGCAATTTGTGAATCCGGCGAAACACCGACAGCGGATCGGCTATATAGCCAAAATAAAAATACTGCAGCAGGCCTTCCCCGCTGAGTTCGGCCAGTTCGGGAGCGACGGCAAGAATGGTTTTGATCTCGGAGCCGAAGAAAAGCTGGCCGTTGTGCAGCGCATAATGCAAGGGCTTGATGCCCAGCCGGTCGCGGGCCAGCAGCAGAGAATTGCGCTTCTGGTCGTACAGAGCGATGGCGAACATGCCGCGCAGCTTCTGCACGCACGCCGTGCCCATCTCTTCATAGAGATGAACGATCACCTCGGTATCGGTGTGGGTATAAAAGCGGTGGCCGCGGCTTTCAAGATCGTGGCGCAATTCGGGAAAGTTGTAGATCTCGCCGTTGAATACAATCCAGATCGTCTCGTCTTCGTTGTGAATCGGCTGATGGCCGCCCGATAAGTCGATAATGCTCAACCGGCGCATGCCTAGGCCAACCGACCCCTGGACATAAATTCCTTCATCGTCGGGGCCGCGATGCACAATCGTCTGGCACATGCGATGCACCCTCGCTGCATCGATGACCTCTCCGCGACCGCCGACTATACCGGCTATTCCGCACACTGGCTCATTCTCCGGAGCGATGGTTCTAAGAAATTGTGACCCAATCTCTCATGCATACTCCCGGCGGCAACCTTCACAACTTTACGGTCAACCCCTCGACCTGAGGCGCTCCGCGCGTGGACAAAAAATCCAAATGATGCGGCGTAAGAAAGAAATAGTTCTGGCTCTTCTCACCCGCAAGTCTGGGACGTAATTTCTCCCCGTCGAGCCAGTACGCTTCGTAGCCAGCCGCGCGCAGCAGGGCAAAGGTCTGAAAGGCGCTGGTTGCAGGGTTGTCGGGGTCGGGATTGATCTCAATGAGCATCGCGGGTTTGCATCTTCCAATCAGATCCGGAGCGCCACGCAAAACCGCCAATTCATGAAAGTTCGCATCACACTTGATAAACGAGATTTTTTTGTCTTTGAGGAACGAATCGAGCGTGCCGGTTTTTACCGTGACACTTCTCCACTCAGATTTGATGGGACCATCGAGTCTCGCGTCATAGTGGCACTCCGACCCCCAGCGATAGCGCGGGATCCTCAACTCGGCCGAGCCGGCCACGTCCGAGACGGCCGCATTTAGAATTTCTACGTTCGATAAGCCAAGAACCGCCACATTGTACGACAGGAAGTCAAACGTCGACGGATTCGGTTCGAAGCTGTAAACGTGCCCTTCGGGCCCAGCTTTTTCCGAAAGGAATTTCGTGTAGCCCCCGATCGAAGCTCCAATGTCAACAACCGAAGCTCCGCTAGCCACAAGGAGTCCTGCAAGAATCTGATCGTTTTCCGGAACCGTGAGCTTATGACTCAAAAGATAAGCGTAATAGTGCTTTCGAAGAGAATGGAGAGCGCTCTCCGGGAGAACTCTCGTTACAACCCGCCCGACCATAATTTTGGGGTTCCACGGCGATTCGGTTTGCAACAGCTTTCTAGTGATCCACACGCGTCCTCCAGGAAGTTAACTGCGGGATTCCACTGCACTGTTGGTACTGCTCTCCAGGCTCGCGTTGTGTGAGACTGTCGACCGCATTGGGTGGCTTATCGCGTCCAGAGGACCTGGGCCCTTTGCGCCCTGGTATAGCCAATCTTACGCAAGGCTGGAGCCTCGTCATCCTTCGCAGGAAGCGACACGCTGGTGATTCTGACCATAGCGCAGGTGTAACCTATTACGAAATAAGGGTAGAGGTTGTACTCCGTCGAGGCAAAGAAGGAGCCCGTCATATAGGCCGCAAGTCCTGCCCAAAGGGCTTGCGTGAAAAGCGTGAATTCCGGATCGTCGCGGTACTGCGGCGATTTCCGGATCTGTACAATGTTCTTGAATGCGGAGCCCAACGCCATCAGAAATAAGACAAGCGCTGGGATGCCCGATTCCGCAGCCAATTCCGTATACGCATTATGAGCCACTTTCCAGCCCGCGTCAGCCATGAGCGAAAAGCAGCCCGGACCAATGCCCAGTATAGGGTGCGTGAGCGCCGTCATAACACTTAGCTTCAACAACTCCTTTCGTGATTCGGCTGAAGCCACCGCTTCGCTACTCTCACCTTGCACCTTACCCATTACGATACTCAGCACACGGGCTCGATAGTACGAACTCGACATGGCAGCACTGAAGCCCACGATAAAGAGCACGATCGTAGCCACCACCAACTGGCGGCGCTTGCCCTTGACCCCGTATTCCCAGACACAAACGCTGATGCTAATAATGAGCGCCAGCAATCCACTGCGAGAGCCGGTCAGTACAACTCCGAGGCCCATGAAAGCCAGCCCCCCCGCCCATACGATCTTGGTAGGTCCTCGGGCGCGCAGCAGGAAGGCGAGCGCCAAGGGAAAAGTGATTGCGATGTTAATGGCAAGGTCATTTGGATTTGCCAGAATGCTGTTCTGGATGCCCGAAAGCCTGCCTTCGGCACCATAGTTGCGCATGGCAATCGAAAGAAACGTTACGCCTGCGATCGCGCTCGCCTGAATCCAAAGCAGTTTGCGTATCTCTCCCACTGTAACCACAGACATGCCAATGAGCATGGCCACGACCACACCTTTGGCGAAGCCGCCAAACACCGTGCCGAAAGCATTTCCCGGCCAAAGGGATAATGGGATGCAAAAAGTCATTTGCACCAGGAGCAACCAGAGGATCTTGATCGCTCTTGGTACCCTCAGCTTGCCCCCGCCCGCGATTGCAAAGATTAGACCAAAAAATCCGAGGCCTCCGGCAACTTTCGCCATGGGAATGTAGGCCAGCGGTTTGATGAAATCTTCCGGCCTGTAATAGTAAAGCCCGAAAAATACTACCAGGGTGCCGAAAATAAACGGGCGGCGCTTCAGGGTATCGAGGGCCCGCGTGCTCGCCTTCGACCACGCGGAGCGTTGTACCCCTGCCGGTTCCCCAACACGCCCGGCCGAGCGGGATCTCGTATTCAACGCGTCCACTGTGCTCGCCTCCCAGCTACAAAATTGACCAGAGCCATCATCGCCGCCCCGTTCAGCAACACAAAAGTGCCGGAAGCATCGGCAATGCGGGCGAGAATTCCGCGCTTCACCATGTGGCCTAAAGCCAACGCACTTAGCAGATAGAACGCCAACTGTAAAGCCAGTACAGACCGGTAGAAGAAACCCTTCAAAATCAGAGACGCCAGCATCAACGCTGCCAGCCCGAAGGGCACCGCCAAACGCAATAACTTGTGACTCACAAACTCAAAGCGGATGGGATTGTTTCTGCTCAAGAGCCATGGCGCCAACTGAAGCAGTTGATAGTTGCCGCTCAAGGTGCGTACTTTTCGCGAGAACTCCCGTTCCGCGCCCAAGCTGGGACTGTCCCATGCCCTGGCTCGGGGATCGAGGATCACTCTCTTCCCCTGCCGCGCCACCTGCATCGGGAGATACACATCATCCAAAATCGTCCCCACGGGAAGGTTGGTAAGCAACTCGCGGCGGACCGCGTAGAGAGCCCCCGTCGCGCCGACCATAGAGCCTGAAGCCGATTCCAATTTGCGCACCTGCTTTTCGATACGCCAATAGAGTCCAAGTCCCTCGCTCGTCTCGCCCACTTTGGCGTCGCCCAACATCAGCTCGCCACTCACGCACCCCACATCTGGATCGGCAAAGTTCTCTGCTAAGCGACGCACGGCACATAGTTCGATCATTTGCCGGGCGTCCGTAAAAACCACGATCTCGCCGGAAGCCAGTTGCAGTGCATCATTAAGTCCCGCCGCCTTGCCGTGCGGCAGTTGGTTCAACACCACTTGGAATCGCGGATCGCGGGCGTATTCGCGCAATATCTGCTCCGTCCGGTCGGTCGAACCGTCGGAGACCACGACGATTTGGCATGGCGGATAATCGAGCGTCAGCAGGTTACGCAGTTTCCTTTCCAGAACCTGTTCTTCATTGCGAACTACCATGACAATCGACGCAGTCGGTGCGAACGCGCCTCGCATCGCAGGACGGCAACGCCATAGCAGGCGCAGCCGCAGCCAGCACGGATAGCCGACGTAGGTGTAGACGATCAGGACAGCCGCCATCCAGAACACAAATTTCAAAACTCTTTACCCCGTTCCCTGGCCTCAACCCACGCACGGCCTCCCCCATCTAGGCTTAAAGCCGCGACTTCCAGAACTAATGCAATCTCATTTCGCTCCGTGGCCTAGCAACACAATCTTTATTGTCTGAAACATGATCAGAAGGTCCAACCCAAGCGAGGCATTCTTGATGTAGAACAAGTCATACTGTAGCTTCTCCCGGGCGTCTTCCAGACTATTGCCATATTTGTATTGCACTTGCGCCCATCCCGTGATTCCAGGCCGCACAACATGGCGCACGCTGTAGTAAGGAATCGCTTTGCTGAGCCACTCCACAAACTCCGGCCGCTCCGGACGCGGACCCACAAAATGCATATCGCCCTTCAATACGCACCATAACTGGGGAATCTCATCCAGCCGCGACATGCGCAGGAATCGTCCAACTCGCGTGATGCGGGGATCATTGTCAAGGGCCCAGGTAGCGCCAGTGTCGGCTTCGGCGTCCGGCCGCATCGTACGAAACTTATAGCAGTGAAAGATTTTGCCCCGCCGGCCCACTCTTTTCTGTCGGTAGAGTACGGGGCCCTCGGAATCCAACTTTACCGCCAACGCGACAAATGGCAGAAGAGGCAGCGAGACCAAAGTTCCGATCAGCGCAAACGAAAAGTTGACAACTCGCCGAACCAACCGGAAAAAACTGCTGAAACGAAATCCCTCGGTAAAGATGAGCCAACTAGGGTATAGCTGTTCGACTTCAATTCTTCCCGAAATCTTCTCCAGCCACGAAGTGGCTTCCTCCACCTTGATTCCCACCAGGCGCATATCCAGCAGTTCTTCGACCGGAAGCGTACCGCGGCGGTCCAACATCGCCACGATCACTCGATGCACCCCCTTGCTGCGTACCAACCCGATCAAGTGAGAAGCAACCGACTCGCGAGTGAGTTCACCTTCGACGTTCCCGGTCCAGCCCACTACGTCGACGCCCAGTTCGGAGCGCTCGCGCAGCCCCCGGACCAAACGCTCGGCGCGCTCCCCCGTGCCTAGCACGTAGACCCTTTCACGGAGGAAGGGCTGCTTCGCCAGCCATGAATACGCCGCCCGCCAACTCAGCAAGGTAACGGTCAGGATGATGAGGCCGGCAAGCGTCGTTCCTCTTCCCGGCAGTATGCCGGGGTATATGAAACCCACCGCCGCCAGTGCAAGGGACAAAAAACCGAGCACAAGCAGCAGCCGGAATACCTGCTCCCCTTTCGCTCCGAGCAGGGCGGAATCATAGAGATCGAAGCCGTGTGAAAACACCAGCACAATTACCGTAAGGGCGAGGATCTTTACGTACCCGTATTCGATATTCAACAGGATCCAGCTATCCTGGCCATGCTCCAACATCACTCCCAGCAGAAATGATGTCCATACGATCAGCGCCTCGCCCACCAGAAGCACTAGGGTGCGCAGTGGATAATAAACTTTGAACAGCCGGATCACGTTCTCACCAACCCCTCAGCTTCCATCTCCCAGGACTCGGTCAGTTACTTCTGGTAGGCATCGTAGTAATACCGCGTGTACGGAGCCGCCGCCGTATCGGTACCGTTCAGCACCACCCCAACCAGCGCTTCATCGGGAAACTCCTCGCGGGCGCGGCGCGCGATGTCGCTTGGCGTAGAATTCGACCGCACTACCATCAGCACCCCATCGCAGGCCTTCGCCAACATCCTCGCATCCGACACTGGCACGGCAGGGGGAGAATCTACAATGATCCAGTCGAAGAGCGCTTCTAACCTCTGGAACAGCAATTCCAGACGGCCATTGCTCACCAACTCGGCGGGCTCTGAGATCTCGCTGCCGCAAGGAATAAAAAACAGGTTTTCCATCGGGCCGCGCTGCATCACCGAGAATTCGTCGTTTGCCGACTTCAGGTAATCGGAAAGTCCGGGCGACTCCGTCGTCCCCAACATGGTGTGCAGCCTTGGACTGCGCAAGTCGGCGTCAATCAGCAGCACGCGGCGGCCGTGTTGTTTCACCAGGACCTGGGCCAGATTTGCTGCGGTAAACGACTTCCCTTCTTTGGGCAGCGCGCTGGTTACCAGAACTTTCTTGAGCACCATCTTGTCGCGCAAAGTGTAAAGTCGAGAACGAAGGGTGCGATATTCTTCTGTGCCGCGCGTCGTATCGTTACCGTTGAAAAACAACATGGTTTTCTCGTCCGGCTTCCATTGCAATTGCGGGCAGCGCGTCAGCATGGTATCGAGGCTAAAAGGGCTGGCGAACGATGGCATGGCGGAAGTGAGCGGGATGCCGCCGCCGGAGGCATGCCCCGTTCCTACCTGTAAGGTCTCGGTTGCGCCCGGCGGGTAATTGACGGGAGGCTGATGCATGATGGGTGGGTCGATCGCAGGCCGATCCATCCCTGCCGTCTCGTCTCCCGCGACACTGGGTTGGTCCATCCTCCCCTGGGACGCGGCGCGCTCCTGTTCGGCTTTCTTAAGCGCTTCGTGAATTCTACTCATAGATTCTTTGGTTTCCCTTCCTTAGGGGAGATCCTTATTTTCTCCGCGCAGGCGATCGGCTAAGGTGGCCAATGACCGCAGGGCTTCCACCACATCGAATTTTTCCTGCGCCGTTTCCCCAAGCGTCGTGCCTGCAGCCATCATGGAACCTCCCGACGCCCTGTCATCGAGATCAAAGTCCCGGGCGACGCCATCCACCACCGCCGGCCCGATCACCTTCTGCTGGTCAACAAACGCGCTCACCAGGCAGTGCTCACACAAGAGATTAATCACGCGGGGAATGCCGTTGGCATAGCGATGGATGGAAACGAGCGACTCGGGATCGAAAATTTCCTGACCGCTCGACCCGGCAATGCGCAGCCGCTGCTGGATATAAGCTTTGGTTTCTTCCAGCGTCAGTGCGTGCGTTTTGGCACGCAGGGTCAGCCTTTGCCGCAATTGCCGCAGTTGCGGCTGCTTCAGTTTTTGCTCCAGTTCGGGCTGGCCCACCAGGACAATCTGGAGCAACTTCTCGGTGAAGGTTTCCAGATTGGTCAGCATGCGAATCTCTTCCAGCACTTCTTCGGTCAGGTTTTGCGCTTCATCGACGATGAGAACGGCGGTCTCGCCCGCCCGATAGCGATCGAGCAGCCAATTGTAGAGTCGCAGCAGAACCTGGCTCTTCGCCTTCGATTCGCAAGGAATCCCGAAATCCGCCATCATGTAATCCAGAAACTGCGTCGTGTTCAGGCGCGAGTTGAAGATGAAGGCGGTCGCCACTTGCTGCAGCCGCAACCACTCCAGCAGCTTGTTAATGAGAGTGGTTTTGCCAGTCCCCACTTCTCCGGTCAGCAGGACAAATCCTTTGCGGCTTTGGATGCCGTAGGTCAGGCAGGCCAACGCCTCCTCCGTATGCCGCGTCAAAAACAGGTAACGCGGATCGGGGTTGACGTTAAACGGATTCGCCCGCAGGCCGTAGAACTCTTTGTACATATCTTAAGAATCTAATCTCTCATTGCTGATCGTTCATGACAGTCGACAAACCGGCGACCGGGGATGAACTTTCTGCTGACCAATCTCCTAGGACCTGACGACCTCTTTTTCATCGGGATGCTTCTTCCGGTTCCAAAGCGTCCCTTTACCATTGCCGTTGCTCGTGGCCGTTTGCACCACCCAAGGCACAGCCACCAGCATGGGAAGCTCCAGCGCGGCTTCGGCATCGGCTTGGGTGCGAATCGACTTATCGCGGAACTCCAGCCAGAAGGCCAGCACAAATCCCAGCGCCAGTCCGCCGCCTAGTCCGCCGCCCGCAAAAAACAACCGGTTGGGGAAGCTTGGAGCATCCGGCACACTCGCCGGATTCAGCAGCACCATCTGTTCCCCTTGCTGCTGTTGTTCCGCTTGGGTCGCCATCCTCGAACTGCTTTGCTTGGCTAGATCGTCCTGGTAGACCTTTTGCGCGTTGTCGTAGTCCCGGGCCAGTTCCTTGTACTGTTCTTCCAGCGCCGGACTCGCCGACACGCGGTTCTGGTAGACGGCGATCTCCTGCTGCAATTTCTTCTGGTCCTTGGTCGTCTGCGCAATCAAATCCTGGTACTGATGAATCTGCAGCCGCAGCTGGCGAATTTCCGGCGGCTCGGCACCGGATTCCTTGTCGCTCGTTATGTCCGTTCCCTGAGCTGACGCCGTATTCACTTCTTTCAGCTTCTTCTTCACCTGCTCGATATCAGCCTTGGTTTTGATGACGTCGGGGTGATCGTCGGTATAACGCGCCTGCAGATCGATGAGCTGTGCCTGCAATTGCGAGAGCTGCTGCTGGAGCGTTTGAGGATTGGTGCTGGATTGCGCCGTCTTCCACGCCGAGAGTTGCTGGGCCAGCATCGATTCCGTGTACGCCTTGTCCTGCGTGGCCCGATTGAGGGCCTGCGTTTCAGCATCCAACTGGGTGTTCAAACCCATCAGGATCTTTAGGTTGTTATCTTCGTCGCCGGGCAATTGTTGGGGATGCTCATTTTTGAACGCCGCCAATTTCTTATCCATGTCGTCGAGATTCTGCTTGGCCTCTTCGACCTGTGTGGTCAGGAAATCGGTTGTACCTTGGCTCGCACTTTGTCTCGACCTCAAGTCTTCTTCGAGCAGCGCAGAAGTCAGGTCGGCGCAGATTTCCTGGGCCTCGTGCGCATTCGATGAGGTGTAGTTTACGTAGAAGCCGGGAGACGGGGTATTGTTCTGCGGCTTTTTCTTGCCCGTGGTGGTTCCGACCTGTGACAAATCCGTAAGCACCGGCTCGATGGTCATGTTTGGCGGGATGCTGCTGATGACATCGTCAATGTTCTGGCCGGGCTTGGCCAGACCGAGCCGTTCTACCATCGGTTTCAGTCGGCTCGGACTCAATACCTGTTGCTGAATAGTAGCGATGTGCTCGGTCAAGTCCTGGTTGAACAACTGTTGCACCACCGCATCCGGGATCTTCGGCGCCTCCACTAGCACCAAAGACTGCGAGGAGTACTTGGGAGGAAAAACGTACGAGATCGCATATCCGGCCAGTGGCGCCAGTAACGCCGGAATCAGTATCACTCTCATCCGGCGGCGCGCCATCGCTATATAATCGTCCAGTGTTAGCTCGCGGTTTTGCATCATTTACATACCTTCCGCTGGCCCGGCACGGCCAGCTCAAATCAATCCAACCGAATCGGCCGTGGTGTCCAATCCAGACCGATCGTTCCTATCTGCCGCTGTGAAGTTCGATTACAAAGATTAACTGTCCCGCAATACGAAGTACCCAGGATCAGGTCGTTGAACTGGTAGCTCATGAAACCGCGCAAGCTGCGGCTCAGAGTGCGGTGCAGGCCAAAGCCTGCGAAAACATATTCATAGGTGTTAGCGTTCACCCCTGGGCAACTGCTGGCCGACGAATTGGTACACGTTGTCGGCAATATTCGGCTATTCCGCGAGAATCCGAGGTCGGTAAAAGCCGTCCACGCCCGTCTTAGCGGCCGCGTCGCGGTGAGGTGCGCCACGTCACTTTCCGCACCCGCGAAAAATCCCGATCCGCTTGTTGTGTAGTGGTTGTAACCTGCATCCAACCCGACTTTCGTGAACTGGTATCTCAGCATGGCCCGCCCCGCCGCAGTGATGCGAAAGTCTGAGGTAGCAGGACAGCTTTCGAGTAAATTCACTACGGGCCCAGACGCTGCTGTGCAAGGTGCACTCGGAGGATTCGGAAAACTGGGATTCGCTTCAAACGCAACCGCAGGAAGGTTGATCTGGATGAACTGCGGCCCCGCCGCAATCAGAAAATCCATGCGACCGGAGATGCGATGTCCCCACATGAGTTGCACAACTTCGCTGTCAAAATCCAGACCGGTGGAAAAATTAAATTTTTGGTAACCAAACACCAGCGCCCCTTGGTCATGCAGCCCCAGCACGCGGTCGTATCCAACCTCCACGGTGGTTTGGCTGTTACCAATGAACGAAAAATTCGGCGCTTCATTACCCAGGAAGTGTACGAGTCCGTACCCAGCGGCCGCCGTAATCGCTGACTTGGGCGTTAGATTTTCCACCACGTCCACGGTGGAAATATTCATGATCCGGGGGACCTGTCCCAACTCGCCAAGAGCCGACCCCCCAAAGAACACCCCCTGTCCGTTCAGTGCCGCCCCTGAGGTTGCCACCGATCCGTACGCGCTGCCGAAGTTCCCCTCCGGCTGGTAACTGAAGGCATCGCGAATTCCCAACTGTCCCCGCTTCCAGGTTATTTTCTGATTGACGCCCAATTCCTGGATTTGCTTGAATCCGATCCCATGGACGTTGAAATAGGCGACCCCGCCCATGTAGTCGGCCGCCAACGCGTAGTATCTCCACAGCCGCTGCAATTCCAGGCTCCCCAGCGCGTCCGTAACGCTCTGCGGTTCCGATCCACCCAGGGAGTTTTGGATATTGGAATCCACCGACTGAAAGATATGCGCGCCCGCTTGTAAGCTCGCTCCAGGCGGTGAGCCTGGTTGGCCAGTCTGGGCGATCTTGTGCTGTGCTTCGGTGATCAGTTCGGCGGCGGCTGAAGGGGTGGGACGCGCAGATCGGCGACAAAGTCGGCGATGGTAAAGTCGGTCTCATGCCCTACAGCGGAAACTATAGGAAGCCGGCTCGATGCAATGGCTCGCGCGACACACTCGCTGTTGAATGCAGCCAAGTCTTCGAGCGAACCCCCTCCGCGCGCCAGCACGATGAGATCAACGAGTTGCGAGGAGTTTAGCAATTGGCATTGTTCTCCCCCGGCTCTTGGCGGCACAGCTCATCTTCTGTTCTTCTTCTTTTTTTTTTTGGCGCGCGCGCGGGAGGGGCCTAGGTGTAAGGCAGGGTGAGGCAGGCAGGCAGGCAGGCAGGCAGGCAGGCAGGCAGGCAGGCAGGCAGGCAGGCAGGCAGGCAGGCAGGCAGGCAGGCAGAGAGAGAGAGAGAGGGAGGGGCAGGCAGGCAGGGAGGGGCAGGCAGGCGAGGCAGGAGGCAGGAGGCAGGCAGGCAGGAGGGAGGGAGGCAGAGGCAGGGAGGCAGGCAGGCAGGGAGGCAGGGAGGGGCGGGAGGCAGGCAGGCAGGCAGGGAGGCCAGGGGAGGGAGGGAGGCAGGGCGGGGGCTGGCCAGGCGGGCGGGGGGGGCGGGAGGGGCGGGGGCCAGGTGGGGGGCGGGGCGGGAGGCTGGCTGGCTGCTGCTGCTGGCTGCTGCTCACTCTCTCTCTCTCTGGGAGGGAGGGAGGGAGGGAGGGAGGGAGGGAGGGAGGGAGGGAGGGAGGGAGGGAGGGTTTGTTTGTTTGTTTGTTTGTTTGTTTGTTTGTTTGTTTGTGTGTGTGTGTGTGAGGGAGGGAGGGAGGGAGGGAGGTGTGTGTGTGTGTGTCC
>CAWFUK010000028.1:0-18574 GCA_963818935.1 uncultured Acidobacteriaceae bacterium
TTTCAGCCAGAGACATAGTTTTCGCTCGTAGAGCGAACAAAGGGCGAGTGTGTTACTGTGGCTGACGTTCCGGACTGACCTCAAGCAGTAGATGCCCAGAAAAGTCCACCTTCAATTTTGGGATGCTTGCGTCCAATGTTCCCAGCTGCTTCCCGTTCTCGTAGTCGAAAACCCGGTGCATGCCGGGTGTTAATCCTCTAAGTTCGACTTCGCCCTTCCAGCGCTTTTCCTTTTCCGGAGCATAGAAGGCATAGTACATCCGCCCATCTTTCGCGATGGCGTACCCCTCGGGAGCGTCGTAGCCATACGTATAGAGGTCCAGAAACTGCCCCTTCGAAAGCATCTTGTCGCGATAGATGTCGATCCACTTCTTCCAGAAAGCTTCTTTCTCCGGCGTGAGCTCGACCATCTTGAAATGGCGACCGTAGTCGGGCCAAGTGAACTTCGTTCCTACCACGGCTCCCACACCGACTTCCGAGGAAAAGTCTCTTCCTTTATCAATTTCGTTCGCTGTGTTACTGAGCTGCACGTCCGTCAGCTCCACATGATCTCCGTAAACCGCTGCCTGCGGGCCGAGCAGAGCTTTGTACATTTTGGTGCGGAGACGCACTTGGCGCGCGCCGACTGGGTCCGCAGTCACGGCCTGGTCGATGTACGGCAGCCAAGCCAGGCTGGGAGGCGTTCCACACGGGCAGGCCTGCGTTACGCTCTCCGGCTTGAGAGCGCGAGTGGTCTCCAGAATGGTTTTGTAGATCTCCCCCACGGCTTCTATGGACTCATTCGGGGACTTGTGATGATGCTTGGGGTTGTAGCAGGCCGGAACGGTGTAGGAGAAGTCCAGTTTGTGACCGTCAAAGTCCCAGTCGCGAATAAATCGTTCCGTTAACTGCTTGTAGTACTGCTTCACCTCCGGAAGTGCCGGACAAAGCGCGCCAAGGTCGGCGGTGGCACGTGCGGGATTCCCTTTCTGATCGAGGATGAGCCAATCGGGGTGCTCTTTGACGACATTGGAGAGTTGATACGTGTGATGATCAAGAATGTCTTTGCCGTGGCCGTCTTCCACCACCAGTGGTATCCACCAAAGCGTGATGTGGAGTCCCGCATCGTGATAGGCCTTCACAACTTTCTGTAGTGAATCTCCAGGGAAGGTATCCGGACGTGGCTGCCAGTCGCCCCGGACCTTGAACCAGCCGGCATCGAGAGTGGCCCATTGAAGGCCCAGTTCTTTGAGTTTTGGAATTGTGCCCAGCATCTGCTTGGGTGTGATATCCATTTCGTATCCCCAGCCGCACCAATTGGCCTGATAGTCCGCTTCGGTGGGATGAGCCAGGCTCAGACCTCGCCCTTGTAGCATCTTCGAATACAGACTTAAGGGTTCATAGAAATCGCCGTGGAACACAGACACAAACGTAAGCGGCGTGGCGTAGACTTCGCCCGGCCGCAACTTTGCGTTCGGGTCGAGAACTATGCTGGCGCTCACGCGACGGTCTGGAAGGGTCTGCACTGGCAGGGCGAGGCGCAGAGGCACGGTTTCGGCTTGCCCGATCGCTTCTCCGACCGATCCTGTCCAGAACGCGACGACGGGAATGCCGCCCCCGGTCTGATTCTCGTCGTTGTGCATCACGAGCTGCATCGGGTTGGCGCGCACGAATGTTTCGCCGATGTGGATCACATCGTCTTTTCCCCATGCTTCGCTCGATCCATGAAAGGACCACATCGAGTAGGGTTCTGACTGAGGGTCGCTCAGGGAAGCATTCAGCATGTGCTGCTGGGTGATGACGCGCTCGATGTCAATGTCAGACGTTCCCGTGTTCTTGTAAGAGACGCTGGTGAGCGCGAGGTTGGGGAAATCGTCATACACCTCAACGATGACCGTTTTCTCCAATGCGGGCAAGGACTGACTCTTGCCGGCGACTTCAATTCTCTTACCGCGGGCGCCAAGGCGGCCGGATGCGTCGGAAACTTTGGCGTGTTTTAGGTCGAGCACGAAATCGCGAATCTCACGGCCGGCAGTGAGAACCGAGTCTCCGCTGGCCATCCCAGGATCATCCAATGTCAGGCTTTGTCCGTCGCGCAGAAGCGTGGCCTGAAGGTACCCTGAGGGAAGCAAACGAAACTCTGCGGCAGTGGTCCGGACTAGAATAGGGAGCCCTGAGTCCGTCGCCACAAAAATTCCCGATACTTCCCGGCGCGTTTCCGGAGTTTTGGCACGGTTACACGAGGAAGTCAACAGTGTGAGAGTGAGAGCGCACCAGAGGAGCGCCCGCCGAAAGGGGTTCGCGGTACGAATAGAAGTAATCCGACTCTGCAACATAGTGCACGAAATCTCAAGCGAACAAAACGAAATAAAGCGACATGTATCGGAAGTGTAACGTTTTACCGAGAACTCATAAATAATAGCGTTAAACCAGCACTGTCAAGTAGAAATGTGGAGCTGCGAAGTGGATCCCTCCTCGATTGGAAGCCCCTCGATTGCGGAAAAAACGCCTGGCTTTTGCGTGGCATCATGCGCTCGGCGCCGGGCAAGTCGATTCCCGCACGATCAACTTCGGGGAAACCCTCCGATATTTCGCTTGCGCTGTCCGCTTTTCTATCGAAGCCCGGATCAACTCTTCGACGATTTCGGCGCCCAGCGATCCCTGCATCTCCAACTGTTGCTGCACGGTGGTGAGCGGAGGATTGTAGAACTCCGCCGCGGGAATATCATCGAAGCCGACCACGGAGCAGTCCTTCGGCACTCGGCGCCCATACTTACTCAGCGCCCGAATCGCAGCGCAAGCGGTGAGGTCGTCGAAGGCGACCAGAGCACTGAAATCGGTGCGCCGGCGCAGCAATTCTTCGGTGAGTTCACAGCCCTCAGCATAGCTCGAGTTTCGCCCTTTGATTTCCAGAACGAGGCGGGGATCGATCTTCAAGCCGACATCCATGGCGAAAGTTTCGATCCCGCGCCAGCGTTGCACGCTGTCGATCAGAATGCTCGGTCCTTTAATGAAGGCGATTCGACTGTGCCCAAGCTCATACAGGTGTTGGATTGCGAGGCGCGCGCCCGCCTCATTGTCCACCACGATCGAACTCAGCGGTCCGCTTTGTGACTCGCGCCCAATGATCACTGCGGGCGTGTCGCGTTTCGCGAACTCCGCCAGCAGGCTGGTATCGAGATAAAAAGGATTTGCGATCGCAATAAATCCCTCCACCCGCCTTTCCAGAAGCATATCCACACACCGCGCAAACTGCGTTTTGTCATTCTGCAAGTCAGTGACGATGGGGAAGTAGCCGGCTGGTCGAATGTGGGTCTCAATTCCTCTGAGGATCTGGGTGCAATACGCATCCGTGATATCAAACACGACGACGCCGATGGTGTGGCTGCGCTGACTGCGCAGCGAACGCGCAAAGAGATTGGGCCGGTACCCCAGCCGCCGAGCAACTTTCCAGATATGCGTGCGGGTGCGCGCCGAAATGCGGTCGGCCGACGGTCCCGCATTCAGCACCATCGACACCGTCGTCACCGAGAATCCGCTCTTGCCGGCAACATCACGAATCGTTACCATCGCTGCCTCATAAGCGAGTTTCAACGTCCAAAACGCAGGCAGTTGACAGCACCTGCCTGGAAGTCTAAATTGTCCCATATTGTAACGTTTCACCGGAGACAATGCTTGGCAAATGTTGGCAAGCAAGTTCGACTGCGTCGCATCCTCCAGCATGACCGGGCCACGTTGGTGGTTGCGTTTGACCATCCCCTGGTTCTGGGACCGATTCCAGGCACCCTCGAGCCTGCCCGGCAAATCCAGTGTTTCATTGACGCGAAGGCGGATGCTATTCTTCTCAACTTTGGCGCCATTCGCTATTTCGCCGAATCCGTTCCGTCCGGCCCAACCCCTGGCCTGATTGCTCGCCTTGACTGGACCACCGCATTTAACGACTCAGCCAGGCTCACACCGAATGACTTCCAGACGTGCCTGGTTGCTCATCCAGAAGACGCTCTCCGCGCCGGCGCCGATGCGGTGATCACGTTTCTGTTCATGGGCACTGGCGATGCCGATTTCGAAAAGCAAGAAATCCAACGGGTGGGCGAACTCTCACGCGAGTGTGAGAGGTCGGGTATCCCGTTAATCGTCGAATCGCTGGCTCGCGGCGCCCAGGTTCAGAACCCACGTGATCCCAAGTGGCTGATGCTGCACACTCGTGTCGCGGCCGAATTAGGCGCTGACCTCATCAAGACAGAGAATGCCGAAGACGTGGACACCATGCTTCAAGTCGTCCGCGCCTGTCCCGTCCCCATACTCGTTCTGGGTGGCACGCGCACAAACTCCGACGAGGAGGTCGTATCCGTGGTGCGTGCGATTGTGCAGTCTGGCGCAGCTGGAGTTTTTTTCGGTCGGAACATTTTTCAAGCGGACAACATGTCCCGTCTCTTGCAGCGCATCCGCACTGAGCTTGCCGCCAAAGTAATCCGGAAGGAAAGCACTCCGTGAGTCTCCTGGCAGTAGACATGGGTTCGAGCAGTTGCAAGGCCGTCGCCTTCTCGGAGGACGGCAGCCCCATCGCGCACTCAACCCAGTCCTACTCTGCGGAGTCAAAGCGGCCTTCCTGGAGCGAAATGTCTCCGGAGATCTTCTGGCGCGCTCTACTAACAGTCACCCAAGCGATCACGGCGCAACTTACTAACGATCCGGTTCAGGTCCTAGCCATCAGTTCGCACGGAGAAACATTTATCCCCGTCGATTTACAGAACCACGCCATCGGCCCGGCCATCCTGAATGCGGACAATCGCGCGGTTTCGGAGGCAAAGTGGATCGCCGACACCATAGGTCCGGCAAGAATCTTCGAGACTACAGGCCTGGCGGCGTATTCGATGTATCCGCTGCCCAAAATTCTCTGGCTGCGAAAGCATCAGCCGGACGTGTTTTCTCATGCGCTTCGTTTCTTGTCCCTCCCCGGTTATCTCCTGAGCCGGCTTGGCCTGCCGGCGTACGTCGACTACTCGCTCGCATCGCGCTTTCTTGCGTTTGATATTCGCAATCGAACGTGGTCGTCAGATATTCTCGCCGCTTGCGATCTGCCCGTCGATCGATTCCCAACGCCGGTTCAGGCGGGAACTATCGTGGGAGGATTGTCTGCAAGAATCGCCACTGATCTCGGCCTCAAGGCCGGTACACCCGTCGTGTTGGGAGGCCATGATCAGCCATGCGCCGCTCTGGGCAGCGGAGTGCTTGATGCGGGTCGTGTCTCTGCGTCGCTGGGAACCTACGAGTGTCTTGTCGCTGCCTCAAAGAATCCAGCGCTGAGTGCTGGGGCTTTCGCCGCAAACCTGAATTCCTACTGCCACGTTGTCCCGGATCGTTATGTCACGCTGGCGTATTTTCCCTCGGGAATCATGATCGACTGGTATCTTCGACTGCTTGAGTCTCCGGGTGAGCCTGGCACTCTCGTCTCCCGCACGGAACTCCGGGCAGCTCTGGAGGCGCAGACTTCTTCTCAGCCCACCGGTTTGTGCATCACTCCCCATTTGATGGGAACCTGCAACCCGGACTTCGATCCCAGTGCCACCGGAGTGATTGCGGGAATCCGCCCCACCACAACGCACTCGGATCTATTCAAGGGCATCCTCGAAGGTATCGCCTGTGAATTCGCAAGCATGGCCGAGATGCTGCAGCAGACCGCCGGTGTCTATCACGATGTGTACATCAGCGGGGGTGGAGGACGCTCCCGTCTCGGTTTACAGCTGCGTGCCGCGATGTCGAACCGTTCTCTTCATCTCATGCAGTGTCAGGAAGCAGTCTGTCTTGGTACCGCGATCCTGGCAGCAGTCGCCATCGGCAAGAGCGACAGCTTAGCCGGCGCAGTCCACCAGATGGTTCGTGTCACCGACACAGTGGTGCCCGATCCGTCGATGGCCCAGACCTATAAAGCTCAGCAGATGCAGTACCACTTGCTTTATTCCAGCCTTGCGCCGTTGCGGCGTGCGCAAGGAACGTGCGACCAGGGGGAACCATGATCGAGCCAAAAGTTGGATTCATCGTGTATGGTGTTCACAAAGACGGGTTGAAGGACCCGATGGGCCAGCCTTTTATCGACGACGCCATCGTCCAGCGGTCCAAAGATGCGCTCAAGAAAGCCGGGTGCAAACTGATTACGCACGACACCGTCATCGCCAGCAAGGAGGAAGCCGTCGTCGCCTTGCACCGGATGAAACATGACGAGGAAGTGGACGCCATCATCCTGTTTTCCGGGACGTGGGTTTGGGCAGCTCACCTTGTCGGTGCTATTCGCGATTACGCCAGTACGGGAAAGGCTGTTCTGCTGTGGACCCATCCCGGATCGCAGGGCTGGCGGCCCGTAGGCGGTCTGGTCATGCACGGCGGGCTCTTGGAGATCGGCGTTCCTCACAAGTTCGTGTATGGTTCGGCCGACGCCCCGGACACGATCGAAAAGATCGTAAGCTACGCGCGAGCGGCGCATATGAAGAATTGGCTCAATCTGTCCACGATTGGCACTTTCGGTGGGCGGGGCATGGGACAGACTTGCGGCGTCGCTGATCCGGCGCAGTGGATGCGGATGTTCGGCGTCGACATCGACTCGCGGGATACGGCTGAACTCGTCCGCACCGCGCAATCGATTTCGCCAGCCGAAATCTCTATCGTCACCGCACGTTTGCAGAAGTTGTTTGAAAAGGCCCCGGATTCAACGGTGGTCAACGAGCGTTCGATCCGGCTTTATCTGGCCCTCAAGAAAGTAGTTGAGAAAGAAGGCTTCGATTTCTACACCATTCAGTCATTTCCTGGGCTCGGAGACGATTACTCCGCTACGTGTTTCGCACAGAGCATGATGCTCGAAGATGGATACGGTACCTCCACGCTTGGTGACTTCAACACCGCGCTGACGGTGCTTCTGCTCACTAAACTCAGCAAAGAGCGGGTTTACTACGGCGATCTCCAGCACATCGATACCATGACGAAGGAGATCAAGATTATTGGCGACGGAGCCTGCCCGCCGTCATTGGCCGGCAAACTGGGGCCAGCTGGCTTTGCCGAGCATGGCATCCCCACGGAGGGCGAGGCGGGCGGCCTCTCTGTGAAACTGATCTGCAAAGTAGGCGAAGGCGTGCTGGCGCGTTTGGGAAGGGTCAACGGCGAATTCCAGATGGTGATCACTCGCGCGACAGTTTTCGAGCCACCTGCCAATCAGATCGAAACTCGGCTGCACGAGTGCGGGATTCCGTTTTGGCCTCATGGCTTTGTCACCGCCCATTGCGACATGGACGCTCTCCTGCAGAACTGGACCAATGAATACGCGTGTCTGGGATACGGCAGCGACATCTTTCCGGCCCTCGTAGATTTCTGTGAACTCACGGGCATCAAAGCTATTCTGCCGTAACTCTATGCTGAACTCGATTGACCGGGGCGGTCGCAGCGGGGCGCTCTCGCCTTTTAACGTCGGGCAGCTGTCTTCGGAAAGAGCAAGTAAGTGACGAATCTGCCGAAAATCCTGAGTGAGGCGTGGAAAGTTGCTGGCACAAAACGATTTGCTAAACCGCCATCTTCGATGAGCCACTTGCTGGTGCTCACCAAGTCGACATGCTCACAATCACGAACTGTGACGCAGCGGATTATGAATCCGCTGCGGCCAAGCCGGATTTCAAGGCCAAAGGCATCACGGACGTGATCAAACCGGCTCGTCCTCTAGTGTTTAGGCGGGATGGGCTTGCTCAGCGGTAAGATTAAGAGGCCCTTGTCCTCTTGAGGTGTTCCACGCCCTTCGCGGAGATCGCCCACGTACCGCGCGGTGAATCGGGCCTCAGCAAGTCACTTCGCTGCTTTTTGAAACCCCAGTTCCTGGAGCAAGCGGAGAAAGGAATCCTGCTTCGTATGCTGCGCTGGCTCCGGTCCGAACTTTCGCGTTCGTCAGGTCATGGCAAGACCGTGAAACTCTGCGTACTCACGGCTGTTCCTCCGGGCGTGGTCACCGAGATCGTACCACTAGTAGCCCCCGCCGGCACGGTCGTTGTGATGAACTCGGACCCTTCCACCGTGAACGCGGCGGATGTGCCATTGAACTTCACCGCGGTCGCACCAATGTATGGGCCCTGGCTGATTGTCACCTTCTTGCCAACCGCTCCCTTGGTCGGGGTGATCTTGACGATTCCCGGTGCCGGCACTGGCAGGCCGGCATTGAACACGTCGATCGTGCCCTCATCGGCCACGCCGCTCGAGTTGGTACCGCCGCCGGATTGCGCGGTGACATACAGCTTCCCGTCGCTGCCCTGAACCAGGGTACCCACTGGACTGTAGCCGGGGGCGCCACCGAAGCTGGCCTCAAGCGTGGCGGCTCCGGCTAATGTCACTTGATAGATCGCGCCGATGCCGTCTGCACCACCGCCGCTGGTTGTTCCATACAGGTTGCCATCGGATGCCTGAATCAAACCCGCCTGGGGGTTATAGCCGACGTTCCCTGCCGCTAGGGTGAAGTCATAAAGCTTTTTAATAGCGCCAGACGTGGAGATGCGGAAGACTGTCCCCCGTTCATTTGCCCCGCCGGAATAGCAGGTGCCATAGAGGTTGCCGTCGCTGGCCTGGATCAGCGCGCTCACTGGTTCGGTGCCGTTGGGATCATCGGACGCGAAGGAGTACAGGATAGTGACCGTGCCCGCCGGAGTCATTTTGAATACCGTTCCGTTGCCCGAGGTTCCGCCAGCCTGGGTAGTCCCATAGAGGTTGCCGTCGGAACCGAGCGTCAGCCCGGCTGCGGGACTCTCGCCGTCTCCAGTGCCACAGCATCCACTGAAATTGTGCATGATCTTGTATTTGCCTGAGGGCGAGATCCGGAAGATAGTGCCTGAATTGTAGTAGCCGTCATACTCGCTCCCTTGCTGGGTGGTGCCGTAGTAGTAGCCGCCGGAATACACCAGGCGGCCAATTGGAGCCGCACCATCGGGAGGTGCCGTTCCGCAGCCGTAGCCTCCGCAAAAACTGTAGAGGAGAGTGAAGACGCCCTTGGGGGTTATTTTGAAGACGGTGCCGCAGCCGGTGATACCGCCGTCCCCCGAGCAGAAATCGGTTCCGCTGCTACCCCCTTGGGATGCGACTCCATAGAAATTTCCGTCTGGACCCTGCACCAGACCGGCTGCGGGCCGTAAGCCGTTCGGCGCGGTGTTGGTACTGGAGTCGTAAGGAAAGCTGTAGAACACGCTCAACGCACCGGCGGACGTTATCTTCACGATCGCGCCGCAGCCGGGAATCAGGCCGTCGACACCCCCTGGACATGCCCCCGAACCTCCCTCGGTTGTGGTGGTGTAGTAATTGCCGTCGGCACCCTGAATCAGTTCTGCGATCGGGACCTCCCCGTCCGGATAGTTGCTGATGGTGCTGGGGTTGTACTGGAACGCGTAGAGTTGAGTGAGTTGGGCGTGGGCCAAGCCGACGAATGCGCTCAGCGCCAGCCCACAACCTGCCAATAATGCGAGATGCTTCAAACTTACCTTCGTCATAACGAACTCCTCTTAAATCTGTCCCGGCTTCATTCAGTCGTGAAGATCAGCCGATGAACTGGTGCTTCCTGCGCTTCGGGCCCCGCCGGCGCGCGCCGATGTTGAATTGCCTTATGACGCGACGAATCACCGTCTCGCTGACCCCGAACTTCTTCTTGATCTGGGCGTGGGTCAGGTCGAGCCGTCCACGCAGTACGTCTGCGAGTTCGGTGTCGAAGCTGAGGCGGGCCTGGTCCAACTTCTCTCGTAGATTGACCTGCTCGATCTGCATCGGTGCTCCTTAGCGCCAGCCGGCGGAGGCAGCGGTTACTGTGTGGTTCCAGCAGAACCGCTGCGACCGCTGACGAGCGCGAAGTGAGAAACATCAATTGACGGGGATCTTGGCCACGCTGGCGCCGCCCTGGTTTGCCACCCAGATGTTGCTTCCATCGAAAGCCACCGCGTCCGGGGCGCCGCCAACGGAATACGTGCCCACCAACGCGCCTGTGCTGGCCAACAGCTTGGTCACAGTGCTGCTGCCCTGGTTTGGCACCCAGATGTTGTTGCCGTCGAAGGCTACCCCATACGGGTTTTGCCCAACGGAATACGTGCCCACCACCGCGCCGGTGCTGGCCAACAGCTTGGTCACGTTATTGCTGCCTGCGTTCGCCACCCAAATGTTGTTTCCGTCGAAGGCCAGCGCGTCCGGGTAGCTCCCAACGGAATACGTGCCCACCACCGCGCCGGTGCTGGCCAAGAGTTTGGTCACGGTGGTGCCCCCGTAGTTCGCCACCCAAATGTTGGTTCCATCGAAGGCCACCGCGTAAGGCTCGCTTCCGACGGAATATGTGCCCACCACTGCGCCGGTGCTGGCCAACAGCTTGGTCACGGTGCCAGAGGAGACGCCGTTCGGCACCCAGATGTTGGTCCCATCGAAGGCCAACCAACCCGGGACGCTCCCAGCGGTGTAAGTGCCCACCACCGCGCCGGTGCTGGCCAAGAGCTTGGTCACGGTGCCGCTTTGGCCGTTCGCCACCCAGATGTTGGTTCCATCGAAGGCCACCCCACCCGGATAGCCGCCAACGGAGTATGTGCCCACCAATGCGCCGGTGCTGGCCGATAGCTCAGTCACGGTGCCAGAGGGTGCGTAGTTTTGGTTCGTCACCCATAGGTTGGTTCCATCGAAGGCCACTCCGCTCGGTTCGGCCCCAGCGGCGTACGACTGCGGACTCCACCGCAAGAGAGCCGCATTCATGGCCGCTGGGGTTGGCGACGCGGGCCCGGCTGGCCCTTGCGGTCCTTGTGCGCCAGTCAATCCCATGGGACCTTGCGGGCCGGTTGCGCCGGTCGCGCCTGGCGGGCCGCTCGCTCCTGTAGCTCCCGTTGCTCCTGTCAAACCAGTTGGGCCTTGCGGTCCAGTAGCTCCGGTAGCACCTTGCGCTCCAGTTGGTCCGGTCGCGCCCTGTTGCGCCATCACGCTCCACGCGGATGGATTTTGATCTGGAGTCTGAGAACTCGGACCATTGGCCGCAATGGCCACGTAAGTCGAGCCGTTGTAGGTGGCGACATCATTCACGGCGTAGGTGGCAGATGTGGCAAAGGCATTGCGGAAGTTGAATCCCGTGCCATTTGTTCCTGCGGGACCTTGTGGCCCTTGCGGCCCCTGCGCTCCCGTAAGGCCCATCAGACCGGTTGCACCCTGCGGACCTTGCGGTCCGGTAGCTCCGGTTAAACCGATCGGCCCCTGCGGCCCAGTTGCGCCCTGTGCACCTTGCGCTCCCGTCGGTCCCGCTGGTCCGGTTGAACCGGTCGCACCGGCGGCGCCTTGCGGACCGGCAGGGCCAGCAGGCCCAGCCGCGCCGCTGGCGGAAACGAGTTGCCAGTTGGGATTGAGAATCGAAGGCTCGGAATCCAAATTCACTGCGACGGCAATCCAGAACTGTCCGCCGTCTGTCACTGCATCGTCCACTTGATAGTTGACTGACGAAACCCAGCTGCCCTGGTTGTTCATGCCTTTCGCAGCCATCAACTGCCAGTTCGTGTTGGTCGGGCCGGGGGCAGAATCCGTGTTGGCGGTCAGGGCGATCCATGACGACCCCGCGTAGGCGACGGAGTCGTTGACCTGATAGGCGGTGGTCGAGACCCAAGTTCCAAGATTGATGATCCCGGCCGGACCAGCCACGCCTTGCGGACCAATCGGACCCATTGGGCCAGCAACACCTTGCGGGCCTTGCGATCCCTCGGGGCCTTGTGGCCCGGCGGGCCCTTGCGCGCCGTTGCCGAGGAACACGATGTCCAGTTCGGCGGGGTGGCTGGTACCGGTGTTTTCCTTGCTGTCGAAACTGCAACTCAGCGGACTATTGGCCACCAGCGCGATGCCATTGTTGGCCTGGGTTCCGTTGAGCCACGCATCCACTGCCGAGGTGATGTCAATGACGATGTAATCATGGACATTCGACTTGACCAGAGAAACGTCGCTGACGATGGTGGTGCCCACGGCGGGCAAGAGATTGGCGGTAATCGTCGACTCGGTCCAAGCGCCATCCACGTAGTTAATGTTGAAGCTTCCCGCCGTGCTTACCGCGTTGACGTAGAGCTTGAGGCTGGCTTGGGCGATGTTGGCGCCGGTGTATCCGGTGGGAATCGCCGACAGATTAAATTGGATGTAGGCGGTCTGCGAGGCGCTTTCGACGTTGAGAGTAGTTGATGTGCCGTAGTTTGAACCGGGAGCTGCCGTGTTGGTGTAGGCGTCGGCACTGGGTGTAAGTTGCCCGTGAGCGAGACTCGCTCCAAAGGCGAAGGTGAAGATCAGGACCGCAGAGGAAACTAGCATCCTTAATTTGTTCATGGCGTCCTCGAATGGAAGTTTTGTGAATCCTTTTTCAGAGGGAACCGAGTGCCTGAGTGAAAACCTGAGTGAAAAGCCGTTGCCCACAAAACGGCTCAGTCCCGCCCTTGCACAGAAAGGCGGAAAGCGCGTGTAAAACGCCTCATTGGGGACAAAGAAATTTCTGGCCGGGAGGTTTAGAGGACCGTCCCGGTGAAGCGAAAGGTGAGATTGACGACGGGCGAGCCTGCGAATATCCTGTTGGCGTCTCCCCGGAAAGGGGTTCCGGCACCTATGCCCGATGACCAAAAAGGTGAGGTCACCGAGCTGCTGCTTCACTGGAAGAAGGGCGACGAAAAGGCCCTGCGCGCATTGGTGCCACTGGTCTATAAAGAGCTGCGAAGTCTGGCGCACTACCACCTCCAGTCAGAACGTCCGGATCACACCCTCCAGAGCACAGCGCTGGTCCACGAGGCCTACCTGCGGCTGCTGGGAGGTCAACCCGAACTGCAAAATCGGGCGCACTTCATCGCCGTAGCTTCGCGCCTCATGCGGCAAATCCTGGTGGATTACGCGCGCAGCCGCCGGGCGAACAAACGCGACGGAGGATGCAAGATCGAGTTCGACGAGATGGCTGCCCTACCCGTTGCCGGAAATACCGAGCTCCTGGCCTTGGATGACGCACTGGACGAGCTGTCTCGCATCGACGAGCGCCAAGGAAAGATCGTGGAAATGAAGTTCTTCGGGGGACTGTCCGCTCCCGAGATATCCCAGGTGCTGGGCATCTCACGCGCCACGGTGGACCGCGAATGGGCTACGGCCCGCGTCTGGCTGCATCGCCAGATGAATCGGGCGGCCGAACTATGATGGGCGAGCTATGACAGTCGAACGTTGGGAGCAAGTCAAGGATCTGCTCCATCAAGCCCTGTCTCTTGGCCCGGAAGAGCGCGCCCATTTCCTGAATGAAACATGCGCTTCGGACGCCGAACTGCGCGCCGAAGTCGAGTCCCTTCTGGCAGCCCAGGAAAATATCCGCTCCAGCTTTATGCAATCCCCCCTGCTGGCTAATGAAACCAGCGGGGACCCGACTCAATTCGCCGTCGTCGGAGCTTTGCAAACGGGGCAGATCTTTGCCCAGCGTTTTCAACTTGTCCGCAGGCTTGGCGAAGGAGGCATGGGGCAAGTGTGGCTGGCGGAGCAGACCTCGCCGTTGCGACGGCAAGTTGCCCTCAAGCTGATTAAGGCCGGGATGTATGACGAGGCCGTTGTGCAACGCTTCCAGGCGGAACGGCAGTCGCTGGCGATTATGGATCATCCTGCCATCGCCAAGGTGTTTGACGCCGGAACCACCCCGCAGGGCCAGCCCTACTTCGCAATGGAGTACGTACCCGGGCTGCCGATTACCGAATATTGCGATCAGAAGAAGCTCAAGATCGCAGATCGGCTTGAACTCTTCCTCCAGGTTTGCGAAGGCGTGCAGCACGCCCATCAGAAAGCCATCATCCATCGCGATCTTAAACCGGCAAACATCCTGATTGTGGAAGTCGACGGCAAACCCGTGCCCCGGATCATCGACTTCGGGCTGGCCAAGGCGACAACGCCTCACGTTTCCGGAGAGACCGTGTTCACGCAGCTGGGACATTTTATGGGGACGCCAGGCTACATGAGTCCGGAGCAGGCCGATCCGGATGTGCGGGACGTGGACACTCGCACTGATGTCTACTCGCTGGGAGTCGTTCTCTATGTGCTCCTAGTCGGGCTGCAGCCCTTTGAAACCAAGCCGGGGCAGAAGCAACCGCTCGAGGAGTTACTGCGAAAGCTGCGCCAGGAAGAACCGCCGCGCCCGAGCACCAAGGTCAACACCGACCGGGATACATCGACGACGGCAGCCGACTCGCGCGGCACTAACCCCCAGCAACTGGTGAGCCTGCTGCGCGGCGATCTCGACTGGATCACGATGAAGGCTCTGGAGAACGATCGCGCTCGCCGCTATGGCACGCCTTCCGATCTGGCTGCCGACGTCCGGCGGTATCTGAGCCACGAACCTGTCGTGGCGCGGCCTGCCAGCGCCAGCTACAGATTGCGGAAGTATGTCCGTCGGCACCGTGTGGCTGTGGTTGCGTTCGTTGGATTGGTGCTGCTGCTCGCCGCTTTCTCCGTTTTGCAGGCGTTGCAGTTGCGCCGCATTACACGTGAGCGCGACCGTGCTACCAGCGAACGAGATCGCGCCACACGCATCACCGACTTCATGACCGGTATGTTCAAGGTGTCCGATCCTAACGAAGCCCGCGGCAACAAAGTTACGGCCCGCGAAATCCTCGACAGAGCTTCGAATGATATGAGGAGAGGTCTGGCAAAGGATCCCGAGGTGCAGGCTCAGATGATGCAGGTGATGGCGGAGACCTACTCGAATCTGGGGCTCTACCAGCGTGCTCATGAATTGGCGAATCGTGCTTTGGATGCTCGCATGGGCCTTCTGGGACCGGATGACCCAAAGACACTGGAGTCCATGACTCAATTGGGCTGGATTTTGAATCATGAAGGAAAATACGTCGAAGCCGAGAAGATGGAGCGTCAGGCGTTTGACCGCGAGCGCCGCATTCTCGGACCCGACGATCCGCTCACGATCGAGACCATGGCTAATCTCGCCTACATTGTGCAGGGGCCGGGTGACTTCGGCCAGGGGGAGAAATTCGCGCGCGAAGCTATCGAGGTGGGAACTCGCAGACTAGGTCCGGAAAACGACACCGTGCTGCAGTCGATGGGCTACCTGGGGGTTGCGCTCTTCAACGAAGGTCGCTATGGCGAGGCAGAACGAGTGTATCGCCAGTTGCTCGAACTCGAGCGCCGCGTCGGATCAGACCACCCCCAGACTCTGAGGACAATGAGCAATCTGGCTGTGGCCGTTGAGTCTCAAGGCCGCTTGGCGGAAGCCGAGCAGATTTATCGCGAGAATTTGGTGACCTTGCAGCGTGTGCTAGGACCCGAACATCAGCTGACGACAGGTACTATGTTCAACTTGGCGTGCCTCCTCACTGACGAAGGCCACCATGCCGAGGCCGAGAAAATGTACCGGGAGACGCTGGCGATTCAGTTGCGAATCTCTGGCCCCGAGCACCCGCGCACATTGCTGACCGAGTCGGGTTTGGCAGATGCGATCTTCAAGGAAGGGCGCGTAGACGAGGCGGAAAAACTGCAGCGAGGGACGCTTGTCACAATGGTTCGAGTCATCGGACCGGAACACCCCAGCACCTTGGAATGCCAGTCCGACCTTGCCCGAGATTTGATCAGGGAGGGCCGCTACGCGGAAGCAGAAAAAAACGCCCGCGCGGCGTTCGACGCTTCCCTTCGTAATCTGGGCCCGCTGCATGTCTTGACCGTCAATGTACTACAGCAACTGGGGATGGCGATGGCTTACACCCATCGTTATGAGGAAGCCAGCAAACTGTTTCACGACCTGATCGAGCAACAAGATAATTCCAAGGGGCAAGGAAACCGTTTCTCGGTGTGGTATTCGTTTGCCTGTGTGGCGGTGGCTGCTAACCACCCCGATGACGCTCTTCAGTATCTGCGCGAAGCCATCAAGCGCGGATATAGAGATGCCGATGGCCTGACGGCCGACGATAGCCTGAAGAGCCTCCGCCAGAATCCTCAGTTCCAGGAACTCGTCGCCCAACTCAAACCGGCGACAACAACAGTTCACACCTATTAGCGGCGGCTTCTTGCCAAGATCCATTGAGCTGGTTTTGAGTGCTCGCGGAAGCTGGCTGAAAGTTTTGGCCCAGGGCGTATCGTGTAGGCGTCACGTTGTTAAGTTGCCCAACTGCGGATTCGAAGCCGCGCGGCGATGCAGCACATGGGAATGTAATGGACCACGCCCTTGGCCGAAACATCGGATTCGCGGGCGGTGCGGAGTTCCTCTGGGCACTCGCCGAAGCCGGTACGCTGGCACTCTTGGCACCAGGTGCGGTTCCCTGGTTCGCCATCAGGAACACGGCCAACTGAAAAGGCTGAAAGAATCTGTTGGGTTTGAACGAGCTAAAGAAATTATTGAGCACGTTCTGAATGAATGGGGCAGTTTTGTAAAAAGAGCTGAACAAAGCGCAGGGGCAGTCGCTCTTCCGCCAAACCCTCCATCAAGATCGCTTGCCGCCCCGCAAAAACGGATCAGATGCGGGACTGTGTACGCTGCAGTCCGTGCGGCACCGTCATCGCCGTGTTACTGAGCAAAACGATGGCGAGCAACACTTGAACGAGAGAAAGGATACCCCTAAGAAAAACTTAATTGTCCGAGCGAAAAAAGTGGAGCATGAAGCGGAGCACAATAACTGCCGAACGAGAGGTACTGAGCCCGACTTGGAGGTATCGAGTCCGACTGTGAGTGTTTTGCTACGAGTGAGGGCGGCGAGAAGGATTCATTTGCATGGCCTTGATGCTGTGTCACAAAGTAAAGCTATTGGCTTCGGTAAAATGGGCGATTCGTGATCGTGGATGTTGATGCACTTTGAGCGCGTCCACTGATCCCGTTGGAGTGAGACCGCCGTTATCATAAGTCCAGGTACTGCTCTTCGACTGCGGCGGCGAAGAATAATTGCTTCGTCAACTGGCCAATCCCAAGTTGGCAGAGAGACTGCAGACCGGCTTCTGTCAGACGTTCTAAATCTATGGTTGACGCAAATCGCCGTCATACTCACCGTGGTCAAAAACGCGCTATCGCCTGGTATCGTCAGTTGACTACTGCAGTTTCGCGTACTCGGCTTTGGCTTGTTTCAGGATGGGGATGTCGGGGTCGGCGTCTTTCCAGAGGGTGAGGAAATCCTTGTAGGCGGCTCTTGCTTTCGCGATGTCTCCGATCATCGCGCAGGCACGGCCGATTTGAAGATGAGCCAGTGAACCCGTCGGCGAGTTCTGGACGATGCCCCTGTGATCCAGCACTTTCTGGAATTCAAGCGCGGCGGCAGCCCCTTGGTGCATCTGCAAATAAGTCTGACCGCGGATGTAGGCTGGGTAAAGCGTCAGCCCTCCAGACAGTTCGTAAGGTGCGGCGGCTTGCAAGGATGCAAGGGCCTGGGATGAGTTCCCCTCGCTCAGTTCGATAGCGCCTTTTAGAGTGGGCAGCCAATAGAGCCGCAGCAGGGTGTGCGTTGGATAGCTCTTCTCCAGATCCTCGACCAACGCCCTGGCCCGGGCGGCATCGCCGATGCGAGCCAATGTAAGGGCTGCTTGAACCTTTACGTCTCGTCCGGGAAAGAGCGCCAAAGCTGCTGCCACTCCCTTCCTTGCCAAAGGCCTGTTGCCCAATTCCGCTTCGCGCAAGGCGGCGTTTACTTGCCAGGTAGCTGCCGTCTCTTTCGACTCTGCGCGCAATGCCGAGTCTATTGCACGCTGGGAAAAATCGCGGGCGTGGCGAACCCTTCCGTAGTAGGCTTCGGTGTCAGACTGTTGCGACAAAAGAACGTCTTCTTCTCCGGGCCTGCCTGCTGCCCAAGCCACATGCTCTGCCATCTTCGCAGTATCGCCGCGGAGAAAGGCGAGATAGTACATCCACTGGCGCAGACCGCCATCGTCTAACTTGTGAGCGAGTGCTTGATCGAACGTTGCCTGAGCTTCATCCAATCGATCCAGGAAGATGTAAATCGCTCCAAGCCCCGAATAGATGTTGATGTTTTCGGGTGAAAGCCGCAGCGCTTCCTGAAACTCCATGAGGGCTTTGTCGTATTGACCCATCATGGCGTAGTCGGCGCCCAGGTTAGAGTGAGGGACAGGGCTCCGGGGATAGTTTGCCGCCCACAGTTCGTAGGTCTGCGCTTCTTTGTCGAGTTCTCCCCTGGCGGAAAAGTAGAACGCCGTGACACTCAACTTCTCGCGCTCGGTAACCCGATCCCGCATCTCGTACGCTTTGGCCGCATGTTCCAGGGCAAGCGCCGGTTCCTGCAAATTGGCGTACACAACTGCCAATTCCGCATAGGCCAGAGGAAAATTCGGGTCGATTTCGATTGCCCGCTTCAGGAACGGAATGCCGGCTACGTCGCCTTCCTTGTGCCGTACGGTCATGCTCATGCTGTAGCTCTTCAGAGCTTCGAGGGACGAAGTCGTGGCTTCCATCGGTACATCGAACCTTCGCACCGATGGCAGTGACTCTCCCAGCTTTCGGCGCAACGCGGAGGAAGCCTGGCTCAGAGCTTTCAATACCTTTTCCTTGCTCTCGGCTTCTCCCTGTTCCCTTGCCAAAACGTCACCGTTGCTACACGCGGCGGCGTTCAGCTCAATCAAGTAATGGCTGC
>CAWFUK010000029.1:0-9433 GCA_963818935.1 uncultured Acidobacteriaceae bacterium
CTACGAAACATACAAGTCAACAAAATGTATTTGGCGCCTCCGGCGGCTTAGGGAAGCATTTAGAGTACGACGATCTCAGCTTCCGTTTGGCACAGCAGAGGGCAGCGAAGTTAGACTAATATCGTCGACCCAGAACTTCCCTTCTATTACGGTGCTGGCGGGATCGCGACTTAACCGGATCACGACCAGATCAGTATCCGGGCCTGTTTGGAAAGTCGTCTCCAGGCGATGCCACCCCGTGGTGCCGACAGTCTGTGACGTCTGGCCGTAGAGCTTACCGTCATAGGCGTCAAAAACTGATATACGCGGGCCATTTGCGGTGTCCAACTTCGAGCTTCTGGTCCAGGCGGAGAGCGTGAACTGCGCGTTCGGTTTCACCCGTACAAACTGATAGACTCCCGCGTCATCACCGTTGCCGCGATAGGAAATCAAGAGCGCGCGACTGCCGCTATGAAATTCGACGGCGTCCAGGGTTACCGAACTGCCGCTCTTTGGCTCATAGCGCCAGTCGAAAGCGGCATTCAGTATCTCCTGTTCGAATCCCCCATTGCTAACTAGGTTGCTGCCGCTCTTGTACTGGTTCAGGACCGGCGAACGCGAGGATAGCTGCTCCCAAGCTTCATTCGCCCGCGCCGGATCATGTTCCCGTAGCAGAGCGTCGACATAGAACAAAGCTCGACGGTAATCGACAGCCTGGTTAAGCGCCAACATTGCTGACCATACCTGGTGGGCGCCCTCCCACTGATGGTTCGCGGCCAGCAAGCCCACAAATTCCAGATAGGCGTTCGGATCTGGCGGGAGCGTGGATTGAATCGCATTCGCATCGTGCAAGGTCCGCCAACATAGATCCAGAGATGGGCGGACGAGCGCCGGATCTCCTCGCATGGCAGCAGCAAACTGATGCAGCGCTTCCGGTACCTTTCCCTGAGCCAAGAAGAAGTTGGCGGCGTTCCAGGCTACGTCCGGAGTCGTCGGGTCGACGGCAACAGCTCTCAGAATAGCCTGTTCTTGTTCTTTTTCTTCTCCGGCGCTGTAGTAGGCGAGCGCGAGATCGAGCCAGTAAGTAGAGTTATAGGAATTCAATTCGGTTGCCCGCTTGCAAGTCGGCAAGGCTGCGCTCACCTCTTGCCGGTCGAACAAGAGGAAACGACAAAGCAGGTCTTGATTCGAGGCGTCGCGCGGCTCCAGTGCGATCGCGCGCTGCAACGACGCAATATCGAGGCTGGAGGCAAGCCGGGTTGCTTCAAAGCTGCGCGCCACGAACCATAAATACGCCCCCGCAAGCAAGATGCAAGCCGCTAAAACCGCATTGCGACGCGGAGATAGCGAAATGTGGGCAGCTGTCTTCAAACCCTCACCTGATCTCGCAGAAAGTTAAACACTACTATTTAATGCGACTGCCCTTCTCTTCCGCGGCATCCACTACCATCGCGTCCTCCAAATGGCCGGAAACGTGTCGAGCGACGGGCATGGCGGGGACAGCGCGTCCAGTCGCAATCGCCGCCAGAGCAAAGAAAATTGCGGCATTCGCCGGCACTTGGAGGTTGAAGTCGGAGAAGCTGTGAATGATTAGCCCAGTGCATCCCACCAGTGCGGCAAGGGCGGTTGCATCGCGCGGCTCACGTAGCCAATGCCTTACGTGTGGAATGGCTGTTCGATAGAGCAGATAAATAAAAACCAGAACCAGGGCCAATCCGATCAAGCCGGTCTCAACCGCCAGTTCGACAAAGTCGTTGTGCGCCGCATTAATCGTCAGATCGGTATAGAAGCTCCGGAACGATGGATAGACATCGGGGAAGGTCCCGAATCCCCATCCCAACAGCGGACGCTGGCTTACCATCTTGAGGCTGTCCTTAACCATTGTCAGGCGATTGGGCTCATGGACGAAATCTTCCTGATACCGAAGCTGAGCAAACCTGTGCCAAAGGCCATTAGGTCGCACGAGCAGCAGACACAGAATCACAAACAGGCAAAAGACTCCCACCGAAAGAACCTGCTGGTGGGTTCGACGGCCGCCCGCCGACAAAATCGCCAGCACACCCACCTCCACCGCGAGAGCGAGAATGCCCCCACGCGACTGCGCCAAGAAGATCGTGCTACTCATGATCACAGCCGCAAAGGAATAGAGCACGCGCAGCGGAAGCGGCTGAAAACGCGCCATGGCAAGGACCAGCGCAAACGGAAGCAACATCTCCATCAGGCCGGCGTAGTGCGAGTGGTTGGCGTAGGGGCCGAAAAACGGCCTAACGGCCTGGTTCGGAATTACCCAATAGTACTTGCCGTTGCCGGCAAAGGCCTGGGCAATGGAGAAAATCGCCACCAGAAATCCGAATGTCGAACATCCAACCGCGAACCAGCGCCTGACAGTTTGGTGTCCGAAGCATTGACTGGCAACGAAGAGCAAAATGCCATAGCTAGCCCAGAGCAAACCCTTCTGCCAGGTCGCGTACCAGTAGGCTGTCCAGCCAAACAGCAGTTGCGCCGCTACGATCGTGGCAAAGAGCAATATTGGGATCAGAAGAGGATTAGTAGCGATTGCTAATCGTCGCACGGCAATGCGGCTCACAGCCCATGCAATGAAAAGCAGCGCCGCAGCTGCTTCCATGACGAAGGTCGCCCACGTCGGTACTCCGCCCAGCGCCAGGCAGCCAAAGGCCAGCAGCAGACACAGGCACGCTGCCAGAACGTTGTTAACGACCTCTCCTGGGTGACGACGGGATTGCAGTTGTTTGCGGACGGCCATTTGGACGACTGGTCTTGCGCTAAGCGATCCTAAGCTTGGGGACCACGTCCTCCACGCATAACGGTAAAAGCATTGGCTTGTTCACGGCTAGCGCTGAAGCACTGAGGACTCGTCGTAGTAATTGCGATGTTGTCCGCCATAGTAATACTGGTCCGGTTCAGTAGAGTCGGCGGCATTGAGAACCATACCCACGACGCGAGCATCGACGTGCGTCAGCACATCGCAAACGCGGCGCAACGCAGCCTTGCTGGTGACACCCGGACGGACGACCAGCAGAGAAGAGTCGGCCCACCTCGAGAGAAGCACAGCATCGGTGACGGTCAGCGCCGGGGGCGTATCGATGATCACAAAATCAAATTTGGATTGCAGCGTGGTCAGGAGATCCCGCATCGCGGACGAACCCAAAATTAGCGAGGGGTTCGTTGGAACCGGCCCTGCCGGCAGCAGCGATAGATTCGAAATTCCCGGAATCGGGAGGATGGCATCATCCAGAGCGGTGCTCTGTCCTATCACTGTGCTCAAGCCGACCTCGGCCTGGAAGCCGAACACCTGAGAGATGCCCGGGCGCCTCATGTCGGCCTCAATCAGCAGCACGCGCGCGTCATGTTGAGCGAGCACAATCGCCAGATTCACGCTTGTGGTAGTTTTGCCTTCCTGCGGCAAAGCGCTGGTAACCATCAGCACCTTCGACGACTGGCCACCTCGCGACAGCAGGATGGAAGTCCGCAAAGCCCGGTACGCTTCGGCAATCTGGGACTTCGGGTGAGACGCCGAAGCAGCGGCCGCCACCGTTTGAGACAAACGCTTAGGCCGCAGCAAAGAGCGGTTGTTGCCAGCAGCAAGCGGGATAAATGCCAGCGAAGGAAGCCCGGTAATCATCTGCGCCTGTTCCAACGAGTGCACGGTATTGTCGCGCGACTCCAGAATGAAGGCCAACGATACGCCGCCCGCCAGACCCAGCAGCAGCGACATCATCAGGTTGCGCGGGATATTCGGGGACGAAGGCTCGGTTGGCGCCGACGCCGGATCCACGATTCTGACATTGCTCGACCGCAGTCCCGTCATCACCCCCGCTTCCTTCAACTTTTGCAGCAGACCTTCATAAAGCTGGCGATTGCTGTCGACGTCACGCTTGAGAAGGCTATATTCAATAGCGCTTTCGTTGAGCTGATTTTCCTGGTTCTTCTGGTTCTCCAGGGAAGCCCGCAGGAGTTTTTCGCGTTCTAGGGCAGCGAGATAGTCCTTCTTGTATTTCTCCGCCAGGCGGTTCACTTCCACCTTGATATCGGCCTGCACGGCTGCCAGTTCATTGTTCAACTCCTCGACCTGCGGATAGGTGGGCTGAAACTTGACACTGGCCTGCGCGATCTGGCGATGCAGATCATCCTCCTGGCTGCGCAACTTGATCAGCGGACTGGATGGCTCGAGATTCGACAGCAGATCGGGATCACCCGAGCTGGCCAGGCGATAAACCGACTCCTTCTGCATGCGATCGCCTTCAGCGGTAGTGAGCTGGCGGTTTAGTTCGTCGAGCTTCGAGGTGATAATGTTCTCTTTTTCGTCGATGCCAAGAATCCCGTGTTCCTTCTGGTACTGCACCAGCTTTTCCTGAGATGTCTCCACCTTCATCTGCAACTCGGAAAGCTGCTGCGTGAGCCAATCGGAGGTGCGGGTAGTGGCGTCCACATGGGTCTTGTAGTTCTGCTCGATATAGGTATCGATGACCGCGTTCACTACCTTCGCTGCCAGGACGGGATCGGAGCTGGAGAAACGAATCTCCAGCACGCGGGTGCGCGGAATCGAGTTGATCTGCAACGCGTGATGGAACTTGCCGACCAGCCCCGCCTCGCGGCGCAGATCGGGGTCGCTACCTTGGGTCGTCAACCCCGAGGAAGTTGGGCTCGCCGCCGCCGCGCCCGGACCAGCAAACACCGGGTTGGTATCCAGGTTCAGCTTCGCGATAACAAGCTTCGCGATGGCATCGCTTTCGAGAACGCGCGTCTGCGTGTCCATCGAAACCATATAGTCGTCGGCGGACTCGCTGGCATCGGCATCGGTACTCTTCAGGCCTGCAGTCTCAGCGCCCTCGCGATTGATGACGATACGGCCTACTGCTTCATAGATAGGGGTCGTAGACAGGGCAACGACAGTACCCATGATCAGAGCTATCCCTACGGCAACCAGTATGGTCCATTTGTGCCGCAACAGAATAGGCCAGTAGTCCCAGAGGCTGGGGACGCGGCTAACCGTTGTCGGATAAGCGCCCGGAAAATCGGAACCGTCGTGACGTGGAAAGCCGGCCAGCTCGTCCTTCGGCGGCATCAACATCCCAGGATTGTTTCGAGGACCCATTCACCAGCTCCATCCGCATCGATGGTTCGACGAGGAGCGACACTGGTCGCCAGAAGCTCGTAGTGGCGCACGGCTTGACCAGGAATCGCACTCGATTGTAACAACCTTCGCAGATTCCTGAAAGAATTTTCAAAGGCGCGATCTCGCAGAACAGTAATCATGTGGAAGTAAGACGGCTCGACTTCCCGGCAAGACGAACAATCGTGGCTATGCTACACTTTCCCGCGAAACATCCACTGAAATTGATGGGTAATCCGGCCTGATTTCCGTTACTTGTTCGCCCGCGGAATTTCGGCTTTAAATGAAGCTCGCGTGCGGCCATCCATGAAAGAGTCCCGGCTTTTTGTCGATAACAGCTTGCCGCGCGATTCTGGCGAAGCCTGTGCCGCTATACCTGCGCCTTCTGGCTATCGCGCACTATTGCAGTCTCTTTTTCGTGGAAAATTGACCGGTGCCGCCATCGCCCTGATGATTCGACAGGTCATCATCATGGGCTTAAGCGTGGGCAGCAGTATTGCCGTTTCGCGATGGCTGGGACCTGAGGTCGTCGGGCGGTTCGCCATTCTCATCTTCATCACGCAGGGCATTCTGGGTTACTTCGGCGATTTGGGCCTGAAGGCCGCGTTGATCCGCAAGCGCGGCGAGCTGGAGGAGATGGAGCTGGCAACCGCCCAGTCGGTAATTCTAGGTATTTCGCTCACGTTCGCGGTGGTAATCGGAGCGCTACTGCCACCGGCCCTGCGCCTTGTGAAGTTGAGCGCAGAGAATTACCTGCCCGCCGCAATGTTTCTGCTCCTGTTAGTCGTGCGGAATCAACGCACAGTGCCGCTGGCGATGCTGGAGCGCGCCATGCGCTTCAAGGCCGTGAGCGCGGTTGAAGCTGCTGAAAGCCTGATCTATACAGTTCTGCTCGCCACCTTGGCGTATCTCCACAAGGGGATCTGGTCTTACATTGTCGCGATGGGATGCCGCGATTTGTTCGGCAGCCTCACATTCAATCTAATCGCACGTCCTCCGTGGAGAACGTTTTCGTGGACGTCCTTGCGGCCGCATGTGGGCTTCAGTCTGCTTTACCAGGGCGGATCGCTGCTCAACATGGCCACTCTCGCATTTCCGCCTATTATGATCGCCCGCCTGCTCGGGAAAAATGCTGTGGGCTATGTATCCTGGGCATCTACGCTCTCTCTCTATCCGCTGGTGATATGCAACGCGATGGCTCGCATTTATCTGCCTGCATTCAGCAGCGCAGCAAGTTCGCCAGCGCTGCTGCGTTCGCGGGTTGAGAAATCGCTGCGTATCAATGCCAGTATCGCGTGGCCTGCGTCTGCCGTGCTGGCCAGCCTTAGTACGCCCATCATCCTGCATGTGTTCACGGCCAAATGGATTCCAGCGCAGCCTCTGCTCCTCGCTTATTGCGTGAATGCCATGATGACCGCGGTTGGCGTGCCACTGAGCGAGTTGTTTTTTGCGCAGGACGATGCCTGGTTCAACGTGCGCCTGTGCCTTTGGTGGACGATTCCGACGTGGACGCTCGGTACCTATGCCGTCATCCGGTTTGGTCTGGTTGGCTTTGCGATCTTCCAAGCGGCTTTGCAGCTCACCTGGTTGATGGCTTTCTTCCATGCGCGCAAGACGCAGGATGTGTCGGTATTCGGGCCTCTACTCGAGCCTCTGGTTTTTTCCGCCGGTTTAATAATTGTGAATTCTCTGTTGGTGCATTCTCTGGCCACGTGGTCAATCTATCGCCTGGGAGTGGTACTCGCGCTGGAAGCTGCTCTCTGTGCTGCGTTCCTCGTACGAATGCTGTTAAGCTGGCGCACCGCGAATGATCCGCATGGAGTAGAAGCGGCTGTAGCGCCGGCAGGTTGAGGTTGCGACGAGCGATTCATGTCCGAAGTTGACAAATGGTATCGGGACTACTGGGCCAGGCATCGCGCTCGTGAGGTCATGTACAAGACGCTGCGCGCTCGCTGCGTCTCTTGCGAAGACTCGCCCCATCTGAACGAGTATGAGCGGCTGATCTTCGATCGCACGAAACATGCAGGGCGTCTTCTGGACTACGGCGGTGGGGATAACCGGCTGAAGCGCAAATTCCTGGCTGCCGGGTTTCAGGGCCGCTACGAAACACTCGACATCTCCAGCGAGGAGCCGCATGAATATTCCTCACTCGACCAGATTACCGGCTCGTTCGATGCGATTCTTTGTCTGGAAGTCATCGAGCACATGTCGCTCAATGATTATGTCGACCTGATGGACGCACTGGGTAAGCTTCTGGTCCCGGGCGGATTGCTGGTCATTTCCACGCCCAATCCGCTGTGCGTCGTTCCCATGTGGGCGGGTGATCCGGGACACGTGCAGCAGTTCCCTATTGCCGATCTGGCTGCGGATTTGGTAGTACGCGGCCATGACGTTGAGGCTTTCCGCGTACGTTATGGTGCGTGGCCGAAGGGAATTCGTGAACGCACCCGGTTTTTTGCTATGCGGGCGATGTGTTATCTGCTCAGTGTTGACTACGCGCACGGCATTATGGTGATCGGTAAAAAGAAAACTGCCGAGATTCAGGAAGCGCCGGCATGATTTGTCGGCTCCTCCAACGAACATTGCGATGAAATCTACGACTCAACGTTTGCGCGTCGGCATCGATGGCCGCATCTTCATGCATTACGAGATGCGCGGTTTTGCGCGCTATGCGGTCGAGCTCTTCGGCGCGATGAAGGAGATTGCGGGCGACGAAATTGAGCTGGTCTCTTTTTCGCCTGGGCCCGTGGCGCGCGCGTTTTTGGAGCTGCTAGATATCACGCCGGTCGTGTTTCCTGCTCGACGCGAGATCTTATGGGAGCAGGTAGACTTGCCTTCCCAGCTCGCGAAAGAGCACGTCGATGTGTTTCACGTCACTACGAATCGCGGATTGCCCTGTCGAAAGGCGTGCCAGTTTCCTTAAAATCTGCCGCCGTTCCCAAAGTTGAGCAGGAGAAAGGCCGTCAAGCATCCGGCCATTCTGCGGCTCATTTGCGTATTCGATGCAAGACCTGTCAAGCAGTTTTCTCCATTCCGACATTTCCAATAGTTCATTGCCAGGATGCACCTTCCCGACGCGGGCTTGCGCCATGAACTTGTTCAGGCGTTCCATTCTCTGGGTTTGCTCATTCGGGCCACAATAGCCGGGAAGGTTGCGCTGGGAGTTTTGCAGGACATTAAAAATCCCTTCGATAACTTTGCCGCGTGGCAGATAGGTATGGCGGATCCGAATGCCGATGCCAGGCGCGGCCAGGCCGCGTTCGGTTTCTCGGAATCCAAGAGCGCCCCGGCCAATTCCTTCCACCAGCGCCGCCCGCCAGACGCCGTTTTCAAGCTGGTAGGCTTTATGGGGAAGGCCGTGAACATCATGCGTATGCAGGATGCCAGATCGGACGTGTTCAGAATTATAGTGGCCCGCAATCAACAGGAATTTGAGAGGGTAACGACTGCGCACGTCGATGAAAAGCAGGCACTCGCCGCGCATGATTTGTGGCTGGCCGTTTTCGTCGTTTAGCCAAAAGTAGATTTCAGGTGTCCAGTCATCGGCGGAAAAAATATCGCCGGGCTGCACATTATCATAATTGCGCATGATGGATGGCCCGGCCAGTTTGGCGGCGCGGGGACCGTGATGCAGAGGCAACATGGCTTCGACTTCCAGGGTAACATCACGGCGAACTGTGGCGGGGATGGCGGATTTGTTGACGCATGGATCGAATGGAAAGCGGGCCATGAATGCCTGGCTTAAAGCGCCCTCAGCGCGGAGTTGACGATATGCAAGAGTTTCGTTTCCATCCAACTTCACAGCCCGATTGCGAATGAGCTTCTTATCTTCGATGAACTTCTCTTTGCAAAAATTGCCGCTATCCAGATGGCGGCGGTCGTCAACTCCGCGCTGAGGGCACTTTCAAGCCAGGCATTCATGGCCCGCTTTCCATTCGATCCATGAGTACAAGCGAATCCCGCCATCCCCGCACCGCTCGCGGTAGTGTTACCTGGAAGTCGAAGCAGTGTTGCTCTGCATCTCGCGTCCCCGCACTGGCCGGGCCATCCATCATGCGCAATTATGATAATGTGCAGCCCGGCGATATTTTTTCGCGATGACTGGACACCTAAAATCTACTTCCGGCCTAAACGAGAAAACGGCCGCCACAAATCATGCGCGGCGAGTGCCTGCTTTTTTCATCGACATGCGCAGTCGTTACCCTCCGATTATTGTAATTTAGGGCCGCTGCGACACGCGTCAATATCGCGTGCTCCATCGCATGATGTTCACGGCCTTTGCCGCCCACTTAAAACAGGCATTTCTGGCGGGCGGCACTG
>CAWFUK010000030.1:0-32318 GCA_963818935.1 uncultured Acidobacteriaceae bacterium
ATGTTGTGTATGGTGCTGCTTCGGCTTAGAGTACGTATTGCTCTCGCTCCAGAGTTCCATAGCCTCATCATGATCGGGTGCAACCCAGTGGTCCGCGACATAGGAGGCATGATTGGCTGCCTCGAGCACTCGGTTCAAACGCAGCAGGATTTGTCCGGTGAGCAGATGATAGCCGGCGCGCCAGGGTTCGAGTTGCTCGGCTTTCAGCGCTGGTCCAAGAGCGATGTCAGGCATTCCCATCGCCACATCGAGCTTCGCCAACTCGACATAGGCCGGAGCGAACTGAGGATTGATCTTCGCCACGTTCGAGAGTTGCGTTCGGAACTCGACCCGATCCGCAGGATTTGCTGAATGAGGAAGAGACGAGAGCATGGTTTTGGCGAACAACGCACGGTAAAGGCTCTGGTCAAGTTCAATCGCATGCGACAATTCTTGCGTTGCCTGCTCGTCTTTGCCCTCCTGCAAGAGGACGAAGCCCATCTCCTGATGGGCTAAGGCGAGTTTAGGATCGTTCTTCTCGGCGAACTCACTAGCTTCGCGAGCCAGCTTCCACTGATGTGTCGATGCGTAAAAAGACGCCATTTCGGCTTCCGTCTCGGCGAGCGTAAGTGATCGAGTTATAAAGTCTTTGTCCTCGATTCTCGCGGGCGCGAGAACCTGTTTGCTCAGGAATGTGAAATGCCGCACATACTGATCGAAATCCTGCTGCACTTGGGCAAAATCGCCGAAGGTATCCTGAAAAGATTTCTTCTGCTCCGTACCTGCCTGTATCGCACGAAAAAATTTGTTGAGGCGATCGCCAAGCTCCATGCCCGGGGCCATGGTGAGGTAGTGAGTCAGGGCCCAGCATTGGGCGTAATAAAGTTCCGTGTCTTCCTCGCTGTGGGTAAACGCACCTCTCTGGTCGAGGAATTTCGCCAGCGGTATGGAGGGGCGATAGCGCAGCAACGACAAATGCATCATATTTCGGGGAGGCGCGCCGATGAATGCGTATTTGCCTTGAAAGCGCGTGTACGCGTAATACTCCGCCATGCCTTCGTCCAACCAGGTCGGAAGCCAATGGAGGTTCAGGTGCAAGATGGAGTGAACATACTCGTGATAGACGACAGCGAACTGATCGGATGAAAGATCGTCGTTTTGGACAGCGTCAAGGCGCACCATCACATAGGGCTGTTCCCAGGACTGAAAATAAACGCCGGCAGGTTTGGGTCCTTTAAATTTCCAAAAATCCGGCAGCAGTTTCCTGGCGGAGTTTTCGTCTTCCGGAGCCACGATCAGAACGGGCTGGGCGGCATCGAGGCGAAAGCCTGGAAACTGGCTGGCAAAGACAGCCCGCATCTGCTCAAAGGCTCGTGCCACATGCCGCGCCTGATTGTCAGTTCCGTTGGTGATCATGCGGAAGTGAGGCGAGTTGATTTCGCGCCATGGCTTCTCTGCGGAAAAGGATGGCGTAGAAAGCGCGAGCAAGGCCAGCGATAGCAGCGAAACTTTCAGGATGTTCATACGTGAGTTGCAGGCGCCTTAGCCGGCGAACCGCGCATTGTGGGCGATTTCGTCGTCGAAAGCAACTTGTTTTCTGCCGGAGCATAAGCCCCGAAATGGCTATTGACGAGATTGCCATCCCGCAGTATCGTTGGCGGTCACCAGCGCGCGGGGGCCCGTCTGGTAACCAATCTTGGGAGTTGGATCGTGTCACTTCGTCGCGTGGGTTTCTCCACCTTTTGTGCCATTGGCCTCGTCTTGGCTGTTGGCAATTTCCGTCCCGGCACAGTTCACGCCGGCGTCGGTTTTCAGCCGCCCAATCCCGAAGAACTGAAGATGACCAGCGAACCGCTGGCCCCAGGCGCTCCCGCCATCATTCTTTATCGTCAGGTGGATCGCGACGATGACCACTATCCTCCTCAGGAAGAACATTACCTGCGAATCAAAGTCTTGACCGAGGAAGGACGGCAGCGAGCTAACATAGAAATTCCGTTTCTCAAGGACCGTGCGGACGTAGTCAAGATTAAGGCGCGAACCATCGAAGCCGATGGTTCAATTATTGCCTTCGATGGCGAAATCTTTGAAAAGTCGCTCGTGAAGGCCAGGAACGCCAGCTACATAGCGAAAGTCTTTACCCTGCCGAATGTCCAAGTCGGCTGCATCCTTGAGTACTACTTCACAATTGAAATCAAGGGGCCGTACATCTACGGGTCGTCCTGGATTGTGAATGATGAGCTTTTCACCAGGAATGCCAAGTTTTCCCTGAAAGCTCACAGGTTCGCCGGCCGCAGACCAATTGGCTCGGGATTTACCGCGGGGCCTATGAACCTGCGCTGGAGCTGGCACGCGCTGCCGCCTGGTGCCGAGGCGAAAGAAGATCACGAACACGTCGTGCGCATGGAAGTGAGTAACATCCCCGCCTTTCAAACCGAAGATTACATGCCGCCGGCAAACGAAATGAAAGCGCGGGTGGATTTCTTTTACAGCGAAGCCGCCGACAGCAACCCGGACAGCTTCTGGAAGATGGCGGGGCAGCGGGCGAACCTCGAGTTAGAAAGTTTCGTGGGAAAGCACAAGGCTATGGACGAGGCTGTAAGTCAGATCGTTTCGCCCAGCGATTCCCCCGAGCTGAAGCTGCGAAAAATCTATGATCGGGTGCAGCAAATTCGTAATAAATCCTTCGAACTACAAAAAACTCAGCAGGAAGAACATCGCGAGAAAGAGAAAGCGGACGAAAACGTCGAGGACGTGTGGAAGCGCGGTTACGGGAACCACGTACAGCTGACCTGGCTTTATCTGGCACTGGTTCGTGCCGCCGGCTTCGAGGCCTACGGTGCCTGGGTCTCCGATCGTAAGAACTACTTTTTTAATCAGTCCACGATGCAGAGCTGGAAGCTCGATTCCAATGTCGTATTGGTCAAGCTCAACGGCAATGACATGTACTTCGATCCGGGAGGTGAGTTCACCCCGTTCGGTTTGCTGCCCTGGTCGAAGACGGGAGTGCAGGGGCTGCGTCTCGACAAGGACGGCGGAACATGGATCAAAACTCCACTGCCGCCAAGTTCGCAATCCCGCATCGAACGGCGAGCGGAATTGAAGCTATCCGCGTCGGGCGATCTCGAGGGCGAACTTACGCTCACCTATACCGGCCTCGAAGCCATGTACCACCGGCTCGATGTCCGCCACGATGACGACGTAACCCGAAAGAAATTTCTCGAAGACCGCGCCAAGAACCAGATTTCAATGCCGGCCGAGGCGACGCTAACCAATCATCCCGACTGGACCGGCTCAGAAACCCCGCTGGTGGCCGAGTTCGACATAAAAGTTCCCGGCTGGGCCTCAAACGCCGGGAAACGTGTTCTGATTCCCGCAGGAGTTTTCACCGTTGGCGAGAAACACATCTTCGAACACGCCAACCGGGTTTATCCCATTTACTTTGATTACCCCTACGAAAAAGTCGACGACGTCTCGATTCAGCTTCCCGCAGGCTGGCAGACTGAGAGCCTTCCGAAAGCGTCGGGCATCGATACGTCGCTGGTGGGTTACGACCTGAAAGTCGAGGCCGCCAAGGATGCGCTACATCTGTCGCGCACCCTCAAGGTGAATTTCATGATCCTGGAGCAGAAATACTATCCGCAGTTGCGCAGTTTTTATCAGATCGTAAGAAGTTCCGATGAAGAGCAGATCGTGTTACAACCCGCAGTTGCCAAAGCATCCGGCAACTGAGGCACAACGCGAACCTTTGTGCGAAGGCGAGAGCTGGTTAAACCGCAGCTCTCAGGGAGATGAAGCTTGTTACGTCGTCTAATCAAAACGTCCTACGGAATACTACTCGTAGTCTTAGCCGTCGGTAGCTTCTGCCCCGTTCTGGTTCATGCGGGCGTCGGTTTTCAGCCGCCCAATCCCGAAGAGCTGAAGATGACCAGCGAGCCGCTGGCCCCGGGCGCTCCCGCCATCATTCTCTATCGTCAGGTGGATCGCGACGACAATGGGGTCACCTCCCACGAAGACGACTACATCCGCATCAAGATCTTTACCGAAGAGGGCCGAAAGAACGCCGACGTAGAGATCCCGTTTCTCAAAGGAGGCAACGACGTTATCCATTTGCACGCCCGCACCATCCGGCCCGATGGCACGGTCGCCGAATTCGAGGGCAAGGTCTTCGAGAAAGAGATTGTAAAGACCCGCGGCCTCAAGTATATGGCGAAGACCTTCACGCTTCCGGATGTGCAAGTTGGAAGCATCATCGAATACTACTTCACCTACGACTTCAAAGAGTATTCGCTGTATGACTCAAACTGGATGTTGAGCCAGGAACTCTTCACCAAAGCCGCCAAATTCTCTCTGAAGCCCTACAAGGGAAGTTTTCAAAATCCATTTTCCGTCCGCTGGAGGCCGTATTTGCCGCCAGGTGTAACGGCTCCGCAGGAGGGCCCCGATCACATCGTGCGCATGGAAGCGCATGACATCCCTGCGTTCCAGCCTGAAGATTTCATGCCGCCCGAGAGCGAACTCAAGGCGCGCGTGGAGTTCATCTACAGCCAGGAGGCCTTCGAGCCAGACGTCAACAAATTCTGGAAGGAGAAAGGAAAGAAGCTAAACGCCCGGGTCGAATCTTTCGCGGGAAAACCGAAGGCCATGGAAAGCATTGCCGCACAAATCGCACCGGCCGGCGATGCTCCCGAAGTAAGGCTGCGCAAAATCTACGATCGGGTGCAGCAGTTTCGCAACCTTTCTTACGAGCTAACCAAGACCGAGCAGGAAGACAAGCGAGCCAACGAAAAGGAACCGGCCAACGTGCAGGAAGTTTGGAGTCGCGGCTATGCCAACGGCACCAATCTTGACTGGCTCTTCCTGGCTCTGGCGCGTGCCGCCGGCTTTGAGGCCTATGCCGTTTATGCTTCCGATCGCCGCAACTACTTCTTTTCGCCTCAAACTATGGACCTCAGCCGCTTGGACGCCAGCGTCATTCTGGTCAAGCTCAACGGCGCCGATGCTTTTTTCGATCCCGGCGCAGCCTGCACTCCCTTTGGACTCTTGGAATGGGAAGAAACCGGCGTGGCCGGACTTCGCCTTGATAAAGATGGAGGCACCTGGGTTAAAACCCGGCTTCCTGACAGTTCCGAATCTCGCATCGAGCGCAGCGCCCACTTAAAGCTCACCGATACTGGAGACCTGGAAGGAAAGCTTACCGTCCGATACACCGGCCTCGAGGGCATGACCCGGCGGGTGGAAGTACTGCACAGCGACGATGTTGAGAAGAAAAAATATCTCGAGGAAGGCGTGCGGGAATATTTTCCCGTGGGAGTCGAACTCGATCTCACTAACCAGCCGGATTGGAAGAGTTCGTCGCAACCTCTGGTCGCCGAATTCAACTTGAAAATTCCCGGCTGGGTTTCAGGAGCGGGACGCCGCGCCTTAATGCCCGTGGGAATCTTCAGTGCCCCGGAAAAGCATATATTCGAGCACGCCAATCGGGTTTACCCGCTTTATTTCCAGTTTCCCTTCGAAAGGCTGGACGATGTCACCATCGATCTGCCTTCCGGCTGGCAGGTACAGAGCGTGCCCCCGGCGCAGAACCACGACATGAAGGCCGTTGCCTATAGCCTGACGACGGAGAAAGCCGCGAGCTCCCTGCATCTGACTCGCAAGGTAAAAGTGAACGTGCTGATGTTGGAAACCAAGTATTACCCCACCGTACGAGAATTCTTTCAGACAGTGAGGACCGGCGATGAGCAACAAGTTGTCCTGCAGCCAGCCGCAACTACCGCGATCAATTAGCCGGCGGGCGTCTCTACTTGCCTTCGCCGTGGCCTGCATTCTGGGCTACGTCCCGCAAGCCGCCGCCGGGGCCGATGCGCCTGCATGGATGCACGCTCTAGTGAATGCTCCGCTCCCCGCCCACGATGAAAAAACCGACGCTGTATTGCTCTATTCAGAGACGAATGTTTCTGTGCAGTCGGCCGACAAGGTCAAAGAAGTTGTTCGCGTCGCCTACAAAATCCTGCGCCCCGGCGGCCGCGAGTACGGCTACGCTTATGCTTATTTCGATTCGCGCAGCAAGATCACCAACTTTCATGGCTGGTGCATTCCCGCCCAGGGAAAAGATTACGAGGTGAAGGACAAGGACGCGGTCGAAATTTCTTTACCTAAGGTCGACGGCAGCGAGCTCATTCAGGACGTGAAGGTCAAGGTGCTGAATATTCCGGCGCCCGATCCCGGCAACATCATCGGATATGAGTACGAAAAGGAAGAGCGTCCTTACGCCCTACAGGAGGCTTGGGAGTTTCAACGCGAAATCCCGACTCGCGAAAGTCACTTCTCCCTGCAACTCCCTCCCGGATGGGAGCTCAAAGCCTACTGGCTGAACTATCCCGAAGTGAAGCCGGCACAGTCCGGCAACCAATGGCAGTGGGCGGTGAGCGATCTCAAAGCAATCCGGAAAGAAGACCGCATGCCTCCCATGGACGGCATAGCCGGGCGCATGATCGTCACCCTGTTCCCGTCTGGGGGCGCGGTTCAGAACAATTTCAGCAGCTGGCAGCAGATGGGGAACTGGTACTTGAGCTTGACCAACGACCGCTTCGATGTCTCTCCGGAGATGAAAGCGAAAGTCGCCAGCGTGACCGCGTCCGCTCCAACCCAACTGGCGAAGATGAAGGCCATCGCCGAGTTTATGCAACACGACATCCGTTACGTTGGAATTGAATTAGGCGTTGGCGGTTGGCAACCCCACGCGGCGACGGAAGTATTCTCGCACCGCTATGGCGACTGCAAAGACAAAGCAACACTGATGTCCTCCATGCTGCGCGAGATCGGGATTGACTCCGACTACGTCCTCATCAATACCGAGCGGGGTTCCGTCGTACCCGATGTGCCGGCTCACCTCACCGCGTTTGATCACGCTATCCTTGCCATTAAGCTGCCCAAAGACCTGAACGATCCATCGGTAATTGCCACCCTCCAAGATCCGAAGTTGGGACGACTTTTGTTCTTCGATCCTACGAACGAACTGATTCCTTTTGGCCAGATTGGTGGTTATCTGCAGGCCAACTACGGCTTGCTGGTGACGCCCGGCGGCGGCGAGTTAGTGGAGTTGCCGCAGCAGCCGTCAGCCATGAATAGCATCCAGCGCACCGCCAAGCTGACGCTAGACAGCACGGGCATGTTAAAGGGCGAGGTCAAAGAGACGCGCCTGGGCGAGCGCGCAGCCTCAGAGCGCTGGCGACTGCGGACCACATCCAAGGACGTTGACCGCATCAAGCCGATCGAGGAACTTCTCTCCGGTTCTCTCGCCGATTTTCACGTCACCCATGCCAGCATCGTCAACTTATTGCAAACCGACCAGCCCTTCGGCTTCAACTACAGCTTCGAGTCCCCCAACTACGCCAAGAATGCCGGAAATCTATTGCTGGTGCGGCCGCGCGTGATTGGCCAGAAGGGCTCCGGATTTCTTGAGACCAAAGAGCCGCGCCGGTTTCCCATCGAGTTTGAAGGTCCCGCCAGCGATACTGATAGCTTTGAAATCACCATTCCCTCCGGATATACGGTCGACGATGTGCCTCCTCCGGTCGATGCCGATTTCGGCTTCGCCAGCTACCACTCCAAAACCGAAGTGAAGGGCAACGTTGTCGATTACACTCGCACCTTCGAAGTGAAACAGTTAAGCGTACCCGTCGATAAAGCGGAGGAGCTGAGGAAGTTTTACCGCATCATCGCTAACGACGAGCGCAACACCGTGGTGCTGAAGCCTGCTCCTTAAAGATCAACGCGGCCGGGCGAAAACGTTGTCAACATCTTGTCTTTCGATTGCCGCCATTGCGCTCTGACCGTTATGATGATGCGATGAGTTTTTCCGACACCATTTTCCTCTTCTTCCTGGCCCTGGTTCTCTTTGGGCCAAAGAAGTTGCCGGAGATGGCTCGTCAAGCCGGAAAGCTGCTCGCCGAGTTGCGCCGCGCCTCCAATGAATTCCGCTCGCAGATCGAAACCGAGATCGCGCACATCGAGGTGGACAAGAGGCAGACCGTTCTTCCGCCCACGCAGGCGCCGCCGGGAGCGGTTGCCAGCCTGAGCCTGAATCCCGCCGCCAATAATCCGTCGTCCGCTGGATCGCTGGCCAGCGCGCCCGCGCCTGAGACTTCAGCCACGCTGGCTGCTCCTGTGGCTGTGGCCGCCCCACCCGCATCGGTTGCGAATGCCACGCCATCTGAGTCTGTGCCGTCCTCGAGTGCGGCCGCCCCCGCCGAGCCCGCTGCAGCCGCGGAGCCCACCCCATCCTCGCAGGAATCGCATGTCCAATAGCACCACTGAGGCATCCAGCGACGCCAAGCGCGAAGCCATGCCCACCATGGGATTTCTCGATCACCTCGAGGAACTGCGCACTCGTCTGGTCTATTCGATCGCAGCCGTCGCCGTTGGCTTTTTCGCTTGCTGGGGCTATCGCGAAAAAATTTACGGGGTGATGCAAAAACCGATCGTCGACGCGCTCCGCGCCCACAATGTATCGGACAAACTGGTTTATCTGAATCCCGTGGATCCCTTCAATCTTTACTTGAAGATTGCAGCCATCGCCGGATTATTTCTGACCTCACCCTTCGTCCTCTACCAGGTGTGGATGTTCATTTCTCCCGGTCTTTATCGCAATGAAAAGCGCTACGTCATGCCTTTCATGGTGTCGACGATTGCATTATTTTCCACCGGAGGATATTTCGGCTATCGCGTCGTCTACCCGCGCGCTCTCGATTTCTTAATCGGTTTCGGGGCACAGTTCCAGCCCATGATCACCATCTCGGAATATACGTCCCTATTTCTCAGCATCGTTCTTGGAATGGGTTTGGTCTTCGAGATGCCGATCATTATTTTCTTTCTGGCGCTGATGGGCATTGTGAGTGCGGGTTTCATGTGGAAGAATTTTCGTTACGCGATCCTGCTGATTTTTATCGTGGCCGCTATCGTCACCCCGACTCCGGACATCCTAAGCATGTGCATTTTTGCCGCCCCCATGGTCGGCCTGTACATCGCCAGCATCGGCATCGCCTGGATGGTCCATCCCAAACAGCGCAAGGCGCGGGAAGAGAAGCGGACGGGATGAGTAAGAAAAGTCTATTGCCACTCCTGTTCCTGACGCTGTCCGTGGCGCTACTGTGCTGCCAGAACGATCGGGAGAAAGAACCAATCGCGGTCGATGCGCAGAACTCGGCTCAACCGCCCGCCGATACCAGCCGTCCGAAATTGTCTTTGCCGGCCGATGTCGGCCCGCTGCCCGCGTTCGATTCCGCTCGCGCCATGCAGTATGTGAAAGAGATCGTCGCCTACGGCCCGCGCCCCATCGGCAGCGCCAATCACAAAAAAGTTGAGGACTACCTGCTCTCCCATCTCAAGAGCGACTCCGTTGAAAACGACGTGTTCACCGCCGACACCCCCGAAGGAAAATTTCTTGTCCACAACATCGTCGCGAAATTTCCCGGGGCGAAAGACGGTATCATCGTCATCGCCAGCCACTACGATACCAACTATCCCTTCCGCAATACTTCCTATGTCGGAGCCAATGATGGCGGTTCCTCCAGCGCGCTTCTACTGGAAATCGCCAACCAGCTTCGCGGCAAGCCGAACCCCGGCTACAGCATTTGGCTGGTATGGGACGACGCCGAAGAGGCCGTCAAGACCTGGAGCGACGCCGACAGCCTCTATGGCATCCGTCACCTCGAAGAAAAGTGGGAGGCCGATGGCACGCTGAAAAAGATTAAAGCATTCCTGCTAGCCGACATGGTCGGAGATGCCGATCTCAACATTGAGCGCGATTCCAATTCCACGCCGTGGCTGGAACAAGTTGTCTATGAAGCTGCGACCCGACTGGGCTATCAATCGCATTTCTTCGCCCGCACCATGGAGGTTAGCGACGATCATCTGCCTTTTGTCAAGCGCGGCGTGCCCTCTGCCGATCTCATCGATTTCGACTATGGATATAACGACGTCTTTTGGCACACGACGCAGGACACGATCGATAAGCTCAGTCCCAAGAGCCTTGAAATTGTGGGCAGCACGGTGTTGGAGACGCTCGCAATTCTCGACAAAATGGATCCCCTGCCACCGAAGTGAGGGGAATTTCTGATTGCTGATGAAAGGCCCGAGAGCGTAGGCTTTTCAATCAGTAATCAGTAATCAACAATCAGCACTAGATACCCGTTGCTCTACCTCTGGATTCTCTTCAACCTGTTCGCGCTGGGCATGCTGGTGTTGGACCTCACGGTCTTTCACCGCCGCGGTCGAGTCCTGCGCTCGCGCGAGGCCCTGGCCTGGAGCGCTTTATGGGTCGCGCTTGCAGCGGCTTTCGCCGCGCTCATCTTCTTCTGGCAAGGCCGCCAGGTCGCGCTCGAATTCGTGACCGGCTACGTTCTCGAACTCTCGCTCAGCGTCGACAATTTGTTTCTCTTTCTCGTGATCTTTCGCTATTTCGCCGTGCCTGAACGGCAGCAGCACCGCGTGCTTTTCTGGGGAATTCTCGGCGCCTTGCTGATGCGCGGCTTCTTCATTCTTACCGGCGTCGGCCTGATCAATCGCTTTCACTGGATTCTTTACTGCTTTGGCGCACTTCTCATCTACAGCGGCATCCGCCTCGGCCTTGCAGGAGAGCATAAAGTTGATCCGGCAAAAAATCCCGCGGTCAAAGCTCTTCGCCGCCTCGTGCCCGTCACCGACGACTATCAGGACGGGCATTTTTTTGTTCGCGGGTGGAGGGGCAATCCTGGCCTCTATGCCACGCCGCTGCTGATCGTTCTCGTGGTGATCGAATCCACGGACCTTCTGTTTGCCGTCGACTCGATCCCAGCCGTGCTGGCCGTCACGCTCAACGCCTTCATCGTTTACACCTCCAACGTATTCGCGATTATCAGCCTCCGTTCGATGTATTTCGCCGTCTCTGGGCTGATGAAGGTCTTTCGTTTCCTCAACACGGGGCTGGCGCTGGTGCTGGTGCTGGTAGGTCTGAAGATGATTGCCGCCGATCGCTTCCTGATCCCAACCCACATCACACTGTTGGTAGTCGCGGCCGTGTTGGCTGCATCCATGCTGGCGTCTGTGCTTTACCGACCCAAAAAAAGCGCCAGCAAAGGATAGTGCCGGCGTCCCGCCTGCTGTCACCGGAGCGTCTCGCTCTCGGGCTTAGAGGCTCAACGAGGCTGCCCGTTCTTGCCCAATCCCATATCCGCAATACGTTATGATGGAATTCCAATGGCGCAAGTCACCATCCATGTCCCGCCGCGCCCCTACCAGGCGCGCATCGAAAATGGTTTGCTGGCGCGCTCCGGAAATTTACTCGCGGAGCTGTTGCCCCAGGCCAGCAAATTATTTGTCGTCACAGTTCCGCCCGTACGCCGGCGCTGGGGCGCCAAGCTGGTTCGCTCTCTCACCTCTGCTGGATTCAAGCCGCAAGTGGTCTTGATACCCGACGGCGAGCCTGCCAAGAAGTTGCGCACCATCGAAATCATGGCGGAACGGCTCTCCCGCTTGGGCGCCGATCGCAAGGCCGTGCTCATCGCGTTTGGCGGAGGCGTGGCCGGCGATGTCACCGGTCTACTGGCCTCGCTCTACATGCGCGGCGTCGAACTGGTGCAAATTCCCACCACATTCCTGGCCCAGGTCGACGCCTCGATCGGCGGTAAGAACGGAGTCAATCTCGGGGCAGGGAAGAATTTGCTGGGGACGTTCTATCATCCCCGCACCGTCCTCATCGACCCCGAGGTACTCAGCACTCTGACTAACCGCGAGTTTCGCGCCGGGCTCTATGAAGCCCTGAAGTGCGGCATCATTGGCGATCTCGATCTTTTCTTGCGCTTCGAAACCAAGCGCGCCCAGATTCTCAAGCGTGATCCGGTGGAGATCGAAGGCATCATTGCGCAGTCAGTAAAGTTGAAGGCCGAGGTTGTTTCTGCCGACGAGCACGAGGGAGGCTTGCGCCGCGTCTTGAATCTGGGACACACCATCGGCCATGCGCTCGAAGCCGAGACCGGATATAAAACGTTGCTTCACGGCGAGGCCGTCGCCTGGGGTATGATCGCCGCCACCAATATCGCCCTTACGGTCGGACGCACCGACAGTGTCACCGCCGGCCGCATTGCCGACGCAATCCTCGGCCTGGGCCGCTTGCCAGAGATAAGTGTGAGCGCGCGCAAGGTTCTCGCCCGCCTGCAGGCGGACAAGAAAACGCAAGGCGGCGTCGTGCATTTTGTTTTGCCACGCGAAATTGGAAAAGTCGAAATCGCCTCCGACGTGCCGGATAACGTAATCATCGCCGCTGTCGAAGAATTGCGCCGCCTGTCGCGGGGTGGCTGGGGAAAGTAAATTGCTGATTGTTGATTTTTGATGTCGGATTAAAGCGTAATAAGAACTCCGACCTTGCCAGAGCTTTTAATCAAAGATCGGCAATCAACAAATCAGTAATCGGAACTGCCCGGAATGTCTTCTTCACCCAAAACCGTAATCGGCGCTGCTCCCGAAGGCGCAACCGACGCTGCATCCGCCGCGCTCGCCGTGCGTGAGATGTTTACCTCCATCGCGCCGCGCTACGATCTCTTGAATCACGTTTTGTCCGGAAATGTCGATCGCCTGTGGTGGCGGCGCACCGCTCGCGCTTTCGCGACCATCCTCGCGCAGCCCAATGCGCGAATTCTCGATCTCTGCTGCGGCACCGGCGACATGACTTTTGCCCTGCGTAAACAAGCAGGGAGGAACGCTGCGCAGATATTCGGCGCGGATTTTTCTCACGCCATGCTGCAACGCGCCTACGCGAAGACGCAAGAAAAAAAAGACGCCAACAAGAACTCAGCGCCACGCTGGATCGAGGCCGACGCGCTCAACCTGCCGTTTCCCGATGAGTATTTCAGCCTCGTGACTTCCGCCTTCGGCTTCCGCAATCTTGCCGATTACGATGCCGGGCTGCGCGAAATCGTGCGCGTGCTGCGTCCCGGAGGCGAATGCGGCATCCTCGATTTCAGCGAACCGAAGGGCGCGATCGGCCATCTCTATCGCTTTTACTTCAAACAAGTCTTGCCCCGCATCGGCACAGCAATTTCAGGCGTGCGCGGTCCCTACGCTTACCTGCCAAATTCCGTCGAACGTTTTCCCGAGCCCGAAGAAATGCTTTCCCGCGTGCGCCGCGCCGGCTTCCGCGAAGCTTCATGGACTCCATACACGTTCGGTATCGCTGGCCTCTATCGCGGCAACAAGTAGATTGAGGAACTCCTCAGTGTTCCTTCGTGATTCCTGTGATAAACATTTGTCTCATACGCCCCGCAACAGCTTGCCAAGCGCCCGAATGTCATCCGCACTGGCATCCCCAATCACAAAATATCGCAAGCCATTTTGTGTCCACGTGTCAGAGTTGAACGAGGCTGCGTTCGCGGTTCCCGAGGGCAAGCCGCGCATGCTTCCGGCGCTCTCGGGAAAAATAAACACGGAAATCTCATGCTTGCGGATTCGATAAATCAGATGCGCCCCGGAGATTTGCTCCAGATAGGCAACTCGACCGCCGACCAGCGTGAAATCAGTGCCCCCTAATTCCGGCAAGTTAAAGGTGAAGGGAATCTTCCCTTGAAACCAGGGTTTAACTGTGTGCCGATCAGAGGAAACCACGTCGACCGGAGTAGAACTGGCCAGCGTAGCCACGTGCAGGTCGGCGAGTTCGCTGTAGACGCGCTGCCGCGCCGCCCGTTCCCGCCCCAGGTAGGAGGTTAGTAAGAACGCTCCAAGCACCAAGAGTAGAGCTGGAACCAAGACCATTCGCCAGCGCTCACCCGCTCCAAGCCGCGGTTTGGCCGCCACGCTCTTCGCGATCTTCGCCCGGAATTCCGCGCTCGGTTCATAGGGTCTTCCTGCGGCGTGCACGGCTCTCTTCATTTGCATCCGCTCCAACACGTCGGCAGCGCAGGATGCACACTCGCGCAGGTGCGTACGCAACGCCCGCGCCTCGGCCGCGTCGAGTTCGCCATCGAGGTAGCGATCGAATTGTTCAGGCCTAGCGCTCCAGCGTTCACACGCCATGCCGGCCTCCCTCGATTCTTTTTCTCAGGGCCGTTCGCAAACTCGCTCGCGCCCGTGACAAACGCGACATTACCGTCCCCATTGGAATCGCCAGCGTCTCCGCGATTTCTTGGTATGACATCTCTTCCACTTCGCAGAGTAGCAATATTTCGCGGAAGGCTACGGGCAAGTTGTCTAACTCCTGCTGTACCATCTCGCGGTTGCACTGATCAATCAGCAAACTCTCAGGCGTCGCATTTTCTGTTGGCAGGCTTTCGACTTCTTCCTCCAGCGCGGCCATCGTCTTCAGGCCGGTCCTCGAAGTGAGAAATGAATTTCGCAGGATGCGATACATCCACGCCCGAAAATTTGTGCCCGGCTGAAACGAGGAAAAGCCGCGCAAGCCTTTGGCATAAGTTTCCTGCACCAGATCTTCGGCTTCCGTTCTGTTCTGCGTCAGCCAGTGCGCGTAGTTGTAGAGCGGATCGAACAAAGGCATGGCGAGCTCTTCAAAGGACAGTGCGCTTGGCCGCTCGTCAGACACGCTCATAAGAGTAAACCAGCGCGAACGCGTCTTATTCCCTGGCTGGCTGAATTTATTTTGTGGATGAAATCGGTTACTGCTGGAAGCGACCTTGTACGGCCCTTGTACCGGCACGCATAGTCCCACGGAGTGCTGGCCGCCGTCCAGGCGAGCACTATAGGCAGAATTCAATTTGAGAATCTTGACTCAGGCAGCTTCTGAGAAAGCCAAATTAAACATCGTCTGCGAAATCACCACCCCTGCCACGAGAAATCCGTCCTTTCGATTCGGATTGTTTGCACGCGGCAGGGATAGTGCAGCCCTTTCCATGGTGATGCACGCAAAGGCCAAAGATGGCCACTCACTGTAACACCTCTAGCGGGCCTGTTTTGCGTTCTGCACCGCAGCTACAAAAGCCTGCGCCTCTGCATTCGGCGTCTGCGCGTTGCCTGACAATATGTCTTTGAACGAGACGTCGTGGCCATACCAGTCGCGGGTCAGCTTGCCATCTTGTTGCAGCTCGGCACCGCTTAGCGATGCGCCGACGAATGCACCTTTGCTGCCGGAATAAGTCAAAATGCCGGCGTTCCAACCCGCATTGGCCGAGGCCTGTCTACCCACCGGGCCGGCCGCCGCCGAGACGTCCGCTCCGACTTTGATGTGGCCCTCGAGCAAAGATCTCATACCTTCGTCATTCATGATGAACATCATGATGTCGCTGCTTTCGCCACCGATCTGCGGACCCCAGCTAATGCCGGATACCGAGAACGGTGCGGGAGCGCTCCAGGAACCATTCGCGGTCCTGCATGTTGCAACCCCAACGCCATGCTCGCCGCCAACGATAAAGGCTCCCTTAATCAGATGAGGGATCACCGCGACGCACTTTGCGCCGCTTAACACCTCGTTTGGAACTCCCCGGTCGGGCGCTGCGCTGCTCATGTGTTCCACGGTTTCTGTCGCACGCTGCAGGGCGGTGTCAGCGTTGTCGTCGCGGGCAGCGGAGAATTGGATTGTCACCACGAAAAGCGCCGCTACACCAAGCAGCAGCATGCCGGTTCTGCTTCGATTGTTCATGCCGTACCTCCTTCACCGGAGGCTTCGATTCAACTACCGCGTGTGGGGTTGCTGCATAGAAGCACAAGGCCGAGCGCAGACTTCAGAAGTTTTCAAGCATGACCACGTTGCTTTCGTATCGTCGCAACTCAAATGCTACGTACCTGCCGTCCGAGGAGGGCTGTGGAGCCCCAATCCATGCCGGGCCGACCGGCTGGCTGGCTATATTCTTTACCTTACCCTCCGGACTAAGTGAACCTATGAAAAATTGATTGCCAGTCTCGCCCGAGAGATAGAGGTGTTGGCTGTCAGGGACCCAGGCGAGGCTTTCCACCAGCCAGTTCTTTACGTGGATCCCTCTCTCGCCGCCGTTCTGGATGTCGAAAATCGCGATGTGGTCGAGCGCGGAATGTGAGAGCATTGCGATCTTCTTTCCGTCACGAGACAGCTTCCAATCTTCACTTGTGATCAGCTCTCTGCTCCGGGTGATGTGCTGACCGCGCCCCTGAACCGGGTCGAACCTGGACAACTCTTGTCCGTCCTTTACTTGCTCCACCATCACACAGACATCGGCGGTGACGGCACATTGAACGCTTACATTCCCCGACAGCACAGGGGTTGCCGGGCCGCCCGCCAGCGGCAAGCGCATGATTTGTTTGGGAGAATCTTTGGAGTCTCTCTGGCTGAATAAGAGCCATTTTCCATCCGGGCTGATGACGGGTTCCCGGTATTCTCCCGGGCCCGTTACGAGCGTAACCAACTTTTTCGTGTGTAGATCCTGGCGAAAAATACCGAAGCGTTGTCGCGGGTTGGAAACGAAGATGAGCGACGACCCGTCGGGCGTCCAAACACTGGACCACTTCGACCAACTTTCTCCTTCCAGTTCTCGCGATGCTTCCACGCTTTGCACCGGGCTGTGGAGATCAAGGAGGCGAATTGCCAAGTTGGCGCGGGATCGTTCAAGTGCAAGCCGCTTCCCGTCCGAGGATATGCTGATGCTGCTCATTCCGTATCCCGCCCAGCCAGTAATCTGGGTCGGCGATCCTTTAATGTGTCCGGTGTCGGGATCGAGCGGAATCGACCAGACGTTTTCACTGTTTGCGTCAGACCCACGAAGGCTATAAACAACTCGGCCGTCTGCGGACCATACAACATACGACGGTCCGTCGTTTGTTATTAGCTTTGTGTCCGATATGAAAACTGAGCAGTCGCGGCCCTCGGGATCGCAGGTACGAAGGGTGCCCGATGTGTAATCGCTAGTTCCCGAAGACACTACAATCCTTCGGGACGTGGCTGACCAGTCGACCGCACCCAAGTACATACCCAGGGTGTCGGCCGACAAAACGGGATGTGAATTTTCACCCTCCGGCCCCATCATCGATACCTGACGCGCACCATTCGACGTCGCTATTCCTATCCAAGCCACACGCTGGCCATCGCGTGAGACGGCCGCCTGCCTGGAGCGGAAGTTGTCATCCAGCAGGATGCGCGTGGAGCCATCGACGGTTGACAGGCGGAGTAGACCGCGTCGATTCGAATGCTGAGCCAGGAGATGAGAGCCATCAGGATACCACCCCACCAGCGACAATCCACTCATACCAGAAACCAGGCGTTTCTCACCGGTGTCAATCTGTAACAAGACAAGACCTTCCCTCCGATCGGTGTCTGCAAGCTGCCGCCCGTCCGGTGAGATTAATGCGGATGTGACTGGGTCGTCGATCGGATTGTTGGTAAGTTCCAACTGGACCAATTGCTTCGGCTGGACCTTCGAGGGCTTGCCCCATCTCCGATACAGAACGGATCCGATGATTGCGATTGCCGCGAGAGCAGGTAATAGCCAGAGGAGGAAACGCCTCGAACCCTGCGCCGGAATCTGCCTGGCGGCGCTTACCCCTGATTGCGTGTCGCGATTCAGACGTTTCAAATCGGCGCGGATCTCCGATGCGCTCTGGTAGCGCAGCTCCCGGTCTTTCTCCAGCGCTTTGTGAATGATTTCTTGCAGCTTTGCGGGAAGCCGGCGGTTCAATTCTGTCACCGGTGGTGGATCGCGGTTCAGGATTCCATCGAAGATCACTCCCGAGCTTTCGCCGGGAAAGGGCAGGCTTCCCGTTGCCATTTCGTACAGAACCGCCCCGAAGGAGAACAAATCCGTGCGAATATCGAGATCTCTGGCGCGAATCAGCTCCGGCGACATGTAAGCCACCGTTCCGACGGTCGCGCCGGGGCTGGTCAGGTGATCTTCCAGGCTGACCGTTGTCTGTCCAGCTGATTCGCTGCCCGGTTTGGGAATCGGCTGCGTCACCTTGGCCAACCCGAAATCCAGAATCTTCACCGGTCCGCGCTTGGTCACAAAAATGTTCGCGGGCTTGATGTCGCGGTGAATGATCCCCGCCGCGTGCGCCGCATCGAGCCCATCGGCAATCTCGATCCCCAGCGACAGAATCAGTTCCAACTCCATTGCCTTGCCGCCGATGCGATGCTTCAGCGTCAGGCCATCCAGAAACTCCATTACGAGGAACAACCGGTCTTCGTGTTTGCCGATCTCGTGAATCGTACAAATGTTGGTATGATTCAGCGCCGACGCCGCTCGTGCTTCGCGGCGGAATCGTTCCAGCGCTTGCGGGTCTTGGGCGAGTTCTTCGGGCAGGAATTTCAGGGCGACGAATCGGCCAAGCTCGGTATCCTCGGCCTTGTAAACGACACCCATCCCGCCCCCGCCGACTTTTTCGACAATATGGTAATGCGAGATGGTCTGGCCGATCATAGGGGTGAAATCTTAGGATGGACAAACGGGGCAAGTCAATGGGATGAGGAAGCTGTGGCATGCTCACAGCGGGCAGGAAGCGACTAATTGCTCTTGAAGCTATCGGCGAACGCATCCGTCACGGTGTACTGCATCACCTTCTCGTACTCGCTGCCCAGAAAAGTGCGCAACCGGTCGGTGTTCATAATGTATTCGCCGGTCATGTAAGGCAGCGCTTCCGGCGGGATGGCGGAGATTTGCCACTTCCATAAAAATTCCAGCACCAGCTTCATCGCCCATTTTCCCGGCACGCGCACCAGTTTCGCTTGCGCCATCTCGATGCAGCGGCCGAAAGTGAGAGGCTCGCCGCGCCCGGCTACGTTCAGAATTGTCAGCCGTTGCGACTCCGGATCGCGGTGCAGAATATGCGCCAGCAGCCGCGCCATGTCATCCACGTGGACGAACTGAATCTTGTGGTCAAGATACTTTTGCCCTCGCGGCAACATGCAGGGCAGATGCTTGCCTTCGCTGCGCATCTTCTGCGCCCGCTCGCCCTTGCCGTTCGGCGTGCCCCGAAAAGCTCCGAGCAAATAATTTTCCACGCTGGCCCCGGCAAAAATATGTGGCCGCAGAATGTAAACGCTGCATCCGCGCAAGGCCGAGGCGCGCTGCTGCACCACTTCGTCCGATTGTTTTTTATGGATTGCGTAAGGCAGCGTGTGCGCCGCCAGTGGTGAATCTTCCGTTGCCGCTTCCGGCAGGTTGGGCCCATACGCAGAGACGCTGCTGGGAAAAATAAATTGCCGGATCGGCGACTCGGCGATGCGATTGGCCTCGGTAACCGCTTCCATCAACCGAGCCGTGCCCGCCACATTGATCTGCCACATGCGCTCCACATCGAGCACGCCGGTGCGCACTGGATCGATGACAAACGCGAGGTGAACCACCGAAACCGGCCGCGTATCGCGCAGCAATTCGAACAGCGGTCGGGTAGAGGATTCCGTGCCCAGATCGAGCCGCTCAAACTGCAAAGGAAGGTCGGTACGGGGTGGACTTACGTCCACCCCAATCACCGAGTAGTCCGCCAGCCGTGGGAGCAATCTGGTTCCCAAGTTTCCCGACACGCCGGTGACCACAACAACAGGACGAGCGTTTGCCATTAGTTGGGCTTCGACGGAGGAGCCGAGGCCGGTGGTGCTGATCCGGGCCGTCCGGGTGCCCCCTGCGGCGGCATGTTCATGCCGGGACGCATGCGCGGCGGCGTGGGGGCTTGCGGCGGTCCAAAATATGCTTCATTCGGAATCGCCTGGAACGAATCAGTATACGCCGCCATCATCGCCTTCAATTGCTCGTTCTTCAGCTTGTTATGGATCTCGCCGCTGATCTGATCATCCAGCGGAAGCAGTTCCTTGCTCACTACTTTGTAGATGTAGTGTCCGCCGTTGTCGCTGATCACCTGCGACACTTCGCCCACTTTCAGTTCGAACACGGCGGCGTGCGCCGGAGGCAGTCCCGTGCGCCGCACCTTGGGCAGGTTCACCTTCGGATTTTCCACTTTCGAGCCCGCCGCATCGAAGGCCTCTTTTTGCAGCACGGTGAAATCTTCGCCGGCCGCGGCTCGCTTTTGCAGGGCATCGGCCAACTTGCTTAGTTCTTCGTCGCCTTGCTCCTGCTTGGCCTTTTCCTCAGCTTCTTTGGCCTTCTGCTTTTCTTCCTGCTGTTCCAGAGTAAGGTTCGCGTCTTTCTTATCGTCGTCCGCGTCTTCCTTCTTTTCTTCGGCGGTCACCGTCTTATGTTTGGGAATGAATAGCCGGTCGAGAGAATACTGCTCGTAGGCTTCCGGATTCTGATCGTAATATTCCTTGATCTTCTCTTCTGGTACCTTGTCCGCTTGTTCCTGCACCGAGTGCGTCAACTCGTTGGTCAGAATCTGCATCTTGGCGATCTTCAGATTCTCCTTGTAATACTCGGTGTTCTCCATGCCCTTCTTCTTTGCGGCTTCGGACATGGCTATAAACTTGGGCAGGGCATTTTCCAATTGCCGCTTCAACTGCGGCGTGGGATTGGTCGAGACGCCATTTTCGATTTTCTCAAACTGCGCCCGCGTGATTTCGGTTTTGCAATCTGCCGGCTTGTGAGCGGCAGCGGTTTTGCCGGTCGCGGTCTTGGTTCCAGCGGCAGTCTTCGCTGCCGCTGCTGGAGCGGGGCAAACGCCCTTAATGGTCAGAACAACTGCATTCATGGGCACTTCCGGCTCCGCCGGTTTCGTAGCTTCACCGGCAGCGGCAGCTTGCGCCGGGCTCGGAGGCGCCGATGCCCCCGGCTGCGCTTGTCCCCAAGCCAGCGCTCCCAAGCACACACACATCAACCAACTCTTACTCAGCATCACAATTCCTCCAGGATGGGTAAATCAGGAAGTTTTTGGACCACTCGAACCTAGCATCCTAGCATAACCACGCTCCCGCATAGAAGCCGAATGCCACTCCGGTCGCTCTTGCCCGAACTTCGTCTGCCATGTTGCAAATTCCTGCATCTTGACACCTCGCGTCCCCTATGGGATATTCCCCGTGACCCGTGGGGGGTCTCTTAAGGGAGCTGTGTCCGCAGCACTCTTCAACCGGCCATTCAGGCCACACCGATCAAGGAGATTGAATCGTGCGAAGCAAGACTTTCTTCAGCCGCCTCACCCTGCTCAGCCTCATTCTATGTCTGTGTGCCGAGCCCTCCGCTCTTCTAGCACAGGCAGCGCCCGCATCTAAAGCGCCCACCGCGAAGGCCTCGGCGCACTCGTTGGCTTCTACGCAAGGCGAGTGGGCTGCTCCAGTGAATTTCTGCACGTATCCTTGTCTGGTTGGCTCCGATGCCGCCGTGCTCAATAACGGCAGCGTCCTCTTCTATTACTACCCCGCATCGGGCTGGCTGCAATCCCAGGCAATGGTGCTCAATCCCGTCACTGGCGTCATCACCAATGTTCTCCTGCCCTTCGACGATGATATTTTCTGCTCCGGCCTGTCGATTATGGAGAACGGCAACGTGCTGGTGACCGGCGGCAATGTCCAGGGCGTCACCTGTTCCCACGATGCCAGCGGATGCGGCACCACGAATACATTTGAATTTAATCCTGCGACCTACCAGTGGACGCAGCAGACTGACATGATCAACGCGCGCTGGTATCCCAGCACCATTGAACTTCCTAACGGTCTGATGCTCGAGATTTCCGGAACCAACTCCACTGGCGCTTGGGTCCAGACCCAGATGGAAACCTTCAATTACCAGACCAACTCGTGGACGGCGCTACCTGCTTCCGCCAACCTGCCCAGTGAGGACGCTCAGGTCTATCCTCGCCTCACGCTTCTGCCCACCGGCAATGTATTTCTGTCGTCGCCGGCGGCACAGAGTTATCAGTTCAACCCCACCACCAATCAGTGGTCCTACGTGGCCACCGTCAATTTCGGCTATCGCTATTTCGCTCCTCATGTCCTGTTGCCCGGTGGGGAAAAGATCCTTGTCTCTGGTGGTTCTCCGTCAAAGCTCAACGGCGGCAGCACAGCCACAGCGACTGCCGAGATTATTGACATGTCGCAGGCCAAGCCGGCGTGGAGCTATATCAACTCCATGAACTATGCCCGCTATAACCAAAATCTGGTTCTGCTGGCCGATGGCACCGTGCTGGCAGTTGGCGGAGGCGGTGGAGGCGGGCGCTACGCGAACCCCGTCTACTCCTCCGAGATATACAACCCGACGACCGGTACCTGGACGCTGATGGCCTCGCAGCAAATTCAGCGTACTTACCACTCCACCGCTGTTCTGATTCCCGATGGCCGCGTAGTCTCCGCCGGCTCCGACAACGGCGCGCCGGAACAAGTCAGCTACGAAATCTACAGCCCACCGTACCTCTTCAACGGCCCGCGCCCTGTCATCTCAGCGGCTCCCACTTCGTTAAATTACAACCAGAAATTCACCATCACCACAGCCGAAGCTTCTTCGATCGCAAGCGTAGCTCTGGTTCGTCCCGGAGCCACCACCCACGCCGACAACATGGACCAACGCTACGTCAACCTGAAATTCACCCCGGGTGATGGAACGCTGACAGCCACCGCCCCGGCAAACGCCAACCTCGCCCCTCCGGGCTATTACATGCTGGTCATCGTGAACCACAACGGGATTCCGTCGGTGATGCCGTTCCTGCAACTGAGCAGCACGAAAAGCAAGTGAAGCAGCCCGCAGCCGAGTCGAAAAACTAAATGGTCCAAGCGTAGCGAAAAAGAGCGCCGACAGATTAGCGCCGGCGCTTCGTTAGATATCGGGATTTTCCGTTTCCCGTTGGCGCAATTTCCCGCAATCGCTGATAATCCCCCTATGTCCGGCACTCCGGCTCTCTACTCACCCAATGCCATGCGCGCCGAAAAGCGCGCCGTTGCCGGAAACTCGGTCGCCGCTGCGCTCGTCATCACCATCGGAAAAATCGTTGTCGGCGTGACCACGGGCAGCCTCGGAATCCTCTCCGAAGCCGCACATTCTGCGCTCGATCTGATTGCAGCCCTGCTCACCTATCTCTCCGTGGGTGTCTCCGACAAGCCTGCCGATGCCGAACATCAATATGGCCACGGCAAAGTCGAGAACTTTTCCGCTTTCGTTGAAACCGGGTTGCTATTGCTGACCTGCGCCTGGGTTATCTACGAAGCGATCGTTCGTCTGTTCTTCCGTAAGGTTGAAGTGGAACCGTCCATCTGGGCCTTCGCTGTAATGCTGGTTTCGATGGCCGTGGATTTCTGGCGTTCCCGCGCTCTTGGCCGCATCGCCACCAAGTACGAGAGCCAGGCGCTCGAAGCCGATGCCCTGCATTTCTCCACGGACATCTGGTCCGCTGGCGTGGTCGTGCTCGGCCTAGTGCTGATCTTGCTCGGCCGTACCTATCATCTCGAATGGCTGCGCCTCGCCGATCCCATCGCGGCTCTCTTCGTCGGTGGAGTGATCGTCTCCGTGAGCTGGCGCCTGGCGCGCCGCACCATCGATGCGCTGCTCGACGCCGCGCCGGCTGGAGTTCGCGGCCAGATCATCAATGCGGTGGACCACGTCGACGGCGTGCTCGAGGTGGGACGCGTGCGCATCCGCCGCGCCGGCAACCATTATTTCGCTGATCTTGCCGTAGGTTTCGCGCGCACAGTGACCTTTCAGCGTTCCGAGCAATTAGTGGCCGCGGTTACCGCCGCCGTGCACGACATTCTTCCCGACGCCGATGTTACCGTTCAGCCCCTGCCTCGAGCCCAGCGTTCGGAAAACATTTTCGATCGCATCCGCGCCGTCGCCACGCGTCACAATCTGAATGTTCACGACATCAGCGTGCAGGATCTCGCCGGCCGGATCCACGTGGAACAGCACGTCGAACTCCACGAAGATCTGAGCCTGAAAAATGCGCATGATCAAGTAACGAAACTCGAGGCCGACATGCGCCATGAAGTGCCCGAGATCGACGACATCCTCACCCACATCGAGAGTGAGCCCGCCACCATCGAAACCGGCGACGAGTTAATTCGCGATGCCGATCTGGAGCGCAAGCTGACGTCACTCGCTGCCCAGTTTCCAGAAATCGTCGACATGCACGATGTCGTAATCAAGAAGGTGCGTGGACGCCTCTACGTCTCTTGCCACTGCACTTTTTCGGACGATCTTTCGCTGGCCAGCGTGCACGATATCCAGACCGATCTCGAAATACGCTTCAAGCAAGCCGCGCCCGAGCTCTTTCGCGTTTTAATTCATCCCGAACCCAGTACGGATAATCGAAGATAGGAAGTCATGACTAACGCTAAGACGACCTGGATTGAGAATCATCGCTTCGACGCCATCTCCGACAGCGGTCACAAGATCGTCGTCGATGGCGACAAGAAAACCGGGAACAGCCCCATGGAGTTGGTGCTCATCGGCCTCTGCGGCTGCACTGGGTACGACGTCGTTTCCATCCTGCAAAAGAAGCGCGAACCGTTCACCAGCGTCGAAGTTCGCGCCCAGGCCGAGCGCGCCAAAGATCCGCCTTCGGTCTATACGGAAATCAAACTAACTTACCGCGTAGGTGGTAAAGTTTCTCGCAAAGCTGTGGAAGACGCAGTGCGCCTCTCGAAAGAGAAGTATTGCTCAGTCTCGGCCATGCTGGAAGAAGCTGCGACAATCACCGCCGAGATCGAATATGTGGACGCGTAGAAAGCATTCTCATGGCGCTCAAGATTTTTCTCTTTAGTCAATCCGGATGCCTCTCCTGCGAGATCACGAAGATCTTGCTGGAGGCGAAAGGACTCGACTTCGAAGAGCGAGACATGAGCAGCGACCACACGGCGCGCGCCGAATTGTTCGAAACCTACCATAGCAACACCGCACCGACATTGGTGATTCTTACCGCGGCCGGCCCCCAAGTGATTGAAGGTTTTGATCCCGACCGCCTTGACCGCATCCTCGCCGCTGCCTGATGATCGAATTGAAATCGATGCAATGAAAACCAGTACTCGAGGGCCGCTATTCCTCACAAAGATCAACTGCAATCCCAGCCGCATCCTCTGCGCGGATATCTCTTCATCGCCTCTGCGGCGTTTCTCTGGGGAGTCTCGGCCGCGCTCGGTCGCGCGGTATTCACCGGCAAACTGCGGCTCGGCGCCGCCGCGTTTACTCTTCACCCCATCGATCCCCTGATTCTTTCGCAAACCCGCACCACGTTTTCTCTGCTCGTGCTGCTACCGCTTCTTGTGATCTCAAAAGGCTGGCAGCGCATACGGCTCCCCGCGCGCGATCTTGGTTATTGTTTTCTGCTGGGAACGCTCGGCGTTGCGGTCTCGAATTATTTCTATTACGTTGCCATCCAGAGAACCAACGTCGCCACCGCCATCATTGTGCAATACACCGCGCCCGTGTGGGTGCTGTTATACGTCGTAGCCCGCGGCCAGCAGGCGCTTTCGCTACAGAAGGTGATTGCGGTCGCGCTCGCGGTCACCGGCATCGCCCTCGTCATTCGCATCTTCGCAGCGAAGGGAAGCAGCCTCCGTCTCGATTCGTACGGCCTCATCGCCGCTCTACTGGCCTCATTCTCTTTCGCCTTTTATAACGTTGCCGGGCACGGCATCCTGGTCCGTTACGACCGCTGGCGTGTGCTGGTCTGGACTCTTGCCGCAGCCGCCCTGTTCTGCTGGTCGTCAATCCGCCGTGGAAGGTGGTTGCCGCACACTATGCACCGGTCCAATGGCTATTCTTGTTCGTATTTTCGATGCTCTCAGTGCTGGGCGCATTTTCGCTCTATTTTCTCGGCCTCCAGCATCTCGAGCCCACCCGCGCCATCATCGCCAGTTGCCTGGAGCCGGTCTTCTCAATCCTTCTCGCCGCACTGCTCTTAGGGGAAGTGCTGCGCCCGATTCAGACGGTCGGAATTATCTTCGTGCTGGCCGCTATCGTGATCGTGCAAAGGCCGAGCGGCACCGATACGGCCCCCGAAGGGCCGGTCTTGGTTGAACCCATTGAATAGAAGAGCGGTGCGCAAGTTGGGATCTTCTATTTTTGCAGAAACTGCCTGAGCCTTGCTTCAATTCTCGATGTTTTCTTCTTTGATCCCCTCGCCCCGGTTTGACAATGTTTTTACAACTGACGCTGCCAAGATTGGATAGCCTAGTTGGGTACATTCCCAAGCCGAGACGATTTAAGACTGGATGTGCCTATGAGACTTCAGCGGACCGCCACGCTTCTCGCCTTTCTCCTCTCATTTCTCACCCCATGTTTCGCCCACCACATGGCAGTGGTGGTCAACAAGGATAACGATGTGGGCAATATCACCGCGGTCCATTTGAACCAGATTGTTCGCCTGGAGATGAAGAGATGGCCCAACGGTAAGGCGATCGTGGTGGTTCTGCACAAAAATTCCAGTGGGGAAGCGGAGACGCTGGAGCATCTGGCCAAGATCAGTGCGTCCGAACTGAAGGCCCTGGTCGCCGCTCACAAGGATGCGATCATGCTGGTCGACTCTGACGCCGACGTGCTCAAGCTCGTGCAGTCCATGCCGGGCGCCATCGGCTTCGTGGATGTGCGCGCCATCGATAGCACCATCAGCGTGGTGCGCGTCGACGGAAAATTGCCCATGGAGTCAGGCTACCTGCCGCATTAGCTTGGAGGACGGGCCTCAGGCGATAGGTCTTAGGTCTTAGGAATTTCCTAAGACCGGACACCTACGGCCTCGCCTCATGCCGTCGCAGCAGATGAAAATACCTTCTTGCCTTCTTCACATCCCGCGCAATCTGCTCCCGCAGAGCCTCGACTGACGGAAACTTAATCTCATCCCGCAGGCGATCGAGGAAGCAAATTTCAACCTCGCTTTCCGGGGTCAATTCAATCGGATGGAAGTTGAGCAGATGCGTCTCGATCGCAAACGAGTCAGCGCCAAACGTAGGACGATTGCCCACGTTGGTAACCGAATCAAAACGCTCCTCGCCGACGCGCGTGCAGGTGATGTAAACGCCGTCCTTCGGCACGAGCTCTTCATAGCGCGCTAAATTAATCGTGGGCACTGTATATTTCGATCCCAGCCCGCGTCCTCGCCCCGGCGCGCCCAGAATGCAAAACGGACGAGCCAGCAGATGCCGCGCGCGGCTGACTCGCCCTTCTCTGATTAACTTCCGTATATGGCTGCTGGAAACTGGTTCGCCGCGCAGCTTCTCTTCGGAATAAACTTTGACCGCAAAGCCCATCTCCTGGCCAAGTTGCGTGAGCAAATGAATGTCGCCGGACGCCTTGTGTCCGAAGCGAAAGTTGTAGCCTTCGTGCACTTCACGCGCATGCAGATGCTTCTTCAGGATGCGCTCGGCAAACTGTCGCGGCGTCATCAGCGAGAGATCACGGCCAAAAGGAAGCACCAGCACAGCATCGATTCCCGTAGTCGCCAGCAAGCGTAATTTCTCTGGCAGCGGCGTGAGCAATTTCAGTCCAGAGTCCGGCCGCAGGATGCGCGCCGGATGCGGCTCGAACGTGATCGCAACCGCCTTGACACCGCTTTCACGGGCGCGCCGCACAATCTCTCCCAGAACCTGCGCGTGCGCCCGATGCACTCCGTCAAAGTTTCCGACGCTTAATATCGATGGCCCAAATCCAGCGGGAACGTCTTCGAGTTTGTGAAAAATCTTCATGTCTGCAAGGTCGGAGATGCGAGGTCTAAGGCCCTGGGTCTTGGCCCAGACCTTCACCCAGGACTGACCCCTAGATATCAAATTCCAGCTTGAGCCCGTCATAGGACAGGCGCACATTCTCCGGCAGCGTCGCGTTCGTAGCCTCATGGCCCAGATCATGACAAATGTGAGTGAAGAATGCGCGCTTCGGCTTCAATCGCTCGACAATGCGCAACGAATTCTCCACCGTCGAGTGCGTGGGATGAGGCTTGTAGCGCAGCGCATCCAGAAAAAGAATGTCCAGGCCTACCAACTTCTGAAACGAAGCTTCAGGGATATCGCTGTGATCGGTGAGATAGGCAGCGCTGCCAAAGCGGAAGCCGTAGATTTCAGTTTCCCCGTGAATCAAAGTCACCGGCTCGAAGCGTGCGCCGAAAAGCTCTACCGGACCATCGATCGCCCGTAATTCGAGCAGCGGCAATCCGCCGAATTTGTAGTTGGCGTCGAAAATGTAGCTGAACATTTTGCGCAGAAAAGCGGCCGCCTCCGGCCGCGCGAACAGCGGCAACTTATTCGGCTTGTGACGATAGCTGAGCGGTCGCAAATCATCAATGCCGAGAATGTGATCGGCGTGCGTATGCGTGTAGAAAACCGCATCCACGCGCGTGATGTGCTCGCGAATGGCCTGCCCGTAAAAATCCGGAGTGGTGTCGATGAGCACCACTTTGCCGGCGTACTCCAGCATCACCGAAGGACGCGTGCGGCGATCGTGCGGATCGCTCGAACCACAGATGGCGCAATTGCAGCCCAGAGTGGGCACGCCCATCGACGTGCCACTGCCCAACACCGTGAGCGTCGCCTTCATGCGCAAACCTTTTTGGCCGAACGGTTGTGCGGCAGGCTCATCTTCCGGTGGTTCCAGTCGCCGTTCCGGGTTGAGGCGGACGCGACAGTGCGTTGGTCACTTCCACATAGGCCATGCGCACTTCGTACAGACTGTTTTGCAGGAAAGCTTCTTCTGTGGGAGTCAGGTTGCCCTTGGTTTTCGTGGCCAGCAGAGCCAGCGTGTCGATGGTCTGGCGGGCACCAATAATATCAAGGCGTGGCTGGCCGCCCTGCTCATGCATCAATCCGAGCTGAAGCATCGCGGTCATATACAACGACGCCAGGAAGCGCTCAAAGGTCATTTCAAACACTTTGGCCGAGCGGCCACTGAGTTCCACGCGCGAATCGAGTTCCTTGGACGAAGCGCGGTATGCATCCGCCTGTGCCTGCTGCTCGGCCGCGGTTGGCGGCGGAGGCACCTCCTGACCCTCACCTTCGGCAGCGGGAAACGGAGCCACCGGGTTGGAAGGCGCGGCTTCTTTCGCGGCGCTAGCAGGTGGGGGCGCGGCCGCCTTCGGCTTTTCGCTCTCCTCGCCGATGTCTTTGCGCAATTCGCCATCCTCAGTGAACAAGCGGCGGTCGGTTATGGTGAAACTCGCTTCCTGCTTTTTCTCAGCCATGTTTTCTATCCTCGTAAATCTTTACTTCGGGATCGTGAAAAACGTTTCCTAAACTTTGTGCAAGGCTGCATCTTCAGCTTCGAGCAGACTGCTGCCCAATGGCAACTGCGCTACGCTGGCCCCGACGGTCCCAATCGTAACTTCCCGCGCCGGAATTCCCACTTCGCGCCGAATGTATCCCAGTGCAATCGTTCGAATGCCTGACGGCGTATGCAGAACCGCAGCGCTGGTGATCTCGCCCACTTCTTTTTCGCCGGAAACAATCTTATCGCCCGCAACGATTGCCGCCGCGCCGTCCGCAACGAACCCGGTGAACTTTCGATGCACATTGCCGCGCGAGCGAATCCGCTCCACGATTTCCTGTCCGACGTAGCAGCCTTTGTTGAAGTTGAGAGCGCGGGTTTGTTCCGTCTCCTGTGGCAGGTCGCGTTCGCGAATGTCGACGCCGTAAAGCGGAATGCCGGCTGCGATGCGGTACATCTCCAGCGCCTCCGAGCCTACGGCCGTTGCCCCTGCCATCAGCAAAGTTTGCCAGGTTTTCAAAACATCTTTCGGAGCGAGCCAGATCTCATACGATTCGTGCTGCGCGTCTTCGCCGCGAATTACCGTGCATTCCACGCAGCCGCAATCGCAGTTGCACCGCGGAGTGATCGTCTGCAACGGCCGTAATTCCGGAACTTCGATGCCCGCGGCATTCAGCAACGATCGCGATTTCGGCCCGGTCAGGCCGAGGGCGGTCTGCTGCTCGCTGATGTTCGCCACTTCCACGTCGTCCATGATGATGTAATGGTCGAAGGTGGCGAGAATCGTGTCCAGTTGGCTGCGATCGGTTTCTACCTGCAGCGAATCGCCCAGGTTTCGCACAGTCATGTCGCCGAGAATGCGGCCTTGCGGATTGAGCAGGAAAGCATAAACCGCGTTCCCGACCGCCAGGTCGCGAATGTTGTTGGTGACCATGCCGTTCATCCAGCGCATGCGATCGCCGCCGGTCAGCGAAATGCGCGCACGAAAGCCCAGATCGTAGATCCCGCAGCCGCTCCGCAGAGCGGCGAACTCGGCCTGCGGATCGGCAAAACGCGCCGCAGTGCTCGATCCGCGGTAATCGGCTGAGGCCCGCGGCTGCGCCGTTCGCTTCGGCTCAGCGCGAAGTGCCTCCTGTAGGCGGGTGGGGGACATAGAATCTTTAATTATAGCGAAGCGGGAAGGGAATCTCTGTGGCACCCGGCGATTGCACTCATCTTTCGATTGCTGGCGGATGTACCGGATGTGGCCCGAACCGAAAGCAATCGAAATTTGAGCGCTATCGCCTGATAGCGTCAGTCGCGTACTCCGCCTTGGCTTGTTTCAGGATGGGAATGTCGGGGTCGGCGTCTTTCCAGAGAGTAAGGAAAACCTGATAAGCGGCGCGGGCTTTCGCAATGTCACCCTGCATGGCATAGGCGCGTGCCAGTCCGAGGCGAGCCAGTGCGCCCCATGGAAAGTTCACAACCAGTCCTCGGTGCTCAATGAATTTCTGAAATTCTGCTTCGGCTCGGTTGCCGTCGTGGAGCATGAGATAGGCTTCCCCACGCAAATATACGGGGCACAGGAATATCGCGAGGTTGTTTGGTGAGGCAAGTTCGATCGTGCTCGTAACTTTCAACAGTTCGATTGCCCGGTTCGCGTCTTTGCGCTCAAGGGCGACGGCCGCCCTGATCGTGGGCAGCCAATACCTCTGCACCAACGTGTCCAGCGGGAAGGTCTTGTCGAGTTCAGCCGCCAACTTCTCCGCCACTGCCGTATCGCCTGCCCGCGCCAGGGCCAGCGCCGCAATTGCCCGCACATCACGGTTCGGGGCCAGCTTCAACGCCGCATGGGCCTCGGCCCGTGCCCGTTCTCGGTTGCCCGATTCGACCTCGCGCAGCGCTGCCGCTGCCTGATACATTGCGGCCCCCTCGTTGGCGTCGTTGTGCTGGGCGGAATCCATCGCCCGCCTGGTCAGTTCGTGCGCGTTCTTCAACTTGCCGTACCAACCTTCCGTGTCCGCTTCCGCGGCCAGCAACCAGTCTTCGGCGCCCGGCCGGCCCATGGCGGCTGAGACCAACCGAGCCATCTCGGCTGAATTGCCCTGCAGGAAAGCCAACTGATAGCGGTTCACGAGTAGTGATTCGTCCTCGAACTTGCGCTCCTCCGCCTGCTTATATACCGCCTCAGCCTCGTCCAGTCGGTTGAGACTCGCGTAAGCGCTGCCCAAGTTCCCATAGTTCATTCCAACATCGGGCTCTACGCGCAGCGCCTCTTGAAATCCCTCCAATTCTTTTTCCAAGTTCCCCAATTGGCCGGAAATAAGTCCTTCCATTCTGGTCCCGACCCTCGGGTAGGTCTGGTACCACAACCGGTAGGTCTGCATCGCCTTTTCCAACTCTCCCGTCACGGTAGCGTAGTAGATTCCCTCGATGGCAAACCGCTCCGGCTCACTTACCTTCTCCCGCAGTTCGTAAGCCTTGCGTACATTTTTGGCCCCCCGCTCCTCTTGGTTCTCGTAAAAAAAGCCCGACATCCAGACATAGGGCATGGCAAAATTCGGATCAAGGTCCACCGCTCGTTGGAACAGAGGCGCCGCGGTTGTGAAATCTTTCGCATAGAGCGTCTTTACTGCCAGGCTGTAGGCTTTCAGTGCCTCCAGCGATGGCGTCGTCGCTTCCTCGAGCGGCGTGGCGTATTTCTCCACCGAGCTGAGCGACTCTCCCAGCTTGCTTCGTAAACTGATCGCAGCGTTGTTTTTGACGATCAGTTCCCTGAACCCGCCTGGGGCCAGTTGTTGCGGCCGACGGATTGTTGATCAAAAGTGTGCAGGAAGGGTTTCGCCACCAGGATGAGTGCAGCCAGGCGCCGTTCACTCTACAGGGCACGATGCAGTGTCAATTGCGTCGAGCGGCGGCCCCGCCAATTTTCCCACTGGAGCTGCCCGCGATCACAAGGCGGCTTTCCACGGCGCTCGCTCGCTCCGCTCGAAGTTCCAGAGCCTCCTGCCGGAAACCACCTTTTGAAAGCCCCCCGGCGGGGCGGTCGCCTTGTAGCGCTGAGCGAGGTCGCGATCAGCTCGAGGTCGGCGTCGGAAACCTCTTCGTAAACCGCGTCGGCGCCGAGCTCGCTACAACTGCCACCGAGAAAAACGGTGCCGGCATACATGCTGCTGGCGGACCCAGGCACCGGCGTCACCACACACGACCACCGGCACGCCCTTCTGCATCATGAATCCGGCCATCGGGCCCACGCTGCCGGCCACAATGAGCATCCCGCCTTTCATCGCGATGCCGGCGCAAGTGAGCGCGTCGCCCCTGACCACAACCGTTCCAGCACGTATCGAGGCGGAGACGGCG
>CAWFUK010000031.1:0-7759 GCA_963818935.1 uncultured Acidobacteriaceae bacterium
GACCGAAAGGCACCGGCCTCGGCCTCTCCACGGTTTACGGCATCGTGAAGCAGAGCGGCGGCTACATCTGGGTGTACAGCGAACCAGAAAAAGGCACCACCTTTAAGATTTATCTGCCCCGCATTCCCGATGCCATCGAGTCACATCCTCCAGTCGTAGCTCCGCCGGAAACGCCGGTCACCGAGCCCGGAACCGAAACCATCCTGGTGGTCGAGGACGAATCCAACCTGCGCTATTTGGTGCGGCAGTTTCTGGAAAAGCAAGGCTATCGCGTGCTGCAAGCCGAAGACGGCGCGGCGGCGATGCAGATCGTAGTCGCGCATGAAGGCGTGATCAATCTGCTCCTGACCGATGTGATCATGCCCGGCATGAACGGGCGCGAACTCGCGCAGCGCGTTGCGGAACTTCGCCCGAACGTAAAAATCCTTTACATGTCTGGTTACACAGAGAACGTGATCGGCCGCAATGGCACGCTGGACGCGGGCGTGCGCCTGCTGCAAAAGCCTTTCACGCTGCGTGACCTGAAAAACACAGTGCGTGAAGTGTTGGATTCCAATGCTCTTTCCACCGAGGTGATCATGTCCGCTCCCCCCGCCTATGCCCGGGCTTTGCACAACATTCCCTCCACGCGAGCGCAACGTTTTCAACTTCACTTGCCCCTGAAATATCGTCGTCTCGACGAAGACAAATGGCACACGGGCGAAACCAGAAACATTTCTCGCTCCGGAATGCTGTTTCAAGCGGAAGACGCTTTGCAACCGAACGTGATTCTGGAAATCAATCTCGTCCTGCCCTCAGAGATTGCCGGTCTCTCCGCCACCGAAGTGGTGTGTCGTGGCGAGATCGTGCGCACTGTGGATTCCGGCGAAGACAAAATGCCTCCTGCCCTAGCTGCAAAGATTCTGCAATACCACTTCCAGCACGGAGCGCAGCTACCCCGCGCTTAGCTTGCATGCGCGATCTCACCATGAGTCAGCGCAACCTTGCGTAGTCATAAGTTGTTCTTGGTGTCTCCATATCTTTGAAGTTGCCAGTGGCCGGATCGCAACCAACCTAATATCTAAGCGGGGCCATCAAAGACGCGCGCGATTATCTCATTAAGGATGGTTCCATGAAAAAGATCGTTCTACTCCCGCTATTGTGTACGACGCTCTCGCTGGCCCTGCTCGCGCAAGATAACTCTGCTACTCCTCTTTATCCCGCCAATCCTCATCCGACTGAGCCGGCAACCGATCAAAATTCGCCCCAGCAGATGAACCAGAACACCGGTCAGAACGACATACCCGTCTTCCGCGTCACAGTTTCCGCGCGCACCACCGAGGCGGTCAATTACCGTAACCGAGGCGGTTCCACGACAGTGGATTTTCGTGGCACGGAACTGATGCCGCGAGTCGAAGGCCACGCCAAGATCGACGGTAAAGCTGGCCGCCTCGCCATCAGTGTGGAACTCGCGCACCTCGAACCTGCGATGACGCTGGGTGGACAATATCTCACCTATGTCTTGTGGGCGATCACTCCCGAGGGCCGCGCGGTGAATTTGGGAGAGATCCTGCCCGGCGACAATGGCAAAGATAAGATCGACGTCACCACCGATCTGCAAGCCTTCGGCTTGATCGTAACCGCCGAGCCCTACTTTTCCGTCACTCATCCCAGCAACAAAGTCGTGGCGGAAAATGTTATTCGCCGCGAAACCAAAGGCTTTCAGGAACCGATCGATGCGAAGTTCGATGTGCTCGAAGGCAGTCAATACACCATCGATGTTCCGGCGAACCAACTTCCGTCATCGCAGGCCAGTTCGAAGGTTCCGTTGGAATTGCTCGAAGCCCGCAATGCCGTCGTCATCGCAAAGGCGGCCGGCGCCCAGCAATACGCGCCTGACAGTCTGACCAAAGCGGAAGACATGCTGCAGCGCGCCGAAGATTACTACCAGCGCAAGCAAGGCCGGACCCCGATCGGCACCGCCGCCCGCGGCGCCACTCAAATGGCCGAAGACGCCCGCGTGTTAACGCTCCGCCGCAAAGAGCAGGAGAAGGTCGAAGCGGAACGACGCGCCCAGCAGGAAGCTAGAGAAAAAGCGGAAGCTGATGCCCGGGCCGCACAGGAACAGGCTGCGCAATCGCAAGCGCAGGCGGAAGAAGATGCGCGCCGCCGTGCCGAAGCGGAAGCTGCGCAAGCCCAGGCGCAGCGCGACCAGGCGGCAGCCTTGGCGCAACAACAGGCAGCCCAGGCACAGGCCGACGCCGCGCGCCAGGCCGCCCAAGCTTCGGCTCAGCAAGCGGCGTTAGCGGAGCAGCAGCGGCAGGAGGCGATTCGCCAGAAGGAACAGATGCGCGCGCGGCTCCTGGCTCAGCTGAATCAAGTCTTGCAAACCCGCGACACGGCGCGCGGACTGATCGTCAGCATGCCCGACGTGCTCTTCGATTTCAATAAATACACCCTGAAACCCGAAGCCCGCGAGCGCTTGGCCAAGATCTCTGGAATTGTGCTGGCCTATCCTGACCTGAAACTGCAGATCGAAGGCTACACCGACTCCATCGGCAGCGACGAATACAATCAGACGCTTTCTGACAAGCGCGCCGAAGCCGTCCGCGATTACCTCGTGAGCGAGGGAGTGAACATGAATAATGTAACCGCGCAAGGCATGGGCAAGGCCGATCCAATCGCCGATAACAGCACGGCGGCCGGCCGCAAGCTGAATCGCCGCGTGGAGATGATCGTCTCCGGTGATGTCATTGGCGAGCAGTTAACCCCGGGAGCGCAAAACGATCAGGGAACTTCGCCGGCGCAGCAGTAGAGGTTTTGAAAATCATTAGACGGAGGGGCCTGCAGTCGCACCAGGCAGAATCGCCTTGCATCTTCCTTCGTGTAAAGCTGCGTCCTTCACGGTTTATAGGCTAGGTGGGCTTCCCGCGCTGGATTCCCTCGCTTGGGCTCCTTCGCGAGCCTGTTCGCGCAAAGTATCAACCTCTTTGGCCATGGCGTACTTCAGCTCTTCGATTCCTTTTCCGGTCACCGCCGAAATCTCATAGAGCTTCAACTTATGTTTCTTGCAGTAGCGTTTCAGCGCCGCTAGTTTTTCTTTGTTGGCCACATCGATTTTCGACGCGACCATGATCATGGGCTTTCCTTCCAGGCCTGCGCCAAAGCTCGCCAGTTCACCAAGGATCACCTCGACATCTTTGACCACGTCGGGGCGGCCGCTACTGTCCGACACATCGACCAAATGGACCAACAATCGGGTGCGCTCGATATGCCGCAGAAACTGCGTCCCCAAGCCCGACCCCGTGTGCGCGCCCTCGATCAATCCCGGAATATCCGCGACCACAAAGCTGATTTCGTTGTTGGGATCGCCCACCACGACCACGCCAAGATTGGGCTCCAGCGTGGTGAAAGGATAATCGGCAATCTTCGGCCGCGCCGCTGAGATGCGCGAAACCAGCGTCGACTTGCCCACATTCGGATAGCCCACCAGTCCTACATCGGCGAGCAACTTGAGTTCGAGCCGATAGGTGTGTTCTTCGCCAGGACGTCCGGGCTCATGTTCGCGGGGAGCCTGATGCACCGAAGTGGCGAAGCGCGCATTGCCGCGTCCACCGCGGCCACCGTAGGCGATCACCATGCGCTGATCCGGCGCAGAGAAATCGAACACTTTCTCGCCGGATTCTTCGTCGTACACAATTGTTCCGACGGGAACTTTTAGAATTACATCTTCTCCTTCGCGCCCGGTCTTATTCGAGCCTTCGCCATGACGTCCGCGCTCGGCTTTATATTCGGGATTGAATCGAAAGTGCACCAGCGTATTGTGGCGCTCGCTGGATTCCATGATCACATCGCCGCCCTTGCCACCGTCGCCGCCCGAAGGCCCACCGCGCGGAACAAATTTCTCGCGGCGAAAGGCCATGCAGCCATTGCCGCCGTCGCCAGCTTTGACCCGGATTTTTGCTTCATCGATAAACATGGTGAAGGATCGTCGTTGGTTCGCAGTCGTTGGCCAACCCGCTTCGCAGGTAAACTTCGCGGCTACCAGTCTCGTTGGATTCTAGCGAACGACCAGCGACTACCGACCGCCCCAAAACAAAAAGCCTCGTCCGAAGGCGAGGCTGGCCCGTTCGACAAGCTCGACGCGGGCCGCTAAGAACCAATGCCATTCACAAACTCGATGCGAAAGCGGACTACTCGGCCACTTCCATCGGCTCGACCATCACGAACTTGCCCATCGAGCCCTTGTTCAGGAACTTGATGCGTCCCGTGACCTTGGCGAACAAAGTATCGTCTTTGCCGCGGCCAACATTGAGTCCGGGTTTCACCGGTGTGCCGCGCTGCCGCACAATGATCGTCCCGCCGGGCACCACTTGCCCGCCGAATGCCTTGAAGCCAAGCCGCTGCGCGTTTGAGTCGCGCCCATTGCGTGATGTTCCCTGTCCTTTTTTATGTGCCATAGAATTCCAGTTGCCAGTGGCTGGTTGCCAGTTCCTAGAAAAATCTGTTTGGAGCCGAGTTAAAGCTCGTTTTCTCTTTACTTCTTTTTAGCGGCTGTTTTCTTGGCCGCTTTCTTCGGAGCAGCCTTCTTCTTCGCAGCCTTGGCCTTCGGCTCGGGCGCCTCGTGCTCTTCCGCCGCGGCCTTCTTCGGCTTCGGCTGTTTCTTCTCCGGCTCGGGAGCCTTGAAGCTCTGTCCATCGAATGCAATCTCAGTGATTCGCACTGCCGAAAAATTCTGCCGATGGCCGCGCAGCTTCTTATATTGCTTTTTGCGTTTGTAATGGAAGACCAGAATTTTCTCGCCGCGGCCTTGCTCGAGCACTTGGCCGACGACGCGAGCGCCGGCTTCGGGTTTGGCGATCTGACCTTCGCCGCCCGACACCGCCAAGATGTCGCCAAACTCCACCTGGCCCTCGGTGCCAGTGGCCTGTGTCTCCATTCGAATCACATCTCCGGGCGCCACCCGGTACTGCTTTCCACCGGCGCGGATGACCGCGTACATACGTCTGCCTCCAATCAAATGTCCGTGAAAGTCAGTTCAGCGGCAGCTGGCGCACACGAGCGCTCTCTCTTCCGCCCTGCTGAACTTCCTATGCTTGCTGTGTGTTCCGCCACGGCGCGTGAGCAGCCAAGGCAAGGCGACCTGGAACGGGTCGGCCAGTACAGGCAAACTCAACTATTCTAGCGTGTGCTGTGGAAATCGGTCAATGCGCGATTGGCGGATCGCCGAACAACCTTTGCGTTTTCACAGTTCTGGCCTCGATCAGAGAGACAAATTACCTCTGTAATGTGCAGTAACCCGCGTTCTCTTGCCGAAACAAGCCACTTGCTCCAGGGTTAGTATCAAAAGAAAAGGTGGGGGATTTGCCATGCGCCGGATCATTATTCTAGTTTCGCTTTTTCTGCTCACCAGCATCACGTGGGGACAGCAACCAGACGGCATGAATCCCACGGCCGCGCAGCAGAGTATGCCCGGCATGGACACGCCCGATCACGACATGTCAAACATGCCGATGGGCGGGAATAAAGATGACGCCGGTGCCCAAGCCATGCACTCCATGGAGGGCCACATGGATATGGGCCCGCACATGAAGATGACGGCGCTGCGACCGCTGAAGCCCGGCGATGCGGAGCGCGCGCAGCAGGTGGTCGATGCCGCGCGCAAAGTTTCAGAGAAGTACGTCGACTATCACGTCGCGCTGGCCGATGGCTTCAGGATTTTTCTGCCCAACGTCCCGCAGAAGATTTACCACTTCACCAACTACCAATACGGACGGGAGAACGCTTTCCATTTCGACGCTTCGCGCCCAACTTCGCTGCTCTATGAAAAACATGGCGAAGACTACAAATTAGTTGGCGTGATGTACACGGCCTCGAAACATCTGAATGAGGATAAGCTGGACGAGTTTATTCCGCTCAGCGTAGCCCAGTGGCATGAGCATGTAAATTTTTGCTCCGCTCCCTGGGGACGAAAGCTGGAATCTTTTAAGCCACATCCGGAATTTGGTTTCAACGGATCCATACACACGCCAGAAGCTTGCGATGCAGCGGGAGGAACATTTCATCCCGTGGTTCTGGATTGGATGGTGCACGTGTATCCCTTCGAGAAGGATCAGGCGGCGATCTGGTCGGTGGAGCGCCAGCATTCTGATTGATTACCGACGCCGCCGAAATCGCGAGTTCGTCGGATCACGATTCTTTACAAAACTACGAGCAACCACGTGGCAGTAAATTCCCCCCCAAATTGGGGTACATACGCCGCATCCGATTCCTCATTTCAATCATCCATCAATTAGTAGCTGTATCAATTGAGTAGCTGCGTCACACAAGACAGTGCGCCGTAGTGCCGACACGATGAACACTGTTGTGTGAAGATATTTAGGTAGGCATATTTTGCTAACGGGAGCGCATACACCTCGTCAAAAGAGGCAGAGAACATCATGCAAGAATGCGGAACTTATCGCGTTCCCTCTGCGTAATGTAATGAGGAAGAGTAATCAGGAAACGGCAGCCGGATAAAGTGATGGGCTGACCGTGGATAGATACTGACAGAAACTTTAGTGGGGTTCGGGGATTCTCTCACTTTCGGTTTGGCGGCCCAGGTGAGAAAACCCCCGTGCATCGCTCGCAGACCTTGCTGTCTGTAGGCTAAACCCCAACTGCTGCATTGTAGGCGATTTGCGGCAAAACACAACGGTTTTGTAGCTGCAGTCGCGACCGGGCCGCCCCAGACCCTCCGCTTTGCAAGCGGGGAGAAAAAGGAGCAACCATGAAGTTCGCGACAGTATCGAAGAGTGTAATCCTGGGGTTGGCGCTCTTGCTTGCCTCGAGCGCTTTTGCGGAAACCAAGGGAATCGAAATTAACAATACAGTCACTGTCAACGGCACCAAGCTTAAGCCCGGCGATTACAAGTTGGAGTGGAATGGCAGCGGTCCCAGCGTGGAACTGAGCATCATGAGGGGTAGCAAGGTGGTGGCAAAGGTTCCCGTGCGCGTAGTCGATCTGCAATCGCCGGCGGCGAATACAGCGACGGAGGTTAAGACGGATGGCAATGGCACCGCTTCCGTGACCGGCTTCCGTTTCCAGGGAAAGAAATACGGCCTCGAATTGGCTGATGCTGGCGGGAATATGGCGGGTGGTTCGCAGTAACGGGCGTTCCCAAAAAAAGCAGAAAAAGGAGCACGCACAGTGCTCCTTTTTGTTTTGTATAGGACGCAGCCCGAGAGCTGAATTTGGTGTCTAAATTGGTGTGCGCCTAAATCTGCTGCAAGCGCTGTGCGCTATTTTGCTGGGCAACGTGGTCTACTTCCTGCTGGCGCGTCTCCTTCCCTTGCCGCGGCATCACCCGTTCCAACTCGATCTAGGATTGTTGCTCGACTTCTGGTTCTGCGTAGTGGCGTACGGGCTCATCCGCACGGCAAGAAAATGGAAATAACGGCCTTAACACATTCCAACACTGAGCACACAGGTACCCAGGCACAAATACCTAGCATCAAACAGACACACGGGCACCCAGACACACAGAGACAGACGGTGCCAAGCAACACAAAGGGTAGGCAAGGCACCGGGGTAGGGGCAAGCCCACACACAAACCCCAACAGGAAAGGGAGGAGGGGGGAGGGGGGGGAAAGGAGGAAGAAGGGGAGGGAGAGAGAGAGAGGAAAGAGAGGAAGAAGGGGAAAGAAAGAAAGAAGAAAGAAAGAAAGAAAGAGAAAGAAAGAAAGAAAGAAAGAAAGAAAGAAAAAGTTTCCGGAATGGAATGGAATGGAATCGCCAATA